>NZ_JBVHJE010000003.1:0-607566 GCF_055560195.1 Streptomyces sp. NPDC023481
CCATCGGCAAGCGGACCACGCTGTACTTCCTGATGATGCTGCTCAGCGTCCTCCTCGCGGTCGCGGCGACCATCCTGGGCAAGCGCCTGGCGCCCACCCTGGGCACCTGGTGGGCAACGGTCGTCGCGGTGGCGGCCTTCGCCGTCGTGATCGGTCTGGCCTACGCGTTCCTGCCCGTCGTCAACGAGGTGCCGAACGACTTCCCGGCCACCCTGCTGTGGCGGTTCCGGCTGTCCGCGCTGGCCATCCAGACCGTCCTGTGGGGCGGGTTCGGTCTGCTCTTCGGGGAACAGGCCGAACGCCTGCTGAACCCCAGGCCGGCCACGGTCCCGGCCCGGAAGGCGGTTCCAGCCGCGCACTGACCCGTTCAGGACGGCGGAGGGCTCCTCGGAACCATCGCGGACGTCGATGCCGGTCTTCGAGGTGACGTCGTGCCCGAGAGGGGCGGCGGCGGTTTGCCGTGGCCGTGCCGGTGGTAGGGCCTTGGCCAGGGTGACGGCTCCCGCGCGGGGCGAGCCGGATGCGACGGGGGGAACGGACGTGTCCGGACAGCGGTTACCGATCACGGTGGAGGACCGCGGGCCGACCGGGCGGTCCCTGCCCGCGCTGCTGCCGCCGGTGCTCCGCGGGTACCTGGGGACGGTCGCGGCACTGGCCGCGCTGGTCGTCGTCGTACTCGGGATCCGGTACGCGGGCGGCAGCCGGCCCGGCAGGGTGGACGAGCGCGTGTCGGCGGCGGTGGACGGTGTGCGGCCGCCGTGGCGGTACGCCGCCCTGACCCTGGACTTCCTGGGCGAGCCTGCCGGTTCGGCGCTGGTGATCGTGGCCGCCGTGACGGGCTGCCTGCTGCTGCGGCGTCCTCGCGCGGCGGTGCTCGTCATCGCCGGCGCCGGCGCGACCGTGGGTACGGCGACGCTGCTCAAGTACCTGGTGGGGCGCACCATCCACGGTGAGGGCAACCTGTCCTACCCGAGCGGGCACACCGCCTTCCTCACCACGCTCGCCCTCATGGCGGCGCTGCCCGCGACCGGCCGGCTCCGCCTCGGCAGGACGGCCGGCACGCTGTTCGTGCTCGGCGCGGCGCTGGTGGCCGGCGCCGCCATGGGCTGGGCCGAGGTCGCCCTGGGCGCGCACTACCCGACCGACGCCCTCGGCGGCTGCTGCACCGCGCTGGCGGTGACACCGGCGACGGCGTGGCTGGTCGACCGGACGGCCGACCGGCTCGCCCCGCGCCGCTGACGGCAGGTCAGGCCCGGCGGCGGAACACCGGCTTCACCGGCCGCCCGGCCAGCCACGGGGTGGGGTCGCCGGCGTCCAGGGCCTTCCGGTACACCGCGCACGCCTGGGACACCACCTCGACGGTGTGCTCGATGTCGGCGTCGCTGAGGGCACTGCTCACCACGAACGAGGGGGCCAGCACCCCGCCCGCGAGGAGCCGGCGCAGGAACAGGGTCCGGTACCGCTGCGACGGCTGCCCGTTCTCGTCCAGGGTGGCGAAGACCAGATTGCTGGCCCGGCCCCGCACGACGACGTGGTCGCCGACGCCCATGGCCGCCGCGGCCTCGCGGACACCGGCGGCCAGCCGCTCGCCGAGGGCGTGCAGCCGCGCGGTGGTGCCCTCTTCGACGTAGGTGGCGAGCACGGCCATCGCGGCCGCCAGGGAGTGCGTCTCCGCACCGTGCGTGGTGGACAGCAGGAACACCCGGTCGGCGGAGTGCCGCAGCCCGCCCAGCTCCATCAGCGCGCGGCGCCCGGCCAGCGCGGACACGGCGAATCCGTTGCCGAGCGCCTTGCCGAACGCGGAGAGGTCGGGGACGACGCCGTACAGGCCTTGGGCGCCCGCCTCGGACCAGCGGAAGCCGGTGATCATCTCGTCGAAGACCAGGACGCAGCCGTGCCGGTCGGCCAGCTCGCGCAGGCCCGCGAGGTAGCCGGGCGGCGGCTCGGTGTGGCCGGCGGGCTCCAGGACCAGGCAGGCGATCTCGTCCTGGTACCGGGTGAGCAGCGCCTCCGTGGCGGCCAGGTCGCCGTAGGGGAACGTCACGGTGAGCCGGCTGGTCGACGCGGGGACGCCCGCGTTCATCGGTGTGGTGCCGATGAACCAGTCGTCGACGGAGAAGAACGGGTGGTCGGCGCAGAGGGCCACCCGGGGGCGGCCGGTCGCGGCGCGGGCGAGGCGCACCGCGGCGGTGGTGGCGTCGGAGCCGTTCTTCGCGAACTTCACCATCTCGGCGGTCGGCACCGTGGCCAGGAAGCGTTCCGCGGCCTCCAGTTCCAGGAGCGAGGGCCGGACGAAGTTGCTGCCGCGGTCGAGTTCCCGCCGCACCGCCTCGGTCACCCGCGGGTGGGCGTGTCCGAGGCTGACCGAGCGCAGCCCGGAGCCGTACTCGACGTAGCGGTTGCCGTCGATGTCCCACACGTGGGCGCCGCGGCCGTGACTGATGACCGGGGCCAGGTTCTCGGGATACTGGTCGTCGCCCTTGGCGTAGGTGTGCGCGCCCCCGGGGACCAGGGCGTGCAGTCGCTCGTTCGCCGCCCGTGACCGGGGCAGCGGGAACTCTCCGGTGTCCAAGCCGGTTTCATCCTTCCCTGTGTTTCAGGACCTCGGCGAGACTCGGGGCCTCCCGGTCCCGCCGGGACATCGAGGTGACCGGCAGCGGCCACGGGATCGCCAGCTCCGGGTCGTCGAAGGCGATCGTCACGTCCTCGGCCGGATCGTGCGGGCGGTCGATGCGGTAGGAGGTGTCGGCGGTGTCGGTCAGCGCCTGGAAGCCGTGCGCGCACCCCGCCGGGATGTAGACGGTCGCCTGCGTCTCGCCGGACAGCTCGAAGGAGGCCCGGCCCAGATACGTCGGCGAGTCCGGCCGCAGGTCCACGACGACGTCGAAGATCCTGCCGTACGAGCACCGCACCAGTTTGGCCTCGCCCGCGCCGGAGCGCAGGTGCAGGCCGCGCAGCACGCCCCGGACCGAACGGGACAGGCTGTCCTGGACGAACGCGTCGGGGTCGAGGCCCACCGAGCGGACCACGTCGGCGTCGAAGGTGCGGCAGAAGAAGCCGCGTTCGTCGGTGTACGGCGTCGGCTCGAACAGGTACGCCCCGTCGATCGCCGGGACTTCGGTCGCCTTCATGGGGTCTCCCGCGGGGTGTGGGCGTGGCCGGTGGCCGAAGACGCCGGGAAAAGGGCCCTGTCCAGGGCGGTGAACTGGTGCCGGAGCCGCCGGACGGCGTCCTGGTTCCGCTCGGCGAGGGTCCGGCGCAGCTCGGCCGACCGCTTCTCCAGCGTCCGGAACTGCTCCAGCAGCCGGTCGGCGTCGGCCTCGCGCGCCGGGTGGCAGTACGCGGCCAGCCCCATCCCGGCCATGAGGGCGTCGCTCTTCGCCGCGTAGGTGACGGCGAGCGTCGGCGTACCGGTCTTCAGCGCGCAGATCAGGTTGTGGTAGCGGATCGCCACCACGGTGTCCGACGCCGTGATCTCCCTCATCAGGTCAGCCAGTGAGGCCGTCTCGGCGGCGGTGACCAGCGGCGAGTCCACCGCGTCGAGGATCGCGGCGACCACCGGCGCGTCACACCGGTCGCCCGTGAGCAGCCGTACCTGCCTGCCCTCCTCGACCAGCGCGCGGACGAACCGGATCGTCGCGTCGAGGTAGCGGCGGTGGATCTCCTCGGCCCGGGCGCGGTCGTCGTTGCCGCCGTGGAAGTCCATCACGCCGACGCAGACCCGGCCCGACGGGCCCGGGGAGGCGCTCGCCGGCGGTGTCGGCAGGGAGAACGCGAGGTCCGGGTAGACCTCGTCGTGTGTGGTGTCCACGCCCATCGCGCGCATCGCGTCACGGGACGGGGCGTCCCGGTACGACCGGTAGGCGGCCAGCCGCGCCGACCAGCGCACCAGGGCCCTGGTCGGCCGGCTGCCGATCGCCGCGGCACCGACGCTGACCAGCGCGACCCGGGTACCGAACAGCCGGCCGCTCGCGCACAGCAGGAACAGGGCGTACGGGAAGCCCCACGGCCGCAGCGGCAGCGTGGCCTCCAGGACGCCCATGCCCGGCACGATCACCACGTCGTGCCGGCGCACCCAGGCGGCGGTGCGGACGGCGTCGACGAACTTGCCGAGGCCCTTCGCGGCCATCGCGCCCGCACGCGACGCGGTCCGGTACTCCCCGCGGTTCCAGTGCAGCCGGGTGGCGGGGATCCCGAACCGGGCCGTGACGGCCTCGGGCCCGCCGCACAGCGCGTCCACGACCGCCTCCGGGTGCTCGGCCCGCAGGTACCGGAGCACGGCCTCCAACGACCCGTCGTTGCCGAGGTTCCCGGACCCGAGCAGCCCGAACACCCCCACGCGTGGCGCGGATCTCATGCCGGCCGCCCCTCACGCCCGGCCACCAGGGCGTCCACGGAGACGGTGACCCGGCCCGGGTCGACCGGGGCGCGGTCCTCGACCCGCTCGCCGGCGCCCGGCCGGACCCGGCTGGTCAGCCACGCGGCCAGGTGGCGCCGGCAGGCGCGCCGTTCGGCCGGGGACAGCGGGGCCCGCCGTATCGCCGCGTAGAACCCCCAGACGTACTCGGCGAGCAGCCGGGGCGTCGGGTGCAGCGGGCCCGCCCGGCGCGGGTCCAGGTTGACGCACCGGGCGCGCTTGGAGGGGTTCGCCCGCTCGGCGCGCGTCGGGTGGTCACGGCGGAAGTACAGCAGCTCCGGCACCTGGTGGAAACGCCCGTGCAGGGTGATCTCGGCGACGAACGTGCGGTCCGCGTGGTGGTAGCTGTCGAGCGGCTTCACCCGGCGCAGCACGTCGGCCCGCAGCACCCCGTAGAAGTCGTCGCCGCCGGGCTCGAACAGCAGGCTGCGGAAGCGCTCCGGCGGGTACGGCGAGTCGGTGGCGAGCCCGTACTCGTACGGCACCTTGACGCGGCCGGCGCCGTCGATGACCGCCTGGCCGGTGTGCGCCAGGATCACGTCCGGCCGCTCGTCCAGCGCCTCCACACAGCGCCGCAGCAGGTCCCGGCCGTACAGGTCGTCGTGCGAGGCCCACTTGAACAGCTCGCCGCGGGACTCGGTGAACACGAGGTTGTGGTTCGGGGTGGCGCCGATGTTCCGGGGCAGCCGCAGGTACCGGATGCGCGAGTCCTTCGCGGCGTACCGGCGGCAGATGTCCTGGGTCGCGTCGGTCGAGGCGTTGTCGGAGACGATCAGCTCGAAGTCCTCGTACGTCTGGCCGAGCAGGGCGTCGAGCGACTCGGCCAGGTACTCCTCGCCGTTGTACACG
The DNA here is from genome assembly GCF_055560195.1 of Streptomyces sp. NPDC023481. NCBI lineage: Bacteria > Bacillati > Actinomycetota > Actinomycetes > Kitasatosporales > Streptomycetaceae > Streptomyces > Streptomyces sp. NPDC023481. The sequence goes on from NZ_JBVHJE010000003.1 coordinate 5,267, forward strand.
GGCAGGCCGATGCTCAGCCTGGGTCGGTCGGTCATGAGGTCCTCACTTCGGGGATCGTGTTCTGGCGGTGCCCGCGCAGGGCGGACCGCAGGTGCAGCCACCACACGGCCGAGCCGCCGACGGTCGCGGTGGCGACGCCCCACGCCGAGCCGACGGTGCCGGCCGCGGCCGCCCCGCCGAGCCCGCCGCCGACGTAGCAGGCGGAGGCGAACAGCTGGCAGCGCAGGCTGCGCCGGGCCGCGCCGAGCGCGCGCAGCCCGGCCGCCGCGCCGGTGCCCAGCCCGGAGCCCGCGACGGCGAGGGTGACCGGCACGATGAGCCGCGAGGCGGAGTGCCAGACGTCGCCGAGGACCAGCCGGCCGAGCCGGTCCGGCATCAGCAGCAGCGCCCCGCCCCACAGCAGCGCGGCCGCGGCCTGCCCGCCGCCCAGCAGCAGGCAGAACGAGCCGAGGCGGTGCGCGGCCTGCCGCAGCACCCGGGCCGCCTCCGGCACGGTGACCAGCGACAGCCCCATCAGCAGGGCGAGGAACGGGCCCAGCAGCAGCTCGGCGCCCCGCACCGCGCCCACCGCGCCGATCCCGACGATGGCACCGAGCCCGTACGCCCGCAGCTGACTGGCGCCGCTGAGGCTGACGTTCTCGACCAGGTACCGGTAGCCGAGGTCCCGCTGCTCGCGCAGCCACCCGCGCGCCCGGGCCGGCCGGGGCCGCACACCGGACTGGAGGCAGCCGTACGCGGCGGCCACCGCGGCGGACGCGCCCCAGGCGAGCACGAACGCGGCCACGCTGCCCGCCCGGGCCGCGATCACCATCGCCGGGACGAGCGCGACGCACCACAGCAGGTCGTTGACGAACGCCTTCCGTCCGGCGCCGGCGGCGAAGAACGAGAACCGCCAGGCGTCCTGGAGCAGCAGCCCCGGCAGCGTGACGCCGAGGCAGACGAACGCGGGCCCCACACGGCCGCCGAGCGCCGGACCGGCCACCAGGCAGGCCGCGCCGATGACCGTACCGACACCGAGCGCGGTCCCGGTCGCCCGGACCACCGCCCCGCGCCAGGAGGCGTCCGGCACCCCGCTGAAGCGCACCACGAGCGGGTCGGTGGCCAGCCCCCGGGACACGTTGAGCACCACGCCGTAGGTCACCCAGGCCAGGCTGAACACGCCGAACGCGGTCACCCCCAGCGAGCGTGCCACGTAGATCCCCACCGCGAAGTTGCTCATGCTGGAGGCCGCCTGGTCGGCCAGTCCCCAGGACAGCCGGCCGGCGAGGGCCCGCCGGCCGGAGCCGGCCGGTGCCGTCGCCTCCACCCCCTCGGTGCTCACCGGCGTCACGCCTTGATCAGCCCGGCGCCGTGCAGGGCGTCGGCCGCCGCGGCGACGGTGTCGAACGGCAGCCCGGACCGCTCGGCGACGTCCAGCAGCCCGTGCTCGCCGTCGGAGAGGCTGAGCACCCACAGCATGGCCATCTGGGCCTCCTTCGCGTCGCTGCGGCCGCCCAGCGAGTCGTACAGCCCCCGCCGGCCCAGCTGGGGCTCCCCGTAGGGGCTGAGGTTGACGTACCGCCGGTTGCGGTCCAGCACGGCGAACGCCTCACGGCAGACGGCGAGGGTGTCCGCCATCGCCTCCGGGGAGACGAAGTCCAGGTCGTCCGCCGAGGTGTGGTACTCGGGGTAGCCGGCGTACGGGGTCCGGCTGAGCGAGCCCACACCGAGATCGAACCCGGGCGAGCAGAACTGCCGCTCGTCGTAGCCGTACGGGGTGAACTCCGTGATGCGGTGCGGACGTTCGGAGGCTGCCAGCACGTGCCGCATCACCCGGTCGATCTCCGCGTCGCCGCGTCTGCTCTGCTTGTACGTCAGCGAGCCGCGGTCCCCGGCGCAGGCCAGCACCAGGCCGTGCCTGACCCGTGCCACCTGCTCCGTGTTGCGGGCCAGCCAGGTGATCGCCCCGATGGTGCCGGGCGCGAACAGGAACCGGTAGGTGTAGTACGGCGTCCGCTCCGCCAGCGCCCGGGCCAGGAACGTGGCCACCGCGATGCCGGCCAGGTTGTCGTTGGCCAGCGACGGGTGGCAGACGTGGCAGGAGACGATCACCTCGTCGGTGACCTGCCCGGGCACCACGTGCTCGGCGTAGGTGAGGTGGCCGTCGGCGAGGGTGGAGTCGATGCGCACCTCGTACTCGCCGTCCGGCAGCGCGTCCAGGGTCTCCTGGGCCAGGCAGAACCCCCACTCCGGCCTGTAGTAGCTGGTGCGGTACGGCACCCAGGACGGGTGGTCCGGCAGGGTGTGCAGGTGCCCGCGCAGCTCGGACAGCGGCATGGTCGCCGACACCGGCACGCTGTAGCCGAGCACGTGCAGGCTGGACGCGGCGAAGTCGACGACCCGGTTCCCGGCGGAGTCGGCGATGTAGGCGTCCCGGATGTTCCACTCCTGCGGCACCGTCCAGTCGAGCACCTGCGTGCCGGTCGGTACCTCGTGCACCCGCAACGGCAGGTACTCGCCGACGATCTCCAGGGTGGCGCGCACCCCGTCGCCGGTGATGCTCCGGCACAGCGGGTACAGCCGCTCCACCAGCGCGTGCATCTCCTCCCCGGCCGCGGTCATCGGCGCCGCCGCAGGGTGTCGTCCACCGCGCCGGCGTCGGTCGCCGCGCGCAGCACCGCCAGCCGGGTGAAGCGCCGCTCGAAGTCCTCCCGGGTCAGCCCGTGGGTGCGGTAGGCGTCGGCGAGTTCCAGCGCGCCCTGCTTCACGGTCCACTCGCAGTCGAAGCCGGGCACCGCGCCCCGGAACCGGGAGAAGTCCACCCGGTACGACCGCGGATCGGCCCCGGTCTCCCCGGTGATCACCACCCGGGAGCCGGGCACCGCCTCGGCGACCTGTTCGGCGATCTCGGCGACCGTGACGTTGTTGACCTCGCTGCCGATGTTGAACGCCCGGTCGTGCACCGCCTCCCGGGGCGCGACCAGCGCGGCCGCGAAGGCGCGCGCGATGTCGGCGGCGTGCACCAGCGGCCGCCAGGGCGTGCCGTCGGAGAGCACCAGCACCTCACCGGACAGCAGCGCGTGCCCCACCAGGTTGTTCAGCACGATGTCGGCGCGCAGCCGGGGGGAGTAGCCGAAGGCGGTGGCGTTGCGCATGTACACGGGGCTGAAGTCGCCGTCGGCCAGCGCGTGCAGGTCGTCCTCCACCCGCACCTTGGACTCCGCGTACGGAGTCACCGGGCGCAGCGGGGCGTCCTCGGCCACCAGGCCGGCGCCGCCGGCGGCGCCGTACACCGAGCAGGTCGACGCGTACAGGAAGCGCCGCACCCCGGCGTCGCGGGCCAGCCGGGCCAGCCGCACGGACGCGTGGTGGTTGATGTCGTAGGTGAGCTGCGGCGCCAGCGCTCCCAGCGGGTCGTTGGACAGCGCGGCCAGGTGGATCACGGCGTCCACCCCGGCCACGTGCTCGGCCGTGACGTCGCGCAGGTCCACCCGGGGCCCCGGCGGGTCCGCGGGCGCCGGGCCGAGGACGCAGTCGGCGAACAGACCGGCGTCGAGGCCGACGACCTCGTGTCCGGCGGCGGCGAGGACCGGGGCCATGACGGTGCCCAGGTAGCCCTGGTGACCGGTCAGCAGTACGCGCAAGGTTCAACCCCCCAGGTTGAGCGTGAGTTTGGTGACGGCGAAGGCCTCGGCGTAGCGCGCGTGGCATTCGATACCGCGGATCCGGGCCAGCCCGAGGAAGGCCTCCCGGTCGTACCAGGGCCGGTGTCGCTGCGAAGGGTAGTGCTCCTGCAGCAGCCGCACCTTCTGCTCGGCGGTCTCCGGCGACAGCGGCTGGTACACCGCCGGACGGCCGAGGTCGCCGTCCCACTTGACGATCTCGTAGCCGAGGACCAGGTGGTCGCGGAACGCGGTGGGAACCAGCCGCGCCAGGCCGCGGTGGTCCTGGTGGGCGTCGTCGGTGCGCGGGGCCAGGATCAGATCCGGCTCGCTCCGGCCGCGCAGTTCCTCCACCGCGGCCTTGGCCTCGTCCCAGTGCACGGGCAGCCGCCCGTCCGGCAACTTCAGGACGGTCAGGTGGAGTTCGGCGCCCGGGCAGAAGGCGGCGAGCGCCGCCCGCTCCTCCTGCTCCCGCTCGCCGCCACCACCGGAGAGCACCAGCGCGTCGACGCGGAGCCCCGGCCGCGCCCGGCACAGCGTCAGCAGCGTGCCGCCGGCGCCGATGGCGATGTCGTCGCAGTGCGCGCCCACCGCCACGATCCGGTGCAGCGGACCGGCCCCGAGCCGGATCACGCGGACCTCACCTCGACGCCGTCCCGTTCCCACACGGCCCACGGGCGCTCGCCCCGGGCGTAGGCGTCGTCCAGCGCGGCCCGCTCCTTCACGGTGTCGGTCGGCTTCCAGAACCCGCGGTGCTGGTGCGCCACCAGCCGCCCCCGCTTGGCCAGTTCGGCGCACCCGTCGGCGACCAGGTCCCCGTTCTCCGGGATGTGGTCGAAGACCTCCTGGCGCAGCACGAAGTAGCCGCCGTTCTCCCACAGCGGCAGTTCGCTCACCGGGGTGATGCCGCCCACCAGGCCGTCCTCGCCCAACTCCACGCAGTGGAAGGAGGACTGCGGCGGCACCACCATCATCGACGCACCGGCGTCGCGCCGGGTGAACCGGTCGATCATCTCCGGCAGCGGGGCGTCGGTGAGCACGTCGGCGTAGTTGGCGAGGAACATCTCGTCGCCGTCCAGGTGGTGCCGCACCCGGCGCAGCCGCTCCCCGATCGGCGACTCGATGCCGGTCTGCGCGAACGTGATCGTCCAGTCCGCGATGTCGGTGGACAGCAGTTCGGTCCGCCCGCCCCGCAGCACGAAGTCGTTGGACGTCGTCTCCTCGTAGTTGAGGAAGAAGTCCTTGATGTGGTGGGCCCCGTACCCGAGGCACAGGATGAACTCCGTGTGTCCGAAGTGCGCGTAGTAGCGCATGACGTGCCAGATCAGCGGCCGCGGGCCGACCATCGCCATCGGCTTGGGCACGTCGTCGGAGGAACCGTTGCGCATCCGCATCCCGTAACCGCCGCAGAACAGTACGACCTTCATGCCGTGCCCTTTCCAGACGCGCCGTCGAGGATGCTCAGTTCCGGGATGGGGAAGACCAGCCGGCCGCCCCAGTCGTGCACGAAGGCCAACTGCTCGACCAGCTCGGCCCGCAGGTTCCACGGCAGGACCAGGACGTAGTCCGGCTTGTCGGCGGCGATCCGCTCGGGCGGCAGGACGGGGATCCGGGTGCCCGGGGTGAACCGGCCGTGCTTGTACGGGTTGCGGTCGACCGTGTACGCGAGCAGGTCGGGCCGGATGCCGCAGTGGTTGAGCAGGGTGTTGCCCTTGCCGGGGGCGCCGTAGCCGACGACCGTCTCGCCGCGCTCGGCCGCCTCGATCAGGAACCGCAGCAGGTCCCGGCGCACCTTGGCGACCCGGGCGGAGAACTCGGTGTACCCGGACAGCTCCCGGAGCCCGGCGGCCTTCTCCCGGTCCAGTACCTCCGCCACCCGCCGCGTCGGCTCGCCGGCCACCTCGGCCGGCCGGGCCCACAGCCGGATGGAGCCGCCGTGCGTGGGCAGCAGCTCCACGTCCACCAGGGCCAGTCCGCCGCTCGCCAGGGCCCGGACCGCGGACGCGACCGTGTAGTACTGGAAGTGCTCGTGGTAGATCGTGTCGTACTGGTTCTCCTCGATCAGGGTCAGCAGGTGCTGCACCTCGATGGAGACCCACCCGTCGTCGGCGACCAGCGCGCGCAGGCCCCGGGTGAACCCGACCACGTCGGGGATGTGCGCGTACACGTTGTTGGCCACGACCAGGTCCGCCGGGCCCTGCTCGGCCCGCACCCGGGCGCCGGTGTCCGGGTCCAGGAACTCCGTCAGCGTGGGCACACCCGCGTCCCGCGCGGCGGCGCCGACGTTCACCGAGGGCTCGATGCCGAGGCAGCGGATCCCGCGGTCCACCACGTGCCTCAGCAGGTACCCGTCGTTGCTCGCGACCTCCACCACGAAGGAGTCGGGCCCCAGACCCAGCCGCCGTACGGCGTCGGCGACGAACGTGCGCGCGTGCTCCACCCAGGAGGTCGAGTACGAGGAGAAGTACGCGTACTCCTTGAACGTCTCCTCCGGCGTGATCAGCGGCGGGATCTGCGCCAGCCAGCAGTCGGTGCAGACCCGCAGGTGCAGCGGGTACGCCGGTTCCGGCTGGTCCAGTCGGTCCGCGGCGAGGAAGCTCTCACACGGCGGCGTCGCCCCGAGATCGACCACGCTCGCCAGCGCTTGCGAGCCGCAGAGTCGGCATCGTGTCATCTGCTGTTCCCATCCCCCCTGTTCGCGCGGGTGTCCCCGCGACCAGCCGGTGCCGGCCGACCCGCGATCGCGGTGCGGTACTCCTCCACCAGCCGCTCCAGCCCGACGGTCGGGCTGAAGTCCTGTTCGTAACGGCGCCGGGCCGCCCGCCCCATCTCCCTGTTCAGCGCGGGGCCGGCCGTGATCCGGCGCAGGCAGGACGCGAGCGAGGCGGCCTCGCCGGGCCGGTGCAACAGCCCGGTCACCCCCTCCTCGACGAGTTCGACGAAGGCGCCGTGACCGGCGGCGACGACCGGCACCCCCGCCGCCATCGCCTCCACGACCACCAGGCCGAACGCCTCCAGCCAGGTCGAAGGAGCCACCACGGCGACCGACCGCGCGATGGCCTGCCGGCACTCGGCCGTGTCGTACAGGCCGGCGTAGCGCACGTCGTCCCGGCCGGCCGCCCAGGCGGCCACCTCCCGCTCCAGCGGCCCCGCGCCGGCGATCACGAGCGGCACGCCCACCCCGCCGCCGGCGGCGATCTCGTCCCACGCCGCCATCAACAGCCGCACACCCTTGGCCTCCGCGAGCCGGCCGAGATAGAGCAGGTGCTCGCCGGCGCCGGTGCGGCGCACGCCCGGGTCGGGCACGAAGTTGTGCTTCACGGCCAGCCGTTCGGCCGGCATGCCGGCCCGCACCAGGACGGCGCGCTGCGCCGCCGAGATGCACAGGAACCGCTCCACGCCGGACCACCACCGGCGCCGGTTGACCGACAGGCTGACCGCGAGCGGCACCGTCGCCAGCCGGGACCCGCGGTAGCAGCCGTGCCGGACGGCGGGCAGCGGCGCGGCCCCGACGCACTCGGCGCACGGCCGGCCGTCCCGCTGGAGCGTGCCGGGCGGGCAGACCTGGGTGTAGTTGTGCAGCGTGGCGACGGCGGGCACACCGGCGTCGGCGCAGGCGGCCAGCACCGCGGGCGACAGCAGCGGGAAGACGTTGTGCACGTGCACCACGTCCGGCCGCTCGGTGCGCAGCCGGGCGGCCAGCTCCGCGCGGACCGCCGGGTTCCACGGCACCAGCAGCGGCAGCGCGGCCTTGCCCAGCAGGGACCGGCCGGCGATGTCGTCGCTGCGCCGCTCGAACACCCCCACCCGGTGGCCGGCCCCGCGCAACAGCGCCACCTCCTGGTCGACGACCTTGTTCTCGCCGCTCGGCTGCGCCGAGGCGTAGCGGTTGTGCACCACGAGGACGTGCATGCTCAGGCCACCTCCGATTGCCGGGCCCAGCTCGGGACGCGCCGCCGGCGGACCTCGGGCGCCGGCGGGGGAGCGGCGGCGGCCGGGGCCGCCAGCAGCGAGGCGGCCACGGCGAGGTGCAGCAGGTACGGCGAGGCGTCGCCCAGGCCGGCCTCCGTGTACGACGCGATCGCGCAGTAGCTGATCAGGAAGATCGCGCAGGCCCGGTGCAGCGACGGGGGCCGCAGCAGCGCGACCCCGCCGAGCACGAGGAGGATCGCCGCGACGAGGCCGACGCCGGTCAGACCCTGCTCGTTGTAGACGGCCAGCCAGCTGTTGTCGATCGGCAGCCCGCCGAACGACTTGTCGCCCAGGCCCACACCGAACAACTGCTCCGTGGTCGACCGGGGCGCGGCCAGCAGGGCGTCCCAGACCTTGGCCCGGCCGGTGAGGTTGGAGAAGTTCTCCTTGCTCTGCCCGCGCAGGAACCACGCCTGCAGCGCGGAGGCGAACCCCACCGCGGCCACCACGGCGCACAGCACCGCCCAGGTGAAGAACCGGCGGGCCGCGGCGCTGGTCAGGATCAGCGAGCCGATCGCCACCGCCAGCCCGACGAGCAGGCCGAGCGTGGCCGTGCGGGTGTGGGTCAGCGCCAGCAGGACGAGCGACGGCACGATGACGACCGCCGCGCTGGTCCGGTCGGTCCGGCGGCCCAGCACGAGCAGCACGGCGAGACCGGTGATCACCGCGGCGTACTGGCCGATCTGCGGCGGGGTGAGCGGCCAGAGCGCGCCGACCAGCCGGCCGCCGTACAGGTCGGGCAGGGCCGCGCCCGGCGAGACGACCAGGCCGGCCGCGACCGACCCGAGCACCGCGAAGTACATCCGGATGTGGTGCCGTACGAACGTCAGGCCGCCGTCCCACCAGCGGCTGAGCAGCCACAGCGTGCCGACGAACAGGGCCAGCCGGGCGCAGCGGAACAACGCCCCGAACCCGGACTCCAGGTGCACGCTGGAGATCACGCTCAGCGCCAGCAGCAGCGTGAGCAGCAGCAGGAAGGCGCTGGCCCGGATCCGCAGCCGCAGGTTGAGCGCGAGCGCCAGCGCGAACGCGGCGACCAGCGCGCCCATGGTGACCATCTGGATGAGGGAGCGGGGCAGCGGCACGATGGTCTTCGCCCCGGCCGAGCCGAGCGTGTTGAGGACCAGCAGCCCCCAGACGGTGCCGACGATCCTCGGCGTGGGATCCGCGCGCATCTCAGCCTCCGTCCCCGGCGCGGAAGGTGCTGCCCGCGTCCTGCCGGTACGGCGCGCCCTGCCACTGCCCGGAGTCGAGGATCCGGCTGGGGTCGACGGCGACGAACTTCCACGGCCCGACGTAGACGTTGTCGTGCCACCGGTTGTGCTGGCGTCTCGTGATCGCCTCGGCCACCCGCTCGCCCTTGTACGGCGACCAGTCCGGGTAGGTGCCGTAGTTGGCCAGCACCGCCATGCGGTCGCACTTCACCGTGCAGTCGACGGCCGACTTGTCCAGCACGAAACGGTTGTCGTGGATGTCCACCCGCTGGGTCTTCCACCGGCAGTCGGAGTAGAGCGGCGGCCTGGCGATCGCCGGCTGCGTACAGCGCTTGGTGTTCTTCACCAGCAACGTGCAGTCGCCGGAGGAGGTGTTGGCCGGACTGTTGCAGAACCGGTCGGCGTTCTCCCACAGGGTGATCCCGGACCAGTTGTTCTCCAGCACGTTCCGGTAGATCTCGATCCTGTCGGTGCGGGCCCGGACCCTCGGCTCGCCGCCGGACTCGGACAGGTAGATGGTCCCGAACGGGAAGCTGTCGCCGCGCTCGGCGTAACCGCGCCCCTCGACCAGGTTGTTCCGCCGGAACGTGTTGTCGCGGATGACCGCGTTGTAGCTGGTCTCGTAGATCAGCGCGGCACCGGCGTTGTCCTCCAGCACGTTGTCCTCGATGCGGAAGTCGTTGTTGTCGGTGTCCGCCCACAACCCGGCCCCGCGGTTGTCGTGCACCCAGTTGCCGCGTACGTCGGCGCCGTCCACGGCCCAGAACTTGACGCCCCCGGTGCAGCCGCAGCCCGGCCGCCGCCGCTCCCAGTCGTCCCTGTTGTTGTCCGCGATCTCGTTGCCCTCGACCACCAGGCCGCCGATACGGCCGTCGGCCTTGTACGCGTTCATGCCGTACTGGCCGTTGCCGCGCAGGCAGCTGGCGCGGACCCGCTGGCGGGCGCCGGCCATCAGGCCGGCACCGGAGTTGTTCCGGATCGTCGCGTGTTCGATCACCCACCCGTCGGCCGAGTCGTGGTTGACCACGCCCTCGTTCTGCGGCGCGACGAAATCCTGCACGGTCAGGTAGCGGAGGGTGACGTCACGGGCGGTGCCGCCGAACGCGTACTGGTTCGTCCTCCGGCCGTCGAGGACCGCGCCCGGCGCACCCAGGTAGGTGTCCCCCTTCTTGGGGACGACCTGGGCGTAGCGGTCCGGGTCGAGCCGGTGCCTGCCCGGCCGGAGCCAGAACGTGGTGTGCGGGGGGCTGCCGGCGGTCTTCGCGGCCAGGTCGCCGACCACGGCGGGGTCGACCGTCACCGCGCCCGCCGGCGCCTTCGCCGGCCCGGCCGCGGGCCTGGCGCACACCGGGGTCACCGGCCGGGCCGCCGTCGTGGACGGTGCGGCGGTCGGCTCCGCGGCCCGGGCGCCGGCCGTGCTCTCGCAGCCCGTCGCCGTCAGCAGGGCCAGAGTCAGCGGTGCCGCCGCCCACGCCCCGTACCGTTTCCTGATGCCCACGCGCCCCCCTAGCCGCGGAACGTGAGCACGGTGGTGAAACCCTCCGCGCCGTCGGTGAAGCCGGAGCCGACCAGCGTGGTGGCGGGTTCCCTGCGCCCGAACCCGGCCGAGTACCAGCCCAGCGGGGGGTCGGTCTCGCCGCGGTGCGCCCGCCAGGACAGCTGCCCGGGCAGCTCCAGCACCGCGGAGCGGTCCGTGCCGTCCCGGGTCCAGGTGAGCACCGCCCGGTGGCCCGCCAGGTCCGCGGTGACGGCCGGGCCGAGGTGGAACGCCAGGCGCGCGGCCCGGCGCGGCCCCGACACCTCGTCGACCACCCTCAGCTCCCGGCTCGCGGCCGTCAGCTCCACCCGGCGGCGGTGCACGGAGGGCCGGTAACCGTCGTGCTCGGCGCACCAGCGGCCCACCCCCGGATCGGAGGTGTCCGCGACCAGGACGCGGCTTTCGGCATGCCGGGTCCACAGGAAGGGGCCGCCGGAGACGGACTGGTCACCGCCGTCCAGTTGCAGGGTGTTGTGGCCGAGGGTCGACCGGAAGTACTCCCGCCACGCGGGCTGCCCGTGGTAGCAGTACGTCCCCGGGTCGGCGAGTACGTCGACCCCGTCGTGCCGTACCTCCAGGGACAGCGCGTCGGCGTGGGCGTGCGCGGCGATGGACAGGAAGCCGTGCGGACCGCCGTCGCAGCGGCACCAGATCTCTCCCGGACCGCGCAGGATGGTGAGCCCCGCGTCGGCGAAGTGGGCCGGGCGGCTCGCCGGGCGGCTGACGGACAGCGCGGTGGGCTCGATGAGCGCGGCCAGCAGCGCGGTGCGCACATCGGTGCCGGTCACCGCCGGCCACCAGGCGAGCCGGCCGAACACGGCGTCCCCGGTCGCGAGCAGCGAGGCCCAGCGGTCGGTGCCCGTGCCGTCCACGACCAGACCGTGCCCGTCGTCCCCGTCCCCCTGGCGGGGCGGCCGCAGCCGGCTGTCCACGACGGCCGCGAGCGCGTCGGTCATCCGCAGCAGCACCAGCCGGACGGACGCCGGGACCGGCACACCGGCGGCGTCCGCCTCGGCCAGCGCCGCCAGACCCAGCTCCAGCACGAGCCCGTGGTACTCGCCGGCCAGCTCGCGGTTGAGGCCGGAGACGAACGTGTTGCCGCGCAGGTGCCGCTCCAGCGAGCGCAGCGCCTCGGCCCGCCAGCGCGCCGAGGCGGGGAACCACCCGAACGCGCAGGCCGCGGCGAACTGCCCGGCGGCCTCGGCGATGACGTGGTTGTTCGCCGAGGACCCCCGGCTGGGGAAGGCGGCCAGCCAGCGCTGGTGGTGCCAGATCTGGTGCAGCGCCACCGGGTTGTCCTCGAACAGCGCCGCCGCGCCCGGCCAGCCGTCGAGCAGCCGGCGGACCCACACCCAGGACAGCAGCCGGATCCCCAGCTCGATGCCGCTGGTCCAGTGCACCCCACGCAGCGGCGCGTTGCCCGCCCACCACGACCGCAGGTGCCCGGCCACGCGCTCGGCGTACCGCTCGTCCCCGGTGACCGCGTAGGCGGCGGCGAGCACGGTGAGGTACTGGTGCCGCGACAGCTCCCAGATCTGCTTGACGTCCCCGACCGCGTCCTCGTCCCGGTACGGCACGTCGAACGCGTAACCCCCCGGGGCGCGGCGCCCGGTCCTCGGGTCGTACCACCAGTCCGGGTCGGCCAGGTCGTCGCGGACCACCCCGAAGTACTCGGCGTGCCCGGACATCAGCCGGTCCGCCTCGGCGACGAGACGTTTGGCGGCGTCCGGCGGCACCGCGGCGACCGCCCCCGCGGGCAGCGGCGCGGTGAACCGGGCGCCGGTCACCGGCGGGCAGTCCGGCGGCGCCGACCGCCACCGCCGTCTGCGCACCGCGTCGCCCACCCGGCCGCCGACCTCCCGCGGACCCATCCGGGACAGCCGCCGCAGGTACCAGCCCGCGCTCCCCGCACTCACGGTCATCGCGTCCTCGCCAACGTCACCGGCGCCCCGCCGGCCAGACCCGTCTGCATGGCGAGGGTGGCCGCCGTGGTCGTGACCAGCGACTGGAGCGGCACCGGCATCGGGCCGCCGGTCCGCACGGCCCGGACGAACGCGGCCAGTTCGGCGGACTGCCCCTTGTCCCGGGCCTTCGGCAACCGCGAACTGACCCACCGCCTGCGGTGGTTGTCGTACACCGAGGCACGGACGAAGTCGTCGAGCCGCAGCGCCCTGCCGTCCGCGACCAGGTCCAGCGTCTCCTTCGGGAAGCCGGCCGGACCGCTGGTGACGTAGCTGATGGTGGCGGTGGACCCGTCCGGGTAGCGCAGCACGAGCTGCAGGTCCTCGGCGCCCGAGGAGGCGACCGCGTACACCGAGACCGGGTCGGCGTCGAGCAGCCAGCTCGCCGTGTCGATGAAGTGTCCGCCCTCACCGGCGAAGCGCGAGCCCTCGGTGCCCTGTTGGAGGTACCAGCTGCCGTGGTCGAGACGGCCCGCGTTGACCAGGTAGCGCAGGTTCGCCGGGCCCGTCCGGGCGCCGAACCGCTTCCTGGCCTCCCGCAGCAGCGGCGAGAACCGGCGGTTGAAGCCGACCTGCAGCCGGTCGTTGCCGGACTCCTCCACCGCCGCGAGCACGCCGGCCAGTTCGTCCTCGGTGAGCGCCAGGGGTTTCTCCACGAACACGGTCTTGCCGGCCAGCAGCGCCCTCCGGGTCAGTTCGGCGTGCGAGCTGTGCCGGGTGACGACGAACACCGCGTCGATGGACTTGTCGCCGAGCACGGCGTCGAGATCGGTGGTCGCCTCGGCGAAGCCGAACTTCCGCTGCGCGTTGGCCGCGGACAGCGCCGTGGTGGTGACGACGGTCGACAACTCGACGCCGTCGCGCTGCGCCAGGTGCGGCAGCAGCATCGACGTCGCGTAGTTGCCCGCGCCGACGAACGCCAGCCGTACCGGCGACGTGGCGCCCCGGGCCGGGCCCCGCCGCACGTCCACGGCGGGCACGGACACCGCCGGGGCCGCCGGCTCCGCGGCCTGCGCCGCGTGCCCGGCGTAGCGGAACAGCACGGCCACGGCCTTCAGTTCGCCGTCCTTCAGACGCCGGTAGGTCTCGACGGCGTCATCGAAGTCGGCGACGTGGGAGACCAGGGGCTCCACGTCGACGCTGCCGCGGGCGACGAGGTCGAGGAAGCACGCCAGGTTGCGGCGCTCGGTCCAGCGCACATAGCCGATCGGGTAGTCCCGGCCCTCCAGCTCGTACTCCGGGTCGTAGCGCCCGGGGCCGTAACTGCGGGAGAACCGGACGTCCAGCTCCTTCTCGTAGTACGCGTTCCACGGCAGGTCCAGACGGCACTTGCCGATGTCCACGACCCGGCCGCGGTCCCGGCAGAGCCGGGCGGCCAGCTCGACGGGCTGGTTGCCGGTGCCGCCGGCGGCCAGGTACACCTGGTCCACGCCGTGCCCGCCGGTGAGTTCGGCGACGGCCGCCTCCACGGCCACGGACGCGGGATCGCCGCAGGCCGCCGCGCCCAGCCGCTCCGCCAGCTCGCAGCGCCCCGCGTCCGGGTCGACCCCGACGACGCGGACCCCGGAGGCGGCCAGCAACTGCACCACCAGCTGGCCGATCAGCCCGAGCCCGATGACCAGCGCCACTTCGCCGAGCCGTGACTCGCCCTGGCGGACACCCTGCAACGCGATCGACCCGACGGTGCCGAACGCCGCGTGCCGCGGCGCGAGACCGTCCGGCACCCGGGCGTAGAGGTTGCGCGGCACCCAGTTCAGCTCGGCGTGCAGCGCGTGCTCGTTGCCCGCGCAGGCCACCAGGTCGCCGACCGCCACATCGTCGATCCCGGCGCCGACCTGCTCGACCACCCCGCACAGCGAGTACCCGAGCGGTGTGTAGGAGTCCAGCTTGCCCATCACCTTGCGGTACGTCGCCGGCACCCCGTTGGTGGCCACGCTCTGCACCACCTTGGCGACCTGGTCCGGCCGGGAACGGGCCTTGCCCAGCATCGACATGCCGGCCTCGGACACCTTCATCAGCTCGGTCCCGGTGGAGATGAGCGAGTAGGCGCTGCGGACCAGTACACCGCCCGGCTTGCACCCCGGCACCGGCACGTCGAGCAGCGCCAGTTCGCCGCTCCTGTAGTTCTGCACTACCTGTTTCACCTGAAGTCCTCTGTCTCTACACCGTCGAGGGAGAGTGCCGGCCGGCTCCGGAGGTCGCGCCGCGGTACCAGTACTCAAGGGTCAGCACATGCCACAGATGCTTGGAGAAGTCCCGCTGCCCGGCGGCGTCCTCGGCGACCAGCCGCGCCAGCGCGTCACGGCGCAGGAAACCGGAACGGACCAGCTCGCCGTCGTTGACCACCTCGCGCACCAGCGGCGCCAGATCCCGGCTCATCCAGGCCCGCAGCGGGGCGCTGAACAGGCCCTTGGGCCGGTACACGATCTCCCGGGGCAGCACCGAGGTGGCCGCCTCCTTCAGGACGGCCTTGCCCTGCCGGCCGGCGATCTTGCGCTCGCCGGGCACGGCGAACGCCGCCTTGACCACCTCCACGTCCACGTACGGCACCCGCACCTCGGTCGACGCGGCCATGCTCGACCGGTCCGTGTAGGCGAGGTTCAGCCCCGGCAGGAACATCCGGGCGTCCGTCAGGCACATGCGGTTGACGAAGTCGTCCAGGGCGTTGTCCCGGTAGGTGTCCGCGTGCTCGGTCAGCACGTCCTCGACCGTCCCGGCCAGGTCCGGATCGAGCAGCGCGAGCAGCTCGCCCCGGTCGTACATGGTGTAGCTGCGCCGGAACGCGGTCTCCTCCGGCAGATCGGCGAAGGACAGGAACCGCTTCGCGAACCGCACCGACCGGTACCCCCGGCGGCTCGTCGCCACCGGCAGCCGGTCCACGGCCGCGGACATCCCGCGCCGCAGGGGCCGCGGGACCCGCTGGTAGCGCAGCGCGACCAGGTTCGCCAGGTGCTTGCGGTAACCGGCGAACAGCTCGTCGGCCCCCATCCCCGAGAGCATCACCTTGACCCCGGCCTCCCGGGCGGCCGAGCAGATCAGGAACGTGTTGATCGCGGCGGGGTCGCCGATCGGCTCGTCCAGGTGGTACGTCATCCGCGGCAGCAGGTCGAGCACGTCCGGGGCGATCTCGATCTCGTGGAGGTCGACGCCGAACCGCTCGGCCACCCGCCGGGCATAGCGCAGGTCGTCCGGCATCGCCTCGAACCGGGCGTCCTCGGCGCGGAACCCGATCGTGTAGGCGGAGATCCCGGGCCGGTCGCGGGCCGCCAGCGCGGTCAGGTAGCTGGAGTCCAGCCCGCCGGACAGGAAGGCCGCCACGGGCACGTCGGAGAGCAGATGGCGCCGGGTCGACTCCTCCACCACGGCGGCGATGTCCGGCCGTTCGCCGCTCCGGGCCCGCTCCTGGGCCTCGGCGGCGACGTCCCGCAGGTGCCAGAACCGGCCGCGCTCCACCCGCCCGTCGGCCCGGCACCTCAGCCAGCTCCCCGGCGGCAGTTTCTCCGCCTCGCGGAACGCGCACCGCGAGTCCGGCACCCAGTAGTAGAGCAGCGACGCCACCAGCGCCGCGTGGTCCACCTCCAGCGAACCGCCGGTCACCGCGGCGAGCGCCTTCAGCTCGGAGGCGAACACCAGGCCCTCGCCGCGCCGCAGCAGGAACAGCGGCTTGATGCCGAGCTGGTCGCGGGCGAGCACCAGGTCACCCGTGCGCTCGTCGAATATCCCGAACGCGAACATGCCGCGCAGCCGGGGCAGACAGTCCGTGCCCCAGCGCCGCCAGGCCTCCAGCAGCACCTCGGTGTCGGAGGTACCGCGGAAGCGCACCCCGGCGGCCGCCAGCTCCGCACGCAGCTCGGGCGCGTTGTACAGCTCGCCGTTGTACGTCAGGGCGAGGCCGTCCGAGACCATCGGCTGGGCGCCGGTCCCGGACAGGTCGATGATGGCCAGCCGGCGGTGCCCGAGGTGCACTTCGCCGTCACCGGCGGGGTGGCTGTACCGGCCCGCCCCGTCCGGACCTCGGTGGGCGAGGATGTCGGTGAGCCGGTCGGTGACGGCCTTCCCGTCCGGCCACCGGTACGTGCCTGCGATGCCACACATGTCCTACCGCGCCTCCTGGTCGGTGTCCGGGACCCGCGCCGACCGCACCGGCAGCCGCTCCGTCCGGTGCCGGCCCGTCCCGTTGTGCTGGGCCGGCACCGGGTTCAGGCCGCGCAGCGCGGTGTACGGCCCCTCCCACAGCGTGCCGTCGGTCCGGTCCCGCGGATCGGGGTCGATCAGCACCACCCCGATCACCGCGATGCGCTGGTCCGCGAGCTGCCGCGCCACGGTGTGCAGCCAGGCGGCGCTGCCGTGCCCGGCCCGCACGACGAGCACGGTCCGGGTGCCGAGGTACCGCAGGTCCGTCCAGGCCGTGCCGGGTGCCACCGAGCCGACGCCCAGCGGGCGTTCGCCGGGCGGCAGGGCCGCGGCACGCTCGCCGCCGACCACGGCCGGGTCCGACGGCTTCGGACGGCGGCGCGCGAGCCGCGCGCCGGGCAGACCGTCCACGACGACCACCGGTCCCTGCGCCGCCAGCGCCCCGGCGAGGTCCAGGGCGAGGGCGCTCGTGGCGCGCGCACAGCCCAGTTCCAGCAGCGACACCGGTTCCACGGCGGCGCGCACGGTGCGGGCCAGAGAGACGACGAGCCGTTCCCGCGCCACCCGGGTCCGCCGGCGCCGCCGGAGCCCGGCCGGCCGGCGCGGCAGCTCCGCGATGACCGAGGCACCGAGGTTCGCCGCGATGTCCCGGCGCAGCACGGGGCGGTCCGCCACCACCGTGCCGACCGCGGCCACCGCGAGCCCGAGGACCAGCCCGAGGACCAGCCCGATCGCGGCGTCGGTCGCGGCGGACTTGACCAGTGAGTGCCGCACCGCGTGCGCGGCGTCCACGATCTGGGTGCCGGCGACGAGTTGGGGCGTGCCGACGCGGGCCTCCGCGGCACGCTGGGTGAAGTCCGTTATCCGGGAGGTGAGATCGGCCCGGCGGGCGAAGAGCGACTCCAGGTTCGCCGCCGCCTTCGGACCGCCCTGCGGCGACCCGTCCCCGATCGTCCGGTTGACCTGGTCCAGTTCGTGCTGCAGCCGGTCCCGCTGGTCGAGCAGGCTCTTGGCCTCGGCGTCCGCGGCCTGCCGCATCCGCTGCACATGGTCGGTGACGAACGCGTCGGCCAGGGCCCTGGCGCGGGCCACCGCCTCCGCCTCGCTGCCGCCCATCGCGGTGATCTGCATCAGGTTGTTGGTCAGGCCGAGCCCCTCGTAGTCCTGCATGAAGTCCTCCGGTCGCGCCGTGGATCCGAGGGACTTCAGGGCGGCACTCGCGATCCGGGTGGTGTGCAGCAGTGCCACGTCGGTGCGGATCAGCGTGCCGGGGTCGTTCGGCTGGTCCTCCTGGTGCGCGACCAGCACCTTGGTCACCGCGGTCGGCCGCGGGGGCAGCAGGAGCGCCACCGCCACGCCGACGAGCAGCCCCAGCAGCGCCGCGGAGCACCACAGACGGCGCCGCCTGCGCACCGCCACCACCAGCCCCTGAAGGTCCAGCAGCGGAGCGGCGGACGACGGCTCCTCGGCCGTACGCGCCATCACCTCGCACCTCCCCGCGCGTCGACGCCGACCGCGAGCGGCGTCGCGGCGGCCTCCCGGGGCCGGTCGGCGGGCCGCGTCCCACGGACCCGGACCGTGCCGGCGAGGACGACACCGACGACCTTGTGCCTGGCGTCCGCGCACGCCTCGGCGACACCGGAGAGCTCTCCCGCGGTCCAGCTGCCCGCGCTCAGCACGACCAGGACACCGGACTCGTGCTCGCGGTCCGGCACCAGCGGCTCGGACACCGACACCCCCGCCACCCGCAGCAGCGGATCGTTCCCGGCCTCGGCGACGAGCTGCTCGGCGGCCCGCCGGGCGGTCTCGTCACCGTCCGGTACGACGACCAGCAGCCGCCGCGGAGCGGGCAGTTGATCCCGGATGCGGGCGCACAACCGCCGGTAGCGGATCCGCCGGCCGGCCTCGTCGGACCTCTGCGGGGCGGGCGCGTCCCACCGGACGTCGACACCCAGCAGCCGGCGGAACCGGGCCCGCGGGCCACGCCGTCGCGGCCGTCCACCCGGTACGTCGACCGTACCCAGCAGCGTCGAGCCCAGTGCCGCCGCGATCTCCGGTTCGGTGCGCAGCCGGCGGCTCATCCGGGCGGCGGTGAGGTGGCCGACGAATGCGAGCAGGAAGAACAGCAGCGCTCCGCCGGCGACGAGCTGCGTCCGCGTCGGCGGTGCCTCGCCGGCCGGCCGGGGCGCCGGTCCCATGACGACCATGTGGGCCTTGGCGGCGGCCGGATCGGCCTGGTCCAGCTTGTTCATGGCCTCCTGCAGCGTGGTGCGCAGCTTCTCCAGGTCGGTTCGGGCCTGCACGCTCTCCACGGTCTGCCCCGGGTCGGCGGCGTCGGCCAGCTCGGTGATGCGGCGGCTGGTCTGCGTCACCGTCTGCCGCAGTTCCTCGAGCTGGGCCGCCGCCTCGGTGTCGGTGTCGTCGCCGACGATCTGCGTGGCGAACGCGACGAACTGCCGGGCCACCTGGTCGGAGAGTTGCTGGGCCCGCTGCGGGGTGCCGGCCGTACCCGAGATCTTGATGATGTTCCCGTCGGCGGCCTGGGCGCTGACCCGATCCCGCAGCTCCCGGCCGTCGACCCCGGCCCAGCCGAGCCCCGCGGCCGCGCGGTCGAGCACCACCGAACTGTCCGCGATCTCCGTCTGGGTCAGCAGCTCGCGCTCCTCCCACGCCCCCGGCAGCAGCACCGACGCCGACGTCGTGTACCGCGGCGGGAACAGCAGCGAGGCGCCGTACCCGGCGAGCGCGCCCACCAGGGTGAGGAGGAGGAGAAGCCGCCAGCGCCGGCGGAGGATCCGCCCGATCGTGACCAGGCGTATGGTGTCATCGCTCAACTGCGCTGCCTCTTCCTTGCCTTTTCCCTGCCTCGTGCGGGTGGCCCGCCGGCGCCGGGGAGTCGTCACGGCAGGCGGCGGCGTACGCGGCGAGCAGTGCCGCCTGCGAGTTCCGCCAGGACAGCGGGCCGCCGACCCGCTCCCGGCCGATCCCGCCCATCCGGGCCCGCCTCTCCGGGTCGTCCAGCAGCAGCGCGACGAGCTTCGCGAACTCGGACTCGTCGTTCGCGGGCGCGTAGACGGCGGCGTCACCGGCGGAGACGCGCGCCTCCTTCAGGTCGAACGAGACGATCGGCCGGCCCATCACCATGTACTCCAGGACCTTGTTCATGGTCGACACGTCGTTGAGCGGATTGCGCGGGTCGGGGGAGAGGCACACGTCCGCGGTGGACAGGTAGCGCACCAGGTCGTCGTCCGGGATGCGCCCGGTGAACTCCACCTGGTCGGCTAGCCCGAGGTGCCGGGACAGCCGCACCATCTCGTCGAAGGTGTCGCCGGCGCCGACGAACACCGCGTGCCAGTCGGTCCGTCCGAACGCGTCGCGCAGCCTGGCCAGGGCCCGCAGGGCGTAGTCGACCCCGTCCTGGGGACCCATCACCCCCAGGTAGCACAGCAGATGGGGCTTGCCGCGCTTCAACTCCGGCTCCGGCGGCACGGGATGGAAGCGGTCGGTGTCGGGGGCGCTCCGCACCACGAACACGTCCTCCGGCCGCCGCCCACCCCGGTGTACGGCGATGTCCCGGTAGCTCTCGTTCGTGGCGAGCACGATGTCCGCGGCCCGGTAGGTCAGCCGTTCCAGGGCGCGTACGGCGCGGTAGAGCAGGTCCTCGCCGCGGCCGAACCGGGAGAGGTACAGCTCGGGCACCAGGTCGTGTTGGTCGAAGACGAACCGCGCCCCGCGTCGCTTGAGCCACAGGGCCGGCAGGAACAGCAGGTCGGGCGGGTTGCAGGCGTGGACCACGTCGACCGGGCCGACCTTCCGGGCCAGCCGGACCGTGTGCCACAGCGCCGATCCGTACTCCCTCAGGTAGCCGGCCGGACCTCCGGTGGCCGCGCGCAACGGGTAGCGGTGGATCCGCACCCCGTCGATCACCGCCTCCGGCTCCGTGTCCCGCTTCGTCCCGCGGGGGCAGACGACGTGGACCTCCCAGCCCGCGTCGCGCAGGGTCGTGCACTCCTGCCACACCCGCCGGTCGAAGGGCACCGACAGGTTCTCCACCAGGATCAGCGCGCGCCGGACCGGCCGGTCGCCGCTGGTCGTGTCACCAGGCAAGGCCCATGTACCTCGGTTCGGCCCGGCGCGCCTCGGCGTCGGGGAGGCGGACGAGGTCGACGATCACCGGACCGTCGCCGTGGGGGAGTGCCGAGAGCACGGCCGGGTCCCTGGTTCCGACCAGGCACACCTCGGCGTGTTCGAGTACTTCCTCGACGGATTCCGCGAGCAGCTGCGCGAGGTGCGGCAGCCGGGTCTCGATGTACTCGCGGTTCGCGCCGAGCAGCCGGGAGAGGCTGACGTTGGCGTCGTGGATCTTCAGGTCGTACCCCTTGCCGAAGAGTCTTTCCGCCAGCTCGACGAGCGGGCTCTCGCGCAGGTCGTCGGTGCCGGGCTTGAACGACAGCCCGAACAGGCCCACCCGGCGCTTGCCGGTGCGCTCGACCAGCTCCACCGCGCGTTGCAGATGGTCGGAGTTGGAGGGCAGCACATGGGCGAGGATGGGCACCGACACGTCGGCTCGCCGGGCCGCGTGGACCAGGCTGCGCAGGTCCTTGGGCAGGCAGGAGCCGCCGAAGGCGAAGCCGGGCCGCAGGTAGGCGGGGCTGATGTTCAGCTTGCGGTCGGCCAGGAACACGTCCATCACCTGGTGCGAGTCGACGCCGAGCGCCTGGCACACCGCGCCCAGCTCGTTCGCGAAGCCGATCTTGAGGCCGTGGAACGCGTTGTCCGCGTACTTGATCGCCTCGGCCGTGGGGACCGGCACCCGGAACACCTCGCCGGGCAGGCCGTCGTAGAGCGCCGCCACCACGTCGCCACTGGCCGGGTCCAGTTCGCCGATGACGGTCTTGGGCGGGTCGAAGAAGTCCCGCACGCTCGTGCCCTCGCGCAGGAACTCCGGGTTGACCGCGATCCCGATGTCCACCCCGGCCGTACCGCCGACGTACTTCTCCAGGATCGGGACGAGCAGGTTCAGGCAGGTGCCGGGCAGCATGGTGCTGCGGAAGACGACGGTGTGCCGCCCGCCCCGTTCGGCGAGCGCGGCACCGATCTGCTCGGTGACCCGTTCCAGATAGGTGGTGCACAGGCTGCCGTTGGGCTCCGACGGCGTGCCCACGCAGACCAGGGACACCTCGCTGCCCAGGACGGCCTCGCGGACGTCGCCGGTGGCCCTCAAGGCCCCGGTCCGCACGACCTCGGCGATCAGCTCGCCGATCCGCTCCTCGACCACCGGGGCCTTGCCGTCGTTGACCAGGTCGACCTTCACCTGGTTCACGTCGACCCCGATGACCTCGTGACCCATGCCGGCCAGGCACGCGGCAGACACGCAGCCCACGTAGCCGAGCCCGAAAACGCTGACCCTCATGACTGGTTCCTCCCCCCAGGCAGGCCTCCTGGCCTGCGGTTCGCACGGCGGGCCGGACGACGGCCCCCGCGCATCAGTAGGCGCCCTGCCCGTGGAGCACCGCACGCAGCGTCTTCCACAAGATCACTGAGTCCAGGGCGAGCGACCAGTCCTCCACGTAGCGCAGGTCCAGCCGCACCGCCTCCTCCCACGACAGGTCGCTGCGTCCGCTGATCTGCCACAGACCGGTGAGCCCGGGCTTGACCAGCAGCCGCCGCCGGATGTCCGGGCCGTAGGAGGCGCACTCCTCCGGCAGCGGGGGCCGCGGGCCGACGAGCGACATCGATCCGGTGAGCACGTTGAGGAGCTGCGGCAGCTCGTCGAGCGAGTACCGGCGCAGTACGGCCCCCACCCGGGTCACGCGCGGGTCCCGGCGGAGTTTGAACAGCGGGCCGGCGCCCTCGTTGCGGTCGGCCAGTTCGGCACGTGCCCGGTCGGCCCCGGAGACCATGGTGCGGAACTTGAGGATGGTGAACTCGCGGCCGTCTTTGCCGACTCTTCGCTGGCGGTAGAACGCCCCACCCCGGCTGTCCACCAGCACGAGCAGTCCGACGAGCACCATCAGCGGCGCGAACAGCACCAGCAGGAGCGCCGCGCCCATCCGGTCGACCACGCCCTTGACCGCCCGGCGGCCCCCGGTGAAGGCCGGCATGCTGACCCGCAGCAGCGGTATGCCGAGCACCGCGTCGACGTGCAGCCGGGGGCCGGCCACCTCCATCAGCACGGGGGCCACGACCATCTCGGCTTCGCTGCCTTCGAGGTTCCAGGCCAGCCGTTGCAGCCGGTCCGGGGTCCAGTGCGGGTCCGGTGTGACCGCGACGACGCGGTAGCCGTCGTGGCGTACGTGCTTGGCGACGTCCGCGAGTCGGCCGACGACCGGCACTCCGTCCAGCTGCTGGTCGCCGTCGAGCCCGAGGCCGTCCGTCGTGCACACCGCCTCCACCCGCCAGCCGAGGTGCGGGAACTTGCGGGTCCGGGCGATCAGGTCGCCCACGGTGGCGGGGCTGCCGGCGGCGAGCACCGGCCTCAGACACCGGCCGTCCTTGCGCTGCCGGTGCAGCCAGATGCGCAGCAGATACCGCGCGGTCATGGTGACGAGCGCGATCGCGGGTATCGCGACGAAGATCCAGAGTTTGATGTTGCGCGAGGTCAGGGCGATTCCGCCGAGCGCCAGTACGACGGTCGCCGTGAACAGTGAGCGGCCGAGCCGCCGGAATTCCTCCGCGCCCTGGCCGAGTACGGCCGGGGCCCACGATCGACTGACCCCGAGTGCCCCCAGCACCAGGAGTTCGGTGCCGAATGCGAGAATTCCCCACTTCTCGTGCCAGTTGGCCGCGTCGCGGGCCCCGAAGAAGTTGCCGATCGCCGCCACCACGAAAGCGGTGGCCACGGTATCGCTGATGATCACGGTACGTCGGTACCGCTGTTCCCATTCGATCGCGGGCCGGCTGATCGCCCCGTTCTCCAGACGCCCGCGCGCCGACGGAAACGAGCTGACAAGTCCCCCTTGCCGCACAGAACCCCCCAGGTTCCCAGTGATTCGACGTGTTCGCCCAACACTGTTTGCTCCCCTCGGGAGGCCCCCGCCTCCCGCTTCGCGCTGTGCTCCCCTCGGTAGGCCCCCGCCCCCCTGGCGCATGGAAAATGATCATCCCATTAATGCGCGTCTGATCTCCGAACAGCTGAAGCACGGTCAATCTAGACCATCGGGGCCGGTATGGAGAGAGGGCGTGTGTAATTTGTGCTCATGGTTGGGGACTTGATCCACAGAACGCACGCCACCTCCGCGCATCTGTGCGCCCCCGGGCGATGGCCTGTTCTATTCCCGAGGCGTATTTCGAACGTCTGGCCGGAAACAAGCGGTATCCCGGATAGCCGGGGCGGGTAGAGCCGGGCCGGGAAAACGGGGAATGGACGGCCGCTTGTCCCGGACCCGGTGCAGTGCCAGGTGGAGGACCGGCATCAGGACACAGGTGATCGCGGCGCTGTGCCACAGCAGTGCGTCCAGCCGGCCCGCCGCCAGGTAGGCGCCCGCCGCCACCGCGGCCAACGCGCACACGGCACGGTCCACGATGCTCTCCACCGACAGCAGCGTGGCACGCGGCGCGTGCGCCGGGATCGCGTCGTTGACCAGCTTGCGCTGCACCGGATACACGAACCCGGTGATCGCGGAGAAGGCGCACAGCAGGGCGACCACCGTCCACGGCCCGCCCATCGCGGTGCCCGCCAGCGTCGCGGCGAGCGCCACGCTCAGCAGGGACACCCAGGCGACCGGCGGCAGTCGGCGGCTCAGCCACTGCGGGCGGGCCGACGCCACCGCCTCGGCGACCGTCATCGCCGCCAGCACCCCGCCGTGCGCGTCCTCCCCGATGCCGTGCTCCAGCAGCACCGGCTGGAACAGGTTGACCTGGCAGATCCGCGACAGCGTGAACACGGCGACGCCCTGGACCATGAGCAGCGCCAGCCACGGCGAGGACCGCAGGGCACGCAGCGCGGCGCCGGTGTCCCGCAGGAAGGCTCCGCCGGTTCGCGCCGGTGGGCGCGGCCCGCTGTCCGCCCCGGCGAGCCGGGGGAGGGCGAGCGCGCAGCCGAGGGAACCGGCCGCGCTCGCCGCGCTCAGCACGTACGGCGTCTGCGGCGCGAGTGTCATCAGCGGCCCCACGAGCGGCCAGCAGACCACCTTGGCGGCGAGCCCGAGGGCACGTGCCGTGCCCTCGGCCCTCAGATAGTGGGCGTCCGCCCGCTCCGCGCGCAGCCCGTCGTAGAGATAGGCGCTCGCCGCACCCGAGGTCAGGGACCGCCCGGCCGCGATGGCGAGGAAGTGCGCGAGGAAACCGGTGTACGTCGGTGTCAGCGCCGGCAGCAGGTTCGCCGCCGTCATGACCACCGCTCCCGCGCGCAGGCAGTTGCGGGCACCGATCCGGTCCGCGACGATCCCGGTGGGTATCTCGAACAGGCAGAAGGCGATGTAGTAGATGCTCTGGATGCCGAAGATCTGGCCGTCGGACAGGCCCGCGTCACGCTGGTAGGCGTAGAACACGGGCATCCACCACAGCAGGTTGAACAGCAGCTGGAACCCGTTGTTCAGGCGGATGATCCGGCGCGCGGGCGGGGACGGCGCCGGCCCGGGGGAGGAGGCGCGCAGGAGGGGCATACGGCGCCTCACCGGGCGTAGGGGCGGACCTGCACCAGGTGGAAGGCCCCCTCCGCGGTCATGAGCCACTCGATGTCCAGGGCGTCGTCGCGGTCGGCCGCGCCGAAGTGGGACTGCAACAGCCGCCCCGCCAGCGCCAGATGGGCCAGCGCGGCGCGGGTCCCCACCGGGAGGTCCGCGCGCGCCGAGCCGAGGTCGACCGTGCGGCCGCCACCCTCCACGGTGTTGTAGAGGTACTGCTGCGGCAGGACCGTGCCGTCGACCACCCGCTCGGGCGAGCCGGGGGTGCAGTTGAGGTACACGTTGCGGAAGTCCTCCGGCCGGGTCGGATCACAGGTCACCAGCACACCCCCCAGATCGGCGGGCGTGTACTCCTGGACGATCACACCCATGTAGGTGTCGTCCAGGGGGATCCCGGCCTGGTGTCGCAGCCGCACGCTGCGCGGCGACAGCAGCGACGCCCACACCTGCCGTACCGCGTCCATGAGCTGGTCCGTGCCGCGCACCGTGGTGACGGAGTCGTAGATCCCCGCGGCGGAGAAGCCGGGCAGGTCCTCGGCGTTGGACGAGGAGCGCACCACCAGGCGCCGTCCGTCCGCGGTGAGCTCCGCCACGGAGGCGGTGATCGCCCGCGCCACCTCCTCGGGCATCGGTGTACCGCACGTCAGCCGCTGCAGGTGCAGCGACAGCGAGTCGACCACGTCCAGCGCGTCGAGTTCCAGCGCCATCTTCAGCCTGCCGATGCCCTGTTGCAGCGCTGGGGAGGAGGTGAGGAACAGATGGTGCAGCCGGAACGGCAGCGCCACCCCCCGGGGCGCGCGGACCG
Organism: Streptomyces sp. NPDC023481; assembly: GCF_055560195.1. Taxonomy (NCBI): domain Bacteria; kingdom Bacillati; phylum Actinomycetota; class Actinomycetes; order Kitasatosporales; family Streptomycetaceae; genus Streptomyces; species Streptomyces sp. NPDC023481. The sequence goes on from NZ_JBVHJE010000003.1 coordinate 31,158, forward strand.
TCTCCGCCAGGCGCTCCGCCGCCGCGGCGCGCAGCCGCTCCGGCGACGCCCCCGGCTCGCCCAGCCGGGCGGCGAGGTGGCCGAGAAGATCGGGCCGGGGCGGACGCGGGCGGGCGTAGAACCTCGTCAGGTCCGCGGTACGGCTGTCCAGGACGTGGTGCAGTTCCCCCAGGTTGGCCGCCTTGGTGCCGTAGCGGTCCCGGTCGGTGCGGCGCAGCCGGTGCAGCGCCAGGATCGGGACCTCGTGCAGCAGCGGCGTCTCGATGCGGACGCGCTGCCGGTGCCAGGCGGGTCGTTCCACCTCCGGGGCGCCGGGCAGCCGTTCCAGGGTGACGGCGTCCTCGCGCACCCGGTAGCGCACCCACGCGCCGTCGAGGCCGTCGCGCCGGACGACGGCGTCGAGGTCGCGGACGATCGCGTTCGGGATGCCCCAGCCGGCGGCCAGCACGTTGGTGTGCGAAAGCGGCGTGGTGGGTGCGGTGTTGATGAACCCGGCCGTGCGGGGCACGTCGTCGGGCAGCCGGGGCATGGCGACGATGTCCTGCCAGCCGAGGTCCGCCGCGGCGCTCTGGTACTCGGCGGCGGTGCGGAAGTAGCGCAGCCGTCCCTCGGCCTCCCCGGGGTTGAGGCAGGTGCGCATCCGGTTGCCGAAGAGTTCGTGGCTGAGGACGCGCGGCACCCGTGCCTCGCCGATCGCGGCCAGTTCCTGCTCCTGACCGTGGTTGGCGGGCTTCAGCAGCAGCGGCAGACGGCCGTCCACCCGGCCGCGCACATAGTGGTAGAACTCCTCCAGCAGCGGCCCGGGCATGGTGTCCGCCTCGGTGGTCTCCAGGACGAGGAAGGGCCGCTCGGAGCCGCCGGCCTCCTCCTCGGTGTGCAGCGACAACACGCCCAGCAGGAAACGGCGTTCGGGGTCCATGTACACCGAGGCGTTGAACGCGTCGAGGTCGGCGTCGAGTTCGTCCAGCGTCATGCCGAGCACGCGGGTCGCGACGTAGTCGACGTGGAAGGGGTGCACCCGGGTGTCGAGCAGGTGCCAGGTGCGCTGGGCGCGGTCCACGACCACCTTGAGGTACGGGTGCCCGGCCAGCACCCCGGACAGCGCGCGGAACAGCGGCAGCGTCAGGTTGGCGCCGACGGCCGTGCGGTCGGCCGCGGTGCCGGCCACGGCCGGCTGGTGCGCTGTGCCGGTCATGCCCGCACCGCCTCGGTGACGTCCGTCGGCAGGATCCGCGGCAGGGCGTCCACCACCGCCGCGAAGTCGTCCACGACCGTCTGCGCCCGGTCGGCCGACAGCAGACACACCCCCGCCATGGTGTTGGCGCCGGCGGCGGGGTCGTACTCCGGCACGGGTGAGCCGTCCGGCAGGCACGTCTCGGCGACGACGGACAGCGTGCTGCCCGGGCTGATCGGCGCCGAGCGGACGACCGCGGCGGAGTCCCACCGGTGCCGGCGGGTCCACGGCGAGCCGTCCCGGTTCACGGCGAGCACCACCAGGGACCCGGCCGCACCGTCGGCGTCGTCCGGGGTCAACGCCCGTACCGGCCAGGCGGGAGAGCGGCCGAGCAGCTGATCGGTGAACATGCCGACCAGGTCGAGCCCGAAGACCTGCTCGATCTGCGGCACCGTCATCGCGCCGCCGAACCGCGCGGCCGTCTCGATCACCCACATACGGCCCTGCGCGCCCAGCTTGATCTCCGTGTGCGTACCGCAGTTCTCCAGCCCCAGGGCGTCCACGGCCCGCCGGGCCAGGTCCACGATCCCGGCCTGCGCCGCAGCCCCGAGGGCCGCCGGGGTGATGCCGGCGCGCTCGGTGAACGGCGCCACGGTGGGCATGCGCCCGCTCACACACACCGGGCGGAAGACGCCGTCGGCCACCACGCCCTCGACACTGACGTAGTCGCCCCAGCCGGAACCGTCGAACCAGTCCCCGGCGCACCCGCTGACGATCTCCTCCACGATGAAGTCCTCACCGGCACCGGCCACATGGAGTTCCGCGAACCCGAGCAGCGCCGACTCCGCCATCACCGCGCGCGACCGCTGCCAGGCGGCACGCAGGTCCCCGGGCGTCCCGATGATCTGGTGGGCGGTGGAACCGGCGCTCCACGCGGCCTTCAGCAGCAGCGGAAACGTCAACTCCTCCGCCGCGCGCTCCAGTTCCGCGGCGGTGCCGACCGAGCGGAACCGGGGCTGCGGCAGCCCCCGGCGCTCCCAGGCCGCACGCATCAGCCGCTTGTCCCGGGCGAGCGCGGCGGTGGGCCCGGCACCGCGCAGCCCGAGCCGCCGGGACGCCTCGGCGACCGCCACCACCGCGTACTCCGAGAAGGCGACGACCGCGTCCGCGCCCACCTCCCGGGCCCGCGCGGTGATCAGCTCGACCAGGTCGCGCTCCTCCGCGGCGGCGCGGGTGACGACCGAGTCGCACAGCGCCTCGGCCTCGGCCGCCACACCGGCGGGCAGCTCGCTGAGTGCCAGCAGGTGCACCTCGGACCTGGCGGCCACCCGGCTCAGGGCATGCCCCGCCGGGGGCCCGCCCTTGGCATGCACGTACAGCACCTTGCTCACCGAAACCCCACTCCCTTGGTTCGTCCCGAATCCCGGGCACGGGCCGCGCCCGGAACGGCTGCGGCGCCCGGCGACGCGCTGCCGGTACGAGTCCGCCGCGCCGCCCTCTCCTTCCAGCGAACCAGCCCCAACTCACCTGAACCGCGCGGAAGTCGGCGAGGCGTTCAGGCAAATGCCGTAGACCGCGACCGCGCATGACCGGTGCGCTACGGGATACGCATGAGGAGTCACTCACCGTGACATGGTGGACAATTGAAGGAGTTGGGCCGTGGACGAGGCCGATTTCGAGGGCCGCACCGTGGACGTCGACCGGCCTGCCCGCCACGCCGGCGGCGGCCGGCGCGCCGGCAGGGGAGTGGCGGTCGAGGTGAGCGGCCCACCGGAGGAGAACCCGTACGCCGCGTTCGCCGACCTCACCCCGGCCGCGGCCTTCGTACGCGACGCGACCGGCCGCTACCTGTGGGCCAACCACGCGTACGCCCATCTGTACGGCACCACGCGCGACGCCGTCATCGGCCGCCACCTCGCCGACGTGGACGAACCCGACGACGTCACCCGGTTCCTCGCCCTGGACCAGGAGGTCCTGGCCGGCGGCGGACCCGTCCGGCACACCCTCGCCTACCGGCGCCCCGACGGCTCCGGCGGACAGGCCGCGGGATACCGCTTCCCCGTCCGCTGGGCGGGGCGCCGCTGCGTGGCCGGTATCTACGTCGACGTCACCGACTCCGTCCGGGCGCTGGAACAACGCCGGCGCGCCGAGGAGGACCTGCGGACCCTGCGCGACCACAGCGGCCTGCTCTGCGTCCGCCTGTCCGCGGACGGACGGGTCGGGGAGGCCGGCACCGCCGTCGCGGACCTCCTGCGCATCCGCCTGCCCGAACTCATCGGGCTGCCCGCCGACCGCCTCCTCGCCCGGACACCCGAACGCGGCACCCTGCACCGGATCTGGGACGACCTCATAGGCGGCCGGCGCAGGAGCGCCCGTACCGCCGCTGTCCTCGTCGACGCGGACAGCGGGCTGCGCCGCGTGCGGGTCCACCTCAGCGCGGTACCCGGTGCCACCCGGCGCGTGTCCGGGGTGTGGGCCGTCATGACACACGTCGGACCGCGCCAGGAGGCACAGCCGCCGCTCACCGCCACCCAGGTGCGCATCCTCGCGCTGCTGGCCGCCGGGCGGAGCAACGCGGGCATCGCGGCGACGCTGCACCTGTCACGGCAGACGGTCGACTACCACCTCAGCCGCCTGCGCGACCTCCTGGGCGCCGCCACTCGCCCCGCGCTGGTCGCCCGCGCCTATGTGCTCGGCATCCTCGCCCCGCAGGCCTGGCCGCCCCGGTCCGCCACGGCGGCACATCCGCTCAGCCCCGTCTGAGCCGACGGATTGCGACGGATGCCGACGGATGCCGACGGGTGTGGACGGCACCGGCCATGGGTGGCGAGGGCACGGAAAAGGCAGACGACAGCCCCGCGAGGGTGTGGCTATGATGCGCGGGATGAAGACCTTCTCCTCGTGCGGATTGGGGGAATCGTTCGTGCAAGGTGAGTGCTGATGGCACATCACTTCGCGAACGACGTCCCGTCCCGCCTGTTGATGTGGCAGCGCGTACGTGAGTACGCCGTGCCACCGTCCGTGATCGATACCGCGACCGCCCGGCGTGCCGTCGGTGACTGGTCGGGGGCCTGCGCCGCCGCCCGGGTCGACATCGACCTCGATCTGCGTGCCGTGCGCGACCGCCACGGCACCGAGGTCACCCGCCGACTCCGTACGGACCTGCGCCGGCTGGCACCCGATCTGCTCCGCTGGCACCTGCCCCGCACCGCGCCCGACGGACGCCTCCGGCCCGGCCTCACCCTCTGCCTGGCCCGCTACGGCGGCCCGGGCGACCCACCGCTACAGCTGGTGGTGCGCACACCGCCGACCTGGGCCGACGCCGGCCAGCGGTTGTCGTTGGCGCTGTGGGAGGGGTCCGCGACCGGCGCCTGCCGGCTCCACCCGCACCCCCATCCCGACCGCCGTTTCCGGCTCGACCTGCACCGGCACCTCTGGGACGCCGGACGCAGCGGCGATCTCGCCCGGCGCTGCGGAGCGGCCACGACACCGGGTCACGGAACCGGCGGCACCCTGCCACCGGGCCTTCCGTACCTTCCGGGTCTCTCGGACCGGCCCGTCGGGGACAACTCCTCGTGGGCGGTAGCCCGGTGGGCCGCCGAAGCCGAGCTGCTGTTGCGGGCCGAGGGACGGCCACGCGGCGCCTTCACCGTGCGGCTCGGCGCGCGCAGCCGGGCCGTCCTCGAACTCGTCGCCCCCGACGACAGCCACGCCCCGGCCTTCCGGCCCCTGCGAGGGACGCTGCCGTCGCAGCAGGTCGCGGCGCTTCCGGTGCTCCCCGAGGCAGCGGCCCGGATCCCTCCGGACCTGGAACTGCTGCGGGCCGGGCTCGTCACGGCCGACCGGCTGCATCCGCTCGTCGCCGCCGCACTGACGGAGCCGGGTTTGGCACGGGCGGCCGTACCCACGCCCGCCCCCGGTGATCCGCACCGGGTCGAGTGCCGGGGCGAGACCCACCGGATCGCGCTGCGGGACGGGGTGCTCACCGCCGTCGACCACGATCCGTCCGAACTCCGGCGCGAGGAACTGCTGGTGGCGCTCGGCGGTCCCGCGCTGCCCTGCGTGCGGGCGATCGACGCGGTCCACCGCGACCCGGAGGCGCTGCCCGCGGTCCGGGAGCGGCTGCTTCACGGGGACATCGCCGGGGCGCTGGCCGTGGTGGAGGGGCTGCTCGGCCCCGACGCCGTCCTGCCCGACGGGCCGCTCCGGCGGGAACTGGAGTCGGCCGCCGCCCGCCGTGTCGACCACGGGCTCTTCCGCTCGGGGCTGGTCACCGAGCACCCCGCCGCCGAGGCCGCACCGGACACGGGTCATCGTCCCCGGCTCGATCGCCGTGTGCCCGACGACCTGCGCCGCAAACGCACCAGCCGGGGCCGCCCACGCGCCGGCCAGACGCGCTGACCTCCCGTCCGACCTCCACCCGACTTTCCACCCGGCTTCCACCCGACTTCCGTACGGCACCGCCAGGTTCGAAGCCGGGCTGCCCCGTACGCCCGAACCCACCCCAGGTGAGACCCATGACCTCCTCCAGCACCCTCCTGCCCGCCCCCGCGCCCGCCCCCATGCATGACCCCCAACTTTCCCTCGCCGACGACCTCTTGCGGTTGCTGCGGACGACCACCACCGAGCCGCGCCCCGACGAGCAACTCGAAGCGCTCACCCTGGCCGTCGCCGCCGACCTGCCGGTGCTGCTCTGGGGCGAACCGGGCATCGGCAAGACCGCGGCCCTCACCCAGCTCGCCGCCACCCTCGACCTGCCGCTGACGACCGTGATCGCCAGCGTCCACGAGCCGTCCGACTTCTCCGGACTGCCCATCGTCGGCGACGATCCGGCGGTGCGGGGTGTGCCGATGGCCCCGCCGCAGTGGGCCGTCGAGCTGGTACGGGCCGGGAAGGGCCTGCTCTTCCTGGACGAACTCTCCACCGCCACCCCGGCCGTCCAGGCCGCACTGCTCCGGGTCGTCCTGGAGCGGAAGGTCGGTGCCCTGCAACTGCCCCCCGGTGTACGGATCGTGGCCGCCGCCAACCCGCGCGCCTCGGCCGCGGACGGGTGGGAGCTGAGCCCGCCGCTGGCCAACCGGTTCGTCCACCTGTACTGGGTGCACGACCAGGACGTGGTGGTCCGCGGACTGGGCGGGGTCTGGCCCCGGGCGGAGCTTCCCCGGCTGGAGCCGGAACGGCTGACCGAGGCGGTGGCGTACGCCCGGCGCGCCGTCTGCGCCTTCCTCCAGGCCCGCCCCACCCTGATCCACCGGCTGCCGAGCACCGAGACGCGGCGCGGCGGTGCCTGGCCGTCGCCCCGCAGCTGGGACGCCGCGTTGACCCTGCTGGCCTTCGGCACGGCGGCCGCCGTCTCCCGGGACGTGCTCGCGCTGCTGGTGCGGGGCGCGGTCGGCGACGGACCGGGGCTCGAACTCCTCGCCCACCTGGACCGGATGGACCTGCCGGACCCCGAGGCGCTGCTGGCCGAGCCGCCCGCCGCCGAGCTGCCGGAACGCGGCGACCTGCGGCAGGCGGCGCTGGAGGCGGTGGTGGCCGCCGTCGGCGCACGACCGGAGCGGGAACGCTGGGAGGCCGCCTGGAAGGTGCTGGCCCGGGCGCTGGAGACCGGCACCCCGGACCTGCTCGTCGCCCCGGCGACCACACTGGCCGCGCTGCGGCGCGACGACTGGCCCGTGCCGGAGACCGTGGAGTGGCTGGCCGGCGTGGTCGGCCTCGCCCGCCGCGCGGACCGCTCGGTGGGCCGGGCCACGGCGGAGGCCGGCCGTACGACGGGGACGCGCCGATGACGGGGGCGGACAAGCGCCCCGTCCCGCTGCCGCACCCCATGGCCCCGCCTGCCCCACCGCGCTCGACGCCGCTGCCGCACCCTATGGCCCCGCCTGCCCCACCGCGCCCGGTGCGGGCTGCCGTACCCGGGCCGCCGGCCGGCACCGGTGGGCCGTACGACGACCGGCCCGAACTCCCCCTGGACACGGAGAAGTTGCTGGCCGCCCGACTGCACGCGGTGAAGGTACGCCCCTACCTGGCCGCCGCCCTCTTCGCGCTGCACGTCGTGGCGGACCGCTCGGTGCCGACGATGGCGGTGGACGCCCACTGGCGCTGCTACGTCTCACCCGGCTTCGTCGCGCGCACCCCGGTGGAGGAGCTGGCGGGCGTCTGGGTGCACGAGGTCTCCCACCTGCTCCGGGACCACCACGCACGCGGCGAGCGGTACGCGCGCGAGCACGGACAGCACGGACAGCACGGACAGCACGGGTCGGGCGAGGGGACGGGTTCCCCGGGCGCCGGGGCCGGGGAGAGGCTGCGCCGCAACATCGCCGCCGACTTCGAGATCAACGACGACATCTACGGTGACGGCCTGCCCCGGCCCGCCGGAGCGGTGCTGCCGTCCCTGCTGCGGCTGCCCGAGAACCTGTTGATGGAGGAGTACCTGCGGACGGCCTCCCTGTCCGGGATCGCCGCCGAACTGGCCTGGCTGGACTGCGGCAGCGGTGCCGACGGGCACCCCCGGCCGTGGGAGCTGGGCCCCGACGGCGCCCACGGGTTGAGCAGGCAGCAGCGGGACGCGGTCCGCTTCCGGGTCGCCGAGGGCATCAAGGGCCGGCCGGGCGAGGCACCGGAGGGATGGCGCCGCTGGGCGGACGAGGCGTTCCACCCGCCGCAACCGTGGCGGCAGTTGCTGGGCGCGGCCGTCCGTTCGGCGGCCGCCGCGCCGGGCACGGGCGGGAACCACAGCTACCGCCGCCCCTCCCGGCGCTCGGCCGGCCTCCCCGGTGTCCTGCTGCCGAGCCTGCGCCGCACCCCGCCCCGCGTCTGCGTCGTGATCGACACCTCCGGGTCGGTCAGCGACGCCGAACTGGGCAGCGCCCTGCTGGAGGTCGCGGCGATCTCGCGGGCCGTCGGCGGGCGGCGCGACCTCGTCTCGGTGATCTCCTGCGACGCGGCGGCCGGGGTCGCCGTACCGCTGTGCCGCGCCGAGAACATCGAACTGCTCGGCGGCGGCGGGACCGATCTGCGCTCCGGCTTCGTGCGCGCGCTGCGCTCCCGGCCCCGCCCGGACGTGATCGTCGCCCTCACCGACGGCCAGACGCCCTGGCCCTCCGCGCAGCCGCCCTGCCGTACCGTCGTCGGACTCTTCCCCCGCCCCTCGCACGCCGTGAACGAGAACGATCCCGACTACGTCCCCGACACCCCGCCGCCGTGGGCACGGGTCGTCACCATCGGCTGAACCCGCGACGCCCCCTGGCCGGCCTGGCGGGGCTCAGCCCTTCCACTCGCGGTCGAGCAGCGCGTACACGTACTCACTGCCCCAGCGGTCGCCGTCGAGGTCGTTGTCGACCAGATGCGCTTCCCGGCGCATGCCGAGACGCTCGCAGACGCGCACCGAGGCGGTGTTGAGCACGTCGAGCCGGGCGAAGACCCGGTGGACGCCCAGCCGGCCGAAGGCCAGCGAAGCGAGGGCGCGCGCCGCTTCGGTGGCGTAACCGCGGCCCGCGTACCGCGGGTTGAGGGACCAGCCGATCTCCGCCTGCCGGGCGTGGGCACTCGCGAGCTTGAGGACCACCTCGCCGATGACGACCTCGGGCTCCTCCGCCCGGCACACGGCCAGCATCAGCACGTCGCCGTCGGCCGTCCACGGGGTCCCACCCGCCCGCGCGGCGATGGACTCGGCGCAGTCCTCGCGCGTGAGCGGCGGCCGGTACAGGAAACGGGCCACCTCCGGGAGGCGTTGATAGGCGTACCGGTCCTCGATGTCGTCAGTGCTGAAGAGCCGCAGGATCAACCGGTCGGTGGCGAGCGGTGCGTGGACATCGTGCGAGACAGCGGTCATTCGGACCTCCCCGTGTGCTGCCAGTGCGTCACCGGGCCAGCGTAGTGTCGGCGGCCTCGCAGAGGGCGAGGTGGTCGGGGTGACCGTGTTCCCCGAGGTACCCCTCGCCGACCGTGCGGGAAGCACCCGGCGCGAGGGCGTAGCACAGGCCGGTGGCGCCGTCCCGGTAGACGACCCGCACGCCGACCGGGTAGGCGCAGTCGCTGGCGGCGTCGGTGTACCGCCAGCTCTCGTACATGGCGACGCAGGCGGGCGCCGGCCCGGGATCCTCCGATCCCGCGAACACCGGCGCCGCGAACGCCGGTTCCGTGAGGGTGAGGGGAAGGATCGAAGACATGACGAGACCAGCCGCCCGCACGGACCATTTCATCCAACTCTGCACGGATTCCACTCCCTGACTCTCCTACACAAGGCGTACACATGACTCGAGTTACCGGCTTGAACGGCCTCTCGTGCGTTCGGATGTCGAAGGAACCAGACGGTCCGGCCGGGCGCAACACGCCTGCGCCCGCCTTCGGACACGGCGGTGGTTGCACGGTCGGGACGGTCGGTGTCCTGCTGCGGGGTGCCCTGGGCCGTAGCGGCGGACCACGTGAGGCTTCAACCGTTTCAGCGTCCGCCGGCGCCCGCGTTCCGTTCCTCCAGGCAGCGCGCCCCGGTGCCGGCCGAAGCTTCGGTACGTCTGCAAGCGGCGGCGCGCCCGGGGCAGGCCACCCTCGGCCGAAAGAGGCTGGACCGGCCGTCACCGGGTAGTCGGACCTCGCGGGGCCCGACAGGAGCGGGGCACCCCTGGCGAGAGGAGTGTCATGGCAGGCGTTTTCCAGCGGCTCAAGGAGTACGCGCGCAGTCCCCAGGGCCGGCGCACGATCGAGCAGGTACGCCGTACCGCGTCCGATCCACGCCGACGGGCCCAGGCCCAGCGACTCCTCGGCAAGCTGCGCGACCGCCGGTCGGCGTAGGAGACGTGACCCCGCCCGAGCACCGGTCACCCGAGGGGGCGGCCCCCGCGGCCGCCCCCTCGGTGTTCGGGCGTGGCGCTTCCCTCACTCCCCGTGCTCGTCCCGGCCCACCGGATGGTGGGCGAAGAGACCCCCGCTGTTATTGAATGAGGGGAGGTCCGAGTACGGCCCCGGCAACGGGCCGGGGATTGCTGGGAGAGCCGCATGGACTCCACCCCCTCCCCCTCGTCCCCCTCGGCGTTCGACCTGGTCAGTGGCGCCCTGGGGCGGTACATCCCGCGCGATGGAGCGACCGGGGACCACAATTCTGCCGACGCCGAGGGTGACGGCGGCAGCCGCCCGCGGGTGCCCGGCGACCCGGCGGCGGGGCGGCAGGAACAGATCCTCGGCGCGGTCAACCTGGACCGGGACCTGGTCATCACCCGCTGCAACGTGGACGCCCCCGTGTTCGCCGGTCTGGACGCCAGGGTCGGCAGACCGTTCGTCGATCTGCTGCCGCCCGGGGACGTGCCGACGGTCACCCGGCGGCTGCGGCAGGTCCTGGACACCAAGGAGGCCCACGTCGCCCGGATCCAGCGGCTGCGCCGCCGCGACGGCTCCGAGCTGGTGGTCTCCATGAGCATCCTGCCCGCCGCCGAACCCGGGGAGGCCCTGACCGTCTCCGTGATCGCGATGGCCCGGCGGCTGCACCTCTACGCCGCCGAGACCGCGATCGGCACCTCGCTGGACATCGGCGAGACCGCGCAGTCGCTGGCGGAGTCCCTGCTGGCCTGGGGAGACGTGGCCGCCGTCGACCTCGACTTCGCCGTGTGGACGGGCGAGGGCGTCACCGGGCAGGCGAAGGGGCGCATCCGGCTGCGGCGGGCGGCCCTGGTGCCGGACCGCGCCTGGCCCGAGGGCTATGTGACGCCCGGCGACGATCTTCCCGGTGACGCGAGTCGACTGCTGGCGCAGGCGGTGCTCCGGGACGACGTCCCGCAGACCATCGTCATACCCGACCGGGAGGCGGTCGAGCGGGTACTGGGCAGCCCGCGCGTGGTGCGTGCCCTCGTCCCCGGCGACCGGTCGGCCGGTGTGGCGTGCGTCCCGCTGGTCCTGGACAGCGCGCCGCCCGTCGTCCTGGGCGTGGCGGAGGTCTGGCGGCGGGCGGACTGCCCGTTCCGCGACAGCGAGCTGTTCGACCTGCAGGAACTGGTGGCCAGGACCGCCCACCACGTCGACCTGGCACGTCAGCACCAGCGCGAGCACACCCAGGTGCTGGCCCTGCAGCGCCGGCTCCTGCCCCGGACCGGCGGCGGCACCGTCGAGATCGCCAGCGTCTACCAGCCCGCCACCCCCGACAGCGCGGGCGTCGGCGGCGACTGGGTGAACAGCTTCCCGCTGCCGGACGGCCGTACCGCGCTGGTGGTCGGCGACGTCGTCGGGCACGGCTTGGGAGCCGCGGCCACCATGGGCCAGCTGAGCATGGAGGCCCGCGCACTGCTGTCCGCGGGGCTCGCGCCCGACGAGGTCCTGGAGCACCTGGACGACACCGTGTCGCTGCTGGACGACGCGGAGACCGGGCTGACGGCCGGCTACAGCGCCCTCGGCTCGACCTGCTGCATCGCCCTGTACGACCCGGTCGGCCACCACGTGACCCTGTCCAGCGCCGGCCACCTCCCGCCGGTCCTGGTCTCCCCGGACGGGCACGTGGGCCCGCTCGAGGTCCGCCCCCACCCCGGACTGGGCGCCGAGTTCGCGCTGCGGGAGCCGTTCGACGTGCACACCTTCGACGCGCCCCCGGGTTCCCTGCTCGCCCTCTACACCGACGGCCTGGTGGAGGATCCGGCGGTGCCGATCGACGAGGGCATCGCCAGGCTGGCGGACGCCGTGTCCACGGTGCACCCCTGGGACACCCTGCAGCAGGCCGCACGGCACGTCGTCTCCGCGCTGTCGCCCGCGCGCCAGCGCGACGACGTGACCCTGCTGCTCGCGCGGATGACCGGCTACCGCAGGGAGGACACCGCGACCTGGCGGCTGCCCGCCCGCGACGACGCCCCCGCCCGGGCCCGCGCGCACGTCGCCGAGCTGCTCGGGCAGTGGCACACCAGGGACGACACCCGGCACACCGTGCTGGTACTGGTCAGCGAGCTGGTCACGAACGCGGTCCGGTTCGCCACCGGCCCCGTCACGGTACGGCTGATCAGGACCGGTCACGGCCTGCTGTGCGAGGTCGGCGACACCGGCAACGGCAGGCCGCGGCTCAGGCGCGGCGGCCCGTTCGACGACAGTGGCCGCGGCCTGCACGTCGTGCACCGGCTCACCACCCGGTGGGGGGTCCGGTGGACGGACACCGGCAAGGTGATCTGGGCCGAGGTCGCGGGGTGACGCGGCCCCGCACCGGGAGGACCGGCAGGATCCGCGGGGAAGGGCCTACAGCCACTCCCCTTCCAGGGCGGTGGCGGTCAGCCCCGGTGCCGCCGCGTACAGGACGGCGCGGTCGCCCGGCTTCTGCCGCCCGGCGTCGTGCGCCCGCCGCAGGATGTCGAACACGGCGGCGCCGCCTCGGTTGCCGCTGGTGTAGCTGTCCCGGCTGAAGTCCAGCAGACCCGACGGCCAGGTGTCCGGCATCGTCTGCTCCATGTACTCCAGCACCCGCGTCCCGCCGGGGTGCGCGAGCAGCACGTCGGGGTGCCAGGCGTCGGGGGAGTCCTGGTGGCGGATGCGCAGCCACTCCCACATCGCGGCGACCGTCTCCTGTACGGCGCGCGGCCCGCGCCGGTCCATCACGAAGTGGGTGCCGTCCGCCCGCGTCTCCAGGCGGTGCAGGTCCTGGGTGCCGGGCAGGGTGTGGTGCCAGGCGCCGTCCAGGCGCAGCACCGACTCGGGCCTCGGGCGGCCGGTGACCACCGCGGCGACCGCGGTGTCCGCGAACAGCAACCGGACGATCAGGGACTCGAGGGTGTCGTCCGCGGGCTGGTAGGTGGTGCTCAGCGCCTCCGCGATGACGACCAGGACCACCCGGTCGGGATCCGCGGCCACGAGATCGGCCGCCAGCGCCAGGGAGCGGGTCCCCGCGATGCAGGCCCACTGCGTGGCCGGCAGCAGCATCGCGTCCTCGCGCAGCGGCAGCTTGTTGGCCAGGGATATGTCCAGGCCCGGCAGCGCCGGGGTGGTGGAGTGACTGGTGATCAGACAGTCCACGTCCGCGACGTCCAGCCCGGCGATCTGCAGGGCGCCGCGCGCCGCCTGCTCCCCGTAGGACTGCACGGCCTCCCAGGCCGGCGCGGTGCGCTCCTGGACGGTCTGCGGCGCGGGCACGGACTCCAGGGCGGCGATCACGCGGTCCACGTCCTGCTGCGTGAACCCCTCGTCGGCCAGGGCCTGTTGGGCCGGTTCGACGCCGACGGCGCGCAGGGCGCCGCCGTCGCCGGGTGTGACGGCGGTCTCCAGCGGCAGCATCCACCCGCGGGTCTGGATGCCCGTACTGGCCGCGATGTGGTCGATCCGCGGCGCCCACGCGGCACCGGGGTGGCGGTCGCGCACCTCCGCCACGATCTGGCTGGTCTGCACGGGGTGCCTGCCGTGGATGACGGCAGGAGGACACAGGTAAGCGGCCATGGTGGGGCACCTTCGCAGGGGGAACAGGGGAAATGTCGCGAATGCGGCGCTTCGAGCATGGACGCTAAAGGGACATTTCCGCTGTGATGCAGACAACTTAGGCCGGTCCGGAATGCGTGACACGGCACACACCGCTGCACCGGGGCCCCTGGGGCCGCTACCTGACCCGGCGTCGGCTCACGCCAGGACAGCCGGGTCCTGGCGGGTGCCGACCGCACGGGCCGACAGCCCGGGCCGCTCTCGGATCTGCCGGTCCGTCAGCCCGCCGGACCGGGCCCCCGGCTCGTACGGGGACCCGGCGTGTGTCACCGCTCCCGCCGGCCGCGACGGCCAGGCCTCCACCGGGTAGAGCGCGTGCCGGTGTCGGCCACCCCCGCGCGTGCGGCGGCCTCTGGGGCCGGCAGGGCGACCGGTGGAGCGTACGCGTGACGGACCTCACCGCCAGGGCCGCGGGGTCGGCTGGGCCCTCTCGTCCGGAGCTGCCGACCCGAGCCGTCCTGGTCCGGAGGAAAGCACCTAGGGCAGGGCCAGCTCGGCCCAGATGGTCTTTCCGGACGCGGTGTAGCGCGTGCCCCAGCGCTGGCACATCTGGGCGACGAGGAACAGGCCGCGGCCCCCCTCGTCGTCCCGCCGCGCTCGCCGCAGGTGGGGTGCGGTGTGCGCGTTGTCGGACACCTCGCACAGCAGGGAGCGGTCCTTGATCAGCCGCAGCGTGACGGGCCCGGTGGCGTACCGGATGCTGTTGGTGACCAGCTCGCTCACCACGAGGGCCGCCGGGAACGACAGTTCGGACAGGCCCCAGTCCGCCAGCCGGCGCTCGGTGTCCGTGCGGGCGCGCGCCACCATCGCCGGGTCGGACGGCAGCTCCAGGTCAGCGACCTGCTCGGCGCCGAGCCGCCGGGTGCGCACGAGCAGCAGCGTGGCGTCGTCCGCCTGGGGGCCGGGCGGCCGGGCCGACAGCGCGCGGTCGCACAGTTCCTCCAGCGGGCAGCGCTGCCAGGTGAGGACCTGGGACAGCCGGTCGATGCCGGTGTCGATGTCGGTGCTGCGGTCCTCCACGACCCCGTCGGTGAAGAACGCCACCACGCTGCCGCTGGACAGACTCAGCTCGACGTTCTCGTACGGCAGGCCGCCCAGCCCCAGCGGCGGACCCGGCGCCAGCGCGGACAGGGCCACCGAGCCGCTCGCGTCGGCCACGATCGGCGGGGGATGGCCCGCGCTCGCCCAGACACACCGGCCGCTGACCGGATCGTAGATCGCGTACAGGCAGGTCACCCCGAGCGTCTCGTCGCCCAGCCCGTCCTCGGTGGGCGGCTCGGAGTCCTGCGCGACCAGGCCGTCCAGCCGGGTGAGCAGCTCGGCCGGGTCCAGGTCCAGCAGGGCCAGGGCCCGTACGGTGGCACGCAGCCGGCCCATGGTCGCGGCCGCGTGCATCCCGTGGCCCACCACGTCGCCGACGGTCAGCCCCACGCGGGCGCCGGACAGCGGGATCAGGTCGAACCAGTCGCCGCCCACGCCCACCCGGCTGTCGGCCGGCAGATAGCGGTACGCCACCTCGACCGCGCTCTGCTCGGGCAGGTGCTGCGGCAGCAGACTGCGCTGGAGCACCAGGGCGGCCGCGTGCTGGCTGGTGTAGCGGCGGGCGTTGTCGATGCCGACGGCGGTCCGCTCGGCCAGCTCCACGGCGAGCGTCTGCTCCTCGGGCCCGAAGCGGTCGGGGTTGCTGCTGCGCCGGAAGGTGGCGAGGCCCAGGACCGCGTTGCGGGTGAGCAGCGGGACGAACAGGCAGGAGTGCGGGGCGACCGCCCCCGACCCGTCCGGCGGGCCGGGCGGCGAGGCGTCCATGACGGGGCGGCTGGTGGCCAGACTCCGCGCCTGCGGTGACCACGGCGGGTACGAGACGGGGCTGGTCCGGAACTCCTCCGGTGTCCGGCCGTGCATCCGCAGCAGACTGTGCCCCGGCGCCGAGCCCGTCGGCGGCTGCCGCCCGTCGATGACCGCGGGCGGCAGGTCCACCAGCACCTCGTCGGCCAGCTGGGGCACGGCCACGTCCGCGAGCTCCGCGGCGGTACGGCGCACGTCCAGCGAGGCCCCGATCCGCTTTCCCGCCCGCACCAGCAGCGACAGCCGCTCCTGGGCGCGGTAGCGCTCGGTGATGTCCAGCGACTCCTCGAAGAGACCCAGCAGTTCACCCCGGGCGTCCACCAGCCGGTGGTACGAGCAGGACCAGACGTGCTCGCGGACCGGGTCGGCGGGGGCCCGCCCCCGGTAGTGCATGCCCGTGATCGGCTCCCCCGTGGCGAGCACGTGCTCCATGATCTGGTCCTCGTCCGGAGGATGGTGGCGGGAGACGAACTCGCCCTCCGGGAAGAGGTCCGCGGCCGGCCGGCCGATGTACTGGGCGATACCGGCCAGTTCCAGGTCGGTGGAGACGTTCGCCCACACGACACGCAGGTCGGTGTCGAAGATCGTCAGGCCCACGTCGGACTCGGTCGCCAGTCCCTGCAGCATCGCCAGCTGCGCCTCCCAGCCCCGCAGTGTCTCCAGGTCGGCCGCGACCACGACGGTCGCGGCGGCGCCCCGGTGCGCGAGCGGGCTGAACGTCACGGCCGCGCGCAGGGTGCGACCGTCCCGGCAGCACAGGTCCAGGACCGTGCCGCGGGGCCGGTGCGCCGTGCAGAGCCTGCGGAGAGCGTCCGGCCGCTGCCCGGAGACCGGTGCCAGCAACCGGGCGGCAGGCTGTCCGAGTACGTCCTCCGGCGGATGGCCGAGCAGGCGCTGGGCCGAGGATCCCCACCCGACGATGCGGCCTTCGGCGTCCAGTACCGCGGCGGCGGCCCTGGAGAGGTCCAGCGGGCTGTGGAAATCGACATGGGGGGCATTCGGAAAACGATCCATGGCACCGCTTCCCTTCGTGCCCCCTCAGGATCGCGTGCCGGGTGACGGACGACAACCGCACGCCGTGAGCCGCGTCGCATCGCACGGGACAGGCTTGCTATGCAACGAGTTGCATAGCAAGATCGGGGCCATGGCGCTCGAACACGCGATCCTGGTGTCGCTCCTGGAGAAGCCAGGCTCCGGCTACGAGCTGGCCCGGCGCTTCGAGCGGTCCATCGGCTACTTCTGGACCGCCACCCACCAGCAGATCTACCGCGTGCTCAAGCGCATGGAGAACGACGGCTGGGTCGACGTCCGGGACGTCCCGCAGCAGGGCCGGCCGGACAAGAAGGAGTACTCCGTCGCCGACCTCGGCCGCGCCGCGCTCACCTCCTGGCTGCACGATCCGATCGAGCCGGAGAGCGTCCGCCACGATCTCGCCGTGAAGATCCGGGGCGCCGCCTTCGACGACGACCCGGCCGCCCTCACCCGCGAGGTGGAGCGGCACCGGCAGGCCCACCGGGCCCGGCTGGCGCACTATCTCGCGGGACAGGCACGGGACTTCACGGACTCCGAGCCGAGAGACACCGGCCCGGTGCCCGCGCCCGGCAGTGACACCGGCCCCCGGCCCGCGCCCGACCCGGAGCGCGAGCTCCAGCACGTCGTCCTGCGCGGCGGCATCGCCTACGAGCGGATGATGATCGACTGGCTGGACGACGTGCTGGCCACGCTGGCCCGGTTCGGCCCGGACCGCTGATCACCGCCGTACCCGCCGCAGGATCCCCGGCCCGGCCCGCCGGCCGGCCGCCCCCGCCCCCGTCCACCAGCCGAAAGGCGTCATCTCCCATGGCCGACCAGCTGCTGTTCAACCCGCGCACCTACGACCCCGCGCACTTCGACCCCGAGACGCGCCGCCTGCTGCGTGCCACCGTCGACTGGTTCGAGGAGCGCGGCAAGACCCGGCTGATCCAGGACTACCGCGATCGCGCGTGGCTCGGCGACTTCCTCGCCTTCGCGGCGAAGGAGAACCTGTTCGCCACCTTCCTCACCCCGTCGTCCGCGGCGGGGGAGGGGCAGCCGGACAAGCGGTGGGACACCGCCCGGATAGCCGCGCTCAACGAGATCCTGGGCTTCTACGGCCTCGACTACTGGTACGCCTGGCAGGTCACGATCCTCGGTCTCGGCCCGGTCTGGCAGAGCGACAACGCCGCCGCCCGTGCCCGCGCCGCCGAACTCCTCGACCAGGGCGAGGTGTTCGCGTTCGGCCTGTCCGAGAAGGCGCACGGCGCCGACATCTACTCCACCGACATGCTGCTGGAACCGGACGGCGACGGCGGCTTCCGCGCCACCGGCTCCAAGTACTACATCGGCAACGGCAACGCGGCCGGACTCGTCTCCGTCTTCGGCCGCCGTACCGACGTCGAGGGCCCCGACGGCTACGTGTTCTTCGCGGCCGACAGCCGGCACCCGGCCTACCACCTGGTCAAGAACGTCGTGGACTCCTCGAAGTTCGTCAGCGAGTTCCGCCTGGAGGACTACCCGGTAGCGGCCGAGGACGTCCTGCACAGCGGCCGCGCCGCCTTCGACGCCGCCCTCAACACGGTCAACGTGGGCAAGTTCAACCTGTGCACCGCCTCGATCGGCATCTGCGAGCACGCGATGTACGAGGCCGTCACCCACGCCCACCACCGCGTCCTCTACGGCCGCCCCGTCACCGCCTTCCCGCACGTGCGCCGGGAGCTGACCGACGCGTACGTCAGGCTCGTCGGCATGAAGCTGTTCAGCGACCGCGCGGTGGACTACTTCCGCTCCGCCGGTCCGGACGACCGCCGCTACCTGCTCTTCAACCCGATGACCAAGATGAAGGTGACCACCGAGGGCGAGAAGGTCATCGACCTGCTGTGGGACGTCATCGCGGCCAAGGGCTTCGAGAAGGACAACTACTTCGGCCAGGCGGCCACGGAGATCCGCGGCCTGCCGAAGCTCGAAGGCACGGTCCACGTCAACCTGGCGCTGATCCTGAAGTTCCTGCGCGCCCACCTCCTCGACCCGGCCGAGTACCCGGACGTGCCGACCCGCCTCGACGCGGCCGACGACGACTTCCTCTTCCGGCAGGGCCCGGCCCGGGGCCTCGGCGCGGTGCGCTTCCACGACTGGCGGCCCGCCTTCGACGCGTACGCGCACCTGCCGAACGTGCGCCGCTTCCGCGAACAGGCCGACGCGCTCTGCGAGTTCGTCGCCACGGCCGCCCCCGACGCGGAGCAGAGCCGCGACCTCGACCTCCTCCTCGCGGTCGGCCAGCTCTTCGCCCTCGTCGTGCACGGGCAGCTCGTCCTGGAGCAGGTCGCCCTGACCGGCCTGGACGAGGACGTGCTGGACGAACTCTTCGCCGTCCTCGTGCGGGACTTCTCCGCGCACGCCGTCGAACTGCACGGCAAGGACTCGGCGACCGAACGGCAGCAGGAGTGGGCGCTGGGCTCGGTCCGGCGGCCGGCCGTCGACACGGCACGCACGGAGCGGGTCTGGCAGCGGGTCGAGGCCCTGGCCGGCGCGTACGAGATGGCCCCGTAGCCGCGCACCACGCGTCGGCGGGCCGGGGGCGGGTCACGCGCGGTCCTGAACGGTGCACTTCTCCACTTACTTGACTGACTCCATGCAAGGCGTACGGTCGAAAGGAGAAGGCAGTCGATCCCCGAAGGGGTGCCCGCATGACCCGCACGATCCCCCGGGAGTCCCTCCCGGGCGGAGCGATCCCCGGCCCAGCCGCCCCCGAGCCGCCGACCGGCGGGCCCCGGCCCCTGCCGTGGTCACCGGCCGCGTGCGGCCTGGCACGCGGCGTCGTGCGCGAGGCGCTGACCCGGTGGGGTCTCGGCGAGCTGGCGCCGGTCGCCGAACTGCTGGTGAGCGAGCTGGTGTGCAACGCGGTGCGGCACGGCTCCGGCCCGCTGCACCTCACCGTCGAGCGGGCCCCCCAGGTGCTGCGCTGCGCGGTCAGTGACGGTTCGTCGCGGCCGCCGCGCCTGACCGACGCCGGCCCCGAGGACGAGGGCGGCCGCGGACTGGCCCTCGTGGACACGCTGGCCGCACGGTGGGGTCACGAGCGCGCCCTGCCCTCGGGCAAGACGGTGTGGTTCGAGCTGCCCGCCGGGGCGGCGCGGCCGGGCCTGGTCACGGCGCGGAACGAGCCGGAGAGCGAAGGGGAGGCCGCATGACGGAAGCGGCGGCCGGTGAGGAGCCGATGGCACGGGCCGCGGCCCGCCTGCGCACGGCGGGCATGCGGGTGACCGTCCAGCGCATGGCCGTGCTAGCGGCGGTCTGCGGGTCGGCGGGCCACCTCGACGCCGACGACCTGCGCGAGCGCGCCCGGCAGGTCACCGGCGGCCTGTCCCTGCAGGCCACCTACAACGTGCTGCGCGCCCTCACGGAAGCCGGTCTGGTCCGGTGCACCCAGATCCCCGGCCACCCGGCCCGCTACGAGGAGGAGCACCGCGACAACCACCACCACTTCGTGTGCCTGCGCTGCGCCGCCATCCGTGACGTGGAGTGCACGGTGGGCGCCGCCCCCTGCATGGAGCCGCGGTTGCCGGCGGAGTACGAGGTCCACGAGGCCGCCGTGACCTTCTGGGGGGTGTGCCCCGACTGCCGGGCGGCGTAGGGGAGCGGACGGGTCAGGCGCGTCCGTGCGCCTCCTGCGAGCGGCGGGACAGGGAGTCGATGACCACCGCGGCGAACAGCACCCCGCCCGTGATCACCAGCTGGACGGCCGTGGGCGTGTCGGTGAGTGCCATGCCCGACGCGATCGACTGGATGACCAGCATGCCGAGCACCGCGGACCAGGTCGTGCCGCGCCCCCCGAACAGGCTGGTACCGCCGATGACGGCCGCCGCGATGGCGTTGAGCAGCAGGACGCCCGACCCCGAGCCCTGACTGACCGAAGTGATGCGCGAGGCCATGAACAGGCCGCCGACCGCGGCCATGGTGCCGGACACCGCGAGCACCGACGTCTGCACCCGGGTCACGCTCAGACTGGCCCGACGGGCCGCCTCCACACCGCCGCCGAGGGCGTAGACCTGCCGTCCGTAGTGGGTGCGCCGCAGCACGATGTCCAGGCCGGCCACTACCACCAGGAAGATCAGCAGGGCGAGCGGCAGACCCTGGAACCGGTTCAGCACGTACGCCGCGGCGAACGTGATCACCGCGAGTCCCGCCGTGCGCGACGCGATGCCCCGCAGCGAGCGGTGCCGCATGCCGGCCGCCTTGCGGCGCCGCCGGTCCAGGTACGACGACAGGAAGACCATGCCCGTGCCGAGCGCCGCCAGGCCGTACGCGGCCCAGGGGTCGGGGAAGTAGGAGCTGCTCAGCTTGGCGACGAGCCCGTTCTCGTCCAGGTTGACGGTGCCGCTGGTCCCGAGGACGGAGAGCATGACGCCGTTCCAGGTGAGCAGCCCGGCGAGGGTGACGACGAACGCCGGCACCCGGGTCCTGGCGAAGGAGTAGCCCTGGACGGTGCCCGCCACGGTGCCCGCGAGGATGCCCAGGAGGACGGCGAGCCAGTCCGGGACGCCGTGGTTCACGTTCAGTACGGCGAACACCGCCGCCGCGAGGCCGCTGATCGAGCCCACCGACAGGTCCAGCTCGCCGAGCAGCAGGACGAAGACGATGCCGACCGCGATCAGGCCCGTGCCCACGATGTCCACGCTCAGGTTGGACAGGTTCCGGGGGGAGAGGAAGTTCGCGTTCAGGGACTGGAAGACGATCCAGACCACGGCGAGGACGAGGACGACGGGGAACGAGCCCACTTCGCCGGCCCGGAGCCGGTCCCGGAGGACGGCGGCCGGGCGCTCCACGGCACGGGCGAGGGACCGCGTGCCCCGCGTCCGGCGGGTGTCCGCGGGGGGCGCCGCGGGTTCGGTGCGCGTGTTGTCCGTCATGTCGTGCATCCCTGTCACCACCCCGTCTCGCGGTGGGCCATCCGGCGTGGCACGTTCTCCGTGGCACCGGTGATGGAGGAGATGATCTGCTCCTGGGACGCGGTGTTCACGTCGAAGAAGCCGTTGTTGCGGCCGAGCCGCAGGACGGCGGCCCGGTCCGCGAGGGCCTTCACGTCCCCCAGGTTGTGGCTGATGAGCAGCACCCCGAGGCCGCGCTCCCGCAACCGGTCGACCAGGTCGAGCACCTCGGTGGTCTGCTCGAACCCCAGGGCCGCGGTCGGCTCGTCCAGCAGCAGGACCCTCGGCTCGCCGAGCAGGGAGCGGGCGACGGCGACGGTCTGCCGCTGGCCGCTGGACAGGGAGGCGACCGGGCCGCGCAGCTCCGGCACGCGCCGGGTCAGCCGTTCCAGCAGCCGCTGGGTGCGGCGCTCCATCTCCACCTCGTCGAGCAGCCCGAACCTGCGGATCTCCCGGCCGAGGAAGAGGTTGCCGACGACGTCGAGGTTCCCGCACAGCGCGAGGTCCTGGTAGACGGTGGCGATACCGAGGTCGCGGGCGTCGTGGGGGCGTCTGATGTGGACGGGCCGGCCTTCCCACTCGATGGTGCCCCGGTCCGCGGGGGCCACCCCGGAGATCACTTTCACCAGGGTGGACTTGCCGGCCCCGTTGTCGCCCAGCAGGGCGAGGACCTGGCCGGCGTGGATCTCCAGCTCGATGTCCGCCAGGACCTCCACGACACCGAAGCGCTTGCACACGCCGTGCAGCGCCAGCAACGGGGGAGCCGGCACGAGAACCATCTCCTTCCCTGGACCCGTCCGGAGGGGAAACCGCCGCTCAGGTCAGCCCCGCCCTGGCGCAGGCGGCCCTGAGCTGGGGGGCGCAGATCTGCCGGATCGTGTACACACCGTCCTTCACCAGCGTGCGCCTGATGTCGCCGGCGGTCACGGACACCGGGGTGAGCCGCACGGCCGGCACGGTCGCCCCGTCAGCGGTCCGCACCGTGCCCGTGGCGACCCGGTCGAGCCCGGTCCCGCGGGCCGCCGCCACGGCCATGGCGCCGCCCGCGGACGCCTCCGGCCCGAACGGCTTGTAGACCGTCATGTACTGATCACCGGCGACGATCCGCCGCACGGCCGCGAGTTCGGCGTCCTGCCCGGTGACCGGGGGCAGCGGGTGGACCTTGTTCGCCTTCAGGGCGGAGATGCTGCCGGCCGCGAGACCGTCGTTGGCCGCGTAGACCCCGTCGATGTGCCCGGCGCCGAGCGCGGAGATGGCACCGGACATGTTCGTGTTCGCGACGTCCGTGCGCCACTGCAGGGTGTCGTACGCCTTGCCGATCCGCACCCTGCCCCTGAGCACGGACAGCGCGCCCTGCTGGAACGCCGCCGTGTTGGGGTCGGTGGGGTCGCCGTTCATCATGACGATCTGGCCGCCGTGCGCCTTGCCGTCCATCGCCCTCAGCAGCGCCCTGCCCTGGAGCCTGCCGACCTTCACGCCGTCGAAGGAGACGTATCCCGAGATCGGGCCCTCGGCGAGACGGTCGTAGGAGACGACCGGGATGCCCGCCGCGTGTGCCTTCCTGACCGAGGCGGCCAGCGCCCGGCCGTCCACGGGCACGAGCAGGATGGCGTTGACGCCCTGGCTGATCAGCGACTCCATCTGTTCCTGCTGGATCGCCACATCACCCTTGGCGTTGGCGTGCTCGACGCGGCAGTCGCCGCACAGCTCCTTGATCCGCTTCTCCAGCAGGGGCCGGTCCTGTGTGTCCCAGCGGGCGGTGGTGGAATCCGGCAGCAGCAGGCCGATCCTGGGCGCGTCCCGCCCGCCGGAGGCGCTCCCCGTCCCGGTTCCGCAGGAGGCGACGGCGAGGGCGGCCGAGGCCGCCGCCAGGGCCACGGCCACGCCGCGTACGCGGGCCCGGCGACCGGGCAGGGAACGGCGGTTCCGGCGCGCCGCGTCGGGGGGTTCGCGGGGTGGCCGTGCAGCGCTGTCCGCCGGGGCGCGGCGCGGCTTCCACCCGACGAGCCCGGTACCGGCGCCTTCCTCGTCGACCATGACGACACCCGGCTTCCGCACCATGCCACGCGCATCACCGGCCGCGCGCCCAGGAGCCGGTGAACGGCCGTGACACCGGCGCCCGACGCCCGCCCGGACACGTGGATGTGGCCGGACGACCACGTCGTCAGTCTGACACCGGCCGCGAGGGTCCGCGAACCCGGCGAGGCGCGTCGTACGGGCCGCTCTGTCCCGTTAGCTCACTTATGCGATTCTGGGTGGGGGGTCTTCGCCCTGTCGGCACCTCGGCCGGGACGGGAGGTAGGTGCGGACATGCCTCACGACGGCAGCGCCCGGCCCGGGGTCGCGCAGGTGCGGGCAGCCGAGGCCGGCGCCCCCGGCACCGGCCCGCCGTCCCCGGCCCCCGAGGCCGCCGCGAGCGCCCGGGTCCTGGCGTTCGCCGGAGCGGCGCTGGCGGCGGTCTACGTGCCCCGCCCCGGCACCGAGGCGCTCCACCTCGTGGAAGCCGCGGGCCGCGCCGCCCCCGGACACGGGCTGCCGGAGCGACTGGCCCTCACCGGCGACTCACCCGAGGCCCACGCCTTCCGCACCGGCCGGCCCCTGTGGCTGACCCCGGCGACTCTCTCCTCCTTCTCCGAAGGCCTCCCGGCCCTCCCGAACGCGGCCCTCCCGAACGCGGAGGTGTCGCTCGGCGCCCTGCCCCTGGCGACGGCCGGCGGCCGCCTGGGCTGCCTCGTGGTCGCGGGCACCGGCGCGGACGGGTTCGACGCCGAGCAGCAGCGCTTCCTCGCCCGGTACGCCGACGCGGTCGCCGGCCGCCTCCAGACCGGCGACCCGGACCCCCCGCCGCCACTGCTGGGCCCCGCCCTGCGCGGCCTGGGCGTCGGCTCCTTCGTCCTCATGCCGGACACCGGCCTGATCGAGGCCGACGAGACCCTGCTCCACCTGGTCGGCATCGTGCCGCACACCTTCGACGGGAAGGCGGACACCCTGCTCGCCCACGCCCTCCCGGAGGACATGCCCGGCCTGATGAACGTCCTGGAGCCGTCCGCCGAGGCGTACGGCGGCCGGGAGCTGGAGTTCCGCGTGCGCTGCCCCGGCGGCGAGACCCGCTGGCTGAGCCTGCGCTACCGGGCGCTGGCGAGCACCGCCGGCCGGCCGGACCGGGTGCTGGGCGTGGTGACGGCGACCTCGGTCCTGCCCCGCGGCTCCGACGACGTCTCCCGGATCCAGTGGCTGACCGCCGCCCTCGACGACGCCACCACCGTCGCCGACGTCAGTCACGTGGTGGTCACCGCGCTGCGGGAGCCGCTCGGCGCCGACCGGGTGGCGCTCGCCGAACTGCAGGACGAACGGCTCACGGTCACCGTCCTCGACCCCCCGGAGCCCGACGCCTGGCCGCAGGCGTGGCGTTCCGACTGGCGTGCGGAGTGGCCCGATCTGGCGGTCGCCGACCTGCCCACCCTGCGGACGGCACTGCGGGAGGGCCGCATGGGGCTGTGGCCGGCCGGCGCCGCCCTGGAACCCGGGCTCGCGGGCGCCGGCCCCGGCGGCCTGGCCGTCCTGCCGCTGCCCGCCAAGGGCCGGGCCGTCGGCGTCTGCCTGATCGGCTGGGACCGGCCCCACTCCTTCGCGCCCGAGGAACGGTCCCTGCTGACGGCCACCGCGGCGCTGATCGGACAGGCCGTCAAACGCGCCCACGCGCACGACGCGGAGCAGGAACTGGCGACGATGCTCCAGCGCAGCCTGCTGCCCCGGCGCCTGCCCGAACTGTCCGGCGGGACAGCCGTCGCCCGCTACCTGCCCGCACGACGCGGTCTGCAGGTGGGCGGCGACTGGTACGACGTCATCGCGCTCTCCGACGACCGGGTCGCCCTGGTCATCGGCGACGTGCAGGGACACAGCGCCGGAGCGGCGACGATCATGGGACAGATGCGGACCGCGGTCCGGGCCTACGCGGTGGAGGGCCACCCGCCGGACGTGGTCGTCTCACACGCCAACCGGCTCCTCGTCGGCATGGAGACCGACCTGTTCGCCACCTGCTGCTACGCCGAACTGGACATGGAGGAGGGCAACGTCCTGTTCGTCCGGGCCGGACACCTCTCCCCGCTCATCCGCCTCCCCGACGGCAGTGCCGAGGAGGTGCGGGTCGAGGGCGCCCTGCCGCTCGGGGTCTCCGCGGACGCCGAGTTCCCCATGACCGCGGTCGCCCTGACCCCCGGCACCCTCCTCGCCCTGGTCACCGACGGCCTGGTCGAGGCCGCCGACCTCCCCCTGGACGACGGCATGCGGCGCACCCGCACCGCCCTGGCCGCCGCCGACCCCGCCGACCCCGGGCGGGTGGCCGACGAACTGCTGGGCGACGCCGGCCGCCGCGAGGACGACGTGGCCCTGCTGCTGCTCCGCTACGACGGCATGAAGACCCGGCCCATCCGCGCCGGCTGGGCGGTGTGGCGGCTGCCCGACGCCGTCATGCACGCCCGGCGCTTCACCGCCCGCACACTGCGCCGGTGGAACGTGCAGGACGTGGCGGACGCGGTCCTGCTGGTGGTGTCCGAACTGGTCACCAACGCCCTCGTGCACACCCAGGGTTCGGTCCACGTCGACCTGGTGCTGCGCGGGGACCGGGTGCGGGTCAGTGTCAGCGACTCGTCGCCGCGCGCGCCCGCCAAGCCGGTGATCGTGGACTGGGAGTCCACCGGCGGCCGCGGACTGATGCTGGTCGAAGCGCTGTCGGAGTCCTTCGGCTCGGTGCCGGTCGCCAGCGGCAAGCAGGTGTGGAGCGAGATCGTCGTACCGCACCGCGAGCCGTCCGGCGCGGACCCGGGTCCCCGGGCGGACCGGGACGGGCCGCCATGAGCACCCGTTCCCGGCACGTCGTCGCCGCGCTCGTCGCCGGGCTCATGGCCCTGCCCCCGGCCGCCTGCGGAGCACCCGAGGGGACGCGCGCGGACGGCTTCACCGTCGGCCTGCTGCTCCCTGGCCGGGTCCTGTCCCGCTGGGAGAAGTCCGACAAGCCGCTGATCGAGAAGCGGCTGACGCAACTGTGCCCCCGCTGCGGCCTGGAGTACGCCAACGCCGACGACGACCCGGCGCGGCAGCGGCAACAGATGACCTCCATGATCACCAAGGGGGTCCGGGTCCTCATCCTCGACGCCGCCGACACCAGGGCGCTGCGCTCCTCCATCCAGGAGGCGCACGCGGCGGGCGTCCCCGTCGTCGCCTACGACCGGCTCGCCGAGGGCCCGGTCTCGGGCTTCGTCAGCTTCGACGGCGCGCAGGTCGGCCGGCTCCAGGCCGAAACCCTGCTCAGGGGCATGGGAAAGAAGGCGCACGGCGGGAACGTGGTCATGATGAACGGCGACCCGGCCAGCCCGAACGCGGCCTGGTTCAGGCAGGGCGCGCTGTCCGTCCTCACCGGCAGGGTGAAGATCGGCAGGTCCTACGACACCCCGGGCTGGAGCACGGAGAACGCCCACGCCAACATGTCCGCGGCCCTCGCCGCCCTGCACCCGGAACGGATCGACGGCGTCCTCGCGGCCAACGACGCCATGGCCGCGGGCGTCATCTCCGCCTTCAAGAGCGCCCACGTCCGCAGACTCCCGCCGGTCACCGGCCAGGACGCAGACCTCGACGCCGTACGACGCATCGTCAAGGGCGAGCAGTACATGACCGTCTACAAGCCCTTCCGTGCTGAGGCCGAAGCGGCCGCCGCGATGGCCGTCAGCCTCGGACGCGGCGGCGACCCGCGCGGCCTCGCCACGACGACGGTCGACAGCCCCACCACGAAGCACGTCCCGTCGGTCCTGCTCACCTCGCGCGCGGTGACCGTCGACACCATCGAACGGACGCTGGTGAAGGACGGCGTGTACACCGTCGACCAGATCTGCACCCCGCGCCTGCGCCCCGCCTGTGCCAAGGCCGGCCTCGGCGGGGACGGGTCCTAACCGGCGTCAGGCGCGGAGGAAGTCGAGGAGCGCCTCGTTCACCTCGCGCGGGCGTTCCTGCTGCGTCCAGTGTCCGCAGTTCGCCAGCTTCAGCGGCGGGCGCCGCAGGTTGGGCATCAGGTCGGGGAGCTTGGCGATGAGTTCGGGGGTGCCGGGGAAGGCGGGGACGAGGTCGCGGTCGCCGTAGACGTACAGGGCGGGCGGGGTGACGACGGCCCCGTGCCAGGGGGCGGTCAGCTCCCAGTTGCGGTCGAGGTTGCGGTACCAGTTGAGCGCCCCGGTGAACCCCTGGGAGAAGCTCTCGGTGAGCGCGTCCAGGTCGTCCTCGGTGAACCAGTCCGGCAGCACCTCCGGCTCCGACATGGCCGCGAGCCAGCCGCGTTCGTGGTTGACCAGCGGCTGCTTGCCCACGCCGGCGTCGGGCGAGTCCGCGGAACCCCAGTAGAAGATCTTCCGCAGGGTGGTGCGCGGGTCCCGCGCGAACTCGGCGTCGGCGAGGCCGGGGCGGTTGAAGTAGTTCCAGTAGAACCGGCCGTCGAACATCTTGTCCATGGCGGCCAGCGGCGGCCGGGTCCCGCGGAAGGGCGGCGGCACGCTCAGGCCGGCCACCCCGCGCACCACGTCCGGGCGCAGCAGCGCGGTGTGCCAGGCGACCGGCGCGCCCCAGTCGTGCCCGACGACGTAGGCCTGTTCCTCGCCGAGGGCGTGGATCAGCCCGACGACGTCGCCGACCAGGTGGAGGATGGTGTACGCGTCGACGTCCTCGGGATGGTCGCTCTGCCCGTAGCCGCGCTGGTCGGGGGCGACCACCCGGAAACCGGCGGCGGCCAGCGGACCGAACTGGTGCTGCCAGGAGTGCCAGGACTCCGGGAAGCCGTGCAGGAGCACCACCAGCGGGCCGCTGCCCTGCTCGGCGATGTGCAGTCGGATGCCGTTCACGTCGACCATGCGATGTTCAACCATGTGTACGAGCGTACGCGCGGTGTTCGGGAGGCGGCGGTACCGGCCCGGGCCTGTCGTGCCGTCAGTACACGTCCCGCACGTACCGCTTGTCCGTGGCGAGGCGCCTGACGTACGCGGCGGCCTCGTCGGCGTCCATGCCGCCGTGGAGGGCGACGATGTCCCGGAGTGCCTGGTCGACGTCCTTGGCCATGCGCCCCGCGTCACCGCAGACGTAGAAGTGGGCGCCGTCCCGGAGCCACTGCCACAGACGGGGGCCGTGCTCGCGCATCCGGTCCTGGACGTAGACCTTGTTGCGCTGGTCGCGGGAGAACGCCAGGTCGAGACGGTCGAGGTGGCCGGACGCCCGGTACGCCGCCAGCTCCTCGCGGTAGTAGAAGTCGGTGGCCTCGCGCTGCTCGCCGAAGAAGAGCCAGTTGGGCCCGGTGTGACCCCGCGCCAGGCGGTCCTCCAGGAACCCGACGAACGGCGCCACACCGGTTCCCGGGCCCACCATGATCATGGGGGTGGCGGGGTCGGCGGGCGGCCGGAAGTGCGGGGCGCGCTGCACGAAGACCTGGACCGGGCCGTCGTCCGCGTGGTCGGCGAGATAGGTGGAGCACACGCCCTTGCGGTCCCGGCCGAGGCCGTTGGTATAGCGGACCACGGAGACCGTGAGCCGGACCTCGCCGGGGTGGGCGAGCGGGCTGGACGAGATGGAGTACAGCCGGGGCTGGAGGCGTTTGAGGACGCCCGCCCACTCCGCCGCCGAGGCGCGGACGGGGAACTCGGCGACGACGTCGGCGGCCTGCCGGCCCCAACTCCACTGCGCCAGCGCGTCCTTGTTGTCGGACCGCAGCAGGCGCTTCAGGTCGTGGCTGCCCGTGCGCTCCGTGAGGAACCTCAGCAGGTCGGTGGTGATGCGGGCGATGTCCAGGCGGGTGCGCAGCGCCTCTTCGAAGGGGACGGGCGTGCCGTCGCCGAGGTCGACCACCTCGTCGGGGTCGACACCGGTCAGGGCGAGCCATTCGGCGACGAGAGGGGCGCCGTTGGCCGGCCAGACGCCGAGCGCGTCACCGGCGTCGTAGGCCAGCTCGCCCTCGCGGGTGTCGAAGGCGAACTGCCGTACCTCCTTCTGCGAACCGGGCAGGCTCAGCAGCCGGTTGCCGACGAGCAGGGTGGCGAACGGGGACGCCTTGGTGTAGCCCGCCGGTGCGGAAGCCGGCGCCGGGAAGGCGGCGCCGGCCGGTGTGGCCGCGCGGGCCGCCGTGGGCGCCACGGCGACCGAGCCCGCCGGCACCGGGTGCCGGTCGTCGGTCGCGGTCAGGGCGGTGACGGCCCGGCCGAGCCATGGCTCGGCGGCCTCCTCGAAGTCGGGCTCGCAGTCGGTGCGGGGGAGCAGCCGGGTGGCGCCGAGCGCTTCGAAACGCTCGTCCAGCCGGCGGCCGTGACCGCAGAAGTCGTCGTAGGTGGAGTCGCCGAACGCCAGGACCGCGTACCTGATCCCCTCCAGCCGCGGGGCGTCCGGGGCGGACAGCGCCTGCCAGAATCCGGCGCCGTTGTCGGGGGCGTCGCCGTCACCGAAGGTGCTCGTGACGAGGAGGACGTCGGTGTCCGGGGTGAGATCGGCCGGAGAGGCGTCGGCCATGGGCAGCAGCTCGGCGTCCAGGCCGGACTCGGTGAGGCGGGCGGCGACGGTGGCGGCGAAGTCCTCGGCGTTGCCCGTCTGGGAGGCCCACAGGACGAGCAGCCGGCGGGCCGGCACGGCGGTGTCGGCCGCCGGCGGGCCGGCCTGCCCGGGGGCGGGGGCGGCGGTGCGGGAGTACATGCCGGCGAGGACGCCGTCGACCCACAGGGCGTGGCCGGGGCTGAACGGCGCGCCCGGCGGCAGCACGGGGACGCGTCCGTCGGGCGGGGTGAGGGTGAGACCGGAGAGGAAGCCGGCGAGGTAGCGGCGCTCCGGCTCGGCCAGGGACGCGGGCGCGAGGTCGGCGACGCCGAACAGCGCGGCGAGCGCGGGGACGGGGGAGTCCACCGGGGTGACCGCCGCGCTGACCGGGACCGGGACCGGGACGTCCACGGGTGCTCCTCCTCGGCTGGGTTCGGGCGTGCCGCCGGGGCGGGCCGCCGGGGCGGGGGCGGCCGTCCGGGTGAGGGCCACGGCGCAGACCTTGAGCTCGGGCTGGAAGGAGAGCGGGTCGATGGCGTCGTTGGTGACGGCGTTGACGCTCAGGTACTCCCCGAACAGGTCGTTCCAGTGGAACGGCGCGAAGCAGGTGCCCGGCCGCACACGGTCGGTGACCACGACGGGCAGCACGGCGCGCCCGCGCCGGGAGGCGATTTCCAGATGGTCGCCCCCGGCCACCCCCAGCGCCCGGGCGTCCTCGGGGTTGACCTCCACGAACGGGCCGGGGTTCAGCTTGGTGAGCTTGGCGACCTTGCCGGTCTTGGTCATCGTGTGCCACTGGTGCTGGAGGCGGCCGGTGTTGAGGACGAAGGGGTGGTCGTCGTCGGGGAGTTCGGCCGGCGGCAGGTGCGGGCGGGCGAAGAACCGCGCGCGTCCGCTCGGGGTGGGGAAGGCCAGCCGGGGGCGGGTGCCGTCCGCGTGTTCCCGCAGGGTCTGGCTGACCCCGTCGTTGAGGTAGCGGATCGGGTTGCGGTCCGGGCCGTCGGCGGTGGGCGCCGGCCACTGCACGGGGGTGGCGCGCAGCCGGTCGTAGGTCACGCCGCGCAGGTCCCAGCCGGTCGCGGGGTTCCAGGCCCGCTTCAGCTCCTCGAAGACCTCCTCGGCGCAGCTGTACGTGAAGCCGTCGGCGAAGCCCATCGCGCAGGCCACCCGGGCGATCAGCTGCCAGTCGGGCAGCGCCTGCCCGGGCGGGTCGACGACCCCCTGGACCAGGGTGAGGTTCCGTTCGGAGTTGACCATCACACCGTCGGACTCCGCCCACAGCGTCGCGGGCAGCACGACATCGGCGTACGCGTTGGTCTCGGTCTCGGCGAACACGTCCTGGGTGACGACGAGTTCGGCGGCCTCCAGGCCGGCGATGACGGACCTGCGGTTGGCGACCGAGGCGACCGGGTTGGTGCAGATGATCCAGCACGCCTTGATGTCGCCCGCGGCCATCCGCTCGAACATCTCGACCGTGCCGCGCCCGACCTCGGTGCGCAGGGTGCCCTCGGGGATGTTCCACAGGTCCTCCACGAAGGCGCGGTCGGCGTCGGCCAGGACCGAGCGCTGGCCGGGCAGACCCGGGCCCATGTAACCCATCTCCCGGCCGCCCATGGCGTTGGGCTGGCCGGTCAGCGAGAACGGCCCGGAGCCCGGGCGGCACAGGGCGCCGGTGGCGAGGTGCAGGTTGACCAGGGCGTTGGTGTTCCAGGTGCCGTGGGTGGACTGGTTCAGGCCCATGGTCCAGCAGCTCATCCACTCGCCGGCCTCGCCGATCCACCGGGCGGCCTGCCGGATGTCGCCCTCGGGGATGCCGGTGATCTCCGCGACCTTCCCGGGCGGGTAGTCGGCGAGGAAGGCGGGCATCTCCTCCCAGCCCTCGGTGAACTCGGCGATGAACTCCTCGTCGGTGTGGCCGTCCGCGACCAGCAGGTGCAGCAGGCCGTTGAGCAGGGCCAGGTCGGTGCCGGGCCTGATCTGCAGGAAGAGGTCGGCCTTGTCGGCGGTGGCGGTGCGGCGCGGGTCGACGACGATCAGCCTGGCCCCGGCCGACTTCACGCGGTCCATCATGCGCAGGAACAGGATCGGGTGGCAGTCGGCCATGTTGGCGCCGATGACGAGGAAGGCGTCCGCGTGGTCGAAGTCCTGGTAGGAGCCGGGCGGGCCGTCCGCGCCCAGTGACAGTTTGTAGCCGGTGCCGGCGGAGGCCATGCACAGCCGGGAGTTGGACTCGATCTGGTTGGTGCGTACGAAGCCCTTGGCCAGCTTGTTCGCCAGGTACTGCGCCTCCAGGGACATCTGCCCGGACACGTAGAAGGACAGCGCGTCCGGGCCGTGCTCGTCCAGGATCGCCCGCAGCCGCCCGGCGACCGTCCGGACGGCCTCGTCCACGTCCGTCTCGGCCGGCTGGGCCTCGCGCCCGGCCCGCACCAGGGCCTTCGTCAGCCGTCCGGGCGCGGCCATCATGTCCGCGCTCGTGGCGCCCTTGGTGCACAGGCGGCCGCTGTTCGTGGGGTGCGCCCTGTCCCCGGAGGCCCTGGCCGCGATCCGCCTGCCGTCGCCGGGGTCCCGCTTGATGTCGAGCACGATCCCGCAGCCGACCCCGCAGTACGAGCAGACCGTACGGACGCCGCCGTCCTTCGAGCCAGCCGCCACCGAACCCCCACTGCCGCGCGTCCACCGTCCGGACCGGCCCGCGGGTGGCGGGCGGCCCCAGGACAAGCACCGTAGGAAGATCGCATTACCGGCCCGTCACACACCGGGCCCGCCCGGGGTTACACCCCGCGCACACCCGTCGGCGGTGCCCTGTGAGACGGGCGGGACACCACCGGCCGGGACGGGGCGTCCGGTCAGGAGGCGCCGCCCGTACCCCGCTCCCCTCCCGCTCAACAGGCGCCGCCGGTGTCCCCCCGCGCGACGCCCGCCTCGCGCAGCGCCGGCCACACCCGGTCGCGGGTCAGGGGCAGCTCGGTGCAGCGCAGGCCGGTCGCGTCGCGCAGGGCGGGCGGGAGAGCCGTGGCGCCGGCCTTCCGGGCGCCCCGCACGGCACGGGGCGCGGGGTCACGGCTCGCCGTGCCGTTCCGTGTCGCGGAGCAGCAGCACGGTGTTGGAGACGCCTCCCGCCGCGGTGTTCACGGGTGCCGTGGCGGGGTCCGCCCCGGGGCCGGGATGGCGGACGTAGGCGCCCGCGATGCGGCCGTCCAGCAGGAACGGGGAGACGACGAACGGCACACGGGCCACCTTCCGGGCGCCGTCGCGGCCGCGGAAGTGCATCGGGGTGCGGTCGGGCACCAGCCGGCGTTGCAGGACGAGCGTCTGCTCGCGCGACCGCCGCGTCAGCAGGGCGAGCCACTCCCGTGCCGTGACCTGGTGACCGGCGACGAACCCGGCGCCGCCACGGCCGCACGAGGGCTTGACGACGAGGCCGGCCCGCTCCCGCACGGCCCGCGCCAGGACGTCCCGCCGCAGCTCGGCGGGCTGCTCGGGACCCAGCCACGCCGTCCACGGCACGTGCGCGAGGATCAGCTCGCGGTCCGCCGGCTCGTACAGGTCCAGGTCCTCGTGCATCCAGGCCAGCACCTGCTTGGCACTCGGCAGGCACGCGGCTTCGGGTACGAACAACCGCACGCTGCCGGCGAGGACCGCGGCCCGCAGGACGGCGACGGACCGGCCGTCCGCCAGCACCCGGCTGACGAACGGGTTGAAGACCACGTCGATGCGGTCGTCGCCGGCCCAGAGCCCGCCGGCGCCCCCGCGCACCTCGGACAGATCGGCGACGGACACCTCCAGCCCGGCCGCCCGGGCGGCTGCCGCGGCCGGCCGCAGATAGCGGCGCAGGGCGCGGGCGTCGTCCAGTTTCGCCGCGATGCCCGAGGTCGCCCGCCAGGTGGGCACGAGCACCCGGCCACGCCCACCGCCCGCCGGTACGACGCGGGCCAGACAGGCCGCCCGGGCCCGCAGCGTCGACGGAGGCTCGACCAGGGTCCCGTCCGGCCGGCAGCGGGCGAACGCCGAGGCCCGTCGCTCCAGGCCCGGTACACCGTAGATGTTCGGCCCGATGTTCAGCTCGACGAACCACGGCCTGCCGCCGACCGCGAGCGCGTCGGGACGGGCCATGCGCAGCAGCTCGGCGTCCGACAGCGGCTGCGCCGGGTCCAGGAGGCGCAGGTCGCGGCGGTCGTTCAGGACCCGGTACAGCTCGCCGGCGGTCCCGGCCCGGCGCCGGCACGCGAGCAGGGCGCACCGGAGCACCCCCGACGCCAGCGCGCCGAACCGGTGGTAGGCCGCCTCGGAGAACACCAGCGGGCGCAGCGCCTCCCAGCGGCCCGGCAGCGCGTCGAGCACCCACCAGTCGGCCCCGGCGGCGTGGCACAGCAGCTCCGAGCGGGCCTCGCGGGGCAGCCGGTGCCACAGGTCGTGCAGGGCGCATCCGTCCATCGGTTCCGACGGTAAGCGGTGGCGGCTGCGACGGCTTCCCCGGAAGCGGCGGGGGACCTCGTTGCTAGGCTCACGCGTATGCCGACGTCAGCGCCGCCCCGCAACCGATCCGCCTGCCGGGCGTCCGGCCCGGGGACGCCCGCGACGGCGCCCGGCGCCCCCTGCCCGGCCTCGGCCGACGGCGAGGACCGGGCATGGCAGCGCACGTCCTGATCCTCGGCGGTACCGCGGAGGGCCGCCGGGTCGCCGAACTGCTCGACGGCATCCCCGGGTTGCGGCTGACCAGCTCCCTCGCTGGACGGGTCGCCGGTCCCCGGGCGCTCCCGGGCGGGACGCGCGTCGGCGGCTTCGGCGGGCCGGAGGGGCTGACGGCGTGGCTGCGTGAGCACACGGTCGACGCGGTGGTCGACGCCACCCACCCCTTCGCCGGAACGATCAGCTTCCACGCGGCACAGGCCGCTGCCGCCGCCCGGGTCCCCCTGCTCGCCCTGCGCCGGCCTGGCTGGGCCCCCCTCCCGGGCGACCGGTGGCACCCGGTGGACTCGCTGGAGGAAGCGGCGCGCGTCCTGCCCGCACTGGGCCGGCGTGTGTTCCTGACCACCGGGCGCCTGGGGCTTGCCGCCTTCGCGGACCTGGACGCCCTGTGGTTCCTCGTCCGGTCCGTGGACGCCCCCGAGCCTCCGCGGCCGTCCCGCATGGAGGTGCTGCTGGACCGCGGCCCCTTCACCCTCGACGGGGAACGCGAGCTGCTGCGGCGCCACCGTGTCGACGTCATCGTCACCAAGGACAGCGGCGGAGCGGCCACCGCGCCGAAGCTGACGGCCGCCCGGGAGGCCGGGCTGCCCGTCGTCGTGGTCCGCAGACCACCGGCGCCCCGGGGCGTCCCCGTCGTCCCCGACCCGGAGAGCGCGGCCCGCTGGGTCCGCGAACGCCTCGCACCGGGGCAGCCGTCAGGCCGCTGACCGGCACCGGTACGCGCCGGGGCGCGCCGGCGCGCCCCGGCGCGTCACTCCTCCTCGCTCGCGAGCGCGTTCACCGCGGCGGCGGCGATGGCACTGCCACCGCGGCGGCCGCGGACCACCAGGTGCTCCAGCCCGGACGGATGCGCGGCCAGGGCGTCCTTGGACTCGGCGGCGCCGACGAACCCGACCGGGACACCGATGACGGCGGCGGGCCGCGGCCCGCCCGCCTCGACCATCTCCAGGAGGTGGAACAGAGCGGTCGGCGCGTTGCCGATGGCGACCACCGCGCCCTCCAGCCGGTCCCGCCACAGCTCCACCGCCGCCGCACTGCGCGTGGTGCCCAGCCGCGCGGCCAGCTCCGCGACGGCCGGGTCGGACAGCGTGCAGAGCACGTCGTTGCCGGCCGGCAGCCGCCTGCGGGTCACACCGCTGGCCACCATCTGGACGTCGCAGAGGACCGGCGCCCCGGCGCGCAGGGCCGCCCGGGCGCGGGCCACCACCGCCGGCGTGTAGGCCAGGTCCCGGACGAGGTCGACCATCCCGCAGGCGTGGATCATCCGCACCGCGACCTGGCCGACGTCGGCGGGCAGGCCCGCGAGGTCGGCTTCCGCCCGGATGGTGGCGAACGACTGGCGGTAGATGGCCGCGCCGTCCTTCTCGTAGACGTGGGGGGTCACGGTGCTCTTCTCGCTGCTCTCGGTCGTCTCGCGGCGCATGAGGTGCTCGCCGCCCGCACGGCGGTGAGCATACCCACCGCGCACCGCGGCGCGCGGCGGGCGGTGGTCACCTGCGCCAGGGACCGGTCACCGCGAACGTCGTGCCGGGCGTGTAGCAGTTGACGAACATCGTCTCGCCGTCGGGGGAGAAGGTGACCCCGGCGAACTCGCCCCACTCGGGCCGTTCCGGCGTCCCGATGTTCTGCCGGCCCCGGGCCATCGCGTACACCTCGCCCCCGCGGGTCACGCCGAACACGTGCTGCGCGCCGTTGCCGTCCTCGCACACCATCAGGCCGCCGCCGGGAGCGAGGCAGATGTTGTCCGGGGACTCGCCGGGCAGCTGGACGTCGGTGTCCGGGCCGAACACGACGACGAGGGTCAGCCGGCGGCGCGCCGGGTCGTAGCGCCAGATCTGCCCGTAGTGGTCGGCGGCGGAGCCGTCCGCGCCGCGGGCGAAGGACGACACGAAGTAGACGCAGCCGCCGCCCCAGTAGCAGCCCTCCAGCTTCTGCGCGTGGGTGATGCCGCCGGGGCCGTAGTCCTGCAACCGGGTCGGTGTGGAGACGGCCAGCGGGTCGGGTACGTCCACCCACGCGATGCCGTCGAAGCGCGCCCCGGTCTCCTGGACGGTGGAGAGGTCCGGTACGCCCGGCACCCGCATCGCCTGGAGCCGGCCGCCGGCGCGGAGGGAGCCGACGCCACCGAGCGGCCGGTCGGGCAGGAAGCGGTAGAAGAGGCCGAACGGCTTGACGAAGGCGTCCTCCGTCTCGTAGACGGTGCCGTCGCGCGGGTCGACCGCGATCGCCTCGTGCTGGAAGCGGCCCATCGCGGTCAGCGGAACCGCGCCGGTGCGGTGCGGGTCGGTGGGGTGGACCTCGAAGACGAAGCCGTGGTCCTTGGTGTAGCCGTTGGTGCCGGCCTTGTCCTCGGTCTCCTCGCAGGTCAGCCAGGTGCCCCAAGGGGTGTGGCCACCTGCGCAGTTGACGGCCGTACCGGCGATGGCGACCCGCTCGGACAGCACGCGGTGGTCCGCGTCGAGCGTCAGGGCCGTACAGCCGCCCTTACCCTCCGGGTCGTAGGTGAGACCGCGCACGGTCGGTACCGGGATCTCGGCCGTGACCCGGTTCTCGTGGTTGCGGACGAGGTGGGTACGGCCCCCGCGGCCGCCGAAGGCGGCCATGCCGTCGTGGTGGGAGGGGACTCTGCCCTCGCCGGAACGGAGCGGGTCGCCCTCGCGGGAGAGCACCGTGTAGCGGAATCCTTTCGGCAGGTCGAGCAGCCCGTCCGGATCGGGGACGAGCGGGCCGTAGCCGGAGTGACCCGGGCTCTGCGCGGCGGCGGTGCCCGCGAAAAGCTCGGACAGGGCCCCGGTGAAGGCGATGCCGGCGCCCAGGGCGCTCGCACGGGCCAGGACCTGACGGCGTGTTGCAGACATGCGGCAGCGACCTTCCTGCTGGCGGACAGGAACTGTGACCCCGCTGTGTCTATCACCCGGTGCGGGCCGCGGGAACCAGGCGTTCAGCCGTGTCAGCACGGCGTACCGGAACGGCCCGGCGGCCCATGGGCGCGGACAGACCACCACCGTGCGCCCTCGGTCGGGCCATCCCCTACACTGGGTAGACCTACCTACCTAATTCCATGGCGACGAGGGAGACCGGTGTGAGCAGCGGGGACAGCGGCCGGCGGCGGCCGGCCCGGGAGCGGCTGCTGGCGGCCGCCGCCCGCCGTTTCTACGCCGACGGCGTGGCGGCGACCGGCATCGACGCGATCACCGCGGAGGCCGGCGTGGCGAAGATGAGCCTCTACAACAACTTCGCCTGCAAGGCCGACCTGGTCAGGGCCTACCTCGACGCCCGGCACGAGGAGTGGCTCGGCCTGTACCGGGCGCGGCTGGAGCGGGCCCAGGGCCCGCGCGACGGCGTCCTCGCCGTCTTCGACGCATACGCCGACCACGCGGGGTTCGCCTACGAGCACGGCTTCCGCGGCTGCGGCCTGCTCAACGCCGCCGCCGAGCTTCCCGCCGGGGACGAGGGCCGGGCGGTGGTACGCGCCCACAAGGAGGAGGTCGAGCGGCTGATCGCCGGCCACCTGGAGGAGCTGATGCCGGAGCGTCCCGACGAGGCTCGCGCGACGGCCGAGCACCTGGCCTTCCTCCTGGAGGGCGCGACGGCCCGCGCCGGGCTGGAGGGCGACGGCGACCGCCTCCGGCGGGCCCGCGTGTTGGCGGCCGGCCTGCTGGACCGCCTGTGAAGC
This sequence comes from Streptomyces sp. NPDC023481, assembly GCF_055560195.1. Taxonomy (NCBI): domain Bacteria; kingdom Bacillati; phylum Actinomycetota; class Actinomycetes; order Kitasatosporales; family Streptomycetaceae; genus Streptomyces; species Streptomyces sp. NPDC023481. The sequence continues at coordinate 69,472 of NZ_JBVHJE010000003.1, forward strand.
GGCCCGCCGGCCCCAGCCGGTCCGCGGGGATCGGCGCCCTGTGCGTCCTGGCCGCCTCCGTCCTGTGGGGGACCACGGGTACGGCCGCCACCTTCGCCCCCCAGGTGGGCCCGTTGGCCATCGGTGCCGTCGCCATGGGCCTGGGCGGACTGCTCCAGGCCCTCGCCGCCGCCGCACAGCTCGGCCGGCACGCGCCCCGCCTGCGCGAGCGGCGCGGCACGGTACTGCTCGGCGCCGTCTCGGTGGCCGTCTACCCCCTGGCGTTCTACAGCTCCATGCGGCTGGCCGGAGTCGCCGTGGGCACCGTGGTGTCGCTAGGGACCGCTCCGCTCGCCTCGGCCCTGGTCGAACGCGTCGTGGACCACCGCCGGCTCACCCGCCGCTGGACGGCCGCGGCCGCACTCGGCCTGGTGGGCACCGCCCTGCTGTGCGTCGCCGAAGCGGCCCACGCCGCCGACGGCACGGGGCCGGCGTCCGTGGCCGGCACACTCCTCGGCGTGAGCCTCGGCCTGGTCGCCGCCGCGACCTACGCCCTGTACTCCTGGGCCGCGCACCGGCTCATCAGCGGCGGGATCCCCTCGCGTGCGGCGATGGGCGCCGTCTTCGGCCTCGGCGGACTGCTCCTGCTGCCCGTCCTCCTGGCCACCGGCGCGCCGCTCGCCGGCTCCTGGTCCAACGCGGCCGTCGGCGCCTACATGGCGCTGGTCCCCATGTTCGCCGGGTACGTCCTCTTCGGCCGGGGTCTCGCGTGCGTGCCCGCCAGCACGGCCACCACCCTGTCCCTGCTGGAACCGGCCGTCGCGGCCGTCCTCGCCGTCCTGGTCGTCGGCGAACGCCTGCCGGCCGCCGGCTGGACCGGCATCGCCCTCGTCATCACCTGCCTCGCGGTCCTCACCACCCCCACCCCGGCCACCCGCCGCCGTCAGCATCGGCAGCCGCCGCCGGAAGGCAGGGCCGTCGCGCCGCCCCCCGACTCGGCCGGGGCGCTGCCGCCGGCCTCGGACGCGGACGCCGTCTGAGGACACCCGCCGCAGACGGACCCGGACGCCGTCCGAAGACACCGGCCGTGGACGCCCCGAGCCGTACCGGGCCGAGGGGCGCGGTCGGTCAGCCCGCGGGGTCGAGGACGACCGGCAGCTCGGCGAGGCCGCGGAAGGCCGGGAACGGGACCTCCAGCCACCGGGGTCCGGCGGCGGGGTCGGCCAGCGCCATCCGGGGGAACCGGTCGAACAGCCGGGTGAGCGCCAGCTGCGTCTCCATCCGGGCCAGCGGGGCACCCAGGCAGTAGTGGCCGCCGTGCCCGAAACCGAGATGGGCGTCCTGCGCGTTGCCCGGTCGCCTCACGTCCAGCTCGTCGGGGCGGTCGAACTTCTGCGGATCGCGGTTGGCCGAGCTGATGGCGATCTGGACCAGCGCGCCCTTGGGGATCAGGGTCCCGCCGTACTCCACGTCCTCGGTCGCGTAGCGGAACGTGGCGCTCTCCACCGAGCCGTCGTAGCGCACCAGTTCCTCCACCGCCGCGCGGATCAGCTCCGGGTTCTCCCGTACGGCGCGCAACTGCTCGGGATGCGACAGCAGATGGTGGACGGCATTGCCGATGAGGTACGCGGTCGTCTTGTGACCGGCGAACATCAGCAGGAACGCCGTGGAGACCAACTCGCTCTCGGTGAGCCCGTCGTCGTTGTCCCGGACCGCGATGAGCGCGCTCAGCAGATCGTCGCCCGGACGGGACCGCTTGGCGGTGATGAGCTCCGAGAAGTACGTGTGCAGACCCTCCTCGGCCTGCTGCTGGGCCCGCTTGGCCTCCTCGCCGAAGCCGGTCTGCGCCACCGTGGTGGACAGATGCTGCATCCGCGCGCGGTCCTCCGGCGGCACACCGAGCAGATCGCAGATCACGATGATCGGCAGCGGGAAGGCGAACTCGGGCAGCAGGTCGAAGCGTTCCCGGGTGGGGCACGCGTCGAGCAGGTCCTGGACGATCTCCTCGATCCGCGGCCGCAACGCCTCCACGCGCCGAGGGGTGAACGCCGAGTTGACCAGCCGGCGCAGCCTGGTGTGCTTCGGCGCGTCGGAGTTGAGCATGTTGTCGTCCAGCGCGACGGACGAGTCACCGAAGATCCTCCGGTAGGCTTCCATGGCCCCGTACATGTCCTTGCTCAGCCGCGGATCGGACAGGGCGGCCCGCGCGTCGTCGTACCGGGTGATCAGGTACGTGTCGTTGCCGTGCGGCGGCCGCATGGGGCAGACCGGTGCCGCCGTGCGCAGATGGGCGTAGACCGCGTGCGGGTCGCGCCGGAACTCCGGGGTGCACCGCTCGGCTGCGGTGACGGCCTCTTGCGTGGTGGTCACGGACGGCTCCTGAGGTCGAAGAGGGCTTGGGCGTTGCCGCCGAGGATGAGCTGCTGGGCGGCCGCGTCGACCGGCAGCTTCTCGATCAGGTGGATGAAGTCCTCCAGCGGCGCGGCCATCGGCGGTGAGTCGGTGCCGAACAACATCCGTTCGGGGCCCAGCACTTCGGCGTTCAGGCTCAGGTGCGCCGCACTGAACGGGCTGGTGTCGACGTACATGCGCCGCAGCGCCGCGGCCGGGTCGGCCGAGGGTTGCAGCACCGCGGGCTCACCGGCCCCGGGCCCGCCGGCCGCCGGCCCCGGGGCCGGGGCCTGCCGAGGCGCGACCTGCCGCGGGGCCTGCTGCTCCGCCCCCGGGTGGGGTGCCTCCGGGCCGCCTGCCGCCGACCGGCCCGGAGCGGAGGCCGCCCCGGGCCGGCCGGCGGCAGGCGCGCCCCCGGCCCAGTGCCGGGGGCGCGCCGCCGTCTGCAGGCGCTCCGGCAGCAGCGCCATCGCGCCGCCGCCGGTGGCGCCGATCAGCCGCAGACCGGGGTACTTGTCCAGCCACCCCGCGAACGCGATCATCGCCATGCCCAGGGTGACGTCCCCGAACCGGCCGATCTGCTCCACGAAGCCGATCCCCTCGACCCGCTCGGTGCCGACCGGTTCGGCCGGCGCGTGCACCAGCACCGGCACCCCCGCCTCCGCGGCCAGCGCGAAGAAGGAGTCGGCCCGCGGCGAGCCGAGCAGCTCGCCGTGGACGCTGGACGTGGTGATCAGGCCGACGAAGGCGGGGTCCGCCAGCGTCTCCCGCACCCCTTCGAGGTGGTCGTCGTCGCCGAACGGGTTGGCGAAGACGTACCCGCGCAGCTGATCCGGGAACGTCCGGATCAGCCCCGACATCCAGGCGTGGAAAGCGCGCAGCCGGTCGCGTGGTTGCGCGTAGTTGTCCACGCCCGGCACCCGCGCCATCGCGCCGGCCCCGACGGGGCTGCCGATGATGGTCAGGTCGATGCCGGCCTCGGCGCGAGCGGCGAGCATGCCGTCGACGTCGGTCAGACTCGGGGGCATGGGGAAGCGCTTCGCCGCTTCCGGTGGGGACAGGTGCCCGTGGATGTCGATGATCACGTGTCGGTTTCCGGTTTCGGTGCGAGTGCGCGGGTGACCGCGGCACAGTCCTGGTCGCCCAGCCCCTGCTCGGTGGCGCGGGCGTGGGTCTCCGCCGCGGCGGTCGCCAGCGGCAGGCTCAGGCCGACTGCTGCTGCCTGCTTGGAAGCGAGCATGAGGTCTTTCGCCATCAACCGCAGCCGGAAGTCCGGCTCCTCGAAGCGCCCGGAGGCCAGGCGCCGCGACTTGAACGCCATGACGGGCGAGGCGAAGCCGCTGCCCGCGATGGTCTTGAGGACCAGCTGCCGGTCGAGGCCACAGGCCTGCGCCAGCTCGGTGGCCTCCGCCAGGGCCTGGACCTCTATGCCCATCAGCAGGTTGAGGAGCAGTTTCATCCGCATGCCGGACCCGAGTGCGCCCAGATGGACCACTTCCTTGCCGAGCGCCTCCAGCAGCGGACGGGCGGTCTCGAACGCCCGCTGCTCGCCGCCCGCGAACAGCCGCAGTTCTCCGTCCCGGGCGTGGTCGCGGTTGCCGAGCATGCCGACGTCCAGGACGGCCGGGACCTCCCCGGCGATCTGCACGACCTCGTCGGGCGCGACGGTGCTGGCGCAGATCAGCACGCCGGGGTACGGGCCCTCGGCCAGCACACCGCCCGGTCCGTGCAGCACCGAGCCGAGGGCCTGGCCGTCGGCCACGACACACAGGACGGCGCTCGTACCCGCCACGGCGTCGGCCGGGTTGGCGGCGGCGTAGGCACCCGCCTCGGCGAGCGGGGCGGTGCGCTCCGGAGTACGGTTCCAGACGCGGACCTGTACCCCCTGGTCGAGGAGGCGACCGGCCAGGCCGGCGCCCATCGTGCCGAGACCGAGGACGGCGACGGGGCCGCGCACGGGGGGCTTCATGACGACACCCCCTTGGTCTCCTTGACCACACGGAACCGCATCGACTGCCTCTGGTCGACGAACTGGCGCAGCGGGGCCACCAACTCCTGGTGCTCCGCGCTCTGCTGCCAGGCGAAGAAGTCCTCGGCGGTCCGCCACTCGCTGGTGATCACCCACTGGCGGGAGTCGTCGACGGGTTCGCCGAGTCGCTCGATGATGTGTCCGGGGGTGCTGGACACGGACTTCCGGAGCTGCTCGTACAGATCCAGGAATCCCTGTTCGCCGCCCTCGATCACGCGGACCGCGAAAACCACGCTCAGCTTGTCGGCCGATCGGCCGTTGTCGTTGGCGCCCATGTCTCCTCCTGATGTGAGAGCCGGACGGTCACGACACCAACGGACTCATGTCCCTCGTACGGCTGCAACTCCGAACGGGGGACGACCCAGTGGGGACAAGGGATGCACAATCCGTTATTACTCATATCGGGTGACTTATAGGTATGAGGCGCGTGGTCCCGCGCCACGAGCCGCGCAGGGGTCCGCGGGGGCCGCACCGGGCGCCAGCGCCCCCGTTCGGCGGTCGGGTGACGGGCCGCCACCTGGGATGACATGATGACCGGCGACACAAGGCGACGGCGGTCCGAGGGGAGCGGCGCGGTATGCCCGAGGGGCCGACGGAACAGACAGCGGGCGGAGCGGTGCCGAGCCGGGTCGTCGTGTGCCGGGACTGCTGCTGCGGCACGCCCAAGGTGACGGGCGATCACGCGGCGCAGACCGCGCGGCTGCGGGCGGAGGTGCCCGTGCGCATATCCGACTGCCTCGACGTGTGCGAGCAGGCCAACGTCATCGTCGTACAGCCCTCCGCCGCCGGCCGGGCCGCCGGCGCCCGACCGGTCTGGCTGGGGCTCGTCAACGACCCGGACGCGACCGAGGACATCGTCACCTGGGTACGCGCCGGCGGCCCCGGCGTGGCTCCCCGGCCGGACATCCTCGACCTGTACGCCTTCACCCCACCGCGCCGGCGCTAGGCCCTCTCTTTCGGATCTTGTCGGCGTCGAAAGAAAGGACCTAGGTCGCCCCCGGCGGGCGGCCCAGCCGTAGGTTCCAGCGCCCGGACCGGCCGCTGAGTTCGGTCACGGTGAGCGGTGGCACGTCGAGACGCCAGAACAGCGCGGCGGGCAGGTTCAGCGCCTCCACGACCGCGGCCCGCACCACCTCCGGTTCGACCACGGCGAGCGTACGGCCCTCCACGGACTGGGCGTCGGCCAGCCAGCGCGCGATCCGCCCGCACAGCTCCCGGACCGACTCGCCGCCATGGGGCGCGCAGGCGGGATCGGTGAGCCAGCGGCCCACCGCCTCGGGCTCGGCGGCCCCCACCTCCTGAAGGGTGCGGCCCCGCCAGCGGCCCACATCGAGACCGGCCAGGTCCGCCGCCGGCACGCCGTCCAGGCCCAGCGCCGCGGCCGTCTCACGACAGCGTGTGCCGGGGGAGACCAGCACCCGCGCCGCGGACGGCAGCGACCCGGCCGCCGAACGGGCCTGCGCCGCACCCGCGTTGTCGAGAGAGCCGTCGTCGTCGAAGCGTGCCTGCCGCAGCGACGCGCTCATGGCGGGCGAGACGAGAAGGACTCGGCTGGTCACACGGTCGCTCCTGTTCACTGGTGTCCGAGGCGCGCGACCCGACCGGGCGGGACGCCTACGGACGCCGGCGCGCATCCTGTCGTCCGAACCGCTCACCGCCTGCCGCGCCCTCGCGAACATAGCATCCGCGTCAGGAACGCCGGCCGCGCAGCAGCAGGCCGGCGACCACCGGGCGGTGGTCGGAGGCCGTCGCCCGGGACTCGTACGCGCCGGTGACGGTCACCTCCGGGGAGACGGCCACGAGGTCGATCCGCCTCACCGGGTCGACCGCCGGACAGGTCTTGCCGCCACCCGGGGCGGCATCGGCCAACGGCCCCCACAGCCTGGCCAGTTCGGGCGCGTCCGGCTCGGCGTTGAAGTCGCCGAGGAGGACCTTCGGGCCGCGGTCCTCGGCCAGGACCCTCAGCATGTCGTCGACCTGGGCCCGCCGGACCGAGGGGTCCGTACGGTAGTCCAGGTGCGTCGCGTACACGTGCACGGGGACCCCCCGCACCCCGACCACCACCTCCGCGAAGCCCGGCGCGGGGGCCGGCACCGGGTCGGGCGTCTGGGTGGACAGCCGGGTGATCTCGTGGTTCCAGGCGCCGCGCACCGGAAGACGGCTCAGCACCGCGACACCGAACTGCCGTCGGTCGCCGCCCGGGGCGGCCGGAGGGAGGTCATAGACCGGCGCGAAGAACACCCGCATGCGCAGTCGGCCTGCCAACGCCCGGGCCTCGTCGGCGAAGTCGCTCCGGGCACCCCAGTGCACGTCGACCTCCTGCAGGCCCACCACGTCGGCGTCCAGGTCCCGGATCGCCGCTGCCGTGCGGCCGAGGTCGAAGACGTCGTCCTGGCCGGCTCCAGCATGGATGTTGTAGGTGGCCACGCGTAACGGCACGCGGCCGGGCTCCGCCGCGGCGGCGCTCGGTGCCGCCACGCCGACAGCGGCGGTGACGGCGAGCACGGCGGCGAGAGCGGCGGCGGCCGGTGCACGGCGAACGGGGCGTCGGGGCCTGCGGTCCACTGCGTCCTCCAGGTGATCCGGGTGCGGCGCTGCTGTCCGGGACCGGGCGCCGGGCCGCCCCGTGGGTGAAGGCGGCCGTCACGGCGGCCGGGCCGTCCGGCATCATGCCCGGCAAGGGGCACGGCCAAGCGGCCCCGTACCGTCGCCGCGAGGCACGTCGCATCGAGGCCCCGTACCGTCGCCGCGAGGCACGTCGCCTCGAACGCGGTGACTATGTAGAAGGTAGGAAGAAGGCGGCCACAGGCCGCCGGCGCGGCACGCGCTCCCACCGACCGGGAGAGGAGCACGCGGCATGGGCAGTACGGACACCTCGCGACCCGGCAGGGGCCGCCCCCTCGCGGGTGCCGGCTCCTCGCCCACCGGCCTGCTCGACCTGCTGAGCGTGGCCGCGGTGGTGCTGGACGCGAGCGGGCACGTGGTGTTCTGGAGCCCGCAGGCGGTCGACCTGTTCGGGTACACCGCCGAGGAGGCGCTGGGCCGGTTCGCGGCGCACCTGCTCATCCACGAGGAGCACCGCGACGAGGTGGTCGCGCTCTTCGCCGAGGTCATGGAGTCCGGCACCGACTGGGCCGGTGCCTTTCCGGTCCGGCACAAGAACGGCAGCACCCGGCTGGTCGAGTTCCGCAACATGCGCCTGGTCGACGACCTCGGCGACACCTACGCCCTGGGCCTGGCCGTGGACCAGTCGATCCTGGCCCAGGTCGAGCGGGGCGTCGCCCTGTCGGCACGCCTGGTCACCCAGTCCCCGATCGGTCTGGCCATCCTCGACACCGACCTGCGCTACCTGACCGTCAACCCGGCGCTGGAACGGATCCACGGCGTGTCCGCCGCCGACCACCGCGGCCGGCGGGTCCGCGACATCCTGGCCTTCCTGGACGGCGAGGCCATCGAGAGCCGGCTGCGCCGGGTCCTGGAGACCGGGGAACCGGTCACCGACCGGTACGTCGTCGGCCGCCCCGCCTCCGACCCGGAGCGCGATCACGCCTGGTCCGTGTCGTACCACCGGCTGGAGGACGCGGCCGGCCGGGTACTCGGCGTGGCCACGTCCGTCATCGACATCACGGAGCGCCACGAGGCCACCATCTCGGCGACCCAGGCCCGCAACCGGCTGGCCCTCATCGCGTCCGCCTCCGCCTCCATCGGTACGACCCTCGACGTGGAGCAGACGGCACACGAGCTGGCCGGAGTCGTCGTACCGGACCTGGCCGACGTCGCCTCCGTGCACGTGCTCGAAAGCCTCCTGCGCGGGCGCACCCCGTCCGCCGCCGGCCCCGCCCGCTTCCGCGTCACCGCCGTCGCCGCCGCACGGGCCACCGAGGCCGCCGACATCGCCGACCCGCCCGGCGAACTGGCCCGCTACGAGAGCGACCGGCTGCTCACCCGGTGTGTGCGCACCCGCCGGCCCGTCCTGGTGGCCGAGACCACCGGCGAGGACCTACGGCGCATCGCCCGCACCGACGAGGCCGCCGCACTCCTGAAGCAGGCGGGGGTGCACTCCTACCTCGCGGTGCCGCTGCTGGCCCGCGGCGAGATACTGGGAGCCCTCAGCCTCGTCCGCACCGGCACGGCCGCCTCCTTCGACGAGGACGACACGCTCCTCGCCTGCGAGCTGGCCGGCCGGGCCGCGACCTGCGTCGACAACGCCCGCTGGTACCAGAGCGCGCGCAACACCGCCCTCACCCTGCAGCGCCGACTGCTGCCGCAGCTGCCGTCCCACCTGCCCGGCCTGGCGATCGCCTGCCGCTACCTGCCGGCCGGGGCCGTCAGCGAGATCGGCGGTGACTGGTTCGACGCCATGCGCCTGCCCGGCGACAAGACCGCCCTGGTCGTCGGCGACGTGATGGGCAGCGGTATCAACGCCGCCGCCAGCATGGGACAGCTGCGCAGCGCCACCCGCGCCTTCGCCGGGCTCGACCTCGACCCGGCGGAGGTTCTCCGGCACCTGGACCGCCTCACCGAGGACGTCGAGCACACCATCGCCACCTGCGCCTACTGCCGCTACGACCCCGAGCGCGGGGAGTGCCGTATCAGCCTCGCCGGCCATCTGCCCCCGGTCCTGCTGCGTTCCGGCCGGCCCGCGGAGCTGCTGGACCTGCCCTCCGGCGTGCCGCTGGGAGTCGGCGGTACGGCGTTCGAGACGACGGTGTTCCCCTTCCGCCCCGGTGACCAGCTCGCCCTCTACACCGACGGCCTGGTCGAGACCCGCAGCGACCCGATCGACGCCCGCCTCGGCACCCTCCTGGACGCCCTCACCGCGACGGCCGCCCAGGACCTGGGCAAGACGTGCGACCGGGTGCTGGAAACACTCCGGCCACCCGGCGGCGACGACGACGTCGCCCTGCTCGTGGCCCGCGCCGAGGGCTGACCGGCCCCGGCCGCGGCAGCGCTCAGTACGGGTGGGAGCTGAGCCGCTCGATGGCCTCCAGCACACCCCTGCGCTGGGCGTGGGTGCGCTCGTAGCCCTGGAGGACCTGGAGGTCGGACTCGGACAGCGTGGGCAGGCGCCGCTCGATGTCCTCCACGCTGAGCTGGCTGAAGCCGACGATGGGCAGGCTCTCCTCGCTGCTCACCGCTCCCTGCACCTGCTCGGCCGCGGCGGTCACCTCACGCTTCGCTCCCGCCGGCCGCTCGGCCTCCCCGGCGTGCTGCGGGGGGCGGGCCGCGTGGCGCAGCCGGTCGGCGACGGCGAGCAGCGGGCGGGTGGCCCGGTGGGCGAGGCCGCCGCCCGCCGTCTGCTCCACGCGGAAGCCGTCGCCCGCGGCGGCCACGGCCCGGGCCTGCCGGGCGAGGCTGTCCTCCAGCTGGTCCAGCAGCTCCCGGTCGTGGTGGCGCAGCTCCACGAACAGGTCGAGGGTGACGCGGTCCTCGGCCTGGTCGGCGAGGACCTCGCCGGCCTGGGTGGTGGCGAGGGCCCGGGCCGCGGCGGCGTACTCGTCCTCGGTGTTCCGCAGCAGCTGCCGCTCGTCGGCCGGCCCCCGGCCGCCCATCACACCCGTCACCGCCTTCTGCCCGAGGGCCAGCGGGAGCGCGGCCGTCCGCACCGTGGTGCGGGCGGCGAACCGCGCCATGTCGGTCACACCGCCGAGCAGGCCCCGGGGCCGAAGGCCCCGGAGATGGAGTTCGAGGCTGTGCAGCCGGTCCTGCATGTCGTCGGCCTGGCGTCGCAGCATCCGCTGGTGCGGGCCGGGCGGTGCGGCCTCCGCGTCCGCCCGCAGTCGGTCGCGCGCTGCGGCATGGGCATGCTGGGCATCCTCGAGCGCCGGTATCAAGGTCTGCGTCATCGCCATGGGGGGCTGCTCCCTGCGGGGATCGGGCGGCGTTCGGCCGCGCGCGAGTACGACCGCCCGGCCGGCCGTACTCCGGGCCGGGCGCCCGCGATCATCCTGCGGGACCCACGCCAAGATCACCCGCCGGGAGCGTGACCGCCCGCGACGCGAACGGTGCCGGCGCCCGGTCCCCGGCGCTGTCACCGGCCCGGGGACGATCTCCGGGCCGTTCGACCGTGCGGGTGAGGGGGCGACGACGACCCGGAGGACGATGACGTCCCCGACCGGTGAGGGCGAAGCGGGCCGCGATCCTGGCGCACCGCGGCGAGGTGGGGACTACCCCCGCGTCACCCTCGGCCCGGGCGCTGGGTGAGGGCGGTGAAGCGGTCGACGTCGATGTTGCCGCCGGACGCGATGAGCCCGATCCGTCGCGGCGGGTTGTCGACGCGTCCGGCCAGCAGGGCGGCCAGGGGCGTGGCCCCGCTGGGCTCCAGGACGATCTTCAGCCGTTCGAAGGCGAACCGCATCGCGGTGACGATCTCGTCGTCGCTGACGAGGGCGATGGAGTCCACCAGGCGCTGGTTGACGGGGAAGGTGAGTGCGCCGGGCGTGTCCAGGGCCTGGCCGTCTGCGATGGTGTGGGGCACCGGGACGGTGACCCGCGCCCCGGCCTCCAGGGACCGCTTGGTGTCGTCACCCGCCTCCGGTTCTACGCCGATGACACGGATCCCGGGGTGCAGTGCCGTCGCCGCGGTGGCGCTGCCGGCGATGAGCCCGCCGCCGCCCACCGGCACCAGCAGCGCGTCCAACGGGCCGGTCTCCTCCAGGAGTTCCAGGGCCGTGGTGCCCTGGCCGGCGATGACGTGGGGATGGTCGTAGGGCGGGATGAGCGCCAGGCCGCGGTCCTCGGCCAGGGCGTGGCCGAGCGCGGTGCGGTCCTGGGTGTAGCGGTCGTAGGTGACGATCTCCGCCCCGTACCCGGCGGTCGCCTCCCGCTTGGAGCGCGGGGCGTCCTCGGGCATCAGGATGACGGCGGTGGTCCCCAGTTCACGGGCGGCGAGCGCGGTGGCCTGGGCGTGGTTGCCGGAGGAGTAGGCCGCGATGCCCTTCGCGAGCTGGTCCGGGGGGAGTTGGGCGGCGGCGTTGTAGGCGCCGCGGAACTTGAAGGCCCCGATACGCTGGAAGTTCTCGGCCTTGATGAACACCTCCGCTCCGACAAGGGAGTTCAGGGTGCGGGAGGTGAGGACCGGGGTGCGGTGGGCGACGCCGTCGAGGCGGGCGGCGGCCTCGCGGACGTCGGCGAACGAAACGGGCAGGGGGGCGGCGGCCATGGGAATCCTCGCTGTGTCCTGGGCGGGGGAGGGGCGGGAGGGGGTCACCAGCCGGTGACGCGCGGCCAGTACGCCTCGACCGCCGGCGCGGACGCCGCCGTGCCGTGCGTGCCGTCGATGACGTGGTAGCCGTGGTGCTGGGCGGCGGTGGCGCAGGCGTGGTTGGGCAGGACGCGCAGCCGGGTGCCGATGGGCAGTTCGGGCAGGTCGGCGCCGTTGCGGGCGGTGAGGGTGCCGTGTTCCTGGCTGGCGCCGGTCATGACCAGGTCCGGGATCAGGGTGCCGCCCAGGTCGGCGACCAGGCCGTAGCCCTGGTCCTGCGGCTGGGCGGCGGTGCCGCGGTCGCGGGACATGGCCATCCAGCCGCCGTCGGTGACGATCCAGCCGTACTCGGGGCGGTGGCCGATGACGGTGACCACCACCGACAGGGCGAGGTCGTCCAGGCCGCACACGCCGAGGCCGGCCATCACCAGGTCGAAGAAGACGTAGGTGCCGGCGCGGAGTTCGGTGACCCCGGTGAGGTCGTCGGCCGCGTGGGCGGTCGGGGTGGAGCCCACGCTGACCGTGGACACGGGCAGGCCGGCCGCGCGGAGCCGCTCCGCGGCGGCGACCGCGGCATCGCGTTCGTTCCGCGCCGCCTCGCGCCGTTCCCCGGCGGTGTGGCAGAAGTAGGACTCGCCCGCGTGGGTCAGTACGCCGTCCAGGCAGCCCGCGTCGTGCAGGACGCGGGCGATCCCCGCGAGGCCCGGGGCGTCGGGCCGCAGACCGCCGCGGTGGCCGTCGCAGTCGATCTCGATCAGCGCGGGGAGGGCGATGCCCGCCTCCCGGGCGGCCGCCGCGACGAACGCCGCCTGCTCGGTGCTGTCCAGCAGTACGCGCAGGGTGACGCCGCCTCGCGCCAGGGCCACCACGCGCGGGAGTTTGTGCGGTTCGATGCCGACGGCGTAGGTGAGGTCGCGGTGACCGGCCGCCGCGAACGCCTCGGCCTCGGCGAGGGTGGAGACGGTGACGGGTCCGGGGCCGCCGTCGTGCATGAGGGCGGCCGCGTCGAGGCTCTTGGCCGTCTTCACGTGCGGGCGCAGCGCGACCCCGAGCCGGTCCGCCCTCGCCCGCAGCCGGGCGATGTTGCGCCGGGCCCGGTGCACGTCGACCACGGCGAACGGGGTGTCGGGGCCGGCCAGCGTCCGGGCGGCGGGGGAGGCGGGGGCGGGGGAGGAGGCGGCGGTGGACATGGGCAAGGGCCCCTTCACTTCGCGTAGTTGTAGACCGTGGCCCGGGACACGCCGAGCAGGTCCGCGATGGTCTGCGCGGCGTCACGCGAGTCGAAGTAGCCGTCGCGCTGCAACTGCCGTACGAGCGCCCTCTTGTCCTCCCGGCTGAGGGAGCGCGGGGTGGCGGCGCGCTCGGCGGCGCGGGCCTCGACCGCCCGGCGCAGCTCGCGCGCGTTGCGGTCCCGCAGGGTCTCCAGCGGCCGGTCGCGGTGCTCGGTGTCCGTGGCGACGAGGTTGGCCAACGCAAGGGTCACCGGGGAGAGAACGGACACGTCCAGGTTGAGGCACAGGGCGGCGACGTACTCCCCGGCGGCGTTCTTGATGCCGATGGACGTGGACTTCGCCGGGCGGCCGTCGGGGAACCGGTTCGGGTAGTTCTGGATGACGCTCGGGTGCTGCGGGTCGGCGATCCGGGCCAGCCCCAACTCGGTGGCGGAATCGCCCACCTGACGGCCCGACAGGTTGTTCTCGATCGCGCGGATCGCCTGGTCCGGGTCCCGCAGGTCGTGCAGCACCACCTCGCACAGGCCGGGAAACATGCGGCCCAGCGCCACGGCGATCTTCTCGGCCTCCCGGATGAGGTGCTCGTCCGCGCCGTCCCGCCCCGCGCCGGCGTCGTCCACGCCATCCTCCGTCGACTTGTTGTCCAGCTCTGGATTCGAAGTCTAAGCAGCGGGGTGTGACGCGTCAACCGACGGTCGGGGGGGGGGGGGGAAGGCGCCCACCGGCTCGCCGCCGTCAACTACCGTCTGGCACAGAAGACGTACCTGTGTTCTGTGGACATACGCTGTGTTGCCTCATCTCGTGTCGCAGCTGAGGGAGTCGAGTGGCCTTCGGATGGCGGCTGTTCTGCGTCGGCGACGTGGGCAATCCCGCAGGAGGCCGGCCCGTTCCCCGCTGGGAGGACTGGCGTCGACGAGGGGCGACGCATCCGGCTCCGGTCGATGGCGGCACGTGGGCGAAGGGGCAGGCTGCGTTGAAGCTGCTGTACGGGAAAGCGTCCCAGCGCTGCCTTGCGCCGGCGAACCCGGTGACGCCGGCCTCGCCGACGGATGTGAAGACCTCGGACGTGAAGTGGCTGTCACCGCGGGCTTTCGGCTGTGGCGCAACGTCGGGCTCGGCGGCATGGACAAAGGGGATTGCAACCGGCAACGGCCACATCGGCACAGGTTCCGTCCCTCTGCCCCTTCTCCACTCCGCCATGGTCAGGGCTTGCGTTCGCCCCCCGGTGGCCGAGCTCGGTCAGCGCCACCCGCGCCGCGGGCGCGGATCGACGCCACCCCGGTTGGGGCGCTGAGCGGCGTTGCGGCGGAACGCTAGCCGCGTGCAGGCGTACGGCGCTGCGGGTTCACGACAGGCGCGTCAGGATGGTGGCAACTGGGCCTGCCACAGACGGGGGATGACGGCCGCATCCGGCAGGGCGGCGTCGTGGAGCAGGCCGCAGCGGATGACACCGGCGGCACGGGTGAAGGAGAGGTAGCCGAGCCGCTGGTGATAGAGGTCGCCGAACATCGCCGCAGCGCGCAGGGGGGCGCCCAGGCAGGTCATCGGGGCAGGCAGGACGATGCTGCTGGTGACGAGTGGGGCCGCTCTTTTGGCGGTGATCAGGCCGCAGGCGTACTCGCCCAACCGGGGGGGAAGGAGCCGTAGGGCGAGTCTGGTGGCGTCGCGGGCGCGGGTAGAGGCCATGGTGTGGGTCTGGCGGCGCACCAGGGCGACAGCCTGGTCGAGATGAGGGGCGGAGCAGGGGAGGGCCAGGGGGTGGCCGGTCAGCCGGTTGCCGGGGGCGTGACGCTCGTGAGCCTGACGCAGCGACAGCGGCAGCAGGACGGGCAGGTCCGGACAGGGTTGGCCGGGGGCCAGGTGGGTGTCGTGCCAGCGACGCAGGGCCTGGGCGAGCGCGGCCAGGCACAGGTCGTTGACGGTGACGCCGCGGGTCTCGGCCGCATCACGTACGAGCTGTTCGCGTACATCCTGGCAGGTCCAATGGATCTGGCGGGTGGGGGGTGCTTGGAGAACGGCCCAGGAGGGCGGGGGGCGCAGGGCGCGGAGGAAGGCCCGCCCGGCCAGCAGGGCACCCCGGAGGGTGGGCGGGGCGGCGCGTTGCGGGTAGGGGCCGGTGGCCGGCTGGTCTGCGAGCAGGGTGAGCATGGTGTGGGCCGCGCCGACGCCGTCGTGGAGGGCGTGGTGGACTCGGTAGCAGATGCGGAAGCGGTGGTGGGCGGGGTCGGGTAGTAGCCACAGGTCCCAGGGCGGGTGGGGGTCGGCGGGTAGGGGGTGGCGCAGGAGCGCGCTGGTGGTGGCGTCCAGGTCCTGTCCGGGACCCGGTGGGAGAGCCGGACGCAGGTGTGCACCCCCTTGGAGGGGGCGGGTGTGTGGGCGCCACTGGTGCCGGCCGGGGGTGGGGCGTCGTAGGAGCAGGGCGGGCAGCGTGGCAGCGCGGTCGAGCACGCGCGCTGCCAACTGCTGGTCGTGTGGGGCCGGCCCGTCGAAGTCCAGGAACAATCCGGCGACGGTTCCGTGCTTGAGGAACATGCGGTCCAGGGGGCCGCTGGTGTGGGTCGGGCGGGTGCTCATGCGGAGTCCTTCTCGGGGGGTGAGGGGCGGGTGCGCACAGGGGGGCGAGGCGCGGGAGGCCGCCGGGTGGCACCTGCCGACGGGGCGGGTGCGGCGCGCACCGTGGCCGGGTGCCGCTCGTCGCGGGTGTGGGGTGGCACCGGTGCGGGTGGGTGTGGGCCGGGGGCGGCGGGTGGCGGCGGGGAGAGGGTGATGGTGTGCAATGCCCGGCGGAGCGTTGCGGGTTGGTGGGTGGCTACGAGGACCGGCCTGCCGGCGGACAGACGGGCCAGGGCTCGGAGTACCTGCTGCTCGCTGGCGGGATCCAGTTGCGAGGTCGGCTCGTCCAGCAGGAACAGGTCGGCATCGGTGAGCAGGACACGGGCCAGGGCCAGGCGGCGCCGTTGGCCGCCGGACAGATCCTGCCCGCGCCCCAAGGGTGCGTCCAGTTTCGCTGGGAGTCGGCGTACGGCCTCGCCCAGGCCGACTGTCTCCAACGCCTGCCACAGGTCCGCCTCGCGCCACGGGGCGGTAGCCCCCGGCTGGAGGTTGTGCCGGATGGTGCCTTCCAGGACGGTGGGCTCCTGCTCCAGGTAGGCGACGCGGCGGCGCAGGTCCGTCAGCCACCATGAGCCGATCTCGGCGCCCAGAACGTGGATCTGGCCTTGGCCGGGGTGGGCGAAGCGGCCGATGAGGGCGAGGACGGTGGATTTTCCGGCGCCCGAAGGTCCGGTGAGGGCGGTCAGGCCGCGGGCGGGGACGGTGAAGGAGAGGTCGCGCAGAGCGGGAGCTGCCCCGGGGTGGGCGAAGGTGACGTCCCTGAAGGTCACGGCCGTGCGGGCCGTGCAGCAGGCCGGGGAGCAGGGGCGCCCTGCAAGAGGTGCTTCGGCTTCGGGGGCCAGGGTGAGCAGGCGTTCGAGGTGGGAGCGGGCGGCCAGGCCGGTCCTCAGCTGTCCCAGACCGAGGGCGGTGACGGTGAGAGGGGAGGAGAGGTAGAGGAGGGCGAAGAAGAAGGCGCTGAAGGCGGCAGGGGACAAGGCGCCGGACGCGATGCGCCAGGCCGCGGCCGAGGTGACGGTCACCAGGGCCAGTTGCTGTCCCAGCCCCACCAGAGGACCGATGAGGGCGTGGAGGCGGGCGGCGGTGGCTGAGGCGGAACCGAGATCAGCGGCGTCTTGGTCGAGTGCTTCGGCGGCAGCGGCCTCCCGGCGGTGGGCTTTGAGGGTAGTCAGCACGGCCAACTGCGCAGTCAGACGCTGGGCCAGGCGGGCCAGTGCCTCCTGCTGTGCTGTGGCCGCCCGCCGGGTGCGGGCCAGCACGCTGGCAAGGGGCAGCCCGGCGAGTGCGAAGGAGCCCGCGGCCAGGGCGGTCAGCGGTAGATCCAGGCAGGCCATGACGGCGAGGGTGGCCACGGTGCCGATAGCGGCTACCGGCAGGTGGACCAGGGCGGTGGCGACCACGGTGCCCGTCAGGGCGGCGTCGGAGGTGATCCGGGCGGTGAGGTCGCCTGCGCCGTGGGTGTGGACTACGGGGAGTGGTAGGCGCAGGACGTGGCCGGCGACGCGATGGCGCAGGCGGCGAACGAGACGTTCCTCGAACCGGGCGAGCAGCCAACCGCAGCCGGCCTGACAGGCAGCGGCCCCGAGGGCGGCGGCGGCCAGCCACGCCACCGGGCCGGTGACCGGCTGGTGCCGTGCCAGGGCCGCCACCGCGGCCTTGACCGCCCAAGGCAGGGCCAGGCCCGCAATCGTTGCGCCGCTGGCCGCCGCGGCGGCCCCGGCCAGCAAGGCGCGGCTGCCGCCCACCAGGTATCGCAGGGACAGACCCGGCTGGAACAGGGTTGCCGGCCGTTCGGTCCGGGGCGGCGCGGACCGGCGGCCGGGAAGGAGGCGGCGGCTCATGGGACGGTGTCCGCACCGGTGCTGAAGTCCCAGGCCAGCGCCGCGCTGACCCGGTGGGGAGCATGGCGCAGTGCCCAGGCTGCGGCACGGTAGCGCAGCGAGGGGATGCTGACGGCGCGGCCGCGGTCCAGGTCGCGCAGGGCGGCGTCCACTACCTGATCCGTACTTAGCCATAGCCACGCCGGAAGGTGGCCGGTGCCCATGTGGGCACGGGCGTGGAAGGCGGTGTGGGTGTAGCCCGGCAGCAGGGCCATCATGCGGACCCCGCTGCGGCGGACCACAGCGGAGCGGGCGGTGGACTCGGTGAAGGCCAGGACCCAGGCTTTGCTGGCCGGGTAGGTGCTGGCCAGCCAGGCCGGGCCGCAGCCGGCGACCGAGGCGACGTTGACGACGGCGCCGCTGCCCCGGCGCAGCATGTCGGGCAGGACAGCCTGGGTGGTGTGCAGCACGGACATCACATTCACCTCCAGCAGGTTCCGCTCCGCAGCGGGGTCGGTGAAAGGGAAGGCGCCTGCCAGGCCGACACCCGCGTTGTTGACCAGCAGGTCGGGCACGTCCTGGGTGAGGGCGGCCGCGATGCGGTCGCGACCGGCGCTGTCGGCCAGGTCGGCGGCCAGAACCCGCACCGACCGGCCGGGGCGCTGCAAGGATGCGGCGACTTCGTGGAGGTCAACGGTGGTGCGGGCCACGAGCGTTACGTCGTATCCGCGGCGGTGCAGTCGCGCGGCGAAGGCGCGGCCGATGCCGGAGGTGGCTCCGGTGATGACAGCGGTGGGCATGTGGGTCGGCTCGACAGGCCTACAACGGCTGGGGGACGTCGTCGGGCGTGTAGCGCACCCCCGTTCCGTACAGGTCGAGCAGACCCTGGAAGGGGGTGGATGGCAGGCCTGGCTTCCACAGCTCGACGGCCATCTCCCCGTGGTAGAGCAACGGCCAGCGCACGTACTTCCGTTCGTCTTCCGGGTCGTGGACGGCGGCGGAGCGGGCAATGGTGGTGCGGGCGACCTCTGTGGTCAGGTCGGTGCCGCAGCCGAAGCCGTAGGGAAATTCCACCCGGTCCGGCTCCACCGTCTCGATGACCGCCGTGTCGCTGGAGGTGACGCCGACGTGGGCGTGGATGCCCGCCCGGATCAGAGGCACCTCGCGCTCGCCGGCCGGGTCCAGCTGCCACTGGCCGGCCGGGGTCCGGCTCACGCGGACGGTGGGAACGGCCTCCATGAGTGCGCAGATCTCCCAGGTCTCCACCGAAGGCTGCACGGGC
This sequence comes from Streptomyces sp. NPDC023481, assembly GCF_055560195.1. Taxonomy (NCBI): domain Bacteria; kingdom Bacillati; phylum Actinomycetota; class Actinomycetes; order Kitasatosporales; family Streptomycetaceae; genus Streptomyces; species Streptomyces sp. NPDC023481. The sequence goes on from NZ_JBVHJE010000003.1 coordinate 88,022, forward strand.
AGCGTGTCGCAGGGGGCCAGCACACGCAGGCGCTTGCCGCCGATCAGGCGCGGTTCCACGGCCACGATCTGCTCGCGGGTCAGCGAGCGCTTGTCCACGTCCCAGCTGCCGGAGCCGGTGACCAGCAGGCAGTCCAGGTCGGGGTCGTAGGCGAACAGCATTCCCTCGCTGTAGCCACGCACTCCCATGTACAGCTCGTACATGTCTGCTAGCTGCTCTGAGACGAAGTCGGTGAGCCGCACCGGGTCGGGCAGCAGACCCAGTTGCCCCATCCTCCGGCCGGCCTGAGCCAGCGCGTCGGGCGTGGGGCTGGCCTGCCACGCGTCGGCGGGCAGGGCGTCGCGGACGATGTCGTAGTGCTCGGCGACGTCCTGGGCACAGGCGGTGGTGACCAGGCGGTCACGGATGCCCTCGGCGATGGCGCGGTGCTCGGTGGGATGACCGCCCTCCATGGTGCAGAGGGTCACCTCCGTCACCTGCCCTGGGGCACTGCCACGCGTGACGAACACAATCTTGGCCGCACCGAGGCGGGCCATGGCGGTACGGGCGGCGGCCACCACCTGCGCGTGAGGCAGGACGCTGAGCCGCTCGGCGATCTCGACCAGCGCGACGAGGTGGCGCGGGGCGCGACGCAGGCCGTGACTCTGACGCAGCGTGGCGCTCGGCGGCGGGCACTGCTCGGGGATGCGTACCTGCAGCGGCTGCGGTCCCTCGGGGACGTGTGCGTGCATCAGCAGCAGATCGACGTCACCGTGGGAGCGGTCGACCACGGTGTGCCCTTGGTGCTCGAAGGCGGCCACCAGCCGCTCGGCGAACGCCGCCACCGCCTGCTGCCCGGGTGCGGGCTCGCCGACGACCTGGACCGTGCACGGCCGCCACCACCGGCATGCCGTCAGATCGGCGCGGGCCGTTGAGGTACCGGGCGGCGAGACGCTCATGGCAGACCTTCCCTGTAGCGGCGCCCGCCGCCCCTGACGGGCACGGTCACCTGGAACCAGCGCACCGGTGAAGCCCAGGACGCGGCAGCAGCGCGTCGACTACGGTGCCGACGGCCCACAGGGGCCGGACCGGATGCAGCGCGGACACTACCGGCCCGCACGCGACGATATGACCTTCCGTCACCCGTGCTGGTGAATCGCCTCAGCCCCGCCGCCGGGGCACCGCACGGCCCTACCCGGGCCGGACCTGCAGGGCAGCACCTTCGATGCAGGATGCTCTGCCCTTTCACAACTCCGGGCGGACGACCAGAGCTTCCTATGATCCGCAACGGCCGCCCCGCGCGTCGTCGCCTGGCTGCGCCACATCCGTACTGCCCGCTGCCGAGCCCCTGGGAGACCCGTGCCCACCCAAGTTCGTCCTGCACCGCGTCTCGACCAGGCCGTGGCCGTCGTGGGCGCCTCATGCAGGCTCCCCGGAGGCATCACCCACCTCGGCGACCTGTGGCAGGCGCTGTGCGAGGGCCGGGATCTGGTCGGCGAAGTGCCGGCCGACCGCTTCGACACCGCGCGCTTCGTCGACACCCAGCGACGCCGGGGCGACCGCAGCTACACCGCCGCCGGTGGCTTCCTGGAGGACGTCACCGGCTTCGACAGCGGGTACTTCACCCGGATCTCGCCCCGCGAGGCCTCCCGCATGGACCCCCAGCACCGGTTGCTGCTGGAGATGGCCGTCGAGGCACTGGACGACGCGGGCATCGACCAGGAAGCGGTCACCGGCTCGGACACGGCGGTCTTCATCGGCATCTCCGGCCACGACTACGCCGACCTGCAGGTCTGCGGTAGCAGTGCCCCCAGCGCCTACACCATGGCAGGACTGGCCGCCACCAACGCCGCCAACCGCATCTCCCACCTGTTCGACTGGCACGGGCCCAGCATGGCGGTCGACACCGCCTGCTCCTCGGCACTGACCGCCCTGCACCAGGCCTGCGAGACCCTGCGCACCGGTACCGCGCGCACGGCTCTGGCCGGCGGCGTCAGCGTCCTGCTCAGCCCTTTCAACTTCACTGGGTTCTCCGCCGCCGCCATGCTCTCGCCCACTGGGCGATGCCGCTCCTTCTCGGCCGACGCCGACGGCTATGTGCGCGCCGAGGGCGGCGGCGTGGTCATCCTCAAGCGCCTGGCTGACGCGCTGGCCGACGGGGACCGCGTGCACGGGGTGATCCGCGCCAGCGGGGCCAACAGCGACGGCCGTACCACCGGTCTGGCGCTGCCGAGCGCCGACGCCCAGGCCGCGCTGCTGGAGCAGGTCTATGCCCGAGCCGCGCTGTCCCCGGACGAGCTCGCATACCTGGAGGCTCACGGCACCGGCACGCCGGCAGGTGACCCCGTCGAGTGTGAGGCGATCGGCCGCGCCCTGGGCGCATGCCGCACCACGGGGGCACTGCCCATCGGTTCCGTCAAGAGCAACCTGGGCCACCTCGAGGCCGCCTCCGGCATGGCCGGGCTGCTCAAGGCCCTGCTGGTGCTCAAGCACCGCCGCGTTCCGCCCACCCTGCACGCCGAGCCACTCAACCCGGACATCGACTTCTCGGCCTGGAAGCTGCAGCCGTGCACCCGAACACTGCCGCTCGCCGCCGAGGGGCCGCTCACGGTGGGGGTGAACTCCTTCGGCTTCGGCGGCTCCAACGCCCACGTCGTCCTGACCACCGCCCCCGCTCCGGACCGGGCCCGCGAGCAGGGGACGGCCCACGCCGGGCCACTGCCGGTCGTCGTCTCGGCCCGCACGCCCCAAGCGCTGGACGCCGCGGCCGCCCGGCTGGCGCAGCACCTCACCAGCGAGGACCCGCGCGCCTTCTACGACCTGACGTGGACCGCGGCCCGGCGGCGTACCGCCCACCCGCACCGTGCCGTGGTCCTCGCCCGCACCCCGGGCGAGGCGGCGCAGGCGCTGCAGGGCCTGGCGCAGGGCACCACACCCCCGCCCGTCGGCTCGGCCACCGGGCAGGCAGTGGCCGACGGGCGGGTCGTCTTCGCCTTCTCCGGCAACGGCTCGCAGTGGGCTGGCATGGGCGCGGACCTGCTGCGCGAGGAGCCTGACTTCGATGCCGCCGTGCGGCGCGTCGACGACGCCCTGGCCCCTTACCTGGGCTGGTCGGTGTGCGAGGAGATGGCGACGGCCGATCCGCTGCGCGTGGAGGCGACCGAGGTCGCCCAGCCGCTGCTGTTCGCCTACCAGATCGCCCTGGCCGAACTGCTCGCCGCCCACGGCATTCGACCCGCCGCCGTAGTGGGGCACAGCGTCGGCGAGATCGCCGCCGCCCACGTCGCAGGCGCTCTCGACCTGCCCACCGCGGCCCGGGTGGTCGCCGCCCGCAGCCGCGCCCAGGCCGCGACGCGCGGCCGAGGGCGGATGGCGGCGGTCGGTCTGCCCGCCGAGCAGGCGGCCAAGGAACTGGCCCCCCACACGGGCGCCTTGGAAATCGCCGCGGTCAACGGTGAAGGAGACGTGACCGTATGCGGCCCAGAACGCGATCTGCTCGTCCTTGGCCGCGCCCTGGAGGACCGCGGGGTGTTCTTCCGGCTCCTTGAACTGGACTACGCCTTCCACAGCCGGGCCATGGACCCCATCGAGCAAGAGCTGCTGTCCGCCCTCCAGGGCCTGCGCCCCACATCTGCCCGCATCCCGTTCCTGTCCACCGTCACCGGCGGCCCCTGTCCGGGCGAGGCACTCGACGCCGACTACTGGTGGCGCAACGTCCGCGAACCGGTCCTGTTCGGCCCCGCGCTGCGCACCCTGCTCGACGACGGCCACGACACCTTCGTCGAGATCGGCCCCCACCCAGTGCTTCGCCCCTACCTGCGCAAGGCCGCCAAGGCGTCCGAACGGCCCACCGCGGTGGTGAGTACCGGCACCCGCGCCGTGCCCGGCCCGGCATCTGCGGCCAACGCCGTCACCCAGTTGCTGGCCGCCGGTGCCCGTGCCGACTGGGACGCCTTCTTCCCCAGTGCCGGCCAGGTGGCCGACCTGCCCGCATACCCCTGGCAGCGTGAACGTCACTGGCACGGTGACCCCCAGTGGTGGCTTCGTGTCACCGGTGAGACAGCTCCTGTCCAGCACCCGCTGCTGGGCGCTCCCGCAGCCGTCCGCCAGCCCACCTGGTCCACCCTGGTCGAGCCCGCCCGCCTGCCCTGGCTGGCGGACCACCAGGTCGCCGGCTCGGTGGTCATGCCGGCCGCCGCCTACCTGGAGATGGCCCTGGCCGCCGGCCACCTCGTGCACGACGCACCGGTGGAAGTCCACCACCTGCTCATCACCCGCGCCCTGGACCTGCCGTGGGACGACGAGAACGCGGACGTGCGCGTGCAGGTCTCCTTGAACGAGCAGGACCAGGCACTGCAGGTCGCAGCCCGCACCAGTGACCAGACGCCGTGGCAGCCGCACGCCCACGCCCGCGTACGGCGCCTGCTGACCCAGGCCCCGCCGCCTGTGGACACCGCCGCCCTGCGAGCCCACACCCGTATCCGGCTGGACGCGGCCGAGCACTACGCCCGCGCCCGGCGTACCGGCCTCACCTACGGCCCGGACTTCCAGGTCCTCACCGACCTGCACGTGTCCGAGGGCGACGTCCTCGCCTCCTACCACCTCAAGGCGCCCGCCGACGGCTACCACGTTCACCCGGCCCTGCTGGACGCGGCCCTGCAAACCGGCGCGCCCCTCACCATCACTGGTGACTCCTACCAGCCGTTCCTGCCCATCGGGGTAGAGGCGCTGCGGGTATGGCGCACCCCACCCTCCACCGGCGTGATCCACCTGCGTGCCCGCGAGAGCAGCCCGTGGGAGCAGTGTTGGGACATCACCGTGGCCGGCCCCGACGGCGAGGTCTGCCTGGAGATCGGCGGCGCCAGGCTCCGCCGCCTGGCCACTGCCACCGACCCGGTGCAGCAGCTGGCCACCGTGCTGCGCGCCGCTCCCGCACCCACCGAGCCGCCTCGCCGAGCCCCCCTGCCCGCGCCCGCTGCCCTGGCAGCGGCCTGCCGACCCGGCCGCGACCGCCTGGAGACCGACTGGCGCCGAGACGGCCACGACCGGGCCCTGGGGCGCCTGCGCGAGTGCTGCTCCCACCTGATCGCCGAGGCCTTCTCCCGCCTGCTGGGCGAGGTGCGCGACTTCACCATCGAGGACCTGGTGGCGGCAGGCATGCTGCCCCAGCACGCGCGCCTGGCTGCCCTGCTCGTCGACACCGCCCGCGGCGTCATCGAACACATCGGCGACACCGGCGGGCCGGTGCGGTGGCGTCTGCCCGCGCGCACCCGGGGGCGGGAGCTGTTCCAGCAGGTCATGCGCGACTCCCCGCGTCACGCCGTCGAGGCCACCTTGTTCGGCCGCAGTTGCCTGCACTTGGACCAGGTGCTGAGGGGCGACCGCGACCCGCTGCAATTGTTGTTCGACACCCCCGACCGCCACCTGATCGAGTACTTCTACAGCGACGCCGCCCAACCGCACTTCCACAACCGGCTGCTGCGCGCCCTGGTCCGCGAGCAGGTCCGCGCCTGGCCGGCCGACCGGCCGCTGCGGATCCTGGAGGTCGGTGCCGGCACGGGCGGCACCACCGCCGTGCTGCTGCCCGAACTGCCCGCCGAGCGCACTACCTACACTTTCACCGACCTGTCGGCCGGCTTCTTCCCCCACGCCCGCGACCGCTTCGCCGACCACGACTTCATCGACTATCGCTGCCTGGACCTGAATGCCGACCCCGCCGAGCAGGGTTTCGCCGACGCCGACTTCGACCTGGTGATCGCCACCAACGCTCTGCACGCCACCGCTGACCTGCGCCAGACCCTCGGCCACATCGTCCGGCTGCTGGCCGACGGCGGCCAGCTGCTGGCTTTCGAGACCCATGACGCCGCCCTGCTGGCCCCTTGCTTCGGTCCGCTGGAGGGGTTCTGGAGCTTCACCGACACCGACCTACGGTCCACTTCGCCCCTGCTGCCCGCCGACGCGTGGGCTCCGCTGCTGCGCGCCTGCGGTTTCGACGACATCGCCCAGCTCGGTCACGACCAGCCCCTGCCCGATCTCGCCTACTCGGTCCTCTGCGCCCGCCGCGCCCCACGCCTCCAGTCCGCCCCTCGCCCAACCGCGCCGACGGCCACCGAAACCGGTCCCTGGGTGATCGCCGCCGAGTGTCCCGGCAGCCCTGTGGCCGGCGCCCTGACCGACGCCCTCGCGCGTGCGGGTGCCCACGTTCAGATGTCTCCTTGGGCAGAAGCCACCCACGCCTGGGAGCGCCCGGCAGGCGACGGCACGCATCCGCGCCTGGTCCTGCTCTTCGACGCCGATCCCGAGCCCGACTCCCCGGCCGCAGCGACCGACCAGAGCACCTCTCGACTCGCCGCCCTGCGCACCCTGGCGGCCTCCTGCGCCGGCCTCCCCCCCGGTGCCACCGCTCACCTCTGGATCATCACCCGACCCAGCGGCATCCACCCCGCCCCCGAGCACCCGCGCGCCCCGCAGGACGCAGCAGTGTGGGGCGCGACCCGCTCCCTGGCCAACGAGCACCCCCAGCTGACCGTGCGTCGCATCTCCCTGGACGACAGCCCGCGCCCCGAAGACGACGCCCGGCGCCTGGTGGCCGAACTCCTCCACCCCGGCGACGAAGACGAAATCGTTCTCACCCGCGGCGGGCGGTTCGTGCCCCGCACCCTCGCTGCCCGGCCCACCACCGCGGCTCCCGCTCCCGACGTCCCCTACACCCTGCGCCTGCGGGAGACCGGTCTGCACCCCTCGCTGGCCTGGACCCCCGAACACCCCCGCCGGCCGGGCGACGACGAGGTGGTGATCGCCGTACAGGCCGCCGCCCTCAACTACCGCGACGTCATGCTCGCCGCGGGCCTGCTGCCGCCCGGCGCCGAGGCACCCCTGCCCGACGGCCCGGCCCTGGGCCTGGAGTGCGCCGGCACCGTAACCGCCGTCGGCGCAGCCGTCACGCACGTGGCACCCGGCGACCGCGTCTACGCCCTCGCGCCGCGCAGCCTCAGCTCCCACGTCACCGCGCCGGCCCGCCTCGTCGCTGCCATCCCCGACGGGATGTCCTACGCCGAGGCCGCCACCGTGCCGGTGGTCTACTTCACCGTCCACCACGCCCTGGAGCGCCTGGCCCGACTTCAGCCGGGTGAGACCGTCTTGGTCCACGGCGCAGCCGGCGGCGTCGGCCTGGCGGCCCTCCACTTCGCCCGGTCCTGCGGCGCCACGGTCATCGCCACTGCCGGCACCCCCGCAAAACGCGACCTGTTGCGCATGCTCGGCGTCCCGCACGTCCTCGACTCGCGCACCCTCGACTTCGCCGACCAGATCCACGCTCTCACCGCCGGCCAGGGCGTGGACGTGGTCCTCAACTCCCTCGCCGGTGAAGCCATCGCCCGCAGCCTGGAACTCCTGCGACCCGGTGGGCGGTTCCTGGAACTCGGCAAGCGCGACATCTACGCCGCCACCCCGCTGGCGCTGCGTCCGTTCGCCAACAACATCGCCTTCTTCGGGATCGACGCCCACCAGCTCATCACCCACCGCCTGCCGCAGGCCGGAACCTGTTTCGACGAGACCACCCAGCGGATCGCCGACGGCACCTACCCGCCCCTTCCCCACCTGACCTACCCGGCCGCCCGCATCGGCGAAGCCCTGCGCGTCCTGCAACGCTCCCGCCACCTGGGCAAGGTCGTCATCACCTTCCAGGAACCACCCGCCGTCGAACAGACCTGTCCGCCGTTGCAGCTCTCACCGGAGGCGACCTACCTGATCACCGGCGGTCTCGGCGGCCTGGGCGCGGCCCTCGCCCACCGCCTGGTAGACCTCGGTGCCCGGCACTTGGCCCTGCTCGGTCGCCGCGGCCCCCAAAGCCCCGGTGCCACCGATCTGATCCGCGCCCTGGCCGACCGTGGCGCCTGTGCCACGGCCCACACCGCCGACGTCAGCCGCGAAACCGACCTGCGCCGCGTCCTGGACGCCCTCGATGCCGCAGGGCACCCGCTGGGTGGCGTGATCCACGCCGCGATGTGTCTGGACGACGCTCCGCTGGCCGAACTCGACGACCAGCGCCTGCGCAGCGCGCTGGAACCCAAGATGCTCGGCGCGGCCCTCCTGGACACCCTCACCCGGGACCGCGACCTTCCCCTGTTCGCTATGTGCTCCTCGGTGACCGCCTGGTTCGGCAACCCCTACCAGGCCAACTACACCGCCGCCAACAGCTACCTCGAAGCCCTCGCCCGCAACCGGCAAGCCACCGGACGGGCCGGGACCACCGTCGCCTTCGGCGCCATCGGCGAGACCGGCTACGCCGCCCGCCACGGCATCACCGACCTTCTCGCCCGCCTGGGGCTGGACACCCTCACCCCCGCAGAAGCCTGCACCGCCCTGGAGAACGCCGCCGCCCGGCACATCGCCGTCACCGCCGCAGCCCGCATCGACTGGGCCCGCATCCGCAGCATGATGCCAGCCGTCCAGACGCCCCGCCTCGCCGGCCTCATCCCCGCGCACAGCTCGGTCGACGACGCCCCCGACCAGCTGCGTCACCGCCTGTCCACCGCCACCCCGGAACAGGCCCTGACCCTCGCAGCGGACGCGATCGCCCAAGTCCTCGCCGACATCCTGCAGACCGATCCCGCCCGCTTGGACCGCGACCGCCGCCTGGACCAGCTCGGTCTGGATTCTTTGATGGCCGCCGAAGCCGTCATCGCCGCCCGACGCCACCTGGGCTGCGAACTGCCCACCCTGGAGTTCCTCAACGCCCGAGGCATCACCGACCTCGCCCGGCGCGCCCTGATCCGCCTGGGCTACCAGGCACCTGCCGACAGCTCCGCTTCCACCCCGTCCGGCCAATGAGCCGGTCCCGTCGCGAGGAACCACCCCACGTGAGCACTCCTTCGCACCCCGGCGGCCTGGCCGCCGCACCGCTGGCGGCGCTGGCGCGCTGGGCGTCGCGCCGCCGCCGCGGCATCCTGACCGCCGCCCTCCTCCTCACCGTCGCGGGCGGGCTGCTCTCCTTCGGTCTGGTCGGCCACCTCGCCGACGGCGGGTGGCTGGCCCCCTGCTCACCCTCTGCACACGCCCGTTCCGTGCTGGCCCAGTCCCCCCACGCCGGCGCCCCACCCGTCGTGATCCTGGCCACCGGCCCCCGCACCGTGGACGACCCCACCACCCGAGCGGCCGGTATCCAGCTTGTGGAGCGCCTGCGGCAGATCCCCGGTGTGCGCGGAGCCGACTCCTACTGGACCGGCCCCGTCAGCCCGGCCACCGCACAGACGGCTTCGCGGCCGTCCCCCGACCCGCTGTTGCGCTCCACCGACCAGCGCACGGCCGTGATCGCCCTGTGGCTAAGCGGCGACGAGCGAACCCAACGGACCACTGCCGACACAGCGGTGGCGACCGCCTCCCGGCACCGCGGCCCCCTGGACATCCAGGCGACCGGCGAAGCGGTGATCACCCGCGCTGTCGAGCAGGCCAGCGAACGCGCCATGCTCCGCATGGAGATGCTGGCACTGCCCGCTACTCTCGCCCTGCTCGTCTTCGTCTTCGGCAGCGTCACCGCCGCCTGCCTCCCGCTCGCCGTCGGCGCCGTGGCCATCACCGGTTCCGCCGCCATCCTGCGCGGCATCGCGGCCTTCACCCCGGTGAGCACCTTCGCCCTCAACCTCACCACCGCCGTCGGCCTGGCACTGGCGATGGACTACAGCCTGTTCATCGTGGCCCGCTACCGCGAAGAGCGGGGCGCCGGACTGCCGCACCAGAAGGCCCTGGAACACGCCACCGCAGCCGCCGGACGCGTGATCGCGGTCTCCGCCGGCACCGTCGCCGTCTCCCTGCTGGGCCTGTTGCTGTTCCCGCTGTACTTCCTGCGTTCCCTCGCGCTCGCGGGCATCAGCGTCGTCCTGCTCGCTGCCGCTGCCTCCCTGCTGGTCATCCCGGCCGCCCTCGCCTGCCTCGGCGAACGCCTCGCCGCCCGTGACCGGTTTGCCCGCTGGCGGACCGACCCGCGAGCTGCGGGCCGCTGGCACCGCCTGGCCCTTGCCGTGATGCGCCGCCCGCTGAGTGTCCTCGTCCTCACGGGCACCCTCCTGCTTCTGCTCGCTCTGCCCTTCCGGCACGTCGCCTTCGGCTTGCACGACGAACGCGCCCTGCCCCGCGACGCCGCCGTGGTCAAAGCGACCCAGGCACTCCACACACGCTTCCCTCAGATGCGTACCGAGATCGACGTCGTCATGCCCCGGTGGCAGCCAGCCGACCGCACCCGCGCCGCCCAACTCGACACCTACGCCCGCCACCTCTCCGCGCTGCCCGGGGTACAGGGGCTACGTACCGCCACCGGCACCTACCTCGACGGCCACCCCGTAGGCCGTCCCTGCCTCGTCCCCGCGAGGTCACAGACCGCGGACGCCTGCGAAGGAGCACACCGGTTCGCGGGCCCCGCCGGCACCTGGCTCGCCCTCAATACCCCCGCACTCCCGTACACGTCCTCGGCTGCCACCCTGGTCCACCGGCTCCACGACCAGCCGGCCTCCGTCCAGCCCGTTATCGGCGGAGCCACTGCGGAGTTCCTCGACACCCAGGCCCTCCTCGCGCGGAGACTGCCCGAAGCCCTCGCCGTCGTGGCGGCGGCCACGCTGGCCCTCCTCTTCGTCTTCACCCGCAGCCTGTTCCTCCCCCTCAAAGCCCTCCTACTCAACCTCCTCAGCCTCACAGCCACGTTCGGAGCGCTCGTCTACGTCTTCCAGGAAGGGCATCTGCGGTGGCTGGTGGGCGACTTCCAACCCACCGGCACCACCAATCTCATGCTGCCGCCGATCGCCTTCTTCCTGGCCTTCGGCCTGTCCATGGACTACGAAGTCCTGCTACTGGCCCGCATCGGCGAGGCCTACCGGCGCACCCGCCACACCGCCCATGCCACCGCCGAAGGGCTCCAGGCCGCAGCACCGCTGTTCACCGCTTCCGCCGCCCTGGTGCTCATCGTGCTTCTGGCCCTGGCGGCCGCCCCGGTCACCAACCTCAAGTGCGTCGCCGTCACCGTCGCCCTGTCGGTCTGTCTGGACGCCCTGCTCGTCCGGCCGCTCCTGGTACCCGCGGTCATGCAGCTGGCCGGGGCCGCCAACTGGTGGCTTCCCCGGCCCCTGCAGCGGCTGTGGCCCAAGGCGGCCCTTCACCCCACCGGCCTCGGGCCGACGGCTCGGAAGGGAGTTCCGACATGACCACCCCTGGGCCGATCCCGGACCGTGAACGTATCGCCGAGCGCCTGATCTCCGCCTCCCGCAAGCACTCCTTCGACCCCGACACGGAGCTCGACTGGGACCAGCCTCTGGAACCACACAAGTGGTTCTGGCCCCCGGAACTGGTCTCCCTCTACGACACCCCGCTGTGGCAGCGGATGTCACTCGAGCAGCGCATCGAACTCTCCCGGCACGAATGGGCGTCCACCAGCTCCCTCGGCATCGGCATGGAGATCATCCTGATGCAACTGCTCCTCCGGCACATCTTCGACCAGCCGCCGACCAGCGCGCACACGCAGTACGCCCTGACCGAGATCGCTGACGAGTGCCGGCACTCGCTGATGTTCGGACGGTTGCTGGCCAGATGCGGCCTACCCGCTTACGAGATGCGCTGGCCGTACCGCAGCCTGGCCCGCCTCCTCAAGACGTTCTCACCGACCCCCGCCTCCTTCACAGCGGCTCTGGTCGTCGAGGAGATCTACGACTGGATGCAGCGACTCACCTTCCCCGACGAGCGAGTACAACCTCTCGTCCGAGGCGTCACCCGCATCCACGTGATCGAGGAAGCCCGCCACGTCCGCTACGCCCGAGACGAACTGCGTCGCCAGATGGCCACCTGCGCGCGCTGGAAGGCCGAGAGCGCCCGCATCATCGCCGGCTCAGCGGCTTGTTTTCTCTCCAGCGCGTTGATCCACCCCGACGTCTACACCCAGGTGGGCTTGGACAGGCGCGAAGCCATTGCGCAGGCCAAGGCCAGCGGACATCGCCGCGCCGTCCTCCGGGCTTCGGCCGAGCGCCTGACGGACTATCTCGGTGACATCGGTGCACTCGCAGGCCCTGGTCGTCGCCTCTGGGTCGCCTCCGGCCTCCTCGCGAAGTGACGACCGCGAACCTTGGTAGATCGGGCCGGCGCTCTATCCGCAGTAGATGGCGCCGGGCGGGTCGAGGACAGCGACAGCTTGCGCGGACACGGTGTGCATGCGGGACGCGGGCCGATGCGCTCCGCGGCCGCAGTGTGGCGCATGGCTGCACGGTCACGCCCCTGTGCCCCGCGAGTCCGTCGCCCTGGTAGCGTCTTCGGCCGAGCGGCAACACCCTTCGACCGTCCGCAGAACCGGAACGTTCCACCAAGGGGGACACATGGCCGACCGGTCCAGCGCGGAGCACCGTCTGTGGCTGCGCAGCTTTCACCAGCCGACACCGGGCGCGCCGCGGCTGCTCTGCCTGCCGCACGCCGGCGGCTCCGCGAGCTTCTACCGGCCCTTCTCCCAGGCGTTGTCACCCGCGGTGGACGTGCTCGCGGCGCAGTACCCCGGCCGCCAGGACCGCCTCGCGGAACCTCCCCTGGCATCCGTCCAGGAGCTGGCGCGGGGCGTGTTCCGCGCGCTGGACGAACGGGACGGCACACCGCTCGCCCTGTTCGGGCACAGCATGGGCGCCCTGGTCGGTTTCGAGCTGGCCCGGCTGCTGGAGGACGCGGGCCGGCCGCCCGAGGTGATCTTCGTCTCCGGGCGCCGGGGCCCCTCCGTCGAGCGGGTCGAGAACGTCCACCTGGGCGACGACGCGCGCCTGATCGCGGAGGTCGTCAAGCTCGACGGCACCCACGCGGCCCTGCTCCAGGACGAGGAGCTGCTGCAGATGATCCTGCCCGCGCTGCGCGCCGACTACCGCGCGGTGGAGACGTACCGGCGCACCCCCGGGCCGCGGCTGAGCCGCCCCTTCGTCGCGCTGACGGGTGACGCCGACCCCCGGGTGACCCCCGAGGAGGCCCGGACCTGGTCCCAGGAGACCGACGGCCCGTTCGCACTGCACGTGTACCCGGGAGGCCACTTCTACCTGGTGGCCCAGCAGCAGGCCGTACTGTCCCGGATCGAGGCCACGCTACGGCGGCTCGGACCCGGCACCGGCGCGGCGGCCTGAACCCCGCCACCGGCCCCGCGGCACGGGCGGCACCGGCGGACCGGCGCCGCCCCGGCGGTGTGCGTCAGCCGAGCACCTTGGCGGACTCGATGACCACGGGCTCCGTCGGGACGTCCTGGTGGCCGCCACGGCTGCCCGTCTTGACCCCCTTGATGGAGTCGACGACGTCCTGGCCCTCGGTGACCCTGCCGAACACGGCGTAGCCCCAGCCGGTCGGCGTCTTCGCCGAGTAGTTGAGGAAGGCGTTGTCCGAGACGTTGACGAAGAACTGCGCCGTCGCGGAGTGCGGGTCGTTCGTCCGCGCCATCGCCACGGTGTAGTTGTTGTTCTTCAGCCCGTTGTCGGCCTCGTTCTGGATGGGCGCCTGGGTGGGCTTCTGGGACATGTCCGGGGTGAAACCGCCGCCCTGGATCATAAAGCCGTTGATGACCCGGTGGAAAATCGTGCCGTCGTAGTGGCCGCTGCGCACGTACGACAGGAAGTTCTCGACGGTCTTCGGCGCCTCGGCGTCGTTGAGTTCCAGCACGATTCGGCCGAAGTTGGTGTTCAGCTCGACGGACGACATCAAAATTCTCCTTATTCGGTGGGTCTTGCCCCACGCCTACGCTACGGAATATACGACCACACGGCACACGCACCCCGTCGCGGCGCCCCACGGTCCGAACGGCCGTCCGGGTGTGTCAGGGCGGCGGGCGAGTGTCCCCGGGCGTGGGCGGCAGGGCCAGGTGGGCCAGGTCGTCCGGCGGCGGTGTGGTCACCGGCCACAGCGGAGGCGCCTCCCCGTCGGCCAGCGCGGCGGGAGCGTCGGTGAGGTGCATGCGTTCGCGCAGCCGGCCGTAGAAGTCCGTCGGACCGAGCCGTACGGCCCTGAGCCGGCGCGGCGAGGCGTACACGCCGATCCAGTCGCCGGGGCCCAGCACCCCGCGCAGCTGCCCGTCGATGCTGACCGCGGCCCGGCCCGACCGTTCCAGCACGCGCAGCACGATGGGCTCGTCCGGTGCGGCCACCACCGAGCGGTCGAACACCATGTGCGGGGCGACCGGCGTGAAGACCAGGGCATCCGCGCGCGGCGAGACCACCGGGCCGCCCGCGGCGAAGCTGTACGCCGTCGAGCCCGTGGGCGTCGCCACCAGCAGCGCGTCGGCCGAGTAGTAGGCCAGGAGCCGGCCCGCCAGATAGACCCCGACCGACACCTGCCGGTCCCGGGCCAGCTTCTCCACGACCACGTCGTTCAGCGCGGTGACGTTCAGGGCGACCCCCCAGTCGCCGCCCGCCTCGCACTCCGTGCGCACCCGCGGCGGCGGCAGCATCGGCCCGCGGCCGTACCGCAGCAGTCCCTCCATGTGCGCGGGCACCCCCAGCCGGCACGACGCCCGCAGGGTGAGCAGCATCCGGCGCTCGACACCGATCCGGTCCTCCCGTACGGCGTCCAGCGCGGCCCGCACCCCCGCGGCGGGCACCTCCGTGAGAAAGCCCACCCGGCCGAGGTCCACACCGAGCAGCAGGGCGTCGTTCTCGGCCGCCAGCCGGGCCCCGCGCAGGAACGTGCCGTCACCGCCCAGCGTGACGATGAGGTCCGGGTCGCCCGCGCTGTCGACCTCCTCGCGGGCGCTGTGCCGGGCGCCCTCCTGCCACACGTCGATGTCCCGGCAGCCCAGCGCGTGCTCGGCGCACCACGCGCGCACCGTCCGCGCCGCGTCCACCGCCTCGGCGCGCCCACCGTGCACGACCAGGCCGACACGGCTCACCGTCATACCCGCACACCCGCCTCCCGGTCGGCTCCGTATCGAGCGCCATCCTCGCCGGGGACCGCGCCGGCCCGGTGCGCGCCACGCCGCCCGGAGCCTCCGCGCGGCCTTCCGTGGGTGTACGGACCTGGTTACGTCACCGGTGTGTCACAACGGCCGCACCAGGGAACCCACGGCCCCGGCGCCCGGTCTGTGCCGGTGAGCACCGGCGCCCTGCCGGCCGCCCTGACCACCCACACCACGGACAACCGGGGGACCTCATGCAGTACCGACACACCAGCCGTTTCACCGCGGCGGCCCTCGCCGCCGTCGCCGCCACCCTGTCGCTGACGGTCTGCCAGACGGCGACGGCGGCGGGCGGCGCCTCGGCCCCGACGGCGAGAGCCGCGGCGGGCACCGCCTCGGCCCCGGCGGCCCACGCCGCCGCCGTTCCGGCCGCCCGCACCACGCCGGCCTGCACGGCGAAGGCGCTCAAGGCGTCGGCGTACCAGTCCGCCGTCCGGCCCCGGGGCACCGGCACCGGGGCCGCGGTGGTCCAGTTCACCAACGTCTCCTCGGCGGCCTGTGTGCTGCGCGGCCACCCGACGGTGGCCGGGGCGGCCAACGGCTCGCCCCAGCGGTCCGTCCCGCTGAAGGTGACCCCCAAGGGCACCGAGCCCACCGTGCGCCTCGCGCCTAAGGGCAAGGCGTGGCTGAAGCTGACCTTCGTCCAGGTGCAGGGCGAGGGGGACGGGTACTGCGTCTCCGGCGCGACCCCGTCCGTGTTCCCGACGCTGGTGGTGGGCCTGCCGCACGCGGGCAAGCACCAGGTCGCCCTGGACGACGGCTGGTTCGCCGAGTGCGACAACAAGGTGACCGCCACGGCGGTGTCGGCGGTGAAGCCCGCCTGACCGTTGCCCGCCGGGGACCCGGGTGTCAGCCCCGCACGTCCCCGGCGAGGAACGGCTCCAGCAGCTCCAGCAGCGCCGCCGGGCGGTCCAGCGGGATGATGTGACCGCACTCCGGGATCACCCGACCGGTCAACCGCTCGGCGTACGGGCGTAGTTGGCGTTCCAGTGCGCGGCCCGCCGGGTGGGCGCCGATCGTCAGCGCGGGGACCGTGAGGCGGACGCCGGCCACCGCCTCCCGGATCTGCCGGGCGGTGACGGGCAGCGCCCGGTACGGCCCGAACGCGGCACGCAGCGCTTCGCTCCCGCCGTAGGCGCGGACCAACTCGGCCCGGATGTCCGGCCGTACGCCCCGGCCGAGGGTGCCGCGCTCCAGGAACCAGCCGATGTACGCCTCCTCCTGCCCGGCGAGCACCGTTTCCGCGAGGCCGGGTTCGGCGTGGAAACCGAACCACCACGGCGGCCCGCCCGCCAGGAACTCCTCGGCGCCCGGCAGGTCGCCCAGCAGCGACTCCATCAGCACCAGCCGCCGTACGCGTCCCGGCCGCCGCATGGCCAGCAGGAACGCGGGCGGGACGCCGAGGTCGATGCCGACCACGGCGGTCGGCCCGGCGTCGAGCGCCTCCAGCAGGGCCTCGGCGTCGGCGGCGAGCGTCCCGGCGTCGTATCCGCCGGCCGGCCGGTCGCTGTCGCCGAAGCCCCGCAGATCCGGGGCGATCACCCGGTGCCGGCGGGCCAGCGGGCCGATGACCTCGGCCCACAGCCGCCAGGTGTGCGGGAAGCCGTGCAGCAGCAGGACGGCCGGCCCCCGGCCGGCCGTGGCGACGTTGAGGCCGACGCCGTTGACGGTGACCCGGCGCAGCCGCACGCCGGGGACGGAGAGGACGGTCATGAACGTTCCCTTGGGTAACCGATGGTGACAAGGGAACGGTAGGTAACTATCCTCGGCGTCAACAGACCGCACTTTCCCGTCAGTTGGTGAGCTCCAGGTGACTTCCCAGGCCAAGGGCACCCCCGCCGTGCGCGGCGACCTGTTCGACCCCGCCTGCCCGACGCGCAGGCTGCTCGACCGGATCGGCACCAAGTGGACGTCGATGGCGGTGAAGGTGCTGGCGCAGGCGGCCCCGGACGAGGTGCGCTTCGCCGAACTGCTGCGCCGGATGCCCGGCGTCTCCCAGAAGATGCTGTCCGTGACCCTGCGCAGCCTCGTCCGGGACGGCCTGGTCGCCCGCCGGGTGGAGCCCTCCGTACCGCCCGGCGTGCACTACCGGCTCACCCCGCTCGGCCTGTCCCTCGAAGCCGTCCTCGCCGCCGTCCGGGACTGGGCCGAGGAGCACATGGCCGAGGTGGACCGGGCCAACGGGCTGAGTGACGGTCAGGAGGGCCGCGCGTAACCCGCCGCGGTGTGACCTTCTTCCTTGCGGCGCCCGCCCCGCTGCTGTGAGTCTCCCCGTCGAACGACTTTCCGAAAAACCGTTATCGGCACCGCGCCCGGCGGTCTCCCGGGTAACGGACCGCATCGTTCGGCGTCGAGGACAGGGAAGTTCTGATGAGGACACAGCACACGGCAGACACGGCGGCACTGGTGACCGCCGCCCGAGCGGGGGACCCTGCGGCACAGGACGCCCTGGTCAGCGCCTTTCTCCCGCTGGTGTACAACATCGTGGGCCGCGCCCTGAACGGCTCCGTCGACGTCGACGACGTGGTACAGGAGACCATGCTCCGGGCCCTCGGCTCGCTCGGCGACCTGCGCAGCCCGGAGAGCTTCCGCTCCTGGCTCGTGGCCATCGCCATGAACCGGGTCCGCGCCCACTGGCAGGACCGCCGACTCGCCCCGGACGCCGTGGAGGAGGCCGCCGACGTCGCCGATCCGGGCGCCGACTTCGTGGACCTCACCATCGTCCGCCTCCAGCTGTCCGGCCAGCGCCAGGAGACCGCGCGCGCCACCCGCTGGCTGGAGCCGGACGACCGGGAGGTGCTGTCGCTGTGGTGGCTGGAGTGCGCCGGTGAGCTGACCCGGGCCGAGGTCGCCGCCGCCCTCGCGGTGTCGCCGCAGCACACCGCGGTACGGGTGCAGCGGATGAAGGCACGGCTGGAGGCGGCCCGGGTGGTGGTACGGGCCCTCGACTCCCGGCCCGCCTGCGCGGAGCTGCACGGGGTGCTGGCCGCCTGGGACGGCCGGCCCTCCGCCCTGTGGCGCAAGCGAATAGCCCGGCACGCGCGCGACTGCGCGCGCTGCGGCGGCCTGTGGAGCGGTCTGCTGCCCGCCGAGGGCCTGCTGGCCGGACTCGCCCTGGTCGCCGTGTCGTCGGCGCTGCTCACGACGACCCGGTCCGCCGTCACCGGCATGAGCGCGGCCGGCTCCGCCGCACCGGCGCCGGCCCCCGCCGACGCCCCCCACCCGGCCGGCCAACCGGCCCAGGGGGCCGTGGAATCCAGGCAGGACGCCGTCGAGGCGGCCCACGGCGGCCCCGGCGACCCGGCCGGACCGCGCGCCTCCCGTCGTCGTACGACCGGACGCGGTGAGGCACGCAGACGGCGGCGGACACGGCGCCGGGCCGTCGGCGGTGCCGTGGTGGCGGCCTGTGTGGCGGGCGGCGGCCTCTGGTACTTCGGCACCGACTCCGGACAGCCGGAAACCCGGGAGGCCGGCGCCGCGCGGACCGCCGGCGCCCCCGTCGTGGACCTCGCGCGACCCGGCGCCGCCGAGACCTCCGCGTCGCCCTCGCCGTCCGCGTCGCCGTCCCC
This sequence comes from Streptomyces sp. NPDC023481, assembly GCF_055560195.1. Taxonomy (NCBI): domain Bacteria; kingdom Bacillati; phylum Actinomycetota; class Actinomycetes; order Kitasatosporales; family Streptomycetaceae; genus Streptomyces; species Streptomyces sp. NPDC023481. Next base: position 106,514 of record NZ_JBVHJE010000003.1, read on the forward strand.
GTCGCACGCCAGGAAGAAACCGAGCCCCGCCAAGAGCCCCCGTCCCCCGCGCGAGAGCGGCACGCCGAAGGCCGCGCCGGCCGCGCCCACCACCCCGCCCGCCTCCCGGACCCCGCAGGCCCAGCCGGCGCCCGCGGGCACGGTGGCGCAGGTGGTCGCGCTGGTGAACAAGGAGCGGGCGACCGCCGGGTGCGGACCGGTCACCGAGGACGCGCAGCTCGACAAGGCCGCCCAGGGCCACTCCGACGACATGGCCGCGCGGAACTTCTTCGACCACACCAATCCCGACGGCGCCGACCCCGGCGAGCGCGTCACCGCGGCCGGCTACCGCTGGTCCACCTACGGCGAGAACATCGCGAAGGGCCAGCAGACCCCCCAGTCGGTGATGGACTCCTGGATGAACAGCCCGGGCCACCGCGCCAACATCCTCAACTGCTCGTTCAAGGACCTCGGCGTGGGCGTCCACGACGGCCCGGGCGGCCCCTGGTGGACCCAGGACTTCGGCACCAGGCTGTGACAGCTACGGGGCGGTGCCCGGCGTGTGCCCGAAGGCGCGCCGGAAGACGTCGATGAACGCGCTGGCCGAGGACCAGCCGCAGCGGTGCGCCACCGTGGTCACCTGCGCCCCCTCGGCCAGCAGGACCAGCGCGTGGTGAAGCCGCAGCTGGGTGCGCCACTGCGGGAACGTCATGCCGAGATCCCGGCGGAACAACCGGGACAGGGTACGGTCGCTCGCCCCGACCTGTCGGCCCAGCTCCGCCAGCGTGCGGCCGTCGGCGGGATCCGCGCGCAGGATGTCGCACAGCGCCCGCAACACCGGTGAGCCGGGCGTCGGCAGGTGCAGCGGCTGCTGGGGCGAGGCACGCAGTTGGTCCAGCAACACCGCCCGCAGCCGCGCCCGTTCGGGACTGCCGTCCTGGGGCCCGCGGGCGTGCACGACGATCAGCTCGCGCAGCAGCGGGCTCACCGCGAGCACGGTCGGCGCGGTCAGGCCGAGCGGGTTCTCACTCGCGGGCAGTCCCACCAGGTGCAGTTCGAGCGCCCCGTGCGCCTGGTGGGCGTGCACGGTGCCGGCCGGCACCCACAGGGCGCGGGTGGCCGGGGCGACCCAGGAACCCGCGTCGGTGGTCACGGCCAGCACGCCCCGGCCCGCGTACACGATCTGGTGGTCGTCGTGCCGGTGGGCGCTGATCGCCGCGCCGGACGCGAGCCACCGGGTGCGGGTGGGGGCCACCGGGTCATGGCGGATCTCCGTCATCACCTGGCAGGTTATCGAAAGCGCGACACCCCGGGAGCGCCGGAGCATGACCGGGTGCGAAGCAAAGCATCGATCACCCTGCTGTCCCTCGGGCACGCCTGCGTCGACGTCTACCAGGGAGCCGTGGCGTCCCTGATCCCGTTCCTCGTCACCGAGCGCGCCTACGGCTACGCCGCCGCCTCGGCCGTCGTCCTGGCCGCCTCCCTGCTCTCCTCGGTGGCGCAGCCGCTGTTCGGCGCGCTCACCGACCGCCGGCCCGTGCCCTGGCTGCTGCCGGCCGGCACGCTCCTGGCCGGCCTGGGCATCGCGCTGAGCGGCACCGGCGGCTCGTACGCGCTGACGCTGCTGTGCGTGGCGGTGTCCGGGGCCGGCGTGGCCGCCTACCACCCCGAGTCCGCCCGTGTCGCCCGGCTGGCCGGCGAGGGCAGCCACAGCGCCATGGGCTGGTTCGCCCTGGGCGGCAACGCCGGTTTCGCCCTGGCACCGCTGCTGGTCACGGCCGTCGTGGGCACGGGCGGACTGCGCTGGACCCCGCTGCTGGCCCTGCCGGCGCTCGTCGGCGCGGCGCTGAACCTGGTCGTCCTGCGCGCCCCGGAAAGCCGGCGGCACCTCGCCGGCAGGGCATCGGTGGCCGGCGCCGACGACCGGGCGTCCTTCCTGAGGCTGTCGCTGGCCGTGGTGTGCCGCTCGGTGGTGTTCACCGGCCTGAGCAGCTTCCTGTCCCTGTACGCGGCGCAGCGCGTCGGCGGCGGTACGACGGCCGGTACGGCGGCGCTGTTCGTGCTCTACCTGGGCGGCGCGGCCGGTTCCGTGCTGGGCGGCCGCCTGGCCGAGCGCTGGGACCGGGTGACGGTGTGCCGCTGGTCGTACCTGCTGTCGGTCGCGGCGGTCGCCGGCGTCGTCTTCGTCCCCGGGCCGGCCCTGTACCTGTGCGTGGCCCTGACCTCCGCCGGGCTGTACGTGCCCTTCTCCCTCCAGGTCACCCTGGGCCAGGACTACCTGCCCAGCCGGGTCGGCACCGCCGGCGGTGTCACCCTCGGACTGACCGTCAGCGTCGGCGGACTGGCGAGCCCCCTCATCGGGCGGGTGGCCGACGCCACGTCCCTGCGGGCCGCCCTGGCCCCGCTGGTCCTGATGCCCGCGCTCGGCTGGCTGCTCTTTCGCACCCTGCCCGAACCGGCGGCGCCAGGCGGCCGGGCCGAGGCGCCGGCCGCCGCCGCTCAGCGGGCCGTGCCGAAGTCCTGGGTCCAGTAGCTGCCGGGCTGGGCGAGACCGACGCCGATCTCCTTGAAGCCGCAGTTCAGGATGTTGGCCCGGTGGCCGGGGCTGGCCATCCAGGCCGCCATGACCTGCTCGGCCGTGCCGTACCCGTAGGCCACGTTCTCCCCGTAGCTGCTCCAGGCGTAGCCGGCACGGGTGATGCGGTCCCCCGGGGAGGACCCGTCCGACCCGGTGTGCGACATGTTCTGGTGGGCCGCCATGTCGTCGCTGTGCGCCTGGGCGGACCTGGTCAGCGCCGGGTCGAGGGTCAGCGCCCGGCAACCGGCCCTGCCCCGCTCGGCGTTGACCAGCCGCAGGACTTCGGCGGTGACCCCGGACGCGGTGGCCGTCGGCTTCGGGGAGCTGGACGCGGTGGGGACCGCGGACGCGTTTGCGGTGGCCTGGGACGTGCCGGGCGCGGTGGCCGCAGGGGTGCCGGGTGCGGTGGCCGCAGGGGTGCCGGGTGCGGTGGTCCGCCGGGGCGCGTGGACCGTGGCCCTCCTCGGCGTGTGCGTCCGCGTGTGCTTCTTCGGGTGCTTCCTCGTGTGCGGGTGCACGCTCACGCGGACGCTCGGGTCGGCGCTGGGGGACGCCGTGACCGACGGCGTGGGCGGCACGGTGGCCAGGGACGCGCCGGTGTCGTCACCGTTGCCCGGGTAACGCCCCGGGGTGTACTGCCACTGCCCCGCGGGTTCGGTCGTAGCGACGCTCTGCGCCTGGCCGTCCGGGCCGTACGGCCAGTCGGTGCAGGCAAGGGCGACGGACGGTACGCCCACGGCGCCGACGGCGGCGGCAGCGACGAGTATTCGCCGGTAGTGCTTCGTTTTGCGGTGCTGGCCCATACGTCAACCTCACTCGGTGATCGCCGAGCGCTCATTGTTGGGACGGGCGCACACCAGGCGCAAAGGGTCCTTCTCCTACCTCCCCTCGTAGATCCGCGCACCCCTTGTCAGGCGCGCCCGGAGATGCCGACTTCGCGACCGCTAAGTTTGCGCGACGCTGTCGGGCCGTCATGTCGGCGCGCACGCCGGGGAATGCGGACGAGTGCGCAGCGGCGGTCGTGTCGTGGCCCGCAGCGCGGCCCGCGGTCACGGCAAGACGGACAAATCCCATATGTCGCCGGAGCGGCATCTACTATCCCACCCGCCTAGTAGCCGACGCGGCTGTGACGGATGTCACCCACCCCGTGCAGGGCGCGGCGGCCGGGCTCAGGGGCCCGGCCGCCGCACTCCCGTGTCCGGTCGCCGTCACTCGTTCCGGAAAACGGCCTTGCTGACCTCGGCGGGGTTCTGGAACTCCTTCTTCCCGAGGTGGGAGATCCGTTCGGTGACCTCCTTGGGCGCGTGGTTGTGCTCGGCGACCTTCCGAAGCTGATCGGAACTGGCCGGGTACTCCGCGCCGGACAGGGCTTTCTGCAGATCGGGTGGGGTGATACCCGCCATGGCTCCTCCAGGCGGTGAGGTGGTTCAGGACTGCCCAGGTACCCCCTCCCGCGGAAGCGGACTCAGAAATCCCGTCGGGTGATGGGTCGCGGGACGCAGGGGTACCCGGGGGCTTCGGGCATCACGTGTGAGACGCGTCCCGGGAGGTTTCCGATGAGCGAGAGCACCCCTTCCCAGGCCGAGGGCGAACCCGAGGAGGCCGCCCCCGAGGAGCAGCAGCCGCCCCGCACCACCCCGTCACAGGCGGACGGCCCCGACCCCGCCGACGAGGACGCGGACGAGAGCGACGCGTAGCGGGTCCTCCGCGCGGACCCGGCCCCGCCTTGACCGGTCACCGGGTCCGACCTAGCGTGACCTGAACATGTCCGGACAGGACCTGGACACGCCGGACAGGCAGGGCAGGTGGGCTCGGCGATGACGCACCCGCGCGATTCCCTCGGCGGCGGATCCGCCGGCCGCCCCCTCCAGGTGGAGGCGCACGGGCTCGACGTCATCGCGGACGCGGAGCGCTGCGGTACCCCAAGCTCCCTGTTCTGGCCCTGGTTCGGGGCCAACGTCTCCGTCCTCGGAATCGGCTACGGCGCCTTCGCCCTGGGCTTCGGCATCTCCTTCCGGCAGGCCCTCGCCGCAGGCGTGCTCGGCATCGCCGTCTCGTTCCTGTTGTGCGGCTTCGTCGCGGTCGCCGGCAAGCGCGGCTCGGCACCCACCATGGTGCTCAGCCGGGCCGCCTACGGCGTCCGCGGCAACCGGCTGCCGTCCGGCCTGTCCTGGATGCTCACCGTCGGCTGGGAAACCGTCCTGACCGCGCTCGCCACGCTGGCCACCGCGACGGTGTTCGGCAGACTCGGCTGGGGCGGCGGCACCGGGACCAAGGTGGCCGCCCTGACGGTGGTGGCCGCGCTGACCGTCGTCGGCGGGGTCGTGGGCTTCGACCTGATCATGCGGTTGCAGACCTGGATCACCCTGGTCACGGGCGTCCTCACGATCGTCTACATCGCCCTGGTCGCCGACCACGTCCACTGGGGCGCGGTCGACGCCCTCCCGTCCGGCTCGGCACAGCGGTTCATCGGCGCGCTGGTGTTCATGATGACCGGCTTCGGCCTCGGCTGGGTCAACGCCGCCGCCGACTACTCCCGCTACCTGCCGCGCGGCTCCTCCAGCCGGGGAGTGATCGGCTGGACCACCTTCGGGGCCTGTCTGGCCCCGGTGGTCCTGCTGCTCTTCGGCCTGCTGCTGGCCGGCTCCTCCGAGGCACTCGGCAAGGCGATCGCCGCCGACCCGATCGGCGCGCTGACCACCCTGCTGCCGACCTGGTTCCTGGTGCCGTTCGCCGTCGTCGCCGTCCTCGGCCTGGTCGGCGGCGCCGTTCTCGACATCTACTCCTCCGGCCTGGCCCTGCTCTCGGCCGGCCTGCGCGTGCCCCGCCACCTGGCCGCGCTCCTCGACGGGGTACTGATGATCGCCGGCGCCGTCTACATCGTGTTCTACGCCGACGACTTCCTCGGCCCGTTCACGGGATTCCTCACCACACTCGGCGTGCCCATCGCCGCCTGGGCCGGTGTCATGCTCGCCGACCTGGCACTGCGCCGCCGCGACTACGACGAGGGCGACCTGTACCGCCCGCACGGCCGCTACGGCGACGTCCCGCTCCTCCCGCTGATCCTCACGCTCGCCGCCACCGCGGTCGGCTGGGGCCTGGTCACCAACGCCGCCGCGAACTGGCTGACCTGGCAGGGCTATCTGCTGGGGCCGCTCGGCCTCGGCGGCAGGATCGGCGCCTGGGCCTACGCCAACCTGGGCGTCCTGGCCGCCCTGGCACTCGCCTTCCTCGGCACGCTGCTGACGGGCCGGGGCCGGGTGCGGTCCCAGGAGGCCCGGGCACCTGGGTCCTCCGTCTCGGATCAGGTCGGATTGGGGTGAGGGAGCGTTCCGGTCGACGCCGGCAGGGTCCGGAAGAGAGGGCCTGGCCCGGCACCCGACGCGGCGGCACCCCACCCGTGAGCAGCGGACATCTCGCCGTAGGAGGAGGGCCCCGCACATGAGCAGTGGACATCTCGCCGTCATCGACATGCAGCGTGTCTTCGCCGACCCGGCCAGCCCCTGGGCCACCCCCCGCTACGCCGACGCGGCGGCGGACGTACGCGCCCTGCTGCCGGCTTTCGCCGGCCGGGTCACCTTCACCCGCTTCCTCGCCCCCGAGCAGCCGGCCGGCGCCTGGCGCGCCTACTACGAGCGGTGGCCCTTCGCCCGCCGGCCGCCGGACGCGGACCTCTGGTCACTGACCGAGGAGTTCGCCGCCCTCGCGGACCATGTCGTGGACACCACCACCTTCGGCAAGTGGACCCCGGAACTCGCCGCCCGGGTCGGGCCGGAGGGCCGTCTGGTCCTGGCCGGCGTCAGCACCGACTGCTGTGTGCTGTCCACCGCCCTGGCCGCCGCGGACGCCGGCGCCGAGGTGCTGGTCGTGGCGGACGCCTGCGCCGGCGTGGACGACGACTCCCACCTCAGGGCCCTGCAGATCATGGAGCTGTACCGGCCGCTGGTCCGCGTCACCACCCTCGCCGACCTGCTCACGCGGACCTGAGCAACCTCCCCGTGACCGGTGTCCCACCGAAGCACCGGCGGATCCTGCATGCCCGGCACCCCACCGGGTACGCGTGCCGGGAGCCCGCCCGGGCTCCAGTCCGCCCGGGCGGCCCGTACAACCACCGATCTGGGGATCAGCCATGGAAACACCCGCACACGAGGCCCAGCCGACGCCCGCGCAGCAGGCACTGGACGCGCTGGCCGTGAACGCCGAGGACCAGGCCGCCCTGGACACCCTCGCCCACAGTGACGTACTCGTCCCGGTACCCGACGACGCGGTGGACGGCGAGGGCGCGGACGCCTCGACGGTGGCCCTGCCCGTCCTGGAACAGCCCAGCGGCGACCATGTCGTCCCGGTGTTCACGTCGGAGGGCGAGATGGCCGAGCTGCTGCCGTTCGTCTCGCGCTACCGCCTGATACCGCTCGGCGCGCTCGCCGCGCAGTGGCCCACGGAGGACCTCTCCCTCGCCATCGACGGCAGCTCCGCCCACGGGCTCACGCTCACCTCGCAGGGAGTCCGCACCCTCCTGGCCCGCTGACCAGAGACCCGGGCGGGCTCCGGCCCGGTGCGCTCAGGCACCGGGCGGGCCGCCCCGGCTACGCGTCCCGTCCGGCCAGCATGCGCCGCAGGACCGCGCGCTGGACCGGCAGCACCTCGGCGTGCAGCGCGCGGCCCTTGGGGGTGAGCGCGACCCACACCCCGCGCCGGTCCTCCGCGCACACCGAGCGCTCCACCAGGCCGTCCTTCTCCAGGCGGCCGATCAGCCGGGACAGCGCGCTCTGGCTGAGATGCACCCTGCCGACCAGGTTCTGCACCCGGCAGTGGTCACCCTGCTCGGGCGACTCCGCCGCCAGGATGTCCAGCACCTCGAAGTCGCTGGCGCCGAGACCGTGCGGATGCAGTGCGCGGTCGATCTCGCACATCGTGTGCGCGTGCACCGCGAGGATGTCTCGCCAGCGCTCTTCGAGCCGGGTGTCGGCCGTCGTGACTGCCATAACCGCACCGTAGCACCGATCCAGCCAGTCGTTGAGTGTGCAACTAGTGGCTCGGGCGGGCGGTCGTACCGGCCTCAGGCCGACGGGTCCTGCAGCAGCCCCACGAGGTTGCCGTCGGCGTCCTTCACGGAGGCGATCAGCCGGCCGCCACCGACGTCCTGCGCGTCCTGGAGCAGCTCGGCCCCCGCCGCCAGCAGCGCCGCGAGCCGCTCCCGCAGATCCGTCACGTGCCAGTACGGCACCGGACCCGTCATGCCCTTGGCGTGCCCGTTCGGGTCGAGGCCGACGTCCTGGCCGGAGGCCTTGTAGCCGACGTAGTACGGCTCGTCGGCGTACGGCTCGACACCGAGCAGCGCGCCGAACACGGCCTTGGCGCGCGCCAGGTCCTTCACCGGGTAGATGATCGTCTGCAGTCCGGCGGTCATGATGCTCACTCCTTGGCGATGCGGAACCCGACGGGTCCCCGTCGGTGCTCCCACGCTAGGGCCGCGGCCCCCGCCCCGGCTTCTTCGATCCTGACCGCTTGGCGCCGTCCGGCGGACCAGGACACCCGGTGTCACGTCGAGTCGCGCGTCACCAGCTCCGTCGGCAGGATCACCGCCGCCGGGTCCTCCCCGCCTATCTGGGCGAGCAGCACCCGCACCATCTCGGTGCTGATCCGGTCCCACGGCTGCCGGATCGTGGTGAGCGCCGGGGTGGCGGCGGTCGCGGCCGGGGAGTCGTCGAAGCCGCCGACGGCAATGTCCTCCGGCACCCGCTTCCCGGCCCGGTGCAGGGCCGCCAGCACGCCCTGCGCCATCAGGTCCGAGGCGACGAACACGGCGTCCACGTCCGGGGCCTGCGCCAGCAGCCGTTCCGCGCCCGCCTCCCCGCTGGCCCGGCTGTAGTCGCCGGAGACGACGAGCCGCTCGTCGGCCGCGATGCCCGCCTCGGCGAGCACCTCCCGGTACCCGGCGAGCCGCTCCACACCGCCGGGGGTGTCCAGCGGGCCGGTGACCACGCCGATCCGGCGCCGGCCCCGGGCCAGCAGGTGCCGGACCATGTCCCGGGCGCCGTCCCGGTCGTCGGCGGCCACGTAGCTCACCTTCGAGCCGAGCCCGATCGGCTTGCCGCAGGCGACCAGCGGCACCCCCGCGCCCCGCAGCTCCTCGGCGACCGGGTCGCCGGAGTGGCTGGAGACCAGCAGCACCCCGTCGACGTGCCCGGCGGTGATGTACCGCGTGATGCGCCGCCGTTCGTCCTCGGTCCCCGCCAGCATCAGCAGCAGCGGGACGTCGTGCGCGGCCAGCGCCTGGGTGCAGCCGCGCAGCAGGACGTTGAAGTTGGGGTCCTCGAAGAACCGCTCCTGCGGCTCGGTCAGCAGGAAGCCCACCGAGTCGGAGCGGCCCGTGATCAGCGAACGGGCGTGCCGGTTCACGACGTACCCGGTCCTGCGGATCGCGGCGTTGACCGCCTCCTGGGCGGCCGGGCTGACGTAGTGCCCGCCGTTGAGCACACGTGAGACGGTGCCGCGCGAGACGCCTGCCTCGCGCGCCACGTCGTGGATCGTCGGCGGTCTGCGCCGGCCCCCCGGATTGCCCATGGTCATGACTTTACGGCCCCGGACAGCAGATCCAGGCTCCAGAACCGCTGGATGACCAGGAAGAGGGCGATCAGCGGGAGCACCGCGAGGAACGCCCCGGTGATCACCAGGGTGTACAGCGCGGGCGTGTTGGAGCCCTGCTCCAGCAGTGTGTACAGGCCCAGCGTGAGCGGAAACTTCTCGTCGTCGCTCAGCATGATGAACGGCAGCAGGAAGTTGTTCCAGATCGCCACGAACTGGAAGAGGAACACCGTGACCATGCCGGGGATCATCATCGGCAGCGCGATCCGGGTGAAGATCCGCCACTCGCCCGCCCCGTCCATCCGCCCGGCCTCCACCACGTCGGAGGGCACGGCGGCGGACGCATAGATCCGGGCGAGGTAGACCCCGTACGGGGAGAGGATCTGCGGCAGCAGCACGGACAGGTAGGAGTCCGTGAGGTCGGCCTTGGCCAGCAGCAGGTACTGCGGGATCGCGAGGATCACCGGCGGCATCAGGACGCCCGCCAGCAGGATGTCGAACATCGTCTCGCGGCCCCTGAAGCGGTAGGTCGCGAGCGCGTAGCCGCTGATCGCCGACACGGCGGTGGACAGCAGGGCGCCGAGACCCGCGTACAGGGCGGAGTTGCCCATCCAGGTCCAGTAGACGCCGTCCCGGTAGGCGTCGAGGTCCCTGATGTTGTCGGTGAAGCCGGTGCCGGGCAGGAAGGTGAACGTGGAGAACAGCTCGTGCCCGGACTTGGTCGACGCGATCACCACCCAGGCGACCGGGAGCAGGGTGTAGAGCGCGCCGAGCAGCAGTGTGGCCGTGGGGATCAGGGCGATCCGGCGGCGCAGCGGCGGGCCCTGCGCCGTACCGGGGGTGGTGCCGGCGGCCGGTGCGGTCTTGTGGACGGCGAGGGTGCTCATCCCGCTGCCTCCTGCTTGTTCCGTCGGTTCGCGGCCCGCAGGAAGCCGAACGACAGCAGCAGCGTGACCACGGCGATCAGCGTCGCCTCGGCCGCCGCCGCGTAGATGTCGTTGCGGCCGAAGGCGTCCTGGTACACCTTCATCAGCGGGCTCCAGGTCGTGCTGACCGAGTTGGTCAGCGGTTTCAGGGTGGTGGGCTCGTTGAACACCTGGAGCGTCGCGATGATCGAGAAGAAGAAGGTCAGCACCAGCGAGGGCGCCACCATCGGGATCTTGATCCTCAGCGCGATCTGCAGCGGTGTGGCGCCGTCCAGCTTCGCCGCCTCGTACACCTCGGCCGGGATGGACCGCAACGAGGTGTAGATGACGATCATGTTGAAGCCGGTGCCGCCCCAGACCGCGATGTTCGACAGGGCGAGGTACAGCGGACCGCCGTCCAGCAGGTCCGGCTGCGGCAGGCCCAGCCGGTCCAGCAGGAAGAAGAACGGGCTGACGTCCGGCAGGTACAGGAAGCCCCACAGCAGCGCGGCGACCACGCCGGGGACGGCGTACGGCAGGAAGATCGCGAGCCGGGTGAACGGGGCGAGCCGCACCCTGTCGGAGTCCAGCATCAGCGCGAACAGCAGCGCCAGGCCCAGCATCACCGGGACGACGATGCAGCCGTAGCCGAACACGCGCAGCGCGCCGGCCAGCAGCTCGCTGTCCTGGAGGGCCTCGGTGTAGTTCGCGACGCCGGCCCACACCTCGGTGCGGGCGCCCGAGCCGAGGCCGAGACCGGAGACGTGCGCCTTGCGGAAGCTGAGCCAGACCGCGTAGCCGATGGGCAGCGCGAAGAAGAGGGCGAACAGGATCGTGGCGGGGAGGAGGAAGCCGTACGGGGCCCCCTTGACCCCGTACGGCTTCCGGTCGGCGGGGCTGCTCACGGGGCGACCTCGAAGCCCTGCTTCTTCATGTCGGCGACCGTGTCGTCCTGCATCTTCCCCAGGGCGGCGGTGAAGTCCGACGTGTTCTTGGCGGCGGCGCCGAAGGCGTCCTTGAAGGAGGTGTAGGCGACGTTCACGTTCGGGCCCCACGCGGAGGGCGCGGTGGTCCGGGCGATGTCGGCGGCCCGGGTGTAGAAGTCCGGCTGGTTGGCGAAGTACGCCGGCGGGTTGGAGAAGGCGCCGCTCAGCTGGGCGGAGGTGGAGGCCGGGTAGATGCCGCCGTCCTTCGCCAGCGCGTTCAGGGCGTCGTGGTCGGTGTTCAGCCAGGCCGCGAACGCGGCGGCGGCCTCCTTGTGCGCGGAGTCGGTGGTGACCGCCGTCGAGGAGCCGCCCCAACTGCCGGTGACGTCCTGGTCGGCCGACCACTGGGGGAGCGGGGCCATGGCCCACTTGCCCTTGGTGTCCGGTGCCGCCGTGGTCAGCGTGCCCGGCGCCCACACGGCGCTCACCCAGGCGATCTGCTTGCCGGTGTCCAGCGCCTTGTTCCAGGACGGCGTGTACATCGGCTGGTTGTCGATGACGCCCTCCTTGACCAGGCCGCCCCAGAAGGCGGCGACCTTGCGGGTGGCCGCGTCGTCGATGCCGACCTTCCACCTGTCGCCGGAGGTGGTCCACCACTTGGCGCCGGCCTGCTGGGCGAGCCCGGCGAAGAGCCCGGAGTCGTTGGCGGAGAAGGTGGTCAGGTCCTTCTCCGGCGCCTTCTTCTTCAACTGGCGGGCGGTCTCGGCGAACTGCTCCCAGGTGGTGGGGACCTTCAGGCCGTACCGCTTGAACAGGTCCTGTCGGTAGTAGAACATCATCGGCCCGATGTCCTGCGGCACCGCGTAGACCGCGTCCGTGCCGAGCGTGGTCTGCTGCCAGACACCCTCCGCGAACTTGTCCTTGACGTCGCCGACTTCCTTGGAGATGTCGGCCAGGGCGTCGTTGCTGACCAGTGTCGGCAGCGCCTGGTACTCGGCCTGCACCAGGTCGGGGGCCTTCTTCGCCTTGTGCGCGGTGAGGATCTTGGTGACCAGCGTGTCGCCGGACGCCTGCTTCTTCACCGTGACGGTGATCTGCTCCTTCTTCCCCGGCCCCTTGTTCCACAGGTCGACGACCTTGTCCATGCCGGGCGTCCAGGTCCAGTACGTCAGCGAGACGGGACCCGACTCGGCCTTGCTGTCGTCCTCGGAACCGCAGGCGGCGAGGGCGGTGGCGCCGAGGGACACGGCGACGGCGGTTGTCACGAGGCGGCGGCGCTTCGTGTGCGGCATGGTTTCTCCCCTGACCTGGGCCCCCGCCCGCTGCGGAGACCTGCCATGCAGATGTGCACGTTCACATGACCGCGGTGCGCTCCGAGGGAGCCCCTGCCATGCTTCTGTGAGCGTTCACAGTAGAGAAACATCCCGGACACTTGTCAATGGTTGTTGCTGTGCGGTTATGTTGGGATCGCACCGCCGCTGCCATGTGTGCACGTTCCCAAATGATCGATCTCCCGGGAGTCAGCCATGCCGGACACCAGCCCCAGGGGCCTCACCAGGCTCGCCTTCGGTGGGGACTACAACCCCGAGCAGTGGCCGGAATCCGTCTGGCGGGAGGACGTCCGGCTGATGCGGGAGGCCGGCGTCACGCTGGTGAGCGTCGGCATCTTCTCCTGGGCCCTGCTGGAACCGGCGCCGGGGGAGTACGACTTCGGCTGGCTCGACCGGATCCTCGGCCTGCTGCACGAGAACGGCATCCGCGTCGACCTCGGCACGCCCACCGTGGTGCCGCCCGCCTGGTTCTACCGCGCGCACCCCGAGGCCCTGCCGGTCACCGCCGAGGGCGTGCGCTACGAGTTCGGCTCCCGCGGCGCGATCTGCCACAGCAACGCCGACTACCGGGCCGCCGCCGCGGGCATCACCACGAAGCTCGGCGAGCGCTACGGCGACCACCCGGCGCTCGCGATGTGGCACGTCCACAACGAGTACGGCGTCCCCGTCTCGGCCTGCTACTGCGCGTCCTGCGCGGACGGGTTCCGCCGCTGGCTCGCCGACACCCACGGCAGCGTGGACGGCGTCAACGAGGCCTGGGGCACGGCCTTCTGGGGCCAGCGCTACACCGACCTCGGACAGATCAACCCGCCCCGGGCCACCCCGACGGTGGGCAACCCCGGCCAGGCGCTGGACTACCGGCGGTTCACCGACGCCACCATCCGGGAGAACTTCCGCGCCGAGCGGGACATCCTGCACCGCCTCTCGCCGGGCGTGCCGGTCACCACCAACTTCATGACCGCGCTCAGCCAGTGCGACTCCCTGGACTACTGGGCCTGGGGCCGCGAGGTCGACCTCGTCACCAACGACCACTACCTGATCACCGACGGCCGCCGCACCCACGTCAACCTCGCCATGGCCGCCGACCTCACCCGCTCGGTCGCCGGCGGCGCCCCCTGGCTGCTGCTGGAGCACTCCACCTCGGGCGTCAACTGGCAGCCCCGCAACCCCGCGAAGGCACCGGGCCAGATGGCCCGCAACTCCCTCGCGCACGTGGCGCGCGGCTCCGAGGGCGCGATGTTCTTCCAGTGGCGCCAGTCCCGCCGCGGCGCCGAGAAGTTCCACTCGGCGATGCTGCCGCACGGCGGCACCGACACCCGCGTGTGGCGCGAGGTGGTCGAACTCGGCGCCTGGGTCGAGGAGTTGGCCGAGATCCGGGGCACCCGCACCGAGGCCGACGCGGCGATGCTGTGGGACTGGCAGTCGTGGTGGGCCCAGAACCTGTCCTGGCGCCCCAGCGAGGACCACGACCCGCGCGAGCGCGCCGACTCCTTCTACGAGGCCCTCTACGACCGCCACCTCACGGTCGACTTCGCCCACCCGGAAGCCGACCTGTCCCGCTACCCCCTGGTCGTCGCCCCGGCCCTGTACCTGATGACGGAGGCCGCGGGGCGCAACGTCCGGGAGTACGTCGAGAACGGGGGCACGCTCGTCGTGTCGTACTTCTCCGGGATCGTGGACGAGCACGACGCCGTCCACGAGGGCGCCTACCCCGGCGTGCTGCGCGACGTGCTCGGGCTCACCGTGGAGGAGTTCTCGCCGCTGCTCAGGGACGAGCGGGTGCGGCTGACCGGTCCGGACGGCTCCGAGCTGACGGGGGACGTGTGGACGGAGTTCGTCGTCCCGCGCGGCGCCGAGACCGTGTGGTCGTACGCCGACGGGCTCACCGCGGGCCGCCCGGCCGTCACCCGGCACCGGCTCGGCCGCGGCACCGCCTGGTACGCCTCCACCCGCCTCGGCGCGCGGGGCCTGGACGTGCTCGTGGGCCGGGCGGCCGACGACGCCGGCCTCGCGCCGCGCGACGGCCTGCCCCGCGACGTCGAGGTCGTACGCCGCGCCGGCACGTCGGGCAGCTACCTCTTCGTCATCAACCACACCGCCGGCGACACCAAGGTGCCGCTGGACACGCCCGGCACCGAGCTGCTGACGGGCGAACGCGCCGCGGGCCGCCTCGCGGTCCCGGCGGGGGCCGTCCGGGTCGTACGACTCGACGGCTGAGCCGGCTCCCCTCCGCCCGCGTGTGCCACGAGAGCCGCGGGCGGAGGGGTCCTCCTCCGGGCCCACCGGAGGACCCCCCTCCCCATACGTCGAAGGGACGACGGACGATGAAGTTCCCTCCCAGACGCACCATCAGAGCCCTGCTGGCGCCACTCGCGGCCGGGCTCGCCCTCACCGCCCTGCCCGCCCCGGCCGCCCACGCCGCGAGCACCCTCGCCAACGGCGGTTTCGAGTCCGACGCGGCGGGCGCGGCCACCCCGGCCGGCTGGTCCGAGTACGGCGACACCGGCGCCTCGTACAGCGAGTCCGGCGGGCACAGCGGCGGCTACCGCCTCTCCCACTACTCCTCGTCCGCCTACAAGGTGGAGACGTACCAGTACCTGTCCGGGCTGGCCAACGGCCAGTACAAGCTCACGGCGTGGGTCCGGTCCAGCGGCGGACAGAAGGCCGCCTACCTGGCGCTCAAGAACTGCGGTGGTTCCGAACAGCGCACCGACCTGCCGATATCGTCCAGTGGGTGGATCCGGATCGTCACGCCGGTCAATGTGACCACCAACCAGTGCACCATCAGCATCAACAGTGACGCGAACGCGGGCAACTGGATCAACGTTGACGATCTGACCTTCGCGCCTGGCACCACCGGGACGTCCATCCACGGCGCCGACGTCTCCTCCCTCGCCAAGAGCGAGGCCAAGGGCGGTGTGTACCGGACGGGTTCCGGAACGACCGGGGACGCCCTCGCCATCCTCAGGTCGTACGGCATGAACTACGCGCGCCTGAAGGTCTGGGTGAACCCGGCCGACGGCTTCAACGACAAGGCGCACGTCCTCGCGCTGGCCAAGCGCGTCAAGGCGCGGGGCATGAAGCTCCTGGTCGACTTCCACTACTCGGACAGCTGGGCGGACCCGGGCCAGCAGAACAAGCCGACCGCATGGGTGGGCCATACATACGGTCAACTGAAGACGGACGTGTACAACCACACGTACGACGTGTTGAACGCCTTGAAGGCTCAGGGAACCACCGCCGACATGGTCCAGGTGGGCAATGAGATCAACGGTGGCATGCTGTGGTCCGAGGGGTCCACCAGCAACTGGAGCCGGCTCGCCGGGTTGATCAACTCCGGCTACGACGCCGTCAAGGCGGTCGACTCCTCCACCGTCGTCGCGCTGCACCTGGCCAAGGGCGGCGACAAGGCCGGCACCGAGTGGTGGTTCGACAACGCGGTCGCGGCCGGCGTGCGGTTCGACGCGATCGGCCTGTCGTACTACGGCTACTGGCACGGCCCGCTCTCCGACTTCCAGACCACCCTGGACGACGCGGCCTCCCGCTACGGCAAGCCGGTGTTCGTCGCCGAGACGGCCTACCCGTTCCGGCTGGACAGCGACGACTCGCTCACCAACCAGATCGACACCACCGGCGAACTGGTCCCCGGCTACCCGGCGACGGTGGCCGGCCAGACCAGGTGGCTGAACGGCGTGGCGAGCATCGTGGAGGCGGTCCCGAACGGCCGCGGTCTCGGCGTCTTCTGCTGGGAGGCGACCTGGACCGCCGTCGACGGCAACGGCTGGGACCCGACGGACCCCGCCTCGGGCAACGGCTGGGAGAACCAGGCCCTGTTCGGCTACGACGACAGGGCGCTCTCCTCCATGACGTGGTTCAGCCACCGCTGACCCGTCTCCACGGGGCCCGGCCGCACCCCGCGGCCGGGCCCCCGCCGTGTTCCCGGAGCTGTGGGGCGGCTCCTGGGACGCGGCGCCGTCCGGTACCGGACAACGGCCGTCGAGTCCCGGACGGGACGGCGTCGCCCGCGCGACAGTGGGTAACACTGCGTATCAGGGGGCGGGACGGGAGGGCGGACGGATGACGGGGACTCCCTCGGGCCGGATGCGGCAGACCATCCTGGAATGGCTCAAGGACCCGCCGGCCCACTTCCCCGCCGCGCGCTGCGGCCACCCCGCCGACACCGGCGTCACCGCGCGGGCCGTCGCCGACAAGCTGGGCGTACCCCGCCGCACCGCCCTGGCCCACCTGGACCTCCTCACCCGCCTCGGCCTCCTACGCACCCGCCGGATCCGCTGCCGCACCTACTACCGGCGCGACGAGGTCCGCATCGCCGAGGTGGCCCGGATGTTCGAGAAGGGCTGGTGACGGACGACCACCGCGGGGAGACTCCAGGCAGTCGGGGCCGGGTGTCCCGACGCGGAAGGGGACGCCCATGGACCGACCGGCCGCACTCGTGCCGCTCCACTACGTCTGCCTGGGCGCCCGCGGCCCCGAGGACGTCGTCCCCGACGGGCGCGGGCGCGTCCTGACCGGCGTGGCGGACGGACGCATCCTGCGCGTCCACCACCTCGGCGACCCGCGCACGGCCCGCACGGAGCTGCTGGCCGAGACCGGCGGCCGCCCCCTCGGGCTCGAACTCCTGCCGGACGGCGGCCTGTTGGTGTGCGACGCGGAACGCGGCCTGCTGCGTGTGGACACCGCGGACGGTACCGTACGCGTCCTCGCGGACTCGGTGGCGGGGGAGCGGCTCCGCTTCTGCAGCAACGCCGTCGCCCTGCCCGACGGCACCGTGTACTTCACCGTCTCCAGCCGCCGCCACCCCCTCGACCGGTGGATCGGCGACATCGTCGAACACACCGGCACCGGGCGCCTGCTGCGGCTCGCCCCCGAGGGCGGGGAACCCGACGTGGTGCTGGACGGGCTGCAGTTCGCCAACGGGATCGCCGCGAGCGCCGACGGTTCCTTCCTGGTGATCGCCGAGACCGGCTCCTGCCGCCTCACCCGCTTCCGGCTCACCGGCCCCCGCGCGGGCCGCGCCGAGCCCTTCGCCGACCTGCCCGGCATGCCGGACAACCTCTGGCGCGAGGGCCCCGGCGGCCCGGTCTGGGTCGCCCTGGCCGGCCCCCGCGTGCCCCCGCTGGACGTGCTCCACCGCGCCCCGCGGGCCGTGCGCGGCGCCGCCGCCCGGGTCGCCGTACACGCGCCGTACCGGCCGAGCGGGACCACCGGCGTGGTCGCCGTGGACGACCGAGGCCGGATCGTCCACCACCTCACCCGCCGGCGCTCCGGCTTCCGCATGGTCACCAGCGTGTGCGCGACCGGTGACCACCTGGTACTGGGCAGCCTGTGGGAGTCCGGTGTGGCGGTCTGCGGCCGCCCTGCCGGGCACTGAGACGGCGGTAACCTGGTCCCGGCCTTGATCGCCCGCCGGGGCAGGGGCCGAACAGGAGACGTACCAGGATGACAGCCCCGGAAACCGGGACCCACGGCGTGCGCCCCGCGACCGCGCGGCGGCCCGAGTGGCGTACCCAGGCACCCGTCGCCGCCGCCGTGGCGGCCGGCGGCGCGCTCGGCGCGACGGCACGCCACGCCCTGGCGCTCGCCTGGCCCACACCCGCAGACGGCTTCCCCTGGGCGACCTTCTGGACCAACGTCTCCGGCTGCGCGGCCATGGGCGTGCTGATGGTCCTGGTCACCGAGGTGTGGGCGGGCCACCGCCTGCTGCGCCCGTTCCTCGGCACCGGCGTCCTCGGCGGCTTCACCACCTTCTCCACCTACGCGGTCGACGTCCGCCGACTGGTGGACGCCGGCCGCCCGGGCCTGGGCCTGGCCTATCTCGCCGCGACCCTGTGCGCGGCCCTCGCGGCGGTGTGGCTCGCCTCGGCCGCCGCCCGCCGACTGCTGACCGGGAGGCGTCGATGACGTTCCGTACCGACCGCGCCGTCCGGCTCACCGTGTACCTGAGCGAGGACGACACCTGGCACCACCGGCCCCGCTACTCCGAGATCGTGCACCGGGCGCACGCCGCCGGGCTCGCCGGGGCGGGCGTCTTCCGGGGCGTGGAGGGCTTCGGCGCCTCCTCCCGCATCCACACCTCCCGCCTGCTGTCCCTGAGTGAGGACCTGCCGGTGGCGGTGGTCGTGGTGGACACCGAGGAGCGGATCCGCGCGTTCCTGCCGCGGCTGGAGGAACTGGCCGGCGACCACCTCGTCACCCTGGACGAGTGCGAGATCGTCCGGTACGCGGGGCGCGCGCCCGGACCGGACGAAACGGACCCGGAGGGTAAGAAGTCGTTGTGAACTGGCTGCTGGTCGTCGCGGGAGCCGCCGTCGGCGCACCCCTGCGCTATCTCACCGACCGCGCCGTGCAGGCCCGCCACGACTCGCTCTTCCCCTGGGGCACCTTCGTGGTGAACGTGGTCGGCTGCCTGGTCCTCGGGCTGCTCACCGGCGCCGTCTCCGCCGGGGTCGCCGGGCCGCGCCTGGAACTCCTGCTGGGCACCGGGCTGTGCGGCGCGCTCACGACGTACTCGACGTTCTCCTACGAGACCCTGCGGCTGACCGAGGCCGGCTCCGGCCTCTACGCTGCCCTGAACGTCGCGGCAAGCGTGGCGGCGGGGCTCGCGGCGGCCTTCACCGGGGTCTCGCTCGCCGGCGCCCTGTGGGCCTGAGCACGTGCCACCCGTCCGCACGCAGCAAGTGACGCAGTGAGTACTGTCTACACCATTGTCGACCCCCTCTCCTCAGAACTGGATTCCATGAGCGCCATTTCCGTCGGTCAGGCCGTCGTCCTCGGAGTAGTCGAGGGGGTGACCGAGTTCCTCCCCGTGTCCTCCACCGGCCACCTCAAGATCACCGAGGGGCTCATGAACATCCCCGTCGACGACAAGTCCGTCGTCGGCTTCTCCGCCGTCATCCAGGTCGGCGCCATCGCCGCCGTGCTCGTGTACTTCTTCAAGGACATCCGGCGGATCGTCTCCGCCTGGTTCCGCGGTCTGACCCACCGCGAGGAGCGCTACCACCACGACTACAAGTTCGCCTGGTGGGTCATCGCCGCCACCATCCCGATCGTCGTGGTGGGCCTGGCCGCCAAGCCCCTGATCGACGGCCCGCTCGCCTCGCTGTGGGTGGTCGCCGGCTCGCTGATCGTCGGCTCGGGCGTGATGTGGGCCGCCGACCAGATGGGCCGGCACAAGCGCGGCGAGGACGACACGTCCTTCAAGGACGCGATGTGGGTCGGCTGCTCCCAGATCCTCGCCCTGCTCTTCCCCGGCTTCTCCCGCTCCGGCGCCACCATGTCGACCGCGCTCATCCTGGACCTGGACCGCGTCGCCGCCACCCGGCTCTCGTTCTTCCTGGGCATCCCGGCCCTGACGGGCGCGGGCCTGTACGAGCTGAAGGACGCCCTCGGCACGGGCGTCGGCGCCGCCCCGCTGGCCGTCGGCACCATCGTCTCCTTCGTGGTCGCCTACGCCTCCATCGCCTGGCTGCTCAAGTTCGTCGCCAAGCACTCCTTCAACGCCTTCGTGATCTACCGGATCGTCATCGGCGTCGGCCTGCTCGGTCTGCTCGCCACCGGCACGCTCGGCAGCTGAGCGAACGCCGCTGATCACCCACGGGGTGCGGATGCCTGCATTCAGGCGCCGCACCCCGTGAATGTCTGCTTACCCGACACCTTGACACTCCCCGCCCGCACCCCGCAGGATCGCTCCCGTGAACCTGTCAGACAGCCAGACAGGTGGTCTCGTCCCGCGGCGCGTCAGCGCGATGGAAGCGGTGCTCGACCACCTCCGCGACGCCATCGAGCGCGGCCGGTACGCCATCGGCGACAAGCTCCCCTCCGAGGCAGAGCTGTGCCGCACCCTCGAGGTGTCCCGGCCCGTGCTGCGCGAGGCGCTGCGCGCGCTGCAGACGATGGGCCTCACGGTCTCCCGGACCGGGAAGGGCACCTTCGTCGTCGCGAACACCGTCGAGGACCCCACCTTCGGCGACTACGCGGCCAGCGACCTGCTGGAGGTGCGCCGGCACATCGAGATCCCGGTCGCCGGATACGCGGCACTGCGTCGCACCCCGGAGAACCTGGACCACCTGGCCCACCTGGTCGACCGCATGGAGCGGGAGACGGACACCACCGCCTGGGTCGCGATGGACACCCTCTTCCACCTCGCCGTCGCCGAGGCCGCCCAGAACCCGGTCTTCCGCCGGGTCATCGAGGAGATCCGCGACGCACTGGCGCGTCAGTCGGCCTTCCTCAACGAGCTGGGGGGCCGCCGCGAGCAGTCCAACCGGGAGCACCGGGCGATCGTCGAGGCACTGGTCGACGGTTCCGAACACGACGCGGTGGAGGCCATGAGCCACCACCTCGACCGCGTCGAGACGACCCTCACCGACATCGTGCGTCCCCAGCGGACGGACTCCCCTACGGAAGGCGGACCCGAGGCGTGAGCGAGCAGCACCTCAAAGACGAGACGCGCCCCTCGTCCGGCCATGTCGACGCCGGAGACGCCGGCTACAGCAAAGGCCTGAAGCACCGGCACGTCAACATGATCGCCATCGGCGGGGCCATCGGCACCGGCCTCTTCCTCGGCGCGGGCGGCCGGCTCGCCGACGCCGGACCCTCCCTGTTCATCGCGTACGCCGTCTGCGGCGTCTTCGCCTTCCTGGTCGTGCGCGCCCTCGGCGAACTCGTCCTCTACCGCCCGTCCTCCGGCGCCTTCGTGTCGTACGCCCGGGAGTTCCTGGGCGAGAAGGGCGCCTACACCGCGGGCTGGATGTACTTCCTGAACTGGGCGACCACCGGCATCGCCGACATCACGGCCGTCGCCACGTACACGCACTACTGGGGCATGTTCTCCGACATCCCTCAATGGTTGATCGCCTTGATCGCCCTCGCGGTCGTCCTGACCGTCAACCTGATCTCGGTCAAGATATTCGGTGAGCTGGAGTTCTGGTTCGCCATCGTCAAGGTCGGCGCGCTCGTGGTCTTCATGTGCATCGGCATCTTCCTGCTGGTCACCCAGCACCCGGTCGACGGCCACCACCCCGGCCCGTCCCTGATCACCGACAACGGCGGGGTCTTCCCCAACGGCCTGCTGCCCATGCTGCTGATCATCCAGGGTGTCGTCTTCGCCTACGCCTCGGTCGAGCTGGTCGGCGTCGCCGCGGGCGAGACCGAGAACCCCGAGAAGATCATGCCGAAGGCGATCAACTCGATCATGTGGCGGGTGGGCGTGTTCTACGTCGGCTCGGTCGTGCTGCTGTCGATGCTGCTGCCCTGGAGCAAGTACTCCGCCGGCGAGAGCCCCTTCGTGACGGTCCTGTCCCACATCGGCGTCCCGGCGGCCGGCGGTGTGATGAACCTGGTCGTGCTGACCGCGGCCATGTCCTCGCTGAACTCCGGCCTGTACTCCACCGGCCGCATCCTGCGCTCCATGGCGATGAGCGGCTCGGCCCCGAAGTTCACCGGCCGGATGAGCCGCAGCCAGGTCCCGTACGGCGGAATCCTGCTCACCAGCGGTATCTGTGTCCTCGGCGTGGGCCTGAACTACGTCGTCCCCGCCGACGCCTTCGAGATCGTGCTCAACTTCGCGGCGATCGGCATCCTCGCGACCTGGGGCATGATCATGCTCTGCCACCTGCTGTTCTGGCGAAAGACCCGGAGCGGCGCGCTGACCCGGCCGTCGTACCGGCTGCCGGGCTCCCCCTGGACCGAACTCGTGACGCTGGCGTTCCTGGCCTCCGTCCTGGTCCTCATGTACGCCGACGGCGGCGCCGGACGCACCACCGTGCTGTGCCTGCCGCTGATCGTCGCCGCACTGGTCGCGGGCTGGTACGCCATCCGCGCCCGCATGTCCCGCACCTCCACCGGCGCCGGCGCGTGACCCGCGTACCGGCCGACCCCGACCCCATGATCAGGCAGTGATGTACAGCAGTTCCCCCGCCGACGCCCCCGTCGTCCGCGAACCTCTCCACGCCCCCGTCGCCCACCTCGTCCGCGGCGGGGTCGTCGAGGGCATCCACTACGGCTCCGTCGTCGTCCTCGGCGCCGACGGACAGGTGCGGTTCCAGCTCGGTGACATCGAGGCGGCCTTCTACCCGCGCTCGGCGCTCAAGCCCGTCCAGGCCGTGGCCATGCTGCGGGCCGGGCTGCCGCTCGACGGAGCGCTGCTGTCGCTGGCCGCCGCGAGCCACTCCGGCGAGGAGCGCCACCTCGCCGGCACCCGGCGCATCCTGGAACTCGCCGGGCTCAGCGAGGACGACCTGCGCAACGTGCCCGACATGCCGTTCGACCCGGTCGTCCGGGACGCCTGGGTCCGCGAGGACCGGCCGCCCTCCCGGCTCGCCCAGAACTGCTCCGGCAAGCACGCCGCCATGCTCTGGACGGCCCGGATCAACGGCTGGTCCCTGGAGGACTACCTGGATCCCGCGCACCCCCTCCAGCAGGCCGTCGCCGAGACCGTCGAGGAGCTGACCGGCCAGCGCGTCGCCCGGGTCACCGTGGACGGCTGCGGCGCCCCGCTGTTCTCCGTCTCCCTGAACGGCCTCGCCCGCGCCCTGGCCCGGATCACCTCGGCCGAGCCCGGCACCCCCGAGGCCCGGGTCGCCGACGCGATGCGCGAGCACGCCGAGATGGCCTCCGGCTCGGGCCGGGACGTGGCCGCGCTGATGCGGGCCGTGCCCGGGCTGCTCGCCAAGGACGGCTTCGAGGGAGTCCAGGTCGCCGCGCTGCCGGACGGCACGGCGGTCGCCGTGAAGATCGCCGACGGCGCGAACCGGGCACGGATACCGGTGGCCGCCGCCGCGCTCGCCCGCGCGGGCGTCGACCCGGGGCTCCTCACCGAGTTCGCGGGGGAGTCGCTGCTGGGTGGCGGGCAGCCGGTGGGGTGCGTGCGTCCGGTGCGTGCGCTGGACCCGCTTCCGGTCACCGCCTGCGCCTAGGCCCTCCCTTTCGGATCTTGCCGGCGTCGCCGAAAGGCACCGTCGCCCCGGGCCGACCTGATCCGAAAGACAGGGCCTGGCCCGCGCCGCGAGCCGTCGTGCGCCGCGGGCCGTTCCCGGCCCGCGGGCCGTCCGCGGCCGAGCGCCCCGCGCCCCCTTCCTTCCGGGCGCTCCCACCTCCGTACCTCAGAAAGAGGACCCGCACTCCATGAGCGCCGCCACCCGCAGCGAGCACGACCTGCTCGGCGACCGTGACGTCCCCGCCGACGCGTACTGGGGTGTCCACACCCTGCGCGCGACGGAGAACTTCCCCATCACGGGCACCCCGATCTCCGCGTACCCGCACCTGATCGACGCCCTGGCCGCCGTCAAGGAGGCCGCCGCGCTCGCCAACGAGGAACTCGGGCTGCTGGCGCCCGAGAAGGCCGCCGCGATCGTCGCGGCCTGCCGGGAGATCCGCGCCGGCGCGCTGCACGACCAGTTCGTCGTGGACGTCATCCAGGGCGGCGCCGGCACGTCCACCAACATGAACGCCAACGAGGTCGTGGCCAACCGCGCGTTGGAACTGCTCGGCCACGGCAAGGGCCAGTACACGTATCTGCACCCCAACGAGGACGTCAACCTCGGCCAGTCAACCAATGACGTCTACCCGACCGCCGTCAAGATAGCGACGGTCTTCGCGGTACGTGGACTGCTCAGGGCGATGTCCGTACTGCAGGACGCGTTCGCCCGCAAGGCCGTCGAGTTCCGTGACGTGCTCAAGATGGGCCGTACACAGTTGCAGGACGCCGTGCCGATGACGCTCGGCCAGGAGTTCTCCGCGTTCGCCGTCATGATCGAGGAGGACCGCAGCAGGCTCGCCGAGGCCGTCGAGCTGATCCACGAGATCAACCTCGGTGCGACGGCCATCGGCACCGGCCTCAACGCGCCCGCCGGCTACGCCGAGGCGGCCCGCCGCCACCTGTCCGCCATCACCGGCCTGCCCCTGGTCACGGCCGCCAACCTGGTCGAGGCCACCCAGGACTGCGGCGCCTTCGTCCAGATGTCCGGCGTCCTCAAGCGGATCGCCGTCAAGCTCTCCAAGAGCTGCAACGACCTGCGTCTGCTGTCCTCCGGCCCGCGCGCGGGCCTCGGCGAGATCAACCTGCCGCCGGTGCAGGCCGGTTCGTCGATCATGCCGGGCAAGGTCAACCCGGTCATCCCCGAGGTGGTCAACCAGGTCGCCTTCGAGGTGATCGGCAACGACGTCGCCATCACCATGGCCGCCGAGGCCGGACAGCTCCAGCTCAACGCCTTCGAGCCGATCATCCTGCACTCCCTGTCGGAGTCGATCACCCACCTGGAGAGCGCCTGCCGGACGCTCGCCGAGCGCTGCGTGTCCGGCATCACCGCCAACACCGAGCGGCTGCGCGCCACCGTGGAGAACTCCATCGGCCTGGTCACCGCGCTCAACCCGCACATCGGCTACACGGCGGCGACCGACATCGCCAAGGAGGCCCTGCGCACCGGCCGAGGCGTGGCCGAACTGGTGCTGGAGAAGGGCCTGCTGCCCGCCGAACGGCTGACGGCGCTCCTCCGCCCGGAGGTACTCGCCGGAAGCGGAACCCCGCAGGCGATCTGACGCCACGGCACCCGCGCGCCGCCCGGCCCGGCCCGCGGGTGCCGTCACCCGCCCGCAGCGCCCTGCCGCCCCCGTGGCGCCCCGGCGTCAGGGGTGCGGCATGATGACGATCATGTCCTCGCAGTTCCAGCCGGTCCTCGACAGCATCCTGGCGGAGATCGAGCGCACGCCCGGGCGCGGCCGGTCCGCCGACTACATCCCCGCGCTCGCCGCCTGCGACCCCCGCCGCTTCGGCATGGCCGTCGCCGAACCGGACGGCACGGTGTACGGGGTGGGGGACTGGCGGCAGCCGTTCTCCACGCAGTCCGTCACGAAGGTCTTCACGCTCGCCCTGGACCTGGCCCGCGAGGGTGACGAACTCTGGGAGCACGTGGGCCGCGAGCCGTCCGGCAACCCGTTCAACTCCCTGGTCCAGCTGGAGTACGAGGACGGTATCCCGCGGAACCCGTTCATCAACGCGGGTGCCCTGGTCGTCACCGACCGCCTGCAGACGCGTACCGGGGACGCGGCCGGCGAACTGCTGTCCTTCCTGCGCGCCGAGAGCGGCAACCCCGCGCTGGACTTCGACCTTGAGGTCGCCGCGTCCGAGACCGCGCACGGCGACCGCAACGCCGCCCTCGCCCACTTCATGGCGTCCTACGGCAACATCGACAACGAGGTGCCGGTCCTGCTCGACCAGTACTTCCGGCAGTGCTCCATCGCCGCCTCCTGCGCCGACCTGGCCCTCGCCACCGGTTTCCTCGCCCGGCACGGCATCCGCGCCGACGGCAGCCGGCTGCTCAGCCGCAGCCAGGCCAAGCAGGTCAACGCGGTCATGCTGACGTGCGGCACGTACGACGCCGCCGGCGACTTCGCCTACCGCGTCGGCCTGCCCGGCAAGAGCGGGGTCGGCGGAGGGATCATCGCCGTCGTACCGGGACGGTGCACGCTGTGCGTGTGGAGCCCGGGCCTGGACGAACGCGGGAACTCGGTGGCGGGCGTGGCGGCCCTGGACCGCTTCACGACCCTGACCGGACTGTCGGTGTTCTGACCGCGCCCCCACCGCCCGGGCCACGCCACCCCCACGCCCCCCACCCTCCGGTCACACCTCCGCCCCCGCCCGGCAGGGCCCCCGTCGTCTTCCGGTCATCCGGTGTCGACAGGCTGTCCCGGTGTTGGCCATGGCGTTCCCCGTCGACCTCCGCCGCTGCCAGGTGCTGGGCCTGGCCGGTACCGCCTGCCTCGCCCTCGGGGGTGAGACCGCGGGCGCCCTGCCCGTGCGGAAGCTCCTGGCGCCCGCCTCGGCACAGGTGGCGCTGGGCCTGGTCGGGGTGTACTTCGGGGTCGTCCTGCTGGTGGCGGCCTGGGCGCTGCTCGGCCGCCTGGTCCGGGGCCCCGAGCCGCCCGGACCGCGCGCCCTGCTGCTCGTCCTGGCCGTCTGGGCGGCCCCGCTGCTCCTCGCCCCGCCGCTGTTCAGCCGGGACGTGTACAGCTACCTCGCGCAGGGCGCCATGGTCGACGCCCACCTGGACGTGTACGCCCACGGCCCGGACCTGCTCGGCGGCCCGCTCACCGCCGAGGTCGCCCCGATGTGGCGGCACACCGGCGCCCCCTACGGACCCGCCTTCCTGGCCGTGGCCTCCGCGCTGTCCGGGCTGACCCGCGGCGAGGTCCCCGCGGGCCTGCTCGGCATGCGCCTGGTCGCCCTGCTCGGCGTGGCCCTCATGGCGCTGGCGCTGCCCCGCCTCGCCCGGCACAGCGGCGCCGACCCGGCCGCCGCGCTGTGGCTCGGCGCGCTCAACCCGCTCGTGCTGCTGCACCTGGTCGCCGGTGCCCACAACGACGCCCTCATGCTCGGCCTGCTGGGGCTCGGCCTGGTGGCCGCGCGGGGCCGCGCACCCGCCGTCGGCGCGGTCCTGGTCACGCTCGCCGCCCTGGTCAAGGCACCCGCGACGCTCGGACTCCTGGCCGTCGTGGCCCTGATGGTCCGCTCCGGCCGCCGCCCGCTGCCGGCCGTCCTGACCACCGCCGCGGCCTGCGCCGCGACCATGGTCGCCGCCACCGCCCTCGCCGGCACCGGCTACGGCTGGATCGGCGCCCTGGGCACCCCGGTCTCCCCGCACAACTGGGCCCTGACCAGCCTCCTCGGCCGTGCCACCGGCGCGCTGCTCGCCCGCCTCGGCAGCGGCCTGGCCCCGCTGGCCGTGCCGGCCTGGCACCTGATCGGCCTCGCGGCCACCGCCGTCGCCGTGCTGCTCATCTGGCTGCGGCTGCGGCCCCGGCCGGTGTACGCGCTGGGTCTGAGCCTGCTCGCGGTCGCCGTCCTCGGACCGGCCATTCGGCCCTGGTACGTGCTGTGGGGCCTGTTCCTCATCGCCGCCGCCGCGCCCAGCACCCCGGTACGGCACCGGGTGGCCGCCCTCGCCGGGGTGCTCGCCCTCGCCGTGCTCCCCGGCGGCGGCCCGGCCGGCCCCGGGCAACTGGTGCTCGCGGTCTCCGGCGGCGCGCTCGGCGTGGTCGTCCTGTGGCAGGCCCACCAGACGGCACAGGTCCCGGCGCGGGGACGTACCGCGTGAGTGCGCCGCCGGGACCCCGTACCGGGCGCGGCCGCCTGCTGCTCGTGCTCGCCCTCGCCACGGCGGTGACGGTCTTCACGGCGACCGTGCCCCTGCTGCGCGACTTCTTCGACCTGCGCGTCTACTACGGCGCCGTGCACACCTGGGTGCACCACGGCGGCCGCCTGTACGACTACCGGGTGCCGGGCACCTCGTACGGCTTCACGTATCCGCCGTTCGCCGCCGTCGCCATGCTGCCGCTGGCCCTGCTCGGCAGGCACACCGCGATCGCCGCCTCCCTGCTGGTGAACCTGGCCGCGCTCGCCGCGGTCCTGTGGATCCTGACCCGCCCGGACCGGCGGCGGCTCGGCTGGTACCGGTGGGCGCTGTGTCTGTGCCTGCTCGCCCTGTTCGAGCCGCTGCGGGACACCGTCAGCTTCGGCCAGGTGAACCTGGTGCTGCTCGCCCTGGTGCTGGCCGACTGCCGGCTGCTGGCCACCGGCCGGGGCCGGTGGGCGGGCGCCGGGATCGGGCTGGCCGCCGCCGTGAAACTCACGCCCGCCCTGTTCGTCGGCCTGCTGCTGCTCGCCGGGCGCCGGCGGGCGGCCGGCACGGCCACGGCCGTCGCCGCCGCGGCGAGCGCGCTGGCCGTCTGGGCCGACCCGGCGGCCTCCCGCCTCTACTGGACCGAGGCACTCTGGGACACCGGCCGGGTGGGCCGCCTGGAGTACGTGTCGAACCAGTCGCTGCAAGGCGTGCTGGCCCGCCTCGGCGAGCCCGGCCGCCTCGTGTGGGCGACGGCGGTCCTGCTGACCCTCGGCGTCTGGGCGTGGCGCAGCCGCCGGGCGGTCGCGGCCGGCGAATGGACGGCGGCGTTCGCCCTCACCGGCGTGGCGGCCTGCCTGGTCAGCCCGGTCACCTGGGTGCACCACCTGGTGTGGCTGCTGCCGTCGTTCGCGGTCCTGCTGCGCGCCGGGCACCCGCGGACCGCGGGCGCCCTGTACGCGGTGCTGTGCACCAGCGTGGTGTGGCTGTGGGCCGACGACGCCTCGGGCCCGGTCGGGTTCCTCGGCGGCAACGCCTACACGTGGGTCTCGCTGGGCCTGCTGCTCGGCCTGCCGACGGGTCAGCCGCGGTCCGAGCGGGCGGCCCTGGCCCGCAGCGCCAGTGCCACGGCCGCCGCGCCGAGCACGGTGAGGCCCGCGACGACGGCGGTGCCGGACCAGTCCGGGCCGTCGTCGTCCGGGGCCACGGCCGCCGCCACCGGCTTCGCGGAGGCCGGCGTGGGGGACGGCGGCCGCAGCGCGTCCAGCGAGCCGACCGGATCCACCTGACCGGCGGACGCGAAGCCCCAGTCGAGCAGGGCGCGGGCCTCCTCGTACACCGTCAGCCCGCCGCCGGCCTGAGGGTTCAGCACGGTCGCGACCAGGGTGCGCCCGCCCCGCCGGGCCGCGGCCACCAGGGTGTTGCCGGCGTTGCTGGTGTAGCCGTTCTTGATCCCGATCAGCCCCGGGTACGGCGCGACGCCGTCCTCGCCGGTCAGCAGCCGGTTGGTGTTCTCGATGGGGTACGGCGCCCCGTCACCGGGGAAGTCGGCCGCGGCGGTGGAGCAGTACCGGGCGAAGTCGGGGTTGCGCAGGCCCATCCGGCCGAACACCGCGAGGTCGTAGGCGGAGGACACCTGGCCGGGGGTGTCGTAGCCGTCCGGGGAGACCACATGGGTGTCGAGGGCGCCGAGCGAGCGGGCCTTGTCCTGCATCCGGTGGGCGGTGGCCTCCCAGCCGCCGCTCAGCGCGGCGAGCACGTGCACGGCGTCGTTCCCGGAGCTGAGGAAGACCCCGCGCCACAGGTCCGCCACCTGGTAGGTGTGTCCCTCCTCGACACCGACCAGGCTGCTGCCCTCGCCGACGTCCGCGAGTTCCTCGTAGCGCACGGTGTGCTGCCGGGCGCCGGGCAGTCCGGGCAGCACGGTGAGGGCGAAGAGGGTCTTCAGGGTGCTCGCGGGCGGCAGCGCGCGGTGGGCGTCGTGCGCCGCCAGCACCTCCCCGCTGCCCGCGTCGGCGACGAGCCAGGACAGCGCCGAGACCTCCGGCGGTGCGGGCGTGCCCAGGTGCGGCCGGGCCTGGACGCCGGGGCGGTAGAGCAGGGAGGGCCCGGGCGTCGAGGCCCGGGGGCGTGGCGGAGCGGGCTCCCCGGCCCGGTGTCCGGCGGCGGCAGCGGCCGGCGTGAGTGCCAGCAGGCCCGCCACACAGAGGGAGCAGGCCGACACAGCCGCGCGATGACAGAATCCGGTAACCATATGATCAACCTACGAATTTGGTCCGCGTCCACCACGCTGCCCGGGCCGTTCGGGTGGTCCGGGCAACCCGGATGCCGCACCCGCAGGCTCGGCGACGCCCCGCGACGCCTCCCCGGCCGGCCGTCAGGCGGACGGCAGGGCGGGCCGGATCCGCCGCAGGAAAGCGGCGTCGTCCGGCGTGGCGCGCAGCCGTTCCAGGAGGGTCTTCGGGGCGGACGGTCCGGCCTCCCGGGAGCGCATGACCCGGCGCAGGCCGGTCACGGCCGTCAACTCGTCCGGGGCGAGGAGGAGTTCCTCGCGCCCGGTGCCGGTGGTGTCGAGGTCCACGGCAGGCCCACGTGGACGTCGTGCTGCCGGGTTGTTCAGTGCGCGGTGAGCCCGCCGTCGACCACCAGTTCCGCGCCGGTGATGAACGAGGATTCGTCGCCGGCCAGGAAGAGGATCGCGGGTGCGATCTCCTCGGCGCGGCCGGCTCGGCGCATGGGGGTGCGTTGGATGTCCGGCTGCCGGTCACCCTGGTCGTCCAGAAGGTCCTGGATCATAGGGGTGGCGATCACCCCGGGGTGCAGTGAGTTGATCCGTACTCCCCGCCGGGCGTACTCGACCGCGGCGGTTTTGCTCAACAGGCGCACGGCCCCCTTGGACGCCTGGTAGGCCGCGGCCGCACCGCTTCCCACCAGGCCGAGTACGGACGACGTATTGATCACCGACGCGTTGCCGCTCGCACGCAGGAGCGGCATCGCCGCCTTCATGCCGAGCCATGTGCCTTTCTGGTTCACGTCGATGACGCGGTCCCAGTCCTCTTCCCGGGTGTCTTCGACACCTGGCCAGTCGAGAATGCCGGCGATGTTCACGAGCACGTCCAGCGTTCCGAACCGGTCGCGTACGACGGCGATCACCTCGTCCCACTCCCGCGCGCAGGAGACATCGAGGCGGGCGGCGACGACGTCCGCGCCGCGTGCCCCGATCCGGTGGGACAGCTCCCGCAGGGGGCCTTCGGCGATATCGGTGATCACCAGCCGGGCGCCCTCGCGGGCGAAGAGTTCGGCGGTCGCTGTGCCGAGGCCGCCGGTCGCGCCCGTGATCAGCGCGACCTTCCCGTCAAGTCGTCGTCCCGTCATGGACATGGCCCTCGATTCTCGTTGTCGCTGACTGACTGGCTGCCGTATCGGGCCCTTCACGTCCGCCGAGGGCGGATGCCTCCCGGTGCCGGGGCGGCCGTGGCCGGGCCTTCTCTACGACCGGTTTCGCTCCCGGTAGAGCACGAGGTGCTCGTGATAGAGCACTCCGTCCCGGATGTCGCCCGTGGCGGTGAAGCCGGTGTCGTCGACGTAGTCCAGGTGGCTGCCGGTCACCGTGTACCGGCCGGTGTACGCGCCGGCCCGCTCGCCGCGGGCTTCGTCGTAGCGGCCGTCCGGCAGCAGTTCCTGCCGGATGTGGCCATCCGCGGTCACCCACATCCCGACCACGTCGACGTGGTCGCCCTCAACGGTCCCGGCCATGGCGGGCTCCTCTCCTCGAACGGTGCGGTCCTTCCCGCTCCGTCGAGTCTGCGCAGGTCGGCGGCCGTCAACCAGGACGCCTGCTGCCGGGGTGCAGCACACCCAGGCACCACGCCGAGCCGCCGCCTAGCCTGCGTACATGGACGACAACCACCTGGGAGACTTCCTGCCTACACGCCGTGCCGGCCTGCGGCCGGAGGACGTCGGCATGACGAGCCACGCGGCCCGCAGAGTCGCCGGACTGCGCCGCGAGGAGGTCGCCGTCCTGGCCGGAGTGAACGCCGACTACTACGCCCGCCTGGAACAAGGCCGCGAGCGCAACCCCTCACCCCAGGTGATCGACGCACTCAGCCGCGCGCTGCGCCTCGACGCGGACGCACGCGCGCACCTGTACCGGCTGGCCGGGGCCACGCCGGGCGACCGGCCCTCAGCCCACGCCGCCGAGCGGGTCAGCTCTTCGCTGCGACAGCTGATGGACGGCTACCCGAACACTCCAGCGTTCGTCATGAGCCGGACCCTGGACCTCCTCGCCGTCAACGCCCTGGCCGACGCCCTCTACGCTCCGTTCGAGCCGGCGGACAACCTGGCCCGCATGACCTTCCTCGACGCCGCGGGCCGCAGCTTCTACACGGACTGGGACCGGGCAGCCGAGGCCACCGTCGCCAACCTTCGCGAGGCAACCGGATGCGACCCGGACAACCCACGGCTGCGTGAACTCGTCCGCACCCTCACTGAGCACAGCGTGGACTTCACCCGCCGCTGGAACGCCCACACCGTGCGCGGCAAGACCCAGGACGCCAAACGCCTCCTCCACCCGGACGTCGGCCCCCTCACCCTCACCTACCAGGCTTTCGACGTACGCGACGCCCCCGGCCAGCAGCTCGTCATCTACCACGCCGAACCAGGCAGCCCCAGTGCCCAGTCCCTCCATCTGCTCGGTTCCCTCCACGCCACCCGGCGCCGGCCCGCCCCCACCGCTGATCAGCCGACGGAACACCGACTGGCCGGAGACCGGGCAGCGAGGCCACGTTCCGGCAGCATCGGGACCGACCGCCTCGGCGCCGCGCCGGACCCGCCGCCGTAACCCTGCGTACCCGCCGGTCGCCCGTCGGGGTGGTGAAGTCCCGCGGTCCGGGCCGCGATCCGGCGCGGTACGGCACAGTGGGCGGGTGCCTCGCCGACTTCTCCCGCTGCTCGCGGCGGCCCTGATGGGCCTCGCCGGTTGCACCACCGTCAGCTCCGTCCCGCCGACCGACACGGCCCGCACCCGGTCCTCCCTCGCGCCCGACACGGTGGTGCGGCCCCCGGTGCTCCGGGAACCGGTCCGCACGCCGTCGGGGAAGGCCGCGCTCGTGCGCACCGGACGCGCGCACCCGGACGGGCACCGCCCGGCGGCCGCGCCGAGGCGGCACCCCGGACCCGCACCCGCCCGCCCCCCGGCCGTGGCACCGGCCGCCCCGCCGGTGCGGCACCCGCACCCGGAGCGCAGGACCCCCGTACGGCGCCCGGCCCCGCGCCCCCGCCCGGCCCCCCGGCCGCCCGTCGCCCGTATGCGCGACCTGTGCCGTCAGGCGGACGGCGTGGCCGACCCCCGGGTCGTCCGGCTCTGCCACGACACCTTCGGATGAGCGGCGGCCGGGGCGCCTGCGGGCGACCGGCATAGGCTGACGCCATGTTCGGTCCCCAAGGCCCCACGCTGCGCGAACTCGCCGTACAGGCACTGTCGTCCGTGGAACACGGCTACGACCTGCTCGCGCCGAAGTTCGACCACACCCCGTTCCGGACGCCCGACGAGGTGCTGGACGCGGTGGCGCGGGCGCTGGCGCCGCTCGGCCCGTTCACGGACGGACTCGACCTGTGCTGCGGCACCGGCGCCGGGACGCGCGTCCTGACCGGACTGTGCCGACGCAGCGTCACCGGGATCGACTTCAGCGCCGGCATGCTCGACATCGCCCGGCAGCGGGTGCGGCCCGCGGACGAACCCGGCGTGGCCTGGGTGCGCGGCGACGCCCGGGCCCTGCCGTTCACGGCCGCGTTCGATCTCGTCGTCTCCTTCGGGGCGTTCGGCCACTTCCTGCCGCGGGAGCTGCCCGGCCTGTTCGCCCAGGCCGCCTCGGTACTGCGGCCCGGCGGCCGGTTCGCCTTCCCGGTGTTCGCACCGCCCCGCCCGGCGCACCCCGGCTTCTGGCTGCTGCTCGGCTTCGACACGGCGATGCGGGTGCGCAACACGCTGTGGCGGCCGCCGTTCGTCATGTACTACCGGGCCTTCCGGTTCGGCACCGTCCTGCGGGAGCTGGAGCGCGCGGGCCTGACGGTCGAGCTGGGCGTGCTGCCCGGGTTCGGCCGGCGCGCCGACGGCAGCCCGCGCGCCCGGCTGGTGGTGGCCCGCCGGCCCGAGGAACGGCCCGCGCGGGTCAGCCCGCCGCGGGCAGTGTGAACTCGTAGACCAGGGCGTCCCGTTCGGCGTTCACCACCAGATCGGTGATCTCCAGCGGGCGCGCGTACTGGTCGTGCACCCGCCGGGTCACCCGCACCGAGGAGGCGTGGCCGATCTGGGTGATGGAGTCCCGGTGGTGCAGCGCCAGCCCGGCCTTGCGCATCCAGTCGTAGGCCCGCCGCAGCTGCGCGGGCGTAGCCCCGTCGGCCCGGTCACGGTAGCGCGCCAGCTCCGCCACCTCGGCCAGCACCACCGCCGAGAACGACGTCACCGCCGTGCGCAGCGACCGGCCGTCCGGTGTCGCCGACAGGTACCGGTGGACCAGGGTCGGCCGGTGCGGGGCCAGGTCCAGCGCCCGCGCGTGCTCCGGTGGCGGCGCCTCCCAGGCCACCGTGGCCCGGTCGACCGCACACGGGTCCGCCGGCCGGGCGCCCACCGGGAAGGTGAGCGAGTCCGGCGTCTCCACCGGACGGCCGGGCAGCGTGGCGTGGCTGCCCCGCCTGTCGGTGGCGACCAGACCGCCGCGGCGCAGTACCTCCAGCGCCTGCCGGACGGTCTCCCGGCTGACCCCGTAGCGTGCGGCCAGGTGCCGCTCGCCCGGCAGCCGTTCACCGGGCGCGATGGTGCCGTCGCGCAGTTCGCCGAGCAGCAGCGCCGCGATCCGGCCGTACAGGGGCCGGTCGTCGCCGGACGGGGGATCAAGCGGGGTGGTGCGGGCCATGCCGCGCCCTCCTGTCGTGACAAGGCGTAGTCGTGCGAGCTCGTTGCGCGACCACACTTAGCATTGGTCTAAACCACGAGGGAAGGGCGGTCCGCCGGTTCGACCGAAACACACCCGCGCCCAGGGCGCTCACCCGCCGCCGCGGCGGCGGCTCACAGAGACCGGTAGACAGCGTCGACCAGCGCGGTTTTCCGTGGATCATCGGCGATGTGCGGCCCCATCCGGTTCATGACATAGCCCAGCGACACCCCCGCCTCCGGGTCGGCGAGCCCGCAGGAACCGCCGAATCCGTCATGGCCGAAAGCGCGCGGATTGGGCCCGTACGACCCACCAGGCCCGCTCAGCCACACACCGAGCCCCGCCTCGGTCTCGCGGTCGACACCCGTGCCGATCACCAGGTCGCGGCAGCTGCCCTGGCCCTCGCGCACCCGCTCGGCGGCCCCCGGGGACAGGATCCGCCGGCCGCCGAGCGAGCCCTGCCCGGCGAAGACGCCGTACAGCGCCGCCACCGCGCGGGCGGTGCCGTGCCCGTTGGCCGCCGGGATCTCCGCCGCCCGCCAGCCGGCGCTGTTCGCCTCCGTCGCCCCGACGACGGGGTTGGCCAGGACGGCCAACACCAACGGGCTGAAGGAAGCGGCCCGTTCACCGCTCGCGGCGACCGACGGGTGCACCAGCTCGGCCGCGCGGCCCGACTCCCGCGCCGGCAGGCCGACCGTGAAGCCGATCCCGAGCGGCCCGGTCACCTCCCGCTCCAGGAAGGCCCCCGGCCGCAGCCCCGAGACCCGTCGTACGACCTCCCCGACCAGGAAGCCGTACGTCAGCGCGTGGTACCCGGACCGGGTGCCGGGCTCCCACCAGGGCTCCGTGGCCGCGAGCCGCGCGGTGGTCAGCTCCCAGTCGTACAGGTCCTCCAAGGTGTGCCGCTCCCGCAGTCCGGCCAGGCCGGCGCGGTGCGACAGCAGGTGCCGTACCAGCACCTTCTCCTTGCCCGCGGCGGCGAACTCCGGCCAGTACGCGGCCACCGGGGCGTCGAGGTCGAGCAGGCCCCGGTCGGCGAGGATGTGCGCGCACAGGGCGACGGGCCCCTTGGTGGTCGACCACACGTTCACCACCGTGTCCCGCTCCCAGGGCCGGGTGCGCGCCGCGTCCGCCCAGCCGCCCCAGAGGTCCACCACCGTCTCCCCGGCGACGGTGACCGCCACCGCGGCGCCCAGCTCGCCCCGTTCGCGGAGGTTCTCCTCGAACGCCTCCCGGACCGCGGCGAACCGTGGATCGCAGTGGCCGTCGATCCCCGCGTGCGGTCGCGGTGTCCGGGGTGTCTGCGGGGTCTGCTGCGCGGGCATGTGGCCTCCGTCGTCGCCGGCGAACCCGGGCCGCGGCGCTGCGGCCCGGGCCCACCGAACGTACCGACTGGTCGGACCGGAGGGAAGTCCGCGGGTCGCGGTGCGGCTCAGGCGTACGACCGCAGCCAGCCCGCCTTCGCCGCCTCGTGGAAGGGGCCCCCGCCCTCGTGGTCGTTGAAGTCGTACACCTCGATCGCCTTGTCCTCGTGCGCCCACGCGTTGAACGCCGCGTACACGGTGGACGGCGGGCAGGTCTGGTCCTCCAGGGCCGCCGAGAACAGCGCCGGGGCCCGGCCCCGGGCCGCGAAGTGCACCCCGTCGAAGTAGGACAGCGTGCGCTGGACGTCCGCCGAGCGCCCGCGGTGCGTCTTGAGGAACAGACCGATCTCCCGGTAGGGGTGACGGTCCGTCAGGACCGCCGCGCGGGGGAAGTCGCACAGGAACGGCACGTCCGGGGCGACCGCCGCCAGGTCGGGGACCAGGCCGCCGACGGCCAGGGAGATGCCGCCGCCCTGGCTGCCGCCGGTCACCGCGGTCCGCGCCGCGTCGGCCAGCGGATGGGAGCGGGCCGCCTCGACCGCGCGCACGGCGTCCGTGAACACCCGGCGGTAGTAGTAGTTCTCGGGTGCCTCGATGCCCCGCGTCATGAACCCGGGGTACGCGGGCGCCGCGCCCACCGGGTCCGGCGTGTCGCCCCCGCCGCCCCAGCCGCTGCCCTGGCCGCGGGTGTCCATGGTGAAGTGCGCCCGGCCCGTCGAGGCCCACAGCAGGTTCTCGTGCGGCAGGCCGCGCCCGCCGCCGTAGCCGAGGAACTCCACGAGTAGCGGCAGCGGTTGCGTGGTTCCGGCCGGCAGCCGCAGCCAGCCCTTGACGGGGTGGCCGCCGAACCCGGCGAACGTCACGTCGTACACCTCGACCGTGGTCAGCCCGGTCTCCACCGGCTCGAAACGTGCGTTCAGTTCGTGCTCGCGGGCCTGCTGGAGCGTCTTGTCCCAGAAGGTGTCGAAGTCCTCCGGTTCGCTGGACCCGCTGCGGTACTCACGGAGTTCGTCGAGAGGCAGATCGAACTGGGCCATCAACAACCGCCTTCGTGAAGGGAGACTGCGTCGGCTCACCGTACGTGAGTGATCGGATGACTCGCCAGGGCGCGACGGGGCCCGGCCGGTCGGTGCTCGGTGCCCCGGCGCCGCAGCCACAGCGAGTAAGCGCTTGTTCTGCTCAGAGCGAGGCGGAAGCGCCTGCTCACATTGGTCGGGTGATCAGCCCGTCATGTGCGCGGCTGCGTCCAGCGCGGCCCCGTCCGGGCCCACTCCCGCTCCCACTCGGCCAGCCGGTGGCGCAGCGCGATCCGGCGCTCCAGCGCATGGCCGAGCAACACCACGGTCGCCGTGCCGCCGGCCGCGCACAGCCCCAGGGTGACCGCGTGCTGCCAGACCGTCACGTCGTCCGGTGGCGGGGCGACACTGCGGCCCCGGGAGTCGAACCACACCGACACCGGCTCACCGGCCCGGGTCCCCGCCGGCACCCGGGCCCACGCCGTCCGCACGCCCTTGCCCGGCTCGGTCCAGCGGACCTGGGCCCGGTACGGGTACCGGCGGTCCTTGCGCACATCGGTCGGCCGCTCGGGCGCCTCGCCGACCACCACGGCCCGCACCTGATGGCGCGCGGCCCGCTGCACCGCGGCCTGCGCGCTCGCCCGGTCGTGCGCCTGCAAGCCCACGGCCACCCCGACCAGGGGCGCGACCACGAACAGCAGGACGGCGACCACCAGCACCGTCCAGGCCTCCACGACGTCCGACCGGCGTCGCAGCGGATTGCGCCGCCAGCGCCAGCCACGCACCCGGGTACGCATGTCCACCTCCTCGCCACCGGCGGAGCCGGAGAGCCGGAGGAGCCGGGCCGCCGGTCCACCGCCCCCGCCGCTCACGCGCACGAGTGCCCACACCCGTCTCGTACCCTGTTCGGCGCCCCTCGCGCATGCCGTGAACCGCGAGTTCCGGCCCATATGGCGCACGGCACCCCGCCATGCGCCCCACGATGGCGCGCCCGCCCCGGCGCGCGACCCGGGCGCGCCATCGTTGCGGCCGTATGAACTCTCCCCGGGGCCGGGAATACCGCGCCCCGCGCCGCTCCTTGCCGATCGGTGCCGGTCGCCTTCCGGCCGGTGCCGGCCGCGGTGTGCCCGAGACTGGCACCGGACGCGCCGGTGACAGCGCGAGAGAAGTGAGGGAACGAGGATGCCCAGGCCGTATGTGTCCAGGTCCGTGATCGAGGTGCCCGCATGAGCGTCGTGAGCAGCCCGGGCGACCCCGGCCAAACCGCCGCGGGCGTCCCGCACGTCCTCGACAACCCGGCCCTCGCCGCCCTGACCGGCCCGCACGCCCGCTTCGCCGAGCGGCGCGGCCGGGTGCTGCGCTACCCGGTCGACGTCTCGCCCTGGCTGGCGCTGCCCGACGAACCCGACGCACAGGACTGGGCGGACATCGCCGCGCTGGCCGGACCCGGCGCCGAGATCGCGCTCCCCGGCTTCGACGGGGAGGTCCCGGAGGGCTGGGAGATCACGTTCCGGGTCGAGGGCGTGCAGTTCGTGGACGACGGCCTCGCCGCCGCACCGGACCCGGAGGCCGTCCCGCTCGGCCCGGAGGACGTCCCCGAGATGCTCGACCTGGTGGCCCGCACCCAGCCGGGACCGTTCCTGCCGCGCACCGTGGAACTCGGCACCTATCTCGGCATACGCCGTGGCGGCGCACTGGTCGCGATGGCGGGGGAGCGGCTGCACCCGCCGGGCTGGACCGAGATCAGCGCGGTCTGCACCGATCCCGCCTTCCGCGGCGCGGGCCTGGCGACGCGGCTGGTCCTCGCGGTCGCGCACGGCATCCGGGAGCGCGGCGAGACGCCGTTCCTGCACACCAGCGCCGAGAACGGCACCGCGATCCGGCTGTACGAGGCGCTCGGCTTCCGGCTGCGCCGCCGCACGGCGTTCCTCGCCGCCCGGGTGCCACAGCGCCTGCCGGACGGCCGCGCGGCGGTGCCGGTGCCGTGACGGGGTGGCCCAGTTGGGCCGGTTCGGTGCCGGTTCCGGTGTCGTGAACCAGCGGTCCGGCCAGACCGGTGCCGGTGCCGTGGCGTGGCAGCCTCGTCGGGTGGGTCGGTTGCCGGTCTCGTGACGCGGCGGCCTGGTCGGGCCGGCTCGGTGCCGGTGCCGTGAACCAGCGGTCCGGCCGGACCGGTGCCGGTGCCGTGACGCGGCGGGCTTGCCAGAAGGCGCCGGTTCCGGTGTCGTGACGCGGAGGCCGCGTCAGGCCGGTTCGGTGCCGCCCGGCTCCGCGTTGTACCGCTCCAGGTAGGCCGCGAACCGCACCAGGTCCTCCTGCGGCCAGCCCGCGAGCCGCTCCCGGAACGCGGTCCGGCGGCTGCGGGTGACCTGGGCCAGGATCTCCTGGCCCGCCTCCGTGAGGTGCAGCACCTGGACCCGGTGGTCCTCCGGGTCCAGCCGGCGCTCGATCAGCCCGGTCCGCTCCAGCGCCGCCACCTGGCGGCTCACCGTGGACTTGTCCAGGGCGTAGTGCGCCGCCAGGTCCGTCGCCCGGCAGCCGCCGCGCTCCTCCAGGTGGCCGAGCAGGGTGTACGACACCAGGGACAGCTCGGGGTGCATGCGGCCCGCCGACGCGCGGGCCCGGCGGGCGAAGATGGTCATCTCGCGCTGGATCGTCTCCACGGCCGACTCCGCTGCGCTCACGGGAATACCTCCTCCGGCGTTGTAGTTGTACAGTACAACTTAGACGGGAAGTTGTATAAGCCAACCTTTGGAGGACACACGCGATGAGGTCACCGGCACTGCGCCACGTGCTCACGCACCTGATCACCCCGCTACTGATGTGCATAGGCATGGGGCTCGCGTACATGGGGGCGTTCGTCACCCCGGAGCCGAACCACCTGCCGGTCGCCGTCGTCGGCACCGCCCCGCAGGCCAAGGTCTTCGCGCAGACGGTCAAGGACACCGCGGGAGACAAGCTCGACGTCCGTACGGTCGCCACCCGCGGGGACGCCGTCCGGCTGCTGACGTCACGCGAGGTCACCGGCGCCTACGTGCCGAGCGCCGAGAAGCCCGAGCTGCTCGTGGCCAGCGCCGCGTCCGACATGGGCGCCACCGCCGTGGAGAAGGTCTTCACCCCGGTCGCCGCCGAGGAGGGCGTCCCGCTGAAGATCACCGACGTGGCCCGGCCCGTCGCCGACGACCCCACCGGCCAGGGCCTGTTCTTCCTGCTGATCGCGGTCAGCATCGGCTCCTACGCCTCCGTCGCCGCCCTCGGTGCCGCGGGCGCCGCCCTCACGATGCGGGTCCGGGCGCTGCTCGCGCTCGGCGTCTCCGCGGTGGTCGGCGGCATCGGAGCGCTGCTCGCCGGGCCGGTGTTCCACCTTGCCCACCACGACCTCGCGGGCGTCTGGGGCATGGCCTGGCTGTACTCCGCGGGCATCCTCCTCGTCGGCGTGGGCCTGCACACCTTCCTGAAGCGGTGGACCACGCTCGCCATGATGGTGCTGTTCGTGATGCTGAACTTCACCAGCTCCGGCGGTTTGTTCCGGCCCGAACTGCAGAACGCGTTCTTCGGCACCCTGCACGCCTTCTGGAACGGCGCCGGTTTCGTCGAGGGCGTCCGCAGCCTGCTCTACTTCGGCGACGACGGCCTCGCCCGCACGGTGTGGACCCTCGTCGTCTGGCTGCTGGTCGGCCTGGCGGTGACCGCGATCGCCGCCCTGTACGAGCACACCCGCCGCACCCGTCAGGCGGTCGCGGACCCCGGCACCGGGCCGACGCCCCGGCGGACCACCGAGCCGGAGAGCACGCGGGAAGCCGAGGCGCGGGCCGAGGAGGCGGCCGAGGAGGAGGCCGAGGAGGAGGCCGAGGAAACGGTGGGCGTCTGAGCCCGCCGACCGAGGCCAGGGGCCGGCGACCCGCCGTGCGCTAAAGTGGCCGTCCGGCCGCGGTGATCGCGGCTCCGACGGTGAGGAGGTGAGACCCATTACCGCTGTGTCGGCTGGGGTGCTCCCTCCTCGTGACGGCGCGGTACACCGGAAGCGGTGACCGCGGGAGCGCCCCGAACGCCTCGCGCTCCCGAAAGGTCAAGGCTTCCATGCCCACCCCCGCACCGTTCCCCCCGTCTCCCTCGTTCTCCCCGGCCGCCGCCGTCTCCGCGTTGCGTGCCGCCGGGTGCGTCTTCGCCGAGGACGAGGCCGAGTTGATTCTCGCCACCGCCCGTACGCCCGAGGAGGCGGCCGGCATGGTGGACCGGCGCGCCGCCGGGCTGCCGCTCGAACAGGTCCTCGGCTGGGCCGGCTTCCGCGGGCTCCGCGTCACCGTCGAACCGGGTGTCTTCGTGCCCCGCCGCCGTACCGAGTTCCTCGTGGACCGGGCGCTGGCCGCCGTACCGGACGCGACCGTGGTCGTGGACCTGTGCTGCGGTTCCGGCGCGCTCGGCGCGGCCCTGGCCGCCGCCCTGGACGATGCCGAGGTGCACGCCGCCGACATCGACCCGGCCGCCGTACGCTGCGCCCGTCGCAATCTCGCCCCCTTCGGCGGCCGCGTCCACGAAGGCGACCTGTACGACGCCCTGCCCGCCGGGCTGCGCGGCCGGGTGGGCATCCTGACGGCCAACGTGCCCTACGTCCCCACCGCCGAGGTGGCCCTGCTGCCGGCGGAGGCCCGCGACCACGAGCCGCTGGTCGCGCTGGACGGCGGCGCGGACGGCCTGGACGTGCTGCGCCGGGTGGCCGCCGGGGCCCCCGAGTGGCTCGCCCCCGGCGGCTGCCTGCTGTCCGAGACCAGCGAACGCCAGGCACCGGCCGCCGTACGGGCCTTCGCCGACGCCGGTCTGACGACCCGTCTGGCGGTGGACGAGGACCGGTACGCGCACGTGGTGACCGGCACCCGGCGTCGCTGACGTACGCCCGCGGGGCGCTACGGCAGTTCCTGGGCCCGGGCGATCAGCAGGGCGACGTCGTCGTGGTTGTCGGGGTGGTGCAGTGTGCGCAGCAGGATGTCGCAGGCCTCCTCCAGGGGGCGGGCCGGGTCGTCGAGGAGGGACAGCAGGAAGGCCAGCCGCTCGTCCAGCGAGTGGTGGCGGGTCTCCACCAGCCCGTCGGTGTAGAACACCAGCTCGTCGCCCGGTGCGAAGTCGACCGTGACCGTGGAGAACCCGACCCCGCCCACCCCCAGCGGCACCCCGGTGGGCAGGTCCAGCAGCTCCGGCGGCCGGCCGGGCCGTACCCGGGCCGGCGGGAGGTGGCCGGCGTTGGCGATCCGGCACTGCCTGAGGTGCGGGTCGTGGACGGCGTACACACAGGTCGCGATGGAGTGGTCCAGCGCCGCGGTGGTCTTGTCCAGCTGCTCCAGCAGCCGGGCCGGGTCGAGGTCGAGGGCGGCCAGGGTGGTCGTCGCGGTGCGCAGCCGGCCCATCGTGGCGGCCGCGCTGACACCGCTGCCCATCACGTCCCCCACGACGAGCGCGGTCTTGCCGCCCTCCAGCGGGATGACGTCGAACCAGTCACCGCCGACCTCGCTGGTGGCGCCCGCCGGCTGGTAGCGGGAGGCCACCTCCAGGCCGGTCGTCACCGGCGGATGACCGGGCAGCAGGCTGCGCTGGAGGGTGAGGGCGGTGTTGCGGGCGTTCTGGTACCAGCGCGCGTTGTCGATCTGCACGGCCGCCCGGGCGGCCAGCTCCCGCGCCAGCAGGACGTCGTCCTCGTCGAAGGGCGCCGGATTGCGGGTGCGCTTGAGGTCGAGCGCGCCCAGCACCTCGCCGCGCGCGATCAGCGGCACGGCGAGGTAGGAGTGCAGGCCCGCGCGGCCGAGCAGGACGGCCGCCTCGGCGGAGCGGGCGATGCGCGCCAGGTCCTCGTCCTTGACCTGCCGTACCAGCACCGCCTCGCCGGTGCGCACGCACTCGGTGACCAGGCGGTCGGGCGCGTACCGGGCGATCCGGCCGGGCGGGTCGGCGGCGCGCACGGCCTCCGAGTCGTTCGCCGGGCGCACCGCCAGGGCCCGGATCACCGCGGCCTCCGAGGGGCCCAGCGTGCTCCGCCGGCCCTCGACCACCGCGTCCAGCAGGTCCACGGCGGCCACGTCGGCCAGTTCCGGCACGGCGACCTCCGCCAGCTCGCAGGCGGTGCGTTCGAGTTCGAGCGTCGTACCGATCCGGGTGGAGGCGTCCGCGATGACCGCGAGCCGGCGCCGGGCGGTCTCCGCCTCGACCGAGGCCCGGTGCTGCTCGGTGATGTCGACCACCGAGACCGCCACGCCCAGCACGTTGCCCAGCGCGTCCTCGAGCCGGTACAGCGAGTGCGCCCAGGTGTGGTCCGCGTCCGGGTCGGCGGGCGTACGGCCGGCCAACGTGTCGTCGATCACGGGCACACCGGTCTCCAGCACCCGCCGGGCGCCGTCCTCCACGGACGTGGAGTCCAGCATCGGCAGCACCTCGCGCAGCGTGCGGCCCACGTGCTCGGCGGCCGGCACCCCGTTGATCCGCTCCAGGGCCGGGTTGACCGAGACGAACCGCAGCCCGGTGTCGAGGACGGCGTACCCGATCGGCGACTGCCGCACCATCCGCTCGGACAGCGCCACCTCCTGCTCCAGCCGCCGTACGGTCGCCTGGTCGGCGGCGAGCCCGAGCGCGTACACCTCACCCTGGTCGTCCAGCAGCCGCATGTTGCGGAACTCCACCAGG
Organism: Streptomyces sp. NPDC023481; assembly: GCF_055560195.1. Taxonomy (NCBI): domain Bacteria; kingdom Bacillati; phylum Actinomycetota; class Actinomycetes; order Kitasatosporales; family Streptomycetaceae; genus Streptomyces; species Streptomyces sp. NPDC023481. The sequence continues at coordinate 149,939 of NZ_JBVHJE010000003.1, forward strand.
CGGGTGCTGCCGTCCTTGCGGCGGATCGGGAAGCCGCCCGCCCAGCTCTCCCCGGTCCGCATGACGTCGGCGAAGAGCTTGCCGACCAGCTGGATGTGCCGTTCGTGCACCATCAGCCGGGCGGCCAACCGGCCGAGGGCCTCCTGCGCGGTGTAGCCGAACAGCTCCTCCGCCTGCGGGCTCCACAGGACGATCCGGCCCTCTGTGTCCAGGACCACCGAGGCCACGCCCAGGACGTCGAGCAGTCCGCTCGGCGGCACCGGTCCACGCGGGGGCTCGCCGTTCTCCGCCGCCGGAGCCTCGGCTGCACTCATGCCACGCACCGCCTTCGCCCGTTCGCACGGCACGTCGTCCCCCGTGCCGACTCCCCTTGTTCCACCGCTCTCACACCCGACTCCCCGACGCCGTCCACCTCCACCATCCCTCAACACGGCGGCGGACGTCCGCCGAGGCCGCCGCGCGCGGTGCGGGGCCTCCTGCCGAGACCGTACAGCGCGGTCCCGCTGGCCGTGAGAGGGCGGACCCATGTTGCTCGATTGGTCTGTACATGACCGTCACGCCACGCCAGACTGTCCGCCGACCGAGTGCCCCCCACGTCCGAGGAGTCGGCCATGCCCTCGTCCGCACGGCAACGCTGTCACGCAGTCCTCACCGGACTCGTCACCCTCGCCACCGCCGCCGTCGTGTCCCTCGCCGCCCCCGGCTCCGCCCACGCGGCCGACACCTGGACCGAGACCGGCTCCGACCGCGCCGACCCGCTGACCGAGAGCCAGGGCCTGACCTCGGTGGAGGTCCCCGCGAACAGCCCCAACCACTACACCGGCATCGGCACCATCCCCCTCGGCGTCTCCAGTCGCGGCTGGAACCACGTCGGCGACCCCGACGCCTCGTACAACGGCTACTACATCGAGCCCTACCAGCGGGACTCCGGCGACTCCAAGATGTACCGCGTCCAGGCGCCCGGCGGCGCCTGGTCGGAGTACGTCCACACGCTCGCCCCGGGCGAGGCGATGAACAACTCCTGGGACGCGATCTCGCCCGACGGCCAGTGGATGCTGTCCGGCGAGTGGGGCACGATGACCCGCCTGCTGGTCTTCCCCACCCCCGGCGTCAACCCCTCCACCTCCCCGTCGGCGAACCTCCCGCTGGCCTCCACCGTCCGCCTGGACCACGCCGTCCGCGACGTCCAGGGCTGCGACTTCTCCGGCCCCACCACCCTGCTGTGCTCCTCCGACGACCCGGACGGCAGCCTCTTCGGGCTCACCAAGCCGCTGCTCCAGATCGACCTGTCGGCCGCCCCGAACGGCACGGCCGACGTCTCCGGGCACGTCACCGCGCTGCGCCAGCTGCCGCTGCGCAGCTCCTGCTCGGGCACCTTCGAGGCGGAGGGCATCGACTACGACCGGCGCACCGGCATCCTGCGCGTGATCGTCGTCTCGCCCGGTTTCTGCGTCCTCACCGACAGCAAGACGTACAAGTTCGCTCGCGGCTGAGGTGTGCCCGGAGGTTCGTGGTGCTTTCCTGAGGATGGAAGCGGTTCGGCGGGGTACCCCGTTCCACCGCAGCGCGGCCACGAAAGGAGCGATCAATGGCAGACACGGAGCGGTCGCATCCGGAGACCGTCACGGTGGAGATCAGTGGATCGAAGGAGGACGCCCGCGTCGTTTTCGACGCACTGCGGACGTGCTTCGCCTCCGACCGGGGCGCGGATGAGGAACCTCAGCAGCTCCACGAGACCCGGCCCATGGTGTGGCTCGGGACCTACGACGTCGCGGACGCCCGGGAGACGGGCTGCCAGCCGGTCCGCCTGGGCGGGCCCGTGCAGGCGGACATCCAGGGCGGCTACTGGGCCGTCGACCGGTTCCGGACCACCCTGGACGCGATGTTCACCGTGCAGGAGACCTCCGCGGCCTCCGGCGACCAGGAGCGCGACCTGCACCTCCGCCTGGAAAGTCGCTGACACCCGCGGGTTTCCCGGCACAGCGCCCCGGCCGACATCGGATCGGCCGGGGCGCTGTGCCGTGCTCGGCCGTGGCCGGGGTCATCGTGGCCGGTGTCACCGCGGCGCCGTTGTGCAACTAGTTGCATAAAGCGTCGGGCTTCCTCTACAACAGAGGCGACGACACCGCGCACGGAGGGCCCGATGAGCCGATACCCGCACCTGATGACCCCGCTCGACCTCGGCTTCACCACGCTGCCCAACCGCGTCCTCATGGGCTCGATGCACGTCGGCCTGGAGGAGGCCGAGCGCGGCTTCGAGCGGATGGCGGCGTTCTACGCGGCCCGCGCGCGCGGCGGAGTCGGTCTCATCGTCACCGGCGGCATCGCCCCCAACGAGGAGGGCCGGCCCTACGAGGGCGGGGCCAAGCTCACCACCGAGGCGGAGGCCGGACAGCACCGGGAGATCACGGAGGCCGTACACCGCGAGGGCGGCCGGATCGCCCTGCAGATCCTGCACTTCGGCCGGTACGCCTACCACCAGGACCTCGTCGCGCCCAGCCCGGTCCAGGCGCCCATCAGCCCCTTCGTACCCCGCGAGCTGACCGACGCGGACGTCGAGCGCACCATCGAGGACTACGCCCGCACCGCCCGCCTGGCCCGGCGGGCCGGCTACGACGGCGTCGAGATCATGGGCTCCGAGGGCTATCTGATCAACGAGTTCACCGCCGCGCAGACCAACCACCGCACGGACCGCTGGGGCGGCTCGTACGAGAACCGGATGCGGTTCCCCGTCGAGATCGTCAAGCGGGTGCGCGAGGCCGTCGGCGAGGACTTCATCGTCATCTACCGGCTGTCCATGCTGGACCTGGTCCCGGGCGGCTCCTCGCTGGACGAGGTGATCACCCTGGGCAAGGCCGTCGAGGCCGCCGGGGCCACGATCATCAACACCGGTATCGGCTGGCACGAGGCCCGCATCCCCACCATCGCCACCTCCGTGCCACGCGGCGCCTACACCTGGGTCACCAGGAAGCTGATGGGCGAGGTGTCGGTGCCGCTGGTGACCACCAACCGCATCAACACACCCGAGCTGGCCGAGGAGCTGCTGGCCACGGGTGGCGCGGACATGGTCTCCCTGGCCCGTCCGATGCTCGCCGACCCCGACTTCGTCGCCAAGGCCGCCGCCGGGACCCCGGAGGCCATCAACACCTGCATCGGCTGCAACCAGGCCTGCCTCGACCACACCTTCAGCGGGCAGATCACCTCCTGCCTGGTCAACCCGCGCGCCTGCCACGAGACCGAGCTGGTGCTCGCACCGACCCGGCTGAAGAAGCGCGTCGCCGTCGTCGGCGCCGGTCCGGCCGGCCTCGCCTGCGCGGTCTCCGCCGCCGAACGCGGCCACACCGTCACCCTGTTCGACGCGGCGAGCGAGATCGGCGGCCAGCTCAACGTCGCCCGCAAGGTCCCGGGCAAGCAGGAGTTCGACGAGACGCTGCGCTACTTCCGCCACCAGCTCGACGCCCACGGCGTCGACGTACGCCTGGACACCTGGGTCACCGCCGCGGACCTGACCGGGTACGACGAGGTCGTCGTCGCCACCGGCGTCACCCCGCGAACCCCCGACATCCCCGGCGTCGACCACCCCCGTGTCCTCGGCTACCTCGACGTGCTGCGCGACGGCGCTCCCGTCGGCGACCGCGTCGCCGTCCTCGGCGCCGGCGGCATCGGCTTCGACGTCGCCGCGTTCCTCACCGACGGCGGCGACAAGGCGAGCGAGGACCCGGAGAGCTACTTCCGGCAGTGGGGCGTCGACATGGACTACCAGGCGCGCGGCGGCCTCGCGGCCCCGCGGCGGTCCGCGCCGCCCCGCCAGGTCCACCTGCTCCAGCGCAAGACCAGCAAGGTCGGCGCCGGCCTCGGCAAGACCACCGGCTGGATCCACCGCACCGAGCTGAAGCACCGGGGCGTCACCATGGTGCCGGGCGTGCGCTACGACCGGATCGACGACGCCGGCCTGCACATCACCGTCGGCGAGGAGAGCACCGTCCTGGAAGTCGACACCGTGGTGCTCTGCACCGGGCAGGAACCGCGCCGCGACCTGTACGAGGAGCTGCTGGCCGCCGGGGTCGCCGCCCACCTGATCGGCGGCGCCGACGTGGCCGCCGAACTGGACGCCAAGCGCGCCGTCAAGCAGGGCACCGAGGTGGCGGCGGCGCTGTAGGGGGCCGGACGCGCCTCCCTAGGATGAGCCCATGTCACTCCCGCACGCGATCCTCACCGCCCTGCTGGAAAAGCCCTCGTCGGGGCTGGAGCTGACCCGCCGGTTCGACAAGTCGATCGGCTACTTCTGGTCCGCGACGCATCAGCAGATCTATCGCGAGCTGGGGAAACTGGAGGCCGAGGGCTTCATTCGCGCGCTGCCGGCCCGGCAGCCGGCCCGTGGGCAGAAGAAGAGCTACGAGGTCCTGCCCGCGGGCCGCGCCGAACTGGCCCGCTGGACCGCCGCCGCGCAGGACCCCAGGACCCTGCGGGATCCGCTGCTGCTGCGGCTGCGCGCGGCGGCCGTGGTCGGCAGCGCGGGCCTGGAGGACGACCTGCGCCGCCATCTGCAGTTGCACCGGCGGCAGCTGGCCGAGTACCAGGAGATCGAGCGGCGCGACTTCCCGCCGGACCGCAACGCCCCGGAGGACCGGCTGCGCCACCTGGTGCTGCGCGCGGGCATCGACCTGGAGACCTTCTGGACGCGGTGGCTCACCCACGCCCTGGCGGAGTTCGCCGAACTGCCGGACGCCCAGGTCGCGGACGCCCAAGCGCCGGACGCCGAGCCGCCGGGTGAGGGCCGCGCCGGCTGAAGGCCGTTCAGAGCCGGTACGGCCTCGAGCGGCGGCGCAGGAACCAGCCGGTGGCGACGAGCCCGGCGCCGACCAGGGCACCGCCGAGACCCAGGGTCAGTGTGCCGTAGTCGTGGGTGGCGCCGCCGAGGCCGCCCATCACGCCCCGGGACGGAGCGGGGGCCGAGGTCGAGGAGATGGTCGGCCGCGCGGGCGAGGAGACGATCACCGACTGGCTGCCCGCGGTGCTGCCGCTGGCGCAGACCACCACCACGGTGTACGTCCCCGGGCTCACCGACGACCAGGCCGCGGACTGGCTGACGGAGGTGCCGGACAGGGCCACCTGCCGGCCCTGGGCGAAGTTCGCCTGACGGCTGGTGAGCAGGGCCGCCGTACCCCAGCTGCCGTTGATCTGGGTGCACGCGCTGGTGACCACCGAGACCGTGGAACCGGTGGTGCTGACGGAGATGCCCGAGGCCGCCGCGGACGGCCCGGCCAGCGCGGCCGGGAGCGCGGCGACGGCCGCCAGGATCAGGCCGGAGCGGAGCAGAAGTCGCGAGGTGTGCATGGGCTGGCCTCCGGCGGCACGGTTGGCGGTACGTCCCATGCGCCGCCGAGGGTCGGGAAACGTCCGTGCTGCCTCAACCGCAGCCAACGCGGCCCCGGGACCGCCCGCATGCGGGAGGGACCCGGTCGGGTGACGGATTCCTCCGTCCGGCGCACGGGGCTCCGCCGGGCCGGTGCCCCGGTCAGCCGCCCGTGGTCACCGTCCGCTGCGCCGACCAGCCGCCCCAGGTACCGTCCGGCAGCCGCGCCCGCAGCCGTACCCGGTGCTCCTCCCCGGCGGCGCCGCCGACGTAGAAGCTGTGCCGGGACCGGCCGCGCGGCGGTGTGCCGCCCCAGACGAGCGAGGTGGCCGCGGTGCCGTCCAGCTGGATCAGGTACTCGGTGATCACACCGTCCGTGCGCGGCGGGTCCCAGGCCAGGTCGATGTAGTAGGCACCGCCGGAGCGGTGGGTGGCGGCGGTGAACCCGGTGGGCGCGGTGCCCCGGCCGTCGTCGCTGCCCGGCGTGGTGAGGCGGACCGGCGGCCCGGCGGGGGAGAGGTTGTCGGCGGCGTCCCGGGCGCGGACCGTGAAGACGTACCGGCTGCCGGGACGCAGACCGGTGACGACGGTGGCGGTCTGGTCCCCGCCCACGCTGTGGATCTTCACTCCGCCCTGGCAGATGTCGTACGACAGCACGCCCCGGTCGTCCCGGGAGGCGCCCCAGGTCAGCTGGACCGCGCGGCTGCCGACCACCCGCCCGACGGTCGTCGGCGGCCGGGTCGGTGCCGAGCGGTCCGCCGGTGTCGCGGCCGGTGTGCGGGCCCGCACCGCCCGGCTCGGCGGGCCCAGCCGGCCCGCGGTGTCCCGGGCCCGCACGGAGAAGGCGTAGCTGGTCGACGGCCTGAGCCTGGTGACGTCCACCATGTGCTGCGAACCCGGTACATCGGCCACTTTCGTGGTGCCGCGATAGACCTCGTAGGTACGGACTCCGGAGGTCCCCGGCGCCGCGTCCCACATCACGTGCACGCTCGTGGCGCTCCCCGCCGCCGCGGTGACCCCGGCCGGGGCGCCGGGCACCCGGCCCTCGCCGCCGTCGTCGGCCCGGCTCCAGCCGCAGGCCGCCACCAGCAGCAGCGATCCGCACAGCAGCACGAGCGGAACGGGAACGCGTCGCACGGCCCTGCCTCCCCGGACGGCCTCGGCACCTCTAAAAGGTCCGGACCAATATGGCCCGGCGGGGGCGGGCGCGGCAAGGGGGCCGCAGGGGCGACCGTCTCGGGGAGGTACGTATGCTGGGCCTCCCTACGGCTGAACCACCCTGGAGCAAAGGGGAGTTCACGCCTGCGGCGCGGACACGCTGTCGTCGCCGATCCCGCGCCGGCGCGGGTGGCCGGGGGGCCCGGGCCGGGCCTCCCGGCCCCTGTTGTCCCCGCTCCCGCCCCCACATCCGACCTCTCCGGCCGTCCTGTCCCCTTACGGGGTGTCAGGGACGTGCTCCATCCGGCCCCTTCGCGGTGGCCCCCACGGCCGTGCGCCCGGACCCACCGCACAGTGGGCTGGTTGTCCCCATGTCCCCGACGAGAGGGTCCCCCATCGTGCGTTTCCCGTCGCTGACCCTGGCCGCGGCCGGTGCAGCCCTGCTCACGCCGGCGGCCCTGCCCGCCCCGGCCACCGCCGTCCCCGCCGCGGTCGTCCCGTCCCGCGGCGAGGGCGCGGTCGCCGCCGCCGATCTGCTGGCCCGGGCAGGCGCGTGCACCGAACTGTCCAAGGGCCGCTACCGCACCGACGCCGGCGGCCCCGCGACCGTCCCCGTGTGCGGCACCCGTGACGCCGTCTTCTGGAAGGCCGACCTGGATATCGACTGCGACGGGCGGCCCACCATCCACTGCAACAGCAGCACCGACCCCACGTTCGCCGCCGCCACCGCCTTCGAGCAGTCCGACGGCCGCTACCTGAACGCCGAGACCCTGCCCTACATCGTCGTCCCGGGGCCCAGCTCCCGCTGGGACTACCGCGCGCACGGCATCCGGGGCGGATCCGTGGCCGCCGTCGTCTACGGCGACCGGGTGCAGTACGCGGTCGTCGGTGACACCGGCCCGAGCGACATCATCGGCGAGGCCTCCTACGCGGCCGCAGCCGGGCTCGGCATCAACCCCGACCCGCAGGTCGGCGGGGTGCCCGGCGGTGTGACCTACATCGTCTTCCGTGACTCCCGGATCAGCCCCATCGAGAACCACGCGGCGGCGGTGACCGAGGGGGAGCGGCTGGCCAGACTCTTCGTCACGAACAACTGACCAGGAACGACCGGCCGGGAACCACTGGCCGGCGACACGGGAACCGCCGACCAGCGACAACTGACCAACGACAACTGGCCAGGCACGACTGGTCAGGCACAACCGAACAGGCACAACCGAACAGGCACAACCGGCCGGACGCGACCGACCGAGCAGGCACAGCCGACCGGTCCGCTCCCGGGAACCGCTCACACCTTCCGGTAGTCGTACGCCTCCGCCGCGGCGGCCTCCACCGCGTCCAGGTCGGCACCCGCCGCGGCGGTGACCACGGCGGCCACCGCACCCTCCAGGAACGGGGCGTCCACCAGGCGTGTGCCGTCCGGCAGTTCGTCGCCCTCGGCGAGCAGCGCCTTCACCGTGAGCACCGCGCTGCCCAGGTCGGTGAGGACCGCCACCCCGGCCCCCCGGTCCACCGAGGCCGCCGCGGCGGAGATCAACTCGGCGCTGGTGCCGAGCCCCCCGCCCTCGGTGCCGCCGGCCGGGGCCACCGGCACCGCGCTCGCCCCGCCCGCCAGACCCTTCGCCAGCTCGGCCACCGAGGCAGCCACCTCCGCGCTGTGCGACACCAGCACGATCCCGACCAGCTTCTCCTCACTCACCGTCCGCCTCCGCCGTGTCGGCCAGCGCCGCGATCAGCAGCGCCGACGAGGTCGCCCCCGGGTCCTGGTGGCCGATGCTCCGCTCGCCCAGATAGCTCGCCCGGCCCTTGCGGGCCTGCAACGGCGTGGTGGCCAGCGCGCCCTCCTCGGCGGCGGCCCGCGCGGCGGCGAACCCGGAACCGAGCGCGTCCACCGCCGGCACCAGCGCGTCGATCATGGTCTTGTCGCCGGGTGCCGCCCCACCGAGCTTCATCACCCCGTCCACGCCCTCGCGCAGCGCCGCGGCCAACTGCTCCCGGCCGACCTCCGTGGCATCACCGAGCGCCTTTCCGGTCCGGCGCAGCAGGGTGCCGTACAGCGGTCCGGACGCGCCCCCGACCGTCGAGATCAACTGCCTGCCGGCCAGGGCCAGTACGGCGCCCGGGGTGTCGGGCGCGTCCTTCTCCAGGGCGGCCGCCACGGCCGTGAACCCGCGTTGCAGATTGCTGCCGTGGTCGGCGTCCCCGATGGCCGAGTCGAGGGCGGTGAGCCGCTCCGCCTCGCGGTCGACGGACGCAGCGGCCGCCGTCATCCAACGGCGGAAGAAATCGGCGTCGAGCACTGGAACTCCTTGCGTCGGAGGGCTGTTGACCAACGCGGCCGGGTCGAATGGCCGCCTGCCGGGCCGTCTCACATCCCCCAGCGCAGGCCCGGGGTGTTCACCGGCGCGTCCCACAGCCGGAGCAACTCCTCGTCCACCTGGCACAGCGTCACCGAGGCGCCCGCCATGTCCAGGGACGTGACGTAGTTGCCGACGAGGGTGCGGGCCACGGGAACGCCGCGCTCCCTGAGCACCCGCTGCACCTCGGCGTTGAAGCCGTACAGCTCCAGCAGCGGTGTCGCGCCCATGCCGTTGACCAGGACCAGGACGGGGTTGCGTGGCGGCATGTCCTCCAGAACGGCGTTGACCGCGAAGTCGGCGATCTCCCCGGAGGTCATCATCGGCCGCCGCTCGCGGCCCGGCTCGCCGTGGATGCCGATGCCCAACTCCAGCTCGCCGTCGGGAAGATCGAAGGTCGGGCTGCCCTTGGCCGGGGTCGTACAGGCGCTCAGGGCCACGCCGAAACTGCGGGAGTTCTCGTTGACCTGGCGGCCGATGGCCTCCACCCGCTCCAGCGGCTGTCCCTCGGCCGCGGCGGCGCCCGCGATCTTCTCCACGAACAGCGTCGCGCCGGTCCCGCGCCGGCCCGCCGTGTACAGGCTGTCGGTGACCGCGACGTCGTCGTTGACGAGGACCTTGGCGACCTGGATGCCCTCGTCCTCGGCCAGCTCGGCCGCCATGTCGAAGTTCAGCACGTCGCCGGTGTAGTTCTTCACGATGAACAGCACGCCCGCCCCGCTGTCCACGGCGGCCGCGGCGCGCGCCATCTGGTCCGGCACCGGCGAGGTGAAGACCTCACCGGGGCAGGCGGCGGACAGCATGCCCGGGCCGACGAACCCCCCGTGCAGCGGCTCGTGCCCGGAGCCGCCGCCCGAGACCAGCGCGACCTGCCCGGCCACGGGGGCGTCGCGGCGGACGATCACCCGGTTCTCCACGTCCACGTTCAGCTCGGGATGCGCGGCCGCCAAGCCGCGCAGCGCGTCCGCCACCACGGTCTCCGGCACGTTGATCAGCATCCTCATGGGTGTCTCCTCGTATCTACGCGGGTCAACAGCGTCAGGAGTCTGGAGCCGACTTGGGAGGCCTCCCGGTCCTACTTCGAAGTATCGGCCCTGCGGCGAGGAAGGTCACCTGTAGGCGTGAGGCGTCGCCGGGCGCACGGCTCCGCTTCGGCGGGGCCGACCGGGGAACCCGGTGCAGCGGGACGGGGGCCGCCGGCCGGCGGAGGAGGTGCCGTCGCCGTGGACGACTGGGAGATGTGGGACATGCACGACGAAGTACGGCTGTCAGCGCACGAGCGACTCGCGCTGTTGCAGATCGAGGCGAACCTCCGGCAGGACCGGCGGTTCGCGCGCCGCATGGGCGCTGTCCGGGACCGGATGTGGCTGCCGGCGTCGGTTCTCCTGCTGGCGGCCTCCTCGGCGTTCGTCGCCGTCATGGGCATCCGCACCTCGCAGTCCGCGCTGCTGTGGTGCTTCGCGCTGCTGTGGCCGCTGACCCTCTTCCAGGCGTTCCGGCTGCTGTGCCGGAGCGGGGCCGGCCCCCGCCGCCGGCCCCGCTCCGGCACCCGCCCGACCCCGTGGCTGTGACGTCCTGACCGGCCCGACGGAACGCCGGTGGCCGTGGACCTCTGCGCGGCCGGACGGAACGCCCGTGGCCGGCGTGAACCCCTGACCGGGCCCACGGGACGGGGGCCGGGCAGCTGCCCGGCCCCCGCGGGGGAGCACCCCGTCAGCTCTCCTTGCCCCGCCCCGACAGCGCGTCGCGCAGGCGGTCGACCAGGCCGGCTCCCGGCGCCAGCAGCTTGTTGGCCGGGGGAGTGTCCGGTGCCGACGGGTGCGGGCGGGTGGGGGCCGTCTTCTTCGCCCGCCGGACCTTGTCGCCCAGGTCCATCAGCGCGTCCGGGGGACAGGCCGCCTCCAGCTGCGGGAACAGGTTCTGCTCCTCGTCCGTCACATGGGAGCGGATCTCGCTCATCAGCTGGGTCATGAGCGTGTCGAAGCGGGGGTCGTCCGCCTCGCAGCTCTCCAGGTCCTTCATGAGCTGCTCGGCCTTGGCGTGGTCCTCGAGTTCCTTGTCGGCCAGGCGGTCCCCGTTGGTCACGTGTTCGCGTACCGCCGGGTACAGGTAGGACTCCTCCGCGACGGAGTGCCGGATCAGCTCCATCGTGGCCTGGTCGCAGAGGGTCTTGCGTTCCGCGGAGCCGGGCGGCAGCGCCTCGATGCGGCCGAAGATCTCCTCGACCTCGCGGTGGTCGGTGGTCAGCTCCTGGATGACGTTTCCGCCGTGACCCATGGTCGTTACCTCCTGCGTCCAACGCGGCGGCCCGTGAGCGGCCTGCCGTCGCCGCGTCGAGTGCCCCGGCCTCGGCGCGCTACACGGTCCGCCGGGACCGGTCAGCGCATCGGGTGGCAGTCTGCGGCCGTCCGGCCCGCTCCGAAGAGCGCCGCCCCCCGTCCTCTGGAGAGCGCACATCCCGGCCTCCGGTGAACGCCCCCACCCGTGCCCGGCCCCCGTCCTCCGGGAGCGCACCACGCCGGCCTTCAGCGAACGCCCCCCATCCTCGGAGAGCGCCCACCCCGGCCTTCGGCGAACGCCCCCCACTCGTGCCCCGCGCTGACCGATCGCCCGCACGTGGACCCGGGCCGCGAGTCGTCTCAAGAACTCGAACGCAGCATCCCCGGTGGCCACTTGGGGCCGGCCCGGCAGCGTCCCAGGGCCCCGCTCGGCACCGCCGCAGCCACCTCGTCGTGCGGGAGTCCTCCGTCTGTGGTAACCGGGTCGCAGGAGTCGCGAGACCGCGCGTGATTCCGGAGAATGAGAGTCCAACGTGTGAACCCAACTGGCAGGGGAACCCAGCTGCCAGCGCCGTCCAGCCAGTGGCGGCGAACCAGGGCGGCCCCGCGCGAACGACGGGACCCGAGCCCTGTCCTCCCCCTTCCCCACGGGCCGACGGCGTCGGACCCGGCGACGCGGCACGCGCCCATCCCCTCGGCCTGCGCGACGACGCAGCCCGGGACGCGGACCGGGCGGACGCGGACGCGTGGACCAAGGACGACGAAGGAACAGCCCCCATGACTGGTGACACACCGTTCTCCTGGCGGCGCGCCCTCGTGACCGGCGGCGCCGGCTTCCTCGGCTCCCACCTGTGTGAACGCCTGCTGGATTCGGGCGTCGAAGTTGACTGTGCCGACAACCTGGCCTGCGGGCGGCGCGAGAACATCGCCCGGCTGGAGGACCAGCCCGGCTTCCGCTACGTGCACTGCGACGTCTCGGCACCGGAGTGCGCCGAGCTGCTGCCGGGCCCGTACGACCTGGTCCTGCACTTCGCCTGCCCGGCCTCGCCCGCCGACTACCTGCGCATGCCCCTGCAGACCCTGGACGTGGGCAGCCTCGGCACCCGCAACGCCCTGGCGGTCGCCGAACGCGACGGCGCCCGCTTCCTGCTCGCCTCCACCTCCGAGGTGTACGGCGACCCGCTGGTGCACCCGCAGCACGAGGGCTACTGGGGCAACGTGAACCCGGTCGGGCCGCGCAGCGTGTACGACGAGTCCAAGCGGTTCGCCGAGGCCCTGGTGACCGCGCACGCCGCCACCCACGGCACGGACGCCGGGATAGTGCGGCTGTTCAACACCTACGGCCCGCGGATGCGGGCCCACGACGGCCGCGCGGTGCCCACCTTCATCTGCCAGGCCCTCGCCGGCGAGCCGCTGACGGTGACCGGCGACGGCAGCCAGACCCGCTCGCTGTGCTACGTGGACGACACCGTCGACGGCATCCTGCGGGTGGCCGCCAGCAGGGCGGTGCGGCCCGTCAACATCGGCGGCAGCGACGAGATCACCATGGCCGACCTGGCCCGCCGGGTGGTCGCCCTGACCGGCTCCCGGTCCCCGATCGCGTTCATAGACCGGCCCGTCGACGACCCCGGCCGGCGCCGCCCGGACACCACCCTCGCGCGCGAACTGCTCGGCTGGTCGCCGCAGGTCCCCTGGGAGGAGGGCCTGAAGCAGACCATCGCCTACTTCGCGGCCCAGCCCCCGGAACCGGTCCGGCCCCCCTACCAGGAGGAACCGGCCCCCCGGTTCTGACCCCCCGCCCCCTCCCGGCCCTGGAGACAGCGCATGCACGTCCTCGGAATCAACGCACTCTTCCACGACCCCGCCGCCGCCCTCCTCACCGACGGCCGGATCGTGGCGGCGGCGGAGGAGGAGCGGTTCTCCCGCCGCAAGCACGGCAAGCGGCCCGTGCCGTTCTCCGCCTGGGAGCTGCCCGAGCAGGCGGCCCGCTGGTGCCTGGAGCAGGCCGGCCTCACCCCGTCCGACCTGGACGCCGTCGCCTACTCCTACGACCCCGCGCTCGCCCGCCCGGCCGACGAGATGGGCCTGCACGACCCCTGGGACCACCTGCGCCGGCAGTACGCCCGCGAGGCGCCGAACTTCCTCGCCGAGGCGCTGCCCGGACTCGACCCGGCGAAAGTGCGGTTCGTCCCGCACCACGTGGCGCACGCGGCCTCCGCCGGGCCCGTCTCGCCGTACCCGGACTGCGCCGTCCTCGTCCTGGACGGCCGCGGCGAGTGCGGCTCGCACCTGGCCGGCCGCTACACCAACCGCGAACTGACCGTCCTCGGCACCCAGCGGCTGCCGGACTCCCTCGGCCTGTTCTACGAGGACCTCACCCAGCACCTCGGATTCCTGCGCAGCAGCGACGAGTTCAAGGTCATGGCGCTCGCCTCCTACGGCACCCCGCGCTTCGCCGGCCGGCTGCGCGAGTACGTCCACGCCGGCGACGACGGCGGCTTCCGGGCGCGCCCGGTGCCCTGGGCCGAACTCGTCCCGCCCCGCCCGGCCGGGGGCGCCTGGAACCAGGACCACGCCGACCTCGCGGCCAGCGCCCAGCTCTGCCTGGAGGAGACCATGCTCGGCCTCGCCCGCTGGCTGCGCGAACGCACCGGCGAGGACGCGCTGACCATGGCCGGCGGGGTCGCCCTCAACTGCGTGGCCAACACCCGGCTGTGGCGGGAGAGCGGCTTCCGGCACGTGTGGGTGCAGCCCGCCGCCGGCGACGCCGGTACGGCCCTCGGCGCGGCGGCGCACGTCGCCGGGCAGAAGGACACCCTGGAGCCGATGCCGACCACCGCCCTGGGCCGCGGCTGGAGCGATGCCGAACTGCGCGCGTGGCTGGAACGGGCGGCCGTACCGTACGAGGAGCCCGCCGACATCGCCGAGACGGCCGCCGAGGCGCTGGCCGCCGACGGGATCGTGGCCTGGTTCCAGGGACGCAGCGAGTACGGGCCGCGTGCGCTCGGACACCGGTCGCTGCTCGCCCACCCCGGCAAGGCGGAGAACCTGGAGCGGCTCAACGCGGTCAAGGGACGCGAGGAGTTCCGGCCGGTCGCGCCCATGGTGCTCGCCGAACGCGCGGCCGAGATCTTCGACGGGCCGCTGCCCAGCCCGCACATGCTGTTCGTGCACGGGGTCGCCGCCCACTGGAAGGCCCGGATCCCGGCCGTGGTGCACGTCGACGGCACGGCCCGCGTCCAGACCGTGGACCGCGCAAAGGAGCCGCTGGTGGCCCGGATGATCGAGGGCTTCGAACGGCGCACCGGGCTGCCGGTGGTGGTCAACACCAGCCTCAACACCGCCGGGCGGCCCATGGTCGACGACCCCCGGGACGCCCTGGAGTGCTTCGGCTCGGCACCCGTGGACCTGCTGGTGCTCGGCCCGTTCGCGATCCGCCGCGGGAAGGCCTTCGCATGACCGGCGCGCCCGCCTACACCGTGGTCGTCCCGACGATCGGCCGGCCCTGCCTCGCCGAGTGCCTGCGCGCGCTCGGCGCGGCCGACGGCCATCCGCCGCACGAGGTGGTCGTCGTGGACGACCGGCCCCAACCCGACGGCGACCTGCCCCTGGACACGGCCGGGCAGCTGCTCGACCGGGTGCGCACCCTGCGCACCGGCGGGAAGGGGCCGGCCGCCGCCCGCAACGCCGGCTGGCAGACCGTCCGTACGCCCTGGACGGTGTTCCTCGACGACGACGTCCAGGTGCTGCCGGACTGGTCCCGGCGGCTCGCCGACGACCTGCGCGCGGCCGGCCCCGATGTCGGCGGCGTCCAGGGGCGGTTGCTCGTCCCCCTGCCCCCGGACCGTCGGCCCACCGACTGGGAGCGCACCACCAAGGGCCTGGAGAACGCCGCCTGGGCCACCGCCGACATGGCGTACCGCACCGAGGCGCTCAAGCGGACCGGCGGCTTCGACGAACGCTTCCCACGGGCCTTCCGCGAGGACGCCGACCTCGCCCTGCGGGTGCAGCGGGCGGGCTGGGACCTGGTCCGGGGCGCACGCGTCACCCGGCACCCGGTCCGCCCCGCCCACTGGTGGGCCTCGCTGCCCGCGCAGCGCGGCAACGCCGACGACGCCCTGATGAACCGGCTGCACGGCCGGGACTGGTGGGCCCGCGCGCAGGCGCCCCGCGGCCGGCTGCCCCGCCATGTGGTGGTCACCGGGGCGGCCCTCGCCGCCGCCGGCTGCGCCCTGGCCGGGCGGCGCCGGGCCGCGGGCGCCTGCGCGGCCCTGTGGACGCTCGGCACCGCCGAGTTCGCGCTCGCCCGGATCCTGCCCGGACCGCGCACCGCCCGCGAGATCGCCGGGATGCTCGGCACGAGTGTGCTCATCCCGCCGCTCGCCGTGCGGCACTGGATGCGCGGAGTGGTCCGCCACCGGCACGCCGAGCCCCTGGGAGGTGCCCGGTGAGCAGGTTGTCCGCCGTTCTGTTCGACCGCGACGGCACCCTCGTGGTGGACGTGCCGTACAACGGCGACCCCGGCCGGGTCCGGCTGCTGCCGGGCGCCGCCGCGGCCGTCGCGCTGGCCCGGGCCCACGGCCTGGCCACCGGCGTGGTCAGCAACCAGTCCGGCATCGGCCGCGGGCTGCTCACCACCGAGCAGGTGCTCCGCGTCAACGAACGCGCCGACGAGCTGCTGGGCGGCCTGGACACCTGGGTGTTCTGCCCGCACGCCCCCGACGCCGGCTGCCCCTGCCGCAAACCCCGCCCCGGACTCGTCCACCTGGCCGCCGAGCGGCTGGGCGTACCACCTCGCGAGTGCCTGGTGATCGGCGACATCGCCGCGGACGTCCTGGCCGCCCGCGCCGCCGGCGCCCGAGGCGTCCTGGTCCCCAACGCGGCCACCGCCCCGGCCGAGGTACGACGTTTCGCCACCGAGAGCGCCCCTGACGTGCTCACGGCGGTCCGGGCGGCCCTGTTCGAGGCCGGTGCCTCGGCGGGTGGAGGCGCCTGCGGCCCGCCGAGGGCGTCGACGGCCGGGTCCCGGGGGGCCGGGGTCTCCGCGGCCCCGGCCGAGGTGCGTCGTTTCGCCACCGAGATCACGGCGGGGACCCCGGTGGGCGGATGCGCCTGCGGGCTGCCCACGGCATCCGCGGCCCGGCCGCCGGGGGCCGCCGGCTTCGCCCCGGACGCGGTGACGCCGGATGCCGTCGGATGCGTGGGGAGGTGGTCGGCGTGAGAGCGCTCGTCGTCCGTCTGGACAGCTTCGGTGACGTGCTGCTCGCCGGGCCCGCCGTGCGGGCCGTCGCCGCCGGGTCCTCGCACGTCACCCTGCTCTGCGGCCCCCGGGGCGCGGACGCGGCCCGGATGCTGCCCGGGGTGGACGAGGTGCTGGTGTGGGAGGCCCCCTGGGAGGGGTTCGACCCGCCCCCGGTCAGCCCGGCCGACATCGACGGGCTCGTCGGGCGGCTGCGCGCCGGGGCGTACGACACCGCGCTCGTCCTCACGTCGTACCACCAGAGCCCGCTGCCCACCGCCCTGCTGCTCCGGCTCGCCGGGGTCCGCCGGATCGGCGCCGACAGCGTCGACCACCCCGGCCGGCTGCTCGACGTGCGCCACCGGCGGCAGGCGGGCCGGCACGAGGCCCAGGCGGCCCTGGACACCGCCGCCGCCCTGGGTTTCCCGGCACCGCCGGGGGATGACGGCCGGCTGCGCGTGCTGCCCCCGCCGGACACCGGCCGCCTCACCGGCAACGGCCCCTACGTCGTCCTGCACCCCGGCGCCAGCGCCCCCGCCCGCGCCTGGAGCCCGCACCGCTGCGCCGAGGCGGTCGCGCTGCTCACCGACGCCGGGCACCGCGTGGTCGTCACCGGCGGCCCCGCCGAGACCGCCCTCACCCGCCGGGTCAGCGGCGGCCTGGCCGTGGACCTCGGCGGCCGGACGACCCCCCGTGCCCTCGCCGGGGTGCTGCGCATGGCCGACGTCGTGGTCAGTGCCAACACCGGCCCCGCCCACCTCGCCGCCGCCGTCGGCACCCCGGTCGTCTCGCTGTTCGCCCCCGTCGTACCGGCCGAGCGCTGGGCGCCGTACGGCGTCCCCGTCATCCTGCTCGGCGACCAGTCGGCGCCGTGCGCGGACACCCGGGCCCTCACCTGCCCGGTGCCCGGGCACCCCTGCCTGGACGAGGTCACCGGACAGGACGTGGTGCGCGCGGTGCACAAGCTCATCCAGGAGCGGCCCTCATGAACATCCTCGTCTGGCACGTGCACGGATCCTGGCTCACCGCCTTCGTGCAGGGCCCCCACACCTACCTGATCCCGGTCACCGACGACCGCGGACCCGACGGCCTCGGCCGCGCCGTGACCTGGGACTGGCCCGAGTCCGTGCGGGAACGCACCCCGAAACAGCTGTGGGACTGCGACATCGACCTGATGGTGCTGCAACGCCCGCACGAACTCGACCTGGCCCTGCGGTGGACCGGCCGACGGCCCGGCGTGGACGTGCCCGCGGTGTACGTCGAGCACAACAGCCCCGACAAGTCACCCGAGCGGCAACTCCACCCGCTGGCCAAGCAGTCGAGGATCCCCGTCGTCCACGTCACCCACTTCAACCGGCTGATGTGGGACAACGGCCAGGCCCCCACCGAGGTCGTCGAACACGGCATCATCGACCCCGGCCCGCTCTACACCGGCACCGAACGGCGCGCCGCCGTCGTGGTCAACGAGCCCGTGCGCAGGGGCCGTACCACCGGCACCGACCTGCTGCCCCGGTTCGCCCGGTCCGCACCCCTGGACGTCTTCGGGATGCGCACCGACGGACTCGCCGAACACCTCGGCCTGCCCCCCGAACGCTGCCGCACCCGCGACCTGCCGCAGCACGCACTGCACCGGGAGATGGCCCGCTGCCGGGTCTATCTGCACCCCGTGCGCTGGACCTCGCTCGGACTGTCCCTGCTGGAGGCCATGTTCCTGGGCATGCCCGTGGTCGCCCTGGACACCACGGAGGTCCGCGAGGCGATACCCGACGGCGCCGGGGTGGTCTCGAACCGCCTCGACGTCCTGGAGGACGCCGTACGGACCTTCCTCGCCGAACCCGAACAGGCCCGCCGCACCGGCGCGGCGGCCCGGGCCGCGGCCCAGGCCCGCTACGCAGAACGGCGCTTCCGCGACGACTGGGAGCGCCTGATCAAGGAGGTCACCCGATGAGCCGCATTCCGCACACGGCCGGGCGCGTCGCCATGGTCTCCGAGCACGCCAGCCCGCTGGCCGCGCTCGGCGGACCGGACGCGGGCGGCCAGAACGTGTACGTGGCGCAGACCGCCCGGCAACTCGCCAGGCAGGGATACCGGGTCACCGTGTACACCCGGCGGGACTCGGCGGGCCTGCCGGACCGGATGACCCTCATCGACGGCGTCCAGGTGGTGCACGTGCCCGCCGGACCGCCCGCACCCGTCCCCAAGGACGAACTCCTGCCCCACATGGCCGAGTTCGGCACCTTCCTGGCCCGGCAGTGGGCCGAGAGCCCGCCCGACGTGGTGCACGCCCACTTCTGGATGTCGGGCCTGGCCGCCCTGGCCGGCGCCCGCGACCTCGGCATCCCGGTCGTGCAGACCTACCACGCGCTGGGCACGGTCAAGAAGCGCTACCAGGGCGACGCCGACACCAGCCCGCCGCAGCGCCTCGCCGTCGAGGAGGCCATCGGCCACGAGTGCGCCCGGATCATCGCCACGTGCAGCGACGAGGTGGCCGAACTGAAGGCCATGGGGCTGCCCGAGGACCGGATCAGTGTCGTCCCCTGCGGCGTCGACCCCGACCAGTTCACCCCCTCCGCCCGCACCCGCCCGCCCGGCGCCCGCAGACGGCTGCTGGCCGTCGGCCGGCTCGTGCCCCGCAAGGGCTTCGACCGGGCCATCCGCGCCCTGGCCGGCGTCCCCGACGCCGAACTCCTCATCGCCGGCGGCCCCGAGGCCGACCTGCTCGGCGCCGAACCCGAGGCCGCACGCCTCTACGCCATCGCCGGCGAGTACGGCGTCGCGGACCGGGTCACCCTGCTCGGCGGGGTCGGCCGGGCCCGCATGCCCCGCCTGATGTCCAGCGCCGACCTGGTGCTGTCGCTGCCCCGCTACGAGCCCTTCGGCATCGTCCCGCTGGAGGCCATGGCCTGTGCCACGCCCGTCGTCGCCACCGCCGTCGGCGGCCAGCTCGACACCGTCGTGGACGGCACCACGGGCGTCCTGGTCCCGGCCGACGACGACCACGACCTCGGCGCGGTCGTCCGCGCCCTCCTCGCCGACCCCGACCGGCTCGCCCGGTACGGCGCCGCCGGCCGCGCCCGGGTGCTCGGCCACTACACCTGGGACCGGGTGGCCGACGGCGTGGCCGGGGTGTACGGCGCCGTGTCCTCGATCCGCTCGCTCTCGGGAGTCGTCCGATGAACACCGTCACCGACACCGCGCACTGCGACGACCTCGCCAAGGCCCTGGAGGCGTTCCGCGACCACGCCCCGCTCATCGAGCGCTGGGGCACCGAACTCGCCCGGCGACTGGCCTCCGGCGCCCGGCTGCTCGTCGCCGGCAACGGCGGCAGCGCCGCCCAGGCGCAGCACCTCACCGCCGAACTCGTCGGCCGCTACCGCGACGACCGCCCGCCGTTCTCCGCGGTCGCCCTGCACGCCGACACCTCCTCCACCACCGCGATCGCCAACGACTACGGCGTGCAGGAGGTGTTCGCCCGGCAGACCGCCGCCCACGGCCGCCCCGAAGACGTGCTCCTGCTGCTGTCCACCAGCGGCGCCAGCGCCAACCTGCTCGCCGCCGCCGACCGCGCGCACCGGCTCGGCATGACCGTGTGGGCGCTGACCGGCCGCGCCCCCAACCCGCTGCAACTCGGCGCGGACGAGACGCTGTGCGTCGACGCCCCCGTCAGCGCCACCGTGCAGGAACTCCACCTGGTCGCCGTACACATGCTCTGCGAGGCCTTCGACCAGGCGGTCGAGCGCGGCGAGAGCGGCCAACGGGCCTACGCGTGCACCAAACCGGGCGCCGACGGCAAGCCCGGAGTCGTCGGCCGGCTCGTCGGCCGGGCCCGCACGGTCGGCCGTTCCGCGGCCGGCGCGCCCGTCTCCCCGAGGAAGGGGCACACATGACCGCCGCGCCAACGCCCCTCGTCGTCGTGGGCGACGCCCTGCTCGACCACGACCTGTGCGGCCGGGCCGAACGCCTCGCCCCGGACGCGCCCGTGCCCGTCGTGCACGGCGCCCGGCGCAGCTCCCGCCCCGGCGGCGCCGCCCTCGCCGCCTGCCTCGCGGCCGCCGACGGACGCCCCGTCACCCTGGTCACCGCCCTGGGATCCGACACCGCCAGCGACACCCTGCGGGAGCTGCTGGCCGGCCGGGTCGGTCTGGTCGAGGTGCCGCTGGAGGGCACCCTCAGCAGCAAGACCCGGGTACTGGCCGGCGACCGGCCACTGCTCCGCCTCGACGACGGTGAGGGCCGCGCCCGCGAGGCGACCCGGGCGGCGGTGTCCACGATCGCGGCGGCCGACGGCGTCCTCGTCGCCGACTACGGCCGCGGCACCGCCGACGTCCTGCGGTACGCCCTGGCCCACGCGACCGCGCCCGTGGTCTGGGACCCGCACGTGCGCGGCCGGCCCCCCGTCCCCGGGGTCCGCCTGGCCACCCCCTCCGCCCAGGAGGCCCGCGCCTTCGCCCGGCGGCTGGACCAGGCCGACTCCGGCGAGGCGGCCGGCCTGCGCACCGCCGCCCGGGACGCCCGCACCCTCGTCGGAGCCTGGCAGGCCCAGGCCGTCGCGGTCACCCTCGGCGAACGCGGCGCCCTGCTCTCGCACGGCGAGACCCCGCTGCTCGTGCCCACCCCGGCCGCCGCCACCGGCGACCCCTGCGGCGCCGGCGACCGGTTCGCCGCCGCAGCCGCCGGCCTGCTCGCCGACGGCGCCCTCACCGAGGCCGCCGTCCAGGCCGCCGTACACGCCGCCACCCGGTACGTCGCCGAGGGCGGCGCCCGCGCGGTCGCCGTCCCGGACCGGCCGGAGACCGCCGAGGAACCGCCGGCCGACGGCGACACCACCGCCGACGCCGTGCGCACCGCCGCCCGGGTGCGGGCCGCCGGCGGCACCGTCGTCGCCGCGGGCGGCTGCTTCGACCTGCTGCACGCCGGGCATGTCACCCTGCTCCAGGCCGCCCGCCGGGCCGGCGACTGCCTCGTCGTGTGCGTCAACTCCGACGACTCGGTACGCCGCCGCAAGGGCGAGGGCCGCCCCCTCGTCCCGGCCGCCGACCGGGTACGGGTGCTGCGCGCCCTGGAGTGCGTGGACGCCGTCGCCGTGTTCGACGAGGACACCCCCGAACGCATCCTCGGCGAACTCCGCCCGCACATCTGGGCCAAGGGCGGCGACTACGCCCGCACCCCGCTGCCCGAACAGCCCCTGGTGGAGAGCTGGGGCGGCCAGGTCCTGCTGCTGCCCTACCTGGACGGCCGCTCCACCACCGGCCTCGCCCGGCGGGCGGCCCTGGCCCCCGCTCCGACCCGAGGACGCACCGGATGACCCGTCCCGACCGGCACCGGGACGGCCACGCGGCCACCGGGCACCCCCCGCACGTCCTGGTCCTGCGCGCGCTCGGCCTCGGCGACCTGCTGGCCGGCGTGCCCGCGCTGCGCGGTGTCCGCCGGGCCTTCCCCGGCCACCGGATCGTCCTCGCCCAGCCGCCGGGCCTCGCCGAACCCGCCCTGGCCACCGGTGCGGTGGACGCCGTGTTCCCGGCCGAGGCACCCGGCCGCGCGGTGCCGGACCTCACCCACTGGCCCGGCCCGCCCCCCGACGTGGCGATCGACCTGCACGGCAACGGCCCCGAGAGCCGCGACGCCCTGGCCGCGCTGCGCCCGCGCCGGCTGCTCGCCCATGCCGGACCGGACGGCCCGCCGTGGCAGGGGCACGCCAACGAACGCAACCGCTGGTGCGCCTTCCTGCACGCCTACGGCATCCCCGCCGACCCCCTGGACCTGCGGCTGCCCCCGCCCGCCACGCCGTCGCCGGCCCCCGGCGCGGTCGTCGTGCACCCCGGCGCGGCCTCGGGTTCCCGCCGCTGGCCGGGGGAGCGGTACGCCGCCGTCGTACGGTGCCTGCGCGCCACCGGGCACCGCGTGGTCCTCACCGGCGGCCCCGGAGAGGACGCCCTGGTCCGCTCCGTCGCCGAACGCAGCGGCCAGCGCGGCGGCGACGTCCTGGCCGGCGGCCTGCCGTTCGGGCGGCTGTCCGCGCTGGTCGCCGGGGCGTCCCTGGTGCTGAGCGGCGACACCGGCCTCGCCCACCTCGCGGTGGCCCACGGCACCCGCTCCGTCACCCTGTTCGGGCCGGTCTCCCCGCGCCTGTGGGGGCCGCCGCCCGGCCCCCGCCACCTCGCCCTGTGGAAACCGGGCCCGCCCGGCGACCCGCACGGCCGCACCCCCGACGCCCGCCTGCTCCGCCTCGGCACCGGCGAGGTCGCCGCGGCCTGCCTGATCCTGCTGCGGGATGTCCGCGGCCGGCGGCACACCGGACCGGAGGTGGCGCATGCCCACTGACCGCACCGGAGGCGGGGCATGCGGGGCACGTCCACTGAGCACGCCCCGGGCCGTGTCCGCCGGCCCACGGCACCGGGCGATGTCCCCCGCGCCGGGCGATCCCCGTGTCACCGTGGCCGTCAGTCCGCTGTCCGCGGGACCGGAGGTGGGGCATGTCCACTGAACACGCCCCGGGCCGCGCCCGCCGGCCCACCGCGCCGGGCGATCCCCGTGTCACCGTCGCCGTCATCACCCGGGACCGCAGCGCCAGCCTGCTGCGCACCCTGGACGCGCTGGCCGCCCTGCCCGAGCGGCCGCCGGTCATCGTGGTCGACAACTCCCGCGACGACACCACCTGCCGGGCCGTGGCCGGCCACCCCGCGCTCACCCGGCTGCTGCGGCCCGCCGCAAACACCGGCGCCCTCGGCCGGAACCTGGCCGTCCGGCACGCCCGCACCCCCTACGTCGCGTTCAGCGACGACGACTCCTGGTGGGAGCCCGGCAGCCTCGCCCGGGCCGCGGACCTCCTCGACCGGCACCCCCGGCTCGGCCTGCTCGCCGCCCGCACCCTGGTCGGCGAGCAGGCCGCCGAGGACCCCCTCAACGCCGTACTCGCCACCTCCCCGCTGCGCCCCGAACCCGACCTGCCCGGCCGGCCGGTGCTCGGCTTCCTCGGCTGCGCCTGCGTGGTCCGCCGGGAGGCCTTCCTGAGCGCCGGCGGCTACCACCCGCTGCTCTTCTTCGGCGGCGAGGAGACCCTGCTCGCCTACGACCTCGCCGCCGCCGGCTGGGGCGTCGCCTACGAGCCCTCGCTGCGTGCCTGCCACCACCCCGAGGACCACGGCCGCACCGGCCGTTCCTTCCTCGTGAGGCGCAACCACGTGCTCACCACCTGCCTGCGCCGCCCCTGGCCGGTCGCCCTGCGCGCCTTCGCCGCCCTCGCGCTGGCCGCCGCGGCCGGCCGGCCAGGCGCGCGCCGCGCCCTGAGGGAGACCGTGGCCCGGTTCCCGGCCGCCGTCGCCCGTCGCCGGACCCTGCCCCCGCACGTCGAGGACGCCGCCCGCCTGCTCGACCGGGAGGCGTCCGCGCGCCCGGCGGAAGGCGTCCCCCGATGACCGGGCTCGCCCGCGAGGCCCGCGCCAGGACCGGCCCCGACGACCGGACGACCGTCGTCCTCATCACCCACAACCGCCGCGCCGAACTCCTGCGCACCCTCGCCCTGCTGCGTCGGCTGCCCGAACGCCCGCACGTCATCGTCACCGACAACGCCTCCACCGACGGCACCGCCGAGGCCGTGGCCCGCGACTTCCCCGAGATGACCCTGCTGCGCCCCGGCCGCAACCTCGGCGCGATCGGCCGCAACCTGGCCGTCCAGCGGGTGCGCACGCCCTACGTCGCCTTCTGCGACGACGACACCTGGTGGGAGCCCGGCAGCCTGCGCCGGGCCGCCGACCTGCTGGACGCCCGGCCCCGGCTCGCGGCCGTCACCGCCCGCATCCTCGTGGAACCGCAGGGCACCGAGGACCCGGTCGTGCGCGAACTGCGCGATTCCCCGCTGTCCGGCCCCGACTGGCTCCCCGGTCCCGCCCTCGGCTCCTTCCTCGCCGCCGCCACCGTGCTGCGCACCGAGGCCTTCCGCGCCGCGGGCGGCTTCCACCCCGGCCTGTGGCTCGGCGGCGAGGAGGAACTGCTCGCCTGCGACCTGCAGCGCCAGGGCTGGTGGCTCGCCTACGCCGAGGAGGTCACCGTCCACCACCACGCCTCACGGCTGCGCGACAGCACGGCACGCCGGGTCCTCGGACTGCGCAACACCCTGTGGTTCACCTGGCTGCGCCGCCCGCTGCTGCCGGCGTTGCGCCGCACCGGGCACCTCCTCCGGACCGTGCCCCGGGACGCGGCCTCCGCACGCGCGTTCGCCCGCGCCACCGCCGGACTGCCCTGGGTGCTGCGCCAGCGCGACCCGGTACCGCCGGAGCTGGAGCGCCGGCTCGCCACCCTGGAGCGGGCCCGCAGGAACTCACCCGCACGGCGGTACGTCGGCTGACCGCGAGCGCGCCACGACACGCCCGGGGACGTCGTTGCATCCGGGATCCGGGCGGGGGCACAGTGAGCTCCCGGTCAGGAAGCGGCCGGCCGATTCCGTCCGCCCCGCCCAGGAAGCGCGTGCCCCCATGGAAACCGGTCCGCCGTCCCCTGCCCGCGTCCGCCCCGGCGGCCCCGCCCCGCTGCTCCTGCAGACCGTCCACGAGCACCGCACCGGGCTCGGCGGCATCAGCGTCCTGAAGGCCCGGGGCACCGTCGACACCGCCAACGCCCGGCAGTTCTGCGAAGCCCTCGCCGAGCACGTCGCACACTCCGACCAGGCCGGGGAGCGCCCGCTGCTGGACCTGACCGAGGTGTACCTCGCCGGGGCCGACGCGGTGCGCTCCTTGGGCCGGGCGACCGGGTTCCTCGCCGGCTCCGGCCGCGCGCTGCCCGTCGTACAGCCCAGGCCGCATGTGCGCCAGGCGCTGGCCGCGGCCGGTCTGCCGGGGATCCGGGTGCACGCCTCCCTGGCGGGAGCACTGGACGACCTGACGGCCGGTGGACCGGCCGACGGCCGGGGATAGCCGCCCGCGCGGTCCGCCGCGGTTGAGGGGCGCGGGCCTTGCGTGCAAGGTGGTGCCAAGGTCGGGAAGAGGCCGGTCGACAACTGCGGCACGTCCAGTCTGGGTGATGCGATGAAACCTTCTGCCGGCCGCCCGGCCGCACCGGCTCCCCTCGTCATCGAGTCCTCCGTGGTCGAGGGGCTGCCCGCCGAAGGCGCCCTGCTGCTGCGCATGTCGGGAAGCCTCGACGCGCACGGCGCCGAGGTTTGGTCGCGGGAGCTGCGCGGTCACCTGGCACAGGCCGACCGCGCCGGACTGCGCCCCGTGCTGGACATGGCGCACGTCCAGCTGGGCGGCGCCGCCGTGCTGCGCACGCTCAGCGACGCCACCCGGGCCCGCGCCGGACGCCCCGACCTGATCATCGTCCGCGCCCGGCCCGGCGTCCGCGAGGCGGTGCACCTGGCCCGGCTGGACGGCGTCCGGCTCTACGCCACCCTCGACGAGGCGCTGCGCGAGCTGGCCCGCGCCGCCTCCCGGGTGGAGGAGCTGCCCGCCTGGCACTCCCCGATGGCGGACCCGCTGCGGCCCTCGTACGAGGACCTGCACAAGGAGGTACGCGCGCTGCGGGCGAGGGTGCGCACCGCGCCGGTGATCGGCATGGCGCAGGGCACGCTCATGGTCCGCTACGGCCTGCCGGACTCCGGCAGCGCCTTCCGGGCCCTGCGCGAGGCCTCGCAGCGGTTCAACGTGCCGCTCCGGGTCCTGGTCTCGGCCGTCGTGGTGGCCCGCCCCCCGGACGGCGAGGTGTGGTTCCCCGGCCGCCGCCCCCTGCCGGTGCCCCAGCTGCGGATCCTGGGCCGCGACGGCCGGGACCCCCGCTACCGGCGGCAGATGATCGACGCCGTGCTGCGCGAGGCGCTGGCCATCGGCCAGGCACCGGCCGGGTACGTGCAGTTGGTGGACCCGGCCGTGCACACCCTGATGCTGGAGACCCACCACGGCTGTCCGGAAACACTCCTGGACTCCCTTGTGCGCGGCCGTGGCGACGGCACGGCCGACGCGGCGGCCCGGCTGCGGGGCCGCCAGGTGAGCGTGCCCGACGTCACCGCCGACCCGCAGCTCTCCGACGAGTGCCGGCACGCCCTGCTGGCCGCCGGGGCCCGCGCCGTGCGGAGCGTCCCGGTGCTCTCCTCCGCCGGCTCGTGCACCGGCGTAATCACCCTGCACTGGCCCGACGCCGGCCACCGGCCGACCGCCGCGCAGGCCGAGGCGTTCGCCCTGCTGGCCGCGGACACCTCGGCGTGGCTGAGCTGGTATCACCGCACGGTGCTGCTCGACGCCCTCGAACACCTCCACCGGGCGCTGACCCACCCCGGCGCCTGAGCCGTCCGCGGGCGGTGTGCGTCACCCGCGCGGCCCTGGGAACCCGGACAGCGCACGGAAAGAGGCACGACCGGAGGGAGTCCGGCGCATGACCAATCCGCAGCAGCCCGAACAGCGGCGCGGCACCAAGGGCGGCGCCACCCCGCAGGACGTCGGCGAACTCAAGGCCCGCCAGCGCGCCGCCCGCGAAGCGGCCGGCCACCCGCACGGCACGGACAAGGGCGCCAAGGGCGGCGGAGAGGGCGGCGAAGTCCCCCCGCCCCAGCACCCCGACCACCCATGACCCCGCCCCACCCCCACCCCCGAACGGCCCGCGGCGGGCCGTTCGGCATGTCCGGCACCTGGCGGGTTGGGTCGTCCATGTCCGGCACCTTGCGGCTCGGGCCGGGCGTACGGGGCCGGGCGACGGCGGGCGGGGGCCGGGGGAACGCAAGGAGTTGGGCAGGGTTCGTGAGGCAGGGCAGGGCGTCCGCGGTCGCGCGCTGGGCATGACGTGCGGGTTGAGCGTCCTTGCCGGGCCCGGGCGTGCGTCCATCCGGCCTGGTCGGGCCAGAAAGTCCGGACCGAGCGGGACGCCCGAGGTCATACGGGGCGTCCCAGGCCAAGGCGCGCCCCGGCCCCGGACCGGGTGTCCGAGGTCCGGCGGGATGCCCGGGGCAGGACAGCACGCCCGGCGCCGGCCAGGCGTTACGCTCCGGGTATGCGGATCTCCGTCTCCTCCGACATGGACGAACCCGTGGCCCGACTCCTGGTCGCGGAGTTGCGCCGGCGGGGCCACGACGTGCGGGAGCACGGGGCCCTGCGAGCCGGTGCCGACGCGCAGTGGGCGGTCTGCTCCGAGGCCGCCGCCCGGGAGGTGGCCGAGGGCACGGCCGAGCAGGCGGTGGTGTGCTGCTGGACCGGCACCGGCGCGTCCATCGCGGCCAACAAGGTGCCGGGCGTGCGCGCGGCGCTGTGCACGGACGCCGTCACGGCCGACGGTGCGCGCCGCTGGAACGACGCCAACGTCCTCGCGCTCAGCCTCCGGCTGACCTCCGCACCCGTGCTCGAGGAGATCCTCGACGCCTGGTTCCGGGCCGAGCCCAGCCAGGATCCGGAGGACCGGCAGAACGTGGCCCGCGTCGGCCGCCTGGACGCCGCCCGGGCCACGTCCTAGGGGTCAGTGGGCGCCGAGACCGCCACCGCCGAAGGAACCGCTGGAGCCCTTGCTCCAGCGCGGGCGGTCCTGCGACTCGCTCGGCCTGCTGTCCATGTTGCTCAGCTCGTACGGGGTGAGCGGGCGGTCGCCCTTGGCGATCCGGGGGATCTCCGCCGACTCCCGGTTCTGCCGGATCTCGCGCACCGGACCCTCCGGCGGCAGGTGGGGCTGTTCTTCGGGGCGCGGGCGCGGGGACTCGTTGGACCTGACGCGTGAGGTCATCCAGAAGCCGCCGGCGAGCAACGCGAGCACGCCCACGGCCACGATGAACAGGAAGAGGCTCATCAGACCGCTCGCCGCGGCCAGCTGCATCGATGCGGTGTCCATAGAACAGGGATACCCCTCCTGAATCGGATGAACCGGGACATTAAGGGTTCCGATGGGCTCCGTGTGTGGCCGGTTCGCGG
Organism: Streptomyces sp. NPDC023481; assembly: GCF_055560195.1. Lineage (NCBI taxonomy): Bacteria > Bacillati > Actinomycetota > Actinomycetes > Kitasatosporales > Streptomycetaceae > Streptomyces > Streptomyces sp. NPDC023481. Next base: position 178,201 of record NZ_JBVHJE010000003.1, read on the forward strand.
TGTTTGCCGCCGCCCGGCCCGGCTACCCGCACGGCGTGACACCCCCGACTTCGCAGCAGCAGCTCTACCGGTTCCTGGAGGACCGTTTCACCTGCGCCCAGGCGTGCACCGAGTGCGCCCGGGCCTGCGCCGTCCGTGCGAGCCTCGTCGACCCGGACGGCACCGAGCGTCAGGAGCGCGTGCGCCGGCTGGGCGTCATGTGCGCCGAGGTGTGCGACGCGACCTGCCGGGTGCTGTGCGAGGAGGGCCGGCAGGACGAGGAGACCATCCGGGCCAGGCTCGACTGGTGCCGCTCGGTGTGCGTCGAGTGCGCCGGCGCCTTCGACGAGCACCCTGGCGCCGAATCGGCCGCGGCCGCCTGCCGGGCCTGCGCCGCCGCCTGCGCCGACTTCCTGGAGACCCTCAAGTGAGGGACCGTACCCGAATCGGCCCCGGCCCCGGCATTCCCAATTTCTGAAACACGTTCTACGGTGTGCGCCGTCAGGACCGCCCTTGGGGAGCCTGGAGGCGCCGTGCACCTCGACCACACGCCCGAGCAGCAGCGGCTGCGCACCGAGCTGCGCGCCTACTTCGCCGAGCTGGTTCCGGACAACGCCTACGCGCGCTACGCCGACCCCGCCGCGCAGAAGCGGTTCTACCGCGACACCATCCGCCGCCTCGGCACGGACGGCTGGCTCGGCGTCGGCTGGCCCGAGGAGTACGGCGGGCGCGGGATGACGGCGATGGAGCAGTTCATCTTCTTCGACGAGGCCGCGCAGGCCGGCGTACCCCTGCCGCTGATGGCGCTGAACACGGTCGGGCCGACGATCATGCGGTACGGCACCGACGAGCAGAAGGCGTACTTCCTGCCCCGCATCCTCTCCGGCGAGATCGACTTCGCGATCGGCTACAGCGAGCCCGGCGCCGGCACCGACCTCGCCTCGCTCAGGACCCGTGCCGTACGCGACGGCGACACCTACGTCGTCAACGGGCAGAAGATCTGGACCACCAACGGCGACACCGCCGACTGGGTGTGGCTGGCCGTGCGCACCGACCCCGCCGCACCGCCGCACAAGGGCATCACCATGCTGCTGGTGCCGACCTCCGACCCCGGCTACTCCTGCACCCTCATCCGCACCCTCGCCTCCCACGACACCACCGCCAGCTACTACGAGAACGTCCGCGTCCCCGTCTCCCGCCGCGTCGGCGCCGAGAACGAGGGCTGGCGGCTGATCACCAACCAGCTCAACCACGAGCGCGTCACCCTCGCCGCCCACGGCACCATGGCGATCCGTGCCCTGCACGACGTGCAGCGCTGGGCGCGGGAGACCAAGCTCGCCGACGGACGGCGGGTCGCCGACCTGCCCTGGGTGCGCCGGCTGCTGGCCCGCACACACACCCGGCTCGACGCGCTGAAACTCCTCAACCGGCAGATGGTCTCGGCCGTCCAGGACGGCACGCTCACCCCGCAGGACGCCTCCGCGGTCAAGGTCTACGGCTCCGAGGCCCGCCGGGACGCCTACGCCTGGCTCATGGAGATCGTCGCCGCGGCCGGCCCCCTGAAGGAGGGCTCGGCGAGCGCCGTCCTGCACGGCGAACTGGAGCGCGGCTACCGCTCGGCGGTCATCTTCACCTTCGGCGGCGGCAACAACGAGATCCAGCGCGAGATCATCTCCTGGATCGGCCTGGGGATGCCGAGGGTGCGGCGCTAGCCTTCTGCGACTACAGGCTCTAGTTGTCACAAACCGGGGATAGTTGGCAGCAAGATCACCGATGTGTCCTCAGGGTAATACAGCGGATGTTCCTGGGCGCTGCTCCAGGGACGGAAGAGCGCGTGCGGAGGTGATGTCCTGCGGGTGCTCACACGCCAGCGACTGGTTGAGTCAGTGTCCACCGCACATCGTCAGGCACCTGGTCCGCACCCCGGTACTTCAGGACGTGTGTGCGCTTCAGATGTTCAAGGGCGTTGTGGAGCGCATGCCGTAGTCGACCCTGCAGTCGATGTCAACTGGCTGAACCTTTTCACCGCACACTGGGCGGATCTCCCGCAACTCACACGCACGCGTGCGCTCGCCGCGGCTCAGCGCCCAGAGCTGACGTCCATCCCCGCCCTGCGGGACAACCTGGTGAATCGTCTGCTGGAAAGCGAGGAGGCCGAGCCGTGGCACTACGCAACTCAGATGTGGCCGCTGGCCTCCCCGGACCAGCAGAGCAGCCTGCTGGCATACGCCGGCACGCGTTGCCCTGTGCTCGGAGAGTACGCCGCCCATGCTGACGCGGTGTCCTCCGGTCACGCGCCCGCACCGTCCGCGTGGCCGGGCGCGTATCCAGGGCACACGTGAAGACATGAGGTTGACCAGCGGACCTGACGGCCGCACCAGGCGGACCGAATCCTGGCTGCGCTACGGGGCGGCCACGGTTGCCGTGGCGGCTGCGGCCGTGGCCGGTGCCAAGGCCGTCGAACCGCAGAGCACCTGGTACAAAGCCCTGCGCAAGCCGCCGTGGCAACCGCCGTCCTGGGCGTTCGGGGTTGTGTGGACGCCGCTGTACGCCACGATCGCCTACGCCACCGGGCACGCGCTCGGAACGACCACGACCCCTCGGCAGCGGAACCGGCTCATCAGCAGTCTGGCCGTGAATCTGACGCTCAACGCGGGATGGAACTGGCTGTTCTTCGCTCGAAGGAGCCCCACGGCGGCACTGGCCGACGCCGTCCTGCTCGGTCTCAGCAACGCTCAGGTCATCAGCCGGGTCGTCCGCACCGACAGAACCGCGGCGTGTGTCCTGGCCCCCTATGCCGCCTGGTGCGCCTTCGCGGCCGCGCTGAACGCCTCGATCGTCAGGCTGAACCGGGAACAGTTGAACTCCGAGCGCTGATGGTAGGCCCGGCTGTCAGAACCTGCGGAATGGTCGTCGTACGCGGAGCTCGCTTGGCCCTGCGGCTCGTGCAAGCCGATCCCTTACCGGTTTGTGGCCGGGAGGTGCAGGCGTCCGTCGTGGACTTCGGCGATCTGGTCGACGGCGGTGAGGTGAGTGCGGTCGTGCGTGACCAGGATCGTGGCGGTGGCCTGTTGGTGGGTGAGGCGGGCGATGAGGTCGAGGACGGCACCGCCGCGTTCGCGGTCGAGGGCGCTGGTGGGTTCGTCGACCAGAAGGACCGTGGGGTCGTTCATCAGGGCGCGGGCGATGTTGACGCGTTGGCGCTGGCCGCCGGACAGCTGGTGGGGGCGGCGGCCGGCCTGGTCGGCGAGACCGACTGCGTCGAGGAGTCCCATCGCGCGGTCGCGTGCGATGCGGGGTTTGCGGCCGTCGATCTCGGTCATGACCTGGAGTTGTTCGGCGGCGGTGAGGGAGGGCAGCAGGTTGGGCTGCTGGAAGACGATGCCGATCTTGTGCCGGCGTAGTTCGGTGAGTTCGCCGCGGGTGAGACCGGTGGTGCGCTGGCCGTCGATGGTGACGGTGCCGGTGTCGGGGGTGATCAGGGTGGCGGCGACCGCGAGGAGGCTGGACTTGCCGGAGCCGGACGGGCCCACCACGGCGGTCAGGGTGCCCTGGGGGACCTCCAGGCTGACCTGGTCGAGGGCGGTGAGGCGGGTATCGCCGTCGGGGTAGGTGAGGGTGATGTCGGTCAGGGTCAGGCTCATCGAACACTCCCCAGGGCGGTCAGCGGATCGACGGAGGTGATGCGGTGAATGGACAGGGCGGCGCCGAGCGCGCCGAGGAGGATGATCACGACGGCTGGGATCAGGACGGTGGCGGGAGTGAGGAGAAACGGCACGGCACTCCCGGCCACGAGTGCGCCCAGGGCTGCGGCGATGCCGGTGCCGATGAGTGTGCCGCCGACGAGCAGGACGACTGCCTGACCGAGGGCGTCTTTGAGCAGATGGGCAGTGGAGGCGCCCAGGGCCTTGAGGACGGCGACGTCGCCGCTGCGCTGGATGGTCCAGACGGTGAAGAAGGCGCCGATGACGAGGGCGGAGATGACGAAGAGGAAGCCGCGCATCAGCTGCAGGGAGCCGTTCTCGGAGGTGTAGGAGCCGATCGCGGACAGCGAGTCGTCGGTGGAGACCGTCTTGGTGCCGGCCTGATGGTCGGTGGCGGCCGTATCGACGCTGGAGGTGGTGCTCAGGGCGATGACGGTCGCGGTCGGGCCGCCGTCGGTGCTGGTGGGCGGCGCGGTCTTCTGCCAGGTGTCCAGGCTGGTCCAGATCACCGGGGTGTGGCTGTAGCGGGCATCGCCCGCGACGGCGGCCACCTCCAGCTGCCGTCCCGCCAGGGTCAGGACGTCGCCGGCTTCGACGCCGAGGTCGGCGGCGGCTGCGGTGGACAGCACCACCGAGCTGCCGGTGATCTTGTCGCTGTCCGGGGCGAGGCGGGAACCGGGCTTGACGCCGAAGGCCGAGACCCCGGTGCTTCTGTCACCCGCGGTGGCCTTGGTCGTGGTGATCCCCAGCGGTTCGGCGCTTTCGACACCGGGCGCCTTTGACCACTTCTTCCATTGCTGTTCGGTGACGGTGGAGTTGGAGTACGACAGGTCTTGCCCGCCGCTGGGAGCCTGGAAGACGATCTTGTCGGCGGGCAGGGACGTGATCGCGGAGATGTTCTGCTGGCCCAGTCCGGCCGTCAGCCCGGACAGCAGCCCGACCAGCAGGGTGATCAGTACGATGACGGTCCCCATCAGGGCGAAGCGCCCCTTGGCGAATCTCAGGTCTCTCCAGGCGACAAACACGGCCGTGGCCTGTCCTTTCCGTCCGGCGGTTGAAGCAGCTATGACTCCACCCTCGCCGCCGGCCCCCTGCGTGCGCGTCTGGCGCAGGAGGGCACTTGGCGGTCCGAAAGACGGCACGCGGGTTCTAACTTTTGATGGAGGCCCTTCCGGCGCCGGCTTTCGTAACCTGGGACGCACTGTGAACCTTGCCGCCCCTGCCCTGACCCCGACCACCCGGGCCCTGGCCTGGTGTCTGCACCTGCTGGCCATCGGCCTGCTCGCCCTGGCCGCCGGCCGGGCCGTGACCGGCGAGCGGCCCCATGCTGGATGGATCATCGCCACGGCAGCGGCGTGCGGCCTGGCGTATGCGGCCGGCCCTGTGCTGCCTGGCGTACATCGCTCACGGCGGGCCGCCGCGCTGTGGCTGGCCGCCGTAGCGGCCTGCTGGCTGGTGCTGCTGGCTTTCACCCCCGACGCCGTGTGGGTGGCCTTCCCGTTGTACTTCCTCCAGTTGCACCTGCTGCCCCGCCGCGCCGGACTGATCGCGGTGGCCACCACGGCGGCGGCAGCCATCGCGGGCTTCGCCGCCCACCAGCACTCCTTCAGCCCCGCCATGGCCATCGGCCCCGCCCTCGGCGCCGCCGTCGCCGTCGCCGTGGTGTGGGGATATCAGGCCCTGTACCGGGAGAGCGAACACCGCCGACGGCTCATCGAGGAACTCACCGCCACCCGCGCCGACCTGGCCGCCGCCCAGCACACCGCCGGCGTGCTCGCCGAACGCGACCGCCTGGCCCGCGAAATCCACGACACCCTCGCCCAGGGCCTCTCCAGCATCCAGCTGTTGCTGCGCGCCGCCGACCGCGCCCTGCCCCGCGCCCCGGAGAACGCGGCCCGCTACGTCGGCCAGGCACGGCAGGCCGCCGTCGACAACCTCGCCGAAGCCCGCCGCTTCGTCGCCGCCCTCACCCCGCCCACCCTGGACGGCACCACCCTGGCCGGCGCCCTGGAACGCCTGTGCACCACCACCTCCGCCCGGCACCGGATCACCGCACACTTCCAGCTCACCGGCACCCCCACCCAGCTCACCACCGCACACGAGGTCGCGCTGCTGCGCATCGCCCAGTCCGCCCTGGCGAACACCGTCCAGCACGCCGAAGCCACCACCGCCGACGTCACCCTCGGCTACCTCGGCGACCATGTCGCCCTCGACATCGAGGACGACGGTTGCGGCTTCGACGCCGTCCGGCTGCCCGCCCCCGACCCCGAGACCGGCGGCTTCGGGCTGGCCGCCATGCGCGCCCGCGCCCAGGCCCTCGGCGGCACCCTCACCATCAAATCCACCCCCGGCCACGGCACCGCCCTGGCCGCCCGTCTGCCCCTCACTCCGCCAGCCGACACCAAGCCCAAGGCCCATCCGTGACCGACGACACCCCCATCCGCCTGCTCCTGGCCGACGACCACCCCGTCGTGCGGGCCGGGCTGCGCGCCGTGCTGGAAACCGAACCCGGCCTCGTCGTCATGGCCGAAGCCGCCACCGCCGAGGACGCCGTCACCCGTGCCGCCGAAGGCGACATCGACGTCGTCCTGATGGACCTGCAGTTCGGCAAGGGCATGGGCGGCGCAGAGGCCACCGCCCAGATCACCGCCCGCCCGGGAGCCCCCCGCGTGCTGATCGTCACTACCTACGACTCCGACGCCGACACCCTGCCCGCCATCGAAGCCGGCGCCACCGGCTACCTCCTCAAAGACGCCCCGCCCGAGGACCTGGCCGCAGCCGTACGTACCGCAGCCGCCGGCCGCACCACACTCGCACCCACCGTCGCCGACCGGCTGATGAACCGCCTGCGTACCCCCGGCACCGCCCTGACTCGGCGCGAGACCGAAGTCCTCACCCTGGTCGCCGGCGGACTGTCCAACCAGGCCATCGGTGCACGCCTCTACCTCACCGAAGGCACCGTCAAGTCCCACCTGGCCCGCATCTACGCGAAACTCGACGTCGACTCCCGCACCGCCGCCGTCGCCGCAGCCACCGACCTCGGCCTCATCCGGCGTTGAGCCGGGTGCCCACCACACCCGGAGCCGTCCGTGATCACTGGCCCCTGATACGGGTGGAGATTTCGGCGCCGTAGGCCGAGCTGAAGCCCCTGGCTTCGGCGTCCCGGTTGTCGGCCGTGGCCAAACACATCTACCCAGGGTTCATCAGCTCGCGGGCGCGAGGTCAGGCCTGACGTGAGGAGCGGTCCGGGGCGATGTCCGGCACGACGAGGGAGCAGGTTTCCCCGGGCGCGATCGTCACCGCCCGATCGGCCAGCATCACGCGAATCGGCGACTCGTCCGAGTCCGGCACGCTGATCTCCAGCTGCCCGCTCCGGCGGCGTACGCCGACGCCCCAGTGGCCGCGGTAGTGCACCGTGAACCCGTACTCGGAGAGAGCGGGAAGAGGCACCGGGTTCAGCCACAGGGCGTCCTCCCGGGTCTCCAGCCCCGTCAGGCCACGCTGAACCAGGTCCAGCGTCCCGGCCATGGCCCCGAGGTGGATGCCTTCCCCTGTGGTGCCGCCCTGGATGTCGGCGATGTCGGCCTCCAGGGCCTCGTGGACGTACTGCCACGCCTCGGCCCGTCTGGCTCTGGCGAGGACCAGGCCGTGGACGAGTTCGCTGAGCGTGGATCCGTGGCTGGTGCGCTGCAGGTAGTAGTCGACGGTCCTGCGCCAGAGGTCGTCGTCCAGGTCGTACCCGAGACGCCGGAACACAGCCCGCAGTTCCGAGGGCGAGAAGAGGTAGCCGAGCATCAGGACGTCCGCCTGCTTGGACGCCTTGTAGCGGTTCACCGAGTCGCCCTCGGCCTCCAGGATCCGGTCCAGCCGGCGGATGGTCCGGTAGCGCGCACGGTAGGCGTCCCAGTCCAGCTCCGCGAGGTCGTCGTAGCCCTCGAACTGGCTGATGACCCCCTGGTGGAACGGCACTCGCAAGCGGCGGGAGACCTCCTCCCACTTGGGCAGCTCGTCGGTGTTCAGCCGGAGCCGGTCGAACAGTTCCTCGCGGCGCCACGAGGGAAGGCGCCGCACGAGTTCCAGGGTGCGGGTGAGGACCCAGGTGGCGGTGACGTTGGTGTAGGCGTTGTCGTCCAGTCCCGGCAGGGCGGCCCCGGGGTAGCCGTCGTGGTACTCGTCGGGGCCGACGACCCCGCGGATCCGGTAGCGGTCCGTGTCGGGGTCGTGGATGGCGAGGTCCGCCCAGAAGCGGGCGATCTGCAGCAGCATCTCCGCGCCCCTGGTGTGGAGGTACTCGGTGTCGCCGGTTGCCTCGCAGTACTGCCAGACGTTGTAGGCGATCGCCGAGCCCACGTGGTGCTGGAGGTGGGAGTGGTCGGGCAGCCAGCGGCCCGAGGCGGGGTTCAGATGCCATTCCTGGGATTCCTCGCGGCCGTCGCTGCCGCTCTGCCACGGGTACATCGCCCCGGACCCTCCGGTCGCGGACGCGGCTCGGCAGGCCCGCGTGAGGCGCCGACAGCGGTAGTTCAGCAGGGACCGGGAGACTTCCGGGAAGTGCAGGTTGAGGTACGGGAGAACGAACAGCTCGTCCCAGAAGACGTGACCCCGGTACGCCTCCCCGTGCAGGCCCCGGGCGGGAACTCCCACGTCCAGGTCCGCGGTGTGGGGCGACAGCGTCTGCAGTACGTGGAAGAGGTGGAAGCGCAGGATGCGGCCGGCTTCGCCGGGTACCTGGATGTCCGCGCGCCGCCACAGCCGTTCCCACGCGGCACCATGGGAGTCCAGAAGGGCGGGGAAGCCCGCCGCTGTGGTCACCCGGTCGACCGCTTCGCCGAGCGGGTCACTGATCGCCGTGTCCCGCGAGGTGTGGAGCGCCACGGTCTTGTCCACCGTGACGCGTAGACCCGGCGAGACAGGAATCATCAGACGGTGGACCGCGCGTCGGCGGGACGGACGAAGCGCCGACGAGGCCGGAGCCCCGCCGGCGTTGATCCTCGTCCGGGCGGCCAGGGCGACGGAGAGGTCCGACGTGCTGGTCCGGCAGGTCAGCCAGACCGTGTGGGGTTCGTGGGCGCCGGTGCGCACGTGGGTGACATGGTGGCGGTTGAGGGCGCGGTACCGGTGCACGTTGCCGTTGATCACCTCGCCGTCGATCGAGCTTTCGACCTCGATCTCACCTGACCAGTCCTCGGCCGTGATGACCGTGCGCAGGGCTGCCAGGTGCGGATCCTCCATGTGCACCAAGCGGATCTGTTCGACCCTGAGCACGCCCCCGTTGTCCAACCGGTAACGGGAGGCCCGGGTGAGCGTGCCGCGGCGCAGGTCCAGGGTGTGCCTGTGGTCCAGGAGGGTGTGCGTGCCGGGGAAGAGCCACGGGCCCCACGCTCCGGTGGCTCGGCGCAGACGGAATCGGACAAGCAGCCAGTTCGGGAGGTTGACCAGATCCTCGTTCACCACCTGCCGCCCCGCCACGGTGGACTCCAGTCGGTTGTAGCAGCCGGCCACATAGGTCGCCGGGTAGTGCAGCAGTCCGGCGCGGCGCTCGGGCAGCGCGCCCCGGGTGGCGAAGTAGCCGTTTCCGAGCGTGCAGAGCGATTCACGCAGCTGCTCGGCGGTGGGGTCGTAGCCCGTCCATGCCCATGTCCACTCCGACATCCGCCACCCTTCCCTCTCCTCCCGAGGCTCTGGAAGCTCAGGTATGCGCGGCGTGTCTCAGACCGGTTGCGGAACGATGGCGACCGGGCAGTCCGAGTGGTGCAGGAGGGTGTGGGCCACCCTCCCGAGCTGCAGTCCGAAGTGTCCGTGTCGTCGCTGGGCGCCGACGACGATCATGTCGGCCTCGGCCGACGCTGATAGGAGAATCCGGTGGGCGGGGCCTTCGAGCGGCTGACGTCGGACATCGACCCGGGGGCGCTCTCGTGAAGCCTCACGCAGTGCGTCGTCGAGGACGGTGGCAGCCCGCTCCTCGCGCAGCCTGGCAGCGTCGTCGGCGATCAGCATGTGGTCCACGGGTTCCTGCGACGGAGTGCGCCAGGCCCGTACGGCCGTCAGGGCGCAGCCTCGCACCTCGGCCTCGCGGACGGCGAACCGTACCGCCGCCGCGCTGCCGGCCGCGTCACCGACGCCTACGACGATGTGGCCAAGGGCTCCCCGGCGGCTGGGTTCCGCGCCTCGGACCACGACGACCGGGCAGACGGCGCGTGCCGCAACCGCGAGGCTTACGGACCCCAGGAGCATCCCGGCGATCTCGCCTCGCCCGCGTGAGCCCGTGACCAGAGCGAACGCCTCGGGGCCCGCCCGCAGCAGCGCGGACACGGCGTCCTCGGCCAGTGCCTCACCCGAGACCTTCAGCTCGGGGTGGCGGCGGCGGGCCCGTTCCATGCAGGAGGCGACGATGTGCTCGGCCATGACCTCCTCGGCCGGGCGGTGCGTACTGAAGGACGGCTGGGCTCCCTCGTACATCTCCCAGAGGGAGGCATGGACGAGGTGAAGGGGCAGCCCGTGCCGTACCGCCTCGTCCACGGCCCAGTCGACCGCCGTCAGACTGGAGTCCGATCCGTCGACACCCACGACCAGTGGGAGGTCCATCGCCGTCACCGCCTTTGCCGCCCGGTGGCCGAGAGCCCCCTGTGAATACCGTCGCACTGCCTGCTCGGCGCCGCGACACGCCACCAGGCGGACTGGTCGGTCCCCGGCCGGTTTGCGGCGTGTGCGCCGGCCGTGATGCTGGAGGCGTGGCCGAGCCAACCACCTCCGGAACCCTTCGAGGACTCAGGACATGCCTGTCGCCGTACCGCACATCGTGAGCGATGTGATGACCGCGCCCGCTGTCGCCGTCGGGCGCGACGCGCACTTCAAGGAGATCGTGCAGGTCATGGACGAGTGCCACGTGAGTGCCGTGCCGGTCGTCAGTGGCGAGGGGAAGGTCGTCGGCGCCGTGTCCGAGGCCGATCTGCTGCCCAAGGAGGAATTCCGGAACCGCGAGCCGACCCGCTCCGAGCGGATCCGACGCCGGTCCGACCTGACCAAGGCGGAGGGCATGACCGCCGGGGAGGTGATGAGCACGCCCGCCGTCACGGTCCGGCCGGACGACACCCTCGCCCAGGCGGCTCGCCTGATGGCCGTGCACCACGTCAAGCGCCTGCCGGTGGTCGACGACGCGGATCGGCTGTGCGGGGTCGTCAGCCGTGGCGACCTGCTGAAGGTGTTCCTGCGGTCCGACGAGGACATCGAGGAGGAGGTCCGCCGCACGGTGGTGTCCTACCTGTTTCCCCTGCACGCTCACGCCATCCACGTGTCCGTGCGGGACGGGATCGTCACGCTCCGCGGGCCCGTCCACGACACTTCGCTCATCTGGGTCGCCGAGCGCCTCGTCCGCGGGCTGGAGGGCGTGGTGGGTGTCGAGCCGCTACTGGGTGGAGAGGAACCGAGCCCGGTCGGCCCCTGCCCGGCGGAATGACCCCCGTGCGCCGCGGGCACCAGGGGCACTCCGGTTCACCTGGGTGGCTGTCTACTGATCAGCCGGAGTGATTCGACGGCCCGTCAGGCTCGTGGGCCGGATCGACACCCACGTCTCGCGCTCACCGCCGGCCCAGGGGGTGGTGTGCGCGTGCTGGGTGAGCTTGCGCACGGCCTCCGGCTCCGTCACCACGCTCGCGGAGCCGACGGCGAGCACGCTCCAGCCCTGGCTCATGGCGTCGTCCACGTGGTCGACCTCGAAGGCGACCTCCGTCCCCGCCGCCGAGGCCGCCACGGAGTCGGGCGCGGTCCGGAAGACGATGGCGTCGTCGACGATCTCGTAGTTGACCGGGACGACCACTGGGTGGCCGTCGGCTGCCGACATCGCGACGCGCCCCACGCCGTGCGTGGACAGCAGGGTGCGGCACTCCTCCGGGGCCAGGTTCCGCAGCCGGGGGTGGAGCAACGCATGTCCCTGACCGGGTGGAAGATCCATGCCTCCGCCACGCAGTGCGGCGACCGTCGTGCCCAGCGCGTCGGCCAGCCGGATGAGAGTCGCCAGACTCGGGTCGGAGGGCTGCTCCTCCAGGTAGGCGAGGTAGTCGGGCGACATCATGGCACGGCGTGCCGCTTCTACCAGGCTCAGCCCCTGCCGACGGCGTTCGACTCCCACACGCCGCCCGATGTCGCCGGGATTGGCGCCTCGGGCCGACCGCGGAGCGGTGAACACGCTCTCCGTCTCGTGTGTGTCTGGCAGCGGCTCACGCGCGGCCCCTGCGTGTTCATGTTCGAGATGGTGGATGTGGGCATCGGGCCCGGGAAACACGAGCGTCACTTCATCCGTGTCCGACCAGCGCACATCGTAGGGAGGTGTTCCGTCCTCGTGGTGGAGTCCGACGATTTCGCCGTCGCGCCTGGCCGCGCCGGTCGCCGGACTTTCGACGACGAGTTGATCGCCAAGGTGAGCTCGCATGATCGCCGCCCTCTCCTCAGAATGGTGCTGTATCCAACCTGCCACGCGGACCACACCGCCGCACGAGACGGCGGCTGCCGCGTCTCCGCGAGGTGGGCGGCCCGTTTCCGGGAGGCGACATGCACCACCGAACGGTCGAGGAGCTCATGAGCCGGGACGTCGTCCGGGCACGGCGTGACACGCCGTTCAAGGAGCTCGTCAGACTGCTGGAGGAGAACGGCGTCACCGCCGTGCCCGTGGTGGACGAGCTGGACCGTCCTCTGGGCGTGGTGTCCGAGGCCGACCTGCTGCGCAAGAGCGCCGACCAGGCCGACCCCTCGGGCAGGACACCCATCCCGCACCTGGAGGCCTGGGAACGGGCCAAGGCCGAGGGCTCCCGCGCCGAGGAACTGATGTCCGCTCCCGCGGTGTGCGCACGTCCGGAGTGGACCGTGGTCGAGGCCGCCCGCCTCATGGAGACCCATAACGTCAAACGACTGCCCGTGGTGGACGAGACGGACCGGCTCCTCGGCATCGTGAGCCGCGGCGATCTGCTGCGGGTCTTCCTCCGCCGTGACGAGGCCATCCGTGAGGAGATCACCGGCGACCTGTTGCGGCGAACCTTGGGACTCGATCCACGGGACGTGAGTGCGGAGGTGCGCGACGGGCGGGTGACCCTCGCCGGCACCGTCATGTACCGGAGTCTGATCCCCGTCGTCGAGCAGTTGTGCCGTGGCGTCGACGGCGTGGTGTCGGTCTCCGGGAATCTCGCCTACAAGAAGGACGACTCCCGGATGGCGTCCACCGACACCTGAGTCGGGCCGCCGTCAGTCGTGGAGTTCAAGCGGGGCGCTGAGTGCGAGCAGCGGCACTCCAGGCGACCGCAACGGACGGTGAGACGGCTGGCAACCGGGGGTGGGTGGCATCCAGTCGGCAACTGGGCGGTCCCCTGGTCTTTCCACGATCAGACTCCGGCGCGCGTCGGCCACGGGGCCGAAAGTCCCCATCCAACCGGCGACCGTCCCTGGAAGCCGACTGCGTCCCGTTCCCGTCGTGGTGGGGCGTTCACATCTGAGGGACGACGGCGACGGGACACGGTGCGTGATGCAGTAGTGCGTGGTTGGTCAGGCCAAGCTGCAGGCCTGGGTGTCCAAGTCGTCGACGGGCGCCGACGACCACCAGATCCGCCGCCGACGCGGCTTCCAGCAGCGCTGAGCGAGCCGGTTTGTCGATGAGTCTTCGGCTCACCGCCGAGTCCCGATACCGCTCAGCGGGGTGGCGCAGAGCATCGTCGAGGACCTGCGCCGGCGGGCGCCGGTGGGCTTCCAGGAACCACGACGGGGCCTGTGGGATCGTACAAGCACCGGACGGTGCACTCCAGGCGTGCACCGCGACGAGTGGGCAGCCTCGTACGTGCGCCTCGCGCAACGCGAAGTCGACGGCCGTACCGCTGCCTTCTCCGTCCTCGATGCCCACGACCACGTTTCCGAACCGACCAGCTCGATGCTCCGGGGAGCCGCGCACCACGACGACCGGACAGTCGGCACGTGCCGCGACGGCGAGGCTGACCGAACCCAGGAGCATGCCCTCGAGATCTCCGAGTCCCCTGGACCCCAGAACCAGCGCGAAGGCATTGCGGCCCTTCCCGACCAGAGCCGAAGCCGCGTCTTCGTTCGAGACCTCGCTCGACAACCGGACCGCTGGAGCGTACTTCTGGGCGCGCGCGGAGGCGGCGCTGATCACGTGGGACGCTTCCAGCTCTCCGGCCGCCGCGTGCAGCAGATGGAGCGGGACCCCGTGCCGGGCGGCCTCGGCGGCGGCCCAGTCGAGCGCCTCCAGACTCGCCTCGGATCCGTCGACGCCCACCACCAGGGGAATCGTCACCGCGCCCGTCTCCTCTCGTGCCGGATTCCACGTCTCCGGCCGCTCCGCCACGGCCCCCGCATGCGCCACGGTGAAGCACAGGGGATCCTCAAAGGGGGAGATACGCCTCGCGCCCGGTATGCAGGTGACGCGCGGTCCGTGCATCCGGCCGGACTCGTCCGCCGCCCCCTCCAGCTTCTTACGAGACGGAGGCCGTCGCCATGCCACCAGCAGGAGTCACCGCAGGCCTCATGGCACGTCCGCGAACCTGGCCGATGCCCGCTGAGCCGCCACCGCACGGACGAGGACGCCGCGCACCACGGGCGCTCGCCTGTCGCCGTTCCTCATGACCGAGCCCGGCCTCCGCGCTTCTCGGGCCGACGCGTCGGCGCTGCAGTCGGCCGCCAGGCACGACAGCGAGCCGACCCCGCGCGCCGGGGTGTGCGAGACCCACACAGCGACGTTGTTCTTCGTCGGCGATCGGGCCTACAAGGCCAAGAAGCCGGTCGATCTGGGTTTCCTGGACTACACCACGGTCGAGGCACGCCGGGCCGCGTGCGAGCGCGAAGTCACCCTCAACCGCCGGTTCGCTCCCGACGTCTACGTGGGCTTGGGGGGGTTCCGTGCCCCGGATGCGGAGGCGCCTGAACCGGTCGTGGTCATGCGACGCATGCCGGAGGACCGCCGCCTCTCCCATCTCGTACGGGCAGGTGCTGCCGTGGACGACGTCCTTCGGACCGTCGCCCGGCAGCTGGCGGCGTGGCATGCGGCCGCACCCCGAGGCCGCGACGTGGACGAACAGGGCACGCGAGACGCGCTGTCGGCACGATGGCAGGCGAGCTTCTCCCAGCTGCACGCGCTGGCCGCGGAGGGAGCCGTGCCCGAGCACGCGACGGAGATCGAGCGGCTGGTGCACCGCTATCTCGCCGGCCGCAAGCGGCTGTTCGACAGCCGCATCGAGCAGGGGCGGGTGGTCGACGGCCACGGCGACCTCCTCGCCGAGGACGTCTTCTGCCTCGACGACGGCCCCCGCGTCCTGGACTGCCTGGAGTTCGACGACCGCCTCCGCTACGTCGACGGCCTGGACGACGCCGCCTTCCTGGCCATGGACCTCGAACGGCTCGGCTTCCCGGACGCCGCGGCGTACTTCCTCGCCAGGTACGGCGAGTACTCCGCGGATCCCGCGCCCCCCTCCCTGTGGCACCACTACATCGCCTACCGAGCCTTCGTCCGTGCCAAAGTCTCGGTGATCCAAGCCCGCCAGGGAGCGCCCGGCGCGGACGCAGCGTCCCGGAGCCTTGCCGCCATGGCACTGCGCCACCTGCGCACCTCCACCGTCGGCCTCACGCTCGTCGGCGGACTGCCGGGCAGCGGGAAGTCCACACTCGCCGGAGCGCTGGCCGACCGGCTGGGGGTCACCCTGCTCAGCAGCGACCGCATCCGCAAGGAACTGGCGGGCATCCCGGCGGAGCAGTCCGCCGCGGCCGGCTACGGCGAAGGGCTGTACACGCCCGAGTGGACGGCCAGGACGTACGCCTGCCTTCTCGACCGCGCAGCCGTGCTGCTGTCCTCCGGCGAGTCCGTCGTCCTCGACGCCACCTGGTCCGATCCCGTCCAGCGTGAGGCGGCGGTGCAGGTGGCCGAACGCGCGAACGCCGACCTGGTGGCCCTGCACTGCCATGTGCCGACCGACGTGTCCGCAGCCCGCCTGAGCACGCGCGCCCCCGGCGCCTCCGACGCCGACGCCGGGATCGCCGGCGCCATGGCCGCGAAGGAACCGCCGTGGCCTGAAGCCGTCCCGGTCGACACCAGTGGCGCCCTGGAATCCGCCGTCGCCCGGGCTCTGACGGCGGTACGCCCGTGGCGCAACGCTCAGGCCCCGGTCTTCCGTCGCCCGTACATGGAACCGGACTGAGCTGCACGGGCGGCCATGTTGCCCGGGGGCCCCGCGGGGGTGACCGTGGAGGTGGGGGAGCGAGGAGTGACGTCGGTGCGAGCGCTCGTTTACCACGGCCCTGCACAGATCTCCTGGGACACCGTTCCGGACCCTGTGATCGAGGAGGCGACCGACGCGATCGTGCGCGTCGACGCCACCACCGTGTGCGGCACTGATCTGCACATCCGACGGGGAGACTTCCCCGAGGTGAAGCCGGGGACGGTTCTCGGCCACGAAGCCGTCGGCGAGGTCGTGGAGACCGGTGGCCAGGTCCATCACCTGCGTTCCGGTGATCAGGTGATCCTGTCGTCCGTCTCGGCCTGCGGTGACTGCCTGGAGTGTCGCGATGCCAGGTACGGGCAGTGCCGCGGCGGAGGCGGATGGATCCTGGGCCATCTGATCAACGGCACCCAGGCCGAGTTGGTGCGCGTGCCGTTCGCCGACCACTCCACCACCCGGCGACCCTACGACCTCGCGCTGGATGACGCGGTCCTGCTCGCCGAACTCCTGCCCACCGCCTACGAGGTCGGAGTGCGGAACGGACATGTCGGCCCGGGAGACACCGTCGTCGTGGTGGGCGCGGGTCCCGTCGGACTGGCCGCCGTGATTCTGGCGCGCATGTACTCGCCGCGCAGGATCATCGTCGTGGATCTGGCCGACGCTCGCCTCAGGACCGCCGCCCGGGTGGGGGCCGATGCCGCCGAATCGCCGGGGAAGATGATCGGCGACCTGTCCGAGGGGCCGGGCGCAGACGTGGTCATAGAGGCGTCGGGCGATCCGGACGGCTTCGTGCTGTGCACGCGCGCCGTTCGCACAGGAGGGCACATCGCCAACATCGGCACGCACGGCAAGCCGGCAACGCTCCACCTGGAGTCCCTGTGGCGCAAGAACGTGACGATCAGCACCGGCCAGGTGGACACCTCTTCCACCCCGTGGCTGCTGGAGCTGATGAGGTTCGGGCATCTGCCCGTCTCCCGGCTGGTCACCCACACCTTCGGCTTCGACCGCATGCAGGACGCCTACGAGGTGTTCGCGCGTGGCCCCAGCACGGGAGCCCTCAAAGTCGTCCTGCATCGCGAGTGGTCCCCTTGACGAGATCTGTCATGCGAAACCCGGTCGTTGCAGGTGTGGACCCTGTCGACCGGTACCGGGCCCTGATCGAGGCCGGCAGCGCGCAGATGCGGGCCAGGTCCTGCGCGCGGTGGTGCGGTCCTTCCAGCAGGCTCTGGATTCGACGGGCCGCGTGTCTACCCTGAGGCGACTGGCGAACGGGTCGCCTCTTCAGGGCGTGAAGGGGATGGGCGGGATGGTGTGCTGGTTGCCGTGGACGACGTCCGTGTGGCCGCGGTTCGTGACGCACTGGCGCCCTATGCCTGGCAGTCGCTCCGCCCCGAGGCACTCTGCCGCCGCGCGGTGGCGGCCATGGACAGCATGGACGTCCACCGGCCCGGCTTCACCAGTACCGAGGAGCGCAAGGCCGTACTGATGACGTTCCTGGCCGGCCATCGATGGCGGTCCCTCACGCTCGAGGCTCTGAGCAGGCAGCTCGTCAGCGCGGTCCAGACGTGGCGCCAGGAGCAGGCGTGGCTGGACATCCAGCTGGGCCTGCTCCTGGACGACGCCGGCTGAACCACCGCGCCCACCGGTCCATTTGTCAGGCCGGCGAGAAGGGGGCCTGCGGGGCGCGACGGCTGCCTGGCGTCTGCTGTGACGCGCGACGACACAGAAACGACTCTAGACTCGAGGAACGGGTGTTACCACCAGAGCCAAGCCTTCCGGGGAGGCTGGATGCACCCCAACGCACAGGACGCCACCCGACCCAGCACCGGCAGCCTTGCACGCGATCAATTGGCCGATGAACGCACTTGCTTGGCATGGCTGCGTACGGGTGTCAGCGTGGCCGCCCTCGGGATCGCGGGGGCTGAACTCACTGGCCATCGAGGTGTCCATGCGGTCGCCGCCGGCTTCATTCTCCTCTTGGCCGGACTACTGGTCTCCGTTTACGGAACCTGGCGTTACCAGGTCGTCCGACGGCAGTTGGACGTCGGTGACTTCGCTCCCGCGGCTTTTTGGAGCGGTCATCACGGCCAGTGTCGTCACGCTTCTTGCTTTGATCGCAGTCCTGGTCGTGATCCGACGGCCGAGTGGCTTTGTGTATCCAGCGGTGATGCCACGTCAAACTATCTGTGTTGTGATAAAGAGGAGGTGGACGGCATGACATTCCCTTCTGAAGCCCCCGGTGGCAGCACGCCACCCGAAGCCCAGCCTCGGAAAGACCCCTCTGGTGCGGAAGTTCTGAGTGCCGTGGCGAATCTCGGCTGGCAGGCCCTGTTCACCATCGGTCTGGCCTCGATTGCTCTGGGCGCGGTCGTCCTGGCGTGGCCGAGTGAGACGCTGCGGGTCGTCGGCGTCCTCTTCGGCGTCTTTCTGCTGGTCAGCGGTGTCTTCCAGGTAGCCGCGGCTTTCGGCACTCACGTACCAGGGCATCTGCGGGCGCTGCACTTCATCACAGGCGCACTCTGTGTACTGCTCGGGCTTGTCTGCTTCCGGGGCCCCCTGCAATCGATCCTGCTGCTCGCCCTCTGGATCGGTTTCGGCTGGCTGTTGCGCGGCATCACGATGACGGCTGCCGCGGGGTCGTCCCCGGACATGCCGGCACGGGGCTGGCAGCTGTTCCTGGGAATCATCACGATGCTGGCAGGCATCGTGATCATCGTCGCGCCGTTCGGCTCGATCGCCACCCTCACCCTCGTCGCGGGCGTCATGGCGATCGTCCTTGGCACGGTCGAGGTGTTCCACGCCATCCGACTGCGCGTCGAGGCGGGCCGTCTGGTCCAGGGCCCCTCCACCAGGCAGCGGCGGTCTCTGTTCCATGCACATCCCCACTCACAGCACTGACCTCCCGCGTCGAGCCGACGTGCCCGGCGTGGGTGCCCGGGGTCCGTGGTGGAACCCGGCAGGAAGATCTGTGCGGCTGAGCGGAGCCTGGGGCCCGTCGGCACGGCAGCAGCCGTGTTCGTCGCCGGATCAGGAACGGCCGGTAAGCGGCTCTGACGGGTGACGACGCCCGGGCCTTGTCTCCCGCCAGACGTCAAGCGTGCACATTGGCTGGTGCGGAGGTCGACAGACGTCCGCGGCAGAGCCGGTGTCGTCCCAGCGGCACACCTACTGCGGCGATTCCGGCCGGTGAGGAACCGTCATGGCAGGGGAGTCGGCCGTCGCCCGATTTCCCAGCGTAGTGGTGGCACTCCGAAACTCACCGTTGCGCGCCAAGGGGCCATCCTTGGAGAACCTGAGGCGGGGCCGGCAGATGAACGCAGAGACCGTCTTCATCCTCACGATGATGGTGCTGTGCTACTCCATGGTCTCCGCGCGGGTCGCGCGGTCCTGGCTGTCGCCCGCGCTGGTCTTCCTCGGCCTTGGCCTGCTTCTCGGCCAGCACGCCCTGGGCTGGGTACAGGTGCGTATGGACCGTGCGGGGTTCAGGACGGTCGCGGAGCTCGCTCTGACGCTGAGCCTGTTCAACCAGGCATCCCAGCTCGGTCTGCACGCGGTGCTGCGCCGCAGGGCGCTGGGCCGGCGTCTGCTGGGGATCGGGACGCCGCTGACGGTGGCACTCGGCACGGTCGTGGCGTTGCTGATCCTGCCCGCACTGCCGTTCTGGGAGGCCGTGTGCCTTGCGATCATCGTGGCGCCCACCGAGGCGGCGTTGATCGAGGGGGTCCTCATGCATCCACGGGTCCCCGGCCCCGTACGTGAGGGGCTTTCGGTGGAGAGCGGGCTGTGCGACGGGATCGCGCTGGCCGCGCTGCTGACGGCCCTGGCCGTTGCCTACGATCACGTCCAGCCCTCGGCCGGCCAGTGGGTGTGGTTTGCTTTCCGGACCGTGCACGTCTCCATGGCCGTCGGGCTCTGCGTCGGTCTGATCGGCGGCAAAGCCGTGTCCGTCGCGAGGGCGCGGCAGTGGATGACCGATACCTGGGCCCAGTTGGCGAGCCTCGCGCTCCCGGTCTCCTGTTTCGGCGCGGCTGAGCAGTTCCATGGAAGCGGCTTCGTCGCCGCTTTCGCCGGCGGTCTGGCCTACGCCGCGGTGGTGCCGCCGGGTGGGAAAGGGCCGACGGTCACGAACGTGTCCGAAGCGACCGGTGAGCTCCTGGAACTCGTCGTCTTCGCCCTCTTCGGCGCGGTCTCCGTCGTACCGGCCGTGCGGCACGCCGATTGGCGCGTATGGCTGTTCGCGGCCCTGGCCCTGACCGCCGTACGCGTCACTGCCATCGCGGCGGCGATGGCCGGCAGCGGAATGACGGGCAGGATCACCTTGTTCATGGGCTGGTTCGGCCCCCGCGGCATCGCCACCCTCGTGCTCGGCCTGATCGTCCTGCAGGAGAACAAGACCCAGCAGACGACGCTGATGACGCAGGCCGTGGTGGTCACGGTGACCCTGAGCATCGTGTGGCACAGTCTCACAGCCCGGTTGGGGGTCCGGCTCTGCCGGCCGGACGTGTCCGCAGAAACCCTCGCCACCCCGAGCGCGCCCGGCGATCCCGCGGGGGACGGCGGGGTCGCGTGACGGAGAAGGTGACGTATGCCGGTGCGCAGGCTCCGCATCAAGTGGTGGCCGGAGCAGAGGGCCTGGGCAGTGCCGTTGGCGTTCGTGGCCGACGGACTAGGTCTGGCCTTTGCCGTGCCCGCCGTCGACCGGGCCGTGCGGCAGGACCTCGGAATCACCTGGGACCCGGACAGTGTGCGGACCACCTTGTCCCCTCGGCCAGCGGCATGATCGCCTTCACCGGCTTCGTGTTCTCCGCGGGGGTGTTGGCCATCTCCTTCGGTACGACGGCGTTCTCCGCACAGCTGATCAAGAGATCGCGTTCCTGGCCCTGATCGACCGGCTCCCCGGCAGGCTGCGCGTCGCCAGCCTGGTTCGCACAGTCGGTTCGGCCGGGCTCGGAGCGGCGGCCTCGTTTCACCAACAGGCAGCGGCCGGGTTGCGGCCGCCGCTCGCAGCGACCGACGACGTCCAGGTCGTCCGTCACGAGGGCCGGTGCGCGTCGCTCGTGGAGGTGGACCCCGCGTATTCCGTCCGCCCGACATCGCCATCAAGGCGCTGTCGCCCGGCATCAACGGCCCGACCACGGCTGTCCAGGCCACTGGACCAGATCGAGGACTGCTGATACGGCTTGCAGAACTGCCACCGGGTCCCTCGGTGTTCGCCGACGCCGAAGCTGAGCCCCACCTCTTCGTCCCGACTTGGAATGGCCGGACTATGTGCTGCCGGCCACCACCGGGATGGAATTCACCACTACGGCAGGGACTCCGGACTCCGCCCCTTCCCAGCGTGGCGTCAATCGCTCATAGCTCGCAGAGGCGTGCGCTGGGCCGCCGCCCGAGCGACAGACGTTGAGCCCCGATGTGTCCATCTTCATTGCCCTCACCACCGCGATCATCCATCCGTAGCCTCATTCGCAGGGCGTGGACCCTCTATCGCTGGCCGAACCGCCCGGGAAGCCCCGCATCCGGTGGCGGTCATGACCTCCGCGGGGTGGGCGATCCGCTTACGAGGACGCCCACCCCGCTTTCAATGGGCCAGATCAGTGGCCACCATGGCCCCCACCATGGCCGCCGCCGTCACCGTGGCCGCCACCATTGCCCCCGCCATGGCCGTCGCCGTTACCGTGGTCTCCACCGTGGCCGTATCCACCGTGGTCACCGTCGTTGTAGTGTCCACCGTTGTCGTAACCACCGTGATCGCCATGGTTGTCACAACCGTTGTCCCACCAGTCGTCATCGCAGTCGCTGTTGAAGTGGTGGGAGTAGGACGAGACGTGAGCCGGGGTGGCCGCTGTAGCCGTCCCGGCCGCGCCGATCGCAGCGCCGCCCGCCATCAGGATGCCGGCCGCGGAAGCCGCGAAAAGGCGCTTGGTTCTCTGTGCTCGCATGGGTCGTACCTTTCGCTCCAGAGCCTCGCGCATCTGGGAACGCGCACGAGACCGATGGCCGCGCCGAAAAGATGAATCATGTGCGACGCGGTTCGGGCGTGCCGCATGGTCTGAGAAGTACTCCGCATCTCCGGCTGACCAGTGCAGTCCGAATGCTTCGGCGGGCAGGCACTGTCACCACCGCCCACTGTGGGCCGGCTCTGCCGGAGGGGGAGTACCCCGTGCTACGGCACCGCCGCATAGACGAGTCTTGCCCTTGGCCGAGCCGGCAGCAAGGTACGACTGACCCAAGTCGTGGGCCAGTAGTATCCGCTCCCTGGGCCGATCGGCCTAATGACGTGGGGTCCCGCCTCCCTCCGGGCATTTGCCGGCCATGGGCCGCTGCCCTTGCTTGGCGGCGGCGCAACCGGTCTGTCTGGAGCACGATGCTGCGCCGTGTGTGCTCGAGGGCCCGCAGCGAGATGCAGGCGCTGCAGCGGGATGCGGACCGTTGCCCAGTGCGTTGACATGGAGGAAGCGTCGGTAAAAGGACCCTCGCCGTCGGCCAGCCGCAAGATGATCCGGTTCGGACAGCGACGGAGAGCCGGGTGGGCCCGGATCTCCGTCACCAGTTCCGGTGACACCGAACGCAGCACCTCGACCCTGGTTCGCTGAAAGGCCTTTAGCCGCCGGTAGGCGGATTCGACCTCGCCGCGTTCAACAGGGTCGGCCGGCCAGGCCGCGAATTCCAGCCGGTCGGTCAACAGCCTGATGATCTTGCCCTGGTCGATCTGGTAGTCGACCACCCCAGTCGGTTCCGCTGGGCAGGACCTCCATGGGCTTCGCGGCGACGAAGGCGCGAACTGTGATCAGCAAGGGTGCTCAGCATGCGTGTAGGCCTTCCACACAGTGCGACACCGGGGGAAGGCCCGGTCCATGATCACTGTCGTCCCGACGGCAGTGCCGGCCATTTCTGTCGCCGGCGCGAGCTCGCCACCGCTGCCCTTTGAAGAGCGGGGACCGCTCGGACCGGCCCCCGACGTCCGCCCAGGCCACGGCTGTCGGCGCGGCTGGGGCCGAGGAGGCCAAAGGTCCCCGCACGCTTGCCCTCATGGCACTGTCGACGCGCCGCAGTACTGGAAATGCTGCGATCGTGGTGGAAGGACGGTAAGGCCCCCCGCGCTCTCCCCGAGTGCTGAAGGAGGTCGGTCATGAGCGCCGACGCCGATGTGAACACCCCCCGGCCGCCCGCGTCCGACGGGCTCGTCATGGGCAAGGACGGCATGGGCGCGCTCGTGGACGTGCTGGTCCGGCGCGGATTCACCGTGGTCGGACCCACGGTGCGGGACGGCGCGATCGTGCTGGCGGAGCTGCTGTCGGCCGACGAGCTGCCGTACGGATGGGGCGTGGAGCTGGAGGCGGGGCGGTACCGCCTGCGGGAGCGGTCGGACGGCGCGGCCTTCGCGAACGCGGCGGGTCCCCAGTCCTGGAAGTCCTTCCTGCATCCGGCGCGGGTGCGGGAGTGGAGCGCCGAACGGGTGGAGGGGGATCTGGTCCTCACCGCCGACCAGGCCGCGCCCCCGCGGTACGCCTTCCTGGGTGTGCGCCCCTGCGATCTGCGGGCCATCGCCATCCAGGACCGGGTACTGACCGGCGGCGCGTACCGCGATCCCACCTACGAGGGGCGGCGCTCCGAGGCCCTGCTGATCGTGGTCGAGTGCACGGAGCCCGGTGCCACGTGCTTCTGCGTCTCCATGGGCACCGGGCCCGCTGCCGGTCCCGGCTACGACCTGGTGATGACCGAGGTGGTTGACGAGGACGGCCACCGCTTCTGGGTCCGCAGCGGCAGCCCGGAAGGCGCGGAGATCCTGGCTGAACTGCCCGCCCGTCCGGCCGACCCGGAAACCCGGGAGACGGCTCGCGCAGCCGTCACAGCCGCCGCGGACCGCATGGGACGGACCATGCCTGAGGCGGATCTGCGGGAGCTGATGGCCGGCACGCTCGACGCGCCCCGCTGGGACGATGTCGCCGGGCGGTGCCTGACGTGCGGCAACTGCACCATGGTGTGCCCCACCTGCTTCTGCACCACCACCGAGGACGTCACGGACCTCACCGGTGACCACGCCGAGCGGTGGCGGTTGTGGGACTCCTGCTTCGACCTCGACTTCTCCCAGCTGCACGGCGGTCCGGTCCGCGCCTCCTCGCGCAGCCGCTACCGCCAGTGGATGACCCACAAACTCGGTACCTGGTACGACCAGTTCGGCTCGTCGGGCTGCGTGGGCTGCGGGCGCTGCATCGTGTGGTGTCCGGTCGGTATCGACATCACAGAGGAAGCGGCTGCCCTGCACGACTGGACGGCAGCGGAGCCGAAGGGGGGATGACCACCGTGCCGCTCCCGCTGCCCTATCGCGTCGCCGCCACCTGGGCCGAGACCGCCGACACCCGGTCGATCGAGCTGGTACCAACCGGGGAGGCACTCGGGCCCTTCTCGCCGGGGCAGTTCGCGATGGTCTACGCGTTCGGGGTCGGTGAGGTGCCCATCTCGGCCAGTGCCCTGCGCGGCTACCACGGGGGTCTTGTGCACACCGTGCGCGCGGTGGGCGCGGTCTCGAGCGCCCTGTACCGGCTGCGCCCGGGTGACAGCGTCGGACTCAGCGGGCCGTACGGCACCGGCTGGGACCTCGAAGCGGCAGCCGGACACGACGTACTGGTGGTCGCCGGCGGCATCGGGCTGGCTCCGCTGCGGCCGGTCGTGCACACGGTCCTGGACCGGCCGGCGGAGTATGGACGGCTCACCGTCCTGGTGGGCGCCCGCACCTCCGCCGACCTTGTCTTCCAGGACGAGATCGAGAGCTGGCGCGGGCCGGCCCAGGTCGAGGTGACCGTCGACCGCCCCGGTCCGGGCTGGCAGGGCGCGGTTGGCGTGGTCACCACCCTCCTCGACCGACTCGACCTGCGTCCCGAACGGACCTGCGCACTGGTGTGCGGACCCGAGGTGATGATGCGGCACACCGCACGCGATCTCGTGACCCGCGGGCTGGCCCCGCACCGCGTCCAGGTGTCCCTGGAACGGAACATGCACTGCGCCACCGGCCACTGCGGCCACTGCCAGCTCGGCCCGCTCCTGCTCTGCCGGGACGGCCCGGTCGTCGGCTACGACCGCGTGGCAGATCTGCTCCTCGTGAGGGAGTTGTGACATGGTCACCGACCTCGGCCCGGTCATTCGTACACGGCCGACACTCGCGGTGTGGAAGTTCGCCTCGTGCGACGGCTGTCAGCTGACCCTCCTGGACTGTGAGGACGAACTCCTCGGCCTCACCGAACGCGTCCGGATCGACCACTTCGTGGAGATGACACCGGCCGAGGGCGCCGACCGGGAGCGTGCGCGACTGGAGGGCCGTGGGCCCTACGACCTGTCCCTGGTCGAGGGGTCGATCACCACCGCCGAGGACGCCGAGCGGATCCAGCACGTCCGCCGCATCTCGAGGTACCTGGTGACCATCGGAGCCTGCGCCACCGCGGGCGGCGTCCAGGCACTGCGCAACTTCGCCGACGTCGACGACTTCCTCGCCGCCGTCTACGCACAGCCGGAGTACATCGCCACCCTGGAGACCTCGACACCGATCTCGGCCCACGTGCCGGTCGACTTCGAACTGCGCGGGTGCCCCATCGACCGCCGCCAGCTGCTCGAAGTCATCAACGCCTACCTGGCCGGTCGCAAACCCCAGATCTCGAACCACAGCGTCTGCTTCGAGTGCAAGAGGCGCGGCACCACCTGCATCACCGTGGCCCACGGCACCCCCTGTCTCGGCCCGGTCACACACGCCGGCTGCGGTGCCATCTGCCCCGCCTACGGACGAGGCTGCTACGGCTGCTTCGGACCGTCGGGCAAGCCCAATCTGCGCTCCATGATCGCGCAGCTGCGCCACGACGGGATGAGTGAGCGGGACATCCAGCGTGTCTTCCGCGCCTTCAACGCCGCGTCGCCGGAATATGCCCCCGTACCCGACCTCGGGGC
This sequence comes from Streptomyces sp. NPDC023481, assembly GCF_055560195.1. Taxonomy (NCBI): domain Bacteria; kingdom Bacillati; phylum Actinomycetota; class Actinomycetes; order Kitasatosporales; family Streptomycetaceae; genus Streptomyces; species Streptomyces sp. NPDC023481. The sequence continues at coordinate 204,026 of NZ_JBVHJE010000003.1, forward strand.
CGAGGAGCAGCAGAGCCCTCCGGCCTGACGGACCCCCGCCCGGAAGGCGCGCATGAACGATCGCGGAAACCGCGTCCTGCGGCTGGACGCGCTGGCCAGGGTGGAGGGCGAGGCAGCCCTCCACCTACGCGTCGAGGGTGACACGGTCGCCGAGACGCGGCTGCGCATCTACGAACCGCCGCGTTTCTTCGAGGCCTTCCTGACCGGCCGCGGCCACACCGAGCCTCCCGACATCACCGCCCGGATCTGCGGTATCTGCCCGGTCGCCTACCAGATGAGCGCCTGCCGGGCGATCGAGAACGCCTTCGGGGTCACGGTGGACGGCCCCCTCGCGGAACTCCGGCGCCTGCTGTACTGCGGCGAATGGATCGAGAGCCACACTCTGCACATCTACCTGCTGCATGCCCCGGACTTCCTGGGGCGTGCCGACGTCGTGGAGCTCGCCCGCGACCAGCGAGCCGTCGTCGAACGCGGTCTGAGGCTCAAACAGGCCGGCAACGCGATCGTCGAACAGCTCGGCGGCCGCCCCATCCATCCGGTCAACGTCCGGGTCGGCGGCTTCTACCGGACTCCGGAACGGGAAGAACTGCGTCCGTTGGCCGAACGGCTGCGGCAGGCCCGGGATGACGCGCTGGAAACCGTCCGCTGGGCGGCGGCGTTCGACTTCCCCGAAGCCGTGTGCGACCACGACCTGTTCGCACTGCGCGACCCGGGCCGCTACGCGATCGACTCCGGAGCACCGGCGGTCATGGCCGCTCGAGGCCAAGGCCCGGCGCTGCGCGAGTTCCCCCTGGGCGACTTCGAACAGCACGTCCAGGAAGGGCAGGTACCGCACTCCACGGCTCGCACGGCCGCACTCGACGGCCGCCGCTACCTGACCGGGCCGCTCGCCCGCTACGCCATCAACGGCCGTTGGCTCCACCCCGTGGCCGCCGAGGCGGCGCGCGACGCCGGCCTGGGCGACCCGTTGACCGGCGCCGTCTGCGACAACCCCTTCCGCAGCATCGTCGTACGCGCCGTGGAAGTGGTGCAGGCCATCGAGGAAGCCCTGCGGATCATCGGCGGATACGAACGACCTCCCCGGCCGGCCGTCGAGGTCCCGCCGCGCCAGGCTTCCGGCACCGGGGCCACCGAGGCGCCTCGGGGACTGCTGTACCACCGCTACACCCTCGCCGAGGACGGCACGGTCACCGAGGCCCGCATCATCCCGCCCACGGCCCAGAACCAGACGGCCATCGAGGAGGACGTGCGCAAGGCGGTCCAGGCGCGCCTGGAGACAGCCGGGCCCGCCGCTGACGACGAGGAGCTCACCCATCTGTGCGAACGGGCCATCCGCAACCACGACCCCTGCATCTCCTGCGCCGCCCACTTCCTCGACGTGACCGTAGAGCGCACATGAGCGGCCGGGTCGTGGTGATCGGCGTGGGCAATCCCCTGCGCGGTGACGACGGCGTCGGTCCGGCCGCGGTGGAGGCGTTGCGGGGGCGCGTCCCGGATGGAACCGTCCTCACGGTCAGCGACGGCGAACCCGCACGCATGCTCGATCTGTGGCGCGGCGCGGACACGGTGATCGTCGTGGAAGCCCTCCGCGCACAGCCGGCCCGGCCCGGGGAGCTGCACACCCTCACGGCGGCGGACGCGGCCTCCGGGACAGCGGCTACTGCGAGCACCCATGCGCTCGGCCTCGCAGAGTGCCTCGCCCTGGCGGAGGCACTCGGGCAGCTGCCGCAGAGGCTCGTGGTGCACGCAGTGGAGGTGGCGGACGTCGAACTCGGCGCGCCCCTGAGTGAAGCGGTGCGGTCGGCGCTCCCCGACCTGGTCGACCGTGTCGTCGCATCCGTTCGGCGGGCACACGGCCCGAACCACGAGGATTAGGGGGCCGATGGTCCTCCAGCGCGGGGCCGATGCGCCCTCGCGACCTCCGTCCCGGAGTGCGACGGTGAAGTTCACCCCCCAATGCCGCACGTGTTTGGCGGCCCCATGAAAGGCGGTGGGGACGATGACACTTCCTCTGGTGGTGGGCGTGGACGGATCGGACTCGTGCCTCCTGGCGGTCGACTGGGCTGTGGACGAAGCAGCCCGTCACGGTGTCCCGCTCAGGCTGGTGTACGCGTCCTTGTGGGCGCGCTACGAGGCGGGTGTTCCCTCGGTGGACCCGAGGCGACCCTCCGAGCAGGTGCTGGCCGAGCACATCGTGGCCTCGGCGGCCGATCGGGCCGAACGGCGCAACCCGGATGTGAAGGTCACCACCGACATCGTGCCGGACGACGCTGTGGCCGCTCTCGTGCGCGCGGGCGACGAGGCGTTCGCGCTGGTGACGGGTTCACGCGGCCGTGGTGAGCTCAAGGGCCTGCTGCTCGGATCGGTCGGACTCGGCGTGTCCGCACGAGCACGCTGCCCGGTGGTCGTGGTGCGGGGTGATCGCGTGGGCCTGGAGGGTGCGCACGAGCGGATCCTGCTCGGCCTGGGCGAAACCGACACGAGCGCGGAGGCCGTGCGTTTCGCCTTCCGCGAGGCCGAGGTGCGCGGGTGCGTCCTCGACGTCGTGCGTGCCTGGCGCAGGCCTGCCTACGACGGACACGGTGACCGGTTGCAGCCCGGCGGACAGGCGGACACGTACGAGGAGAACGCCTCCGTCGTGATCGACGCTCTTCTCAAGGCGGCGAGCGCCGAGCATCCGCATGTCCGGACGCGCCCGTCGGTCGTCGAAGGACCGGCCGGCAAGATCCTCGTGGACCGGTCGGCGGCCGCGGATCTCGTGATCGTCGGGGCACACCGTAGGACGGGTCACTTCGGATTCCAGCTCGGCTGCGTGAGCCATGCGCTGCTGCACCATGCTCAGTGTCCGGTCGCGGTCGTGCCCGAACGGCAGTGAGTGCGCTCCTGGGCATGCCTGCCGGTCCACTGTTCTCGGGGTGGCGCCATCTACGCCACGCTCCCATCCGAACAGATCGCGCACCCTGATGGTCTCGACGCGTCCCCATATGCCGTCGGGCAGCAGCATCCGTGGGAACGCGGTGAGCGCCAGCCAGGTCACGCGTCACGGGCGCTGACGGCACGCCGCCCCCGTCGCCCCGTCATGCCGCCGGATGCCCATCGGTGGCGGTGTGGCGACGGGTCCCGCAGCGTGGAGAGCATGGGCGGGTCGGCCCCGTGGGCACAGACACCGAAGGAGAGTGGGACGCATGGACACGGATGTCTCGGAGCCGCGGGTGGTGGTCGGCGTCGACGGGTCGCAGTCCTCGTACGAGGCCCTGCGCTGGGCCGTGCGCTACGCCGGGCTGGTCGGCGGCACCGTGGAAGCGGTCGCCGTGTGGGAGCTGCCGGGCCTGTACGGCTGGTCGGGGCCCGCCGTGGACATGGACGTCGACGAGGAGGAGACCCGGCAGAAGATGAACCAGGAGCTGGCCGACGTGCTCGGCGCGGAGGCCGCGGGCTCGGTGCGGAGCCACGTGGTGCACGGCAACGCCGCCGACGTCCTGCTGCGGGCCGCCGAGGGAGCCGAGGTCCTGGTGGTGGGCAGCCGGGGCAGGGGCGGGTTCGCTCGTGCCCTTCTCGGCTCCGTCAGTCAGCATGTCTCGCAGCATGCGAGCTGCCCGGTCGTGATCGTGCGTTCCCAGAAGCAGTGACCCGGGCCTGGAGCAGTGTGGGGCCACTTCACTGGAACGCCGCGTGAATCTCCTGCTCGGTCGCCTCGTGTGACACGAGCAGGAGCTCGTCGCCCGGGAGCAGCCGCACCTCGGGGCCCGGGACCGTGGGACGGCCTTCGCGTACGACGGTGGCGACCACGGTGCCGGCGGGCAGTTCGATCTCTCCGAGCTTGTGTCCCGCTGCCCGGGACTCCTCGGTGATGGCGGTCTCGATGACCTCGACGCCCGCCTTGCTCAGCCGCAGCAGTGCCACCGTGTCCGTGGCACCGGTGGCCTCCTCGATGAGGGAGATCAGCGGGGTGGCGGCGGGCACGGCCACGTCCACGCCCCACCGCCCGTCGAAGAGCCAGGCGTTCTCCTCCTCGTTGACGCGCGCGGCCACCCGCCCCACTGAGAACTGCCGCTTGCAGAGCAGACTGATGACGAGGTTGTCCTCGTCGCGGCCGGTGGCGGCGATGACCAGGTCGCAGGCGAGGGCTCCCGCGTGCTCCAGGAGCGCCGGCTCGCAGGCGTCCCCGGCTACGACGCGCACGTGCGGAAGGTCTTCGAGTTCGGCCACGCGGTCGTCGTCGTACTCGACGAGGGTGACGTCGTTGCGGGCGGCGGACAGCACCTGGGCGATCTGGGTGCCGAGCCGGCCCGCGCCCGCGATCAGGACCTTCACGTTCCCAGCTCCTTGTCGAGGAAGCCGCTCAGCCGGCCCAGCGCGGTGGCGGCCACACTGAAGGTGACCAGGTCACCGGGCTGGGCCAGGACGCCATGGGCGGGGAGCAGTGAGCGACCGGCACGGGTGATCTCCACGACGCGGATCTCGCCGTCGACGTCGAACTCGGTGATCTGCCGTCCGGAGAGGTAGGACGGCAGCTGGGAGCGGACGAGGAGTGTCTCGCCGTTGCCGAAGGTGACTTCGGGGGTGAGGTGGCGGTGCAGCAGCATCTGGTGGAGGCGGTTGACAGCCCAGCGGACGCTGGAGATCGTCGGGATGCCCAGTTCCCGGTAGATGTCGGCGCTGCGCGGATCGTGGATGCGGGCGAGGACGATCGGGACCCGGTACGTCTCCTTGGCGGTCCGCGCGCTGACGATGTTGCTGTTGTCCCCGGACGTGACCGCGACGAAGGCGTCCGCGTGGGCGATTCCGGCCGTCTCCAGCGCGGAGCGGCTGAAGCCGTTGCCGACGTGGAAGGTGCCGGGGAAGCCCGGTGACAGCCTCTTCTGCGCTTTCGGCTGCCGGTCGACGAGCCGGACGTCGTGGCCCTCGGCGACGAGCTGCGTGGCCAGGGTGGCCCCGACCCGGCCACAACCCGCGATGATCACTCTCATCCACCTTCCTCCCTTCGAGATGTCCTCCCGTGCCGCAGCGCCCATTTCCTGACTTCCTCGGCGGCCAGCAGCAGCGCTCCGAACGCGGCCAGAACCGCCCAGTCGGCGGGGGCCAGCGGCGCGGTGTGGAAGACCGCCTGGAGTGGTGGCGCGTAGCTGATGGCGGCCATCAGCCCGATGCCGAAGCAGCCTGCGACCAGCAGCCAGGGATTGGTCAGCAGGCCCGCCCGGAAGACGCTCTGCCGGTCGGTGCGCACGGCGAGGGCGTTGAAGAACTGGCTGACGACAATGCCGGCCTGGACCATGGTGATCGCCTCGCGGTAGACGGGACTGTCCTTGGTGAAGTCCGCGTAGGGGATGCCGGAGGCGTGGATGTGCCAGAAGAAGACGGCGCACACGCCGAGGGCCTGGATTCCGCCGAGGAAGAGGATGCGGCCCATGACCGCCGCCGAGAAGAGCCGCTCCTGTCGGGGCCTCGGCGGGCTGTTCATGACGTCGGGCTCCATCGGCTCCGCACCGAGCGCGAGGGCGGGCAGCACGTCCGAGCCGAGGTCGATGGCCAGGATCTGTACCGCAGTGATCGGCACCAGCGGGAAGCCGGCGAAGGCGGCGGCCAGGATCGGTACGAGTTCGGCGATGTTGTGGCTGAAGAGGTAGATCAGGAACTTGCGGATGTTGCGGTAGACCGAGCGGCCCAGTCCCACCGCGGTGGTGATCGAGGCGAAGGAGTCGTCGAGCAGCACCATCACCGCCGCTTCACGGGCGACGTCGGTGCCGGAGGCGCCCATGGCGACGCCGATGTCGGCGTGCTTGAGGGCCGGGGCGTCGTTGGCCCCGTCGCCGGTGACGGCGACAACCTCGCCACGCCGCTGCAGTGCCGTGACCACCCGCATCTTGTGCTCGGGGCTGACCCGGCACAGCAGCAGTTCGCCGGAGTTCGCCAGCAGGGCGTCCAGGCCGCTGTCGTCCAGCGCGTCGAGCTGGGTGCCCGTCGCCACGGCCGGAGCCGACTCGCGCACGATGCCGACACGCCGGGCGACGGCCTCCGCGGTGAGGGGATGGTCTCCGGTGACCATGATGATGCGGATCCCGGCCCGCCGGCACGCGTCCACCGCGTCCCGCACCTCCGGCCGGGGCGGGTCGTACATCCCTGCCAGCCCCAGCAGCGTCAGCTCCGACTCGACGTCCCCGAGCGACGGCCGTGGACCGGAGACCGGCCGTCGGGCGACCGCCAGCACGCGCAGGCCCTGTCCGGCCATGCCGTCCGCGGCCGCCGCCACTTGGGTGCGGGCCGCATCGGACAGTGGGGTCTTCGCGCCGCTTCGGTCGATGGCATCGCAGTGGGCGAGCAGTTCGAGCGGGGCGCCTTTGACGTAGGCGAAGAACCCGCCGTCGCTGTCGCGGTGCACGGTGCTCATGAGCTTGCGCCCGGAGTCGAAGGGATGCTCCGCCACCCGGGGTGTACCGGCCTCTTCCCGCGCCGGATCCAGGCCGGCTTTCCGGGCGGCCACCAGCAGGGCTCCCTCGGTGGTGTCTCCGAGCACGCGCCAGGGGTCCCGCCCGGTCGGCGGCACCAGCCGGGCGTTGCTGCACAGAGCAGCCGCTCGAAGCAACTCCCGTACGGGCCCCGCGTCGGTGATCTCGCCGGCCGGTGCGTACCCCACCCCGGACACGGCGTGCGACGCACCGTCCGCCCACAGCTGTACGACGGTCATCTCGGCCTGCGTGAGCGTGCCCGTCTTGTCGGTGCAGATCACGCTTGTCGACCCCAGCGCCTCCACGGCCAGCAGTTGCTTGACGAGCGCGTGCCGGCGGGCCATGCGGCGTACACCGATCGCCAGTGAGACGGAGAGCGTGGCCGGCAGGCCCTCCGGCACCAGCGCGACCATCACACCGAGCGAGAAGACGAACGTGTCGACGAACGGTTGCCCGCCGGGCAGGCGCACAGCGAACAGGGCGGCGCCGGTCGCGAGCGCCACGCCCGCGACCCGGCGGGCCATGACGGCGACCTGCCGTTGCAGCGGGGTCCGCTGCCTCGGGGCGGCGGCGGTGAGGCGGAAGATCCGCCCGAACTCGGTGGCCGTGCCCGTGGCGAACACGACGGCCTTCGCGGTGCCCGCGACCAGGTCGGTGCCCATGAGCACGCAGTTGCGGGCCTGCAGCGGCGGTCCCGGCGGCACGGGTGCCGCGACCCGCGCGACCGGATCGCTCTCGCCGGTGAGCGCAGCGTTGTTGACGGCGGCTTCCTGGGCCTCGACCAGCCGGCAGTCGGCAGGCACCGCGTCCCCGGCCTCAAGGATCACCAGATCGCCGGGCACCAGGTCCCGCGCCGGCAGCTCGCGCCGTTCGCCGTCGCGCAGCACGCGGCAGGTGCGCGGCACCATCGCCTGCAGGGACTCGGCCGTGCGTTCGGCGGAGTACTCCTGCGCGAAACCGATGCCCGCGTTCAGCAGCACCACGCCGAGGATCGCCAGGGCAAGTTGGAGGGTGGACGGATCCCGGGGCTGCCCCAGCCAGTACGCGAGAAACGTGATCGCCGAGGAGACGAGCAGAACCACCGCGAAGAGGTCGGTGAACTGCGCGACCAGCCGACGCCCCACCTGGCGCCGCCGCACGCCGGGCAGCTCGTTGGGGCCATAACGGTCCCGGCGTGCGGCCGCCTCGGCCGACGTGAGACCGCGCGCAGAACTTCCCAGGACGGCGAGGACGTCGGAGACCGGTACCGCGGGGATCGACGGGGCGGAGGTGTTTCGCCGATCCGGTGGCGCCGTCGTCGTGACGCCGGTCGGTGGTCCGCCCTCGCGGAGAGCGGCCGTCGCCTGCCGAGCCGGTTCAGGGCTCATGCGGGGCTCCGGTCTGCGAAGGCGGGCCGGGCGGCTCCTGCATGACGCTCCAGGCAACCGGGCCCAGCAGGTCGGCAAGCCGCCGCAAGACGTCAAGGAAGAGGTCGTCGATCGTCAGCACGCCCACCACCCGGCCTGCGTCGAGAACCGCAAGCCGGCGGACCCCCGTACGGCGGAACGTCCGATAGGCCACCTCCACATCGTCGGTCGCTTCCACCCGGACGACACCCGGCGACATGACCGCGTCCACCCGGGCCTCCGGATCCAGGCCGCCGCCCATGCCGCGTACGGCGAGGTCGCGGTCGGTGACGATGCCGTGCAGCGTTCCGTCGTCGACCACGAGGACCGAACCGACGGCGCATTCGGCCATCCGCCGGGTCACCTCGACCAGGGAGGCGTCCGGTGCGACGCACACCGGAGGAGCGGTCATCACCTCGGAGACCTCCACGTGTCCCCTCCTCGCTGTCCGATGGGTCCGTGTCAGAGGACATCGAGCACATCGGCCACCGGCCGCCGTGGACTCGCCGGGCCTTCGGGGCCGTAGCCCAGCCGGATCACCATCTGGACGTGCGCCATGGACGAGACGGGGTCACGGACGGTCCACCGGAGTTCCGGCCACTCCAGGGGCTGGGAGGTGACCGAGGCGGCGAGCCCGTCCGCGGTGGCCCGGAGCAGGACCCGTTCCAGCGCCTGACCGGCGCGGAGCCAGTCCGCGGGTTCGTCGCGGGCCGTACCCAGCAGGGCGATGTTCGGATGCTCCTCGAAGGGCGCCCAGCCGCGCCCGGCCATCGGACGGCCGACGGCGAAGTCACGCACGGGGACCGAGGTACCGCGTTGCCGAGGACCGAACGCCTCGCCGGGGATGCCGTCGGCCGCCCCGGCGACAGCCGACGGCTCCGTGCGTGTCCACTGTGCCGTTTCCCCGCGCACTCCCGGGTCCACGGCCTCCCTGCCCTCGGCGTCCCGAACCAGGTCCAGGATGGTCTGCACGTGCCAGCCGCCGGGGAACAGCAGCTGGGCGCCTTCGCTACGGGTCGCGTCGTACAGCCTCTGCCGCACGTCGGCGGGGATTTCCTCGTCGCGGAAGGGCAGCCGGCTGGAGTGGCGGCGCCGGATGGCAGGGCCCAGCTGGGCGAGCGCCCCGTCAGGTGGTCCGGTGCCGCACAGATGCACTTCGGCGAGGAATTCCGGGTGCGCCGGGTCGGGCAGCAGGCGGACGAGTGGCGCCAGGCCCGCCGCAGCGGCGGCCACGCGCAGATTCAGCAGCGCGGCGCCGCAACCGATGTGCAGGCCCCGATTGTCCGGGTCCGTTCGGGGCAGGGTGCGTTCCAGGTCGGCGTACAGGCGCAGGACTCCGATGTCCCGCAGGTAGCGGAAGGTCCAGGGCTGCGCGTTGTGCAGCGAGGGCGCCGCGGCGGCGTCCGCCACGAGTGCGGTGACGGCGTTCACGTCGAGAGGTTCTGCGGTCACGGCGGCTCCCCTTCGTGAGGGTCCTGGGACTCACCCAGGTGTCGGGACGGCGATGACAGGGCAGGTGGCGTGGTGCAGCACGCCTTGGCTGACCGACCCCAGCAACATGCCGGCGAAGCCCCCACGACCCCGGGTTCCCACCACGAGGCCCAGCGCATGCGCCGAGGCGTCGGTGAGAACTTTGACGGGATGCCCGAGGACCACTTCGTGCCGCAGATCGACCTCGGGAAAGCGGCCATGGCGGCCTGCCACGATCTCGGAGAGCAGGCGGCGGCACTCCTGCTGCGGCTCGTACTCGTCGAAGATCCGCAGCGGTCCGGGCTCCCAGACCAGCAGGGCCCGTAGCTCGGCGCCGCGCAGGGCCGCCTCCTCGAACGCCACGTCGACCGCGGCGGCGGAGTGTTCGCTGCCGTCGACGCCGACGACGAAGTACGCCGGCTCCTGGGTGATGTGTTCCGGCTCGGGAACGACCACCACGGGACAGCGAGTATGGGCCATGACCGGCAGGGCCACCGAGTGCGAGCCGAACACCTCCTGCCTGCGGCTCAGGTGCCGTGATCCCAGCACGACGGCGGCGGCGCCGCGGCTCTGCTCGCGCAGCACCCACACCGGGTCGCCCTCCGCGAGCAGAACGTCCACCTCGAGCCGCGGTTGCCGGGCCGCGACGAAGACCGACGCCTCCTCCAGCACCCGCCGGCCGGCTTTGTGCAGCGCCTCGTTCCACTCCTCCCACGACGGTGGGACCTCCCGCCCGCGGTAGCCCCTGGTGGGCACGCCCTCGACGTGGACCAGGCGCAACGGCAACCGCCGTCGGGCGGCCTCGTCGGCCGCCCAGGCCAGTGCCATCCGATGGCCGGGCTCAGGATCGAGACCCACCACGATCGGCCGACGGTCAACGGGCCGGGACATGGTCGCCTCCGGTCACCAGATGGCGGATGCAGGAGTCAGGACCCGGGAAGTACAGGGTCACCCGTCCGCTGTCGCCCCAGCGCACGTCGTAGGGCGGGCTGCCGTCCGGGTGATGGAGGCCGACGATCTCGCCGTCGCGTGCGATCACTCCGGCCGTGGTCCCGTGAACGACGATCTCGTCGCCGACGCGGACGCGTGCCGAGGCGCCTGTCGCCGGTACGGCCTGGTCGTTCTTCTCCAGTGGTGGGGGAACGGACATCGTCCTCGCCTCCTCCCTGCGGTGGCGCGCAACGATGCCGCCGCCGATTCCATGGAAGGCTTCGGCACCGTCGGCCTGCCAGGGGCCATTGGTCCCGATGGCGGCCCTGTAAGACCCTTCGCTTGAGCGGGGACCGGTCAGTGTGTGTGCGCCGACAGGGGGGCAGAGCGGGAGATCACCGTGTCCGGGGGCGCGACGTGCGCCTGTGGGCCCAGTCGGGCTTCGATGTCGGCACGCACCGAGGCGGTGAGCCGCGCAAGAGCCTCGGACCATACCGGCGGGACCGTTTCGGTGCCCGTGATCCGGAGTGCCGGGCCGGGCAGAGCGGCGAGGTCCTCACGGAACCGCCTGCGGGCGTCCTGCCAGTGGTCCGGCGAGCAGGTCCGCCGCCCGCCGCGCATGACCGTGCGCAACAGCGGCTGAGCGGAGTCCGGAGGCTCTTCCCCGGCCAGGGCGATCACGTCGGGCCGCCCGGCACGGCGGAAGACCTGCTTGCGGCCCGGGGCCGTGACCTTCGCCGAGGACAGCTTCATCACGGGCCGGCCGTCGTACTCGACGAGCTTGTAGGCGGCGTCCAGGTAGGGGGCGTCCGCTGCCACGCCCACCTTCGTGCCCACCGCGTACACATCGATCGGGGCGCCGGCGCGTACCAGACGGTCCACGCCGTACTCGTCGAGGCCGCCGCTGGCCACGATCCGCACGTCGGCCAGTCCGGCGGCGTCCAGGATGGCGCGTGACCGGCGCGCGAGTGCGTCGAGGTCACCGCTGTCCAGGCGGATCGCGCAGCCGGGCCCGCGTCGCAGCTCGGCCAGGACCCGGGCGGCGACGCGTACGCCCCCCTCGGTGTCGTAGGTGTCGACGAGGAAGGTGACGGGGCCGGGGTGGGCGTGCGCGAACGCGCGGAACGCCTCCTCCTCGCCGGGGAACGCCTCGATGTAGGAATGCGCCATGGTGCCCGAGGCCGGGATGCCGAGGGCCGCTGCCGCGGCCACGTTGCTCGTGCCCGCGAACCCCACCAGGGCGCCCAGACGAGCGGCCTGCAGACCCGCCCACGGGCCGTGCGTGCGGCGCAGGGAGAAGTCCACGACCGGCCGTCCGGCCGCGGCCAGGACACAGCGCGCCGCCTTCGACGCGACCACCGTCTGGTGGCACAGCTGGTTCAGCAGGTACGTCTCGACGAGCTGGGCCTGCGGGAGCGGGGCGGTCACCTCCAGCAGCGGCTCACCGGCGAACACCACATGGCCTTCCGGCACGGCGCGAACCTCGCCCTCGAAGGAGAGTCCGAGGAGCGGTTCCAGGTCCCGGACAGGCCGGTGCAGGGCGTCCGCGAACTCCTCGATGTCGTCCTGCTCCACGCGGTAGCGGGCCAGGAAGTCCAGGGCGGACTCCAGACCCGCGGCAACCAGGAAACCCCGGCCGGGCGGGAGGTCGCGGACGAAGAGGCTGAAGGTGGCCGGGGCCCTCATGTCCTCCCGGAGGTAGGACATGGCCATGGTCACTTCGTAGAGGTCGGTGGTGGTGACGTCGGACATGGTGATCGCCGCCGGGTGTCTCGGTTCCTTGGTTCCCAGTCTGGCGGCGACCGCTCGGGACGAAAGGGACCTCAGGTCCCGGGGGAGGGGCTGTTCGGCCTCAGCGGTACGGGCCCGCGCGCGCTGGACTGGAGGTGTCGGCAGGCCGCACACCAGCCGAGGAGGTACGGCGATGACTATGGCGGCACGTAAGCAGAGGTTCGCGTTCCCGGAGATGTCGGACTGGTTCGAGAACCTTCCGGCCCGGTTCGCGATGCCCACGATGGGTGACCTGTACACGGTCCGGATCGAGGACTACACGGAGGACGGCCGCTATGTGATGCGGGCGGAGCTGCCGGGCATGTCGCCCGAGGACATCGACGTCTTCATCAGCGACGGCATCCTCACGGTCCAGGCCGAACGCACCGAGAAGGACGTCACGAAGAACCATGGCGAGATCCGGTACGGCGCGATGAGCCGCAGCGTCACGTTGCCGCCGGGCGCCGACGAGGACGACGTCAAGGCCGACTACACCGACGGCATGCTGACCGTCAGCGTGGGTCTGGGCGCCGAGAAGGCGGAGGCGAAGCACGTGGAGATCCGGCACGGGAACTGATGCCGAACCGGCGGCGGATGGCGGGCCCAAGGGCCCGCCATCGGCGGTCGGTCGCGCGGAATGCTCAGGTGCCGCCGTGCCCGGCGGCCCAGCGGCGCCGTACCCCTTCTTGGTGCTCCGCCTCCTCCAACGCCAACTCCGCTACGGTTAGTTCGTCCTGCAGCCGAGGGATCCAATGCCGGCGCAGGGCGCGGACCCGCTGCCGGGTCCGCACTGCCTCGGCGGCCAGAAGCTCGGCGGCCGCCTGGTGGGCGGCGAGTTCCGCCGCGGCACGGGCGGCTGCACGACAGGCGGTCTCGGCGTGCGCGAGGGCGGTGTTGGGCGGTGTCTGTTCTCCCAGGGAGCGGACGGGGTCCGTCCAGGTGACCGCCGTCGGGTGGCGCACGCCCATCAGCGCGCCCCATTGGACGTCGACGCGCGCCCGCCCGGCCGGTGCCGCCTCGGCCAGTGCGCTTTCGCCGCCGAGCAGCACTCCGCGCACGAGCCACGATTCCGCCTCGGCCAGCCTCTGTCGCCACACCCGGTCCGCGTCCTCGGCCGCTTGCCGTGCCGTGTTCTCCCGGTCCAGCAGGAGCCGGAGTTTGCGTTCCAGGAGGTCCGCTCCACGAACCGCCGTGGCGAGACTGCGACGCAGTCGCAGGCGCCCGGCGCGTCCCGCCGGGACCCGGCGCGCCCGCGGACTCATCGTGCCTCCTGGTCCTGCGGCGGGGCGTGGGCGTCGAGCAGGTCGGCCGGGAGCATGCCGAGCTGGCTGCGCGGCAGGGTCAGCAGCACCTCCCAGGCCCGGTCCAGGGCGTCGTCCAGCGACCGGTTCTCGTCGGTGCCCTGTGCCAGGAACCGGTGCCGGAAGGCGTCCTCCAGCTCCAGATGGTGCAGATCGGTCGGGCTGAGCGCCGAGCGTCCGATCAGGTCGGCGAGTTCTCGCACCTGCCGGGACCGTGCCAGCGCGGCGATCAACTGCGCCGCGACGGCGGGATGGTCCGCGCGGGTGCGTCCCGCTCCGGTTCCCTTGCGCATCAGTCGCGACAGAGAGGCCAGCGGATCCACGGGCGGATACGTACCTGCCGCCTGCGCCTCGGAGGTGAGCACGATCTGACCTTCCGTGATGTAGCCGGTGAGGTCCGGGACGGGGTGGGTGATGTCGCCTGCGGGCATGGTGAGAACGGGCAGGATGGTCACCGACCCCGGCCGACCCCTGATGCGGCCACAGCGTTCGTAGAGGGACGCGAGGTCGCTGTAGAGGTAACCGGGATAGGCCCGGCGGGCCGGAATCTCGCCACGCGCGGCGGACACCTCGCGCAGCGCCTCCGAGTAGGCCGTCATGTCCGTCATGACCGCCAGGACGTGACGGCCCTCGGTGAACGCCAAGTGCTCGGCGACGGTCAGGGCGAGTCGGGGGGTGAGCAGCCGTTCGATCACCGGGTCGTCGGCGGTGTTGAGGAACAGGACCAGTTCCCCCGCGGCCGAGCGGGCCGCCAGCCCTTCGCGGACGAACGCCGTGTCGGCGTGGGTGAGTCCCATACCGGCGAACACGACGGCGAACGGCTCACCCCCGCACGTCGCCTGGGCGGTGATCTGCACGGCCAGTTCCAGGTGCGGCAGCCCGGCCGCCGAGAACACCGGCAGCTTCTGGCCACGCACCAGTGTGGTGAGCACGTCCACGGCGCCCACGCCGGTGAGTACCGCCTCGCTCGGCGGTTCCCGGCGTACCGGGTTGATCGGTGCGCCGACGACCTCCGCGTACGCCCCGCCCAGCACCGGTGGCCCACCGTCGGCCGGTTCGCCCCGGCCGTTGCACACCCGCCCCAGCCAGCCCGTCCCGACCGGGATCCGCAGTGGTGTGCCGGAGAAGGCGACGCGGGTGCCGGTGCGGTTCATGCCGGCGGTGTCCTGAAGGACCTGCACCACCGCGATGTCCCGGTCCACTTCCAGGACCAGGCCGTGCCGTCGTTCACCGGAGTCGAGGACGATCGTGGCGAACTCGTCCCACCCGACCCCGCTCACCCCCTCGACGAACAGGAGGGGGCCACGCAGATCCCGCACCCCCGTGTACTCGATGCGCACGGCGCCGGTCATGCCGCCCCCTCGAGCCGGGCCAGCACGGTGTCGCGGGCCGCGGCGACCGGAGCGGTCTCGGCGGGGCCCGCCGTCTCGCGCGCCCGCAGCAGCGGGGTGAAGTCGACCGCTTCGACGACGTCCGCGGGGATTCCGGAATCCACCAGTTCCAGGCAGCGGTCGATGACCGTCAGTACGGCCTCCACCAGAGCCGCCGTCTTCTGCGGCGCGCTGTAGGCGTCCGCGGTGGACAGCGCGTTCTGCTGGATCGCGGCTTCGCGCAGCAGCCGTCCGGCGAGCACACTGATCCGTTCCCGGGGTGGCAGAGCCGTGATCCCGACCAGCTCGACGAGGTCGGCCAGTCGGTCCGCCTCCGCGAGCTGCCGCGCGACACGGCCACGCCGTTCGGCCCACCCAGCGTCGCCGGCCCGCGCATGGGCGGTGGCCAGCGTGGCGGCGTCCCGGGAGAAGGACTCCGACCAGGACACCGCGGGATAGTGGCGCGCGTAGGCGAGATCGCGGTCCAGGCTCCAAAGGCAGCGCACGAAGCGCTCGGTGTGTGCGGTGACGGGCTCGGTGCGGTCACCGCCCGGGGGAGACACCGCGCCGATCACCGTGACCGAGCCGGTCGCGCCGCCGAGGGTGCGCACGGCGGCGGCCCGCTCGTAGAACGCGGCCAGTTGCGAGGCGAGCCCCGCCGGGTAGCCCTCCTCGGCGGGGAGTTCGCCCATGCGGGAGGCGAACTCACGCAGCGCTTCCGCCCAGCGGGAGGTCGAGTCGGCGATCAGAACGACGTCGAGGCCCATGTCGCGGAAGTACTCGGCGACCGTCGCGCCCGTGTACACGCCCGCCTCGCGGGCCATCATCGGCATGTTGGAGGTGTTCGCGATCGTCACGGTCCGCTCCGCCAGGCGGCCCCCGGTCCGCGGGTCGGTCAGCTCCGCCAACTCCTCGATGACGTCTGCCATCTCGTTGCCGCGCTCGCCGCAGCCGACGTAGACGATGACGTCGGCGTCGCACCACTTGGCGACCTGCTGCAGCAGCATGGTCTTGCCGGTGCCGAAGCCACCGGGCACGGCGACGGTGCTGCCACGTGCCACCGGGAAGAGCAGGTCGACGGCACGCTGCCCGGTGTTCAGGGGCGCGTCCGCCGGCAACCGCCGCGCGACGGGTCGCGGTCTGCGTACCGGCCAGGACTGCTCCATACGCACTTCCTGACCGTCCACCACGGCGAGCACGATGTCCGAGGGGTGATCGCCGGCCGCCGCGACCCAAGTCACCTCCCCCGACAGATCCGGGGGCACCAGCACCCGCAGCGGCACACCCGCGCCGATCTCACCGAGTACGTCACCGGATGCGACCGTTGCTCCCTCAGCCACCCGTGGTGTGAACGACCAGGTGCGCCGGTCCGGTCCACCGGTCGTCGGTCCGCCTGCCGTGAGAAGGTCGCCGATGCCGGCCAGAGGGCGCAGCAGTCCGTCGAACACGCCGCCGAGCAGATCCGGTGCCAGCCGCACCGACAGGGGGCGCCCCTGGGGCTCCGCGGGGTGCCCGGGTGCGAGTCCGCCGGTGTACTCGTACGCCTCGATGGTGGCCGTGTCGCCGTGGATGGCGACCACCTCGCCCGGCAGCCGGGCAGCACCCAGCACGACCAGGTCGTGCATGGCCACCGTGGGCGGGCAGGTGATCTCCACGAGGGGCCCGGCGACACGGAGGATCCGTGGGCGGTCCGCGCCGTCCGGCGGAGTGCCGGGCGTGATCTGCGGAAGCGCGGGCCCTTCCAACGAGTCCGACGGAGGAGGGCCGACGGTGGTCATGCCGGCTCCCACAACGTCTCGGCCAGGACACCCAGCCGGTCCAGGGCGCGACCGGCCAGGGCGTCCGCCGACAGGTCGACGCGGCGGCCGGGCACCTCGGCCGTCACCCCGCCCCCCGAGGCTGCAGTGACCCTCGCCTGCGGACCCAAGAGCTCTCGTGCCGCCTCCGCACAGCGCGACCGCACAGACGCGTCCTCCGCGAACGCCCTTCGCACGCCCGCGCGGACCGAAGCCCTCAGGGCCGTGTAGACCTCGGCGCGGGCCGTAAGTTCCGCCGCCCAGGCGTCCTGGACCGCCCGCACCCGTTCCCGAGCCGCCTCGGCGGCACCGTCGGCCCTGCCGAGGTCCCGGGCCCGGGCGAGCACTGCCTCGGCGGCGGCGCGGGCTGAGCGCAAGGATTCCTCCGCGTCGGCGCGCGCACGGTCCCTGGCCGCGTCGGCCGAGGCCCGTGCCGCGCGCAGCAACTCGGCGCGGACGGGGCTCAGTGCGTCCACAGGCGCGATCATCAGGGCATCACCACCGTCAGCGGTCGGGACGAGTCAGGCGCCGTCGCCGCGCTGCCCAGCGCTTCGGCGGCCACGGCCGTGAGGATCACCAGACCGACCGTTCCGGGCAGCGTCCGCCAGGCGCTGCGGACGGCGTCCGGATCCTCCGCGACGAGGACGTCGACCCCCGCCAGGGCCAGACCGGACACGCTCGTCCGTGCGCCGATGGCGGCCACCGTGCCCATCGTCAGGCCTTTCCGATCAGCAGGATCGCGACCACCAGCCCGTACACCGCGATGCCCTCCGCCAGACCGACGATCACCATGGCCCGGCCGAACATTTCCGGCCGTTCACTCAGCGCGGCCAGCGCCGCGGCACCCGTGTAGGCGACGGCGATGGCAGCCCCTATCGACGCGCCGGCCACCGCGATGGCCGCCCCGATCAAGGCGGATCCGTTGACCCCACCGGACGCGGCGGCCTGCGCCGAGGCCTGCGCCGGACCTGCCAACGCCGTGGCGAGGACGACGAGAGCGCCGCCCAGCAGGGCGATGTTCGTGGCCAGGAGCCAGCGGAGGGCATGCCTGGTGCGGCGCCGCCGCAGCAGCCGGACGGCGCCGAGCACCGCGACCAGGACCGGCAGGACGATCAACCAGGTGAGCATGGGATCACCTTCGTAGCGGGATCGGCAGGCCCCGCCGGGGGAACATGCCAGGGACGGAACGGTCGGCCCTCCGTCTCGAAGAGCCGGGAGAAGAGTTCGTAGAACTCCAGCCGCAGCGCCTGCACACCGGCCACCAGGGCTTCCAGGCCGAAGGAGACGGCCGTGCCCACGACGAACAGCAGGGCGGCGCCCGCGACCCCGGCGGCGCCACGCCCGGCCAGGCCGGTGGTACCGCGCCACACAAGATCCGCGAGGGCGGCATGGGTCAGGCCGAAGGCGGCCAGCCGGGCGAACGACAGGGTGTTGGTGCCGGTCCGCACGACGACGTCGAACAGCCGCACCACCGTCTCGGCGAGTCCCGCGCCGCCGCCCGCAGTGGCCCGGAACAGGCCGAGCGCCACCAACGCCAGCCCAGTGACGGCGAGAGCGGCTCCGGCGACGGCCGGAGCCTGCCGGTGCAACACCAGGCCCGCAGCGGCCAGAGCGAGGCCCAGGTAGAACAGCAGCCCGGCACAGCCCGTCGCCGCGTACAGCCCCGAGCCCCAGCCACCCTCACGCACCCGGTTGACCGCTCCGGCGGCGTGTGCGAGGGCCAGCAGACCGGCACCGGACACCACGGCGGCGGCCAGCAGACGGGCAGGACTCTCCAGCGGGCTCAGCCACAGCACCGGCAGCAGCCCTGTCGGCCCGAAGAACTCGCCGTAGGCGGCACCCGCCGCCATGGAGGCGACGCCCGCACCCGCGAGGAACGGCGACAACCGGCCCAGCCCGGCGAACCGGCGCGGCCACCCGAGGCGCAACGCGACCGCGCCGAGTAGCAGCAGCGCCCCGTGCCCCACGTCGCCGAACATGATCCCGAACATCGCGACGTAGGCGAGGCCCGCCGGCCACGAGGGATCGACGTCCGCGTAGGCGGGCGTCCCGTACGTCGTCACCAGCGGGGTGAAGGAGGCGGCCCGGCCCGGCCGCAGCAGCGTCGGCGGATCGGTTCCGCGCGGGGACGGCAGCGGCAGCAGCGCGCCTCCCGCAGCGGCCAGGCGTCCCGCGACGCGGGGTACCTCGCCGGCCGGGCACCACCCGGCCAGCGCGGCCACCTCTCCCTGTCGTACCGCACCCTCCGCGCGCTCCTCCAGCTGGGCCTCGCCCGCCAACAGCGCGACGCTTCCACAGCGTTCGAGCAGGTCGAGGTCGGGCGCGGCGGCGGCCAGGACTGCTGTCGCGGCGCTTTCAGGCCCGGTTTTCGCGCCCCGTCCCCGCAACCGCTGCAGTCGCACGGCCGCTGCCCCGGGACCCACTTCCTCGGCGCGGTCCAGTTCCACGCAGCCCTGCTCGGCTATCCGTACCAGAGCGCCCCGCAGGGCCGCCTGCGGGACGACCACCGCCACACGGCGCATCCGGACCGGGGTCACCGCTTCAGACCAGGGCATCGAACACTTCCCTGGGTCGCCCCCCGCGTGCCGCCGACTCCAGGGCCGCCCGCACCCGCCAGGCGTCCACGGACAGCAGCGCCACCGCACCGACGACCACCGGGGGCCCGTACCGGCCCTCACGCAGCAGCGCCGCGCCGTCCGCCTGTACCGTCCGCCACCAGCGGGCCTCCGCCCGCCACAGCTCACCCGGTTCGTCGATGCCCTCCAGGGCCCAACCCGCGGACGAGGGCAGACGCTCGCGGAACTCCTGGTACGTGGAGGCGGCCGTCGCCCGCCTCCCGAGCAGCCGTGCCGCATCGCGCAGTACGGGCTCCGGAAGAGAGCGGTGATGTACGAACAGTTCCCGAGCTGCCAGCAGGACGGCGCGTCCCTGGGCCCAGCGGCGCGCGGGCAGTACGACGATGGCGGTGCGGCGCGCGGCGGCCATCCGCATGCCGGTGACCAGGGCCCACGGCGTGTCGCCGCCCGGGTCGCCCCAGGGCGAGGACGTGAGCGCCGCCCGTGTCTCAGCGGGTGTCCCGGCGCGTTCCAGACTTCGCCAGGCGGTCTCCAGCGCCCCGAGCCGATAGGGCTCCGCGGCCGCCTCCGTGCGGCGACCAGCGGGTGCGGGGAGCCGGGAGGCCACGTTGGCGATCTCGAACCCGGCGGCGAGCGGGATCAGCAGGCGGGCACCGCCACGGGGCAGCCAGCCGGCCAGTACCCGCAGATGCCACAGCAGGGTGGCGGACACCGCCCGCTGGGCCTGGCGCAAGTCCGCCGCCGTCCGCGTGTATCTCACGTAGGGCGTGGTCGCCAGGCGTAGCAGGGCGTCGTCGAGCGTCGGCCCACCCGCGACCTCCCGCGCCCCGTCGGGCCCCGGGCACCGGCCGACGACGGCCTTCGCGCGCACCGCTCCAGCGACCCACCCGGCACTCATGGCTCGTCCCGCTCCCCGCCCGTCAGGCGCAGGGCGTCGGCGACAGCGAGCGCCACCAAGTGGGGCATCCGCTCCAAGGCCCGCTCGCGGATCGCCGAGGCAGTGCGTTCGCCGGCGGCGCGGAGGGCGTCCGCCTCTTGCCGCGCCTCTCGCAGGAGAGGTTCCGCGGCCTGCCGTCGAACCGCGGGGGCGTGCTCCCGCGCGGCATCCCGCATGCGTGCCGCCTCTCGCGCGGCGTTCTGCCGCAGGTCCTCGGCCTCCTGCTCTGCGACTGCCCGGATCCGTGCCGCCTCCTGCTGAACGTCTGCCAGCCGGGCGAGGGTGGGCTCCAGTTCCACGGCGCGTTCCGCCGTACGGTCGGCGGGCACGCCGGTGGCGGCTGCTCCCGGCGTGCCCGCCGGACGGAACCGCTCCAGGAAGTCCCGCAAGCTCATCGCCGGCCTCCTGACGATCGGCTGCTCCTTCAGTCTCACCGTTGCCGTCCCGGCTCGCACCGGATAGTGCCGTCATGCCGTTCCACCAGGGCCGTTCGGCACTAGGCACGGGCAGCGAGGGCGAAAGACTGGGGCGACAGGCAACTCGACGGGATCCGGAGGCGGCCGTGAACGAGCACGAGAACTTCTCCGCGGGGGCCGAAGTCCGGCGGGATGTGCCCTCTCGCCCTTGGAGCCCCGGCGAGGCAGCACGGCAGGACACGCTGCTCCGCTACCTGGGTGCCGTGGCCACCGCGGCCGCCAAGCACGCGGGTACGCAAGCGCAGGCTCCGACGACTCTGCATAGCGCTACGCCCGCCCCGGACCTCCGTCCGCCCCGCTCACGCCACAGTCCACGTCCCCGCCCGAACCGGGACTTCCCCTGGTGCGGGACGTGATGGACGTGCCCGCTGCCTCCCTGCGCGAAGACCTGCCGTACCGCGACATCGCCCGCTCGCTGGCGCGCGAGCACGCGGGGGCGCTCCCCGTTGTGGACGCCGAGGACCATGTGGTCGGCGTCGTCTCGGAGTCCGACCTGCTGGCCAAGGTCGCCTTCGAGGCATCCGGTCACCGGCCCGGCCGCATCGGCAGGCTGCGTGAGCGCCGGATCCATGGCAAGGCCCGTGGCGACCTGGCCGCCGACCTGATGACAGGTCCCGCGATCACGGTGCTGCCAGGCGCGACTGTCGCCGAGGCGGCCTGGCTCGCCGCGCTGTCCCGGTTGAAGCGGATGCCTGTCACCGACCGCGAGGGCCGCCTGGTGGGCGTCGTACGCCGCGATGCGCTGCTGCAGTCGCTCATCAGGGACGACGCCGCTATCCGGACGGAGGTGGACGCAACGATCGCAGGGTGCTGCCCACCGGGTGACCGCGAGAACGTGGAGGTGGCCGTGCACGACGGCATCGTGGAGCTGACCGGGCGGCTGCCCTCGACGACACTGGCCCGGCTGGTGGCGGAGGTGGAGGAGATCACCGACGTCGTCGAGGTGAACAACCTGCTCACCGCTTCCTGATCCCGGCCGCTCCCAGCCTCAGCGGGACGAACGATCCTTGACTTCGTGGGAGTCGTGCGGGCCGGATTCGTGCTGGTCCAAGTGGGAGGCGAGGACCGCCGCCTGGACGCGGCGCTGCACGCCCAGTTTGGCCAGCAGCCGTGAGATGTGGTTCTTGACCGTCTTCTCCGACAGGTACAGCTTCTTGCCGATCTCGCGGTTGGTCAGACCGCCGCCGATCAGCGCGAGAATGTCGCGTTCTCGGGGCGAGAGGCCGGCCAGTTCAGGGGGCAGCGAGGGAACCTCGGCCGGGTCGGCCCGCAGGGATCGCATGAGCCGGGCGGTCGTGGCCGGGTCCAGCATCGACTGCCCCGAGGCGACGGTGCGCACCGCCGACACCAGGTCGGAGCCCTTGATCTGCTTCAGCACGTATCCGGCCGCCCCGGCCATGATCGCGTCGAGCAGGGCCTCCTCGTCATCGAAGGAGGTCAGCATCAGGCACGCCAGTTCCGGCATCCGGTCGCGCAGCTCGCGGCAGACCGTGATGCCGTCGCCGTCGGGCAGGCGGACGTCGAGCACGGCGACGTGCGGGCGCAGGGCCGGGCCCCGGGTGAGCGCGTGTTCGGCAGTGTCCGCGTCGCCGACCACGCAGATGTCCGGTTCGGCGTCGAGGAGGTCGGTCAGGCCGCGCCGTACGACTTCGTGGTCGTCGAGCAGGAACACCCGGATCGGGTCCTGCTCGCTGAAGGTGCGTGTCCCGGTCATGGCGACCTCGATTCCTCGGACGACGGCACACTGCCGGATGTCCTAGACGTCGATCATCACCTGACGGTGGAGGTTGCACCAGGGCCGACCGGCCCCAGTCACCCGGCGGCGCCAACCCTCGCGGCTACTGCGTCCCGCCGTCATGTGCGAGGTCGAACCCCACGTCCACCACTCCTTCGACGCCTCTCACCAGCCGCGCGGCCACCGGGACGAGGGCGGTGTCGCGGACCCGTCCGGTGAGCGTCACGACACCGTCGTGCACCTCCACCTGCACGGTCGACGTCGGCGGCGGGAAGAGGTACGAGACGATCTCGCGCCTGACCTCTCCCGCGATGTCCTCGTCGTCGCGCAGGAAGACCTTGAGCAGGTCGGCCCGGCTGACGACGCCGGCCAGCAGCCCGGCCTCGTCCACCACGGGCAGCCTCTTGACCCCCTCTCGCGCCATGATGCGTGCGGCCTCGGCGAGCGTGGCGGCGGCCCGGACCGTGACGGCGGGGGATGACATCAAGTCTCCTGCGGTGAGGGCGGCGGCCTTGGCCACGTCGACGGGCTGACGCAGTTGGAGACAGGCCGCGTCGGGGTCGTCCCGGAGCTCCTCCTTGGGCAGCAGGTCGGCCTCGGACACGACCCCGACCACCCGGCCCTCGCCCTCGATCACGGGCAGGGCGCTGACCTCCCAGTCCTGCATCAGCTGCACGATCTCCTTGAAGGGGGCCCGGCGGCCGACGGCCGCGACCGTCTGGGTCATGACGTCGCTGACGATGCGCGGGGTGCCGTACATGGTGACTCCACAGGGGCCTCGATGGGGTGTCCGGCTCCTTTCCAGGGTGTGCCGGGAGCCGGAGGCGGGCCAGGGGCCGCCCGGCCCCTGACCGGCTCGTCCGGCTACTGCATCGCAGAGGGCCGGTCGGTCCCCGAACGGGCCCTGTGGCCCCTGATGCGGCAGGCGCCGGGGCGCCACGCTGATGGCGGAAACCGCGTACCGGGAGGTGGGGACCATGTCCCGAACCGTCACCGTCGGCCTCGACGACTCGCCCGAAAGCCGGGCCGCAGCCGAGTGGGCGGCTCGCGAAGCGCTGCTGCGTGGCCTGCCCCTGAAGATCGTGCATGTGCAGGAGCCGACGCCCACCTACGTGGCCCGCACCCCGTTGCTGGACCTTTACGGTTACCGGCACTGGGCTCAGCAGTTGACGCACGAGTCCGCGGACGGCATCCGGCTTCGTCACCCGGGCATCGAAGTGACCACCGAGCAGCTGACGGGGACCGTGGCCGACGTCCTGTGCGAGGCGGCCGGCTACGCCGACCTGCTGGTGCTGGGATCGAGGGGCTTCGGCAGACTCGGCGGTTTCATGGTCGGCTCGGTGAGCCTGGGGGTCGTGGCCCGTGCCGAACGTCCCGTGGTGCTCGTTCGGGCGCAAGAGCAGGCCGCAGACGAGCACAGAATGGACCCGGCGGGCGTACCGTCCGCTGCGGCGCCGTTCCGTCCCGTCGTCCTGGGCCTCGACATCGACCATCCGGACGACACACTGCTGGAGTTCGCCTTCGACGCAGCCGCTCGCCGGAGAGCCGCTCTACGGGCCGTCCACGCCTGGCCCGAACCGCCCACGTCCTGCTACCGCTTCACCGGTGACGCCGAACTCCACGACACGCTCGAGCGCGGACAGGCCTCTCTCCTGAGCAAGGTGCTGCGCCCCTGGCAGCAGAAGTTCCCGGACGTCGAGGTGATCGAGGCGAGCCGGTGCGGCAGCGCCGCCCAGGTACTCGTCAACGATTCCCGCGACGCCTCCCTGGTGGTCGTCGGCCGGCACATCCGCACCGGCGCCTTCGGTGCTCACATCGGCCATGTCACGCACTCGGCCCTTCATCACATCACCGCCCCCGTGGCGGTCGTAGCGCACAGCTGAGCCGGCGCCCCGAGAAGGAGAACTCATGAAGGCATCAGCCGCACGGGCCTTCAACGAGCCCGTGCACCTCCCGATCGTCGTCGGTGTCGACGGCTCCGAGCCGAGCCTGAGAGCCGTGGAGTGGGCCGCCGACGAGGCAGCCCTGCGCGGGGCGTCGCTCCGTCTGGTGCACGCCTCGCTCTGGGAGCGTTACGAGGGCGCTTCCATGGCCGACGACCTCGGTGAGCCGTCGGAGGAGGTGATGGCCCAGGACATCGCCGAGACCGCTGCGTGGCGCGCCCGCCGCCGGCAGCCGGGTGTGAAGGTCACCACCGAGATCCTGCCGGAGGAACCGGAGTACAGCCTGATACGGGAGAGCCGCAGCGCCCTCGCGATGGTCCTGGGTTGCCGAGGCCGCAGCGGTGTGACCGAGGCACTTCTCGGCTCCGTCAGTGTCACGGTGGCCGGGCACGCGCACTGCCCGGTCATCGTCCTGCGCGGAAGCCACGACAACCAGGCCCGCTCGGGGGCACGCGGTCGCATCGTCCTGGGGGTGAGCGAGAAGCCGGCACACTCGGCCGCCGCACGGTTCGCGATCGAGGAGGCCCTGCTGCACGGGGTCCCGCTGGAGGCCGTGCGGGCCTGGCGGCGTCCGCTGCACGAGCCCCGCGCGCATCCGCTGATCGTCGGGGAACCGGCCCACCTGCAGGAGCGGCAAGCCGCGGAAACGGTGGAGGAGGCACTGCGGGACATCCCGGCCGACCTGAAGGTGTACCGCCGTACCATCGAGGGCTTCGCTCGCGACGCCCTGCTGGCGGTGTCCCGCGAAGCCGACCTGCTGGTCGTCGGGGCCCGGCGCCGCGAGGGACACTACGGGCTCCAACTCGGCCGCGTCGCCCATGGGGTGCTCCACCACGCCGCCTGCCCGGTGGCCGTGGTTCCGGAGCGCGTCTGAGCCCGCCCGCACGGGAGGCGGTCACAGACGGCTCTCCCGGTGGGGCCAGCCGAACTCGATCGTCACCTGCGGTGGTTGGCCACGCGGACCGGCCGGTCGTCAGTCATCGTGAAGTCACTGCCACACGCAACCGTCGGCAGTCGACGTGATGGCGCTCCAGGAAGCGCCCGGCAGAGCAGGCGACGCACGAGGCAAGCGGCACGACGAGAATCTCGACGAGCTTGTGCCCGTCATGACGCCTTCTTCGTGAGATGCGGGTCGGTGCTCCGCGGCAGGGTCTGTGCGGGTCCGGCCGGCCACGCCAGGGCCCGGGTGATGTCGGCGACGGTGAGGATGCCGAGAAGGCGTCCTCCGTCCATGACCACTGCACGGCGTACGGGGTTCACCTGCAGCCGAGGCAGCAGGTCGAGCACCGGCTCCTCGGGCGAGGCGACGACGACGTCATCCAGCGGACGCATCACCTCGCCGACGGTCGTGCTCGCACGCGACTGGGCCGGCGTCATCTCGACACGGCGCACGCTGAGCAGACCGACCACCGAGCCATCTGCGGCCAGCACCGGGAAGGCCGAGTGGCGGTAGTGACCGAAGGGTCCCTCGGCCAGGAAGTCGGCGAGGGTCGCCGTGTCCGGCACGGTGACCGGGTTCGGGGTCATGACGCGGCCGACCGGGACACCGCCCAGCACGCTGCGCATCTCGGCCTGGCGGGCCTCCGCGGTCGCCGCGCCGATGAGGAACCAGCCGATCAGCGCGGGCCACAGGCCGGACAGGTTGTGCCCGAAGAGCACGGCCGCGAAGCCGGTCACCACCATGAACCAGCCCAGCGCCCGGCCCGCGGCCGAGGCGCCGCGGGTGGCCCGCAGCCGGTCGCCGGTGCGATGCCACAGGTACGCCCGCAACAGCCGCCCCCCGTCGAGCGGGGCGGCGGGCAGCGCGTTGAAGACGGCCAGCAGGATGTTGATCGCGGACAGCCAGGCGACCGCCTCGACCACGAGCCCGGACGTGTGCAGCGCGCCCAGCCCGGCGGCAACCCCCGCGAGGACACCACCGGCCAGCAGGCTGGTGAGCGGTCCCACGGCGGCGATGCGCAGCTCTGCGCCCGGGGTCGCGGCCTCGCTGTGCAGGCGTGCGGCGCCGCCCAGCATCCACAGGGTGATGCCGTCGACCTGTACGCCGTTGCGGCGGGCGACCAGGGCGTGTGCCAGCTCGTGCGCCAGCAGCGAGGCGAGGAAGACGACCGCGGCCAGCAGGGCCAGAGCCCAGTACTGCACGGCGGAGTGGCCGGGATGGGTGGCGGGGAATTCACCGCGCGCGAGAGCGACCGTGACCAGGACGACGATGACCAGGACGCTCCAGTGCAGGCCGACACGAACGCCGGCGATCCGGCCGAGGGACAGCGTCTCGTTCATGGACCTCGCCTCATCCTCCGGCTTGCGTACCGTGGGCGCCGTGCCTGCTCACTGGGTGGCGAGGGGCGCGGCTCTTGGCCGTACGGTTCAGCCCGTCTTCGGGCCCCATCGCGGTCCCACCGAATCCCACTCCTGGTCCCAGCGGGCCATGCGACGCCGGTCGAGCCGCGCGCGTGCGACGGCGCCCGCGCCGATGACCGGAGCCGCGACGCCGAGGGCGGCCGCGGCACCGAAGAGGGCGGCCTCGACGTGCCCTTCGTTACGGCCCGTCGGCTGTGAGAGCGTGAGCCTGCCCTGGTCGTCCTGCCAGACGGTCACCGAGGCTCCGGCTTTCAGACCACCGTCGACCAGCGTCTGCCCGCTACGAGGCATGCCGTCTGGAGCTGTCCAGCGCACGGAGCCCTGAACACGGCCGTCGGTCTGCGGGTCCGCGCTGACCTCGTGTGGCGCGTCGGCGAGAAGGACCGCTCGGACGGCGTGCCTGTGAGCGCGCTGCTCCGCGAACTCGTGCTCGGCGCTACGGGCCGTCACCAGTGCGGCGACGGTGCCGGCAAGGGCGACTATCACCCAGACCGCCAGGACGACCCAGGCCTCGACGACGTCCTCGTGCCGTCGCAGCGGATTGCTCCGCCACCGCCACAGCCGCTTCGTGGTGCTCATGAGACGGAACACCTCCTCGTCGTGGTGCCTTCTTCGACGGTGACTCCGGGGGGGCCGTGCCCACAGGGGCCGACAGGGCTCGGTGAAAGGCCGCCCGGACCCCGATCACGCGCTGGTGGGGCCCATTGGTCCCTGTTGGTTGGCTTCCTGAGGGGGACGCCCAGGACCGCTGTAGGCGTGGAAGTGATCTGGGTCTGTCAGGCCCCGTCGCGGTACCGAAGCCGCCCTGCCACGGGCCGGTGAGCCCTTGGGCACCGTCCGGCTGTGAACAAGGGCCGGAAGGCCCAAGCGCGAACTCCCGCGCACCGCCCAGCCTGAACGTGCGGGGCGCTTCCCGGCACCGTGCCGGAGCCCGGCCCGCGTCCCTCGACGTACGCGCCGGCTCGCTGGTCCCGCCGCAGACCACAGGGTGAGGAGCGCGATGAAAGGCTTCGTCTTCCACGGTCCGGGACAGGCATCCTGGCAGGACGTCCCGGACCCGGCCGTCGAGGAGCCGACCGACGCGATCGTCAAAGTCGGCGCGGTGACCATCTGCGGGACGGACCTGCACATCCTCAAGGGCGACGTGCCCGAAGTGCGTACCGGCACGGTGCTCGGCCACGAGGCGGTCGGCGAGATCGTCGACGCAGGCAGCGACGTGCGTACCGTACACCCCGGGGATCGGGTGCTGCTCTCCTGCATCACCTCGTGCGGCCGGTGCCGGTTCTGCCGGGACGGCTCCTACGGACAGTGCCGGGGCGGCGGAGGCTGGATCCTCGGCCACCTCGTCGACGGCACCCAGGCCGAGTACGTCCGCGTACCGCACGCCGACCTGTCCGTCCACCCGCTGCCCACCGCCGTTCCCAGTGAACAGGCCGTCCTGCTCGCGGACATCTTCCCGACGTCCTACGAGGTGGGCGTCCTCAACGGGCACGTGCGTCCGGGCGACACGGTGGCCATCGTCGGTGCCGGGCCGATCGGACTCGCGGCCATCGCCACGGCCCGGCTGTTCTCGCCCGAGCGGATCATTGCCGTCGACCTGGCTCCGGCCCGCCTGGAGGCCGCGCACCGGCTCGGCGCCGATGCGGTGGCCGAGGTGCACGAGGCGTCCGGCCTGGTCGACGACCTCACCGGCGGGCTCGGGGCCGACGTGGTCATCGAGGCGGTCGGCGTTCCGGAGAGCTTCGAGCTGTGCACCCGCGTGGTCCGCCCCGGCGGGCATGTCGCCAACGTCGGCGTGCACGGCAAGCCCGCCACGCTCCACCTCGAAGACCTGTGGATCAAGAACGTGACGATCACGACCGGTCTGGTGGACACCTCCTCCACCCCGACCCTGCTGCGGATGGCCGCGGCCGGCCGGCTGCCGACCGGGCAGCTGGTCACCCACACCTTCCCGCTGAACCACATGGAAGAGGCGTACGACGTCTTCTCCAAGGCCGCCGAGACCGGCGCGCTGAAGGTGGTGCTGGGCGGGGAGCAACACGCGGAAGTGGCCGTTCCCGCGGCCTGATCGAGAAGGGCAGGACGGTCATGACCGAACAGACCAGCGCACATGTCGCGAGGGAGGCGCCACTGGGCGACCTGGGCCGCCGCCTGGCCGCCCAGCGGACCCGACTCGGTCTGACACGAAGGCAGACGGCCGCCCGTGCCGGCATGGCCGTCGGCTACCTCCGATACCTGGAAGAACATCCCGGTGCCGCCCCCGGCTCCGGCGTACTGCACCGGCTGGCCGAGGTGTTGGAAACCACCGTGAACGAGCTGACCGGCGGCGCGGTCGACGTGTCACCCGGACGCGGTCGCGCCGCCCGTGAACCCCGTTTCACGGAATTGGGCACTGCCGAGTGCCGGGCATTGCTGGGCTCGCACGGAGTCGGACGGTTGGCGGTCTCCACGAGTTCCGGACCGGTGATCGTGCCGGTCAACTACAGCGTCGTGGATGGTGCGATCGTCTTCCGGACGGCTACCGGCGCCACACCGGCACTGACGGACGGCCGCCAAGTGGCATTCGAGGTCGACCGCATCGACGAGGCGTTCAGCCAGGGCTGGAGTGTCCTGGTGCGCGGCGTCGGGCGGATGGTCCTGGATCCACGGGAGCAGCGCTGGTACGCCGAGAAGGCACACAGCAAGCCATGGGCGGGCGGACACCGCGAACGGTGGGTGCGAATCGACTCCGAGGTGGTCACGGGACGCCGGATCACCGTGTGAGCGTCCGCTGTTCCAGCAGGGCAGAGGCGGTAGGAGTGGCTCGACACTCGTACCGCCTCTGCCGCGTATACACCTGCACGTCAGCCGGTTGTGTCGGCCGCTCCGCCCGTCGCGGTGAGGAGGAGACCGGTGACCAGTTCGGGGCGGATGCGCACCGCCTGGTCCACAGGTTCCATCGGTGCCCAAGGCTGCAGCAGCCCGCGGATACGCTCCAGTTCGACCGGGTCGGTCACCAACTGGGCATACCCCGTGACGACCACGCTCCAGCCGAGATGGGTGTCCGGGTCGATGGCATCGGCCTCGTACGCCACGACGACGCCCATGCTGTCGGCTTGCTGCGCGTGAGATGTCAGCGCAGCACCGTCATGCGTGCGGATGACGATGTCCCCGTTGTCCAGGACGTGGTGGACCGGGCGGACGGTGGGCAGGGCCTGCCGGGTGAAGACGATTCTGCCCAGGGACACGCTGCCCAGCAGCCGCAGCGCCTCGGCGTGGTCGAGGTCGATGCGCTGAAGTGCTCGCATCTCACTGGCTGCCATCACGTGCTTCCTTCCGCTGCCGGTCGGACCCGTGCCGATGAAGTGACCCTGCGTCGCCCTCACCTGCTGTCACTCGTGTCCATGTCCGCCAGCGCCGCCCTGCCCGCCTCGAGACGGGCCACCGGGACCCGGAAGGGCGAGCAGGAGACGTAGTCCAGGCCGACCTCATGGAAGAAGTGGATCGACTCCGGGTCGCCGCCGTGCTCGCCGCAGACGCCGGTCTCGAGGTCCGGGCGGGCCGCACGACCCTCCTCGACGGCGATCCGGACCAGTCGGCCCACCCCCTCGCGGTCGAGCGTCTCGAAGGGCGAGGCGGCGAAGACGCCCTTGTCCAGGTAGGCCGAGAAGAACGCGGCCTCCACGTCGTCCCGGGAGAACCCCCATGTGGTCTGGGTGAGGTCGTTGGTGCCGAAGGAGAAGAACTCCGCCTCCTCGGCGATCCGGCCGGCCGTGAGCGCCGCCCGGGGCAGTTCGATCATCGTGCCCACAGGGCAGTGGACAGGGGTGCCGGTCTCCTCGCCGACGTCGGTCAGAACGCGGGCCACCTCGTCGCGGGCGAGCCGCAGTTCCTCGACGGCGCCGACGAGCGGCACCATGATCTCCGCACACGGAGATCCACCCGCTCGCGTGCGCTCCACGACCGCTTCGGCGATCGCCCGGACCTGCATCGCGACCAGTCCCGGAACCACCAGGCCGAGCCGCACGCCACGCAGGCCGAGCATCGGGTTCTCCTCGTGCATCCGGTTCACCGCTGCCAGCAACTCCACGTGATGCGCGTCCGGTTGTCGTCCCGTGGCCTCGGCGGTGGCGATGCGGACGGTCAGGTCGGTGCGGTCGGGCAGGAACTCGTGCAGCGGCGGGTCGAGCAGCCGGATGGTGACCGGGAGGCCGTCCATCGCCTCCAGGATGCCCGTGAAGTCCCGCCGCTGGAGCGGCAGCAGAACCGCCAGCGCGCGGTCGCGGTCGGCATCCGTACGGGCGAGGATCATCTCCTCGACCAGCTTGCGCCGCTCGCCGAGGAACATGTGCTCGGTGCGGCACAGTCCGATGCCCCTGGCTCCGAACCTCCGGGCCCGGGCGGCGTCTTCGGGGGTGTCGGCGTTGGCGCGGACCTCCAACCGCCGTACCGAGTCGGCGTGGCCCAGCGCTCGGGCCACCGCGCAGACCACGCTGTCGGCCTGCTCTCCGCTGTCCAGGTAGCGCATGGTCGCCGACGCGACCAACGGGACTGCCCCGAGGTACACGTCACCGGTGGAACCGTCGACCGAGATGACGGTGCCCTCCTCGACGACAACGCCGCCACGGGCGGTGAAACGCCGTGCCCCCGCGTTGACGGTGATGTCCTGCGCCCCGCACACGCACACCTTGCCCATGCCACGGGCGACGACGGCCGCGTGGCTGGTCTTGCCGCCGCGGCCGGTCAGCACCGCCTGCGCGGCCACCATCCCGGGCAGGTCGTCGGGCGTCGTCTCCTCGCGGACGAGTACCACCTTCTCGTCGGCCGCGGCACGTCGTACGGCCTCCGCGGAGTCGAACACGGCCGCGCCCACCGCGGCGCCCGGCGAGGCCGGCAGACCGCGGGCGAGCGTCTCGCCGGTGGCGGTGGTGTCGAAGCGCGGGAACATCAGCCGGGCCAGCCCCTCACCGCTCACCCGCGCCAGGCCCTCGTCGGGACTGATGAGACCTTCCTGCACCAGCTCGGCGGCGATGGCGAAGGCGGCCTCGGCGGTGCGCTTGCCCACCCGGGTCTGCAGCATCCACAGCGTTCCGCGCTCGATGGTGAACTCGATGTCGCACAGGTCGCGGTAGTGCCGTTCCAGCAGCTGCGCGTGATCGCGCAGCTGCCGGTACGAGCGTGGGTCCAGCCGTTCCAGCCCGGCCAGCGGCACGGCGTCCCGCACGCCGGACACGACGTCCTCGCCCTGGGCGTTCGGCAGGTAGTCGCCGTACAGGCCGGGGTGCCCGGTGGCCGGATCGCGGGTGAAGGCGACGCCGCTGCCCGAGTCGGGGCCGAGGTTGCCGAACACCATGCGCTGCACGGTGACGGCCGTTCCCAGGTCGGCCGGGATGCGCTCGCGCCGCCGGTACAGCACGGCGCGCTCGGCGTTCCAGGACCGGAAGACGGCGAGGATCGCCTGCTGGAGCTGCTGGGCGGGGGACTGAGGGAAGTCGCGGCCGGTCTCGTCCCGGATCAGGCTCTTGTACGTCTCCACGAGCCATGCGAGGTCGCTCGCGTCGAGATGGAGGTCGTCGGGGGCCTCGCGGGCGCCCTTCAGCAGGGTCATGGCCTCGTCGAACAGGGCCGGATCGACTCCCATCACCGTGCTGCCGTACATGTGGACGAGCCGGCGGTAGGAGTCCCAGGCGAAGCGCTCGCTACCGGACACCTTGGCCAGGCCGAGCACGGAGTCGTCGTTGAGGCCGATGTCGAGGACCGTCTCCATCATGCCGGGCATCGAGAAGCGGGCCCCGGAGCGGACGGACACCAGCAGCGGGTCGTCACCCTGCCCGAGCAGCCGCCCGGCACCCGCCTCCAGCGCCGAAAGGTGCCGGGAGACCTCCGCCGACATGCCCTCCGGTTCCTTACCGGTGGCCAGGAACGCACGGCAGGCTTCGGCGGAGACGATGAATCCCGGCGGTACGGGCAGTCCCAGCCGGGTCATCTCGGCCAGGTTCGCGCCCTTGCCGCCGAGGAGGCCGGCCAGGTCACGGCCACCGTCCTGGAAGTCGTACACATAGCGGACCATGACGCCACTCCTCGGCTCCGAGGTCTCGTGCTTCCCAGCCTGGAAGAGAGTGCCGCGCCGGGGCAGGTGCCCTCTGTCCCGCGGCGTGGGCCGACCGGCCCTGAGCGGCATGGCGCGGCCCGTTCGGACGTCGGGAGGCGGTCTCCGGCCACTGGTACGGCCGTACTGCTCGTGTCGTCGCATGACGGTAGCGTGGGCAGTGACCGCGACAGTCCGGACTCGTGCGCGAGGGGACACGGAGGAGCGGCGTGACACACCGAGAAGAGCCCCGTGTACGACTGCCCCAGCTGAAGCTGGACGAGCTGCTGGAGGAGCTGCAGGCCCGGATCGACGCGGCCCGCGGGACCCGGGACCGGGTACACAGCCTGCTGGAGGCGGTGCTCTCCGTCGGCCGCGAACTGGACCTCGAACAGGCACTGCGCTCCATCGTGGAGGCGGCCGCCGTGCTCGTCGACGCCGAATACGCCGCCCTCGGCGTCATCGCCCCCGACGGCGGATCCCTCTCGGCCTTCCACACCGTCGGAGTGACCGAGGAGCAGATCGCGGAGATCGGCCGGTTCCCGGAGGGCCACGGCATCCTCGGAGAAGTCATCCGGCACCCGGAGCCGCTCCGACTGGAGAAGATATCCCAGCACCCGGCTTCGTACGGCTTCCCGGCCCATCATCCGCCGATGAACAGCTTCCTGGGTGTGCCGATCCGGGTCCGGGATCAGGTCTTCGGCAATCTGTACCTGACCGAGAAGCGCGGGGGAGTGCAGTTCGACGAGGAGGACGAGTCGGTACTGTCCACGCTGGCCGTGGCGGCCGGCGTGGCGATCGACAACGCCCGGCTGTACGAGGAGACCCGGCTGCGCGAGCGCTGGCTGCTGGCGAACGCCGAGATCACCCACAGCCTGATGTCCGGCAGCGAACGCGCCGAGACCCTGAAACTGATCGCCGAACGGGCACGCGAGAACATGGGGTCGGCCCTGGCGGCGGTGGCGATGCCCATGGCGGCCACCGAGTCCCTCACCGTGGAGATCGCCGTGGGCGTGGACGCGGAGGCACACCGTGGGCTGGTGCTGCCCCTGGCCGGTACGCTCATGGGCCTTGCCTTCTCCACTGCCGAGCCGGCCACCAGCGACGACGTGCACCAGGACGAGCGGATCTCCCCGGATCCGCCGCGTTTCCATGGGCTGGGCCCCGCCGTGTCCGTCCCCATCGGCACCAAGGACGGCGGCGTGCGCGGCGTGGTGCTGGTGGCCCGGGAAACCGGCGCGCCGGTCTTCTCGGACGAGGAGACCCAGAAGCTGCGGGGCTTCGCCGCGCAGGCCGCGATCGCGATGGAACTGGCCGAGCGCCGCAAGGACGCGGAACGGATCGCGGTCCTCCAGGACCGCGATCGGATCGCCCGGGACCTGCACGACCTGGCCATCCAGCGGCTCTTCGCGACGGGCATGACGCTGCAGAGCGCGGGCCGCTTCATCGAGCATCCCGAGGCCGCCGAGCGGGTGCTGCGCGCCGTGGACGACCTGGACGAGACCATCAAGATCATCCGGTCGACCATCTTCGGGCTGCGCGCCCGTGGGAGCGCCGTCGACGCCGGGCTGCGGGCCCGCGTCGTGGACGTCGTCGGCGGGAAAACCCCGGTGCTGGGTTTCACACCCAGCGTGCGCATCGAGGGTCTGCTCGACACCGATGTCCCGCAGGAGATCGCCGACCACCTCGTGGCCGTCCTCGCCGAGGCCCTCACCAACATCGCCCGTCACTCCCACGCCGACCGGGCGCAGGTGGTCCTGACCACCGACGGCCGAGAGGTCACTCTCACGGTCGCGGACAACGGCGTGGGCATCCCCCCTGGCGGACGGCGCAGCGGGCTGCGCAACATGGCCGAGCGCGCCGAGCAGCTGGGCGGGCACTTCGACGTGGCCGGCCCCGACGGCGGCGGTGCCACACTGCGCTGGAGGGTGCCCCTGCCCCGCACATAGGGAAGCGGACACCTCCCCGGCGCGGGGCGGAATCCGGCGGGCCCGCGGGTGGCGGACCACACCGGCAAGGGGCCCAGGTACGGGCCACTCGGCCCATGTGCCGCGACCACTCGCCGGTGCAGCCTGAAGGCGTCGTAAGACGGCACCTCGGCTCCCTGGAGGACGCCATGACAGGCACTCCCACCGACGTGAGCGACGTGATGACCCGCAGGGTCGTCGCCCTGCGCACGGGCGCGGTCTTCAAGGACATCGTGCGGACCATGCAGGAGTGGAGGGTCAGCGCCCTCCCCGTGCTGGACGACCGTGGACACGTCGTCGGTGTCGTCTCCGAGGCCGATCTGCTGCCCAAGGAGGAGTACAGCGAGGGCGGCACGGGTCGCTACGGGCAGGAGGGCCACAAGGCGGACGCGGTGACCGCCGGCGAGCTGATGACCGCTCCGGCTGTCACTGTGACACTCGATGCCACCCTGGCCCACGCCGCGCGCGTCATGGCTCGCAGAAGGGTCAAGCGGCTGCCGGTGGTCGGCCCCGACGGAACCCTGCAGGGCATCGTCAGCCGGTCCGACCTGCTGAGCGTCTTCCTGCGGGACGACTCGGACATCGCCGAGGACGTCCGGCACGAGGTCGTCGCACGGCTCTTCGCCGCACACGCCGGAGCGATCCGGATCGAGGTGCGCGACGGTGTCGTGACCCTCACGGGCCGGGTCCGCGAAACCGCTCTGATTCCGCTCGCCGCCCGCCTCGCGCGATCCGTCGCGGGCGTGGTGGACGTGCACTGTGCCCTCAGCGGCACCCCCCGCCACCCGGACCTCGACCCGGACCTGCCGGACCCGCAACGGTCGGCCCCTGCCTGGCGGAGCGGATCGCAAGCCGAAGGAGGGGCGGGGCGATGACACAGACGCCTCCCACGACCGTGGCACGGGTGAGGCTGTGGCGCTGGGGGCACGGCTCAGCCTCATGGTCGAGTGAGCTGGGCGGTCGGAGGCATCGACGCATGCCGATCGGCTGCGCCGAGGGCGTCACCCGGCGTCGGAGTCGGCGGCGGTAAGCCGGCAGTCCACGCCCACGACCCCTTCCACGCCCCGGACCAGGCGCTCGGCCAGTGGAATCCGCGCGGCGTCCCCGACGCGTCCCGTCAGGGTCACGACGCCGTCGCGGACGACGATGTGGACGGGCTCGACCGGGGCCGGGAAGAGAACGTCGACGATGTCGCGCCGGATCTCGTCCGCCAGGTCGTTGTCGGGCCGCAGGAACACTTTCAGCAGATCCCCGCGACTGACAACACCTTCGAGCACGCCCTCGGCATTCACCACGGGCAGCCGCTTGACATGCCGCAAGGCCATGATCCGTGCCGCCTCGGCGAGCGTGGCGTCTTCATGGACGGTGACGGCCGGGCTGCTCATCAGCTCCTCGGCGGACACCGCCCCGGCCTTGGCCAGGTCGGGCAGCCGGCGCAGCTGGGTGAACCGGTCAGGATCGCTGTCCCGGAACTCCTCCTTGGGCAGCAGATCGGCCTCGGAGACCACCCCGATCACCCGCCCGTCGCCCTCCAGCACGGGAAGGGCACTGACCTTCCACTGCTCCATGCGTTCGACGATGTCCTTGAACAGGGTCTTGCGGCCGATCGCGACGACGGCATGCGTCATCACGTCGCTCACCCGGTGGGGGCTGGTGTTCATGCTGTCCTCCCATGGGCGTTCGGCCGGACGGAGCGTGCGCGCGGTCACGACAGGCCACCGCTGCCGTAGGGGGCGTACAGGTCGAGCAGCCGGACCCGGGTGGCGTGCAGCCGCTGGGCGACCACGCGTCCCACCCACACCGCTACGGCCCGCCCGAACGCCGGATCGGCGGCGCACATCGCGCGCACCGCCTCGGCGTCGAACTCCCAGGCCCGTACCGGGGTCATCGCCTCGGCGCCCAGCTGCCAGAGATGCGGCGGGAAGTGCCAGGACCAGCCGACCAGTTCGCCGTGCCCGAGCGACTCGACCACGGCCGGGCGGCGGCCGGGCACATGCAGGTCGAGGGCGACGGTTCCGGTGCGGACGATCCAGAAGCGGTCGGCGTGCCGGCCCTCCTCGAACAGGCGGGTCCCGGCCTCGAAGGAGACCTCGCGGGCGAGGCGCATCAGCCGTTCGCGGTGCACGGGCTCGAGCGCCGTGCTCATGGTGGTCGCGGAGGTCATCGCACCGGCTCCCTTCCTGGGCTGTCGGTCCCAGCGTGCGCGACCTCTGCCGCCGACGCCACGGGCCACCCGGACCGGGCCGTGAGCCCTTCGGCCCACATCGCGCGGTGCGTCGCCGGGTCGGCGCCCATAGACCCGGACCGAGCCGGTGCCGCATACCCGAATGGTCCGCCCTGGCCGCGTCCAGAACGGGGGGGGCGCCCGTACGGGACGGTGACGTCGTCGTCGCTCACTGCGTCGCCGATCTTCGTGGGCTTCATGGCGGTCCTCCCTTTCGGCGGTCGTGACCGGTCAGCGCAGTCGGCGCAGGTACGGGTCGTGGGGGCGGCGCGGGACCAGCCGTACGCGCGCGTCGAGGGCGGTGACGCCGCGTGGCCCGGCCAGCACAGGGTTGAGGTCGGCCTCCGCCAGCTGGGGAAGGTCCGCGGCCATCCGGGAGAGGCGGTGCAGGAGTTGCTCCAGGGTGGCGAGGTCGACGGCAGGGCTGCCGGCATAGCCGAACAGCAGGGGAGAGCAGCGTGGGGAGGCGAGCAGGTCGTGCACGTCCAGGTCGGTCAGCGGCGCGAGCCTGGCGGCGTGGTCGGCGAGGAGTTCGGTCGCGGTACCGCCGAGGCCGAACACCACGAGCGGCCCGAAGACCTCGTCCTGGACGACCCCGGCGAACAACTCGGTGCCCCGTTCGGCGAGCGGCTGGACGACCACTCCGGTCATCCGGTCGCCGAACCGGGTGACCAGATCGCGGTGGGCCGCCCTGACCTGGGAAGCGTTCTGCAGGTCGAGGTGGAGGGCGTGCTGTTCGCTCTTGTGGACCAGACCCGGCCAGTACGCCTTCATGACCACTCGTCCGTCCGGTCCGGCGAGCCGTTCGGCCGCTTCGACCGCCTCGTTCTCGTCCCGCGCCCACCCCCAGGGGATCTGTCGGATGCCGTAGCAGCCCAGGAGCACGGCCGTGGTCTGGGGGTCGAGCCAGCCGCCCTCCGGATGGGCCTCCAGGCAGGCGCTGGCCAGGTCCTTCGCGCGTGCGGTTTCCACGTCCGGCAACTTCGGTACGGCGCCCGGCGGCCGGGCGAGCCAGTCGGCGCGCGTTGCGGCGTGGGCCAGGGCACGGGCGGCGTCCTCGGCGTCGGAGTACGCGGGCAAGGTGCCCCTGTCGGCGATGGGCAGCAGCTCGACGCGGGCCGCTTGTGCGGGGAGCACCGCGACGACGGGGCGGCCGAGCGGGCCAGGAGCCGAGGTCAGGCCGCGCGCCAGGTCTTCTCCGGTGGCCGCGGCGACCGCCGTGGGGACCAGGCTCACGAGGACGGAGTCGATGGCGTCGTGCTGGGCCAGAAGGCTGACACATGCCTGTAGTTGCTCCTCGCCGACGGCCGCCGTGACGTCCACGGGGTTGGTCACGGTGGCGCCGTCGGGCAGCAGCGCGAGGAGTTCGTCCACCAGGTCGGCGGCGAGTGGGGGGATCACCAGCCCGGCGTCCACGCACGCGTCGGCGGCCAGGACACCGGCCCCGCCCGCGTTGCTGACGACGACGACCTTCTTACCGTGGGGCAGCGGCTGCGCATGCAACAGGGCAGCGGTGTCCAGGAGTTCACCGATGGTGCGGGTGGCGGTGATGCCGGCCTGGGTGAACAGGGCCTGCCGGGTCATGGTCGGGGTGGCCGCCGCCGCCGTGTGCGAGGCCGCGGCCCGACGCCCGGCCTCGGACCGGCCGGCGTCCACGGTCAGCACCGGCATCGACCGGGCCACCCGGCGGGCGGTGCGCGAGAAGGCGCGAGGATTGCCGAAGGACTCCAGATGCAGCAGCGCCAGGTCGGTGTGCCCGTCGCTCTCCCACCACTGGAGCATGTCGTTGCCGCTGACGTCGTACTTGTCGCCGAGCGAGACGAAGGTCGACACCCCGACGCCGAGCCGGGCCAGCCCGTCCAGCAGCGCGATGCCGACACCACCCGACTGCACGG
Source organism: Streptomyces sp. NPDC023481 (assembly GCF_055560195.1). Classification (NCBI taxonomy): domain Bacteria; kingdom Bacillati; phylum Actinomycetota; class Actinomycetes; order Kitasatosporales; family Streptomycetaceae; genus Streptomyces; species Streptomyces sp. NPDC023481. The sequence continues at coordinate 242,675 of NZ_JBVHJE010000003.1, forward strand.
CGACACCGGCTGTCCCGGCCCCGGGGTGCCGGGCGGCGAAGGTGGCGTCCAGATGGACGTCGTCCTCGGTGTTGGCCAGGCCCAGGCAGTTCGGGCCGACGAGCCGCATGCCGTGGCGTCGGCACGCGTCCATCAGGGCGCTGCTGTGGTGCGTGTCCAGGCCCGCGGACACCACGAGCAGGGCGCGCACGCCGGCCTTCCCGCATTCCTCGGCCACCTCGGGGACGGCGGCGGCCGGTACGGCGATCACGGCCAGGTCCGGCACCCGCGGCAGGTCGGCGACGGACCGACAGGCGTGCACCCCGGCAATCACGGAGGCCTCCGGATGCACGGCGAACAGTCGCCCGGCGTAGGAACCGTTGTCGATGTTCCGCAGGATCGCGCGACCCACCGACCCAGGCCTGCGGCCCGCGCCGATCACCGCGACCGCGCCGGGCCGCAGCAGCGGCTGCAGGCTGATGACGTCGGCGACCCGGCCCCGGGCTTCGACCGCGCTCAGGTAGGTCTCGTCCTCGGTGAGTTCGACCGAGCAGTGCACCTCGGGTCCGTCGAAGTGGCGAGCCACGTGCAGCCCGAGGTCGTGGAAGACCTTGAGCACGTCGTGGTTCTCGGCCAGGGCGTCGGCGCTGAAGGCGGTGACGCCCGCCGTCCGCGCGGCGTCCGCGAGGTGTTCCAGCAGGAGGGTGCCCACACCACGGTGGTGCCAGTCGTCGGCCACGGCCACCGAGATCTCCGCGGTGCTACCGCCGGGAAGCACCTCGTACTCGGCCAGCCCCACAAGCCGCCCACCGCACTCGGCGGCCAGCGCGCGGTATCCGGAGCGTCCGCCCCTTGCCACCCGCTCGGCGGCCTGCCGGGCGGAGGACGGGCTGACGGAGAAGAACCGCAACCGCAGGTTCTGCGGTGCCATCTCCTCGTACAGGCGCTGCACCTCCTCCCGATCCGCCGGACCCGCCTGCCGTATGCGGACAGTGGTTCCGTCGGCCAGCAGGGCATGCACCGGGACTTCCTGGATGCCGGTCATTACGGACTCTCCCTCCGGACGATCCCGCCTTCAGCGTCCAGCGGCGTGGCGCGCCGGCACAGGGGCTGATCGGGCGCTCCTTGGGCCGAGTGGCCCTCCGGGGGAGTGTTCCGGCAGCGCAGGTCTACGGGGCGACCGGGGGGCACACCACACTCGGCAAAGACGGCTCCCGATGCTGGCGGTGCGGCGGGAGGGGCGTTGATCCTGCCGTTCGGCGTCGCGTCGAGCCGGGCGTAAGCCGAACCTGCCGGCCATTACCGTGGTGGCCATCGTGCCAGGGGCCGGATGGCACTGCCGCCGGGCACGTACGGACGCTGTTCACGCCTCCGCAGTCGTTCGCTGCTACTGCACGGAGCACCCCTCATCTGCGATGAGGGCCTATCGGCCTCTCGCGCCGGGTACGACCGGCTCATGACGCGCTGAAAGCTTTGATCATCGGCCTTGGCGTTCTCCTGTATCGCCCGCCGGCTAGGCCGGGGGAGGGCAACAACCGTGCTGGCAGCAGGCAGGGGACCTCCCCCGAGCAGCTCCTCGCCGAGCGTTTCGCCCTTGGGAGATCGATGAGGACGTATACCGGCGACGGCTGACCGTCCTGCGGGAACGCAGCCGGGTCACCCCCGCCCCGGTCGGCATCGAGTTCTGCACTCGATCGGATGACTCGCTCTGCCGGGTGGCCCGAACGGCCCTGTCGGGCAGCCGTTGCCCCGGTGGAAGGTGGGTCCTACGGCGGCCGACACGCACGGCACGTGAGCGCTGCCCCGGCAGGGAAGGAATCTCGATGGCCCTCGACACGCAGCAGGCGTCCGCTCAGCTGGACGAGGAAGAGCTGAGGTCGCTGGACGCCCACTGGCGCGCCGCGAACTACCTGGCCGTCGGCCAGATCTACCTCATGACCAACCCCCTGCTGACCGAACCCCTGCGGCCCGAACACGTCAAGCCGCGGCTACTGGGGCACTGGGGCACCTCTCCGGGACTGAACCTGGTGCACACCCACCTCAACCGCGTCATCAAGGCCCGCGGCCTGGACGCCCTGTGCATCTGGGGCCCCGGCCACGGCGGACCCGCGGTCCTCGCCAACTCCTGGCTGGAGGGCTCGTACACCGAGACGTACCCGGACGTCACCCGCGACGCGGCCGGCATGGCCCGGCTCTTCCAGCAGTTCTCCTTCCCCGGCGGGGTGCCCAGCCACGTCGCCCCCGAGACGCCGGGCTCGATCCACGAGGGCGGCGAACTCGGCTACTCCCTCTCCCACGCCTACGGCGCCGCCTTCGACAACCCGGGCCTGCTCGTCGCCTGCGTGATCGGTGACGGCGAGGCGGAGACGGGACCGCTGGCCGCTTCCTGGCACTCGAACAAGTTCCTCGACCCGGTCCGCGACGGCGCCGTCCTGCCGATCCTGCACCTGAACGGCTACAAGATCGCCAACCCCACCGTCCTGGCCCGGCTCCCCGAAGCCGAACTCGACGAGCTGCTGCGCGGCTACGGCCACGATCCGGTCCACGTCACCGGTGACGACCCCATGACCGTCCACCGCGTCATGGCCGGCGCGATGGACACCGCGCTGGACCGCATCAAGGCGATCCAGCGCGCTGCCCGCGAGGACGACGTGACGGACCGGCCCCGCTGGCCGGTGATCGTGTTGCGCACACCGAAGGGCTGGACCGGTCCCGCGGAGGTCGACGGCCTGCCGGTGGAGGGCACCTGGCGGGCTCACCAGGTGCCTCTGGCCGCGGTCCGGGACAACCCCGAGCATCTGCGGCAGCTGGAGCAGTGGCTGCGCTCCTACCGGCCCGGGGAACTGTTCGACGAGCACGGCGCCCCGCGCCCGGACGTGCTCGCCTGCATCCCGCGGGGCAGCCACCGGCTCGGCGCCACGCCGCACGGCAACGGCGGTCTCCTGCTGCGCGAACTACCGCTGCCGCCACTGGACAAGCACGCCGTCGAGGTCGACAAGCCGGGCGCCACCCTGCACGAACCGACCCGCGTCCTCGGCGACATGCTCCGGGACGTCATGGCCGCCACCGCCACCCGCCGCGACTTCCGGCTCCTCGGCCCCGACGAGACCGCCTCCAACCGGCTCCAGGCGGTCTACGCGGCCAGCGGCAAGGCCTGGCAGGCCGAGACCCTGCCGGTGGACGAACACCTCGACCCGCACGGCCGGGTCATGGAGATCCTCTCCGAGCACACCTGCCAGGGCTGGCTGGAGGGCTACCTCCTCACCGGTCGGCACGGGCTGTTCTCCTGCTACGAGGCCTTCGCCCACATCGTCGACTCCATGGTCAACCAGCACATCAAATGGCTGCGCACCACCCGCCGGCTGTCCTGGCGCGCCCCTATCGCCTCCCTCAACTACCTGCTCACCTCGCACGTGTGGCGCCAGGACCACAACGGCTTCTCCCACCAGGACCCCGGCTTCGTCGACCACATCCTCAACAAGAGCCCCGAAGCCGTGCGGGTGTACTTCCCGCCGGACGCCAACACCCTGCTGTCCGTCGCCGACCACGTCCTGCGCAGCCGGGACTACGTCAACGTCGTCGTGGCCGGCAAGCAGCCCTGCTACGACTGGCTGTCGATGGAGGAAGCGAAGGTCCACTGCGCGCGCGGCGCCGGCATCTGGGAGTGGGCCGGCACCGAGGACGGCACCCGGGAACCGGACGTGGTGCTCGCCTGCGCGGGCGACGTCCCCACCCAGGAGATCCTCGCCGCGGCCCACTTGCTCCGCCGCCACCTGCCCGACCTGGCCGTGCGCGTGATCAATGTCGTCGACATCGCCCGGCTGCTGCCCGGCGAGGAACACCCGCACGGCATGAGCGACTTCGAGTACGACGGCCTGTTCACCGCCGACAAGCCGGTGATCTTCGCCTACCACGGCTACCCGTGGCTCATCCACCGCCTCGCCTACCGCCGCACCGGGCACCCGAACCTGCACGTGCGCGGCTACAAGGAGATCGGCACCACGACCACCCCCTTCGACATGGTGGTCCGCAACGACCTCGACCGCTACCGCCTCGTCATGGATGTCATCGACCGTGTCCCCGGCCTCGCCGTCCGGGCGGCGGCCGTACGCCAGCAGATGGAGGATGCCCGGCAGCGCCACCACGTCTGGATCCGCGAGCACGGCACGGACCTGCCCGAGGTCGCCAACTGGACCTGGGACGGCTGAACGGGCTTGCGGCGCGAGACTCGCCGAGCTGTTGCCCTGCCCGGCCGGCCCACAGCTTTGCCTTGGCGGCCGCTTCCACGCACTCGACCCGGCATGTGCCAGCCGTCCGACGGCATGACGAGTCGCCGTGTCGATCAGAGCGACTGTGCTATGTGGTGGGCAATCCCGTCGCAGGCCTTGTGGATCAAGTGGCACCGGGTCGAGCCTCGCTACATGGTGAGCCGATCTCGCGCTCTGCACGTAGGGGCAAGGCACGCTGTGCGAGATAGCTGACTACCCTTTCAAGTGAATTATCCACTGACCATCTGGGCAGGTATTGATCGCAGAGCGGTGTCTCATGCGTGCGGCGGTGCCGTGGGTACGGAGACGCCGTGAGCTGGGAGCCGTCGGCGTGTACCGATGTGCCAGGAAAGCCCGGTGGCCGGCGCGGAGCGATGCCGCCGCTGGTTGGCAAAAGTGCAGGTCTGGCAGCGGTAAGAGGTGACAACCAATGGCTGTGGTCACACGTTCGGGCAGGGGTGACCCCGGGCTGTTCACACCGCACTCCGTGACCTGGCAGGTGCACGGCGACCCCATGATGTGGGTCGCCGGGATCCGCGCGCTCTACCTCCAGGCCCTGCATCCGCGCGCGGTCCGCGGTGTCACGCAGAACTCCGACTTCCGGCGGGACGCCTGGGGGCGGCTGATGCGCACCGCGAACTTCGTCGGGACGACGACCTACGGCACGACCGAGGCCGCCGAACGGGCCGGCGCCCGCGTCCGGAAGATCCACAGCGTGCTCACCGTGACCGACCCGGACACCGGCGAGCGCTACGGCGTCGGCGAACCCGAGCTGCTGCTCTGGGTGCACTGCGCGGAGATCGACTCCTACCTGCACGTCCTGCGCCGCTCAGGCTTCCCGTTCACCGACGCCCAGGCCGACCGGTACATAGCCGAACACCGGGCCGCCGCACGGCTGGTGGGCCTCGACCCGAGGACCGTACCCGCCGACCGGGCGGAACTGGCCGCGTACTTCGAACGGGTCCGCCCGCAGCTGGCCGCCGGGCCCGAGGCACGCGAGGTGGACGACTTCCTGCGCCGCCCGCCGGTGCACCCCCTCCTCGTCCCGGCCCGCGCCCTGCTGTGGCGGCGGGTCGCGCTGCTGGCGTACGCCGCGCTGCCGCCGTACGCCCACGAGCTGTACGGCAGACCGGCCCCCGCGCCCGCCACCGTCACCCGCCGGCTGCGCGCCACCGGCGCCCTGCTGCGCCGCGTACCGGCCCGGCTGCGCTGGCAGCTCCCGCCGAAGCACATCCTGCGCGCCATGGCGCGCCTCGGCCCGGACGCCCGCCCGGCACCGGCCAGACTGCCCCGGTGACCGGCGCCGGACCGCCTCTATCCGCCGTGGATCACCGCGTGCTACGAAGAACCATGCCCGCGAACGAGACACCCCGCGCGTACGACGCCGTCATCGTCGGCGCCGGCCACAACGGCCTGGTCGCCGCCGCCTACCTGGCCCGGGCCGGCCGCTCCGTGCTGGTGCTGGAACGGCTGGACCACACCGGCGGCGCGGCCGTCTCCACCCGCCCGTTCGCCGGGATCGACGCCCGGCTGTCCCGCTACTCCTACCTGGTCAGCCTGCTGCCCGGGAAGATCGTGCGCGACCTCGGGCTGGACTTCCGCGTCCGGGCCCGCGCCATCTCCTCGTACACCCCCGTGGAGCGGGCCGGGCGGCCCACCGGCCTCCTGGTCGGCGGGAGCGAGCAGCGCACCCGGGAGGCCTTCGCCCGGCTCACCGGCGGCGACCGCGAGTACGAGGCCTGGCGGCGTTTCTACGACATGACGGGCCGCGTCGCCCAGCGCGTCTTCCCGACCCTCACCGAACCGCTGCCCACCCGCGACGCACTGCGCCGCCGCATCGACGACGAGACCGCGTGGCGGGCCCTGTTCGAGGAGCCGCTCGGCGTGGCCGTCGAGGAGACCTTCGCCGACGACCTGGTGCGGGGCGTCGTCCTCACCGACGCGCTCATCGGCACCTTCGCCGACGCCCACGACCCCTCCCTCGCCCAGAACCGCTGCTTCCTCTACCACGTCATCGGCGGCGGCACCGGCGCCTGGGACGTGCCCGTCGGCGGCATGGGCGCCCTCACCGACGCGCTGGCCGCCGCGGCGCGCACGGCGGGGGCGCGCATCGCCACCGGGCACGAGGCGGTCCGGATCGACACCGACGGGCGCACCGCCGAGGTCGTCTACCGCACGGCCGACGGCGAGAGCGTGGCCGCCGCCCGGCACGTCCTGGTCAACGCCTCCCCCCACGAACTGGCCGCCCTCACCGGTGACATGGCGCCCGAACCCGCCGAAGGCGCCCAGCTCAAGGTGAACATGCTGCTGGAGCGGCTGCCCCGGCTGCGCGACCCCGACGCCGAACCCCGGGAGGCCTTCGCGGGCACCTTCCACATCGCCGAGGGCTACCGGCAACTGGCCACCGCCCACGCCCAGGCCGCCGCCGGCGAACTGCCCACCGCACCGCCGTCCGAGATCTACTGCCACTCCCTGACCGACCCCACGATCCTCGGCGCCGGCCTCGCCGAGCGCGGCTACCACACGCTCACCCTGTTCGGCCTGCACACCCCGGCCCGGCTCTTCGACCGGGACAACGACGCCGTACGCGAGGAACTGCTGAAGTCCACCCTCGCCCAGCTCGACGCCCACCTCGCCGAACCCCTCGCCGACTGCCTGGCCACCGACGCCGACGGCCGCCCCTGCATCGAGGCGAAGACCCCGCTCGACCTCGAACGGGACCTGCGGCTGCCCGGCGGCAACATCTTCCACCGGGCGCTGTCCTGGCCCTACGCCCAGCAGGACAGCGGCCGTTGGGGAGTCGAGACACGGCACGCGAACGTCCTGCTGTGCGGGGCGGGTGCGGTGCGCGGGGGAGGGGTGAGCGGGGTGCCGGGGCACAACGCGGCGATGGCGGTGCTGGAGCGCACCTGACCGCATCGGGGGAAAACTGACGGAGCATCAGAAAAAGCCTTCCGTCGTCCGGTCCGCTGCGGCATCCTGCGCCCATGCAGACCGAGCTGAGCGAGAAACTGGGAATCGAGCACGCCGTCTTCGGCTTCACGCCGTTCCCCGCCGTCGCCGCGGCCATCAGCCGGGCCGGCGGCCTCGGCGTTCTCGGGGCGGTCCGCTACACCGCACCCGACGACCTCAGACGCGACCTCGACTGGCTCGACACGCACACCGGCGGCCGGCCCTACGGGCTGGACGTGGTCATGCCCGCCAAGAAGGTCGACGGCGTGACCGAGGCGGACGTCGAGGCGATGATCCCCGAGGAACACCGGCGGTTCGTGCGGGACACCCTCGCCGCGCACGGGGTGCCGGAACTGGCCGACGGCGAGGCGTCCGGGTGGCGCATCACCGGCTGGATGGAGCAGGTCGCCCGCACCCAGCTCGACGTCGCCTTCGACCACCCGGTACGGCTGCTGGCCAACGCCCTCGGCTCCCCGCCCGCCGACGTCGTCTCGCGCGCCCACGACCGGGACGTCCTCGTCGCCGCCCTCGCCGGCAGCGCCCGGCACGCCCGCAAACACCAGGACGCGGGCATCGACATCGTCGTGGCCCAGGGCTACGAGGCCGGCGGCCACACCGGGGAGATCGCCACCATGGTGCTCACCCCCGAGATCGTGGACGCCGTCGACCCGCTGCCCGTGCTGGCCGCAGGGGGTATCGGCAGCGGCCGGCAGGTGGCCGCCGCGCTCACTCTCGGCGCCCAAGGTGTGTGGCTGGGCTCCATATGGCTGACCACCACCGAAGCTGACCTCCACTCGGCCGCCCTCACCCGCAAGCTGCTCGCCGCCGGCTCCGGGGACACCGTCCGCTCCCGCGCCCTGACCGGGAAACCCGCCCGCCAGCTCCGTACCGCGTGGACCGACGCCTGGGACGACCCGGCGGGCCCCGGCACCCTCCCCATGCCCCTGCAGGGACTGCTGGTCGCCGAGGCCGTCTCCCGCATCCAGAAGTACGAGGTCGAACCGCTGCTCGGCACCCCCGTCGGCCAGATCGTCGGCCGGATGACCGCCGAACGCGGCGTCCAGGAGGTCGTCGACGACCTCACCCGCGGCTTCGAACAGGCCGTGGACCGCATCAACCGCATCGCCGGAAGGAGCGGCCAGTCGTGAGCGCACCCGCGAACACACCCCCCGCCGGTTTCTGGGCCCAGGCCGCCCAGGACCCGGGCCGTACGGTCCTGATCGCCCCGGACGGCGAGGAGTGGACGGCCGGCCGGCTGCACGCCGCCGCCAACCGCCTCGTCCACGGCCTGCGCGCCGCCGGCCTGCGGCGCGGGGACGCCTTCGCGGTCGTCCTGCCCAACGGCGCCGAGTTCCTCACCGCCTACCTCGCCGCCAGCCAGGCCGGCTTCTACCTCGTCCCCGTCAACCACCACTTCGTGGGCTCGGAGATCGCCTGGATCGTCGCCGACTCCGGCGCCAAGGTGCTCATCGCCCACGAACGGTTCGCCGGGCCGGCCCGCCAGGCCGCCGACGAGGCCGGACTGCCGGCGAGCCACCGGTACGCCGTCGGCACGGCCGAGGGCTTCCGGCCGTACCCCGAACTCCTCGACGGCCAACCCGACTCGGCGCCCGGGGACCGGGAACTGGGCTGGGTGATGAACTACACCTCGGGCACGACCGGACGCCCGCGCGGCATCCGCCGCCCGCTGCCCGGAAAGCGCCCCGAGGAGGCCTACCTCGGCGGCTTCCTCGGCATCTTCGGCATCAAGCCGTACGACGACAACGTGCACCTCGTCTGCTCCCCGCTGTACCACACCGCCGTCCTACAGTTCGCGGGCGCCTCCCTGCACATCGGGCACCGCCTGGTAGTGATGGACAAGTGGACGCCCGAGGAGATGCTCCGTGTCATCGACGCACACAAGTGCACCCACACCCATATGGTCCCCACCCAGTTCCACCGGCTGCTCGCGCTGCCCGAGGCGGTACGGCGGTCGTACGACGTCTCCTCCATGCGGCACGCCATCCACGGCGCCGCGCCCTGCCCCGACCATGTGAAACGCGCGATGATCGACTGGTGGGGCGACTGTGTGGAGGAGTACTACGCGGCGAGCGAGGGCGGCGGGGCCTTCGCCACCACCGAGGACTGGCTGAAGAAGCCCGGCACCGTCGGCAAGGCCTGGCCCATCAGCGAACTCGCCGTTTTCGACGACGACGGCAGGCGGCTGCCGCCCGGTGAACTCGGCACCGTGTACCTGAAGATGAACACCGGCGGCTTCTCGTACCACAAGGACGAGACCAAGACGATGAAGAACCGCATCGGCGACTTCTTCACCGTCGGCGACCTCGGCTACCTGGACGAGGACGGCTACCTCTTCCTCCGCGACCGCAAGATCGACATGATCATCTCCGGCGGGGTGAACATCTACCCGGCCGAGATCGAGTCCGCCCTGCTCGCCCATCCCGCCGTCGCCGACGCCGCCGTCTTCGGCATCCCGCACGACGACTGGGGCGAGGAGGTCAAGGCCGTGGTCGAACCGGCCCCCGGGCACGAGCCCGGCCCCGACCTGGCCGCCGCGCTCCTGGACCACTGCGCCGGGCGGCTCGCCGGCTACAAGCGGCCCAAGAGCGTCGACTTCGTCACCGAGATGCCCCGCGACCCCAACGGCAAGCTGTACAAGCGGCGGTTGCGGGACCCCTACTGGGAGGGACGTACACGCCCCGTGTGAGGAGCGGTTGAGCGTGCCCGCCAATCGGTAGGTGTCCGGGTCTCCCGGGTGCTTGACCCGCCCCGGTGAGGGACCGAGGATCATGGGTCATGACGCAGGGACAGGGCAGCACGGTCGACGGGGTGCTGCGGCGCAGCGCCCGGCGCACCCCGGCGCGGACCGCCGTCCGGTACGGCGACCGCGCCTGGACGTACGAGGAACTGGACGAGGCCGTCTCCCGCGCGGCGAGCGTCCTGCTCGGCCAGGGCCTCACCGCCGGCGACCGGGTCGGCTCCTACGGCCACAACTCGGACGCCTACCTGATCGGCTTCCTGGCCTGTGCCCGCGCCGGCCTCGTGCACGTGCCGGTCAACCAGAACCTGACCGGCGACGACCTCGCGTACCTCGTCCGCCAGTCCGGCAGCTCCCTGGTCCTCGCCGACCCCGCCCTCGCGGACCGGCTCCCCGACGGCGTCCGCACCCTGCCGCTGCGCGACGCCGGGGACTCGCTCCTCGCCCGGCTCGCGACGGCACCCGTGTACGACGGCCCCGAGCCGCGCACCGAGGACCTGGTGCAGCTGCTCTACACCTCGGGCACCACCGCGCTGCCCAAGGGCGCGATGATGACGCACCGCGCCCTGGTGCACGCCTACCTGAGCGCGATCACCGCCCTCGACCTGAGCGCGGGCGACCGCCCCGCGCACGCGCTGCCGCTGTACCACTCTGCGCAGCTGCACGTCTTCCTGCTGCCCTGCCTGGCGGTCGGCGCGACCAACCTCATCCTCGACGGCCCCGACGGGGACCGGCTGCTCGACCTGGTCGAGGAGGGGCGCGTGGACAGCCTGTTCGCCCCGCCGACGGTCTGGATCGGCCTGGCGGGCCGCCCGGACTTCGCGACCCGGGACCTGTCCGGGCTGCGCAAGGCCTACTACGGCGCCTCGGTCATGCCGGTGCCGGTCCTGGAGCGCCTGCGCGAGCGGCTGCCGGGGCTCGCTTTCTACAACTGCTTCGGGCAGAGCGAGATCGGGCCGCTGGCCACCGTCCTCGGCCCCGAGGAGCACGAGGGCCGGATGGACTCCTGCGGCCGGCCCGTGCTGTTCGTCGACGCCCGGGTGGTCGACGAGGACGGCGAGGACGTCCCCGCCGGCACACCCGGCGAGATCGTCTACCGCTCGCCGCAGCTGTGCGAGGGCTACTGGGACAAGCCCGAAGAGACCGCCGCGGCCTTCCGCGACGGCTGGTTCCGCTCCGGAGACCTCGCGGTGCGGGACGCCGAGGGCTACTTCACCATCGTGGACCGGGTGAAGGACGTCATCAACTCCGGTGGCGTACTGGTGGCTTCACGGCAGGTCGAGGACGCCCTGTACACCCACGAGGCCGTCGCGGAGGCCGCGGTGATCGGGCTGCCCGACGAGCGGTGGATCGAGGCCGTCACGGCCGTCGTCGTCCCGCGCGGCGAGGTGACGGAGGAACAGCTCGTCGCACACGTGAGGGAGCGGCTCACGCCGTTCAAGGCACCCAAAAGGGTGCTGTTCGTGAGCGAGTTGCCCCGCAACGCCAGCGGCAAGATCCTCAAGCGCGAGCTGCGCGCCCGCTTCGGCGGCTAGGTTCTCTCCTCCGGATCAGGCCGGTTCCGGAGACGCCGGCTTCCGGCCGGGTCGAGCGGGGCCCGGTGCGTGCGTGTTCCGGGCGGCCTACCCCTGTCCGCCGTCGCGCGGGCGCAGGTCCACGATGCGGCGGATCTTGCCCACCGACCGCTCCAGCGACTCCGGTTCCACGATCTCCACGTCGACCGACACGCCGATGCCGTCCTTGACCGCCGCGACGATGGCCCCGGCCGCCGCCTCCCGGGTCTCCGGCGGCGCGTCCGGGCGGGCCTCGGCCCGGACGGTCAGCGCGTCCAGGCGGCCCTGGCGGGTGAGCCGCAGCTGGAAGTGCGGAGCCACCCCGGGCGTGCGCAGCACGATCTCCTCGATCTGGGTGGGGAACAGGTTGACCCCGCGCAGGATCACCATGTCGTCGCTGCGCCCGGTGATCCTCTCCATCCTCCGGAACACCCGGGCCGTGCCGGGCAGCAGCCGCGTCAGGTCCCGCGTCCGGTACCGCACGACCGGCATGGCCTCCTTGGTCAGCGAGGTGAACACCAGCTCGCCCCGCTCGCCCTCGGGCAGCACCTCGCCGGTGAGGGGGTCCACGATCTCGGGGTAGAAGTGGTCCTCCCACACATGGAGGCCGTCCTTGGTCTCCGCGCACTCCTGGGCGACACCGGGGCCGATCACCTCGGACAGTCCGTAGATGTCGACGGCGTCGATCGCGAACCGTTCCTCGATCTCCCGCCGCATCCGCTCGGTCCAGGGCTCGGCCCCGAAGACGCCGACCCGCAGCGAGGTGCCGCGCGGGTCCACGCCATGCCGCTCGAACTCGTCCAGCAGAGTGAGCATGTAGGAGGGGGTCACCATGATGACGGACGGTTCCAGGTCCTGGATCAGCTGCACCTGCCGGGCCGTCATGCCGCCGGACGCGGGGACGACCGTACAGCCGAGGCGTTCGGCACCGTAGTGGGCGCCCAGGCCGCCGGTGAACAGCCCGTAGCCGTAGGCCACATGGACGACGTCGCCGGGCCGGCCGCCGGCCGCTCGGATCGAGCGCGCCACCATGTCGGCCCACAGGGAAAGGTCGTTGTCGGTGTAGCCGACCACCGTGGGGCGTCCCGTGGTGCCGCTGGAGGCGTGCAGCCGGCGGATCCGCTCCCGGGGCACGGCGAACATGCCGTACGGGTAGTTCTCCCGCAGGTCGGCCTTGGTGGTGAAGGGGAAGCGGGCGAGGTCGGCGAGCGAACGGCAGTCCTCGGGGTGGACGCCGGCCTTGTCGAAGGATTCCCGGTAGAACGGCACGTGCGCGTAGGCGTGCCGCAGAGTGGCGCGCAGCCGCTCCAGTTGCAGCGCCCGCAGTTCCCCGGGCGCGAGCCGTTCGCCCGCGTCGAACAGGTCCGTCACACCGGCCATCGCGACGTCTCCCTCACCAGCCGCACCTACTGCCCGACCGATCATTCGGTCGATCCGTTCGGGGCCAGTAACGCAGGTCACGCGGCCCGAGGCAAGAGGGTGGCGGGAATTTCCCGGGCCGCGAAGCACGTTGCGCCCCGGTGCGGCCCGCCGCGATGATCCTCCGTATGCCGACCTTCACCGCCACCGACGGCACCCGGCTCGCCTACCACCTGCGGGGCGCCGGAGAGCCGCTCGCCGTGCTGCCCGGCGGTCCCATGCGGGCCTCCGCCTACCTCGGGGACCTCGGCCACCTCGCCGCTTATCGCCGGCTCGCCCTGCTCGACCTGCGGGGCACCGGTGACTCGGAGGTGCCGGCGGACCCGGCGACGTACCGCTGTGACCGGATGGTCGAGGACGTGGAGGTATGGCGAGCCCACATGGGTCTGGAACACATGGATCTGGTCGCCCACTCGGCGGGTGCCGCCCTGGCGATGCTCTACGCGGCCCGCCACCCGCAGCGGATCCGGCGACTGCTCCTGATCACCCCCAACCCGTCGGCCCTGGGGTTGCGGGCCACGCCCGAGGACCGGCTGGCCGCGGCCCGGCTGCGCGCCGACGAGCCGTGGTTCGCCGAGGCGTTCCCCGCCTTCCGCGCCTGGCTCGCCGGCGAGGCGGAGTTCGACGACGTGTTCCTGCCGTTCTTCCACGGCCGCTGGGACGACACCGCCCGGGCGCACACGGACGCCGAGCCGCACCAGACCAACGACGAGGCGGGCGAGCGCTACTTCGCCGAGGGCGCCTTCACCCCGGACGCGACCCGGGCGGCCCTCGCCGCCCTGGAAGCGCCGGCCCTCGTGTACGCGGGCGGGCTCGACGGCGGTCCCCGCCCCGACCTCGCCCGCCGCACCGCCGAGGCCTTCCCGGCCGCCGAGTGCACCGTGCAGCCCGGCGCCGGCCACTACCCCTGGCTGGACGACCCGGAGTGGTTCACGAGCCGTACGCTCGCCTTCCTCGACCGCTGAGGGCCGTCGGCCCGGCCGAGGGGCCGTACCCCTTCGGGAACCGGTCCAGGGGGCGCCGGCCGCCGGTTCCCGCGGCCTCCCCGGCGCGGGTCACCCGGCCCCCGGCGGCTCCGCAGCCACCGCCACCCGGCGCGCCCACCGGTAGTCGGCCTTGCCGCTCGGCGAGCGCCGGATGGTGTCCGCGACGACCAGCTGGCGGGGGACCTTGTAACCGGCCAGGCGGCTGCGGCAGTGGCGCTGGATGTCGGCGAGCGAGGGGCGCGGCGCCCCCGGGCGCAGCTGCACCACGGCCGCCACATGGTTGCCCCACCGGGCGTCCGGCACCCCGGCGACCAGCGCGTCGTACACGTCCGGATGCGCCTTGAGCGCCTGCTCGACCTCCTCCGGGTACACCTTCTCGCCACCGGTGTTGATGCACTGCGAGCCCCGGCCCAGGACGGTGACCACGCCGTCCGCGTCGACCGTCGCCATGTCGCCGAGCAGTACCCAGCGCCGCCCGTCCCGCTCGAAGAACGTCTCGGCGGTCTTCGCCGGGTCGTTGTAGTAGCCGAGCGGCACATGGCCGCACTGCGCGACGCGGCCCACCTCGCCCGGCGCCACCGGCTCACGCGTCACCGGATCGACCACGCGGGTGCGGGAGTTGACCCGGATGCGGAAGCCGCGTTCGGGGCCCGCGTCCTCGGTCGCGGTGCCGTTGAAGCCGGACTCGGAGGAGCCGAAGTTGTTGAGCAGCACCGCGTTGGGGAGCAGCTCGCGGAACTGCCGGCGCACCGTCTCCGACATGATCGCACCCGATGAGGAGACGGAGAACAGCGACGAGCAGTCGGTGCCCTTCAGCGGTCCGGCGAGCGCGTCGACCAGCGGCCGGAGCATCGCGTCCCCGACCAGCGACATGCTGGTGACCCGCTCCCGCTCGACGGTCCGCAGCACCTCCTCCGGAACGAACTTCCGGTGCAGGACGACCCGTTGGCCGAAGTTGAAGCCGATGAACGCGGTGAGCGTCGACGTGCCGTGCATCAGCGGGGGAGCGGGGAAGAAGGTGATCCCGAAGCCTCCCGCGGCGACCCGCTCGGCCAGCTCCTGCGGTGTCCTCACCGGCTCCCCGGTCGGCGCCCCGCCGCCCAGCCCGGCGAAGAACAGGTCCTCCTGACGCCACATCACCCCCTTCGGCATGCCCGTCGTACCGCCGGTGTAGATGATGAACTGGTCGTCCCCGGAACGCACGGGAAAGCCCCGCCCGGGCGCCCCGGCGGCCTCCGCGGCGGCGAACGGCACCGCCCCGGCCACCCGTCGCGCGGCCGGGGTGCCCACCCGCAGCAGATGCCGCAGCTTCGGCGCCCGCGGCAGCGCCCCGGCGACCCGGTCCTCGAACTCCGCGTCGAAGACCAGCGCGACCAGGTCCGCGTCCCGGTAGAGGTACACCAACTCGTCCTCGACATAGCGGTAGTTGACGTTCACCGGGACGATCCTGGCCTTCAGGCAGGCCAGCACCGTCTGCAGGTACTCGACGCCGTTGTACAGGTGGAGGCCGAGGTGCTCGCCGGGCCGTATGCCGGTGTCCATCAGGTGGTGCGCGACGCGGTTGGCGGCGGCGTCCAGCTCGGCGTAGGTCAGCCGGCGCTCCGCACCCGTGCCGGGATGGTCGAGGTACACGAGCGCCTCGCGGTCCGCGGCCACGTCGACGACCGACTCGAACAGGTCGGCAATGTTGTACTCCACCGCTTCCTCCTGACCCCGGCACGTCCTGGCGACGAGAGGCGCATCCGTCGGCTCGCCGGTCATCAGAGCAAAGGGGGCGGCAAGTGGGAAGGGCCCCGGACCAAGAAATCTGACTGCCTGTCAGAAAACCCTTGAAGTGCCCCCTCCACTCCTGCAACCTGTTCTCGTTCCGACCGAGGGGAGATGGCCCATGCAGGGGACGGAACACCTCACCGTGCAGCGGGAAGGCGCCACACTGGTGCTCACGCTCAACCGGCCCGACGCCAGGAACGCGCTCTCCCTGGCGATGCTCGTCGGCCTGTACGACGGCTGGCTCCAGGCCGACGCGGACGACTCGGTCCGCTCGATCGTCCTCACCGGCGCCGGCGGCGCGTTCTGCGCCGGCATGGACCTCAAGGCGCTGGCCGGCGACGGCATGCAGGGACAGCGGTACCGCGACCGGCTGAAGGCCGATCCCGACCTGCACTGGAAGGCGATGCTGCGCCACCACCGCCCCCGCAAACCGGTGATCGCCGCCGTCGAGGGCCACTGCGTCGCCGGCGGCACCGAGATCCTCCAGGGCACCGACATCCGCGTCGCGGGCGAGTCCGCGACCTTCGGCCTGTTCGAGGTCAGACGCGGTCTGTTCCCGATCGGCGGCTCCACCGTCCGCCTCCAGCGCCAGATCCCGCGCACCCACGCCCTGGAGATGCTGCTCACCGGGCGCCCCTACAGCGCCCCCGAAGCCGCCGGCATCGGCCTGATCGGACACGTCGTCCCCGACGGCACCGCCCTCGCCAGAGCCCTGGAGATCGCCGAACGGATCAACTCCTGCGGCCCGCTCGCCGTGGAGGCCGTCAAGGCGTCCGTGTACGAGACCGCGGAGATGACCGAGACCGACGGACTCGCCGCCGAACTGGCCCGCGGCTGGGCCGTGTTCGACACCGCCGACGCCAAGGAGGGTGCCCGCGCCTTCGCGGAGAAACGGCCCCCCGTCTACAAGCGCGCCTGACGCTCCGGACGCCATCGCGGCGGACGCCGTCCGCGCCACCGCGGGCCGCCCCCGGCCCGTCGCGCAGCTCCCCGCGCCCCCACGGCGCCCTCACCGCCGACCTCCCGAGGAGGCAGCCGATGCCCGAAGTACTCTCCGCCCCACTCGTCGTCGAGTTCCCCTTCACCCGCTCCCTCGGCCCCGTCCAGAGCGCCTTCCTCACCGGCCTGCGCGAACGTGTCCTTCTCGGCGTGCGCACCACCGACGGGCGCACCCTCGTCCCGCCCGTCGAGTACGACCCCGTCACCGCCGAGGAGATCCGCGACCTGGTCGAGGTCGCCCCCACCGGCACGGTCACCACCTGGGCCTGGAACCCCGCCCCGCGCCGCGGCCAGCCCCTCACCACCCCCTTCGCCTGGGTTCTGGTGCGCCTCGACGGCGCCGACACCGCCCTGCTGCACGCCCTCGACGCCCCCGGCCCCGACGCCGTCCGCACCGGCATGCGGGTGCGCGTGCGCTGGGCCGCGGACCGCACCGGCGCCATCACCGACATCGCCTGCTTCGAACCGTACGCGGGCGAACCCGTCACACCGGGCGGTCACAGCGGCACCTTCGACCACCCGCTCACCGGCATCGTCGCCCCCGCCCGCCTCGACTACACCTACTCGCCCGGCCGCGCCCAGTCCGCCTACATCGGCGCCCTCTCCGAACGGCGCACCGTCGGCGAACGCTGCCCGTCCTGCCGCAAGGTGTACGCCCCGCCCAGGGGTGCGTGCCCCACATGTGGCCTCGCCACAGCCGAACAGGTCGAAGTCGGTCCCCGCGGCACGGTCACCACCTTCTGCATCGTCAACATCAAGGCCTCGCACACGGCGAACCTCGACATCGAGGTGCCCTACGTCTACGCGCACATCGCCCTCGACGGCGCCGACCTCGCCCTGCACGCCCGTATCGGCGGCATCCCCTACGACCGGGTGCGCATGGGCCTGCGCGTCGAACCGGTGTGGACCGAGGGCGCCCGGTACCCCGACCACTACCGGCCCACCGGCGAACCCGACGCGGACTACGAGACGTACAAGGAGCTGCTGTGACCAGCGAGGAAGCCCCCGGCCCCCGGGACATCGCCGTCGTCGCCTTCGCACAGACCGACCACCGGCGCTCCACCGCGGAGTCCTCCGAGGTCGAGATGCTCATGCCCGTCCTCCACGACGTCCTGGCGCAGACCGGCCTGAAGACCGCCGACATCGGCTTCACCTGCTCCGGCTCCAGCGACTACCTCGCCGGCCGCGCCTTCTCCTTCACCCTCGCCCTCGACGGCGTCGGCGCCTGGCCCCCGATCTCCGAGTCGCACGTCGAGACGGACGGCGCCTGGGCCCTGTACGAGGCCTGGACCAAGCTGCTCACCGGCGACGCCGACACCGCGCTCGTCTACTCCTACGGCAAGTGCTCACCCGGCTCCGTGCGGGACGTGCTCACCCGCCAGCTCGACCCCTACTACCTGGCCCCCCTGTGGCCCGACGCCATAGCCCTCGCCGCCCTCCAGGCGCAGGCACTCATGGACGCCGGCCATACCGACGAACGTGCGCTCGCCGCCGTCGGCGCCCGCAGCAGGGCCGACGCCACCGCCAACCCGCACGCCCAGCTCCGCGGTCGGGTACCGCAGGGCGACTACGTCGTACGGCCCCTGCGCACCGGCGACTGCCCGCCCGTCGGCGACGGCGCCGCCGCCGTCATCCTCGCCGCGGGGGAGGGGGCCCGCCGGCTGTGCGCGCGACCCGCCTGGATCCGGGGCATCGACCACCGCATCGAGGCCCACGCCCTGGGCGTGCGCGACCTCACCGACTCACCCTCCACCCGCCTCGCCGCCGAGCACGCGGGCGCCTTCGAACGGCCCGTCGACACCGCCGAACTGCACGCGCCGTTCAGCTCCCAGGAGGTGGTCCTGCGCCGGGCCCTCCGCCTGGACGACGGCGTACGCGTGAACCCGTCGGGCGGCGCCCTCGCCGCCAACCCCGTCATGGCCGCCGGACTCATCCGCGTCGGCGAGGCCGCCGCCCGCATCCACCGCGGCGCCTCCGACCGCGCCCTCGCCCACGCCACCTCCGGCCCCTGCCTCCAGCAGAACCTGGTCGCCGTACTCGAAGGGGATCCACGATGAGCAAGGAACCCGTGGCCGTCGTCGGGATCGGCCAGACCAGGCACGTGGCCGCCCGCCGGGACGTGTCCATCGCCGGACTCGTCCGCGAAGCGGCCCAACGGGCCCTGGAGGACGCCGAACTGGCCTGGGCCGACATCGACGCCGTCGTCATCGGGAAGGCGCCCGACTTCTTCGAGGGCGTGATGATGCCCGAGCTGTACCTCGCCGACGCGCTCGGCGCCGTCGGCAAACCGATGCTCCGGGTGCACACCGCGGGCTCCGTCGGCGGCTCCACCGCGCTGGTCGCGGCCAACCTGGTCGCCGCCCGCGTCCACGGCACGGTCCTCACCCTCGCCTTCGAAAAACAGTCCGAGTCCAACGCCATGTGGGGCCTGTCCCTGCCCATCCCCTTCCAACAGCCCCTGCTCGCCGGGGCCGGCGGCTTCTTCGCCCCCCATGTGCGGGCCTACATGCGGCGCAGCGGCGCCCCCGACTCCATCGGCGCCCTCGTCGCCTACAAGGACCGGCGCAACGCCCTGAAGAACCCCTACGCCCACCTCCACGAACACGACATCACCCTGGAGAAGGTGGTGGCGTCACCCATGTTGTGGGACCCCATTCGCTACTCCGAGACCTGCCCGTCCTCCGACGGTGCCTGCGCCATGGTCCTCACCGACCGCGCCGGAGCCGCCCGCGCGCCCCGGCCGCCCGCCTGGCTGCTCGGCGGCGCCATGCGCAGCGAACCCACCCTGTTCGCCGGCAAGGACTTCGTCTCCCCGCAGGCCGGCAAGGACTGCGCCGCCGACGTCTACCGGCAGGCCGGCGTCACCGACCCGCGCCGGGACATCGACGCGGCCGAGATCTACGTGCCGTTCTCCTGGTACGAGCCCATGTGGCTGGAGAACCTCGGCTTCGCCGCGGAGGGCGAGGGCTGGAAGCTCACCGAGTCCGGCGCCACCGCGCTCGACGGCGACCTGCCCGTCAACATGTCCGGCGGGGTGCTGTCCACCAACCCCATCGGCGCCTCCGGAATGATCCGCTTCGCCGAGGCCGCCCTCCAGGTGCGCGGCCGGGCCGGGGAGCACCAGGTGGACCGGGCCCGCCGGGTGCTCGGGCACGCGTACGGCGGCGGCTCGCAGTTCTTCTCCATGTGGCTGGTGGGCTCCGAGCGGCCCGACTCCTGACCCGCCGGCCGCGCCGGCCCGGGCGGCCGGACCGCCATGGCCGCAAAGGTCGTCCCCGCGTGCCCTGTCCGCCGCAGCGACCGGTCGCTAGGCTGACCGCGGACGACGAACCGGGAGGAGCACGGACGTGGCCGAGACCACCACCCAGCAGCACCCGCTCGCGGGCTGGGACAAGCCGGAGCTGGATCTCAGCGGGGCCAAGTGGCAGTCCAGCAGCCGAGGTCTGGGCGATGTCCAGATCGCCTTTGTCGAGGGTTTCATCGCGATGCGCAACAGCGGCCGGCCCGAGAGCCCGTCCCTGATCTTCACCCCCGCCGAATGGGGTGCCTTCGTCTCCGGCGCCCGGGAGGGCGAGTTCGACCTCACCTGACGCCGGGCCCGCAGCCGTACCCGATCTCACCTGAACCGGGGGTGTCACGAGCGGATTTCCGGACACGCGACCAGCAGCGCCCTGCCGGGGCCCCGCCTGAGCGAGGCTGGCCCCAGCAAGGGGAAGGTCGTGTTCCGGAGGTGAGGAAGCATGAGCGCTGCACCGGTCATCGCCGCGGTCGACGGGTCCGCGAACAGCCTGCGTGCCCTGGACTGGGCCGCGGACGCCGCCCGCCGCCGCGGGGCACCGCTGCGCGTGGTGCACGTACGGCAGTACGCCGCCTGGGGCCAGGCGGACGTCCTGGTCGCCGCACCACCCGAGGCCGAGGGCGACCCGGTGCTGGACGAGGTGCGCACCCGGCTCGCGGACCGCGCCGGGCAGCCGGCCGTGGAGTACGTCGCCCTGGAGGGCGTACCCGGGGCCGTCCTGCCCGAACTGGGAGGCGAAGCAGCCCTGTTGGTGCTCGGCTCCCGGGGCCGCGGCGGCTTCGCCAGCCTGCTGCTCGGCTCCAACGGCCTCGCCGCCGCCCGGGACGCCGAGTGCCCGGTGGTGGTCGTACCCGAGCCCGGCCGCGAGGTACACGGCGAGAAGCCGGCCGAACCCGGGCCCCGGGTCGTCGTCGGCGTACACGCCGACAGTCCCGACGAGGCCGTCCTCTCCTTCGCCTTCGCCGAGGCCGCCCGGCGCGACGCCAGGCTCCAGGTGATCGCCGCCTACCCGTGGCCGGTGCAGACCTGGTCCGCGCCCGGCCAGCCGCTGCCGCCCGTGGTCGACCAGGAGGCCGTGGAGAACGAGACCCGTGCCCTCGCGGAGGGCTTCCTCACCCCGCACCTGAAGCGCCACCCCGAGGTCCGCGCCGACGCCGAGGCACTGCCCGGCGACGCGGCCGGCCTCCTCGTCGCCGCCTCCAGGGACGCCGACCTGGTCGTGGTCGGCCGGCACCGGCGGCGGCTGCTCGCACCGGCCCGCATGATGGGCTCCGTCACCCAGGCCGTGCTGCTGCACGCGGCGAGCCCGGTCGCGGTGGTACCGCCGGCCCCGCCGGAGGAGTGAGTCCCGGGAGCCCGGGGACGGCGGCTTAGCAGAGCGCGCAGCGCCGCGCAATGCGTCGGGTGCCGACTGACGGCCCGACGGCTGTGGGTGACCGCGCCATGGTGTCCGGACACACCCGAACCTATGGTTCCGCCACCCCCGGTGCTCCGGGCGCCGCCCGTGCGCGGGAGCGGCGGGGGCCGTGTGTCCACCCAAGGAGCCGCCATGCCACTGCCCCCGTCCCGCAGGACACCCGGAGCACGGACACGTGCCCGCCTGCTGTCCCGCCTGATCCCCCGCGTCCTGGCGGTACTCGCCGTCGTCCTCGGCACCGCGCTCGCCGGCCCCGCACCCGAAGCCCGCGCCGCCGTCACCCTCACCCGGGTGACCGGCTTCGGGACCAACCCGGGCGCCCTCACCATGTACGTGTACCGGCCCACCACCCTGCCGGCCCACCCGGCGGTGGTCGTGGCCCTGCACGGCTGCACCCAGAGCGCCCAGGTCTACGCCGACAACTCCGGGCTGCCGCAACTCGCCGACCAGGACGGATTCCTGCTCGTGCTCGCCGAGACCGGCACCGCCAACAACCCGAGCAGGTGCTTCAACTGGTTCCAGGCCGCCGACAACCGACGCGACCAGGGCGAGGCCCTGTCCGTCCGGCAGATGGCCGGCCACGCCGTCACCGCCTACGGCGCCGATCCCCGGCGCTTCTACGTCACCGGCCTGTCCGCCGGCGGCGCCATGACCGCGGTGATGCTCGCCGCCTACCCCGACGTGTTCTCGGCGGGCGCGGTCGTCGCCGGCCTGCCCTACGACTGCACCCGCGACAACAGCCCCTACACCTGCATGAACCCCGGCGTCGACCTCAGCCCGGCCGACTGGGCCGGGCGGGTGCGCGACGCCTACCCGTCGTACGACGGGCCGTGGCCGCGCGCGGCCATCTGGTACGGCGACCAGGACACCACCGTCGTACCGCGCAACGCCACCGAACTGCGCGACCAGTGGACGGCACTCCACGGCCTGTCCCAGACGCCCACCAGGACCACCATGATCGGGCCCGACGCCACCCGGCAGGACCAGTACCTGGCCGCCGACGGCACGGTCGCCGTCGAGGTCGACCGGGTCCCGGGCATCGGTCACGGCACCCCGGTCGACCCCGGCACGGGCAGCGAACAGTGCGGGAGCACCGGCGCCCCCTACTTCCCCGACTCCCTCTGCTCCAGCCGCTGGATCGCCCGCTTCTTCGGCCTGGACACCACCAGCCCGGGCGACCCCGGCCCGGGCGGCGGCAGCGCGGCCTGCTGGACGGCGAGCAACTTCGCCCACGTACAGGCGGGCCGCGCCACCACCAGCGGCGGCTCCACCTACGCCAACGGTTCGCACCAGAACATGGGCCTGTACAACACGTTCGTCACCCACACCCTGAAGGAATCGCCCACGGGCTACTTCACCGTCGCGGACACCGGCTGCCCCTGACCGCGAGCCGGGCACACCCACCAGGACCACCATGGTGGCCGACACCCCCTGACGGGCCGTCAACATGGTGGCCCCGCACATGTCCGTGACCACCACACCGCCCCTAGCCTCCAGCGCGTCCCCAACCCGCCGGAGGAACCGCATGCCTGGCCACCCCACAGCACAGCGCGCAGCACACCACCCAGCACACCGCACACCCCACCGCGCCCGGCGCACCGCGCTGGGCGCGCTCTCGCTCACCGCCGTCTGCACACTCCTCGTCCCCCAGGCCGCCGCCGCGCCCGGCGGCCCCGGAACACCGGACGCCCACTGCGCCGGCCGCGCCCGGCTCCACGTGCCCGGCGCCGCCCACCAGCAGGCCGACTGCCTGGACGAGCTGACCACCGCCGGAACCGTGGCCTCCGGCCACACCGACCCCGCCGACTACGCGGGACTCACCCCCGAGGACCTGCCCACACCCACCGGCGTCCCCGGCATCCAGATCGACGGCTACTTCCCGGACACCTCCACCACCAACACCGACCACGGCTGGCACCACGACTCCCAGTTCGTCATCCGGCTGCCCGACCACTGGAACGGCGGACTGGTGGTCGCCGGCACCCCGGGCAACCGCGAGCAGTACGCCAACGACCGCGCCATCGCCGACTGGGTACTCGCCCGCGGCTACGCCTACGCCGCCACCGACAAGGGCAACACCGGCACGGCCTTCTACCGCGACGGCCGCCGGCCCGGCGACGCCATCGCCGAATGGAACACCCGCCTGACCCAGCTCACCCGCGCCGCCCGCGGGGTCGTCGCCCAGCGCTACCGCCGGCCCCCGGCCCGCACCCTCGCCACCGGCATGTCCAACGGCGGCTACCTGGTGCGCTGGCAGCTGGAACACCACCCGGAGCTGTACGACGGCGGGGTCGACTGGGAGGGCACCCTCTGGCGCTCGGACGGGCCCAACCCGCTCACCTTCCTGCCGGCCGCCCTGCGCCACTACCCCGCCTACGCCGCCGGCGGACCCGGAGCCGCCGAGGCCGCGGCGGCCCTGCACAGGGCCGGCTTCCCGGCCGGCTCCGAGTTCCTGTGGCCGTACCACCACCAGGTCTACTGGGACCTCACCCAGCGCATCTACCGCGAGGAGATCGACCCCGGCTACGACGGCGCCACCGAGGCCGGCACCCCGTACTGCGCCTCCGGCACCCCCGCCTGCGACGCCGACTACGTCTACGCGGCCCGGCCCGCCGCCGTCCACCGCGCGGTCGACCGCATCGCCCTGACCGGACGCATCGGCAAGCCCCTGATCACCCTCCAGGGCACCCTCGACGTGCTGCTGCCGATCAGCCGGGACGCCGACGTCTACGCCCGCATGGTCCGCGAGGCCGGCCGCGGCTCCCTGCTGCGCTCCTACCGCATCCAGGACGGCACCCACACCGACTCCCTGGTCGACGCCTTCCCCGACCGGCTCCGTCCGATGGTGCCCTGCCACCGCTCGGCCTTCGAGGCACTGGAACGCTGGATCACCGGCGACGGCGTCCCACCGGCCGGCCACACGGTCCCGCGGCCGCCCGACGCGACCCCGGCCACCCTGCTGACCAGCTGTCCCCTGGGCTGAAAGACGGCGGGAACCCGGGGCGGCGAACGGCCCCGAGGAAGCCACGGGTGATCCACGCCCCCGTCACGGCACTTCCGCCGCAGCCCACGTACCATGGCCGCATGTCGTTCCTCCGCCGCCGCAGCGCGACCCCTGCCGGACCCGACTTCGACGTGCTGGCCATGGACCCGGGCGACTGGCCGGGCAATCTCGGCGCGGGCCTGCTGCCCGCCCCCGACGGCACCTGCCAGGGCGTCTTCCTGCGCTACGACCTGTTCGGCGGACGCGGCCCCGCCATGATCATCGGCAACCTCCCGGAGGGCTCCCCCGCCCGCGAGGTCGCCGAGGGAGAGATCCCGTTCGAGGTGGGCCAGCTGCTGCTGGCGCTGGAGAACGACGAGGAGATCACCGTCGTCGGGGTCGAGGACACCCCGGTGCTCCAGGGCGACAACCTGCTGATCGTGCGCCGGCTGAAGCTCTCCGAGAGCCGGATCTCCTGCGTCCAGTTCGACCGCAGCGACGGCGTCCTGGTGACCATCGCCGCCTGGGACCGCCCCATCACCGACGACCTGTACGCCCTGCTGAAGCCGCTCCCGGCGGAGCTTTTCCAGCAGGGCTGAGGCACCCGGGCCGCCTAGCGGGCAGCCGCCTCAAGGGTCACGTCCGCGGCCCGGACGAACCCGATCCGGTGGCCGTACTGGATCTCGTAGTACAGGTCCTTGCCCCTCACGACCCGGTGCGAGTCGGGGGTGAAGGTCACCGCGTAGTAGTACTCGCCCGGCACCTCGTCACCCACCACGTACTTCTGCCCGGCCGGGATCGTGTACGGCAGCGACACCACCGACTGGGCCGGCACGTCCGCCGGATAGGCGTCCTTCTCCGGGTAGGCCCGGCCGTACACCGGGACGCTCGTCAGGCCGTCCCGCGGCCGCACCACCAGGCCCCGCGCCGGTACGGCCGCCGGGTCCTTCGGCGGGTTGTGGAACCAGGCCTTCTGGCCCAGGTACCAGATGGCCGTCCAGTCGCCCCAGCGGTCGGCCACCGCGTAACTCTGGCCCGTGGAGACCCGCGAGGACAGATCGTTCACCCCGTCCGTCGGGTCCGTCCCCAGACCGATGTCCCTGACCAGCGGGGCGGTCACGGAGTGGTCCGTGTGCAGCCGCACCTCGCTGGAACCGTGCGCGGTGCACGGCTCGCCCTTGGTGGTGCAGCCGGTGTACACGGGCTGGTTCGAGGCGTAGTCCGGCAGGATCGTCAGCACGCCCGAGCGCGGGCCGGCCGTGCGCCGCAACGGCTGTCCCAGCAGCTGGAAGTAGTGCCGCCAGTCCCAGTACGGCCCCGGGTCCGTGTGCATCCCCGGGATGCCGGACGCGGTCGGTGCGGGCACGTTGTCGTGGCCCAGGATGTGCTGCCGGTCCAGCGGGATGCCGTACGTCCTGGCCAGGTACCGCACCAGCCGCGCCGAGGACCGGTACATCGCCTCCGTGTACCAGGCGTCCGGCGAGGCAAGGAAGCCCTCGTGTTCGATACCGATCGACTTGGCGTTGAGGTACCAGTTGCCCGCGTGCCAGGCCACGTCCTTCGCCTTGACGTGCTGGGCGATCAGACCGTCGGTGGAGCGAACCGTGTAGTTCCACGACACATAAGTGGGGTCCTGGATCAGCTTCATGACCCCGTCCCAGGTGCCCTCCGTGTCATGGATGACGATGTACCTGATGCTCTGCGACGCCGGACGGTCGCCGAGGTCGTGGTTGCCGTAGTCGTTGTCGCCGAACTCCGCGTAGGGCGCCGGAACCGACTCGCAGGACACCGACTTCGGGCACTCGGTGCCGTCCGTCGGCAGCGTGCGCAGACCGGCCCGCCGCAGCTGCGCGGTGTCCGGGGTCAGCCGCGGCCGGGCGGCCAGGGTCACCAGCTGGCCGTCGTCCGTGGTGCGCTCCTCACCGGTGCGCAGCACGTCGTACACGTCGTCGGCGTACGCGGCGGCCGTCGCCCTGTCGTCGGCGCCGGAGAACCGCGCCACCGCCCCGTACCACCGCGCCGGGTCGGTGCTGAGCGGCTCGCCCAGCTCCTTCTGCGCGGCGGCGAGCAGAGCGGCACCGCCGGCCACGTTCGCGGCCGGGTCGGTGCGCAGTTCCCCGGCGGGAATCCCGGTCAGTTCCGCGGCCTTCGGCAGCGTCCGCAGACGGGCCGGGACCGCCGACTCGGCCGGTACCTCGACGGCGGGGTGCAGGGCGGCGCGGGCGGTGTCGCCGCGGGCGTCCTCCGCGCCCTTCGCGAAGTGCTCCGCGCCGGCGATCGCGGTGCGGGCGTCGGTGAGGTGCATCGGGCCGTAGCCGCCGGTCACACTCGGCGCTCCGGCGTGCCGGTCCCAGCGGGACTGGAGGTAGGAGACGGCCAGCAGCACGCTCTGCGGCACGTGGTAGTCGGCCGCCGCCGTGGCGAACGCCTGTTGCAGCCGGTGCGTCGCGAGGGCCGGGGCGGTGGGCGCCGGGGCCGCGCCGAGCAGGGGCAGCAGCAGGGCCGCGGAGGCGAGCGGGACGGCGGTCCGCCGCAGACGTCTGTGGCCGGGGATGGACGTGGGGTCGGTGGCGAGTCCTCGCAATGCGGCCTCCTGTGACGGGCGGAGCGTGGCGGGGCGTGCGGCGCCAGAGCTGGCTCAGTGGTACCGGCTTGCCGACGATCCGTCAATGATGCCCCGGACAAGGCGAGTTCCCACGTCACGGAGGGTCTTCGGCGAGTTTCGCGGCGGCGGTGCGCGGGCCTGCGGGGCGTCACTGGCATACACCAGTGGCCGTCGACACCCGGCCCGCACAAACGTCCACGATGCGCCGCGCACGAAGGTCCGCGGTGCGCCGCCGCTCGGGGCGCACCACGGAGCCGTCGTCCGTCAGCGAGTGCCGACCGCCGCGCGAACGGCCTTGCGGGCCATCTGGCAGTCGTCGTGCAGCCGCCTGAGCAGGAGCCGCTGTTCCTCGCCGGACGGCGCGCCGCCCGGGTGGGCCGCGCCCGGTGCCGCCGGTGCCGCCTCGTGCATGGAACGCTGCACGGCCGTCTCGTACGTACGGATCTCCCGGGTCAGCAGGAGCATCAGGTTCACCAGGAAGGCGTCCCGGGAGGCCGGGCCCGCCGACTGGGCGATCTGGCTGATCTGCCGCCGGGCCACCGGGGCGTCCCCGAGCACCAGCCACAGCGTCGCCAGGTCGTACCCCGGCAGATACCAGCCCGCGTGCTCCCAGTCCACCAGCACCGGACCGGCCGGGGACAACAGGATGTTCGAGAGCAGGGCGTCGCCGTGGCAGAACTGGAGCATGCCGTGCCGGCCCACCTCGTGCGCGATGCCGTGCAGCAGCTTCTGCAGGTCGCCGAGGTCCCGGTCGGTGAGCAGGCCCAGCTCGTGGTACCGGGAGATCCGGGCCGCGTAGTCCAGCGGCATGTCGAACGTGCCCGCCGGGGGCCGCCAGGCGTTCACCCGGCAGATCGCGCCGAGCGCGGCCCGGATGTCCGCGCGGGGCGGTGCCTCCGCCGGATGCCGCTGGAAGGCCGCCGTCCGGCCCGGCATCCGCTCGATCACCAGCGTGCAGTTGTCCGGGTCCGCCGCGATCAGCCTCGGCACCCGGACCGGCGGCCGGTGCCGGACGAACGAGCGGTATGCGGCTATTTCCTGGCGGCTCCGCTCCGCCCAGGCGGGCGAGTGGTCCAGGAGACACTTCGCGACGGCCGTGCTGCGCCCCGTCGTCCCCACGAGGAGGACGGACCGTCCGCTGCGCCGCAGGACCTGCACCGGGGCGAACTCCGGACAGATCCGCTGCACCGCGGCGAGCGCGGTGCGCAGCTGCGCGCCCTGGGGGCCGGACAGGTCGAGCCTGCCGCTGAGCGGCTGGGTCCCGGGCTGCCCCGGGATCCGCCGGGGCCGGCCCGCGCCCAGCACCGGACTGCCCGGACGCGCCGCCGGATCGAGGTACGGCCCGCCGCCCGCCGGGCGGGGTCGCAGCGGCCGGGGCGGGGCGGACACGGAGGACGATGCTGCGTACATGGGAGATACAGATCCCTTCGTGTGCCTGCTGTGCCTGCCTGTGCGTCTCACGCCCCACCCGCCCCGGCCGCCCGGACACACCCTGGGGAATGTGCCCGGCTCATGCCGTCGTGTGCCGTCACGCGTCCTCGGGAGGAGGACGGCGACCGGGTCGGGGTGGCGCTTTCCTACCTGACACCCGATGGCCACTGGCACACCATCTGGCGGACCCTGGCGAACCGTGGCGAATAGTCGCCCGGCAACCCTCACGCGGCTACTGTCAACTCAGCCGAGAACCTGGGGGCTTACGTGAGCGGACAACCCAACACCCGCCTTGCGGACCTGTTCGGCCTGGCCGGCTGGTCGAAGGGCGAACTCGCGAGACTGGTCAACCGGCAGGCGGCGGCCATGGGCCACCCCCAGCTGGCGACCGACACCTCCCGGGTGCGGCGGTGGATCGACGTGGGAGAGATTCCGCGCGATCCGGTGCCGCGGGTGCTGGCGGCCCTGTTCACCGAGCGTCTCGGCCGTGTCGTGACCATCGAGGACCTCGGTCTGGTACGGCACGGGCGTGCGGGGAGACGGCAGGTCGACGGGATCGAGGAACATCCCGAAGGTGTGCCGTGGGCGCCCGAGCGGACCGCCGCGGTCCTCACCGAATTCACGGGAATGGACCTCATGCTCAACCGACGCGGCTTGGTGGGCGCGGGTGCCGCGCTCGCCGCGGGATCCACACTCAGCAGCGCCATGTACGACTGGCTGCACACCGACCCCACCCTGAAGGCCGACGCCCCCGTCCTGGACGACCCCCTGCACGCCGACCCCGCCGGTTTCGACCGCTACGAGGCCGCGCCCATCGGGTCGCAGGAGATCGAGGAACTGGAGCGCTCGGTCGAGGTGTTCCGCGCCTGGGACGCGGCCCGTGGCGGCGGGCTGCAGCGCAAGGCGGTCGTGGGACAGCTCAACGAGGTCGGCGGCATGCTCGCCTACCACCATCCGCCCCATCTCCAGCGGCGCTTGTGGGGCGTCGCCGCCAACCTGGCCGTCCTCGCGGGCTGGATGTCGCACGACGTCGGCCTGGAGCCCACGGCGCAGAAGTACTTCGTCATCGCCGCCCACGCCGCCAGAGAGGGCGGGGACCGGCCCCGCGCCGGTGAGGCGCTGTCCCGGGCGGCCCGGCAGATGGTGCACCTCGGCCGGCCCGACGACGCCCTGGACCTGATGAAGCTCGCCCAGTCCGGCGCCGGCGACCGCCTGCAGCCGCGTACGAAGGCGATGTTCCACACCATCGAGGCCTGGGCGCAGGCGGCGATGGGCAAGGGCCAGGCCATGCGCCGCACGCTCGGGCAGGCGGAGGACCTGTTCGTCTCCGACCGCCGGGACCTGGAACCGCCGGACTGGATGCAGACCTTCAAGGACGAGGATCTGTACGGCATGCAGGCCCTCGCCTACCGCACGCTCGCGGAGTTCGACCCCGGTGCGGCCGCGCACGCCCAGTACTACGCGGAGAAGGCGCTCGCCCTGCGTGTCGACGGACGGGAGCGGTCGAAGATCTTCGACCATCTCTCCATGGCCTCGGCCTGCTTCATCGCCGACGACCCCGAACAGGCCGACCGCTACGCCCGGCTGGCCCTGATGTCGATGGGCTCGAACTCCTCCCGGCGCACCTGGGACCGGCTGCGGCAGATGTACCGGCTGACCGCGGAGTACGCCGGCTATCCGAGGATCCACCAACTGCGGGAGGAGATCAGGCTCGCCCTGCCCAAACCGAGGGGCAAGGCGGACGGCGGCAGTGCACCGGCGTAGCGAGCCGGTGGGCAGCCCGGCCCGGCGGGTCGGTCACGTCATGCGGTGACCTTGGCGACGAGCACGCACGCGTCGTCCTCGCGCCCCGCTCCGCCGAACTCCTCCACCACCGTGCGCACACAGTCCTGCGCGGTGCGCGCCGCGCCGAACCGTGGGGCGAGGCCGAGCAGTCGGTCCGCGGCCGCCGCCCTGCTGTGCCCCGGCACCAGTCCGTCGGTGTGCAGAAGGAGCAGGTCGCCCGGCTCCAGGGTGACGACGGACTGCCCGTAGACGGCACCCGAGGAGGCGCCGAGGAGGACGCCGTCCGGCGCGTGCAGCAGACACCCCGTGCCGTCGCGGTACAGCAGTGGGGCGGGGTGTCCTGCCTGCGCCCAGACCAGGGTGCGGGTCCCGGGCCGGTAGCGGCAGCAGACGGCGCTGCCGAGGGCGGGCTGCACGGTGCTGTCGAGTAACCGGTTGAGCAGGGTGAGCAGATGGCCGGGGTCCGTGCCGGTCATCGCCATGCCACGTACGGCGCCGAACAGCATCGCCATACCGGAGGCGACGGACACGCCCTGTCCGGTGAGGTCCCCGACGCTCAGAAGGGTCTGTCCGTCGGACAGTTCCAGCGCGTCGTACCAGTCGCCGCCGATCGGGGTGGTGGTCGCGGCCGGCAGGCGGTGGGCCGCCAGGTCCAGGCTCGCCGGTCCCTGGTGCGGGAGCCGCAGGGAGCCCCGCCGGGGCGGGAGCACGGCTTCCTGCAGTTCCGCCGCGATCCGGTGCTCGGTCTGCTCGCGCCGGCGCTCGCGGTGCAGCGAGTCACGGGTCTCGCGCACCGTCAGCTGGCTGCGGCGCAGTTCGCTGACGTCGCGCAGCACGGCCCACATGGAGGTCGTGCCGCCGTCTGCGCCGAGCACGGGTTCGCCCATCATGTGCACGGTCCGCACGGAGGAGTCGGGCCGTAGGACGCGGAACTCGCCGTCGATCGGCTTGGCGTCGACCAGGCAGTCCGTCACCATCGCGGTCAGTCTCGGCCGGTCCTCGTCGAGGACCAGGCTGGGCAGCTCGTCCAGGGTGAGGGCCGGGCGGGCCGGGTCGAGGCCGAGGATCTGGTACAGCTCCCCGGACCAACTGGCCTCGTCGGTCAGCAGGTTCCACTCGGCGCTGCCGACGCGGGCGAGCAGCGAGCCGGCCGGGGCGGGCCGGTCGGCGGGCGGCTCGGCGGGGGGTGCGGCCGGGGTGGGGGCGGGGCCGTCCCGCAGCTGGGCCAAGTGGGCGTCGAGGTCGTCCAGTTGGTGCAGGGCGAGGTCGTACAGCGCGCGCTGCCAGCGTTCCTCGGGTTCCGCCGCGTCGCTCCGGGTGTCCCGTCGTACGGCGTCCACGTCACCCTTGAGCCGCCGCGCCTGCGTGATGAGCGATTCGACGGAGCCGCGCCCGGGCGGCTGGGCGGCTGGACGGTCCGCGGAGACTGGGGACGGCATGGCGCACTCCGAGGGGGGACGGGACGGCGGGGACGAGGGGGGACCGCTACGACTGTGGCACAGCCCGCGACGCGCTGTAAGGGATTTGGCAACACACGATCCGGTGGTGCTTCCGGCATATGCCAGAGTCTTCCGAAGTGACCCGCGGGTACGTACACGTACGCGCGGAGAGGCGAAGCGGCCGGTACCGGCCGAACTCTGACCGGATTTGACGCCATGTAAGAGGCCCGGACGCACTCCTTAAGGGCATGGACATCAGCGTCGAACAGCTCGTCGAGGCCCGGCTCGTCACCGCCGAGGACCGGGAGGTCCCGGTGTCGGCCACCCTGCGCTACACCGCCGACGACCCCCTCGCCGTGTTCGTCGACTTCCCGGCCGAGGCCGCGCTGCACGGGGAGGAGGT
Source organism: Streptomyces sp. NPDC023481 (assembly GCF_055560195.1). Lineage (NCBI taxonomy): Bacteria > Bacillati > Actinomycetota > Actinomycetes > Kitasatosporales > Streptomycetaceae > Streptomyces > Streptomyces sp. NPDC023481. The sequence continues at coordinate 274,720 of NZ_JBVHJE010000003.1, forward strand.
GACCTGGACCTTCGCGCGCACCCTGCTCGACCAGGGGCTGCGGGCCCCCGCCGGCCACGGGGACGTGCAGATATGGCCGTACGGCCGGACGGGGACGGTACTGGAGTTCCACTCGCCGCACGGCATGGCCCTGCTGCTCTTCCAGGCCGCGGCGCTGCGGCGCTTCCTGGTGCGCACCTACACGGTGGTGGCCGGCGGGCAGGAGGACGTGGCGGGTGTGGTGGAGCGGGGGCTGAGCACGCTGTTCGGCGGGGTGTGACGGCGTACCGGGCCCGCCCGCCTCCCCCCTCCGGAAATCCTCAGGACGACCGACCGGGTTCCCCGCAGGTGCCGTTCACGGCCGCACGCCGGCGTACAGGGCGGGCCGCGGGGCCAGGTCCACGGCCACCCGGCCGCCGGTCTCCAGCGCCCGGACCCCCGCCTCGGCGACCACGGACGCGGCGTAACCGTCCCAGACGTCCGGTCCGGTGACCTCGCCGCGCCGGGCCGCGTCGACCCAGGCCTGCACCTCGCGGTCGTAGGCGTCGGCGAAGCGGACGAGATAGTCCTGGGCCACCTCCTCGCGGGCGCCGCCCCCGCGGGTGACCACCATGCCGTGCTCGTCGCCGATCCGGGCGCTGCCCGCCTCGCACACCGCCTCGCAGCGCACCTGGTAGCCGAAGCCGCAGTTCACGAAGACCTCCACGTCCACCAGGGCGCCCCGCTCGGTCTCGAACAGCACGAACTGCGGGTCGATCAGGCCGGCGGGCGCACCGGCGGACGGCCCGGGCCGCAGCACGGTGACCGCCGTCAGCTCCTGCCCGAGCAGCCAGCGGGCCGCGTCGATCTCGTGCGAGACCGAGCTGTTGATCAGCATGGCGCTGGTGAAGCCGGCGGGGGAGGAGACGTTGCGGTGCGTGCAGTGCAGCATCAGGGGCCGGCCCAGGCCGCCCCCGTCCAGCAGGGCCTTCAGGCGCCGGTACCCGGCGTCGTAGCGGCGCATGAAGCCGACCTGCGCCAGCCGGCGCCCGATCCCCACCTCGGCCTCCACGACCCGCAGGGCGCCGGTGGAGTCCGGCACCATGGGCTTCTCGCACAGCACCGGCAGCCGGCGGGCGAAGGCGGCGAGCAGCGCCTCCTCGTGCGCGGGGCCGGGAGAGGCGATGAGGACCGCCGCCACGCCGGGCGTGTCGAGCGCGGCCACCGGGTCGGTGTGCACGCCGACCCCGTCGATGCCTGCCACGGCCGCCTCGGCCCGGGCGCGGTCGGGGTCGGCCACCGCCGCGACCCTGGCTCCGCTGACCACTTGGTCGAGACGGCGTATGTGATCGGCCCCCATGTGTCCGGCACCCAGTACCGCCACACCCAGCAGGTCACCCATGCGCGCGCTCCCTTACGCCGACGATCACGCCGTAGCGATCACGCCGAAGCGTACGCCGGGGCGAACGCACCGCCTTCCCGGTGTTTCCGGGTGCTTTCGCGTGCTGTGTCCGCGCGGGTCAGTACCGCAGCACCCCGGCGATGCCGTCGGCGTCGCCGAGCGTGCCGTCGGGTACGAAGCGGACCTCGGCGCCGGTCTCCAGGCACTGCTCGACCAGCTCGTCCACGAGGTCGGCGCGGGCGTCCAGGTCGCCGGACTCGGCAGGCACCAGGTGCTCACCGAGGTCACGGACGGTGGGCCGGAAGTTCTCCTCCACCGCCAGCAGCCGCACCCGGCCCTCGCGGGCGCTGCGCCACAGCTCGTCCAGCCCGGCGGCGTACGTCCGGTGACCGCGCGCGGAGGTCAGCTCCCTGGCCACGGCCGCGGCGTCCTTGCGCGACTGCTCCTCCAGCACCGGCCGCAGCGCCTGCCAGACGGCCTCGGGACCGGCGTGCGCGAGACCGCCGTGCGGCACGTGGACGGCGGACTTCGCGCTGCCGCCGACCTCGTCCAGCAGGGACAGCGCCGCCTGCTCGCCGGTGACGTACAGCGGCCGGGGCTGCTCGCGCAGGACCGTGCCCATGGCGGTGTCCGCCTCCCGCAGGAACTGGCGGGTGCCCTCGTCGCTGAAGGTGCTCGGCAGGCCGCCCGTGCGCATCTGGCGCTCGGGGTCGAAGTTCTCCTGCCGGCGCTCCAGCGGGAAGCCGCCGGAGCGGTCCGCCACGACCCGGCCCTCGCCGCCGCTCCACAGGGTGACGCGGTCGGCGGAGACCGACAGCACCCAGAACGGCCGCTCGGCGGCCTGCGCGGCCACCAGGTTGCGGGTGAGGAAGGTGTCGGACAGCACCACACGCTCGGGGACGGCGCGCGCGACGGACCACACCTGGTGCTCGCCGGGGGCGGCGAAGATGACCAGGCCGTCCTCGGCGTGCGCGAGGTCCACCTCCGCCAGCGCACGGTCGAGCTGCGCGACGACCTCGTTGCGCCGCTCACGGGTGACGGCGGGATCGGCCTCCAGACGCCGACGGGCCTCGGTGACCACGTTGCGCAGCCGGACGGGGTCCTGGCCGTTCTCGGGCTCCCGGCGGTGTGTCGGGGTCAGCACGGACACCGCGGGATACGGGCGCGGGCGCCGCAGTTCGGCGAGGGTCGCGGGACTCAGTGCGTGCTCCATGACAGCACGATAGGTCCGATTCACAGGTACGGCATTCGGGGTAATCCGGGCCGTACCGGCTGGTAAGCGGGCCGCGGGGCGTTTCTGACCGCGAAGCCGTGACGTGCCCGTGGCTTGAGGAAGTCTTTGCTTGTGGCCGGTTCTTTTCGCGCCCGGGCCGGTGACACGGCTGTTCACGGATTTCGCTGAGGCAAAAAGCGGCCGGAAACATGGGGCGGCCGGCCCGTGCCGTGTTACGGCCACGTTGACACAGCCGGACGCCTGGCGGAGGCTCGTCCATATAGGTGCTCAATACAACTGGTTTTGCCCGGCCGGCCTCCCGGCCACGGAACCGCAGGTGGGCGGGGGTGCGTCGGGCAGCCGGAGGCAGGAGGTAGCGCATGTGCGGCATCACCGGATGGGTCTCCTTCGACCGTGACCTGACGGCCGAGGCGACCACATTGCATGCGATGACCGAGACGATGGCCTGCCGGGGCCCGGACGACCGCGGCACCTGGGTCGAGGGACCCGCCGCCCTGGGACACCGCCGGCTCGCCATCATCGACCTCCCCGGCGGCCGGCAGCCGATGTCCGTGCACACTCCCGAGGGCACGGTCGCCCTCGTCTACTCCGGTGAGGCCTACAACTTCACCGAGCTGCGCCGGGAACTCGCAGACCGGGGCCACCGGTTCACCACCGACTCCGACACCGAGGTCGTGCTGCACGGCTACCTGGAGTGGGGCGACGCGGTCGCCGAACGGCTCAACGGCATGTACGCGTTCGCCGTGTGGGACGGCCGGCACGGCAAGCTGGTGATGATCCGCGACCGCATGGGCATCAAGCCCTTCTACTACCACCAGACCCCCGACGGCGTGCTGTTCGGCTCCGAACCCAAGGCGATCCTCGCCAACCCGCTGGCCCGGCCACGCGTCACGCTGGACGGCCTGCGCGAGCTGTTCGTCATGGTCAAGACGCCGGGACACGCCATCTGGGACGGCATGCGCGAGGTGGAGCCCGGCACGGTCGTCACCGTCGACCGCTCCGGTATCTCCACCCGCGTGTACTGGCGCCTGGAGACCCGCCCGCACACCGACGACCGCGACACCACCATCGCCACCGTGCGCAACCTCCTCGACGACATCGTGCGCCGCCAGCTGGTCGCCGACGTGCCGCGCTGCACGCTGCTCTCCGGCGGGCTCGACTCCTCCGCCATGACCGCCATCGCCGCCCGGCAGCTCGCCGAGCACGGGGAGAAGGTGCGCAGCTTCGCCGTCGACTTCGTCGGCCAGACCGACAACTTCGTCGCCGACGAACTGCGCGGCACCCCCGACACCCCGTTCGTGCACGACGTGGCCCGGCTCGCCGGCACCGACCACCAGGACATCGTGCTCGACGCCGAGGCCCTCGCCGACCCCGCCGTGCGCGCCCAGGTGATCCGGGCCCGCGACCTGCCCTCGGGCCTCGGCGACATGGACAGCTCGCTGCTGCTGCTCTTCCGCGCCATCCGGGAGAAGTCCACGGTGGCCCTGTCCGGCGAGTCCGCCGACGAGGTCTTCGGCGGCTACCTCCAGTTCTTCGACGAGGAGGCGCGGCGCGCCGACACCTTCCCGTGGCTGACGACCATGGGCCGCCACTTCGGCGAGGACGCCGGTGTGCTGCGCGCCGACCTCGTCAAGAACCTCGACCTGGACGGCTATGTCGCCGACGGCTACCGCACCGCCGTCGCCGGCATCGACCGGCTCGACGGCGAGAGCGACTTCGAGTTCCGGATGCGGCAGATCAGCCATCTGCACCTGACCCGTTTCGTGCGCATGCTGCTCGACCGCAAGGACCGGATGAGCATGGCCGTCGGCCTGGAGGTCCGGGTGCCGTTCTGCGACCACCGGCTGGTCGAGTACGTGTACAACGTCCCGTGGGCGCTGAAGTCCTTCGACGGCCGGGAGAAGAGCCTGCTGAGGGAGGCGTCGGCGGACGTCCTGCCGCGCTCGGTGTACGAGCGCGTGAAGAGCCCGTACCCGTCCACGCAGGACCCCCGGTACGCCCGCGCCCTCCAGGAGCAGGCCAAGGAACTGCTCGCCCGGCCCTCCCACCCCGTCTTCGACGTGGTCGACCGGGACCGGGTCCGGGCGGCCGCCGAGCGCGAGACGCCGGTCAGCACCCAGGCGGCCCGGCGCGGGCTGGAACGCACCCTGGACCTGGCGGGGTGGCTGGACCTCTACTCGCCGGAGCTGGTTCACAGCTGAGCCCGATCGCGCGGTCCGCGGCCGCCGCCGACTTCTGCCACCACGTCGTCACCGGCTCCCACACCAGGACCCGCCGTCCGGTGCCGAGCTGCCCGGCGGTGAAGGAGCGGCCCAGATGCGCGGCCGAGGCCGCCACCGTGACCGCGTCCACCCGGCGGGCCTCTCGGTCCGCCGGGTCAGCGATGGTCCGGACGTCGGCGTAGGCCGTGCCGCGCACCGCGAGCAGGTAGCTGCCCGTGCCGCCCTCCGGCACGGGCAGCGCCGCGCCGTCCAGGTCGCCGAAGGTCACCGTGGGGACGCGGTCGACGACGCACGCGCGCGTGCTCCCGTTGGTGACACCGACCCGCAGCACGGTCGGGTGGCCGGGCACGGCCTTCGCGTGCAGCGTCAGCGACTTCCCGGCGCAGCGGACGGGCCGGTCCGGACCGGCGGCGGCCTGGCTCTGCGGCGCGGTGATCAGCAGGGCCGCCACGACGGCCGAGGCGGCGGGTACGGCGAGGGCGGCGCGGACACGCATGACGGTGGTCCCCCTGTTTCGCGGTCGTGGACGGGCTACGGCGGCCTGGGCGCGCCTGCCCAGTGGGACGACCGGGGTGGCCCGGAGGTTGCCCCGGTTCCTTGCCGTCACCCGGTCGCGCCGCTTCTTTCACCGGCCGGTCGCCGTCAGCCGGTGCCGTCCGAGGTGACGGTGTCGCCGGCCGCGTCCGCCCCGCAGGAGCTGCCGCTCGCGGGCAGTGAGCCGTAGAGCAGGAAGTCGTTGACCTTGTGGTGCACGCACGTGGAGGAGGAGTAGGCGGTGTGGCCCTCGCCCTTGTTGTCGAGCACCACCGCCGACGGGCCGAGCCGACGGGCCGTCTCCTCGGTCCACCGGTACGGCGTCGCCGGGTCGCCGCGCGTGCCGACAAGCAGCATCTTCGCCGAGTGCACGTCCCGCACGCGGTCGCGGATGAAGTCGGTGCCCCGGGGCCGGCCGTAGCACATCAGCAGCTGGGTCAGCCGGTAGCGGCCGAACACCGGCGAGGCCTGGTCGTAGACGGACCGCAGGTCCTTCAGGTCCCGGGTGAGCCGGGCCGCGGAGGGCCGGTCGGGGTCGTCCGCGCAGTTGATCGCCGACAGCGCGGCCTCCAGGTTGTCCGCCGGGACGTCCTGCGCGCCGCCGTCGCTCCGCGGCCGGCCGGCTGACCGGCCGATGCCGCCCGTGGAGAAGGCCAGCACGCGCCGGGTGTCGCCGTCCTCGACCAGGGAGCCCAGCGCGCGCTCCAGCGAGGGCCACAGCTCCTTGCTGTAGAGGGCCTGTCCGATGGCGCCCACCAGGTCCTGGCCGGAGAACGTGCCGCCGAAGTCGTTGGGCACCGGGTTCTCGTCGAGCGAGCGCACCAGCCGGAGCACTTCGTCGCCGGCCGCGCGCCGGTCCCGTCCGAACGGACAGGCGAGGTCCGTCGTGCACCAGTCCAGGAAGTCGTCCAGCGCCGTCTGCTGCCCCTCGGCGCCCGCCACCCCCTGCTCGGCGAGCGACTCGGTCAGCGTGTCGACGCCGTCGAGGGCGACCCGGCCGACCTTGTCCGGGAACTGTGCCGCGTACACCGCGCCGAGCCGGGTGCCGTAGGAGAACCCGAGGTAGTTGAGCTTGTCGTCGCCGAGCGCCTGGCGGATGACGTCCAGGTCGCGGGAGGCGTTCACGGTGCCGATGTGCGCGAGCACCGGGCCGGAGTACCGGGCGCACTGGTCGGCGGCCCGCCGCAACTGCTTCAGCAGCGCCTGCGGACGGCCGAGGTCGGCGTCCTTCTGCGTCACGGTCGCGGCCACGTCGCTGCCCTCCCCGCAGCTGACGGGGGAGGACCGGCCGACTCCGCGCGGGTCGAAGGTGACCACGTCGTAGCCGTTGGTCAGGTCCATGAACTGCCTGCCCTGACCGGCCAGTGCCGGGATGCCGGCGCCGCCCGGGCCGCCGAAGTTCAGCAGCACCGAGCCCTGGGACGCCCCGGTGGCCCGGTAGCGGGCCAGCGCCAGGTCGAGGGTGCCGGCCCGCGGGTGCGCGTAGTCCAGCGGGACGGTGACCTTCGCGCACTGGAGGTCCTTCGGCATGTCCGGGCCCCGGCAGGCGGCCCAGGCCGGTTTCTGCCGGTAGAACCGGGACAGGTCGGGCTGGGGCCGGTCGGCGGCCACCGCGGGCAGCCCGGTGCCGAGCAGCGCCAGGGCGAGGGCCGAGGCGCCCGCGCAGCGCCGCACGGCGGCCCGTGTGGACAGCTTGGCCAGCATGGTCGCCTCCCGGGGCGCCGCCCGCCACGGACCGGGGGCGATGCCCTCGGATCACCATAAGCGGGCCCGGGACGGCCCGCCTCCCGGCGAGCGGGGCGCCGCCCACGGGCGTGAACTCCGCGTCCGCGTTCACCCCTTGATGATCATTGTGCGGCTTTGCATCCCGTTCGATAACAGTGCCGCTCGATGGGGTGAAAGACCGATAAGCCATAACTCGGATGGTTCGCCTGCGTTTTACGTGGTGCGAGTGAGTACTCGCGACGACGTCTGGAAGGCAGGAACTATGAGACGGGCTACCCGAAACGGTGTGATCGCCGTCGCCGCAGCGTCCGGCGCCATGGCCGTGGCGTTCCCGGTGTCCGCCGCCTTCGCGGCCGGCGGGGCCGACGCCGAGGGAGCGGCGGTCGGCTCGCCGGGGCTGGTCTCCGGCAACGGCATCCAACTGCCGGTGCACGTGCCGGTGAACCTCTGCGGCAACACGGTGAACGTCGTGGGACTGCTCAACCCGGCGGCGGGCAACGCGTGCGCCAACACCGGCGGCGGGAAGAGCGGCGGTACGGGGAAGGAGACCGCGTCGGGCGCCTCCGGCGGGGCCGTGGCGCACGGCGGCACCGCGGACGCGCCCGGCGTGCTCTCCGGCAACGGCATCCAGCTCCCCGTCGACCTGCCGGTGAACGTCAGCGGCAACAGCGTCGACGTGGTCGGCGTCGGCAACCCCGCCCTCGGCAACCAGTCGGTCAACGGCCCCGCCGAGACGCCGCGTCCGGTCCCGCGCGCCCCGGTCCCCAAGCCGCGCGCCCCGAAGCCCCCGGCCCACCACGCCGCCCCACGGGCTTCGACGCCCGCGCTGGCGCACACCGGTGCGGACCTGACGGCTCCGGCCGTCGGCGGCAGCGCCGCGCTCCTGCTCACGGGCACGATCCTCTACCGCCGCTTCCGCCCCGGCGTCCTTCGCTGACCCCCTCCCACGGCCCCACCGGACACCGGCCCGGTGGGGCTTCGTGCTGCGGGGCCGTCCCGGGGGAGCGGCTCGTGCAGCCGGCGCACCGAGCCTGACGAAGGCTTGCTCGGCACGCACAGGGGGACGCGGGCACGTACACCAACTCAGAAGCCACCTCCGGGAGTCGGTCGTCCGACGCGGTCGGCGACCGCACCCCGCACCCCGCACCCGACTCCCGTACCCCGCGTCCTCGTCGACCCCGTCGGCTGATCTCCCCATGGCGTGCCCGCACTTGATCCGGAAGGATGCGGTGGGCGGCGCGGCCGAGGGCCGGGCCGTATGGCAGGCGACCCCGATGGAGACGGAGCGTACCGATGACCTCTGCGGCCCCCCAGGACCTCGTCGTCACGCAGGCCACCCTCGCCGACTGGCCGGTGATCAGCGGGTGGGCGGCGGCGGAGGGCTGGAATCCCGGGCTGTCCGACGGGCCCGCGTTCTTCGCGCAGGACCCCGACGGGTTCTTCCTGGGCCGGATCGACGGGGAGCCGGTGTCGGCCATCTCCGTCGTCAACCACGGCCCCGACTTCGCCTTCCTCGGCTGCTACCTCGTCCGCCCCGACCTCCGCGGCCACGGACACGGGCTCACCACCTGGAAGACGGCCCTGGCCCACGCCGGGAACCGGACCGTCGGCCTGGACGGGGTCGTCGCGCAGCAGGACAACTACCGCCAGTCCGGGTTCCGGCTCGCACACCGCACCATCCGGTACACCGGCGCCGCCCCCGAGCGCGCGACCTCCACCGGCGTACGCCCCGCCACCCCCGCCGACCTGGCCGCGCTCACCGCCTACGACGGCGCCTGTCACCCCGCCGACCGCCCCCGCTTCCTCGCCGCGTGGCTCACCGCGCCCGGCCACCGTGCCGTCGTCCGCGAGGACGGCGGCCGCCCGACCGGCTACGGCGTGATCCGCCCCGGCCACGACACCCTGCGCGTCGGCCCCCTGTTCGCGGACACCGCCGACGACGCCCGGGCCCTGTTCGACGCCCTGACCGCCGGCGCGGCCGGCCGCGAGATCGCGATCGACGTGCCCGAGCCGAACACGGCCGGCGTCGCCCTCGCCGAAGAGGCCGGGCTGCGGCCCTCGTTCGAGACCGCCCGCATGTACACCGGTCCGGTGCGCGCCCACGTCCGGGAGCGGGTGTTCGGCGTGACCACCCTCGAACTCGGCTGATCCTCAGGGCACTCGGCTGTGGCTGCGGCGGTGCAGCTCCCGTACCGCGTCCACCAGCTCCGGCACCGGCCCCTCCACCGTCACCGCGGGCGCGACGTCCCGCACGGGCAGCGCGCGCACGGGCGGCGCGGGCGCCCCCAACTCGGCGAGCCAGCAGGAGAGCTGTCTGGCCGAGGCGACGTACACGATCCGGCCGAGCCCCGCCCAGGCGTGCGCGGCCGCGCACATCGGGCAGTGCTCGCCCGAGGTGTAGACGGTCGCCGCCGCCCGCTCCCCGGGCGTCAGGTGCGCGGCCGCCCAGCGGGCCAGCTCGAACTCGGGATGCCGGGTGCCGTCGCCGTCCGCCACCCGGTTGCGGTCCTCCGCCAGCACCGTGCCGTCCCCGGCCACGAGCACCGACCCGAAGGGTGCGTCGCCGGCGTCGAGCGCCTCGGCCGCCAGCTCCACACAGCGGCGCAGATGCCGCAGCTCACCGTCGCGTACCATCGGCACACCTCCTCCCGTCATGGTCCCCGGCCGGGCGGGCCCCGGCCACCGCGACCGGTCCGGCGGGCGAGGGTGCCCCGGGGGCGGCGGCCCGCCGGGCCGGGAAGGCGTACCGGCGCCCCGCGGCGACCGTCCCGAGCGCCAGCAGCACCGGCGGCAGCGCGGCCCAGGGCAGCGCCCCCGCGCCCGCCGCGTCCAGCACCAGCCCGCCGGTGAGGGAACCGGCCGCGATGCCCGCGTTGTACACCGTGGTCTGCAACGAGGTCGCCACGTCGGCGGCGGCCGGACCCGAGGCGTCGACCAGCGCGGTCTGGATCAGCGTCGGCGCCCCGCCGAAGGCCACGCCCCACAGCGCGACCGCACCGACCAGCACCCCGTGCGCCCCGGCACCGAGGCCCAGGGCCGCCAGCACGGCCGCCATCAGGGCGAGTGCCCCGAGCAGCGTGGGCCGCGGGTGCCGGTCGACCAGCGCTCCGGTGAGCCAGATCCCGGCCACCGTGGCGGTCCCGAAGACCCCCAGCAGCACGCCCGTCCGGCCGTACCCCACGTGCGCGGCGAACGGGGCGACGTACGTGTACATCACCTGGTGCCCCAGCAGCAGCGACAGCGTCACCGACAGCACCGGGCGGATCCCGGGGCGCGCGGCGACCCGGACCACGGGCACGCGCGCGTGCGGCGGCTCGCCCGGGAAGGCGGGGACCCGGAGCCGTACCCAGACCACCAGCAGCACGGTCAGCGCGGCGAGGCCCGCGAACGCGGGCCGCCAGCCCACCGCACCGGCCAGCGCGGTCCCCGCGGGCACCCCGAGCGCCAGGGCGAGCGTGATCCCGGCCAGCACGACCGCGATGGCCCGGCCGCGCCGCCCGGCCGGCACCATCCGGGCCGCGTACCCGGCGAGCATCGCCCACAGCGTGCCGCCCATCGCCCCGGCCAGCAGCCGGGCCGCGACGGTCAGCGGATACGACGACGACAGCGCGACCAGCGCGTTGCTCACGGCGAAGCCCAGCAGCGCGCCGCACAGCACCGGCCGCCGGGGCAGCCCGCGCAGCGCCGCGGTGACCGGGATCGCGGCCGCGAAGGAGGCGGTGGCGTACGCGGTGACGAGGAAACCGATCCGGGACTCGGCCACCCCCAGCGGGGGCGCCATCACGGGCAGCAGGCCCGCCGGGAGGAGTTCGGTCAGTACGGCGGTGAACGCGGCGCAGGACAGGGCGAGCAGCCCCGACCAGGGCAGCCGGCCGCCCTTGACCTGGGAGGACAGGGTCATGCGACCATGGTCGAAGCCTCACACCAGTGTGAAGGTCAAGCGCGGATCGGGAGGCCGGCATGCGGATCGGTGAGTTGTCCCGGCGTACCGGCGTTCCCACCCGGCTGCTGCGGTACTACGAGGAACAGCACCTGCTGACTCCGGAACGCACCGGGAACGGCTACCGCAGCTACCCGGAGACGGCGGTCGCCCAGGTGCGGCAGATCCGCGGCCTGCTGGACTCCGGCCTGACCACCGGGATGATCCGGGCGATCCTGCCGTACCTCTGCGGCCCCGGCGATCTCGTGCCGTCCCCCGAGTCCGTCCCCCGGGAGACGGCCGCCCTGCTGCGGGAACACATCGACCGCATCCAGTCCCGCATCGACTGCCTCGCCCGCAACCGGGACCGGCTCACCGCCTACCTCGCCGCGGTACGGCCGGACGACCGCCGGGACGCCTGAATCGGCTTGGCCCGCCGGCGCGTTCGTGCTGGAGTGTCACCATGGATCACGCCGCTGTGCTCGCCGTGTACGACCGGGACCTGCGTGAGGGCGCCCGGCCCGACGGACCCGGGGCCCGGATCGAGCGGGCCGGGAACGTGGTGCGCCAGGTCGCGGACCCGCCGGGCTGGAACGCCGTGCTCTGGTCCGGCCTGGACGCGGCGGACGCGGACCGGGCCGTCCGCGAGCAGATCGACCGCTTCACCGGCCTGGGTCGGGACTTCGAGTGGAAGCTCCACGGCCACGACGGGCCCGCGGACCTCGGTGACCGGCTGCTCGCCGCCGGGTTCCGGGCCGAGCCCACGGAGACGCTGATGGTCGCCGAGGTCGCCGGGCTCGCGCGGGACACCGCCCCGCCGGCCGGCGTCCGCTGCGTGGAGGTCACCGACGCGGCCGGCGTGGACCTCGCCGTGACGGCGCACGAACGGGCGTTCGACACCGACGGCACCGCGCTACGGCACCAGCTGCTCGCCCGGCTCGCCGCCGACCCCGGCACGGTCGTCGCCGTGGCCGCCCTCGCCGATGGCGAGCCCGTCGCCGCCGCCCGCCTGGAGCCGGTGCCCGGCACGCCGTTCGCCGGGCTGTGGGGCGGCGGCACCGTCGCGGCCTGGCGGGGCCGGGGCGTCTACCGCGCCCTGGTCGCCCACCGCGCCCGCGCCGCCGCCGACCGGGGCTACCGCTACCTCCAGGTCGACGCCTCGTCCATGAGCCGCCCGATCCTGGAGCGCCTGGGCTTCCACGCCCTGAGCACCACGACGCCCTACCTCCACGGGGCCTGACCCGGCGGCGGGACCGGGTCCCGGCTCAGCGCCGGGACCGGGCCCGGTCCAGCGCGGCCACACCCACGGCCGCCAGGGCGATCTGGATGAACCACTCGATCCAGTCGGGCCCCTTGGTGTCGGCCACCCCGAACCCGGCGGCGATCGCCGAGCCCAGCAGCGCGGCCACGATGCCGACGACGATCGTCCACAGGAAGCCGATGCGCTGCCGTCCCGGGACGACCAGCCGGCCCAGTACACCGATGACGATGCCGATGACGATGGCACTGAGGATGCCTGAAATCTCCACGGCCGCCCCTCCCTGACGCTGGTGCTCGTTGATTCCCGCTGCCCTGGTATGTGCCCGCTGTAAGCGGAGCCACTCAGCCCCGGTTGCCGTCGGGACGGCTCTGTTCACCGCACCTTCATGCCATGTACCTTTCAATAAATCGACGCGTGTAGAACCCTCAACCGGGTTCTACGCGCGCAGACTTGGCGCCCCCAACGCCTCTCCCCACCCCTCATGGAGGTTCGACGGATGCTCACATCCAGGAGATCCCGCCGCAGATGCACCACCGCCCTGGCCGGCCTGGGGCTGCTGCTCACCGGAGCCGCACTCCAGATCGGCACCGGCACCCCCGCCCACGCGGCGACCCCGCACCGGATCCTGTTCGACAACGCCCACGCCGAAACGGCGGGCAACGCCGACTGGATCATCTCCACCAGCCAGCCCGACCCGCTCGGCCAGAACTCCTCCCCGTCCGCCGAGACGGACTGGACCGGCGCCCTGTCCTCCTGGGGCGTCGCGCTGCAGAAGACGGGGAACTACAGCCTGAAGACCCTGCCGTCCGGCTCCAGTCTCGGCTACGGCGGCAGCTCCGCGACCGACCTGTCGAAGTTCGACACCCTGGTCCTGCCGGAACCCAACACGCTGTTCACCAGCGCCGAGAAGACGGCGATCATGAACTTCGTGAAGAACGGCGGCGGGCTGTTCATGATCTCCGACCACACCGGATCCGACCGCAACAACGACGGGGCGGACGCGGTCGAGATCCTCAACGACCTGATGACGAACAACAGCGTCGACTCCACCGACCCGTTCGGCTTCTCCATCGACTCGCTCAACATCGGCTCCGACCACCCGTCCGCGATCGGCGACAGCACCAACCCCGTGCTGCACGGCTCCTTCGGCACGGTCTCCAAGAGCCTGATCGCCAACGGCACCACCGCCACCCTCAAGCCCGCCGACAACCCCGGCGTCAAGGGCCTGCTCTACCGCACGGGTTACTCCGGCAACACCGGAGCCTTCTTCGCCACCAGCACCTTCGGCAACGGCCGGGTCGCCTTCTGGGGCGACAGCTCACCCGTCGACGACGGCACCGGCCAGTCCGGCAACACGCTGTACGACGGCTGGCACGACTCCAGTGCCACCAACGCGGCCCTCGCCCTCAACGCCACCGAGTGGCTGGCCGGCGCGAGCGGCAGCGGCAGCGGCGGGGGTGGCGGCTCGACGTCCTGCACCCCCGCCCAGCTCCTCGGCAACAGCGGCTTCGAGTCCGGCAGCGGCACCTGGAGCGCCACGAGCGGTGTCATCACCAACTCCACCGGCGAACCGGCCCGCTCCGGCTCGTACTACGCCTGGCTCGACGGCAACGGCACCGCCACCACCGACACCCTCGCCCAGTCGGTGACCATCCCCGCCGGCTGCTCGGCCCGGCTCGGCTTCTACCTCCACGTGGACACCGCCGAGACCTCGGCCAGCACCGCCTACGACACCCTCAAGGTCCAGGTGCTGAACAGCTCCGGCACCGTCCTCGGCACCCTGGCCACCTACTCCAACCTCGACGCCGCCTCCGGCTACACCCAGCGGAGCTTCGATCTGAGCGGCTACGCCGGGCAGACCGTCACCCTGAAGTTCACCGGCACCGAGGGCTCCAAGTACCAGACGTCGTTCGTCGTGGACGACACCGCGCTCAACGTGAGCTGAGCCGGCGCGGCGGGCGGGCCGCCCGGGCCCGCCCGCCGCGGCTTCAGGCCGCCGGCACCGTCCGCTCCGGCGTGTTCCACCCGGAGACCCGCACGCCCGGTGCCGAGCCGTGCAGGTCGGCGGTGCGGTAGGTGGCGGTCAGCGTCACCGACTCGCCCGGCCACAGGCTGACCTCGTTGTCCGACCAGCGCACCGGCAGCACCGGCCTGCCCTGCGCGTCCACCAGGTGGACGTCCGTGAGCAGCGCCGGCGTCGTCCCGGTCCCGGCGTGCCGCAGCGTCACCGTCGTGGTCGACGTGCCCTCCGACGACCTGGTGGCCGCCGTCGCCGACACCGGCACCCCGGCCATCGAGGACAGTCCCCTGAGGTCGGCGTAGCCGGTCGTCGGCGTGTAGTACCAGGTGGTGCCCTTCCAGTCGAGGGTGTCGGCCCGGGTGGAGAGCCAGTACACGTTCCGGCTCACCTCCGTGCCGTCCTGGTCCGTCAGCACCAGCCGGAGCAGGTACGTGCGCGCCAGCCCGGGCACCGACGACGGCAGGGTGAGCGGTGTGCCGTGCGCCCCGCCCCCGCCCACCGACACACCCGTGACGGTCCTGTCGTACCTCCGTGCGCCGTCGGGGTCGAACAGCGTGGCCCGGGCGGTGAGGCCCCGGGCGGGGGCCGTCCGGTTGTTCACGACCACGACCGAGCGGTTGTCGTACGAGTACTGGATGTGCAGCGGTTCGTTCGCCTTCTTGGCCCCGAAGTAGGAGCCGTTCTGGTCGAGATAACGGTCTGTCAGCTGCCAGTGCAGGGAGGTCCAGCCGCTGTTGAACATCCAGTGGATCACCCCGGTGGCCGGCCGGTCCGGGTCGCCCGCGTTGCGGCCGTAGGCCTCGAACTGGGCGCGGACGTTCTCGTACTGGGCGAGCTGGGCCTTGCGCACGTAGTCGGCGAGGCTGGTGGGGGCGCCGTAGCGGCCGGCGAGGGCGTCGTCGTAGATCCGGAGCGTGCCGAAGACGGTGGACGGCGAGCGGTGGTACTGCCGGGCGTCCGGGTCATGCCACAGGGTGTCGAGTTCGGCGGGGGTCATCATCCGGCGCAGGCTGTCGAGCGTGGGGATGCTCGGGCCCGCGCTGGTCTCGGAGTTGAACCCGGCGGCCCCGCCCTCGCGCTTGTCGTACCAGTAGCCGGGCGGCACCCAGTCGTAGGGGCCGGTCATCTTCAGGCCCGAGGCGCCCAGCCGGGGGGAGGGCCGGTCGGAGGCGGAGGAGACCACGGGGGTGGGCCAGTCCGCGGCCCGCAGGGCGTCCAGGTAGTTCTTCTCGATCGTCGCGTCGGGGGCGAAGTCGCTGCCGATCAGGAAGGACAGCACGCTCGGGTGGCCGCGCAGCCGGGCGGCCTCGGCGGCCATGGACGCCTTGGCGACCGGATAGTCCGCCGCGGTCCAACGCTCTCCGTTCTCCGTGCCGTTGACCTCGCCCTCCCACTTGCCGCAGCACTCCCAGCCCGGCAGGATCAGCAGGCCGAGGCGGTCGGCCTGGGCGAAGAACTCGTCCGGCTCCAGGTGGCCCTCCAGGCGGAGGGTGTTCAGGCCCAGGTCGAGGGCGTACTTCAGGCGGTCCTCGACGTAGCCGGGGTCCCAGCGCAGGAACGCGTCCGGGGACCAGCCGCCGCCCTTGACCAGCAGCGGGCGGCCGTTGACGCGGTACTGCCGGGCTCCGTCGGGGTTCAGCGGGGCCCGCACGTCCCGGATGCCGAAGGTCTCGTGCGCGGTGTCCGAGACCGTGCCGGCCACGGTCGCGGTGAGGTCGAGGTCGTACAGCGGGTGGCCGCCCATCCCGGCCGGCCACCACACCCTGGGCTTGGTGAGGTGCAGGCCGGGGGTGTCGGCGGGGGAGAAGGTGACGGTCTTCGTCTCGTGTGCGGCGAGCGTCACCCTCCTGCCGAACGCCGTATCGCCGACGGTGCCGCGGACCTCGGCGGTGACGGCCGCGCCCGTGTCGTTGCGGGCCCGGGCCTTGACCGTCAGGTCGGCCGTGGCGAGCGACGGCACGTCCAGCCGGGTCACCACGTGCGCGTCACGCAGCGCGACCGGGCCGCCCCTGCGCACCACGACGTCCCGGACGAGGCCCATGTTCCGGTCGGGCGGCGGCTGGATCCAGTCGAGCCAGCCGACGGTCAGGTCCTTGGCCGGGTCGGTGGGCCGCACCCGGAACGCGACCGTGTTGGTGCCGGGCCCGACCAGCGAGGTGATGTCCAGCTCGTGGTGGGTGTAGGCGCCGGTGACCTCCTTGGCCGAGGCGACCTGCCGGCCGTTGACGAAGACGTCGGCCGCCGAGACGACCCCGCTGAAGTCGAGGGAGGTGCGCCGGGTGGTGTCGTCGACGGTGAAGTCGGAGCGGTACCACCAGGGCACCTCGAAGTCGGACCGCGGGATCCTCTGCAGGTTCGTGGAGCGGAACGGGTCCGCGTACACGCCGTTCGCCAGCAGCGCGGCCAGCACCGTGGAGCGGGGGCCCGCCGGGTACCAGCCGCGCGCCGGGTAGCCGGGGGAGGACACGGCCGCCGCGGAGTCGCGCACCCGGGCGGTCGACTGGAGGGCGTAGCCGGTCAGCGGGGTGCCGGTGCCGGCGGCGGAGGGGACGTGGGTGATCCGGGCGGGCCGCCGGGGCTCCGCCGTGTCCCGCGGGGCGGCGGTCCAGGCGCCGGTGGTGAGGGCGCCGGCCAGGGCGAGGAGTGCGGCGGCGGTGGGGAGCCGGCGGGCGGCGCTAGGGAACACGGCGGTCTCCAGCCTCGTAAAGTTAGGAAACTTTACAAATCGGGGTCACGCTAGGGGCCGCCCCTGGCCGTGTCAACGACCCGCGCCGCCGTGGCCGTTGCCCGGGTCAGGTTCCGGCCGTCCGCCGTTCGAACACCAGGTGCCGGGCGGTGTCCAGGGCCGTGGCCACCGCGCCCAGCAGGACGGCGTCCGCGCCGAGCCGGCTCGGCGCGATCCGGGGGCGCAGCGGGGTGAGGGCGCGCAGCCGTTCCCGCACGGGCCCCAGCAGCAGGTCGACGCTGTGGCCGACCCCGCCGCCGAGCACCACCAGGTCCGGGTCGAGCACGGCGGCGGCCGCCGCCACGGTGTGCGCGATCCGCTCGGCCTCCAGCTCCACCGCTCGCACGGCCGCCGGATGGCCCTGCCGGGCCGCGTCGAACACCGCCTTCGCCGTGAGCTGCCCGCGCATCCCGAACTCCCGGGCCGCCTCCACCACCGCCACCCCCGACACCGCGTCCTCCAGCCGCTCCGGCTGCCGCCGGCCGTGCCACGGCACGAACCCGATCTCGCCGGCCAGGCCGTGGGCGCCGGTGAACAGCCGCCCCTCGCCGACGATCCCCATCCCGAGACCGGTGCCTATCAGGACGTACGCGAAGAGCCGGCTGCCCGCGCCGACGCCGTACGTGTACTCGCCGAGCGCCGCCAGATTCGCGTCGTTGTGCACCTCCAGCGGCACGCCCAGCTCCGCCCGGATCCGGTCCACGAGCCCGGCCCGCCCCCAGCCCGGCAGATGCATGGCGTACCGCACCCGCCGCCGCCCCTCGTCGTACACCCCGGGTGTGCCGATCACCCCGTGCACCACCTCCGCCGGGTCCACGCCCGAGTTGGCGATCACCTGGCGGGCGGTGGCCACGACCAGGTCGGTCAGGGCGGCGGAGGCGCGGGCCCGGTTGCGTACGTCAGCCCGGGCGACGACCGTGCCGTCCAGGTCGGCCACCGCCACCCGCAGCCAGCCCCGGCCGATGTCCACACCCAGCGCGTACCCGGCGGCCGGGTCGGGGGCGTAGAGCACGGCGGTGCGGCCGCGCTCCGGGGCCTGGGTGCCTACCTCGTGCACCAGGCCGGCCGCCGCGAGCGAGGCCAGCGCGCTGGACACCGTCGGCTTGGACAGGCCCGTGTCGCGGGCGAGTTGGGCGCGGGAAGCGGCGCCGAGCGCGCGCAGCCGGTCCAGGAGCAGCCGCTCGTTGGCACTGCGCAGGCGCCGGCGGCTCCAGGGCTCCTCCTGCTGCGCTACGACGTCAGGGGCGGGCATCGCACCATTGTCGTGCATCCGTGTCGCACCCTTGACGCTTCTGGTAAGGCTCCTTAACTTTGTCGCCCTGTCCGCCTCCGCCGGGAGCGTCGGCCCGGCCGGGGCGCCCGCCGCGTCAGGAGTGTCCATGTCCGGTAGCCCGCCGCCCCCGGGCGGTTTCGTCCGCCGTGTCGGCCTGTTCCAGGCCACGGCGATCAACATGAGCCAGATGTGCGGCATCGGCCCGTTCGTCACGATCCCGCTGATGGTCGCCGCGTTCGGCGGCCCGCAGGCGGTCATCGGGTTCGTCGCGGGCGCGGTGCTGGCCCTGTGCGACGGGCTGGTCTGGGCCGAACTGGGAGCCTCGCTCCCGGGCTCCGGCGGCAGCTACGTCTATCTGCGCCAGGCGTTCCGGTACCGCACCGGCCGCCTGATGCCGTTCCTGTTCGTGTGGACGGCGATGCTGTTCATCCCGCTGATCATGTCCACCGGCGTGGTCGGCTTCGTCCAGTACCTCGGCTACCTCGCCCCCGGCCTCGGGCAGACCGCCGGCGATCTGACCGGGCTCGGCGTCATCGCGCTGGTGGTGCTTCTGCTCTGGCGCGGTATCGAGCACATCGCCCGCATCACCGCGGTCATGTGGGCCGTGATGATCGCCTCGGTGCTGCTGGTGATCGTCGCCGCCGCCACTCACTTCAGCCCACACATGGCCTTCACCTATGCGCCGGGCGCTTTCAATGTGATGAGCCACCACTACTGGCTGGGCTTCGCCGCGGGACTGACCATCGGCATCTACGACTACCTCGGCTACAACACGACCGCCTACATGGGCGCCGAGATCAAGGACCCCGGCCGTACGCTGCCGCGCTCCATCCTCTGGTCGATCCTCGGCATCATGGCCGTCTACCTGCTGCTGCAGATCGGCACCCTCGGCGTCGTGGACTGGCGCCGGATGACCGACCCGCACGACATCGCCTCCACCTCGGTGGCCTCCGCGGTGCTGGAGGAGACCTGGGGCAGGAGCGCGGCCGACACGGTGACCGTGCTGATCCTGGTCACCGCGTTCGCCTCCGTCTTCACCGGCCTGCTCGGCGGCTCCCGGGTGCCCTACGACGCCGCACGCGACGGGGTGTTCTTCCGCCCGTACGAGAAGCTGCACCCGAAGCACCGGTCCCCCGTGCTCGGCCTGGCCACCATGGGCGTGATCACCGCCGTCGGCTTCCTGATCGGGCGCCACACCGACCTGGCGACCCTGATCCAGCTGCTCACCACGGTGATGGTCATCGTGCAGGCCCTGGCCCAGATCGTCGCGCTGACGGTGCTGCGCAGGCGCCGGCCCGACCTGCCCCGCCCGTACCGGATGTGGCTGTACCCCGTGCCGAGCGTGGTGGCCTTCGTCGGCTGGTGTGTGATCTACGGGTACGCCGACGACAACTCGCCGGGCCGCCATCCCATCGAGTGGTCCCTGGCCTGGCTGGTCCTCGGCTGCGCGGCCTTCCTGGTCTGGGCGCGGTGGGAGAGGGTGTGGCCGTTCGGCCCGCAGGAGCCGGGCGGGGAGGCCGGCGGGGTGCCCAACGCCCTGGAGATGAGCTAGAGTTCCCGCCGTCGAGACCATCCTCCCCGGCCGGACCGCGATCCGCCGGGGAGGCTTTCGTTCATGACCGACACCATCACCGCGGACGTCACCGTCCGCCCCGCGACCCCCGAGGACCGGCCCGCCGTGGAACGGCTGTGGCTGCTGTTCCGCCACGACCTGTCCGAGTTCGACGCCGCCCTGCCCGCCGCCGACGGCACCTTCCGCAGCGAGCGCGTGGAGTACGCCTTCTCCGCCCCCGGCTGGGCGCCGTACCTGATGACCTCGGGCGACCACCTGGCCGGGTTCGCCTTCGTGCGCGGGCTCGACGCCCCGGTGCGCGTCCTCAACAGCTTCTTCGTGGTGCGCGCGGCCCGGCGCAGGGGCGTCGGACTGCGGGCCGTGCGCGAGGTGCTCACCCGGCACCCCGGCCCCTGGGAGATCCCCTACCAGCAGGACAACCCGGCCGCGACGGGCTTCTGGCCGCGGGTCGCCGATGATCTCGCCGATGACGCGTGGACCCGCGAGCCGCGCCCGGTCCCGGACCAGCCGGAGCGGGCCCCGGACCTGTGGCTCTCCTTCACCGTGACCGGGTGAACCGGGACCTGTGACGGCGCTGGACCGGGTGGATCAGAGGCCTGTGACGGCGCCGGACCGGGTGAACCGGGGCCTGTGACGGACGGAGCGGCGGGTGCACGCCCCAGGCACGGCAGCGGGCACGCGGAGGCCGGTCCGCCCGGGCGGACCGGCCCCGCCGTCACCCTTCCTTCCTCTTCTCGATCTCCTCTTCTGCGGTTCGGGGGGCGCCTACGGCCTGGGGGCGCTCTTCGCCGCCGTGCCGGCACACACCAGTCCGAGGACGAGGGCCAGGGCTCCGATGACGATGTTGTTGATGATGACGCCCGCGTCCGGGCCACTGCCCACGATCCACGGAGCGATGATCATCCAGATGCCCATGGCGCACATCGCCCAGCTCAGGCCGTACATACGCTCGGGTGCCCGGCTGAATCCCAGGGCCAGCAGGCCTATCGCGATACCCATGATCAGGTTGTGCGTCGCGAGGGCGGGCTGGCTCAGCGTGTAGTGCAGGATCCACGGGGACGCGGCACAGTACAGGCCGAGCAGGAAGGCCGGACCGTCGACGAGCGCCACATCCCGACCGCCGAGCATGCGGGCGTAGCGATCCCGCATTTCGGAGACATCGGGGTGGCTCGATATGTCACCCCTGTGCAAGTTGGCCATGAGTCGTCTCCTTTGACTTCGGGCCAGACCGCGTCTGTGCGGTGTGCGGTAAGCGCCGCATAATCCATTTTGCTCTTATTTCACCCTTATGTGTAGGGCTGATTTCACCCGGGCGGCGGTGGCATGTCCTCGCCGATCGAGGGCAACCGGATCGGTACAAGCTGTACATTCCATCGGGTCCGCGACGCAGGAGGTGGCCGCCGTCATGAGTGCGAAGGTGTTGGAGCGTTTTCCCGCAGGTGCTCCGCGCGGATCGTGGCCCGCGGAGGAGTATGCCGCCGCACGACGTGCCGAGGGGGAGCCGGCGACCGTGGTGATGGACCTGAAGTCGGACGCCTTCCTCGTGGTGGTCGAGGGCGAGGAGGGCGCCGGACGCGCCTGACGGGCGTCCGACCCTGCTTCAGTTACCTCTACCGCTTTTCCACCTGCCCCTCCGCCAGTTCCCGTGCCCGGTGGACGAACGCGGTGTGCAGGTCCTGGGCCGCCCGGGGCGCCGACTCCGTGTGCCGGCGCTGGAGCATCAGCAGCACCCGCGTGGTGTCGTCGGCGAGCGGCCGGTACGTGAGGGTGCCGGACCGCTCCAGCGGGTCCCCGGCGACGCTGAAGTCCGGCAGCACGGTCGCCCCGAGCCCCTCGGCGACCATCAGCTTGCCCATCTCGGCACCGTCGGTCGAGTACGAGAACACCGGGGTGCGACCGGACAGCAGCCGGTGCACATAGCGGTGCATCACATACCCGGTGCGCATCGCGATCAGCGGTGTGCCGAGCAGGTCGTCGGCGCCGATCACGCTCAGCGCCGCGAGCGGACTGTCCGGCCGCAGGCACACCACGGGCCGCCCGCGCAGCAGCTCCGTGCACTCCATGCCCGCGGGGACGTCGTCGCCGTCGAGATGGTTGACCAGGCCGAGGTCGAAGCCGCCCTCCTCCAGCCCGCGCTGGATGTCCGTCTGCTGCGCGGCCACCACCTCGACCTGGGTCACCGGATGCGCGGCCCGGAACTCCCGCAGCACCGGGATCAGCAGCGGCACGGTCGCCGCGTTGACCGTGCCGACGCGCACCATACGGCTGATGCGGTGCTGTTCACCGGCCGCCGACCGCAGCCGGTCCACCGCCTCCAGCACCCCGGTGATGTGCGGCAGCAGCTCCCGTCCCGCCGCGCTCATCGTCGCCCCCGACCGCTTGCGCTCCAGCAGGTCGACCCCCAGCTCCCGCTCCAGATTGCGCACGGTTTCGCTCAACGCCGGCTGGGAGAGGCGTAGTTCGTCGGCCGCCCGGCGCAGTGAGCCGAGCCGGGTCACGGCCGCTATGTATTCCAGCTGTTCGGTCCGCACCCCCGCAGAATGCGCGGCCGCACAGGGCGGGTTCAAGGATTTCCCTGTCACACCTTCGTGAAATCCAATGGTCCGCGATACGAGACCGGTCGGGTTTTCCTTGACGGCTCTCACCGGCTGCTGCCACGATCGACGGCATGACGATGCGACTGGACCTCACGCGGCGACGCCATGTCGACCTCGCGCGCGTCTCCAGCGCCTCCTGTTGCCCCGCGGCCTGATCCGCCGCGTACGCCTCCCCTCTTCCGGGTTTCCCGGCACGCCTGAATTCCCCCTTTCCTTTCCCTGCCCCGGCGGGATGCGGCGTGCCCGGAATTCGTCGTGCTTTCCGCAACAGGAGTTCCGCATGCCCGCAGCACCCGTGAAATTCGCCTACTGGGTCCCCAACGTCAGCGGGGGACTCGTCACCAGCAGGATCGAGCAACGCACCGACTGGGGATACGAGTACAACCGCCGGCTCGCCGTCCTGGCCGAGGACAACGGTTTCGAGTACGCCCTCAGCCAGGTCCGCTACATGGCCAGTTACGGCGCCGAGTACCAGCACGAGTCCACCAGCTTCAGCCTCGCCCTGCTGCTCGCCACCGAGCGGCTCAAGGTCATCGCCGCCGTCCACCCCGGACTGTGGCACCCGGGCGTCCTCGCCAAACTCGGGGCCACCGCGGACCACCTGTCCAACGGCCGCTTCGCCGTGAACGTCGTCTCCGGCTGGTTCAAGGGAGAGTTCACCGCGCTCGGCGAACCCTGGCTGGAGCACGACGAGCGGTACCGCCGCTCCGAGGAGTTCATCACCGCCCTGCGGCGGATCTGGACCGAGGACCACGCCGAACTCGCCGGTGACTTCTACCGGTTGCGCGACTTCACCCTCAAGCCCAAGCCGCTGGCCGCCCCCGGCCGGCCGCACCCGGAGATCTTCCAGGGCGGCAACTCCAGCGCGGCCCGGCGGATGGCCGGCCGGGTCTCCGACTGGTACTTCTCCAACGGCAAGGACTTCGACGGGGTCGCCGAGCAGCTCGCGGACGTCCGCGCGGCCGCCGCCGAAGCCGGGCGCAGCGCACCGCGGTTCGGGCTCAACGGCTTCCTCATCGCCCGCGACACCGAGGCCGAGGCCCGCGAGACCCTGCGCGAGATCGTCGCCCGCGCCGACACCGAGGCGGTCGAGGGCTTCGGCGCGGCCGTGCGGCAGGCCGGGCAGTCCACGGCCGACGGCAAGGGCATGTGGCAGGACTCCACCTTCGAGGACCTGGTCCAGTACAACGACGGCTTCCGCACCGGGCTCATCGGCACCCCGGAACAGATCGCCGAGCGGATCGTCGCCTACAAGAAGCTCGGCGTCGACCTCCTCCTCCTCGGCTTCCTGCACTACCACGAGGAGGTCGCGTACTTCGGCAAGCACGTGCTGCCCCTCGTCCGCGAGCTGGAGGCCGCCCTGCCGGAGACCGAACCCGGCATCGTCTCCACCTCGGGTCCCGTTTCCGCCCGCGCCTGACCGCCGGGCCGGCACCCGCTCCCGACCCTCCTCCCGGGCCCGTCCCGCGCGTGCCCGGCGCACCCCAGAAACGAGGCACCCATGGCCACCGTCCTGTCCGTCTCCGGCAGCCCCTCGGCCTCCTCGCGCACCGGCCGCCTGCTGCGCCACCTCGACCAGCGGCTCGCCGCCCAGGGCCACGAGGTGATCCCGCTCGACGTCCGCACCCTCCCCGCCGAGGCCCTGCTCGGCACGGACTTCGGGCACCCCGCCATCGTCGAAGCCGCCGAACTGTTCGCCCGCGCCGACGGGGTCGTCGTCGGCACCCCCGTCTACAAGGCGTCGTACTCCGGTGTCCTCAAGGCCCTGCTCGACCTGCTCCCGCAGTACGCGCTCACCGGAAAGACCGTGCTGCCGCTCGCCACCGGCGGCTCCACCGCCCACGTACTCGCCATCGACTACGCCCTGCGCCCGGTGCTCAGCTCCATGGGTGCCGCACACATAGTCCAGGGCTGGTTCACCCTCGACAAGGACATCACCGTGCGGGAGGACGGCTCGGTGACCGTCGCGCCCGCCACCGCCGAGGCCCTCGGGCACGTGGTGGACCAGTTCGGCGCCGCCCTGGACCGCACCCCGCTGCTCGCGGCGGCGAGCTGACCGCCGTGACCGCACATGTCATCGCCGACGACGCGGAGGCGCTCACCGTCGCCGCTGCCCTGGCCGGCGAGTTCCGTGCCGGGGCCGCCCGCCGGGACGCCGGACGACGCCTGCCGCGGGCCGAGCTGGACCGGCTGTCCGCCTCCGGGCTGCTCGCCGTCACCGTGCCCGCCGAGCACGGCGGCGCCGACGTCCGCGCCGAGACCCTCGCGGAGGTCTTCCGGCTGCTCGGCACCGCCGACGGCAGCCTCGCGCAGATCCCGCAGAGCCACTTCGTCTACGTGGGCGTGATCCGCCGGCAGGGCACCGAGGAGCAGCGCAGGTTCTTCTTCGCCGAACTGCTCGCGGGCCGCCGCCTCGGCAACGCCCAGTCCGAGGCCGGCACCCGGCACGTCCAGGACATCCGCACCCGGCTGGAGCCCCGGCCCGACGGCTCGTACCTCCTGCACGGCGTCAAGCACTACAGCACCGGCGCCCTGTTCGCCGACTGGATCCCGGTGCTGGCCCGCGCCGAGGACGACACGCTGCACGTCGCCTACGTGCCCCGGGACGCACCCGGTCTCACCGTGGTCGACGACTGGGACGGCATGGGCCAGCGGACCACCGCCAGCGGTACGGTCCGCCTGGACGCCGTGCCCGTGCCCGCCGACCGGGTCCTGCCCCACCACCTCACCTTCCGGGGTCCGCAACTGCACGGCGCCACCGCCCAGTTGCTGCACGCGGCCATCGACACCGGGATCGCCGGGGGAGCGCTCGCGGAGGCGGCGGAGTTCGTCCGCACCCGCACCCGCCCCTGGTTCGAGAGCGGGGCCGAGACCGCCGCCGAGGACCCGCTGCTCGTCCAGCGCTTCGGTGAACTCGCCCTGCAGGTGCGGACGGCCGAGGCACTGCTGCGGGAGGCCGCCCGCGCGGTCGACACCGCACGCGACGGTCTCACCGACGACACGGCGGCCGAGGCGTCCATCGCGGTCGCCGCCGCCAAGGTGCGGGCGGCCGAGGCCGCCGTGGAGGTCGCGAGCGCGCTGTTCGAGGTGTCCGGCACCCGCGCGGCCCTGAACTCGCTGAACCTGCACCGCCACTGGCGCGACGCCCGTACCCACACTCTGCACGACCCGGCCCGCTGGAAGATCCAGCACATCGGCCGCCACCTGCTCAACGGAACCCGGCCGCCCCGGCACGGCCTGCTCTGAACGGAGACCCCACGTGTCCCTCACCTTCCACTGGTTCCTGCCCACCAACGGCGACAGCCGCCATGTCGTCGGCGGCGGCCACGGCACCCCGGCGACCGCCTCCGGCCGGGACCGGCCGCCGACGGTCGCCTACCTGAGCCAGATCGCCCGGGCCGCCGAGGACCTGGGGTTCGCCGGTGCGCTCACCCCGACCGGCGCCTGGTGCGAGGACGCCTGGCTGACCACCGCCATGGTCAGCCAGAACTCGGAGCGGCTGAAGTTCCTGGTCGCCTTCCGGCCCGGCTTCGTCTCGCCGACGCTCGCCGCCCAGATGGCGTCCACCTTCCAACGGCAGACCGGCGGACGGCTGCTGCTCAACGTCGTCACCGGCGGCGAGAGCCACGAGCAGCGGGCCTACGGCGACTTCCTCGACAAGGACGCGCGCTACCGTCGTACCGGTGAGTTCCTGCACGTCGTGCGGGACCTGTGGGACGGCAAGAGCGTCGACCTGCACGGCGAGCACCTGCGGGTCGAGGAGGCGCGGCTGAGCCGGGTGCCCGACCCGGTGCCCGAGGTGTACTTCGGCGGCTCCTCGCCCGCCGCGGGCGAGGTCGCGGCCCGGTACGCCGACGTGTACCTCACCTGGGGCGAACCGCCCGCGCAGGTCGCCGAGAAGATCGCCTGGATACGGAGGCTCGCCGCGGGGCACGGCCGTACCCTGCGCTTCGGGATCCGGCTGCACGTCATCACCCGGGACACCTCGGCGCAGGCCTGGGCGGAGGCGGACCGGCTGCTCGCCGGCTTCGACCAGGAGACCGTACGGGCCGTACAGGAGGGCCTGTCCCGCAGCGAGTCGGAAGGGCAGCGGCGCATGCTCGCCCTGCACGGCGGCGACCGGGGGAGCCTGGAGATCCACCCCAACCTGTGGGCCGGCATCGGGCTGGTCCGCGGCGGCGCGGGCACGGCCCTGGTGGGCAGCCACGACGAGGTCGCCGAGCGCATCGAGGAGTACCACGCCCTCGGCATCGACGAGTTCGTCCTCTCCGGCTACCCGCACCTGGAGGAGGCCTACTGGTTCGGCGAGGGCGTCCTGCCCCGGCTCGCCGCGCGGGGCCGGTGGATCCACCCCGACGGCAGGCAGGCCGCGTCCGCGGCACAGGTGCCGTTCGCGGGCTGAGCGACGACCGCCGGCAGGGGGGCGGGTTGCCCGTCGGTGCGACCACCGGCGCGGCTACCGCTGCTCCTCTGGCGCGAACTCCCCGCCCAGCGCCCGCAGATGCGCCGCACGTGTCTGCGCGGTCTGTCCCTGCACCAGCAGGAACAGGCCCTCCCGGGCCAGGCGTTGGGCGCGGCTCGTCAGGGCCAGCGCGCGCCCGCCACCGGCCACCACCGCCGCCGTGGTGGCCGCGCGCAGCACCTCGTACGCCGCCGCCCGCACCGCCAGCCGCTCCGCGGTCTCCTCCTCCCGCGCCGGAAGGTCGGCCAGGGCGTAGGCGCGCCGGCGGGCGGCGGCGAGACGGGCGCGCAGAGGGGCGGCCGTCCCGGCGTCCACGAGGGACAGGGCGGCCTCCGCCACGCCGAAGACCGCGGGGCTGGTGTGCAGGGTCCTGACCCGGTCCCCGGCGGCCCACTCCTCGTACGGCGTGTGCAGCGCGACCGCCTCGGCGGGCAGCCACAGGCCGTCCAGTTCCAGCGAGACCGTGGACGCGGCCGTGAGGGCCGCCAGCCGCAGCGGCGCGGACGCCCGCAGCCCGGGCTGTTCACGGGCTTCGGTGAACGCGAACAGCACCTCGCCCGCGTCGGTCACCCCGGCCAGCAGCATCACGTCGTTCAGGCCCCACCCGGTGTACCAGGGAACGGTCCCGTCGAAGCGCCAGCCGTCGCCGTGCCGGCGGACCCGCACCGGGCGGCGCGGATACGACCGCAGGTGGGCGTACGCCACCCCGGACAGCCACTCCCCACGGGACAGCGGCCCCAGCAGCCGCTCCCGGACCGGCAGTCGGCCGCGCGCCAGGGTCTGTACCGGCGTGTGGTGCTGGGTCTGGACGAACCAGGTCGCGCAGCACGCCCCCGCGAGGATCTCCGCGGTCTCCCGCAGTACGGCGGGCGGCGCGCCCGAGCCGCCGTACTCGGCCGGTGCGGCCACTCCGAGCAGACCCGACCGCTTCACCGCCTCGATGTGGCTCGCGGGCACCCGGTCCTGGTCCACCCGCTCGGCCTCGGGGAGCAGCAGGTCCGTGGCGAGCCGGCGGGCGCGTGCGACGAGCGGGTGCGGGGCGAGGGCGTCCATGCGGAAGATTCTCCCGGTCTTCCGGCCCCCGGTCCTCCGAAGATTCTTTCCGGGCCGCGGCGCGCGGTGTCGATGCGGGGCCCGGCCGTTCGTGTAGGAGGTGACAGTGAGCCCGCCCCGGGCCCGACGCCATGGAGGACGTCATGAAGCACTACCTGCTGAGCGTGGTACAGCCGGCCGGCGGCACCCCGCCCGCCCCCGAAGCCCTCGCCGGGATCATGCGGAACGTCGAGGCCTTCAACGACGAGCTGCGCGCGGCCGGCGCCTGGGTCTTCGCCGGCGGGCTGCACGGCCCGGAGACCGCGACCGTACTGCGTCCCGACGGCGGAGACGTGCTGGTCACCGACGGCCCCTACGCCGAGGGCAAGGAGTACCTCGGCGGGCTGTGCCTCATCCGGG
Organism: Streptomyces sp. NPDC023481; assembly: GCF_055560195.1. Lineage (NCBI taxonomy): Bacteria > Bacillati > Actinomycetota > Actinomycetes > Kitasatosporales > Streptomycetaceae > Streptomyces > Streptomyces sp. NPDC023481. Next base: position 303,077 of record NZ_JBVHJE010000003.1, read on the forward strand.
CGGCCGACCTGGACGAGGCCCTGGAGTGGGGCCGCAAGGCCGCCCTGGCCACCACCCTGCCCATCGAGGTACGGCCCTTCGTGGACCGGCACTGACGGCGGGGCGGCAGTGATGGCCGGGCCCGCCGACATCGAGGCCGTCTTCCGTGCCGAGTACGGGCGCGCGGTCGCCGTCCTCGTCCGCTTCCTCGGCGACATCGACCTCGCCGAGGAAGCGGTCCAGGACGCCTTCGCCACGGCCCTGTCCCGGTGGCCCGGGACCGGGGTGCCGCCCAGCCCGGCCGGCTGGATCATCACCACCGCGCGCAACCGCGCCGTCGACCGGCTGCGCCGGGAGTCCTCCCGGGACGCCCGGCACGCCGAAGCCGCCCGGCTCCACGCCCCCGACGCACCGCCCGACTAGGGCCCCGTGCGCGACGACCGGCTCCGGCTGATCTTCACCTGCTGCCACCCCGCGCTCGCCCCGCAGTCCCGGGTCGCCCTCACCCTGCGCCTGCTCGGCGGCCTGAGCACCGCCCAGATCGCCCGGGCGTTCCTGGTGCCGGAACCGACCCTGGCCCAGCGCCTGGTGCGCGCCAAGGCGAAGATCCGGGACGCGGGCATCCCGTACCGCGTGCCCCGGGACGCCGACCTGCCCGACCGGCTCTCGGCCGTCCTCGCCGTCGTCTACCTGATCTTCAACGAGGGTTACACCGGCGATCCCGCCCTGTGCGCGGAGGCGCTGCGCCTGGGCCGGCTGCTCGCCGAGCTGATGCCGGACGAACCCGAGGTCACCGGCCTGCTCGCGCTGATGCTGCTGGTACAGGCCCGGCGGCCGGCCCGGCGGGACGCGGAGGGCGCCCTCGTCCCGCTGCCCGAACAGGACCGCGCCCGGTGGGACCACGGGCTGATCGCCGAGGGGCAGGACCTGGTCCGCCGCTGTCTGCACCGGGGCCGGCCGGGCCCGTACCAGATCCAGGCCGCGATCAACGCGGTGCACAGTGACGCGCCCACCGCCGCCGCGACCGACTGGCGGCAGATCCTCGCCCTGTACGACCGGCTGCTGGCCGTGGCGCCGTCCCCGGTCGTCGCCCTGAACCGGGCCGTGGCGGTCGCCGAGACCGAGGGGCCGGCGGCGGCCCTCGAGCTGGTCGACGCGCTCGACCTCGGGCGGTACCACGTGCTGCACGCCGTCCGCGCCGACCTGCTGCGCCGGCTGGGCCGGACCGCCGAGGCGCGGGCGGAGTACGGCCGGGCCGCCGAGCTGGCCCCGAGCGAGGCCGAGCGGACGTACCTGGAGCGACGCGGGAACGCCGAAGGAGCGCCACCGACGGGCGGCCGACCGCCCGGTGACCCTCGTCACCCCGGGGTGCCGTCGGAATGAACTTGAGGACATGAAAGGTTGGCGTTTACATCTGACCTGTCCGTCCACGCCCGGGCCCCGCCGGCCCGCGCACCCCAGCGAGGCACCCGTGACCCACTCCCAGCCCGAGCAGCCCGCCGACGTCGTGGCCCGGCTGCGCGCCACCTACGCCACCGGCCGCACCAGGCCCGTCGCATGGCGCACCGGCCAGCTGCGGCGGCTCCGCGCCCTGCTCACGGAGCGCGGCGCCGACCTCGCCGCCGCCCTCCGCGCCGACCTCGGCAAGAGCAGCACCGAGGCCTACCGCACCGAGATCGACTTCACCGTCCGGGAGATCGACCACACCCTGGAGCACCTGGCCGACTGGCTGCGCCCCGAGCCCGCGCCCGTCCCGGCGCACCTCGGCGCCGACGCCACGGCCTGGACGCAGTACGACCCCCTCGGCGTCGTCCTCGTCATCGCGCCCTGGAACTACCCGGCGCAGCTGCTGCTCGCCCCCATGGTCGGCGCGCTGGCCTCCGGCAACGCGGTCGTCGCCAAGCCGAGCGAGCTGGCCCCCGCCACCTCCGCCGCGCTGGCCGAGCTGATCCCGGCCTACCTGGACCCGGACGCGGTCGCCGTCGTCGAGGGCGGTATCCCGCAGACCACGGCCCTGCTGGCCGAGCGCTTCGACCACGTCTTCTACACCGGCAACGGCACCGTCGGCCGGATCGTCCTGCGGGCCGCCGCCGAGCACCTCACCCCGGTCACCCTCGAACTGGGCGGCAAGTCACCGGTGTTCGTGGACCACGGCACCGACCTGGACGTGGTCGCGGACCGGCTCGCCCGGGGCAAGTTCCTCAACGCCGGCCAGACCTGTGTCGCCCCCGACTACGTACTGACCGACCCGGAGACCGCGCCCGCCCTGGAGGCCGCGCTGGTCCGCGCGGTCCAGGGCCTGTTCGGCAGCGAGCCGGCGGCCTCGCCGGAGTACGGCCGGATCGTCAACGAGCGCCATTTCGACCGGCTCTTCGCGTTGCTCGGCTCGGGCCGCGTCGCCGTCGGCGGCACGGGCGACCGGGCGGCCCGGTACCTCGCGCCCACCGTCCTCGCGGACGTCGACCCGAAGTCCCCCGTCATGCGGGAGGAGATCTTCGGCCCGATCCTGCCGATCGTCACCGTGGGGGGCCTGGACGAGGCGATCGCCTTCATCAACGACCGGGACAAGCCGCTCGCCCTGTACGTCTTCAGCGAGTCGGACGAGACCCGGGAGCGCATCGCCGCCGAGACCTCCTCGGGCGGCCTCGGTCACGGTCTGCCCCTCGCCCATCTCACCGTCTCCGACCTGCCGTTCGGCGGAGTGGGGGAGAGCGGCATGGGCAACTACCACGGCCGCTACTCGATCGAGACGTTCAGCCACCGCAAGGCGGTTCTGGCGAAGCCGCTGGGCTGACCCGCGCCGCGGTCCCGGATCGCCGGGGCCGCGCACGCGCGACAACTCCTCCGCGCGGACTGGGTGTTCGCGACGCGACCGGCGCGTTTCTGACTGGTCTACACCCTTGACTGGTACAGACCAAGGCGGTTGAGTGTGCCCAACCCCCCACCACGGCCGTGCCCTCGCCGGGTTCGGCCGTGCCGCGCAGAGGAGTTGGTCCATGCCGAGGAACCGCATTGCCGCACTCCTGACCTCGCTCGCCCTGGGGCTCGCCGCCCTGGTGCTCCAGGCGGCCCCCACGGCCTCCGCCGCCGGCTTCGTGGTCAGCGAGGCCCAGTTCAACCAGATGTTCCCGAACCGGAACGCGTTCTACACCTACAGCGGCCTCACCGCCGCCCTCGGGGCCTACCCGGGCTTCGCGAACACCGGCAGCGACACCGTGAAGAAGCAGGAGGCCGCCGCCTTCCTCGCCAACGTCAGCCACGAGACCGGCGGCCTGGTGTACGTGGTCGAGCAGAACACCGCCAACTACCCGCACTACTGCGACTGGAGCCAGTCGTACGGCTGTCCGGCGGGCCAGGCCGCGTACTACGGCCGCGGGCCGATCCAGCTGTCCTGGAACTTCAACTACAAGGCCGCCGGCGACGCGCTCGGCATCGACCTCCTCCACAACCCGAACCTGGTGCAGAACAACGCGTCCGTCGCCTGGAAGACCGGCCTGTGGTACTGGAACACCCAGACCGGGCCCGGCACGATGACCTCGCACAACGCCATGGTGGGCGGCGCCGGCTTCGGCCAGACCATACGCTCCATCAACGGTTCCCTGGAGTGCGACGGCAAGAACCCCGCGCAGGTGCAGAGCCGGGTCTCGGCCTACCAGCGCTTCGCCCAGATCCTCGGGGTCTCGCCGGGCGCCAACCTGTACTGCTGACGCCCGGCCGGGTGCCGTGTGGGAGACTCCGCCGATGAGCGCAGCACCGGTCACCGCGATATCCTCCGGCACCTGGAAACTCGGCGAACTGCCCGTCCACCGCATCGGCTTCGGCACGATGCGGCTGACGGGCAGCGCCGCCTTCCACCTCGGCACCCCCAGCGACCGCGAACGCTCACTGGCCGTCCTGCGCCGGGCCGTCGAGCTGGGCGTGAACCACATCGACACGGCGGCCTTCTACTTCTCCTCGCTCCGGTCCGCCAACGAGCTCGTCAACACGGCGCTGTCCCCGTATCCCGACGGCCTGGTCATCGCCGCCAAGGTCGGCCCCTACCGGGACCCCGACGGCGAGTGGGGCACCTCCGCCCGGCCCGACCAGCTGCGCGGACAGGTCGAGGAGAACCTGCGCCAGCTCGGGCGGGACCATCTCGACGTCGTGTACCTGCGCCGCATGCGCCAGGACTCCATCGCCGAGCACTTCGGCGCCCTCGCCGAGTTGCGGGAGGCGGGGCTGGTCCGGCACCTCGGCATCTCCGACGCCGAACCCCGGCACCTCGCCGAGGCGCTGGCGATCGCGCCGGTGGTGAGCGTGCAGAACCGGTACGCGGTGGACCGCCCCGACCCCGTCGGTGACGAGGTGCTCCGGCTGTGCGGGCGGCACGGCATCGCCTTCGTGCCCTTCTACACCGTGGCCGGGGCGGGCGGGGCGCACGGTGCGACGGCCGCGCACGACGACGCGGTGCTCTCGGTCGCCCGGGCGCACGGCGCGAGTCCCGCACAGGTCCGCATCGCCTGGACCCTGCACCAGGGCCCGCACGTCCTCGCCATCCCCGGCACCGGGAACCCCGCCCACCTGGCCGAGAACGTCGCCGCCGGTGCGCTGCGGCTCACCGACGAGGAACTGGCCCGGCTGGGCGAGGCCCGTACCCGGGCGCACTGACCACAGACCACTCCGCGCCGACCCTTGTACCGCCGGAGGGTCGGCGCCCCGGACCCCCCCTCCCACCCCCGCGCCCGGGCCCGCCACCCGCCGCCGGCGACAGTCGGCATGACGCGCGTAGACCAGGACTGGCATCCGGTGAGTTTTACGTATAACCTCACCGGCTAACCAGGCCCACCCGGAAGGTCCCGCATGCGTCGTCTCGCCCTCGTCACCCTCGTCGTGCACGACTACGACGAGGCCGTCCGCTTCTACACGCGGGCCCTCGGCTTCCGTCTGGTCGAGGACGCCCCGCGCCCCGACGGCTCCCGCTGGATCGTCGTCGAGCCCGGGGACGGCTCGGGCACCGGGCTGCTGCTGGCCCGGGGCAAGGACGCGGACCAGCGGGCCCGGGTCGGGGACCAGACCGGCGGGCGCGTCGGCTTCTTCCTGCACACCGACGACTTCGCCCGCGACCACGCCCGGATGACCGCGGCCGGCGTGACCTTCCTGGAGGAGCCGCGCCACGAGCCGTACGGCACGGTCGCCGTCTTCCAGGACCTCTACGGCAACCGCTGGGACCTGCTCCAGCCCGCCGGCCACTGACCCACCACCGCACCACTCGCCGAGGAACGACACGCCCATGACCGCGTCCCGCATCGACACCGAGACCCTCCGCCGGCTCCCCAAGGCCGTCCTGCACGACCACCTCGACGGCGGCCTGCGCCCCGCGACCGTCGTGGAGCTCGCGGACGCGGTCGGCCACACCCTGCCCACCACCGACCCCGACGAGCTGGCCGCCTGGTACGTCGAGGCCGCCAACTCCGGCGACCTGGTGCGCTACATCGCCACCTTCGAGCACACCCTCGCCGTCATGCAGACCCGCGAGGGCCTGCTGCGCACCGCCGAGGAGTACGTCCTCGACCTCGCCGCCGACGGCGTCGTCTACGCCGAGGTGCGGTACGCGCCCGAGCTGAACACCAACGGCGGGCTCACGATGCGCGAGGTCGTGGAGACCGTCCAGGAGGGCCTCGCCGCCGGCATGGCGAAGGCCGCGGCGGCCGGCACCCCGGTCCGCGTCGGCACCCTGCTGTGTGGCATGCGGATGTTCGACCGCGTTCGTGAGGCCGCCGACCTGGCCGTCGCCTACCGGGACGCCGGCGTCGTCGGCTTCGACATCGCCGGCGCCGAGGACGGCTTCCCGCCCGCCGACCACCTCGCCGCCTTCGAGCACCTGCGCCGCGAGAACGTGCCCTTCACCATCCACGCCGGCGAGGCGCACGGCCTGCCCAGCATCCACCAGGCCCTCCAGGTGTGCGGCGCCCAGCGCATCGGCCACGGCGTCCGCCTCACCGAGGACATTCCCGACCTCGCGGCCGGCAAGCTCGGCCGCCTCGCCTCCTGGGTGCGCGACCGCCGTGTCGCCCTGGAGATGTGCCCCACCTCCAACCTGCAGACCGGCTGCGCCACCTCGATCGCCGAGCACCCGATCACCGCCCTGAAGGACCTGGGCTTCCGGGTCACCCTGAACACCGACAACCGCCTGGTGTCCGGTACGACCATGACCCGGGAGATGTCCCTGCTGGTGGAGCAGGCGGGCTGGACCGTCGAGGACCTGCGCACCGTCACGGTGAACGCCGTCAAGAGCGCGTTCATCCCGTTCGACGAGCGCAAGGCCCTCATCGATGACGTGGTCCTGCCGGGTTACGCGGCCGCGCTCTGAAGCAGCCCCCTGAGGTAGGCGGCCTGTCCGATGTGCTGGAGATCGTCGGACAGGACGCTCACCAGGCGGGCCCCCAGGGACACGGGGGGATCCCAGCGCTCGTCCACGATGCGCTCCAGATCCCCGGCGGTCAGCGAGCGCAGGGCGCCGAGGGTCTGCTCGTGGACGGCGTCGTAGTACCCGGCCAGCAGGTCCGCCGACGCGACCCGCACCTTCGCGACCTTGGCGGAGGTGTGCCCGTAACCGGTGTCGTGCCGGGGCAGGCCGAGGTCGAACCGTTTCTCCCAGCCCTGGGAGAGCCACACCTGGTCGAGTTCGAACGCGTCGGCGATGTGGTCGTCCTGCACCCGCGTGAGGTGCCAGACCAGCCAGGCGATCGGGTTGGCGCCCGGGGCCGGGCGGTGGTGCAGCTCGTCGGGGCCGAGTCCGTCGAGGACGGCGTGGACTTCTTCCTGGATGCGGCCGTAGCCGTCGATGAGGATGTCCTTCGCATGCATAGGGTCCACCCTCGCAAATCGCCGCCGCCCCCGCCCGCGGAACCCGGATTCCGGCAGGGCCGGCGGCGCCCGCCGCGGGCGGACGCGCCGGCACCGGGTGTCAGTCCGCCGTTCCGAGCAGGGTGACGAGCGCCCGGGCGGCCGGACTCGTGGCCCGCTCCGGCGGCAGCAGGGCGACCGTCTCGTACTCCTCGCCGCCCACGCCCTTCAGCGGCAGCGCCGTGAGGGTGGGCCGCTTGTGCCGGAAGTGCCGGGGTACGACGGCGATCCCCAGGTTCTCGTCCACCAGGTCCAGCAGGCTGTGCACGTCGTTGACCTCCAGCGCCACCGTGCGCCGGACACCGGCCGCGGCGAGCGCGGCGTCGGTGGTGCGGCGCGGCCCCCAGTCGGGGTGGAAGTCCACGAAGACCTCCCCGGCCAGGTCGTCCGGGCCGAGCACGGCCGGGGCCGCCGCCAGCCGGTGGCTGGGATGGCACAGCACGGTCATCGGCTCGCTGGTCAGCGCCACCGAGCGCAGCTGGTCGGTGTCGGCCTGGGTGCGGTAGGCGAACGCCAGGTCGAGCCGCCCGGCCGCGACCTCCTCGGCCAGCGCGCCCGAGCCGGCCTGCCGCAGCCGGATCTCCACATCCGGATGCCGCCCACGGAAGGCCGCCAGCAGCCGGGCCACGTGCACCCCCGCGATGCACTGCTCGGTGCCCAGCGCCAGCGTGCCCCGCAGCACGCCCTGCACCGCGGCCACCGCCTCGTGCGCCGAGCGCACCTGCGCCAGGATCCGCTCGGCCTCGACCAGCAGCGCCCGCCCCGCCTCGGTGAGCGTGACCCTCCGGGTGGTCCGCACGAACAGCGGCGCCCGCAGCTCCCGCTCCAGGGCCCGGATGGACGCGGACAGGCCCGACTGGGACACCATCAGGCGCTCGGCGGCCCGGGTGAAGTGCCGGTCCTCGGCGACCGCGACGAAGTGCTGGAGGTGGCGCAGTTCCATGACTGAGAAGCCTAGCCGCTGAATCCCATCCGATTCTCCTGTTGGACTGCTGTCCGCGGCCGGGGGAAGCATGGAACCGGTAGATCGCGTGCCCACACCTCTGGAGTCCCGTTGTACACCGCACACCCCGACCGCTATGCCGACATGCCCTACCGCCGGGTCGGCCGCAGCGGCCTGAAGCTGCCCGCCCTCTCGCTCGGCCTGTGGCACAACTTCGGGCCCGACCGGCCCGTGGAGACCCAGCGGGCCATCCTGCGCCGCGCCTTCGACCTCGGTGTGACCCACTTCGACCTGGCGAACAACTACGGCCCGCCGCCCGGCGCCGCCGAGTCCGCCTTCGGCGAGGCCCTGAAGGCGGACCTCGGCCGCCACCGGGACGAGCTGGTAATCTCCACCAAGGCTGGCTACCTGATGTGGCCCGGCCCGTACGGCGAATGGGGCTCGCGCAAGTCCCTGCTGTCCTCGCTCGACCAGAGCCTGAACCGGATGGGCCTGGACCACGTCGACATCTTCTACTCGCACCGCTTCGACCCGGACACTCCGCTGGAGGAGACGATGGGCGCCCTGCACACCGCGGTGCAGCAGGGCAAGGCCCTCTACGTCGGCGTCTCCAACTACTCCGCCGAGCAGACCCGGGAGGCCGCCCGCATCCTCGGCGAACTGGGCACCCCGCTCCTCATCCACCAGCCCCGCTACTCGATGCTCGACCGGCGCCCCGAGGACCAGGGCCTGCTCGACGCCCTGGACGAACTCCAGGTCGGTTCCATCGTGTACTCCCCGCTGGAGCAGGGCCTGCTCACCGGCCGCTACCTCGACGGCATCCCCGAGGACTCCCGGGCCGCGAGCGACAGCCCGTTCCTGAACTCGGACGCGGTCACCGAGGACCTGGTGGGCAGGCTGCGCGCGCTGGACGACCTCGCCAAGTCCCGTGGCCAGACCCTGGCCCAGCTCGCCCTGGCCTGGGTGCTGCGCGGTGGCCGGGTGACCTCCGCCCTGGTCGGCGCGAGCAGCGCGCGGCAGCTGGAGGACAGCGTCGCGGCCATCCGAAACCTGGACTTCGACGCCGAGGAACTGGCGCGCATCGACGCGATCGTGCGGCCGTAGCGCCGGACCCACGGGGGAGGGGCGCGCATTCCGGCCAGAACGGGCACCGAATATGCCAAGAGACTGGCCGGAAAGACATGGTGACAGTGGTTCAGCAGTGAACATACTCGACAGAGAGGACTTCACTTCCCGCGAGGCCCCGCTCACGCACCGCACATGATCCGCACCGAAAGCGAGGCCCGCCGGCAGGCGAACGACGCGACGGGGGAGTGCGCATGCACGACGAGTTCCTGTGCCACGTCACCGCGTACGGCACCTGCGGCGGCCGGCGTGTCGGCGTACCGCTGGGAACCTATCGCGCGCCCACCCTCGCCCTCGCCCTGTGGTGGCTGCGCGACCGTGCGAACTGGATCGCCGACCGCCTCGACCCGCAGCCCGGGGCGGAGCACTTCCCGCCCGGCTCGCTCGTCCCGGTCGCCGACACGGTGCCGGACGTACCGACCCTGCTGCGCGCGTGGTGCGGCGATCCGGACCGGCAGGAACTGGTCGCCGACGAACTGGCGGCGGGCAGGCTGGTGCGGATCGCGACCGGCGACGACACCACCGAGTACGAGCTGCTCGCGGAGTCCGTGGACGCGCTGCGCATGCAGCGCACCCTCCCCGCCCTCGTCGTACCCGTCGCCTGACACCCCGCCCGAGCCCGCCGGGCCGGGCGATCGGATGGGCAAATCGGTAGAATTCCGTCATGAACGCTGGTGGTGCCGTTCGCGTTCCCGGGGTGCGCGACCGCCCGGCCGCCGCGCCGGTGCGCGCGGGTCCCGACGCGGGGGCGGGCGGCCCGGACGCGGGGGCGGGCGGCCCGGACGCGGGGGCGGGCGGGCCATGACCACCCCCGGATTCCGGCCCACGCACGTCGTCCCGCCGCACGGCCTGCCCGCCTGGGAGGCCCCGGACCCGGCGCGGCCCACCGTGCCACTGGACCCGCTGCTGCCGGTGCAGCTCGTGGAGCGGCGCGGCGACTGGGGGCACATCCGCTGCGCCAACGGCTGGGCCGCCTGGGTCGACGGCCGCCTCCTCGTCGCCGTACCCGACGACCCGCCCGCCGGCGGCGAACCCGACGCCACCGCCGATCCACGCCCCCTGCTGGCACGCGCCGAGCAGGCGCTGGCCGGCTACCGGGCCGCCGTGGAGGACCTGGCGGCCGGGAGTCTGGACGGCGAGGCCTTCGAAGCGCGCACCGAGGGACTGCGGATCGGGATCGTGGTCGACGGCGCCTCCATGTGGCTGTACGACGCGCAGGAGGAGCGGTGGCTGTACGGGGACGGGCGGCGGCTGAGCACCTACGCCACGGACCGGTCGGTGGGCGGCGCGGACGACGACACCGGACGCGCCCCGACCCGGCTGGTCACCCCCGAGGGCGAGCGGTGATGACCGGCGAGGCCGGCCTGTTCGCGGGCCGCCCCTCGGCGGAGCTGGTCGGCCGGCAGGTGGCGGCCTACCGGATCGAGAGCGAGATCGGACGCGGCGGCATGGCGGTCGTCTACCGCGCCCGCGACCTGCGCCTGGACCGCACGGTCGCGCTGAAACTCCTCGCCCCGGAACTGGCCCGGAACGACACCTTCCGCAAGCGGTTCACCCACGAGTCCCAGGTGGCCGCGGCGATAGACCACCCGCACATCGTCCCGGTCTTCGAGGCCGGCGAGACCGACGGGGTGTTGTACATCGCCATGCGGTACGTCCCCGGCAGCGACCTGCGCCACCTCCTCGACGCGCGCGGCCCGCTGCCCCCGCCGGACGCCGTGCGGATCGCCGCCCAGGTGGCCTCCGCCCTGGACGCCGCCCACGAGCACGGCCTGGTCCACCGGGACGTCAAGCCCGGCAACATCCTGGTCGCCGAGGGCACCGACAGCGACCACCCCGAGCACGTGTACCTGACCGACTTCGGGCTCACCAAGAAGTCGCTGTCCCTGACCGGGTTCACCAGCGTCGGCCAGTTCGTCGGCACCCTCGACTACGTGGCACCCGAGCAGATCTCCGGCCGCCCCGTCGACGGCCGCTGCGACGTCTACGGCCTGTCCTGCGTCGTCTACGAGACCCTCACCGGCCGCCCCCCGTTCCAGCGCGAGGACGACATGGCCCTGCTGTGGGCCCACCAGTACGACGAACCGCCCCCGCCCAGCGGCACCCGCCCCGGTCTCGCACCGGCCGTCGACCCGGTCTTCGCCCGGGCCCTGGCCAAGAGCCCCGACGCCCGCCACGACACCTGCCTCGCCTTCGTCGCCGCCCTGCGCGCGGCCCTGACCGCCGGGCCCGTGACCGGGCGCCCGGAGCCGGTCCGGGCGGCGCCCGCACCACGGCCGCCGGGATGGGCGACACCGGTGTTCGGCTTGCGGGCGGCCCGGTGTTCCGGCACACAATAAGGGGAAATGTGCAGCCAATTGCACCAAAAAGGGTTTAGCGGAATCGTCCGAGTGAAGCCGCGCATCGGCGACGGGAACCCCGCAACGGGAAGCGTGTGCGCGACGGGAAGCAGGGCTCGTGAGCGTCGAACCTCCGTCCTCCGGCCGTCCCACCGGGCCGCCCTCCGGCCCCCTGTCGGGCTCCTCCCGGCCGCCCGCCGGCCCGCCGCCCTCGCAGCCCCCGCCCGGCGGCTCCGGGGGCAAGGAGCCGCACGGCCCGTGGTGGAAGTCGGTGCCCCGGGTGGCGGCGCTCACCGCGGCCCTGATCGCCGCCGTCGTCCTCGGAGTGTTCTTCACCCGTCCTGGCGGCGGCGGATCCACCGCGCGCGGCGAGGTCTTCCTGGAGGCCGCCAACAGCACCGGCCAGGAGCCGTTCACGGAGTCGACGGCGAAGCAGGGCACCACCCCGACCGCGCCCGGCACAACCACCACCCCGCCCGGTAGGTCGACGCCCGGCACGACGACGACCTCGCCCGGAACGGGCACCGCCCCGGGGCAGACCACCCCCGTCGCCCCTCCGCCCACCGGCCCCGTCGAGGTCCGCGGGGTGCAGGGCGGGGCGCCCGGCCTGTACAGCGGTGTCCGCAGTACGGCCAGCTGCGACGTCGAGAGGCAGATCAGGGCCCTGCAGGCCGACCAGCGCAAGAACCGGGCGTTCGCCTCGGCGATCGGTGTCCAGCCCGCCGGCGTCGCCGCCTACCTCCGCTCCCTCACCTCGGTGCAGCTGCGCGCGGACACCCGCGTCACCAACCACGGGTACCGCGACGGTGCCGCCACGAGCTACCAGTCCGTCCTGCAGAGCGGCACCGCGGTCCTGATCGACGGACACGGGGTGCCCCGGCTGCGCTGCGCCTGCGGCAACCCGCTGAAGGAGCCGGTCGCCCAGCACACCGCCCCGCAGGTGGTCGGCCAGCGCTGGCCCTCGTACCAGCCCACCAGCGTCGTCGTGGTGCAGCCCGCCCCCGTGGTCGTCAACGTCTTCGTGATCTACGACCCCCGCCACCACGAGTGGCTGCACCGCCACCGCGGCGACGACAGCGGCCGGCACGACCAGCGCGGCGCGCCGCCGAAGATCACGCGTCCCTGGGTCCCGGCGCCGTGCGCGACCGGCCATGGCTCAGGATCGCCCTGCCCGCCGACGTCACCCCACGCCAGCCCGTCGACATCGCCCTCGCCGTCGTCCCAGTCGTCGTCGCCCTCCTCCAAGTCGTCCTCGCCGTCGTCCCAGTCGTCGTCGCCGTCTTCGAAGTCGTCCTCGCCGTCCTCCGAGTCGTCGTCCTCCAAGTCCTCCTCACCGTCCTCGAAGTCGCCCTCGCCGTCCTCGAAGTCCTCTTCGCCGTCGTCCCAGTCGTCGTCGCCGTCCTCGAAGTCCTCTTCGCCGTCGTCCGCGTCGTCGTCGCCGTCTTCGAAGTCGTCCTCGCCGTCGTCCGCGTCGTCGTCGCCGTCCTCGAAGTCGTCCTCGCCCTCAGAGTCGAAGTCGTCCGCGCCGCCCGAGTCGAAATCCTCCGCGCCGGCGTCGAAGTCGTCGTCTCCCTCCGAGTCGAAGTCGACCGCGCCCTCGTCGCAGGAGAACAGCGCGCCGTCGAGCGAGAAGAGCCCGTCGGCGTCGCCCTCGTCCGCCCAGACGTCGGCTCCGTCGGCGGGGTCGCCATCACTGGAGAAGCCCGCCGTCACCCCGCCGTCCTCGCAGGCGTCCGCACCGGCCACCGAGAGCGCGGCGCCCCGGACCGGCGAACAGTCCCAGGCACCGCAGCAACAGCAGCAGAACCAGCAGACCCAGCAGCCTCAGCAGCAGGGTGGTTCCTGAGCCGCTGCGGGGTGCGCGGGGCGTCGTAGTGACTCTCGCCACTGTGCGCGGTGGGCGAACGGATCAGGTGGACTGGGGGGCCGGGCTCGGGGTACGAGGACTGGTGCACCATCGACCGGCCGGACCGGGTTTTCCGAGAGAGACAGTATGACCGAGCACCTGGGCGGGGCAGTGATACCGAGTGGTTTCGATGTTCCCGTTGAGCCGCTGCGGCGCGCGGCGCACTACACCGGCGAACCGGGATGCATCGCCGACGCGCGCGCCTTCGCCTCCCAGTTCCTCCAGCAGCTGCGCACCGAGTGGTGCGCCGCCGCCGACGGCCGGGTCGACGGCGAGCTGCTGCTGATGGTGAGCGAGCTGGTCACCAACGCCGACCGCCACAGCAACGGGCCGTACATCCTGGAGCTGGAAGGCACGGACGCCGCGGTCGTGGTGTCCGTGTACGACAGCAGCAGCGCCCTGCCGCGCCGCTTCCCGAAGGACCCCCAGCGGATCGGGCGGCACGGTCTGGAGATCGTGCACGCCCTGGCCTCGCGGGTCACCGTCGAGCGTGTGCCGGTGGGCAAGCGCGTGCGGGCGGTCTTCGAACTGCGCCGGGGCTGAGCGGGGCGTCAGGCGCAGCCGAGCTCGCCGAGCATCCCCTCGCGCAACCGGGCGATGATCCGCTTGATCAGCCGGGAGACGTGCATCTGGGAGCAGCCGAGGCGTTCCCCGATCTCCGCCTGGGTGGCCTCCTCGACGAACCGCATGTGGATGATCCGGCGGTCGCGTTCGCTCAGCTCCGCCATCAGCGGGGCGAGCGCGTGGAAGTCCTCCACGAGCCGCAGCCCCTCCTCTTCCACGCCGATGAAGTCGGCGAGCACCGCCTCGCCGCCGTCGGGGCCGTCGCCGGTGAGCGCGGCGTCCAGAGAGGCGCTGTTGTAGCCGTTGGAAGCGAGCTGCGCCTCGACCACCTCCTTCTCGGAGATGCTCATCAGCGTGGCCAGCTCGGCGGTCGTCGGGTCCCGGTCGAGCCGGCTGGACAGCTCCTCGCGCGCCTTGGCCAGCTCCACCCGCAGCTCCTGGAGCCTGCGCGGCACATGGACGGCCCAGGTGGTGTCCCGGAAGAACCGCTTGATCTCACCGACGATGTACGGCAGCGCGAACGAGGTGAACTCCACCTCGCGCGCCAGTTCGAACCGGTCGATGGCCTTGATCAGGCCCACCATGCCCGTCTGGACGACGTCCTCCATGTCGTCGCCGCGGCCCCGGAACCGGCCGGCCGCGAACCGCACCAGCGACATGTTCATCTCGATGAGGGTGTTGCGCGCGTACTGGTACTCCGGCGTGCCCTCTTCCAGCTCCGCCAGCCGGCGGAAGAACTGGCGCGACAGCTCCCGGGCGTCCCGCGGGGCGACGGACGCCGGGTCCGCGATGCCAGGCAGTGACCCCTCGCCCGTCCCGTCCTGCTCGGTCCGCTCCACGACCTCTGCCTGCGACCGGATCCCGGCGGCGGTGTTCATTGCCTCTCCCACGAATGTCACGGTTCGACGTCTGCCTCTGCGGCGTCTGTCGGATGCCCGCCCGGGTACCCGGTGTCCGGCGGTCCATGCGCGCCATGGAGAGGCTCACCCCCCGGGTTCCCCCGGTGACGGGGCGCATGCACCTCCCGCCGGACACTGGCGGGAAACAGCCGGTCCACTCCGCCGGGCGGGGCGGGGTTTCTTTCAGGGCGCAACACCGCGCTCTTGCCCCCGGCGGCGGCGCTCCTAGGCTGACGGGATGAGCAACCAGGTGAGCGACGAAGCCCGAGTGATCCCCCTGCGGCCGGCACCCGCCCGCCCGGCCGCGCCGGAGACCGAGCCCGCGCCCAGGGAGCCCCTCTGGCGGGATCTGGTCGGCGAGGTGCTGCGCCGTGAGCGCCAGGCGCAGGACCGCACGCTCAAGGACGTCGCCGACGCGGCCCGTATCTCGCTGCCCTACCTGTCCGAGATCGAGCGGGGCCGCAAGGAGGCCTCGTCCGAAGTGCTCGCCGCCGCCGCTCGGGCGCTCGGCCTGGGACTCGGTGACCTGCTGGCGCTCACCCATGGCGAGCTGGCCCGGCGCATGGCCGAGCGGCACCGGCCCGCCACCGCGCCGCACCGGCCCTACCGGGGACTCTGCCTGGCCGCCTGATCTGGCCGCCCGGCCGTCACGACGCGCGGCCGCCGGACCGATGAGTTTCGCGCCGTGGCGCGGTCGATACCCATGACCCGCGTTCCGCGCCCAGTCCCACTCCAGGAGAAGCTCATGACCACCGACGGATTCACCACCTGCCTCTGGTTCGACGGCCAGGCGGAGGAGGCCGCGCACCACTACGTGTCCATCTTCAAGAACTCCCGCATCGACCGCGTCGTCCGGTGGCCCGAGTCCGAGGCCGACGCCGCGTCCTGGCACGGGCCGGCCGGTTCCGTGCTGACCGTGGAGTTCACCGCCAACGGCCAGAGGTTCGTCGCGCTCAACGGCGGCCCCGAGTTCCGGTTCGACGAGGCGATCTCGTTCCAGATCATGTGCGCCGACCAGGACGAGATCGACCACTACTGGACGAAGCTCACCGAGAGCGGCGGCGAGGGCGGTCCGTGCGGCTGGCTCAAGGACAAGTACGGCGTCTCCTGGCAGGTCGTCTACGCCCCGCTGATCGACATGATCGCCGACTCCGACCCGGAGAAGGCCGCGCGTGCCGTCAAGGCCATGATGGGCATGGGCAAGCTGGACGCCGATGCCCTGGAGCGGGCGTACGCCGGCGAGCAGCCGTAGGGTCCGGCCGCCGTCACCGCGTCCCGGCCTCGGCGAGGATCCCGGCGATCACATGCCGGGAGTTCTCCGCCAGGGCCGGGTTGGTGTCCCGGTAGTACGGCAGCTGGATCAGCGAGACCGACAGTGCCCAGCCCCGGCCCCGCGATCACTCCGCGTCCCCGGCGCCCACGGCCTCGCGGAAGCTGCCCGGGCGGACGCCGGCAGCAGGTTCCAGTCCACGATCAGGTCCACGGCCGGGTCGCCCACTCCCGCGCAGCCGAAGTCGATGACCGCGCTCAGCCGGCCCTCGACGACCAGCACGTTCCCCGGGGAAATGTCCCCATGGGCCCACACCGGCGGACCGGTGTGGGCGGGGGCGCGAAGGGACTCCTCCCACAGGGCCGTGACCGCGACGGCGTCGACCCTGTCGCCCAACGAGGCAAGGGCCGGTGGACTCGTTGTTCCAGGACGCCGCGTAGGCGCCGGTCTCGAAGCCGGTGTCGAGCATGTTGCGGTGGTGGTAGCGCACCTTGCCGTCGATGCCTCGCCTGCGGGCCTGCTCGTTGGCGAACTCGGCCTGCTTGGCGGAGAGCGTGGCACCGTCGGCGTGCCCAGCCGTACCGCAGGTTCGCCACCACGCTGCCGCCACCGCGGCCGCAGCCGGCGTCGAAGACCCGGTCGGCGGGGGAGAGCGCCCCGAGGTGGGAGGCGAGCAGCTCGGCCTGGGCGTGTTCGAGCCGGTGCAGTTGGGCGGTGATCCGCTCCCGGCGCAGCGCGCCGTCCGGCTCGGCGAGCACCGAGCGGTCGGCCGCCCCGATTCCGTAGTGGTGGTGTAAACCAGCGGGCGGAGCGTCCCCCGGCGCTCGTGGTGATCACGCGCCGTCCGATGCCTCCGCGCGGGGCGCTCCCCGGTTTACGGCACCCGGCGTTCGGCGAGCGGGGCGGCGGCGGGGTGGCTAGCGTGAGGTAGCGGGGCAGAGCAGCCGACCGAGAGGGCTTCGATCATGGCCGTGCAACCCGAGGGAACGCCCTGCTGGGCCGATGCGATGTTCGGCGACGTCGAGGGAGCCAAGCGCTTCTACGGCGACGTCCTCGGCTGGACCTTCGGCGCGTCGACGTCGGAGTACGGCAACTACACCCAGGCCTACGCGGACGGAAAGGCCGTCGCCGCCGTCGTCCCGCCGATGCCCGGCCAGGAGGGCCAGTCGCAGTGGTGCCTGTACCTCGCCTCGCCGGACGCCGCGGCCACCGCGGAGAAGATCCGGCTCAACGGCGGTGAGGTGCTGATGGAGCCGATGCAGGTCGGCGAGTTCGGCACGATGTGCCTGGCCCGGGAGCCCAGCGGGGCCGTCTTCGGCGTCTGGCAGGCGGGCACCCACGAGGGCTTCGAGACCACGGCCACGCCCGGCGCCTACTGCTGGGCCGAGGTCTTCACCCGGGAGCCGGAGCAGGCGGACGCCTTCCTCTCGGCCGTCTTCCCGTTCCGGATGAAGGAGATCGACGACGAGGCCATCGACTTCCGGATGTTCGACATCGGCGAGGACACCGTCCTCGGAAGGATGCGGATGACCGACGACTTCCCGCCGGAGGTGCCGTCGTACATCAACGTCTACTTCACCGTGGCGGACTGCGACGCCGCCGTGGACCGGGCCGTCAGGCTCGGCGGGATCCTCCGCTTCGGCCCGATGAGCAGCCCCTTCGGCCGGTTCGCGGCGCTGAGCGACCCGCAGGGCGCGAACTTCTCGGTGATCGACATCACGACCACCGAGGGCGAGCCGCCCAGGGTCAGGGACGTCTGAGCGGCCCCGGGACGGTGCCGCCCGCGGCCATGGCATGATCGAGGACATGCGTGAACGTGTGGTGGCCGCGTGCGACGGGGCTTCGAAGGGGAACCCCGGACCGGCCGGATGGGCGTGGGTGGTCTCGGACGGCGACGAGCGGACCCCCGCGCGCTGGGCGGCCGGCCCGCTCGGCCGGGCCACCAACAACGTCGCCGAGCTGACGGCCCTGGAGCAGCTGCTCGCGGCCGTCGACCCGGACGTGCCGATGGAGATCCGGATGGACTCCCAGTACGCGATGAAGGCCGTCACCACCTGGCTGCCCGGCTGGAAGCGCAACGGCTGGAAGACCGCCGCCGGCAAGCCCGTCGCCAACCAGGACCTGGTGGTCCGCATCGACACGCTCCTCGGCGGCCGCTCCGTCGAGTTCCGCTACGTCCCCGCCCACCAGGTCGACGGCGACCCGCTGAACGACTTCGCCGACCGCGCGGCCAGCCAGGCGGCCTCCGTCCAGGAGGCGGCCGGCAGCGCGCTCGGCTCGCCGGAGCCCCCGCCGTCGCCCGACACCCCGAAGGCGGCCGGTGCCCCGCGCGCGAAGGCGACCCGGCGCACCGGCGGCGCCGCGTCCGCGCGCACGATCAAGGCGAAGTTCCCCGGACGCTGCCAGTGCGGCCGGCCCTACGCGGCCGGCGAGAAGATCGCCAAGAACGCGCAGGGCTGGGGCCACCCGGAGTGCCGTACCGCCGAGGCCTGATCAGACGTCGAACGTGTAGAACCTGGTGTGGTCCAGCATGTCCGCCGGGCGCACGGTGTTCCACGGCTTCATGGTCTCGTCGAGGTCCACCACATCCGGCGTCCCGCCCGTCGGCACGTAGCCGACGCCCGGGTGCCGCCGCTGCCACTGCGCCCACAGCTTGTCTATGAAGGCGTGGTGCAGCCAGAACACCGGGTCGTTGGGGGAGACCCCGGTGGCCATCTGCCCGCCGACCCACACGTGCACCCGGTTGTGCAGGTTGACCCCGCGCCAGCCCTCCAGGTGGTTGCGGAAGCCGTCCGAGGCGCTGTTGTACGGCGCCATGTCGTACGTCGTCATCGACAGCACCGACTCCACCTCGGCGGGCGTGGGCAGCTCCCGCACGCCGGTGCCGAGCGAGCGGCGCAGGAACGTACGGCCGTCGACCCGCACGGTGAGCGGCCAGTTGCCCGTGGACCCCGCGAACGGGCCGTCCATCACGCGGCCGTCGCTGCTGCGCCCGTTGCCGCCGAGGAAGTCCGGTGCCCACAGCGAGGCGCGTACCGTGCGGTCGGTGCTCCAGTCCCAGTAGGGCAGCGCCACCGAGGGGTCCACGGACTGCAGCGCCTGCTCGAAGTCGAGCAGGAATCTGCGGTGCCAGGGCAGGAAGGACGGTGAGCGGTGGCCGGTCCGCTCGCCGGTGTCGGTGTCCGACATGATGAACTCGTTGTGCGTGCGGACGAAGTCGTCGTAGCGCCCGCTGCGCTTGAGTTCGAGGACGGCGGCGACGAACCGCTTCTTCTCGTCGGCGGTGAGGGTGGCCTGGTTCTTGCGTACGGTCATGGTGCTCGTGGCTCCGGAAATCCTTGCGAGGGCGGTCAGTTGGCGGGGAACGGAAGCAGCGGCGCTCCCTGCAGCTCGTCCACCGCGGCACGGGCGGCGGCGCGCGGGGTGGGCACCGGGTCGTAGTGGCTGACGACGCTGATCCAGCTGCCGTCGGCGTTCTGCATCACGTGCAGCTGCACGCCGTCGACGAACACCTCGTATCCGCCGCCGTGTTCGTGGTGGTGTCCGCCGCCGCTCGCCGGACGGCCCTGTATCCGGCGGCCCTTGTAGACCTCGTCGAAGGAGCCGGGGGTGGTGGGCATGTGGTGGTCGGAGGCCGACGCGCCGGGCGTGGCGAGGGTGGCGGCGACCGAGGCCGTCGCGGCGACGGCGGCCGCCGCGGTGAGCGCGCGGCGCCGGGTGATGTCGGGCATGCGGGTCCTCCTCAGGAGTGGTCCGGTGGTGACCACGCATGCCTATCGGGACCTTCCGGGGCGGAAGAAATCATCCGGCACCGGTTGGCTGCGATCCGGACAATTAACCACATGTCGTACAGGGTTGAACTAAGATGATCTTGCTGTGGTGACAACCGGTTCCGCTCCGGAACGGGGAATTCCTTGCCGGCGCGACCGGGTTTCCGGTGATCCTTTCCGGTTGCCGCCCGTCCGAGTGGCGGGGCTCACCGCGCCAATCTGGCGTGATCGGGAGGCCCCTCACCCCTGCTACCCTCCGGTTCCGTCCGACCACGTCCGGTGACTGTCAGGGGTGTGCGTGTGAAGGTCGTCTGCGTCGGAGGCGGGCCCGCGGGCCTGTACCTCGCCATCCTGCTCAAGCGGCAGGACCCGTCCCATGACATCACCGTCCATGAACGCAATCCGGAGGGGTCCACCTACGGCTGGGGTGTGACGTACTGGCGCGGGCTCCTCGACCGACTCCGGGAACACGACCCGGAGACGGCGCGCGCGATCGAGGAGCACTCCGTCCGCTGGACCGACGGCGTCGCCCACGTCGGCGACCTGACCACCCGGCACCGGGGCGACGAGGGTCGCGGGATCGGCCGGCACCGGCTGCTCGGCCTGCTCGCCGACCGGGCCCGCTCCCTCGGCGTCCGCCTGGAGTTCGACAGCGAGCTGACGGAGCCGCCCGCCGGCGCGGACCTCGTCGTCGCGGCCGACGGCGTACACAGCGCCCTGCGCACCCGCGCGGCCGACCACTTCGGCACCCGCGTCAGCGTCGGCCGCAACCCCTACATCTGGCTCGGCACCACCAAGGTCTTCGACGCCTTCACCTTCGCCTTCACCGAGACCGAGCACGGCTGGATCTGGGCCTACGGCTACGGCTACAGCGGCGACCACAGCACCTGCGTCGTCGAGTGCTCCCCGGACACCTTCACCGGGCTCGGCCTGGACCGGGCCGACGAGGCCGAGGGACTCACCCTGCTGGAGAAGCTGTTCGCCGACGTCCTCGACGGCCACCCCCTCACCGCCCGCTCCGGCGCCTCCTGGCAGACCTTCCGCACCCTCACCAACCGGACCTGGCACCACGGCAACCTGGTCCTGCTCGGCGACGCGGCCCACACCACCCACTACTCCATCGGCGCCGGCACCACCCTCGCCCTGGAGGACGCCATGTGCCTGGCCGGCGCCCTGCGCGAACACGCCGGCCTGCCCGAGGCCCTCGGCGCCTACGAGCGCCGGCGCCAGGCCGAGCTGCTGTCCGTGCAGAGCGCGGCCCGCTACAGCGCCCAGTGGTACGAGAACCTGCCCCGCTACATCCACCTGCCCCCGCACCGGATGTTCGCCCTGCTCGGCCAGCGCCACTCGCCCCTGCTGCCGCACATCCCGCCGCAGCTGTACTACGGCCTGGACAAGGCGGCCGGACAACTGGAGCCGCTGCGCAGGCTCAAGCGCTGGCTCGGCCCCCGCGCCGCCCGCGCCCTGCACGCCCGCTCCACGGACCGCCGGGGCTAGATCCTTTCCTTCGGACCGGGCCGGCCTCGGGCGGCGAAACGTTGGTGAATACCCATTCACTCGATAGGGTGAATTCTTATTCACCTCGTCACCGCCGCCCGCAGGAGAGCCGATGGACCAGCCGCCCCCCATACTCCCGCGGCCCCGGCTGCGCGACCGGCTCACCGTGCCGGTCCTGGCGTCGGGCGGCATCCTGATGGCGGTCATGCAGACCGTGGTCGTCCCGCTCCTGCCGGACCTGCCCCGGCTCACCGGCGCGTCACCCGCCACCGTCTCCTGGATGGTCACCGCCACCCTGCTCTCCGGCGCCGTCCTCACCCCCGTGCTCGGCCGGGCCGGCGACATGTACGGCAAGCGCCGGGTGCTCACCGCCGCGCTCGCCCTCATGACCGTCGGCTCGGTGATGTGCGCGCTCTCCTCCGACATCGGCGTGCTCATCACCGCCCGCGCCCTCCAGGGCGCCGCCGCCTCCGTGGTCCCGCTCTCCATCAGCATCCTGCGCGACGAACTCCCGCCCGAACGCCGGGGCTCGGCGGTGGCGCTGATGAGTTCCACCGTCGGCACCGGCGCCGCGCTCGGCCTGCCGCTCGCCGCACTGGTCGTGCAGTACGCCGACTGGCACACCATGTTCTGGCTGACCAGCGCCCTGGGCGCGCTGGGTGTCACGGCCACCTGGTGGGCGGTGCGGGAGTCGCCGCTGCGCGAGCCCGGCCGCTTCGACGTCACCGGCGCGCTCGGCCTCGCCGCCGGGCTGGTCTGCCTGCTGCTGGGCGTCTCCCAGGGCGGCAGCTGGGGCTGGGGCAGCCCCCGGGTCCTCGCCCTGTTCGTCGCGTCCGCCGCCGTCCTCGCCCTGTGGTGCCGGCAGCAGCTGCGCGCCGCCCGGCCGCTGGTCGACCTGCGGCTGGTCACCCGGCCGCGGGTGGGCCTGTCCCACGTGGCGGCCCTCCTGACCGGCTTCGCCTTCTACGCCAACTCCCTGGTCACCGCCCAGCTGGTGCAGGCGCCGAGGGGCACCGGGTACGGCCTCGGCCTGTCCATCGTCGCCACCGGGCTCTGCCTGCTGCCCGGCGGCGTCACCATGCTGCTGTTCTCCCCGCTGTCGGCCCGCATCTCGGCCGCGCGCGGCCCACGCGTCACGCTCGCGCTGGGCGCCGCCGTCATCGCCTGCGGCTACGCGCTGCGCATCGCCGACAGCCGCGACGTGTGGATGATCATCCTCGGCGCGTCCGTGGTGGCGACCGGCACCACGCTCGCCTACTCCGCGCTGCCCACCCTGATCCTGCGCGCCGTACCGGCCGCCCAGACCGCCTCCGCCAACGGTGTCAACGTCCTCATGCGCACCATCGGCCAGGCCGTCTCCAGCGCGGCCGTCGCCGCCGTCCTCGTCCACCACAGCAGCCCCCTCGCCGGCGTCCCCGTCCCCACCCTGCACGGCTATCTGATCGCCTTCGCCCTGGCCGGCGCCGTCGCCCTCGCCGCCTGCGCGGCCGCCCTGTCCATCCCCGGCGACCGGCCCGAAGACGGCACCCGGCGACTCCGCGTCGCCACCCGGGGCACCCGTGACGAGGCGATGGAGGGAGCATGAGGACCGTGAGCACACCACCCGGCCGGGCGCCCGCCCCCGCGCGCCGGGACGCGGAGGCCACCAGGGACGCCATCCTGAAGGCAGCCCGCCACCTCCTGGCCCGGCACGCGCACGCCGACATCACCCTCAGGGCCGTCGCCGAACGGGCCGGGGTCAGCCCGCCGCTGATCCTGAAGTACTTCGGCAACAAGGACGCCCTGTTCGCCCGCGTGATGTCCTTCGACACGGACGCCGACGACCTGCTGGACGCCCCCCTGGACGACCTCGGCCGGCACATGGTCCGGCACGTGGTGTCCAGCCAGCGTGAACGGGGCGCCGACCCGCTGCTGCGCATCGCCTTCGCCCCGCTGCACGGCGACCACGGCGAGGTGCTGCGCGCCAACTTCCGCGCCCAGGTCACCGAACGCCTCGCCGCCCGGCTCACCGGCCCCGACGCGGGCCTGCGCGCCGAACTCGCCGTCGCCGCCCTGGTCGGCCTCGGCGTGATGTACGGCATCGCCCGCGGCCCCCACCTGCGCGGCGCCGACACCGACGCCCTCGCCGACCGCTACGGACCCGCCGTACAGGCGCAGCTCACGTGCGGCCGTACCGGATGACAGACTGACGCCATGGACGAACGCGTGATCGGCAGGTCGGGCCAGTGGGCGTCGGTGGTCGGCCTCGGCACCTGGCAGCTGGGCGCCGACTGGGGTGCCGTGGACGACAAGGAGGCCCTGTCCGTCCTGGAGGCGGCGGCCGAGGCCGGCGTCACCTTCTTCGACACGGCCGACGTGTACGGCGACGGACGCAGCGAGGAGACCATCGCCTCCTTCCTGCGCGGCCGCCCCGATCTGCACGTGCTCGTGGCCACCAAGATGGGCCGCCGGGCGGCGCAGGTCCCCGAGAACTACGTGCTGGACAACTTCCGCGCCCGGAACGACCGCTCGCGCCGCAACCTCGGCGTCGACCGGATCGACCTGGTGCAGCTGCACTGCCCTCCCACCCCGGTCTACTCCCGCGACGCCGTGTTCGACGCCCTGGACACCCTGGTCGAGGAGGAGCGCGTCGCCGCGTACGGGGTGAGCGTGGAGACCTGCGCCGAGGCGCTCACCGCGATCGCCCGGCCGAACGTGGCGAGCGTGCAGATCATCCTCAACCCGTTCCGCATGAAGCCCCTGTACGAGGTGCTGCCCGCCGCCCGCGCGGCCGGCGTCGGCGTCATCGCGCGCGTCCCCCTCGCCTCCGGGCTGCTGTCCGGCAGGTACACGAAGGACACGGTGTTCGCGGCCGACGACCACCGCACCTACAACCGGCACGGCGAGGCCTTCGACCAGGGCGAGACCTTCTCCGGTGTCGACTACGAGACCGGTGTCGAGGCCGCCGCCGAGTTCGCCGCGCTCGCCCCGCAGGGCTACACCCCGGCCCAGCTGGCGCTGCGCTGGATCATCGAGCAGGACGGTGTGACCACGGTGATCCCCGGCGCCCGCCACCCGGGGCAGGCCCGCGCCAACGCAGCCGCGGCCAAGCTGCCGCCGCTGTCCGAGGAGACCCTCACCGCGATCCGCGGGCTCTACGAACGACGGATCAGGGACCAGGTCGAACACCGCTGGTAGCCACGGGCACGCGGACCGTGCGAGCGGACCGTTTGAAGGGATCGCCGCGCGGTTACACGCAACCGCATGACGGAGGCAGGACAGCGCAGGGGGCGGAACGAGACCGAGGAGGAGCGGGCCGACCGGATGTGGGGCGAGCTCATCCAGGAGGTCCGGGTGGCCCAGACCGGGGTGCAGATCCTCTTCGGCTTCCTGCTGACCGTGGTGTTCCAGCCCAAGTACGTCCGGCTCACCGACACCGACCAGGCCATCTACATCGTGACCGTCGTGCTGGGCGCCTGTGCCACCGGTGCCCTCATCGGGCCGGTGTCCCTGCACCGCCTGGTGTCGGGCCGCCGCGTCAAGCCGCAGGCGGTACGGCTGGCGTCACGGATGACCTTCGTCGGCCTGCTCCTGCTGCTCGCCACGATGACGTCGTCGCTGCTGCTGATCCTCCGGGTCGCCACGCACGACGCCTATGTGCCGTTCCTGGTGGCGGCCGTCGTCGCCTGGTACCTGGTGTGCTGGTACGGCCTGCCACTGTGGGCCCGCCGTCGGCACACGTCCAGGACGGACGAACGCTAGGACCCCCGGCCGCCCCTTCCCCCCCCGCCCGCCCGGCCCGGCCGTAACGCCGGGGTACGGGCGGGATAACGGCGTTCGGGCACGGCCGGGTCGAAGCCCCGCGCCGGTACGCACCCGATCACCCGCCCACGCGGCTCCGCGACTCGGCCGTGGAGAGGACCGTCCACCCGGCCCGGCTGCTCGGCCGTGGCAAGGACCGCCCCCCGCCCGGCTACTCGGCCGTGGAGAGGATCTCCGCCAGCAGTTCGTCCGCCGGGAAGTGTTCCCGCCCCGGCGGGACGAGCTTGTGGGTCTCGCGCAGGAACGCGGCGACCGCGGGCGCCCAGGCGAAGACCACCGCGTGGTGCCGGCTGCCGTCCGGCCGGGTGTCCCCGAGGAACTCCAGGCGCAGCTCCTGCCAGATCCCGGTGGCCTCCGGGCGCAGTCGCACGTCACCGGCCCCGACCGGCCGGACCAGCCCCTCGCCGAGCATCTGACGGTCCAGCTGCCAGGAGGCCAGCACCCGGCCGTCGTGGGCGAAGACGGCGGTGACCGCGAACGGGTCGTCGGCGTCGTAGCTGAGGTGGGCCAGCACAGGGCACCGGCCGGTGCCCTGTGCGAGGAGCTGCACCACCAGGGTCTTGTGCACGAACGGGTTCACGCGGGGGCCTCCGGCAACAATCGGCGTAGGGCCCTCTAGTACCCCCGAAGTGACCAGGATGCTCACCCAAGTGACTGATTTCGCTGGATCCCGCCGCCGCGACCCGCCACCGGGCCGGACGGCGAACCGTCAGGCGAACGCCTTCCGCAGCGCGGGCAGCAGCGTCTTCGCCGACCAGTCGAGGAACTCCGGCTGCGAGTCCCCGCCGATCTGCACCAGGGCGACCTCCCCGAACCCGGCCTCCGCGTAGGGCCGTACGGCCTCCACGAAGGCGTCGGGGTCGTCACCGCACGGGATGGCGGAGGCGACGTCGTCCTCGGTGACGAACTGGGTCGCGGCCTCGAAGGAGTCCGGGTGGGGCAGTTCGGCGTTCACCTTCCAGCCCAGCCCGAACCAGCGGAACTGGGAGTGCGCGCGCTTGATCGCCGTGTTCCGGTCGGGGTCGTAGCAGACCGGCAGCTGGCCGACCCGGGGCTTGCCGCTGCCACCGTGCCGGTCGAAGGACTCCAGCAGGTCTGCCTTCGGTTCGGTCGCGATCACCAGGTCGGCCAGCTGCCCGGCGAGCTTGCAGGACTGCTCGCCGGAGACGGCGAGGCCGATCGGCGGCGCCTGCTCGGGCAGGTCCCACAGCTTGGCCGACTCCACGTCGTAGTGCTGCCCGTGATGGGTGACATGGCCGCCCTCGAACAGCGCGCGGATGATCTGCATCGCCTCTTCGAGCATCTCGTGGCGGACGTCGACCGGGGGCCAGCCGCCGCCCACGACATGCTCGTTGAGGTTCTCGCCGGCGCCGAGGCCGAGCCGGAACCTGCCCTCCGAGAGCAGCTGCACCGTCGCCGCCTTCTGCGCCACGATCGCCGGGTGGTAGCGCAGGATGGGGCAGGTGACGTAGGTCATCAGGGGGATCCGCGAGGTGGCCTGGGCGGCGGCACCCAGCACGCTCCACGCGTACGAGGAGTGCCCCTGCGAGCGCAGCCACGGGAAGTAGTGGTCGGAGATGACCGAGAAGTCGAACCCGGCCTCCTCCGCACGCACCACGTGGTCCACCAGGTCCCGGGGACCCGTCTGCTCGGTCATCATCGTGTATCCGATTTGCACCATACGAAGCGAGTCCCCGGCTCGGCGGCCTGAAAACAGCCCACGGGCACAACTCAGCCCTTCGGCGTCCGGAACGTCGCCAGGAACGTCCTCAGCGCCAGCCGGTCGGCCGAGTCACCCCAAGCGGCGGCCAAGGTGGTGAACCGCAGGGAGAAACCCCGCGTCCCGCCGAGCAGGAACCCCCGTCCGAAGGTGTGCGTCCGCGCCTTCCCGGACCCCGCGAGCCACTCCAGGTCGGCCGCCCTGTGCCCCTGGTAGGTGACGGCCCGTACGGCACCCACCCGCTGGTAGCCGGGCAGGCGCGCCAGCCCGGGCTCGACGTCGTCTCGCCAGACGGCGACCGGGTCGGGGCCCACCCGCTCGCTGTAGGTGACGGCGAGGGTGGGCGAGTCGCCGCCCCGGCCGAAGGTGACGCGGTAGGCGAGGTCGGCCACCCGGGAGGTGGCCAGCCGCTTCCAGCCGTCGGGCAGCGCCACCGAGAACCCCTCGGGGGCGCTGTACCTGCGGTAGCCGAACGGCAGCGTGGGGGAGGCGGGGGCCGCCGGGGTGCTCGGTGTGGCGGCCGGCGCGGAGGCGGTCGGGGTGCCGCCGCCGGTGTGCCGGTCGGTCGGCGTGGCCCGGGGCGGCGCCGGGGCCGGGCCCGTGCCGGGCAGCGCGTGGGTCGCGACCAGCACCGCCGCCACCGCGGCCAGGGCCAGCGCGGCGCCGACGGCCGGCACCCATCCGCTCCGCCGCGGGCCGGCCGGCCGTACGCCCCGGTAGGCGCCGCGCAGCCGGGGCGCGGGAGCCGGTTCCCGGTCCGCGTCGGTGTCCTCGGTCAGCGCCCGGGTCAGCGCCTCCCGCACGACCGGCCGGGTCAGCCGCTCCCGCGCGCTCTTGCGCAGCAGCCCCTGCACGGCCTGGGTGAGCGGGCCCGTCCGCAGCGGGGTGCGCAGCGGCAGCCGGTCCACCGCCTTCAGGGTGGCGTCGGGCCGGCCGCGGTCCCGGAACGGCGGCCGGCCCTCGACCATCGTGTACAGCAGCGCGCCCAGCGCCCACAGGTCGGCGGCCGGGCCGATGCGCTCGTCCCGGGCCTGCTCCGGGGAGGCGTACGACGGTGCCGTGAGCCGGGGGACCAGGGTCGCGCCCGCCAGGCCGAACCCGGTGACGACGACCGGCCCGCCGTCCCGCACGAACACCTGGCCGGGGCTCAACTCGCCGTGCGTGACGCCCTCCTCGTGCGCGGCCTGCAGCACGTCCAGCAGCTCCAGACCGATGCGGGCCGCCCGCACCGGGTGGAACGAGCCCTCCTCGGCGAGGAGTTCACTCAGGGGCGTACCGTCGATCCACTCGGTGACCGTCCACAGGATGCCCGCCTCCACCACGGCGTCGACGACCGCGGCGACCTGGCCGGGGCGCAGCAGCCGCATGGTCTCCGACGTGCGGACGACCCGGGCGGTGACGCGGCGGGCGGTGTCCTCGGCGGCGGGTTTCGGCAGGGCGGTCTGTGCCACCAGGCGCGGCTGCTGTGCCGTCACGTCCTCGGCGTACCACCACAGGCGGTTCGTCTCGCGGGCGAAGACCTCCAGGAGCCGGTACCGGCCGGCGACCAACTCGTGTGCGCGGACGTCTGCCTCGACCATGGTCATCCCTCGCTGGAACCCCTGCCTCGTCTTTCCCAGAGGTACGCGGGGGGCGCGGGGGTGTGTTCAAAGAATCCGCAATTCGAGCCCCTCCTGCCTTTTGTTCAAACGTTTTTTCGTTCCCACGCTCCCGCTCACAGCAGCCCGAAGGAGGTGGCCCAGCCGGTGAGTTCGCCCGGCGAGGTGTTGCCGCCGCACACCACGAGCCCGATCCGGGCGCCGTCGCCGGTCCGCTGAGCCACCTGCCGGGCCGCCGGCAGCAGACAGCCCGCGGCCGGCTCGGCCCACACCTTGGCATGCTCGGCGAGGTCCAGGCAGCCCTGCACCGCCTCCCGGTCCGAGACCACCAGGACCTCCTCGACCAGCGCGGACACATGGTCGTACGTCAGCTGTGACACCGAGGGCGCGCTCAACGTGGTCACCAGGGAGGACAGCGGCACCGGGACCGGGCCGCCGGCCGCCAGCGCGCCCGACATCGCCTCCGCGCCCGCGGTCTCCACGCCCCACACGCGCACCCCGGGCCGCAGTGCGCGCAGGGCCGCCGCGACACCGGCGATCAGACCGCCGCCGCCCACGCTGACGAGGACGTCGGTCAGCTCCCCGGCGTCCTCGGCCAGCTCCAGCCCCACCGTGCCCTGCCCGGCGATCACCACCGGGTCGTCGAAGGGGTGGACCAGCGTCAGGCCCTCGTCCCGCAGCCGGGTCACCAGCCGGAAGGCGCTGTCCATGCCGTCCGTCAGCCGCACCGACGCCCCGGCGTCCTCGGCGAGCGCGATGGAGCGCGCGGGCGCGGTACGCGGCATCACCACGGTGGCCTTCACATCGAGGGCCGCCGCCATCACCGCGAGGGCGATCCCGTGGTTGCCGCCGCTGACCGCGACCACACCTGCCGCCCGTTCGGCCGCGCCGAGCGACAGCAGCTTGGCGGTGGCGCCGCGGGCCTTGAACGAGCCGGTGCGCTGGAGCAGTTCGAGCTTGGCGGTGACCGGCACCCCGAGCAGTGCGCTCAGCCCGGGGCTCGGCACCGTCGGCGTCCGTACGACGTGCCCGGCGATCCGCTGTGCGGCGGTCTCGATCGTCGCGAGGTCGATCACGGTGCTCCACCTTCCGGCGCGGGTCGGCAACCGCGCCGTTCGCACCTTGGCCCGCCCGGGGGCCTGCGGTCAACGCCGTTCCGGATCATGGTCGCCCCGCGCGTCCCACGGGCGGGTCCGGCTGCCCGGCCGGGGCCCGGGGTCAGTGCTGCTGGGCCTTCTGAGGGGTCAGCTCGCTCGGCCGTACCACCACGAACCCCTCGCCCTGGAGCATCAGCTGCACGGCCTCACCCGAACCGCCGCGCAGCATCGAGCCGAGGGACTGCGAGCGGTGCAGCGAGGTCTGCAGGTGCGCCGTCCAGCCCACCACCGCGTCCGTGTCGACGTACACCGGCGCCTGCGCGGTCACCGGGATGACCAGCGGGTTGCCCTCGCAGACCAGGCCGAGCCGGCCCTGCCCGCTGAACACGCTGTTGAACAGGCCGCCGCCGGCGATGCCGGACCCCTTCACCGTCTTGATCTCGTACGACAGCGAGGCGTCGAAACACAGGACGTTGCGGCCGTTGACGGTGAACCGGTCACCGGGCTCGACGTCGACGATGAAGCAGTTCTGCGCCTCGTGCGCGAACCAGGCCTCGCCCTGCCCGCGCACCGCCATGAGGGGCAGTCCCTCACCGGTGACAGCGCGCTTGAGCATGCCGCCGACGCCCTGCCCCTTGCGCTCGAAGACGAGGTCGCCGCGGTAGGCGATCATCGCGCCCTGCCGGGCGTACATCTCGCCGTTCACGGCGTATCTGACGCACTTGGCGTTCTCGACGGACATGCCCGGCTCCACGGCCGGCCGCACCGTGTGCTGACTGGAAAAGAGATCACCCTTCATGGGGGCATGGTGTCCCGGACGGGGGCGTTCCGCCAAGATCACGGACCGTACCGGTCCCCTCACCGCGGGGCCGCGGTCGCGAACTCCCGTGCGGCACGGCCCGCTTCGGCCATGCCTCACGGCGCCGGATTGAGCGGATCGTCGACCACACCGGCCACCCGGTCGGTCTCGCCGACCGGGTCCAGGCCGTGGTTCAGATCGGCCGCGGCCGTGGTCAGAGCCCTGAGCGCGGGCACCAGAGCGGCCCGCTCCCGCGCGGGCAGCCGCTCGACCAGTGTGCGGATCTCCGCGCGCCGGTGACCGAGGACCTCCTCGACCAGCCGCTGCCCCGCCGCGGTCAGCCGGAGCACGACCTCGCGGCGGTTGTCCGGGTTCACGCGCCGGTCCATGAGGTCCAGTGACTCCAGCCGTTCGGCCATCCGCAGGGCCGTGGAGGGGGTGACGCCCAGGGTCGCGGCCATGGCGGCGAGCTTGATGGGCCCGCAGCTGTGCAGGGCGACCAGGGACCGCAGCTGCGGCAGGGTCAGGGGTACGTCGACCGAGGCCAGGGCGCGGGCGGAGAGCGCGACGATCAGCCGGGAGGCGGCCATCACCGCCAGGGTCACCTCCTCGGCCTCGCGGTCCAGCACCTCGTCCGCACCCCGGGGACCGGCCGGCGGTTCGTTCCGGCTGTTGCCCTGCTGCGTCATGGACTCCTCATTCCGGCTGCTCCTGCTCCACGGCCCGGCGTCCCGGCGTCCCCCACGTGACCATTGCACAGTGCAATGATAGATTGGTGTCCAAGACCAGGGGCCGTGCGGGCGCGGCGGCTTCGGTGCCGAGGGTGATGACCATGAGAACCGAACCGATACGGGAAGCCTATTCCTTCGTGTGCCTGCGCTGCGGGCACGCCTGGGAGGGCACGTTCGAGATCCGGCACGTCCGGGACGGCTCCGGCCGCCTGTGTGCCGCCTACTACGTGAAGGGCCGCCTGCGCGTGCCCTCACCGCTCATGGACAACACCTGCCGGGTGTGCGCGGGGCGCAGCATTCGCATCCTGCGTCCCGGGCGGGTCCGCTCGGCCCGCCCCGGGCCCGCGTGACGGCACCCGCCTGACCCCCCGCGGCGGACGCGCGACGAGGCGCGTCCGTCCGGCGTGCGCCGGTCCCGGCCCGGCGCGCCTCTTCCCCTCTTCTCCGACGTGTCCCCGTACGGGCAACGGCGCCCGCACGCCGTCCGGCCCGCCCGCCCGCCGCCTCCCGTGGAGTCCCCGTGCCCGCTTCCGTGTCCCCGAGATCCCGCTCCCATCCCGCCGACGGGCCGCCCGGCCCGGCCCCGCTGAAGATCCCGCACCTGGGGGACTTCCACGTACCGCCCCGCGTCGTGCTCATCGCGCTGCTCGCCGCGCCCGTCGGTGCCGTCGCCGCCGTCGTGGCCGCGGGGCTGCTCAAGCTGATCGGCCTGATCACGAATCTCGCCTTCCGCGGCCGTCTCGGGTTCGGCACCGCCGTACCCGCGGACACCCCGCACCGCTGGCTGCTGCTGGTGATGCCGGTGGTCGGCGGTCTCGTCATCGGCCTGATGGCCCGCTACGGCTCGGACAAGATCCGGGGTCACGGCATGCCCGAGGCCATCGAGTCGATCCTGGTCGGCGGCAGCCGGGTGCAGCCCAGGGTGGCCGTGCTGAAGCCGGCCTCGGCCGCGATATCCATCGGCACCGGCGGCCCGTTCGGCGCCGAGGGGCCGATCATCATGACCGGGGGCGCCGTCGGCTCACTGATCGCCCAGTTCCTGCGGGTCACCACCGACGAGCGCAAGGCCCTGCTGGTCGCGGGGTCCGCCGCCGGCATGGCCGCGACCTTCAACGCACCGCTCGCCTCCATCCTGCTCGCCGTCGAGCTGCTGCTCTTCGAGTGGCGCCCCCGTTCCTACCTCCCGGTGGCCGTGGCCGCCGTGACCGCCACCCTGGTCCGCGGCCCCCTGCTCGGCACCGACCCGCTCTTCGGCGGCTCCCATGTGCCTGCCCTCATCCCTCTGGGCGCGTACGGCCTGTGCGTGGTCGCCGGCGTCGCGGCCGGGCTGCTCGCCCTGGGCGCCACCGCCCTCGTCTACTTCTCCGAGGACCTCTTCTCCCGCCTGCGCGTCCACTGGATGTGGTGGCCGGCCCTCGGCGGCGTGATCATCGGCGTCGGCGGCCTGGTCGAACCGCGCGCCCTCGGAGTCGGCTACGACGTCATCGACGCCCTGCTGACCGGACACGCCGACCTCGGACTGATCGTCGGCGTCCTGGTCGTGAAGACCCTCATCTGGGGCCTGTCCCTCGGATCGGGCACCTCCGGCGGTGTCCTCGCCCCGATGTTCATGGTCGGCGGCGCCCTCGGAGCCGCCGAGTCCCTGGTCTTCCCGCACGTCAGCCCCGGCTTCTGGGCGCTGGTCTCGCTCGCCGGCGTCCTCGGCGGTGTGATGCGCTCCCCGCTCACCGGCATCGTCTTCTGCCTGGAACTGACGCACGAGGTCAACGCCCTGGTCCCGATGGTGGTCACCGCGTCCGCCGCCCATCTGCTGTCGGTGGTCCTGCTCAAGCGCTCGGTGCTGACCGAGAAGCTGGCGCGCCGCGGCATGCACCTGACCCGCGAGTACTCCGTCGACCCGCTCGAAGTGCACCTGGTGCGCCAGCTGGAGACCCCGGCCGCCGTCACCTTCCGCGCCGACCGTCCGGCGGGCGAGGTCACCGCGCTGCTGCGGGCCGCGCACGACGAGGGCGACCCCGGCCGGCTCCTCGGCCAGCGCCTCTACCCGGTGCTCGACGCCGACGGTGCCCTCGCCGGTGTCGTCACCCGAGGGCGGCTGGTCCATGCCGATCCCGCCGACCGCACCCCGCTGGGTGCCCTGGCCACCACGGCGGTCACCGCCCATCCCGACGAGACCCTCCGGGCCCTCGCCAACCGCATGGCCCGGCACGAGGTGACCCGGCTGCTCGTCGTCACCCGGCACGAGCCGTCCCGGGTGGAGGGGATCATCGGTCTCCGCGACCTGCTGACCGCTCGGCGCATCGACCTCCACGAGGAACACCACGCCGAAAGGGTTTTCACCCTGCGCCTACGCAGGGGCGAGCGGGCGACGGTAACGACCTGACCAAGGCGCGCCCGGCAAAAACACATGCCTGTCACAACTATTGCAAAGGGCAAGGAAACCATCGTATAGGGAACATCAACTCTCCGTAGTCGTGCGATTCCGGTGGGTGGTGGTGCTGTCACGCTGAGAAAGCGCAACACCGACTGCGGCGAGGGAGTGATCACGGTGGGACGGCGTGGTGCCAGGCGGGAAGCGGAACGAGCGGCGGCCCTGGCCGCCGACCAACTGCTGCGGGCCGGGACGATACTGCGGCGCACCGAGACCACTCCCGACCTGCGGGCGGTCTTCCGCACCGACCAGGGCGTCAACGACGCTCCCTACCGGGAGCGCTGGGCCCACGACAAGGTCGTCCGCTCCACCCACGGAGTCAACTGCACCGGTTCGTGCTCGTGGAAGGTGTACGTCAAGGACGGCCTGATCACCTGGGAGACCCAGGAGACCGACTACCCGTCGACGGGCCCCGACCGGCCCGAGTACGAGCCGCGCGGCTGCCCGCGCGGCTCGTCCTTCTCCTGGTACACGTACTCGCCCACGCGCGTGCGCCACCCGCACGTGCGGGGCGTGCTGCTGGAGATGTACCGCGAGGCCCGCGACCGGCTCGGCGATCCCGTGGCCGCGTGGGCCGAGGTCACCACGGACCCCGCCAAGCGGCGCCGGTACCAGTCCGCGCGGGGCAAGGGCGGCCTGGTGCGCCTCGGCTGGGAGGAGGCCCTGGAGATCGCCGCCGCCGCGCACGTGCACACCATCGCCGCGCACGGACCGGACCGGGTGGCCGGCTTCTCGCCCATCCCGGCGATGTCGATGGCCTCGCACGCGGTCGGCGCCCGCTTCATGTCCCTGATCGGCGCGCCGATGCTCACCTTCTACGACTGGTACGCCGACCTGCCGATCGCCTCGCCGCAGGTGTTCGGCGACCAGACCGACGTACCCGAGTCCGGGGACTGGTGGGACGCCGCCTACCTGATGCTGTGGGGCTCGAACGTCCCGGTGACGCGGACGCCCGACGCGCACTGGATGGCCGAGGCCCGCTACCGCGGCCAGAAGGTCGTCGTCGTCTCGCCCGACTACGCGGACGCCACCAAGTTCGCCGACGAGTGGCTGCACCCGCACCCCGGCACCGACGGCGCCCTGGCCATGGCCATGGGCCATGTGATCCTCACCGAGTGCTTCGTACGGCGCCGCGTGCCGTACTTCGCCGACTACGTCCGCCGCTTCACCGACCTGCCCTTCCTGGTCGAGGTCGAGGAGCGGGACGGCGCCTGCGTGCCGGGCAGGTTCGTCACCGCGGCCCTGCTCGAACCCGGCGGGGACGACGAGTACGCCGCCTGGAAACCGGTGCTGTTCGACACCGGCTCCGGGCGCCCGGTCGTCCCGAACGGCACCCTCGGCGACCGCTGGTCCAAGGACGGCGAAGGCCGCTGGAACCTCGACCTGGGGGACGTCGAACCGCAGCTCACCCTGTACCGGCCGGGCGGCGACGCCGTTCCCGTCCGGCTGCCCCGCTTCGACGGCGGGCCACCCGTGACACGCGGGGTGCCGGTGCGGGAACTGAACGGACGCCGGGTCACCACGGTGTTCGACCTGCTGCTCGCCCAGTACGGGGTCGGCCGCGCCGGGCTGCCGGGGGAGTGGGCCGAGGGCTACCACGACGCCGACCGGCCGGGCACACCCGCCTGGCAGGAGGCGATCACCTCCGTGCCGGCCGGCGCCGTGGTGCGGCTCGCCCGGGAGTTCGCCGAGACCGCCGAGAAGACACGCGGCCGCTGCATGATCGTCATGGGGGCCGGCACCAACCACTGGTTCCACTCCGACACCATCTACCGCTCCTTCCTCACCCTGTTGCTGCTTACCGGCTGCCAGGGCGTCAACGGCGGCGGCTGGGCGCACTACGTCGGCCAGGAGAAGGTCCGCCCCTACGCCGGCTGGCAGCAACTGCAGTCCGCCGCCGACTGGGTGCGCCCCTCCCGGCAGATGGCCGGGACGCCGTACTGGTACCTGCACACCGACCAGTGGCGCTATGACCCGCACACCGCCGACGCGCTCGCCTCGCCCACGGGAAAGGGCCTGTTCGCCGGGCGGCACACCGCCGACCTGGTGGCCCAGTCCATGCGGCTCGGCTGGATGCCCTCGGCGCCCACCTTCTCCGCCAACCCGCTCGACCTCGGCCGGGCGGTGCACACCAGCGGGCACGATCCCGACGAGTGGGTCGCCGCCCGACTGGCCGCGGGAAAGCTGTCGTTCGCCTGCGAGGACCCCGACGCCCCCGCCAACTGGCCCCGCGTGCTCACCGTGTGGCGGGCCAACCTGATCGGCTCGTCCGCCAAGGGGAACGAGTTCTTCCTGCGCCATCTGCTCGGCGCGAGCGACAACGCGCACGCCGAACAGGCCCCGCCCGAGGCCCGGCCGCGCGACCTCGCCTGGCACGAGGAGGCACCGCGCGGCAAGCTCGACCTGCTGCTCGCACTCGACTTCCGGATGACGGCGACGACCCTCATGGCCGACCTGGTGCTGCCCGCCGCCACCTGGTACGAGAAGCACGACCTGTCCAGCACCGACATGCACCCCTACGTGCACGCGTTCTCCCCTGCGATCAACCCGCCCTGGCAGGCCCGCACCGACTTCGAGATCTTCCACGCGCTGGCCGCGAAGTTCAGCGAACTGGCCGCCGGGCGGCTCGGCACCGCCCACGACCTGGTGGCGACCCCGCACCAGCACGACACCCCCGGCGAGACGGCGCAGCCCGGCGGCACGGTGTCGGACTGGCGTACGGACGGGACGCCGGTCCCGGGCCGCAACCTCCCGCACTTCAGCCTGGTAGAACGCGACTACACGGCCGTCGCCGCGCAACTCGCCGCCTTCGGCCCGCTGGCCGAGGAGCACGGGATCACGGTGAAGGGCGTCACCGTGCGGCCCGCGCCCGAGGGCCGCTGGCTGGCCGCCCGCTGCGGGACCGCCGGCTCCGGGCCGGCCCGCGGACGACCCCTGCTGGACACCGACGTGAAGCTGTGCGAAGCCATCCTCGCCCTGTCCGGCACGACCAACGGACGCCTCGCCGCGGAGGGGTTCGCGCGGCTCGCCGAGCGCTGCGGGCCGGGCAGCGGCTTCGACGCCCTCGCCGAGTCCGCCCGCGAACGCCGGGTCGTCTTCGCCGACACCCAGGACCGGCCGGTGCAGGTCGGCACGAGCTACGAGTGGTCCGGCAAGGAGGCCCCCGACCGGCGCTACGCCCCGTTCACCGTCAACACCGAGCACCGCAAGCCGTGGCACACCCTCACCGGCCGCCAGCACTTCTACCTGGACCACGACTGGATGGCCGAGCTGGGTGAGCAACTGCCCGTCTACCGGCCGCCCCTGGACCTCAGCCCCTGGGCCGCCGCCGGCGAGCGAGAGGTCGACGTCCGCTACCTCACCCCGCACTCGAAGTGGTCGATCCACTCCGAGTACCAGGAGAACCTGCTGATGCAGACCCTGGCCCGGGGCGGCCCGGTGATCTGGATGAGCGTGGCCGACGCCGAGGCCATCGGGGCGGCCGACAACGACTGGGTGGAGGCGGTCAACCCCAACGGGGTCGTCGTCGCCCGTGCCGTCGTCTCCCACCGCATGCCGGCCGGCACGGTGTTCATGTACCACGTGCAGGAGCGCCTGGTGAACGTGCCCCGCAGCGAGAGCACCGGCCGGCGCGGCGGTGTCCACAACGCACTCACCCGCATCCTGCTCAAACCCACCCACCTCATCGGCGGCTACGCCCAGCTGTCGTTCGCCCCCAACTACTACGGACCCACCGGGAACCAGCGCGACGCACGCACCGTGATCCGCCGCCGCGCCCAGGAGGTGCAGTACTGACATGCGCGTCATGAGCCAGGTGGCCATGGTGATGAACCTCGACAAGTGCATCGGCTGCCACACCTGTTCCGTCACCTGCAAACAGACCTGGACCAACCGGCCGGGCACCGAGTACGTCTGGTTCAACAACGTCGAGACCCGCCCCGGCCAGGGCTACCCCCGGGGGTATGAGGACCAGGAGAAGTGGAAGGGCGGCTGGCGGCTGGGTGCCCGCGGCGGCCTCGTCCCGCGCACCGGGGGCCGCGCCCGCCGGCTGGCGCGCCTCTTCGCCAACCCCGAACTGCCCACGCTGCAGGACTACTACGAGCCCTGGACGTACGACTACGAGAACCTCATCGCCGCCCCGCTCGGCGACGACCTGCCCACCGCCCGGCCCCGCTCCCTGATCGACGGCCGCCCCACCGCCGTCACCTGGGGCCCCAACTGGGACGACGACCTCGGCGGCGGCCCCGAGCACCTCGCCGGCGACCCCGTGCTGCGCGCGATGGGCGAACAGGTCCGCCTGGAGTACGAGCAGGCGTTCATGTTCTATCTGCCGCGCATCTGCGAGCACTGCCTCAACCCGTCCTGCGTGGCGGTCTGCCCGTCCGGAGCGATGTACAAGCGGATCGAGGACGGCATCGTCCTGGTGGACCAGGACCGCTGCCGGGGCTGGCGGATGTGCGTGAGCGGATGCCCGTACAAGAAGGTGTACTTCAACCACGCCACCGGCAAGGCCGAGAAGTGCACCTTCTGCTACCCGCGCATCGAGGCGGGCGAGCCGACCGTCTGCTCGGAGACCTGCGTCGGGCGGCTGCGCTACCTCGGTGTGATGCTCTACGACGCCGACAAGGTGGGCGAGGCCGCCAGCGTGCCGGACGAACGCGACCTGTACGAGGCGCAGTTGGGCTGCTTCCTCGACCCGTACGACCCGGAGGTCGTCCGCGCCGCCGAGGAGTCCGGCATCCCGCACGACTGGATCACGGCGGCCCGCCGCTCCCCGGTCCGGGACCTCATCACGACCTACCGCATCGCGCTGCCGCTGCACCCGGAGTACCGCACCATGCCGATGGTCTGGTACGTGCCCCCGCTGTCCCCGGTCGTCGAGGCCCTCACCCGCGAAGGCCACGACGGCGAGCACCCGGCGGCGCTGTTCGGCGCGATCGACACCCTGCGCATCCCGCTGGCCTACCTGGCCGGCCTGTTCACGGCCGGCGACACCGCGCCCGTCGAGGCCGCGCTGTGCCGGCTGGCGGCGATGCGCGTCCACATGCGCCGGATCAACCTGGGCGAGGCACGCGACCCGGGCGTCGCCGCCGCCGTCGGCATGGACGAGTCCGGCCTGGAGGCCATGTACCGGCTGCTGGCGGTCGCCAAGTACGAGGACCGCTACGTCGTCCCCACCACCTACGTCGCCGGCGCCGACCCGGACGGCCGGGCCGGCGCCGGATGCAGCCTGGAGCACGACGGCGGCCCCGGCATGTACGGCCCGGACACACCGGAGGCCTTCCACGCCCCGCCGGCCCCGGAGGCCGCGGGCACCGGCGCGGACGGAGGTCTGCGCGGCCGGGTCAACCTGCTCAACTGGAACGGGCGGGGCCGGCCCCGAGGACTCTTCCCCGCCCGGAAGGCCGAGCCGCGGTGAGCCTGCACCGGGCCGTCCACCAGGCCGCCTCCCTGCTCCTGCACTACCCCGACGACACCTGGCCGGACCGGCGCGCGCGGGTCGCCGAGGCGCTGGCCGTCCTGCCCGGCCCCGAGACCGGTCTGCTGCTGCGCTTCTGCCGCCGCACCGCCGACGTCCCCCTGCTCGAACTCGCCGCCCGCTATGTGACCACGTTCGACCGCAGCCGCCGCCGGACCCTGCACCTGACCCACTACACCGACGGCGACACCCGTCGCCGCGGCGCGTCGCTCGCCGCGCTCAAGGCCCGCTACCGCCGGCACGGCTGGGAGCCGGCCGACGGCGAACTGCCCGACCACCTGCCCGCCCTGCTGGAGTTCGCGGCGCGCTGCCCGGACGCCGGCCGGGCGGCACTCCTCGACCACCGCGGCGCCCTGGACCTCCTCGCCCGCGGCCTCACCGCGCACGGCAGCCCCTACGCCGACGTCGTCGACGCGGTGCGGGCCACCCTCCCGGCCGCCCTCCCCGTCGTGCCGCCGCCCCCCGCACCCCCGCAGGACAACCCCGGCCCGGTCCCGTACCCCCTGCTGCACGCGCCGGCCGACGAAGGAGCCCGCCGCTGATGAACCACCTGGAGATCGCCCTGTGGGGCGTGTTGCCCTATCTCGCGCTGGCCACCATGGTCATGGGCACCGCCTGGCGCTACCGCTACGACCGCTTCGGCTTCACCACCCGCTCCAGCCAGCTCCACGAGTCCCGGCTGCTGGGCATCGGCGCGCCGCTCTTCCACTACGCGCTGTTCCTCGTCATCGGCGGCCACGTCATGGGCCTGCTCGTCCCCGAGGCCCTCACCCGGTGGCTCGGGGTGAGTGAGGAGCAGTACCACGCGGTGGCCCTGACCATGGGCGGCACCGCGGGCGTCGCGGCCGTCGCCGGTCTCGCGCTGCTGCTGTACCGCCGGTTCAGCGTCCCCGCCGTGCGCCGCGCGACCAGCCGCGACGACCGGGTGACCTATCCGCTGCTGACCCTCGTCCTGCTCGCCGGACTCACCGCGACCGCGTCCTCGGTGACCAACCCCTACGACTACCGGCTCGGCGTCGCGGTCTGGTTCCGCAGCCTGTTCACCCTCGACCCGAACGTGCCGGCCATGGCCCACGCACCGCTCGTCTACCAGCTGCACGCCCTGCTCGCCCTGGCCCTGTTCACGCTGTGGCCGTTCAGCCGTCTCGTCCACGCCTTCGCGGTGCCGGTCGGCTACGCCGGCCGGCCCTATGTCGTCTACCGCTCCCGCGGCCGGGTCGCCGGCCCCGGGTCACGGCGGACGGCCAGGCGCGACACCGCCGGCGGACCCGTGCCGCGCTGACGCGCCCCGGCACCGGGGCCGCCGGCGGGACGCGAGCCGCTGGGCCCTTTCTTTCGGCTCCTGCCGGCGAAGGAAAGGACCTAGTTCCGTACCGTCTTGCCGGCCGGCTTCCCGCAGAACGCCGATTCCAGGGTGCCGGCCAGCGTGTCGAGCACCTTGCCGTTGTTCGACGTGTTGACCACGGCGGTGAGGCTGCGCCCGCCGTCCTTCGTGGCGAACGCGTACGTGTAGTACCCCTGCACCGCCCCGGTGTGCCCGTACACCGACACCCCGCACGTCAGGTCGCGCCGCCGCAGTCCGAGCCCGTACGCGGTCGTGGCGTTCACCTTGGTGAACCGCTCCATCTCCGCCAGCCGCGCCGCGGACATCAGCTTCCCCTGGAGCAGCGCGCTGTAGAAGACGTCGAGGTCGTGCGCGCTGGAGATGATCGCCCCCGCGCTCTGCGCCCAGGACACGGTCTGCGCGGTCGCGTCGACCAGCGGCGCGCCCGCCGTGTCCGGGGTCAGGTACCCGCGGGTGTACCGACCCGGGATCGCGGTGTCCGGGTGGACGTAGAACGTGTCGGCCAGCTTCAGCGGCCCGATGATGCGGTCCTGGTACGCCGTCTTCACCGGCTGCCCGGTGAGCTTCTCGATGAGCATCCCGGCGACGACGAAGTTGGTGTTGGAGTACGAGTAGGCGGCGCCCGGCGCGTTGGTGCGCGGCTTCTTCAGGGAGAGGGCGACCAGCTCGCGGTAGGTGAAGACCTTCTCGCGGACCGCCTCGAAGCCGGAGACGCTGCTGGCGAACATGTCGTTCGTGTAGTCGTACAGCCCGCTGCGGTGGCTCAGCACCTGGCGCACGGTGATCCGGTCGTCGGGCAGCAGGCCCGGCAGATAGCGGTTGACCGGCGCGTCGAGATCGAGCCGGTGCTCGTCGGCGAGCTGGAGCAGCACGACGGTGGAGAAGGTCTTGGTGACGCTGCCGATCCGGAACCGGTCGTCGGTGCTGATGGGCCGCCCGGTGGCACGGTCGGCGACGCCGTCGGTCAGCCGGTACGTCGTGCCGTGGTCGTCGATCCGGGCCAGCGCCCCCGGCGCGCCCTGGGCCACCGCCGAGCGCAGCACCGCCGCCAGGCCCGCGGTGTCCGGCGCCTGCAGCGTGGCGGCCGCCGGGGTGGCAGGGCCCCCGGTCGCCGCCCGCGCCGGGACCGCGAACAGCGACAGCGCGACCGCTCCGAGAACCGCTCCCCGTCCCACCGTTGCTGAGACCATCCCGTACTCACTCCCGTCGTCCGGTTTCTGATGCGACATCGGTCACATCTCGCCCTGGGAACCTAGGGGATGTGGCAGACGTCTCCACAGCCGACACACAGTTGGTCATCTCGCGATCACTCTGCGGCGCCCATTCGTAAAGGATTGCCCTAGAAGTTCGCGAAATGGATCATTCCATCTTTACGTGCCCATGACTGATCAGCAAGGGTGACCACCCGGGGCCGGACCGGCCCCCGTGGCGCCAACGGTGCCATGCCTCAAGGCGGTTGGTCACCCCGGCCGCCTTCGAACGAAGGAACCCTGATCAGATTGCGTAGACCGCACATACGCACCGTGGCGGTCGCCGTCGCGGTGGCGACGGCTGCCACGGGCCTGGCCGGTACGGCTTTCGCGGGTCCCGCCACGGGGGTGGAGCGGTCCGCCGCCTCCGCCACGAGCGCCACGGCGGTGGTGGAGGCGGCGCGCACCGCGGCCTTCGCGCACGCCTCGGCGACCGGCGTGTCGAAGGGTGACGCACTGCACGCGCAGGACGTCATGATCGACCCCGAGGGTGCCCGGCACGTCCGCTTCGTCCGCACCCACAACGACCTGCCGGTGCTCGGTGGCGACCTCGTCGTCCACCTCGACCGCAAGCTCGGCTACACGGGCGTGACCCGTGCCGCCGGCCACGCCGTCAAGCCGGCCGCCAAGGCCAGGCTGACCGCGGACCAGGCCGCCGCCAAGGCCGCCCAGGCCGCCAAGGGCGACGCCGGCAGCGTCCAGCTCGTGGTCGACGCCCGCGACGGCGCCTCCGCGCTGGCCTACCAGGTCACCGTGACCGACAAGGACGACGCCCACACGGTCGTCGTCGACGCGGTCACGGGCAAGGTGCGCAGCAACACCCCGACCCGGGACGAGTTCCTTTCGCCGAAGCTGCTCGGCGCCCTGCGTCAGCGCGGCGAGAGCGCCGACCCGGCCACCGGTGCCGGCTCCGCCTCCACCCCGTCCGGCCTCGTCGGCTCGGCCGCCACCGGTGCCGCGCACTACCCGTCGGCCGCCAAGGGCACCGGCAAGACCCTCTTCGTGGGCAGCGTCGGTCTGACCACCACGC
Source organism: Streptomyces sp. NPDC023481 (assembly GCF_055560195.1). NCBI lineage: Bacteria > Bacillati > Actinomycetota > Actinomycetes > Kitasatosporales > Streptomycetaceae > Streptomyces > Streptomyces sp. NPDC023481. The sequence continues at coordinate 345,535 of NZ_JBVHJE010000003.1, forward strand.
AGACCTCGCGCGGCCACTACCAGCTCAAGGACCCGAACCGGTACGGCACCGAGGTGCGGGACGCCAAGGGCTCGTACACGGAGAAGTTCAGCGCCGGTTCGAAGCTGACCAACACCACGAACGTGTGGGGCAACGGCAAGACCACCAGCCGGGTCAGCGCCGCCGCCGACGCCCAGTACGGCATCACGAAGACGCTCGACTTCTACAAGAGCGCCTTCGGCCGCAAGGGCATCGCGAACAACAGCAAGCCCGCGCAGGGCATGGTCCACTGGGGCAAGAAGGTCGCCAACGCCTTCTGGGACCCGGACTGCAACTGCATGCTGTACGGCGACGGCGACGGCGACATGTTCAAGAAGCCGCTCGTCGTCCTCGACGTCACCGGTCACGAGCTGACCCACGGCGTGGTCGAGGCGACCGCCAACCTGCAGCCGACCTTCGTCGACTCCCAGGGCAACCAGTACGGCGAGCCCGGCGCGCTGAACGAGTCCCTCGCGGACATCTTCGGCTCGAACGTCGAGTTCTACGCCAAGAACAGCAAGGACACCCCGGACTACCTGATCGGCGAGAAGCTGGGCCTCGCGCAGAAGTTCCTGCGCCGCCTGGACCACCCCTCGCTCGACAAGCTCGAGGGCACCATCGACTACTGGTCGCCGGCCGCCTACGACACCGAGGTGCACGCCGGTTCCGGTGTCTCGTCGCACGCCTACTACCTCCTCGCCGAGGGCAGCGGCAAGAAGACGATCAACGGCGTGAACTACAACTCGCCGACGTACCACAGCATCGCGGTCAAGGGCATCGGCCGCACCAAGGCGACCGCCATCTACTACCGGGCGCTCACCCGCTACATGGTCTCCACGACCGACTTCCACCAGGCGCGCCTCGCGACCCTGAAGGCGGCCAAGGACCTGTACGGCGCGAACAGCACCGAGTACAAGACGGTCGACAAGTCGTGGGCCGCGGTCAACGTCACCGTCGCCAACACGCCGAGCGCCCACCACTGACGGACGCCGGAACACCCCCGCACCACCGGATGCCCCGCCCCGCGCGGGGCATCCGCACGTCCGGACGGAGTGCGTGCGCGGCGGGACCCGGCGCGGAGAGCCGCCCGCGCCACCCGCCGTGGTCTCAACGCAGCGTGCGCGCCCAGTCGGCCGGTACCCGGCCCGCCGGACCCGGCACCGGCTGGTCGGCGGGATGCGCGGCCGGGGGAGCGAGTTCGGGTCCAGAGGGGTACGACTCCTGCGTGGCGTAGTTCCAGAACCAGCCCTCGCCCGGCTCGAAGCTGCGGATCACCGGGTGCCCGGTGGCCCGGTAGTGGGCGGTGGCGTGCTTCGCCGGGGAGTCGTCGCAGCAGCCGACATGCCCGCACCGCGCGCACCTGCGCAGGTGGAACCACCAGCCGCCCGCCTCCTCGCACTCCGCACAGCCCGTGCCGCTGGGCGGTACGCCGGGGTCGATGCCCTCGATCCCCTCGATGTCGGTCATGCCGTCTCCTCGTCGGGTGTCGGGGCGGTCAGGGGCAGCAGCACCTGGAAGCGGGTGTCGCCCGGTACGGACTCGACCCGCAGGGTGCCGTGGTGCTTGTTGACGACGATCCGCCAGGAGATGTCCAGGCCGAGCCCGGTGCCCTCGCCGACCGGTTTGGTGGTGAAGAACGGGTCGAAGATCCGGTCCCTGATCTCCGGCGGCACACCGGGCCCGGTGTCCCGGAACTCCACCAGCAGCCGCTCGTGGTCCAGAGCCGTCCGCACGGTCAGCGTGCCCTGGCTGCCGGCGCTCTTCATGGCGGAGACGGCGTTGTCGACGAGGTTGGTCCACACCTGGTTCAGCTCCGCCGGGTAGGCGGGCACCGGCGGGAGAGTGCGGTCGTACTCCTTGACGACCTCGATGTCCGGACCGGTCTTCGCGGAGAGCATCAGCAGCGTGCTGTCGAGGAGTTCGTGCACGTCGACCACCCGGTACGGGGCCCGGTCCAGCTGGGAGTACTGCTTGGCCGCGTCGACCAGGTGCGAGATGCGGGTGGTGGAGTCCTCGATCTCGTTCATCAACAGCTCGGTCTCGACGGTGTAGCTGAGCCAGCCGATCGCGTTCGGCAGGATCTCCTCGCCCACCGCCGCCGCGACCTGCTCCAGCCAGTCCACGTCGAGCCCCGCCTGCACGAACGTGGGCGCCACCTGCCAGCCGTGCTCGAAGCCGTGGTCCTCCAGCCAGTCGCCGAGCGCGTCCTCCCGGTCGCTGGCCTCCAGCGGGCTGAGCACCGGGGCCTTCCCCACCCGCTCGGCGGTGCGCTCCTGGATCTCCACCAGGCTCGCCAGGCAGTCGCGGGAGAACGGCCCCCCGGCGATCAGGCCCAGCTTGTGCCGCATCTTCGCGACCCGCTCCCGCAGGGTCGCCGTGGCCCGCACCGCCGCGGCCGCGGGATTGTTCAGCTCGTGCGTGAGCCCCGCCGACAACGAGCCGAGCGCAAGCAGCCGTTCCCGCTGCCCGATCATCGCCTGGGTGTTCTTCGCCCCGAAGAACAGGCCCTCCAGCAGGTGCACGGCCATCGGGAACCACTCGCGCATCACGTCCGCGAACAGGTCCGCCGGGAGCACGAAGAACCGCGTCGGCTCGGTGACCCGCATGGAGTTGTTGTAGACCTGCCGCACCCGCTCGCCGAGGTACGCCTGCATCGCGCCCGCGTACACGCCGGGCTGCGAGGTCCGGGTGACCTCCACGTCGTCGCCGCCGACCCGGCGGGACAGCACGACCGTGCCCTCGATCATCACGAAGAAGCAGGTGGCCGGGTCGCCCTCGGTGTACACCGGGCCGGGCTGGAACAACTCCACCCGGCCCTGGGCGCACAGCCGGCCCAGCTGCTCGGCGCTGAGCTTCTCGAAGAGGAACAGCGAGCCGATCTCCCGCGGGCTGCACGCCACGACCTGCCCGCTCACGACTGCTCCAGATACCGGTGGACGAGCATCACGGCCATGGCTCCCTCTCCGACGGCGGACGCGACACGCTTGGCGGACTCGGCGCGCGCGTCACCCGCGACGAACACGCCGGGAATGCTGGTCTCCAGGTGGTACGGCGGCCGGTCCAGCTCCCAGCCGGCCGGCGGCAGCCCGTCGGCGGTCAGGTCGGGCCCGGCCAGGATGAAGCCGCGCGCGTCGCGCAGCACCGTGTCGCCCAGCCAGTCGGTCAGCGGGGCGGCACCGATGAACACGAACATCCACTGGGCGTCGACCTGTTCGGTCTGACCGGTCACCGTGTCCCGCAGCGTCAGCCGCTCCAGGTGGCCGGCACCGTGGGCCCGGTCGACGACCGTGTGGCAGCGCAGCGAGATGTTCGGGGCCTCGCCGATCTGCTGGATGAGGTAGTGCGACATGGACGCCGACAGGTCCGGGCCGCGCACCAGCAGCGTCACCGACTTCGCGCCCCGGGACAGGTACATCGCCGCCTGGCCCGCCGAGTTGGCGCCGCCGACGATGTACACGTCCTGCCCCTGGCAGGAGGCGGCCTCGGTGAGCGCCGAGCCGTAGAACACCCCGCAGCCGGTCAGGTCGGTGCAGCCGGCGGCCTCCAACTGCCGGTACTGCACCCCGGTCGCCAGGATCACGCTGTGCGCGGCGACCGCCGAGCCGTCCGAGAAACGTACGACCCGGGCGGCACCGTTGACCTCCAGACCCGTCACCTCGCGGGCGGTCAGGATCTCCGCGCCGAACCTGGCCGCCTGCCGGCGCGCCCGGTCGGTGAGCTGGGCGCCGGAGACCCCGTCGGGGAAGCCGAGGTAGTTCTCGATCCGGGAGCTCTGCCCGGCCTGTCCGCCGGTCGCCGATCGCTCCACCAGCACGGTCCGCAGGCCCTCGGAGGCGCCGTACACGGCCGCGCCCAGCCCGGCCGGCCCGCCGCCGATCACGACGAGGTCGTAGAAGTCGGCCGTCGGTGTCGTCGCCAGGCCGACCCGCGCGGCCAGCTCCGGGGCCTCCGGCTCGACCAGGACCGTGCAGTCCGGGGTGATCACCAGCGGCAGCCGCTGCCCGTCCTGCCCGGCCGCCGCCAGCAGCCGCCGCCCCTCCGGCTCCTCCACCGAGTACCAGCGGTACGGCACCTGGTTGCGGGCCAGGAACTCGCGCACGTCCGACGAGCGCGCCGACCAGCGGTGCCCCACGACCTTGGTGCTGGGCACCGGCTTGTAGGCGCTGTGCCGCCACGCCTCCAGCAGGTCGTCCAGGACCGGGTAGAGCTTCTCCTCCGGCGGGTCCCAGGGCTTGAGCAGGTAGTGGTCCAGGTCGACCACGTTGATCGCGTCGATCGCCGCGCTGGTGTCCGCGTACGCGGTCAGCAGCACCCGGCGCGCCCCCGGGTACACGTCGAGGGCCTGCTCCAGGAACTCGATGCCGTTCATCTGCGGCATCCGGTAGTCGGCGAGGATCACCGCCACCAGGTCCCCGCGCAGCTTCAGCTCGCGCAGCGCCTCCAGTGCGGACTCGCCCGACTCCGCGCGCACGATCCGGTACGACTCGCCGTAGCGCCGCCTGAGGTCGCGGGCGACGGCACGGGAGACCCCCGGGTCGTCGTCCACGGTCAGGATGACGGTCCGCGCGGTCTCGGCGGCCTGTGCCATACGTCTCCCCACCCGGTGTCGTATCCCCCGGCCGGTTGTCGTGGAGACCACCGACCCGGTACCAGGCCATCGTAGGGTCGGCCACCCGGGTCGCGCCTGCCCGGCGGCCCGCTGGAGAGATCATCGTCAGGACCGTGTGCGCCGGTGCCCGGCAGCGGGCACCGGTGTCCCTGTGGACACGACGACGAGGAGATCACGGATGACACGCCCGATCACGGCAGGGGTGGACGGCACCGAGGAGAGTCTGGCCGCGCTGGACTGGGCGGCCCGGGAGGCCGTACGCCGGGGCCTGCCGCTGCGCGTGGTGCACGCCTGGCGGTACGCCGAGGCGCTGGCCACCGCCGACCGGGACACCCAGCGCGGGTGGGTGTCGCAGGGGGTGGACGAGGCCGTGCGGGCCGTCTGCGGCCGGCATCCGGGGCTGACGGTGACCACCGACGTGGTCGAGGGCGGCGCCGCGCACGCGCTGGCCGAGGCGGCGGCCGGCGCCGAGACGCTGGTGCTCGGCTCGCGCGGGCACGGACCCGTCGTCGGGTTCCTGCTGGGCTCGGTCGGCCAGCAGGTGATCGCGGAGGCGACCCGGCCCGTGGTCCTGGTCCGGGCCGGGGACCAGCCCACGGCGGAGGCGGCCGGCCGAGACGTCGTGGTCGGCCAGCACGGCGGGCCCGAGGACAGCGCGGCGGCGCTGCGGTTCGCCTTCGAGACGGCGGCGGCCCGCGGCGCGGCCGTCACCGCCGTCCGCGCCTGGACCCTGCCGCCGGTCTTCGCCTACAGCCCCGGATCGCTGAAGCTGCTCGACGACGCGGGCGGCCTCGAACCGTACGAGAGGCAGGCGCTGGGCGAGGCCCTCCAGCCCTGGCGCGAGCGGTTCCCGGAGGTGTCCGTCGCCGAGCACGTGGAGATGGGCAGCGCCGGACAGGTGCTGCTGTCGCTGGCCGGCCGGGCCCAGCTGATGGTCGTCGGGCGCCGCGCCCGCCGTACCGCGGTCGGTGCCCGGATCGGCTCCGTGGCGCACGGGGTGCTGCACCACGCCGAGTGCCCGGTGGCCGTCGTCCCGCACGAGTGAGCTACCCGGGAGTGGTCGGCTCCAGGGTGGTCCGCGCCTTCGGCAGCACGTGGTCGATGTAGTCCGCCACGGCGGTGTCGAGGCCTATGTCGTGCTGCGCGCGCTCGGACAGGTACCAGCGGTGTTCGAGGAGTTCGTGGTAGATCTCGGCCGGATCCATGGAGCCGCGCAGCTCCGGGGGCACCGCCCGCACGGTCGGCCGGAACACGTCCCGCACCCAGCGGTGGGCGAGCACCTCGGGGCGGGCGGCGAGGGGGTCGCCGGGCGCGTGGTCGTCCTGGGTGGCCATCCAGCTCTCCAGGTCGTTCAGCAGCCGCCGCGCCTGGTTCTCCTCGGCGTCCAGCCCGGTCAGCCGCAGCAGTTGGCGCTGGTGGTGGCCGGCGTCGACGACCTTCGGCACGAAGGTGACCGTGTCGCCGTTCGAGGAGTGCTCGATCTGCATCTCGGCGACGTCGAAGCCCATGTCGTTCAGGCGGCGGATCCGGCGCTCGATGTAGTGGTACTTGCCCGCCGGGTACACCGAGGTGCGGGTCAGCTCCTGCCACAGACCCTGGTAGCGGGTGCAGATCTCGTGGCCGAACGCGACGGGGTCGACGGACGGGTGCAGCGCGCCGGACGCCTCCAGGTCCAGCAGCTCGCCGCTGATGTTGACGCGGGCCAGGTCCAGGTCGTAGTCCCGCTGCCCGGGGCTGAGCCGCGGGTGCAGGTCGCCGGTCTCGGCGTCGACCAGATAGGCCGCGTAGGCGCCCGCGTCCCGCCGGAACAGGGTGTTGGACAGCGAGCAGTCGCCCCAGGCGAAACCGGCCAGGTGCAGGCGGACCAGCAGCACGGCGAGGGCGTCCATCAGCCGGTGCATGGTCGCCGGGCGCATGGTCGTCTCGAACATCGACCGGTACGGCATCGAGCCGCGCAGGTGCCGCGTGACCAGCACCGGCTCCAGGGGGGCACCGGACCGGCCGGTGCGGCCGGTGACCACGGCGAGCGGGTCGACGGCGGGGATCCCGAGCCGGTCCAGGTCGCGCAGCAGCTCGTACTCGCGCAGCGCCGGCCGCTCGGCCAGCTCCTTGACGGCGATCACCTCGTCCCCGGCGCGCGCGTAGCGCACCACGTGCCGGGAGATGCCGCGGGGGAGCGGCACGAGGTACTCCTCGGGCCACTCCTCCAGCGGGGTGTCCCAGGGCAGGGCGAGCAGCAGCGCGGGGTGCTCCGGGTTCGTGGCGTTGATCTGCAAGGCCATGGCACGAACCCTACGGCCCCGCGTACCTGTTCGAGGAGCCCGTACGGCCCCGGCGCCCTGTCGGGAACCCGCAGGCGCCGGGAGCGGCCCGATCCGGAGGAAAGGACCTAGGAGGCCAGCTCCCGGGCCCGTTCCGCCGCGGCCCGCACCGAGCCGCGGTGGACCGGGCCGTGTCCGGGCAGCAGGGTGTCGCCGTCGAGCGCGCCGATCACGTCGAGGGAGGCCACGACCCGGGCCCGCTCGTGGTGGAAGAAGTCGGGCAGGATCTGCGGGCCCTTGACGCGCGAGGTCGCGTGCCCGCTGACCAGGGCGTCGCCGGAGATGACGAGGCCGGCGTCGGGGAGGTGGTAGACGCAGTGGCCGTCGGTGTGGCCGGGGGTGTGCACGGGCACGGGACGGCCGGGCAGGTCCAGCGGCCCCTCGTTCGGGAACGGTTCGGGCGCGGTGACCGGGTTGTGCCGGGTGCCGCCCACCTGGATGGCGTGCCGCGCCCAGGAGGCGACGCCGGGCCGCCAGGCGTTGCGCACCACGTCCCCCAGGGTGGCCTGCTGGAGGAAGTCCCTGCGGGCGTGGGGCACTTCGGCCGGGTGCAGATAGACGGGGGTGCCGTGGGCGGCGCGCAGGTACTCGGCCGAGCCCAGGTGGTCGTTGTGCGCGTGGGTGATCAGCACGGCGGCGACCGCCTCCGGTGAACCGCCCACCTCGGCGAGGGATTCCAGGACCCCCTGGCGGTCTCCCGGATAGCCGGTGTCCACCAGGGTGACGGCGTCCCCGTCCTTCAGGATCACCCAGTTGACGTGGTTGCCGTGCACCAGGTAGATGCCGTCGGCGACTTGGTGTACCTCTGCCCGCATGTTCTCTCCGAGCCCGTGTGCGGCTGCTGGTCGAAGGCCAGCCAACCAGATCCGCCGCGGCCCCGTGCAAGGGGCCCGCCCGGTCAGCGCACGCCGTGCGGCCGGAACTGGATGCTGATGCGCGGGCCGGTGGCCCGGCTGCTCTTCGGGACGCAGTGCTCCCAGGTGCGCTGGCAGGAGCCGCCCATCACGATGAGGTCGCCGTGGCCGAGGGGCCGGCGCAGGGTGCCGCCGCCGCCTCCGCCGGCCGGGCGCAGCAGCAGGTCGCGGGGGGTGCCGACGGAGAGGATCGCGACCATGGTGTCCGCGTGGGCGCCCCGCCCGGTCCGGTCCCCGTGCCAGGCCACACTGTCCCGGCCGTCGCGGTAGAAGCAGAGCCCCGCGGTGGTGAACGGTTCGCCCAGCTCCTCGGCGTAGTGCCGGGAGAGGGCGGCGCGTGCCTCGTCCAGGACCGGGTGGGGGAGCGGGTCCTCGGGGCCGTAGAAGGCGAGCAGGCGCGGTACGGCCACCACGTTGTCGTACATCCTGCGCTGCTCCGCGCGCCACGGCACGCGGGCCGCCAGCTGCTCGAACAGCGCGTCGGCCCCGCTCAGCCAGCCGGGCAGCACGTCGATCCAGGCGCCGGCGCTCAGCCCGGTCCGGCGCAGCCCGTCGAGCGGGCCGAGCCGCAGCTCGTCGGTCTGGTCGAACAGGGAGCCCTGGAGATGCGTGGACATGGGGCCAGCGTACTCCTTAATCGAAAGTACGTTCCCATTCGATCAAGGGACGCCCGGGCCCTTTCGATACATCGGTGTATCGGATACATTCATGCATCGAAACGGGGGCGACAGGAACGACGAGGGGCCGGACACGCCGATGGACGACACACCGAAACGCGTCACCCGGCGCCGGGCCCACACCCGGGCCCGGTTGCTCGACGCCGCGTTCGCCGTGTTCGCGGCCAAGGGCTTCGGGCGGGTCTCCATCGAGGAGGTCTGCGAGGCCGCCGGGTTCAGCCGGGGCGCCTTCTACTCGAACTTCGCCACCCTGGACGAGCTGTTCTTCGCCCTCTACCAGGACCGCGCCGACCTCATCGCCGCCCAGGTCGCCGACGCGCTGGCCCAGGACGGGCCCGACCTCGACGTGCCCGCCGCCGTCGACCGGGTCACCGAGGTGCTGCTGCTCGACGTCGACTGGCTGCTGGTCAAGACCGACTTCCTGGTGCACGCCGCCCGTGACCGGGCGGTCGCCCGGGCCCTCCTCGACCACCGCGCCCGGCTCCGGCAGGCCATCGCCGACCGGCTCGCGCGGGCCCGGGGCCACACCGCACTGCCCGCCGCGCTCGGCGACACCGACGGCGCCGCCCACGCGGTCGTCGCGGCCTACGACGGCGTGACCACCCAGCTGCTGCTGGACCGGGACGTCGACGCGGCCCGCCGCTGGCTCGGCCGGCTGCTCACCGCACTGCTCACCGAGAGCAGCGGCACCCCCGCATGAGCCGCACACGGAAGGACACGGACACCATGGCCGCCAAGGACGCGGACGTCATCGTCGTCGGAGCGGGCCTCGCCGGCCTGGTCGCGGCACACGAACTCACCAGCCGGGGCCGCCGGGTCGCCCTCGTCGACCAGGAGAACGCCGCCAACCTCGGCGGCCAGGCGTTCTGGTCCTTCGGCGGGCTCTTCCTCGTGGACTCGCCCGAGCAGCGCCGCCTGGGCATCAAGGACTCCCTCGCCCTCGCCTGGAACGACTGGCAGGGCAGCGCGGGCTTCGACCGGCTCGCCGACGAGGACTCCTGGGCGGTCCGCTGGGCCCGCGCCTACGTCGAGTTCGCGGCCGGCGAGAAGCGCTCCTGGCTCAAGGGTCACGGCATCGAACTGCTGCCCACCGTCGGCTGGGCCGAGCGCGGCGACCTGCGCGCCGACGGACACGGCAACTCCGTACCCCGCTTCCACATCGCCTGGGGCACCGGCACCGGAGTGGTCGAGCCCTTCGTGCGCTACGCCCGGCAGGCCGCCCGGGACGGACTGCTCACCTTCCACCACCGCCACCGGGTGGACGAACTGGTCGTCGAGGACGGCACGGCACGCGGTGTACGCGGCACCGTCCTCGCCCCCGACGACTCCCCGCGCGGTGTCGCCTCCCACCGCGACCGCGTCGGCGACTTCGCCCTCACCGCCCAGGCCGTCATCGTCACCAGCGGCGGCATCGGCGCCGACCACGACATCGTCCGCCGCTACTGGCCCGAGCGGCTCGGCACGCCCCCCGCCCGGATGGTCACCGGCGTCCCGGCCTACGTCGACGGCCGCATGCTCGACATCAGCGCCGAGGCCGGTGTCCGGCTCGTCAACCGCGACCGCATGTGGCACTACACCGAGGGCCTGCAGAACTGGGACCCGATATGGCCCGGCCACGGCATCCGCATCCTGCCCGGCCCCTCGTCCATCTGGCTCGACGCCCTCGGCCGCCGGCTGCCCGACCCCTGCCTGCCCGGCTACGACACCCTCGGCACGCTCAAGTACCTGCGCACCACTGAGGACATCGCCGGCCACGACCACTCCTGGTTCATCCTCAACCGGAAGGTCATCGAGAAGGAGTTCGCCCTCTCCGGCTCCGAGCAGAACCCCGACATCACCGCCAAGGACCGCAAGGCCGTGCTGCGAGACCGGCTCCTCGGCAAGGGCGCGCCCGCCCCCGTCCAGGCCTTCCTCGACCGGGGCGCCGACTTCGTCACCGCCCGCAGCCTGGAGCAGCTGGTCGACAAGATGAACGCCCTCACCGCCGAGCCGCTGCTCGACCCGGCCGGGGTGCGCCGCCAGATAGAGGCCCGCGACCTCCAGATCGACAACCCCTACAGCAAGGACGCCCAGATCCAGGGCATCCGCAACGCCCGCCGCTACATCGGCGACCGGCTCGGAAGGGTCGCCACCCCGCACCGCCTCCTCGACCCCGCCGCGGGCCCCCTCATCGGCGTCCGGCTGCACGTGCTGACCCGCAAGACCCTCGGCGGCATCCAGACCGACCTCGACTCCCGCGCCCTCGGCACCGACGGCACCCCCGTCGAGGGGCTGTACGCGGCCGGCGAGGTCGCCGGGTTCGGCGGCGGCGGTGTGCACGGCTACAACGCCCTGGAGGGCACCTTCCTCGGCGGCTGCCTCTTCTCCGGCCGCGCCGCCGGCCGGCACGCGGCCCTGCACACCGGCTGACCTCAGCCCCTCAACAGCTCCGCCAGGACGTGCGCGTGGCTCTCCTGCGGCTTCCTGGACGCCGTCAGGAGGGTCACCCGGCCCTTGCGGGCCGCCTTCCTGAGCCGGTCCAGCAGTTCGGCGGCCCCCGGGGCGCCCAGCTCCTCCTCGTACCGGCTGCGGAACTCCTCGTAGGAGCCGCCGCCGTGGTACCACGTGCGCAGTTCGGTGGACGGGGTCAGGTCCTTCGGCCACTCGTCCACCCGCGCCTCGTCCTTGGCGAGGCCGCGCGGCCACAGCCGGTCGACCAGCACGCGCAGGCCGTCGTCGGGCTCGGGCGGTTCGTAGATCCGGCGCACGCGCACGCTCACGGTCGGGGCCCCTCTCGGGTCGCGGACGGTGCCGCGAGCGTACTGCGCCACCTCCCGCCCACGCGGCGGCGACGCGGCACGACTTGACCGGATCAAGGGGGAATCCGGGCCCGCCCGGCGCCTAGTCTGACGGCCAGTCGATCATCGGCCACCCCTCCGAGGAGCGCACGTGACGCCACCGCGCAGACAGCCCGCCCGCCGCCGTACCGCCGTTCTCGCCACCGTCCCCGTGGCCGTGGCCGCCCTCCTCGGCGCCGCCGCACCCACGGCGCCCGGCACCGGGTCGCCCGGTGCGGGCGACCCGTACTTCCCGCTCAGCGGCAACGGCGGCTACGACGTCCGCCACTACGACCTGACCCTCGGTTACGACACCGGCTCCCACCGCCTGGACGGCACAGCGGTCCTCACCGCACGCGCCACCCGGAACCTCACCCGGTTCGACCTCGACCTGTCGGGCCTGAAGGTCACCGCCGTCACCGTCGACCGCGCCGGGGCGGCCTTCCGCCGCGACGGCCAGGAACTCGTCGTCACCCCGCGCCACGCCCTGCGCCGGGGGCACGCGTTCCGCGTCACGGTCGCCTACCACGGCACCCCGAAGCCGGTCACCGACCCCGACGGCTCCGCGGACGGCTGGATCCCCACCGACGACGGCGCGTTCGTCGCGGGCGAACCGCAGGGCGCGATGACCTGGTTCCCGGCCAACGGCCACCCCAGGGACAAGGCGTCGTACGACATCACCCTCACCGTGCCGAAGGGCCGCACCGCCGTCTCCAACGGCGTCCTGCTCGGACAGCGCACCGCCCACGGCAGGACCACCTTCCACTGGCGCCAGAGCCGGCCCATGGCCGCCTACCTGGCCACCGCCACCATCGGCACCTTCCGGGTCGAGCGGTACACCACCCGCGACGGCATCCAGGTCTACAACGCCGTCGACCCCCGCGAGGCGCGCGCCGCCGCGCCCGTCCTGAAGAAGCTGCCCGCCGTACTCGCCTGGGAGAGCAAGCTGTTCGGGCCGTACCCGTACCGGGCCGCCGGCTCGATCGTCGACCACGCCCCGGACATCGGCTACGCCCTGGAGACCCAGACCCGGCCGCTCTACGACTCCGCCCCCGACCTCGACACCCTCGTCCACGAGAGCGCCCACCAGTGGTTCGGCGACTCCGTCACCCTCACCGCCTGGAAGGACATCTGGCTCAACGAGGGCTTCGCCACCTACGCCGAGTGGCTCTACACCGAGCAGCACGGCGGCCGCAGCGCCCAGCGCACCTTCGACGCCCTGTACGCCCGGCCCGCGAAAGACGGCCTGTGGGCCTACCCGCCCGGCGACCCCGGCAGCGGCGCCCGCATCTTCGGCACGCCCGTCTACGCCCGCGGCGCCATGGCCCTGCACGAACTCCGCCGGGCCGTCGGCGACCGGGACTTCTTCCGCATCCTGCGCGCCTGGGCCACCGGGCACCGCGGCGGGCACGGAACCACGGCACAGTTCGTCAGGCTTGCCGAGAAGACCTCGGGGAAGCAGCTCGAAAGGCTGTTCCACACCTGGCTGTACACGTCGGGCAAGCCGGACCGGCCCTGAACACCGGCCTGTTCGACACCGGACGGCGCCGGACCTGACCAGTTCCAAACAACCGTCCACCACGATCGGATCATGATCCAACGCAGAACCGCCGTCGCCCTCCTCGCCTCCCCGCTGCTGCTCTCCGGCTGCGGCGGCGGAGCCGAGGCGACCGAGCGCCAGGCCCCGGCCCGCGGTCCGGCGCCGGCGCCCACCCCCGAGACCTCCACACGGCCCGAACCGAAGGGCATACCCGGGCTCGGGCCGCTGCGGACCGCGGCGATACCCGAGCGCTGCGAACAGGCCGTCGTCGTCACCGGGCGGGGCCGCAACTCCCCGCTGTGCACGGTGGTCCTGCACCAGCGCACCGACACCGGCTGGCGGGCCGGCCCCACCTGGGCCGCCCACAACGCGCGACGCGGCTGGAGCGACCACCACATGCTCGGCGACCTGCGCTCCCCGCTCGGCGTCTACACCCTTTCCGACGCCGGCGGCCTGCTCCCGGACCCGGGCAGCAAACTGCCCTACCACCGCTCCGGCGGCTTCCACTCGCCCGGCACCGGCTTCGAGGGCGAGCCGCTGGAAGGCTCCTTCGACTACGTCATCGCCATCGACTACAACCGCAGGCCCGGCACCTCCCCGCTGGACTGGACCCGCCCCCTCGGCCCGCGGCGCGGCGGGGGAGTGTGGCTGCACGTCGACCACGGCGGACCCACCCACGGCTGCGTCAGCGTCGCCAAGGCGCACATGAAGGAGCTGCTGCGCACCCTCGACCCCGGCCGGCATCCGGTCGTCGTGATGGGCGACGCCGACTGGCTCGCGCACTGAGCGGCTCAGGTCCTTTCCTGCCGATCAGGTCGGCAGGAACCGGAAGAGAGAGCCTAGGATCCGAACTCGTGTGCGCACATGTACTGGTCGCCGAGGACGACGAGAAGCAGGCCGAACTGATCCGCCGCTCGCTGCTGGCCGAGGGCCACACGGCCACGGTGGTGCACGACGGCGCGGCGGCCCTGGACACCGCCCGCAGGCTGCGGCCCGACCTCGTCGTCCTGGACCTGATGCTCCCCGTCCTCGACGGCTTCGGCGTGTGCCGGGTGCTGCGCGCCGACGCCGAGCGGCCGGACATCCCGGTGGTGATGCTCACCGCCCGCTCCGGCGAGGACGACCTGCTGCTCGGCCTCGACGTCGGCGCCGACGACTACCTGACCAAGCCGTACAGCCCGCGCGAGCTGATGGCCCGTATCCGTACGGTCCTCAGACGCGCCGGACGGGGCGTCGGCGCCCGGGGCGAGGACCCCGTCGTACGGGCCGCCGGGATCAGCGTGGACCCGGTACGGCACGAGGTGCGCTGCGACGGCGCACCGGTGGAGTGCACACCGGCCGAGTTCGAGATCCTGCTGGCCATGGCGGGCGAGCCGGAGCGGGTGTTCACCCGGCGCCAGCTGTTGCAGTGCACCCGAGGCCTCGACCGGGCCTCCACCGAGCGGGCCGTCGACGTGCACATCATGAACCTGCGCCGCAAGATCGAGCCCGACCCGCGGCGCCCGGTCCGCCTGCTGACCGTCTTCGGCGTCGGCTACAAACTGGCTGGCGCCCGACCGTGAACCGCCGACGGCCCGGGGCCGACCGCGCGCGGGACGGGCAAGCCGCCGGGCAGCGCGACGCGGCGGCCGGCCGACGGGCGGCCGGCGGACGGCAAATCCCGCTGCGCAAGCGGCTGGTCGTCCGGCTGCTGATCGTCTCCGCGCTGATCGCCGTCTGCTCGGTGACGGCGACGGCCTGGCTCGCGGTGACCACCACCACCAGCGCCCTGAAGGAGGAGCAGGGCCAGGACCTCGCCGCCGACAACCGCATCCTCGCCCGGCTCAGCGGCTACGCCGCCACCCACGCCGACTGGCGGGACGTCCGGGACACCCTGCGGGAGCTGGCCGCCCGCACCGGGCGTCGTATCGCGCTCACCACCGCCGACCGCACCCTGGTCGCCGATTCCGCGCCCCGCGGCACCCCGCTGCCGCCCCGGCCCGCCGCCACCGTCGACCCGCTGCGCACCGACACCTACACCGAGTCCGGTGCCCAGCTGAGCGGCATCGACCCGCGCGTGGTCGGCCCCTACCGGCTCCCGGCGAAGGAACGCGCCCGGCTGGACGCCCTCGCCGCCAAGCGCAAGCGGTGCTACGAGCGCTACGGCGTGCAGGCCACCATCACCCGGACCGCGAGCGGCCGGCCGGTGGTCGGCACCGCGGACGGCGCCGGACCGGCCGACCCCGGCGCCACGGTGTGCGAGGACGGACGGCTCAACACACCCACCCCGACCGAGCAGAAGGCCCTGGACGCGCTGTCCGACCTGGCCCTGCCCTGCCTGCACCGGGCCGGCGTGCACCTCGGACCGCTGCTCCTCGCCTACGACCCCGGCGCCAGGGACCCCCTCGACGGCGGCTACCCGCTCACCAAGGAGGCCAGGCCCGGCACCGGTGAGAGCGCGCGGACCGCCCAGCGGTGCCTCGCGACCGCCCGCCGCACCCAGCTGGAACCCTATGTGGCCCCGGTGGCCGAGCTGTTCCTCGGCATCGGCGACCAGAACCCGACCCGCTTCGACATGTCACCGGCCAACAAGGCCAAGGTGGTCGGCGTGGCCGGGCTCGTCCTCGCCGTCACCGTGGCGGTGACCGCCGTCGTCGCCGTCCGGCTGGCACGGCCGCTGCGCGCACTCACCCTGGCCGCGCAGCAACCGCCCGAACTGCACGTACGGGTGCCGGTGACCACCCGTGACGAGACGGGCATCCTCGCCGAGGCGTTCAACGGCCTGACCGAGCGGCGCGAACGCCTGGAGGCGCAGCGCAAGGCCATGGTCAGCGACATCGCGCACGAGCTGCGCAGCCCGCTCACCAACATCCGGGGCTGGCTGGAGGTCGTCCGGGACGGTGTCGTCGGCCCCGACCCGGCGCTGCTGGACTCGCTGCACGAGGAGGCCCTGGTCCTCCAGCGGATCATCGACGACCTGCAGGACCTCGCCGCGGCCGACGCCGGCACCCTGCGCCTGCACCGCGAGCCGCTGCACGCCGGAGACCTGCTCGACCAGGTCGCCGCCGCCCACCGGGTCGCCGCCGACGCGGCCGGGGTCGCCCTGCGCACCGGGACCGACGGCGCCGCCTGGCTGGACGCCGACCCGGTGCGGATGCGCCAGGCCCTCGGGAACCTGGTCTCCAACGCGCTGCGGCACACCCCCGCCGGCGGCACCGTGACGCTCGCCGCCCGCCGGGACGGCCCCGACGTCGTGCTCACCGTGACCGACACCGGCGCGGGCATCGCGCCCGAGGACCTGCCGCACGTCTTCGAGCGGTTCTGGCGCGCCGAGAAGTCCCGCAGCCGCCGCACCGGAGGCAGCGGGCTCGGCCTGCCGATCGTCCGCCACCTGGTCGCCGCCCACGGCGGTACGGCGCGGGCGGCGAGCGAGCCGGGGAGGGGCGCGGTGTTCACCCTTCGGCTGCCGGCCGCGTCGCCGCCCGGTGACGAGCCCTGAGAGGGCGAGAGCGGAAGGTCACCGTCCGATATTCGGCGCGCGCCGGGGGTACTCCGGTCGCGCGACGCACAGCACAGGGAGGTCATGTCATGAGCGCACCGGAGAACCTGCCGGTCCTGACCACGCTGTCCGAGATGGCCCGCCTGGTGGAACGGCACCGGAACCTGTATGTGCGCTGGTCGAAGGGGCCCGGCGTCGACCTCGACGCCGCCTCCAGCACCGACGAACTGACCGGTGTCCCGATGCCGGGGCTGTCCGCCAACCCGCTCGACGTGGAGGACTGGTGGCAGGACCGGTCCGTCGAGCTGTGGGTGGCCCGCCGCCTGTACGACTACGCTCACCTGCCGCACGACAAGGGCCCCGGCGTCCGTCCCTGGGTCCTCACGGGCCGGGAGACGGGCCGGGGCCCCGACAACGAGCCGCTCGTGGCCGACATCGAGCCGCTGTGCTGGATCGCCGACGAGGTGACCGACGCGGCCCGGGACGAGGTGGCCCGGCAGGAGCGGGAATGGGGGACCCTCCGCCGCGGCGGACGCTGACCCCCGGCCGGCCCCCACCGCCGGCCCCCCACCGCCGGCCCCCTCGCCGGTCAGCCGTCGCCGGTCAGCCGGAGCGCGGCCGGGAGCGGGCGCGGCGCCTGAGCGCCCGCCGCTCCAGCTCCGTCGTACCGCCCCAGACCCCGATGCTCTGGCCCGTGTCCAGCGCCCAGTCCAGGCACTGTTCCCGCACCGGGCAGCGCCCGCACACCGCCTTGGCCTGCTGGGCCTGGACCTGCGCCGGTCCGGTGGTGCCGATCGGGAAGAAGAGGTCGGGGTCCTCTTGGCGGCACGCGGCATGGTCGCGCCAGTTGTCCATGGGAGTCTCCTGGTTCGATCGAAGTCGTCCGTGCCCTGCCGTTCGCTTTCCGCACGGTCAGGCATTCGGGTGACCGGTCGCGGCGCCGTGAAACGGAACAAACGGCGGAGGATGGGGAAAGCCGGCCAACAGACCGGAATCCGCGGGCGCGACGACGGCGGAACGCCCAACTGCCGGGCCGCCGACGCGTCCAGGCCGCGCCCCTCAGCCGCGCAGCGCCCGTGACGCCGCTTCGGCCACCGCATCGGCCAGGGCGGCCAGCGCGGGGGAGTCGAGTCTCCACTGCTGCCAGTGGAGGGTGACGTCCATCCACTCGCCGGGGGCGAGCGGGACCAGCCGCCCCTGTGCGAGCAGCGGCCCGGCCTGCACCTCCGGGATCATGCCCCAGCCGAGCCCGGCGGCGACTGTGGCCAGGAACCCCTCCGAGGTGGGCACATGGTGCCGGTACGGTCCCGCCGAGGCCAGGCCGAGCCGGCGGGCGAAGCCGTCCTGGAAGTCGTCCTTGCGGTCGAAGGTCACCACCGGCGCCCGGTGCAGCGCCTCCGCCAGGGGCCGGCCCGCCAGGTGGGTCGCGGCGAACTCGGGGGTGGCCAGGGGCAGGTAGCGCATCCGGCCGAGCGGGCGGACGGTGCAGCCGGACACCGGGTCGGGCGCGGAGGTCACCGCGGCCATGACGACGCCCTCGCGCAACAGCGCCGCCGTATGGTCCTCGTCCTCCCGGTGCAGTACGAAGCAGAGGCCCGGCACCCGGGTCAGCGCCGGCAGGAACCAGGTCGCGAGCGAGTCCGCGTTCACCGCGACCGAGACCCGCGTCGGCTCCTCGCTGCCGCTCAGCCCCAGCTCACCCCAGGCGTCCCGCTCCAGCCGGGCGAGCTGCCTGGCGTACCGCACCAGCACCGCGCCGGACTCCGTGGGCCGCACCGGCTTGGTGCGCTGGAGCAGGACCCGGCCGGTGCGCTGTTCGAGGGCCTTGACCCGCTGGCTGACCGCCGACGGCGTCACGTGCAGCGCGGCGGCGGCCGCGTCGAAGGTGCCCTCGTCCACCACGGCCAGCAACGTCCGCACCTGCTCCAGGGGCAACTCCGGCATCACAATCGCTAATCCTACGTAAAAATCTTTAGCTGTACTTGCGCAGTGGGATTTCCTAGCGTCGTCGGCATGACCCACGCCCTGACCGCCGCTGCCGCCGGATTCGGCACCGGCCTCTCCCTGCTCGTCGTCATCGGAGCGCAGAACGCCTTCGTCCTGCGGCAGGGGGTGCGCCGGGACGCCGTACTCGCCGTGGTCGGCATCTGTGCCCTGTCCGACGCGCTGCTCATCTCGCTCGGCGTCGGCGGGGTCGGCACGGTGGTGGTGGCCTGGCCGGGCGCGCTCCGGGCGGTCGGGCTCGTCGGCGGTGCCTTCCTGCTCTGCTACGGCGCCCTGGCCGTCCGCCGGGTGCTCAGGCCCGGCACCGGGCTGCGCGCGCAGGGCGAGGAGGCCGGCTCGCGCCGCCGGGCGGTGCTCACCTGCCTGGCGATGACCTGGCTGAACCCGAACGTCTACCTGGACACCGTGTTCCTGGTCGGCTCCCTGGCCGCCGACCGGGGCCCGCTGCGCTGGACCTTCGGGCTCGGCGCCGCACTCGCCAGCCTGTGCTGGTTCACCGCGCTCGGTTTCGGCGCCCGGCTGCTCGGCCGGTTCCTGGCCCGGCCGGGCGCCTGGCGGGTGCTGGACGGCCTGGTCGCCGCCACCATGCTGAGCATGGGCGCGACCCTGGTCGCCGGGGCCTGAGCCGACACCGTGCGGCGTGTACAGGGATGGTTAGGCTCTCGAAGCGAAAAGATGTAACGAGCAACCAGGACATCCGTGGACACGAGCGACAGCAGCAGCACCGGGACCGACCGCCCCGGACACCGGCCGCCGACCGACGCGCCGGCGGCCGCGGACCCGCCCCGGCGCGGCTGGCGCCGCTGGGCGATGGACACCCGCCCGCTGTGCATCCCCGCCTACCGGCGCCTGTGGTCGTCGACCATCGTCACCGCCGTCGGCAGCCAGCTCACCGCCGTCGCCGTACCCAAGCAGATCTACGACATCACCCACTCCTCGGCCTGGGTCGGCTACGCCAGCCTCGCGGGCCTGCTGCCGATGGTGGCCTTCGCGCTGTGGGGCGGGGCGGTCGCCGACACCGTCGACCGCCGCAGGCTGCTGCTGGTCACCAACAGCGGTATCGCGGTGACCTCGCTGCTGTTCTGGGCCCAGGCCGCCACCGGGCTGGGGTCCGTCACCGTGCTCATGGTGCTGCTCGCGGTCCAGCAGGCCTTCTTCGGCCTCAACTCGCCGGCCCGCAACGCCTCCATCGCCCGCCTGGTGCCCGCCGGGCAGCTGGCGGCCGCGAACGCGCTGGGCTCGACGGTGATGCAGACCGGGCTGGTCGCCGGTCCGCTGCTCGCCGGTGTGCTCATCCCGGTCATCGGGCTGCCCGAGCTGTACCTGATCGACGCGCTGGCGCTGTGCGTCACCGTGTGGGCCGTCGTCCGGCTGCCCGCGCTGCCGCCGCTCGGCGAGGCCGCCCGGCGCGCCGGCGTGCGCGAGATAGCCGCCGGGTTCCGGTACATCTCGCTCCACAAGGTGCTGCTGCTGTCCTTCCTCGCCGACATCGTCGCCATGGTGTTCGGCATGCCCCGCGCCCTGTTCCCGCAGCTGGCGGCGCAGACCTACGGCTCCTACGGCGAGGGTCTCGCGCTCGGTGTGCTGTTCGCCGGCATCCCGGTCGGCGCGGTGCTCGGCGGGCTGTTCTCCGGCGTGTTCTCGCGGGCTCGCCGGCACGGCTGGATGGTGATCGGGTCGGTCGTCGGCTGGGGGGTGGCCGTCGCCGGGTTCGGGCTGAGCGGCAACCTCTGGATCGCCATGGCCTTCCTGGCGGCGGCCGGTGTCGCCGACATGGTCTCGATGGTGTTCCGCGGCGCCATCCTGCTGTCGGCCGCGACCGACGAGATGCGCGGCCGGATGCAGGGGGTGTTCACGGTGGTCGTCGCGGGCGGGCCGCGCCTCGCGGACGTGCTGCACGGCACCGCGGGCTCGGCGTTCGGCCCGCGGGCCGCGGTCGCGGGCGGCGGCGCCCTGGTGGTCGTGGTGATGCTGGCCCTGGCCGGCGCCGTCCCGGCGCTGCGCCGCTACCGGATCTGACCGCCTACAGCGGGCCGCTGCGCCGCCGCATCGTGTACTGCTCCATCAGCTTGCCGCGGGTCGTCTCGAGCCGGCTGGCGAGCACCTCGGCCACCGTGCGGACCAGCGAGAGCCCGAGCAGCGGATCCTCCACGCACAGCCCGAGCACCGAGGGTCCGTCGAACTCGTAGGCCCGGACGTCGGTGAAGGCCACCGCGCCGAAGTCCCACTCGTACGGCGGGAACAGCCAGGACCAGCCGAGCAGGTCGCCCGCGCCGAGCGAGGCCACGGTCACCCGCTGCCGGGAGGTGACCTGCTGGTCCAGGTGGACCGCGCCGGAGCGGATCACCCAGAACCGGTCGGCGGTGCCACCCGCCTCGAAGATCCGGGTGTCCTCCCGGAAGGAGACCTCCTTGGCCAGCTCCATCAGGCGCTCGCGCTGCGCCTGGGGGAGGGCGGTGAGCAGTTTGATCGCTTTGGTCATGGCGCGGGGCTCCTCGCCGGCAGGCGGTTGCGGTGGGGGTGGTGTGTTCCCTCCCATTTCATCCGCTACGGGCGCCCCGAGCACCTCGAAGGGGGCGGAGTTCGATCCGCGTGTCGCGTTTCGGACAGCAAAAAGCCCTGGCTGGACGGGGGAAGCCAGCCAGGGCCGTATGCGGGTGACCACAGGAGGGGGGAAGGACGGTTCCGCGCCCCTCCGCGTCACGTATGGATGAACACTAAACCATCTGCCGTACTTTTGGGTAACCCAGTACCGGGTCAGGTGACCTGTTTCGCTCCGTCCGTCCGGACCGGCTCCCCGCCCGGGGAGACGATCTCCTCCAGCACCCGATGCACCACCTCGTACGCCCGGGCCCGGTCCGTCGCGTCCCGCGCGCCCTCCGGATCCGTCGCCGTGAGACTCAGGGCCCGCTCCCGCCAGGCCCGCTCCTCCTCGGCCGCGTGCTCCCGGCCCCGCCGGATCCGCCGCAACAACTCGTCCGCGTCCACCACATCCGTCATGCGGGGCGGGTACCCGCCCGATCCTTCGTGATGACTCCGGAACCCGCGGTGTTTGACAGCGCGTCGAGGGGTCAGTCGAAGGAGCAGAGAACCCTGCAATCCGGGCACCGCCAGGGGAGGAAGGGATGCTAGACAACCACCGGACCAGCTCCGCAGCCGTCCTGCCGGAGACTCGCCGCCGCCTGCCGGGCCGGCCGGCCGAGGCCCGCAGAACGGTCGAGCGGGTCATGACCGAACGGTGCCGGGCCCACGCCCTGCCGTGCGCGCCCGAGGCGGTCCAGGACGCCCTGCTGGTGACCTCGGAACTGACCACCAACGCGCTCGTGCACGGCGGCGGCATCACCGGCTTCGACGTCGACGTCGACTCCGGCGGTGTCCGGGTGTCGGTGAGCGACCGCAGCGACGCACTGCCCGTGACGGCCCGTTCCGGCGACGAGCGCACCACCCTGCCCGGCGGCCGCGGCTGGCCCCTCGTGTGCCGGCTGGCCCGGGACGTCCGGGTGGCGGAGCTGCCCCGCGGGGGCAAGCGCATCACGGCCGTCGTACCGCTGCACTGAAGCGGTTTCCGAAGTTCCGCTCAATGGCGTTTGCCCGAGGGGGCGAGGGGCAGACGGAATCTCGTGCTTCGGACCGGAGGCGCGCGCCCAGCGGGGATCGCAACCGCTGCCTGGGCCCCTCCCGGCGGCCCAGGCGGCTTCCCCGCGGCGACACCCTGACACCACCGTTCGGGCCGAAACCCGGAACCGCTGTTCCGGCCGTGCCCTGAAACCACGTTCAGGAGCGATTCCGCATGCTGACCGACATGTCGACAAGCCGTCCCGGCGCCGCCGCCACCGCCGACGGCACCCCGGCCCCCACCCGGCGGAACCATGACGACGCCCCTGATACGGCGGAGCTGTTCGCCCGACTGGCGGACCTGGACGACGGTCCCGAGCGGGACGCCGTACGCGACGAACTCGTGACCGCCTGGCTGCCGATGGCACACCGGATCGCCGGCCGGTTCCGCGACCGCGGCGAGTCCGTCGAGGACCTGCGCCAGGTGGCCGCCCTCGGCCTGGTGAAGGCCATCGACCGCTTCGACCCCTCGCGGGGGGCCTTCGAGAGCTATGCCGTGCCGACCATCACCGGAGAGGTCAAGCGGCACTTCCGCGACCGGATGTGGGCCCTGCGCGTGCCGCGCCGGGTGCAGGAACTGCGCAACCGGGTGCGGGTGGCCCGCCGCGAACTCACCCAGAACCCCGGGAGCCCCGAGCCCACCGTCGCCGACATCGCCGCCCACACCGGACTCACCGAGGAGGAGGTGAGCGCCGGCATGGAGGCGCTGGAGAGCTTCAGCACCCTCTCGCTGGACGCCGAGCTGTCCGCCGGCGACGACGGCTACAGCCTCGCCGACACCCTCGGCGAGGCGGACACCTCCTACGACGTCGTGGTCGACCGCGAGGCCGCCAAGGAAGGGCTGCGCCGGCTGCCCGAGCGCGAGCGGGCCATCCTCTACATGCGCTTCTTCGAGGACATGACCCAGAGCCGGATCGCCGACCAGCTCGGCATCTCCCAGATGCACGTCTCCCGGCTGATCAGCCGCAGCTGCGCCCGCGTCCGCGACGAGGTGCTCGGCGGCCGCCGCCCCGGCGGCGACCAGCGGTGAGCGGTCAGCTGCCGGGCTGCGCCGGACCGCCGCCGACGCCCAGCGGCCGGGCGAGGCCCGACACGGCCTCGTCCAGCCGCTGCAGATGGCGCAGCACCCGGTCGGTCACGCGGCCGTAGCGCGGGGTGCGCAGGGTGCCCGGCTCCAGCATCGACGCGATGCTGGGGCCGCTTTCCATCTCCGCGGTGGACCGCGGGTCGGTGAGGTGCGCGGCGATCGCCTCGATGTTGTGCACGATCCGCCCGCACGCCCCCCGCAGCCGCGGATCCGCCGCGATCGACGGATGCGTCGGCAGCAGCTCCGCCGTGGCCGCGAGGGAGCGCCCGTGGTACGCGCAGGTCTCCAGCAGTGCCACCACGTACCGGGCCGTGTTGCGGCGCGTGCGCAGCGGGGTGATCGGATGCGTCAGCGGCTGGCTGGCCGCGCGCAGGTCGGCCAGCGCCTGGTCCAGCTCGCGCGCCTGCTCCACCAGGTCGCCGCCCGCCCCGCCGCTCAGCTGGTCCACGGCGCCCCGCGTCACGTCGGCGAGCCGCTCCAGGACCGCCACGAGCAGGTCGTTGGTACGGCGGTCGGTGTGGATCGGCAGCACCACCGCCGCCGCGATCACCCCGCAGGCCGCGCCGAGCGCCGTCTCCTCGATCCGCAGCACCAGCACCGACAGGCTGTAGGTGTTCAGCAGCGTGTAGAGCAGCCCCAGCATGGCCGTCACGAAGAACGACATCAGCGTGTACGACAGGGGCGCGGTGTAGAACATCGCGAAGATGAACAGCAGCACCAGCGCGAACGCCGTCCAGGTGTGGTGCCCGACCAGCGCCGCGAGCCCGATGCCGGCCACCACGCCCAGCACCGTGCCGAGCAGCCGCCGGTAGCCCTTCACCAGGATCTCGCCGGTGGACGCGGTGTTGATGAACACGATCCAGCAGGTCAGCACCGCCCAGTACCAGCGCTGGCTGGACAGCAGCTCGCCGCCCACGATGGCCAGCGAGGAGCCGACCGCCACCTGGAGCGCGGCCCGGGTGGTGGGCCGCTGCAGACCGGCCGGTTCGGACTCCTCCGGTTCGTTCTCCTCGCTGATCTCGATCGCGGCGTCCTCGGCGTCCAGCTCCTCGCGCGACCGGGCGGTGGCCGGGGTGTCGTCGGACTCGTCCTGCGGCCCGTCCAGGGCGACCCGCAGGCCCAGCGAGGCCCGGGCGGCCTCGCCGAGGCCCCGGAAGACGTCCTGCACCGCCGGGGAGGCCGCGGGCAGGTTCTCCTCCTCGCGGTAGCCGAGCAGCCGGTTGCGCACCTGGGCGAGCGCGGTCCCCGAGGCCTCCCCGGCCGGCCGCAGCATCAGCAGCCGCAGCGCCTGCAGATCCCGGTGCAGCGCGGCCGACGCCTCGTCCCGCACCGGCACACCGCCGGAGGGCAGCGAGGCGCCCGGCAGGTGCAGGGTGAGGGTGTCGGTCCGCCGGGCGCTGCGCGCGGTGAGCAGCAGCAGACCGAGCCGCTCGGCGGCGATCTCGGCGTCCGCGACCCGCCGCTGGAGCAGCCGGGCCACCGCCGGGTCCGAGGTGCCGTCCTCCAGCCGGCCCTGGATCATCAGCGCCGTCTCGTGCAGCCGGGCGGTGCCGTCACGCAGGTCCGCCAGTAGCTTCTCCGCCTCCTCGGGGCCGGCGTCCAGCAACTCGGCCTGGGTGGCGATCAGCTGGGCGAGCCGGGCCCGGAAGGCCCGCCGCAGCCGGTCCAGGGTGCCCGCCGGGGTCTGCGGCACCAGCACGAACCGGGCGGTGGCGCTGCACGCGAACGCGACGCAGAGCACGCCGTACAGCGGGGGCAGCGTGGACGGGGCCGCGCCCACGAACAGCGACAGGAAGTAGACCTGGAACCCGATCAGCCCCAGCGCCGTCCCGCGGTCGCCGAACCGGCGGCCGTAGACGGCGCAGAAGATGAGGACGACGAAGAACAGGTCGCCGGCGATCACGCGGTGGTTCAGCAGCGCGCCCAGCGACAGCGAGGCCAGCGCCACCGGCAGGCCGAGCGCGAGCGTGACGGCCTGGGGGCCGCGCTGCTTCTCCCGGATGGCGAAGGTGGCGACCATCGCCGCCATGGCCCCCGCGACCAGCTGGGGCACCGGGACGCGCAGCACGGCGAGGACCGCGAGGGTCAGCGCGATGGCGGTGACCGTGCGCAGTCCCGCGGTGAGCCGGAGCAACCCCGGGTCCGACGCCGCCAGCCGGTCCCACATCCATGCCCGCCCCGACCGTGCCGCTGTCCTCACGCCGCCGTGCTCTCTCCCGTGCCGGAAATCGATCTACGACCCAGCATCGCACGTGCGCCCGGTTCAGCGGCCCTCGGCCAGGGTGGCGGCCACCAGCGCGTTCGCGTGGCCGTGGCCGAGCCCGTGCTCGGACTTGAGCCAGGCGACGAGTTCCATGTGCTTCGTCAGCGGCGAGGAGCGGATCAGCTCCTGCCACTCGCCGACGGGCCGGCCGTACGTCTTCTCGATCGACGGGAAGTAGCTCGCCGGGCCCTTCACGGTCTTCTCGCTCATGCCGGGTGTCCCTCCGTGACGTGTTTCCTGATCACCGGGTAAGACCGCCGGCCGGGTGGGGAATGATCGGCGGTCTTCGGTGATCCGGGTCACGTCACGGCTGGCCCGCGCCCGCGCCCTCCACCCGGGCCCGTACCTGTTCCGGGGTCAGATACGAGTCGGTGTACTCGAAGTCCTTCAGCCGGGCGGGCTTGCGGGCCTGGAAGCCGGTGCGGACGAAATCGTCTCCGGCGACCGCGTTCAGCAGCCAGTTGGTCAGCACCCGGGTCTTGGCGACGTTCGTGCGCAGCGCCGACCAGTGGTAGCCGCGGGCCACCACCTGCGCGGGCACCCCGCGCAGCTCGACACCCAGCGGCTTGGACACCGCGTCCTTGCCGCCGAGGTCGACGACGAGTCCCAGGTCCTTGTGCACGTACGGCTGCAACGGCTGGCCCCGCAGCGCCGCGATGACGTTGTCGCCAACCTTCCTGCCCTGCCGCATGGCGTGCTGCGCGGTGGGCGGGCAGACCGCGCCGTCCTGGCCCTTGGCGAGGTCCGGTACGGCCGCCGAGTCGCCGAGCGCGAACACCCCGTCGTGGCCCGGCAGGCACATCTCCGGGGTGACCGCCAGCCGGCCCTTGACCGTCTCCGCGCCGAGCGTGGCGATGAGCGGGCTGGCGACCACGCCGGCCGTCCAGATCAGGGTGTGCGTGGGCACCACCCGGCCGTCGGTGAAGGTGACCTCCTCCGGACCGGCCTTGTCGATGGAGACGCCCAGCGAGACCTCGATGCCGCGGCGCCCGAGGATCTCCTGCGCGCTGCGGCCGAGTTTGTCGCCCAGCTCCGGCATGAGCTTGGGCGCGATGTCGATCAGGTGCCACTTGATCAGGCCCGGGTCCAGCCGCGGATAGCGCCGCACGGCCGCGTGCGTCAGCCGCTGCAGGCAGGCAGCGGTCTCGGTGCCCGCGTAGCCGCCGCCGACCACCACGAACTGCAGCCTCGCGGCCCGCTCGGCCGGGTCTTCGCTGGCGTCCGCCAGGTCGAGCTGGGAGATGACGTGGTCGCGGATGTAGGCGGCCTCGGCGAGGGTCTTCATCCCGAAGGCGTGCTCGGTCAGGCCCGGGATGTCGAAGGTGCGGGTCACGCTGCCCGGTGCCAGCACGATGTAGTCGTAGGGCTCGTTGACGATCTTGTCGGTGATGGTGCGGACGACGCACACCTTCGCCTTCAGGTCCACGCCGATCGCGCCGCCCGGGATGATCCGGGTGCGGTACTTCCGGCTGCGGCGCAGCGACAGGGCGATCGACTGCGGCGTCAGCACGCCGGAGGCGACCTGGGGGAGCAGCGGCAGGTAGAGCTGGTAGGCGAACGGCGTCACCAGCGTGACGTCGGCCTCGGCCGGGGAGAGTTTCCGCTCCAGGCGGCGGACGCACTCGACTCCGGCGAAGCCTGCGCCAACCACCAGGATCCTGGGTCGTGTCACGGTGTTCATCCCTTTCTGCGGCTCCGGGCGGTCCGACTCGAACGCTGTTCGCATGCCCTGGATCGCTGTGCCGACTCCGATACCACCGTGCCTCCAGCCGTTCCGCCAGCTGGGTGCGGCAGGCAGACGAACACGTGGGGTCCGGCATACCCCCACTGCAGGGCGGAGTAACCGGCTGGCGCACACCTACACGTCGAACATCCTCACCAGGGCAGGAACGCGTGGATGTCCTTGCCCCGCTCGTGCACGACGACGCTGACCTGGGTGCACAGCGTGTGCACCAGGTGCCAGCCGATGCCGCCACCGCCGGTGCGCGGGTGGAACGGCCGCGGCTCCGGCCTCGTCATGCTCGTGTCCCGCATCGTCACGTGGACCCCGTCGAACGTGCGGCGCATCCGCAGGTCGAACGGGCCGGGCGCGTACTGGATCGCGTTCGCGGCGAGTTCGGTGACGACCAGCAGGATGTCGTCCCAGTACTCGTGCGCGCCCGGCGGGGCCTCCCGGGCGAGCGCGCGGAGGAACTCCTCCGCCGCGAGCCGCGCCCCCGTGACGTTGCGCAGCTCACCCGGGAAGGAGAACGTCTGCTCGTACTTCTCCTCCGAGGGTGGAGTGTCGTCCCAGCGCGGCTCCGTCACCATCTCGCATTCCCCGGTCCTGGACGCGGGGGCCGGGCTCGGTCCCCGCGACCAGGACGGTCGTCGTTGCTGATCTCTTGCTGGGCTGCGGGTTCCCCCAGCCGCGCGAGCTATCCGTCCCCCCTCGGATCGACCGCCCGTACGGTGCGCCTCCTCAGCGGAAGACATCGTCGGGTTCGTCCCACTCGGCCGGCTCCGCCGGGCCCCGCGACCGGGAGCGCGCCTGGTACATCGCCTCGATCTCGGCCGCGTAGTGCCGTACGACGGCGTCCCGGCGCAGCTTCAGGGACGGGGTGAGCAGCCCGTTGTCCGGTGCGAACGATTCCTGCAGGACACGGTAGACCCGGATGGACTCCGCACGGGAGACCGCACTGTTGGCCGAGGCCACGGCCCGCGCGATCTCCTCGCGCAGGGCGTTCTCCTCCCGGCTCTCCCGGCCCGCGCCGTCGCCCGGGAGCGCGAGCGCGGCCCGCCAGTGTGCGAGGAACTCCGGGTCCAGGGTGATCAGGGCACCCACGCACGGCCGGTCGTCGCCGATCACCACGGCCTGGTGGACCAGGGGATGCATGCGCAGCCGCTGCTCCAGCGGGGCCGGCGCCACGCTCTTGCCGCCGCTGGTGACGATGATGTCCTTCTTGCGGCCGGTGATCGTCAGATAGCCCTCGCCGTCCAGCCGTCCGATGTCCCCGGTGGCCAGCCAGCCGCCGCGCAGCGTGGCGCGGGTCGCCCGCTCGTCGCTGACGTAGCCCTGGAACACCGACGGCCCGCGCACCAGGATCTCCCCGTCGTCGGCCACCTGTACCTCGGTGCCCGGCAGCGGCCGGCCCACGGTCCCGGACTTCTCCCGGCCCAGCGGCTGCATGGTGATCCCGCCGCCTGCCTCGGTGAGCCCGTAGCCGTCGTGCACGAGCACGCCGATGCCCTCGAAGAACAGGGACAGTTCGCGGTCGAGCGTGGACCCGCCGGAGGTGCCGCGCACCACCCGTCCGCCGAGCGCGGCCCGCAGCCTGCGGTACACCGTCCGCTCGTACAGGGCGTGTTGCAGCCTGAGTTCCAGACCGGGGCCGGGACCGGTGCCCAGCCGACGGCGCTCCTCGGCCGCGGCGAAGTCCCGCGCGGTCTGCGCGGCCCGCTCGAACAGGGCACCCCGGCCGCTCTGTTGGGACGTGCGGAGGAAACTCTTGTACAGCTTCTCGAACACCGACGGCACCCCGTACAGGTACGTCGGCCGGAACGTGGCCAGGGCCGACGCCAGTGCCGTCCCGGTCTGCTCCGGCTCGTGCGCCAGCAGCACCCCGCCGCGCACGCACACCAGCATGATCATCATGCCGTAGACGTGCGAGAAGGGCAGGAAGGCCAGCACGGACGGCTGCTCACCGGGGGGTGCGGCGGTGTGCCCCCAGCCGGCCAGCAGGGTGTCGCACGGGTAGGCCAGGTTGCGGTGGCTGAGCGCGCAGCCCATCGGGCGGCCCGAGGTACCGGAGGTGTAGACGACGGCCGCCGTGGAGTCCGGCAGCACGATCCGGCGCAGCGACTCCACGGTGGTGTACGGCACGATCGCGCCGCGCTCCACCAGATCGGCCAGGGCACCGGAGTCCAGCTGCCACACGTGCCGCAGCCGCGGCAGCCGGTCGCACACGGTGCCGACGGTCATGACGCCCTGCTCGTCCTCCACGACGACGGCCACACAGCCGGCGTCCCGCAGGATCCACTCGACCTGGTCGCGGGCGGAGGCCGGGTGGATCGGCACCACCTCGGCGCCCACGGCCCACAGGGCGTGCGCCAGCACCGTCCACTCGTGGCGGGTGCGGGCCATCAGGGCCACCCGGTGGCCGGGCGAGATCCCGGCGGCGATCAGGCCCTTGGCCAGATCGACCACCTCGTCCCGCAGCTCGACCGCCGTCAGCTCTTCCCACCCGGCCGCGGGCGGACCGGCACGGCGCGCCAGCACCGGAAGCGTCGGATCGAGGTCCGCCCGCTCGAAGACGCTGTCGGCGAGGCCGCCGGTGAGCGGCCGGGTGACGGCTGGAGCGAGGGCGACGTCCCGCATGCGCTGCTCCTGGTGTACGGAGGATCACTCCGCCGAACGGCTCGGTGTCGGCGGTGCTCGAATGTAGCCCAGGGAGCAGCGTTCGGTGACGGGAACGAGGAATCGTGATCGACTGATGATGTGGGCGTGTCCCGGGGAACCCGGCAGGCATGAGTCATGTGAACCCCGATCCGGAACCCGAACGCAGCACCGGGCTGGAACCCGGCGGCGGTGTCCCGCCCGGAGAGACACCACCCGCCGAGAGCAGCATGCCCGAGGCCGGGCCCCGGGAGACGCACAACCCGACGAGGGGCTGGGCGAAGGCCCCGCTGACGCTGATCCTGGCCCTCGTGATCCTGATCGCCGCGTTCTTCCTGGTCTACGCCCTCGTCCTGATCCTCTGAGCGGCCGGGACCCCGGACACTCAGCCCTGTGTGCGCCGCACGCACTCGGTGACGACGTCCCGGAGGCTGCCGGTCCGCTCCAGCAGCCCGCGCTGCTCACGCGCGCCGTTTCCCGTGCGCAACAGTTCCCCGACGGCCCGCTCGGCCCGCTCCGCGTCGCCGCTCGCGGTGAGCGCGTCCCCGGTGTACTCCAGCAGCGAACGCAGCACCTGCGCGGCGGGCCGGGGCCGCAGGGTGACCGGGTCGAGGAGGTCCTCCTCGATGCCGTAGCGCGCGGCCTGCCAGTCGGCCAGCCGCAGCAGGCTCACCCCGGGGTCGGACACGGGCCGGCCGTCCCGCCACTCCCGCGCGGTCGTCTCCACCAGGGCGCGCACGAGCGTCGCGATCAGTACGGCGGTCCCCGCGCCCAGGCACACGTCGGCCACCCGGACCTCCACCGTCGGGTAGCGGGCCGACAGCCGCGCGTCGAAGTAGGCCATGGCCTCGTCCAGGATGACCCCGGTGGACACCATCCGCTCCACGCGCCGGTGGTACTCCTCGGCGGTCCCGAAGGGCTCGGTCGGGCCGGCCGACGGCCACCGGTTCCACACCCGGCTGCGGTAGCTGGCGTACCCGGTGCTCCGGCCCTGCCAGAACGGCGAGTTCGCGCTCATCGCCCGCAGCACCGGCAGCCACGGGCGGAGCCGGTCGAGGACCGCCACGCCCTCCTCGTCGGACTCCACCGAGACATGCACATGGCACCCGCAGACGAGTTGCTCCCAGGTGGGGATCCCGTACCGTCCGGCCAGCCACTGGTACCGCTCGTTCACGCTCAGGGAGGGGCTGACCTGCAACGGGGAGGCGGCCAGCGCGGCGACCCCGCAGCCGATCTGCCCGGCGTGCCGGGCCGCCTCCTTGCGGCAGCGGACGATCTCGTCGCCGAGGGCCGCCATGTCCGACTGCGGATGCGTGGCGAACTCCAGCATCTGCCCGAACAGCTCCTTCTCGAACACGTCCTGCCCGGGATCGTCCTGGGCCGCACGGGCGAGAACAGCCGCCGCCAGCGCCTTCGGCTCTCCGCTGTCCGGATCGACCAGAAGGAGTTCCTCCTCCACTCCGACGGTGCGCACCTGGTGCCGCCCTTCTGTCCGTGCCACGCGGGGCAGTCAAGGATCTGTACGACCCCGACTGCCCCCCGGACGGGCGCCGACACCTGCGGCCCTCAGCGCACCGGCACCATCCAGACAGTGGCGAGCGGCGGAAGGGTCAGGCTCACGCACCCGTCCTCGGACCGGACCGGCCCGCCGGCGCCGACCCCGCTGCCGCCGTAACGGACGTCGTCGGTGTTCAGCGCCTCCCGCCAGGCGGGGACCCCCTCCGGGACCCACAGGCGGTAGTCCTCCCGGACGACGGGGGAGAAGTTCGACACCGCCAGCAGCGGGTCGCCGTCGGCGGCGAACCGCACGAACGCCAGCACGTTGTCGTCCGCCGCGTCGCACAGCACCCACCGGAAACCGCCCGGATCGGTGTCCCGCTGCCACAGCGCCGGCGTCGCCCGGTACACCGTGTTCAGCTCCCGCACCAGGTCCTGCACGCCCCGGTGGTCACCGGCGGAGTGGTAGTCGTCGCCGAGCAGCCACCACTCCGGGCCGTGCTCATGGGACCACTCCGCGCCCTGCGCGAACTCCTGCCCCATGAACAACAGCTGTTTGCCGGGATGGGCCCACATGAAGCCGAGGTACGCCCGGTGGTTGGCGCGCCGCTGCCACCAGTCGCCGGGCATCTTCGACACCAGCGCCTGCTTGCCGTGCACCACCTCGTCGTGGGAGATCGGCAGGACGTAGTTCTCGCTGTAGGCGTACACCATCGAGAACGTCATCTCGTCGTGGTGGTACCTGCGGTGCACCGGCTCCTTCTGGATGTACTCCAGCGAGTCGTGCATCCAGCCCATGTTCCACTTCAGCCCGAACCCGAGCCCGCCGCCGTCCGTCGGCCGGGTCACCCCGTCCCACGCGGTGGACTCCTCGGCGATGGTCACCACCCCCGGGCAGCGCCGGTACACGGTGGCGTTCATCTCCTGGAGGAACGCCACCGCGTCCAGGTCCTCCCGGCCGCCGAACACGTTCGGCTCCCACTGCCCGGAGTCCCGCGAGTAGTCCAGGTAGAGCATCGAGGCGACCGCGTCCACCCGCAGCCCGTCGATGTGGAACTCCTCGCACCAGTACACCGCGTTGGCGACGAGGAAGTTGCGCACCTCGGTGCGGCCGTAGTCGAACTCGTACGTCCCCCAGTCCGGATGCTCCGCCCGCGTCGCGTTCCCGGGCTCGTACAGCGGGCCCCCGTCGAACCGGGCCAGCGCCCAGTCGTCCTTCGGGAAGTGCGCCGGCACCCAGTCCATGATCACCCCGAGGCCCGCCCGGTGACAGGCGTCCACGAAGTACCGGAAGTCGTCCGGGGAACCGAGCCGGGGCGTCGGCGCGTAGTACGAGGTGACCTGGTACCCCCACGAACCGCTGAACGGGTACCCGGCCACCGGCATCAGCTCCACGTGCGTGAAGCCCATCTGCCGGACATAGGCGGGGAGTTCCTCCGCCAGCTGCCGGTACGACAGCCCCGGCCGCCAGGACGGCAGGTGCACCTCGTACACCGAGAACGGCGCCTGGTGCACGGGGGTGTCACCGCGGTGCGCCATCCACTCGGCGTCGCCCCACTCGTACCGCGAGGCCGTCACCACCGACGCGGTGTCCGGCGGGACCTCCGTACCGCGCGCCATCGGGTCCGCCTTCAGGAACCGGTGGCCGTACCGGGAGGTGATCTCGAACTTGTACCGGGTGCCCTCGCCGATCCCGGGCAGGAACAGCTCCCACACCCCGGACGCGCCGAGCGAGCGCATCGGGTACTGCGTGCCGTCCCAGTACGTGAAGTCCCCGGCCACCCGCACTCCCTGGGCGTTGGGCGCCCACACGGTGAACCGGGTGCCGGCCACGCCCTGGTGGACCATTGGCTCCGCGCCGAGCGCCCGCCACAGCTGCTCGTGCCGGCCCTCCCGGATCAGGTGCAGGTCCAGCTCGCCGAGGGCGGGCAGGAAGCGGTACGGATCGTGCACCTCCTGCTCGCCGTCGTCGTACGCCACCAGCAGCGTGTACGCCGGGGCCTGGGCGCCGGGCAGGACGGCGGCGAACAGGCCGTCGCCCTCCGACCGCAGCGCGGTGCGCTCGCCGTCGATCACGACGCTCACCGCCCGGGCGTTCGGGCGCAGCGCCCGGAACAGCGTGCCGCCCGGCACGGGGTGGGCGCCCAGCAGGGCGTGCGGATCGTGGTGCGCGCCGGCCAGCAGCCGGCCGCGGTCGGCGGAGTCGAGACCGGCGGCCGCGGCCGGCCTCGGGCCCGCGGCCTCGGGTCGCGTGGTGCGCAGTGCCATCGGTCAGCCTCCCCACACGGCGAGCCGCTTGATCGCCGCCATCGGTACCGGCAGCCAGTCGGGCCGGTGTCTCGCCTCGTACAGCACCTCGTAGACCGCCCTGTCCGTCTCGTGCGCGCGCAGCAGCGCGTGCTTCTTGCGTGGGTCCCAGCCGGCGCGGGCCGCGTAGCCCGCGCAGAACGCCTCCCGGCAGCGGCGCGCCCACTCGGGTCGCCAGGGGCGGCGCTGCCGGGCCGCGTAGTCGAAGGAGCGCAGCATCCCGGCGACGTCCCGCACCGGGGACTGCGGGGCGCGCCGCTCGGCGAGCGGACGGGACGGCTCGCCCTCGAAGTCGATGACGAACCAGTTCCGGCCTGCCCGCAGCACCTGACCGAGGTGCAGGTCGCCGTGGATACGCTGGGCCGGCGGCCCCGTGTCGCACGTGGCGAGCGCCCCGAACGCGGCCCGCAGACCGGGCACGAAGGGCTGCAAGCCGGGCACGGCGTGCGCGGCGGCCTCCAGCCGCGCGCACATCGCCTCGGCGGTACGGCCGTTCTCGCCCGGCCCGGCCGGCGGGAAGGCCTCGGCCAGCGCCAGGTGCACCTCCGCCATGGCCCGGCCCAGCGCGCGGGCCTCGGCGGTGAAGTGGTCGCCCGCGGCGAGCGCGCGCAGCGCCAGCGTCCAGCCGTCGGTGGCGTCCGGCAGGAACGGCTGCAGCACACCGAGAGTGGCCGGCCGGGAGCCGGTCGTGGTGAACCAGGCCACCGGCGCGGGCACCCGGGTGCAGCCCTGCGCGGCCAGCGCCGCCGGCACCTCCAGGTCGGGGTTGACGCCCGGCTGGATCCGGCGGAACAGCTTCAGGATGTACGCGTCGCCGTACACGATCGACGAGTTGGACTGCTCGGCGTCCAGCAGCCGCGGCGGCAGCCCGCCGGGCACCAGGGCGGCCGGGTCCGCCTCGAACCGCAGCGGACCCGCCGTGCCCGGCCTGCGCAGCCGCTCCAGCAGCAGGTGCGCCGAGCGGGGGTCGTGCAGCGCGTCGTACACCGCGAGCCCGGCCAGCGGGCCGTTCTCGGCGCGCCCGATGTACGCCTGCTCCAGCCGCGGCGCGAGGTGCGGGCGCAGGCCCAGCAGCAGCTGGTAACAGTCCCCGGGCGGGGGCGTGCCGCCGGGGTTGGGCACCGGCACGTGCGAGGCGTGCACCAGCAGGTGCAGACACCCCGGGAACAGCTCGGTCACGGACAGCACCGTCAGGTCGGTGACGGGCCGGTCCTTGCCCGCGAACCAGCGTTGCCTCGGCAACCACTCGCGCAGCAGCGCGCCGAGCGAGACCAGGGGGCCGTCGGTGCCGACGGCGGTTCTCGGTCGGGGAGTGATGGTCTTCGGCATGGTGACGCGTCCTTTCCTCGGCGCCGTCGGATCAGCGGCGGCGGCCGATGCGGGATGCGACTCGGGTGAGCCGGAACCAGTAGAAGCCGTGGCCTTGCAGGGTGAGCAGGTAGGGCAGTTCACCGATCGCGGGGAAGCGCACACCGCCGATCAGCTCGACCGGGTGCCGGCCGTCCCAGGCCCGCAGGTCCAGTTCGGTGGGCTGGGCGAAGCGGGAGAAGTTGTTCACGCACAGCACGAGGTCGTCGCCGTACTCGCGCAGGAAGGCCAGGACCGCGGGGTTGGAGGACTGCAGTTCCGTGAACGAGCCGAGACCGAAGGCGGGGTTCTGCTTGCGGATCTCGATCATGCGGCGGGTCCAGTGCAGCAGGCTGGACGGGGAGGACATGGAGGCTTCCACGTTGGTGACCTGGTAGCCGTAGACCGGGTCCATGATCGTCGGCAGGTACAGGCGCCCGGGGTCGCACGTGGAGAAGCCGGCGTTGCGGTCGGGGGTCCACTGCATGGGGGTGCGGACGGCGTCGCGGTCGCCGAGCCAGATGTTGTCGCCCATGCCGATCTCGTCGCCGTAGTAGAGGATCGGCGAGCCGGGCAGGGACAGCAGCAGGGCGGTGAACAGCTCGATCTGGTTGCGGTCGTTGTCGAGCAGGGGCGCGAGGCGGCGCCGGATGCCGATGTTGGCGCGCATCCGGGGGTCCTTGGCGTACTCGGCCCACATGTAG
This sequence comes from Streptomyces sp. NPDC023481, assembly GCF_055560195.1. Classification (NCBI taxonomy): domain Bacteria; kingdom Bacillati; phylum Actinomycetota; class Actinomycetes; order Kitasatosporales; family Streptomycetaceae; genus Streptomyces; species Streptomyces sp. NPDC023481. The sequence goes on from NZ_JBVHJE010000003.1 coordinate 381,107, forward strand.
TCGCGTTCCTCGTCGGTGACCATTTCGAGGGTCAGCTCGTCGTGGTTGCGCAGGAAGATGCCCCATTGGCAGTTGGAGGGGATGGCGGGGGTCTTGGCCAGGATCTCGGAGACGGGGTAGCGCGACTCGCGCCGTACGGCCATGAAGATGCGTGGCATGACCGGGAAGTGGAAGGCCATGTGGCACTCGTCGCCGCCGCCCCGGAAGTCGCCGAAGTAGTCGACCACGTCCTCCGGCCACTGGTTGGCCTCCGCCAGCAGCACGGTGTCCGGGTACATCGCGTCGATCTCGCGGCGCACCCGCTTGAGGAAGGCGTGCGTGGCGGGCAGGTTCTCGCAGTTGGTGCCCTCCTCGGCGTAGAGGTAGGGGACCGCGTCCAGGCGGTAGCCGTCGATGCCCAGGTCCAGCCAGAACCGCAGGGCGGCCAGGATCTCCTCCTGGACGGCCGGGTTCTCGTAGTTGAGGTCCGGCTGGTGCGAGAAGAAGCGGTGGAAGAAGTACTGACCGCGCACCGGGTCGAAGGTCCAGTTGGAGGACTCGGTGTCGACGAAGATGATCCGCGCGTCCTCGTACTGCTTGTCGTCGTCGGCCCACATGTAGTAGTCCCCGTACGGGCCGTCGGGGTTCTTGCGGGACTCCTGGAACCACGGGTGCTGGTCGCTGGTGTGGTTCATGACGAAGTCGATGATCACGCGCATGCCGCGCTGGTGGGCGGCGTCCACGAACTCCACGAAGTCGGCGAGGTCGCCGAACTCGGGGAGTACGGCCGTGTAGTCGGAGACGTCGTAGCCGCCGTCCCTGAGCGGCGACTGGAAGAACGGCGGTAGCCACAGGCAGTCCACGCCGAGCCACTGGAGGTAGTCGAGCTTGGCGGTCAGGCCCTTCAGGTCGCCGACGCCGTCACCGTTGCTGTCCTGGAAGGAGCGGACCAGGACCTCGTAGAAGACGGCGCGTTTGAACCACTCCGGGTCCCTGTCCTTGGCGGGAGTGTCCTCGAAGGTGTCCAGTACGGGGTCGTTCACGGTCATGACGCTGCGGGCCCTCCGATCTGGGGCGTCGATCGCCCGACGTGGAGCACGTGCGCCGGCGTCCGGCCGGGCGTGAGGCGCACGTAGTTGGTCCTGCCCCAGTGGTACGTCTCGCCCGTCAGTTCGTCGTTGACGGACAGGGCGGCGTCCCAGTCCAGGCCGAGTTGCGGCATGTCCAACGAGACCGTGGCCTCCTGGGTGTGGTGCGGGTCGAGGTTGACGACCACGACGACCGTGTCCGAACCGGTGCTCTTGCTGTAGGCGAGCACGGCGTCGTTGTCGGTCGGATGGAAACGGAGGTTGCGCAGGCGCTGTAGCGCCGGGTGCTGCCGTCGGATGGTGTTGAGCCGGGTGACGAGCGGTGCGATGGACCGGCCCTCGCGCTCGGCGGCCGCCCAGTCGCGGGACCTGAGCTGGTACTTCTCCGAGTCCAGGTACTCCTCGCCGCCCTCGCGCAGCGGGGTGTTCTCGCACAGTTCGTAGCCGGAGTAGATGCCCCAGGTGGGGGAGAGGGTGGCGGCGAGCACGGCCCGCACCTCGAACGCCGGCCGGCCGCCGTGCTGGAGGTAGGCGTGCAGGATGTCGGGGGTGTTGGCGAAGAAGTTCGGCCGCATGTAGGCCGCCGCCTCACCCGACAGCTCCGTCAGGTACTCGGTCAGCTCCTGCTTGGTGTTGCGCCAGGTGAAATAGGTGTACGACTGCTGGAAGCCGATCTGCGCCAGCGTGTGCAGCAGGGCCGGGCGGGTGAACGCCTCCGCCAGGAAGATCACGTCGGGGTCCTCGCGGTTGATCTCGGCAATGACCCGCTCCCAGAAGACGACCGGCTTGGTGTGCGGGTTGTCCACGCGGAAGATGCGGACACCGTGGCCCATCCAGTGCCGCAGGATCCGCACCGTCTCCGCGACCAGGCCGTCCATGTCGGCGTCGAAGGCGACGGGGTAGATGTCCTGGTACTTCTTCGGCGGGTTCTCGGCGTACGCGATGCTGCCGTCGGGCCGGTGGTGGAACCACTCCGGGTGCTTGTGCACCCAGGGGTGGTCGGGAGAGCACTGCAACGCGAAGTCGAGGGCGACTTCCAGCCCGGCCTTGTCCGCCTCGGCGACGAAGAAGTCGAAGTCCTCGAGGGTGCCGAGGTCGGGGTGGACGGCGTCGTGGCCGCCTTCGGGTGAGCCGATCGCCCAGGGCACGCCGACGTCGTCCGGGCCGGCGGTCAGGGTGTTGTTGGGGCCCTTGCGGAAGGTCGTGCCGATGGGGTGGATCGGCGGCAGGTAGACCACGTCGAAGCCCATGTCCGCGATCGGCTTGAGCCGCCGCGCGGCCGTGCGGAACGTGCCGTGCGGCTGCTCGGCCGTGCCCTCCGAGCGCGGGAAGAACTCGTACCACGAGCCGAACAGGGCGCGTTCGCGCTCCACCAGCAGCGGCATCGGATCCGAGGCGGTGACCAGCTCCCGCAGCGGATACCGGGCCAGCAGCGCCTCCACCTGCGGTGACAGGGCGGCCTTCAGCCGGTGGTGCACCGACAGGGAGTCGTCGCCGAGGGCGTGCGCGGCGGCCAGGACCAGCTGGCGCTCGGGGCCCTTGGGCACACCGGCGGCGGCCCGCTCGTACAACTCGGCGCCCTCCTCCAGCACCAGACCGGTGTCGATCCCGGCCGGCACCTTCACGGACGCGGTGTGCCGCCAGGTGGCCAGCGGATGGCTCCAGGCCTCCACCCGGAAGGTCCAGCGGCCCGTCGAGTCCGGGGTGACCTCGGCGCCCCAGCGGTCGCTCCCCGGGGACAGCTCCCGCATCGGGGTCCACGGGCCGCGGCGGCCCCGGGGATCGCGCAGGACCACGTTCGCGCCGACGGCGTCATGCCCTTCGCGGAACACGGTGGCCGTGACCTCGAACGTCTCCCCGGCCACCGCCTTCGCCGGGCGCCTGCCGCACTCCACGGCCGGCCGGACGTCGCGTACCGGTACACGGCCGATGGCCGGGGTCCTGCGCATGTATCTCACCTCCGCCGTGCGCGGAGCCGGGCACCCGGCCCGGCTCCGCGATCCAGGGATCGGGGCCGACGTGCGCCGGTCCCGAGAGGAACGCCTTGTACGGTGCCAGGTCAGGGGCTTGGCGCCGTGGAACGCCGCTCCGGTGGCGGCGCTCTTCTGGCGGCCCGACGCGGCTGCGGCCGTCCGTCCTGCTCGCGCAGGTAGGTGACCAGGTTCGTGCGGAGATAGCGCTCGGCGGCGTCCGCGGCCTCGCGGGCGCAGCGCTTGCCCATCAGCACGCACAGCGTGTAACCCGAGTCCTCGAAGGTGGCCCGGACCGTGCGGTCGTGGGGCGAGGCGAGCATGACGCGCTCCCACGCCCGGTAACGCCGCAACTGCCGTGCCACTTCGGCCTTGGCGGGTAGCAGCATGGCCCTCATTCACCTTCCACGCTCTCGACTGGGCGCGTTCCCGACGGTCGGGTGGCGTCCGCGCAGGGGAGGGCGCGGCACCGTTACGGCGATCGAGGCTTTCACTTATGGTGCACGCGCGACGACGCAGCGTCTTGTTAGAGCTTCAACCAAGTGGGACGGCGGTGGCTCATGTTGCACGAATGGCGTAGTGCCCTCACCGTGGAGGTGACTCAGAAGCGATCAACGCTCACGCTGGGTGTCCGGGATCCCTCCCGGACGGGCGAGGGGAGCGAGAGCTTCGCCGGTGAGGAGCAAGCGACGATGAAGACCGCAGTGCCCTGCTACTACCACCTCGACGTGGAAGTCAGCCCGGAACGGGTGGGACAGGTCAGCCGCATCCTGGCCGCCCATCTCCGCTACTGGTATCTGGAGAACCTCGTGGATCCCGTCTGCCGCGGCGCCGAACTGCTGCTGCGGGCGATCGACGAGCACGCGAAGGACAAGCACACCTCCATCGAGATGTGGTGGAACGGCCAGCACCTCATCACCGCCTTCGGTGACGACGACCCCGATCTGCGCCCGGACACGGACCTGCGGTCCTGCCTGGCGGACATCGCCGCCATGAGCGACGGCTGGGGCTGCTGCGCCTCGGAGACCGGCAGCAAGATCATCTGGTTCTCGCAGCGCGCCCGGGCCGGACAGCGCGTCCCGCTGGTACCTCTCGCCCCCGACCCCGCGCTGCGGGAAGGGCTCCGGGTGCCACGCGAGGAGGCCGTGGCCGTCCTGGCCGGGCCGGCGGCCGCCGACGCCCCGGAGGGCCGCCGGTGACCGCCCGCAAGTCCCGCACAGGGGTGCCCGTGTGGAGCGGGCACCCCTACCCGTTGGGTGCCGCGTTCGACGGACAGGGCACCAACTTCGCCCTCTTCAGCGAGGTCGCCGAACGCGTCGAACTGATCCTGGCCGACGACTCCGGCAAGCTGACCCCCGTCCGGCTGCACGAGGTCGACGGCTTCGTCTGGCACGCCTACCTGCCCGGCATCGGCCCCGGCCAGCGTTACGGCTACCGGGTTCACGGCCCCTGGCAGCCGTCCTTCGGCAACCGCTGCAACCCGGCCAAGCTGCTGCTCGACCCCTACGCCCGGGCGGTGGACGGCCAGATCGACAACCACGCCTCGCTGTACGAACGCGCCCCGGACGGGCCGGACCCGCAGGACAGCGCCGGGCACTCCATGCTGGGCGTGGTCACCGACCCGTTCTTCGACTGGGGCGACGACCGCCCGCCCCGGACGTCGTACGCGGACTCCGTGATCTACGAGGCCCACGTCCGTGGCCTGACCATGACCCACCCGGACGTCCCCAAGCGGCTGCGCGGCACCTACGCGGGCCTCGCGCACCCCGCCGTCACCGGCCACCTCACCTCGCTCGGTGTGACCGCCGTCGAACTGATGCCGGTGCACCAGTTCGTCCAGGACGGCGTGCTCCAGGACCGGGGCCTGTCCAACTACTGGGGCTACAACACCATCGGCTTCTTCGCCCCGCACAACGCCTACGCCGCCTTCGGCACCCGCGGCCAGCAGGTCAACGAGTTCAAGGCCATGGTGAAGGCGCTGCACGCGGCCGGCCTCGAAGTCATCCTCGACGTGGTCTACAACCACACCGCCGAGGGCAACGAGATGGGCCCCACCCTGTCCTTCCGGGGCATCGACAACGCCTCCTACTACCGCCTGGTCGACGGCGACTGGGCGCACTACTACGACACCACGGGCACCGGCAACTCGCTGCTGATGCGCCACCCCTACGTACTCCAGCTGATCATGGACTCGCTGCGGTACTGGGTCACCGAGATGCACGTCGACGGCTTCCGCTTCGACCTCGCGGCCACCCTGGCCCGGCAGTTCCACGAGGTGGACCGGCTCTCGGCGTTCTTCGACCTGATCCAGCAGGACCCGGTGATCAGCCGCGTCAAGCTCATCGCCGAACCCTGGGACGTGGGGGAGGGCGGCTACCAGGTGGGCAACTTCCCGCCGCTGTGGTCGGAGTGGAACGGCAGGTACCGGGACGCCGTACGGGACTTCTGGCGGGCCGAGCCCGGCTCGCTCGGCGAGTTCGCCTCCCGGCTCACCGGCTCCTCCGACCTCTACCAGCACAGCCGGCGCCGGCCGCGCGCGAGCGTCAACTTCGTCACCGCGCACGACGGGTTCACGCTGCGCGACCTCGTGTCGTACAACGACAAGCACAACGAGGACAACGGCGAGGACAACCGGGACGGCGAGAGCCACAACCGGTCCTGGAACTGCGGGGCCGAGGGCGAGACCGACGACCCGGGCGTCCTGGAACTGCGCGCCCGCCAGCAGCGCAACCTGCTGGCCACGCTGCTGCTCTCGCAGGGCATCCCGATGCTGTGCCACGGCGACGAACTCGGCCGCACCCAGCGCGGCAACAACAACGCCTACTGCCAGGACAACGAGATCTCCTGGGTGGACTGGGACCTCACCGACGCGCAGCGGGGCCTCGCCGACTTCACCCGGCACCTGATCGCGCTGCGCGCCGCGCACCCGGTGCTGCGCCGGCGGCGCTTCTTCCGCGGCGAGACGGCGACCAACGCCGAGCAGCCGCTGCCCGACCTGATGTGGCTCAGGCCCGACGCCCGCGAGATGACCGACCGGGACTGGCAGCGCGACGACGCGCACTCGGTCGGCGTGTTCCTCAACGGCGACGCCATCGCCGAGCGCGATCCCCACGGCGGCCGCATGGTCGACGACTCGTTCCTGCTGCTTGTCAACGGCTACTGGGAGCCGGTCGTCTTCCGCCTGCCCGACGGCTCCTTCGGGGAACGCTGGACCACCCTGATCGACACCGCCGACTCCGACGGCATCCCCGACGAACGCGAACACAAGGCGGGCACCAGGCTCCGCGTGGAGGCACGCAGCATGGTGCTGCTGTCACGTCCGTCGCGCGCCGGCAGCTGACCCGCCCGGCCGACGGGACGGCCACGCACGACCGCCCCCTCGGCTCAGCGGGCGCCCCGGGACGTCACCGTGAACTGGGCGCCGTCGGCGTCGCGCAGGATCGCCTCGGTCTCGTCCTCCCGCAGCACGCTCCCGCCGTGCTTCTCCGCCGCGCGGGCGCAGCCGGGCACGTCGGCCACCGAGAAGTGGATCTGCCAGTGCGGCCGTACCGACGGGTCCGGGGCCGCCTCCACCGCGCCCGAGTCGATACGCGCCACGACGTCACCGCGGCTGCGCAGCACCACCTCGCCGCCCTCGTACTCCACCTCGCAGCAGCCCGGGAGCCCGCTCGCCCAGTCCAGGACCTCGCCGTAGAAGATCGCGGCGTCGAAGGCGTCCCGGGTGTGCAGCCGGACGAAAGTCGGCGCCGCCTGCCGCCACGCCTCCCAGTTGGTGACCAGCTCGCCCTGCCAGATCCCGAAGGTGGCCCCGTCCCGGTCGGCGAGCAGAGCGGCCCGGCCGGGCGGGAAGGACAGCGGCCCCACCGCCGAGGTACCGCCCCGCTCCCGGACCCGGGCCACGGCGACGTCCGCGTCCGGCACGGCGAAGTAGGGCGTCCAGGCCACCGCCATCTGCCACATGGAGGCGACGGCGGCGATTCCCGCCACCGGGACCCCGTTCGCCAGGGCGATGCGGAAGTGCTCGCCCAGCTTGGCACCGCGCCAGCGCCAGCCCAGGACGGCGGCGTAGAAGTCCTGGGTGGCCTGGAGATCGCGGCTGGTCAGGCTCACCCAGCACGGCGCGCCGAAGACGGAGTGGGTGGAGAGGACTTCTTTTCTGCGTGGTCCGGCGCCGGCGGGGGTGTCGTGTGTCATGGCAGTCGCGTCCTGCTCTCGGGGGCCGGGCGGCCACCGGTATGACACCAGTGTCCAACCGGAACGGGGTGGGATGCCTCCCGTGTACCCCGGGTGGCGGCTGTCCAGGCCCCTGCGCAGGATGGAGGGATGGGAGACAGCGAGCCGGACCGGGTGGCCGCGCTGCAAGCGGAAGTCCACCAGCTGAAGGAGGCCATGGCCTCGCACGCGGTCGTGGACCAGGCGATCGGCATGATGGTGGCCCTCGGCCGCATCACCCCGGACCTGGGCTGGCAGGTGCTGAAGGACGTCTCCCAGCACACCAACATCAAGCTGCGCAACATCGCGGAGCTGATCCTGATCTGGGGGCGGCGCGGCGACATCCCGCCCGACGTCCGCGCCGAGCTGGAGGACGCGCTGGACCGGTACGGCCCCACCCAGGTGCCGGGCTCCGAGGAGAACTAGCCCCGGCTCGGCGGGACAGCCCTCAGCGGGCGCGGCGAGAGCCTCAGCGGACGCGGGCCTCGGCGAGCAGCTCCTCGCGCAGCCGGTCGAAGCAGCCGCTCAGCAGCCGGGAGACGTGCATCTGCGAGATTCCGAGCTGCTCGGCGATTCGGCTCTGCGTCATCCCGCCGAAGAACCGCAGGTAGAGGATGGTGCGCTCGCGCTCCGGCAGGGCCGCGAGGCACGGCTTGACCGCCGCCCGGTCCACGACGAGGTCGAACCCCGGATCCGGTTCGCCCAGGGAGTCACCGAGCGCGTACCCGTCGGTGCCGGCCACCTCCGCGTCCAGGGACAGCGCGGAGAAGCACCCCAGCGCCTCCATGCCGGTGCGTACCTCGTCCTCGCTCAGCCGGGTGTGCGCGGCGATCTCGGCGACGGTGGGGGCCCGGCCCGGCGTGGTCTGCGCCAGCTCCTTCGTGGCCGTGCGGACCCGGTTGCGCAGGTCCTGGACCCGGCGCGGCACGTGCAGGGTCCACATGTGATCCCGGAAGTGGCGCTTGATCTCGCCGGTGATGGTGGGCACGGCGTACGCCTCGAAGGCCCGGCCGCGGTCCGGGTCGTAGTGGTCGACGGCCTTGACCAGGCCCAGGGCGGCCACCTGGTACAGGTCCTCCAGGGCCTCGCCGCGGCCGCGGAACCGTACGGCGATCCGCTCGGCCATCGGCAGCCAGAGCCGGACCAGCTCGTCCCTGAGCGCCTGGCGCTCGGGTCCGTCGGGCAGCCCGGCGAGGCGCGCGAAGGCGGCTGTCGTGTTCGGGGCGTCGTCGTGGGGATGGGGCTTCGTGCTGCTGGTGACACGCATCGGGCGCACCTCTCTCAGCAGGTGCCGGATGGACAGACACCGTGGGAGGTGCGCTCGGACCATGAGGTGGACACCGGGGCGTCGGCAGGGGCCGCCTCCCACGGACGTGCCTCCTGGCCGAAGCACTGTTGTGCCCCTTCCCGCTGACGGACATCACAAAACAAATGCGGACGAAAGGGCGCCGATCCATGGTGTTCTTGACCGCCCTTTGAGAAGCGGTACCTCTGTAACAGAGGTAATCTTCAGGAGTGGAGACCGACACCTTTCCGGAGCAACTGGCGGACGCGCTCGTGGGCGTCCAGCGGCTGATCCGGCGCAGGCTGCGCGGCGGGGTCAGCGGGCCCCGGCTGCGCGGTGCGGAGGTCGAACTGCTCCGGCTGGTCGAGGCGCGGCCCGGCGTCGGTGTGTCGGAGGCGGCCAGGAGGCTGCACCTGGCCGGCAACTCCGTGTCGACCCTGGTCAACCAGCTCGTCCGGGACGGCTATCTGGTCCGTGAGCCCGACCCGGCCGACCGGCGTGCCGTCCGGCTGCTGCTGACCGGCGCCGCCGAGCAGCGGCTCGCTGACTGGCGGCGCCGCCGGACCGAACTGGTCGGCCGGCACGTCTCCCGGCTCGGCGAGGCCGACCGGGAGGCCCTGCGCGCGGCCCTGCCGGCCCTGCGCCGGCTGGCCGCCACGCTGCACGAGGAGACCGAGGAGACGCAGGCAGCGCCAGGGAGAGCGAGGAACCATGACGACCGACACTCCTGACCACCCCGAGCCCTCCCGCACCCCCGATACCGCCGGTGCGCGTGACGCCGTGGTCTGTGACCGGCTCGCGTACTCCTTCGGGGACACCCGGGCCGTCGACGGGCTCGACCTCGCGGTGCGCGAGGGGGAGGTGTTCGGGCTGCTCGGGCCCAACGGGGCCGGGAAGACGACCGCCATCCGGTGCATCACCACCCTGCTGCCGGTCACGGCCGGGACCGTGCGGGTCTTCGGGCACGACGCCGCCCGGGAACGCATGGCGGTGCGCCGCCTGCTCGGGTACGTCCCGCAGCAGCTGTCCGCCGACAGCGGGCTCACCGGCCGGGAGAACGTCGCCCTGTTCGCCCGCGTCTTCGACGTGCCCCGCCGCGAGCGGGCCGCACGCGTCGGCCAGGCCCTGGCCGCCGTCGGCCTCGCCGACGCCGCCGACCGGCTGGCCGGCACCTACTCCGGCGGCATGGTCCGCCGCCTGGAACTCGCCCAGGCCCTGGTCAGCGCGCCCCGGCTGCTGATCCTGGACGAGCCCACCATCGGCCTCGACCCGATCGCCCGCACCGGCGTCTGGGAGCACATCAACGCCGTACGCGCCGCCACCGGCATGACCGTACTGGTCACCACGCACTACATGGACGAGGCCGACCAGTACTGCGACCGGGTCGGCCTGATGCACCGCGGCCGGGTCCGCGCCCTCGGCACCCCTGCCGCGCTGCGCCGGGACCTCGCCGAACGGCACGGCGCCGACCGGCTGCCCACGCTGGAGGACGTCTTCCGGGACGTCGCCGGCAGCGAGCTCGACGACCGCACCGCAGGAGGTTTCCGCGATGTCCGAAGCACCCGCCGCACCGCACGCCGCGTCGGCTGACAGCGCCCCCGCACCGGACACCACCCTGCTGCTCACCCCGCCCGTGCCGCGCGCGGGCTGGCGGCTGCTGCCCGCCCGGGTGGCCGCCATGTGCGCCGTGGAGCTGCAGAAACTGCGCCACGACCGGACCGAGCTGTACACCCGCGCGGTCCAGCCCGCCCTGTGGCTGCTGATCTTCGGCCAGACCTTCACCCGGATCCGGGCGATACCCACCGGCGGGGTCCCCTACCTCGACTACCTGGCGCCCGGCATCATCGCCCAGTCCGCGATGTTCATCGCGATCTTCTACGGCATCCAGATCATCTGGGAGCGGGACGCGGGCATCCTGAACAAGCTGCTCGTCACCCCGACCCCACGCGCGGCCCTGATCACCGGCAAGGCGTTCGCGGCCGGAGTGAAGTCGCTGGTCCAGGCCATCGTCGTGGTCGTGATCGCCGCGCTCCTCGGCGTCTCCCTGACCTGGAACCCGCTCAGGCTGCTCGGCGTCGCCCTCGCCGTGGTCCTCGCCTCCGTGTTCTTCTCCTGCCTGTCCATGACCATCGCCGGCATCGTGCTCAGCCGCGACCGGCTGATGGGCATCGGACAGGCGATCACCATGCCGCTGTTCTTCGGCTCCAACGCCCTCTACCCGGTCGCCGTGATGCCGGGCTGGCTGCAGGCCGTCAGCAAGGTCAATCCGCTCAGCTACCAGGTCGACGCCCTGCGCGGCCTGTTGCTCGGCACGCCCGCGCATCTCGCCGCCGACTTCGGCGTGCTGGCCGTCGCCGCCGCCCTCGGTGTCACGGCGGCCTCCGCGCTGCTCGGCCGGCTGGCCCGCTGATCGAGCTCCGGACGTGATGTGCCACACGCGCCCGGCACCCGCCCGAGGGCGCCGCGAACGAGTTCTTCCTGCGCAGCGCTTGATCACGGATCAGAGAGGGTGAATTCCCTGGCCACAGCGCTTTCCGCGCATTTGACAGTGCGCTCGGCCCACAGATAGACAGCAGCTCTCGAAGGTCGAGAGGGGCACTGTGTACGAGCCGAACGTGGTCGGGGACTGGCAGGAGTACGAGGAGCATGCCGGTCTGCGGGTCCGCGTCCACCGCCTGGAGGCGGCCGAGCCGCCGCGCGGCCGGGACGACGCCGCGGCCGGGCTGACGTACTTCAGTGTCCGGGTGACCGTCGAGAACCGCGGCGCGCGCCACTACGGCATCCAGCTGGAGGACGGCCAGATCGACGTCCGGGTCGGCCAGGACGGCGAGGGCGCCTTCATCGACTGGCGCAACTCCCAGTTCATCGAGGGCTTCGACGTCTACCCGCTTCGCCGGGCCACCGCGGTCCTCTACGCCGCCGCGCCCGAGGCCGCCCTCACCCACGTGGACGTGCAGGTGCAGCTGCGGGTGGACGAGGAGTGGACCGACCGCCGGCTCTGGGCGGGCGGCATCGGTGCCGTGGAGTCCACCGCGACGTCCGCGCCCGCGGGCACCGGGCAGTGCAGCCTGGCCCACCAGGTCAGCGCCTTCCTCAGGGACCAGACGGAGCCCGGCTCCGGCTGACCCGGCGGCGGCCGCCCGCCGCCCGGCGTCTCAGTGCGGGATGCCGTCGATGATCTCGCGCGCGCCCTGCCGCAGCAGCGCCACCGCGACCGACGTGCCGAGCGTGGCCGGATCCAGCGGGCCCGCCCACTCGTGGGCGTTCAGCCGGGTCTTGCCGTCCGGGGTGAACACACAGGCCCGCAGGGAGAGTTCACCGCTGCGGTCCACGCGCGCGTACCCGGCGATGGGGCTGTTGCAGTGGCCCTGCAGCACATGCAGGAACATCCGCTCGGCCGTCGCCTCCCGGTGGGTGGCGGGGTCGCCGAGTCCGCTGACCGCGTCGATCAGGGCGGTGTCGTCCTCCCGGCACTGCAGGGCGAGGATGCCCGCGCCGATCGGCGGCATCATCACCTCCGGTGACAGCACCTCGCTGATCACGTCCGTCCGGCCGATGCGCTCCAGACCGGACACCGCCAGCAGCAGCGCGTCCGCCTCGCCGGCGGCCAGCTTCTCCAGCCGGCGGTTGGCGTTGCCACGGAACGGCACGCACTCCAGATGCGGGTGGGTGGCGGCCAGTTGGGCGATCCGGCGCACCGAGGAGGTGCCGATCCGGGTGCCGTCCGGCAGTTCGTCCAGGGTGCGGCCGCCCGGGTGCACCAGCGCGTCCCGGATGTCGTCGCGCCTGAGGAACGCGGCGAACACCGTCCCGGCCGGCAGCGGCCGGTCGGCGGGCACGTCCTTGACGCAGTGCACCGCGAGATCCGCCTCGCCGGCCAGCAGGGCCGCGTCGACCTCCTTGGTGAACGCCCCCTTGCCCTCGACCTGGGACAGATCGCCGAGCCACTTGTCGCCGGTGGTCTTCACCTGGACGACCTCGGTGCGCACACCCGGGTGCAGTACCGCCAACTCGGCGCGGACCCGCTCCACTTGGGCCAGGGCCATGGGCGAGTCACGGGAGACGATTCGGATCAGTTCGGGAACCGGCATGGGCACACGATAGACCCACGCGCCTCACCCCGCGTCCTCGGGCAGGTCCGCCGCGGACTCCTCCGCAGCGAGGTCCGGGCGCAGCCGCAGCCAGGACGGCTGGCGCAGCATCCCGTCCCGGGTCCGGGTGCTGTAGCGGACCTCGCCCACCAGCCGGGGCAGCACCCAGCGGGCGCCCGGCACGCGCGGCGCCGGGGCGAAGGGGCACCGGTCGCTCGCCGCGTCCCGCAGCAGTTCCGCCAGTCGCACGCGCTCGGCCTCGCTCCAGCCGGTGCCCACTCCGCCGACGTACCGCAGCCGGCCGCCCGCGTCCCGCTGACCGACCAGCACCGCACCCGGCAGCCCGGTGAGCCGCCCCTTGCCGGGCAGCCAGCCGCCGACGATCACGTCCTCGGCACGCATGTTCCGGATCTTGATCCAGGAACGGGAGCGCACCCCGGGCTCGTACACCGAGTCCAGCCGCTTGCACACCAGGCCCTCCAGGCCGTGTTCCCGGGTGGCGCGCAGCGCCTCGGCACCGTGCCCGGTCACGGCGGCCGGCGTCGACCAGTACGGCCCGGCCAGCCCCAGCTCCTCCAGCCGTGCCCGCCGCCGCGTGTACGGCTGCCGTACCAGCGGTTCCTCCAGGAACGGCACGTCGAACAGCACCAGGTGCACCGGCACCACGGCGGCCCGGCGCGCCGCCCGCGCGGGTGCGTGCGCGAGGCCCATCCGGCTCTGCAGCAGCTGGAAGTCGGCCCTCCCGCGCTCGTCCAGGGCCAGCACCTCGCCGTCCAGTACGGCGGACGTGGTGCCCAGCACCCCACCGAGCGGCCGGAGTTCGGGATAGGCCGCGGTGATGTCCTCGCCCGAGCGGGCGCGCAGCAGCACACCGCCGTCGCCGGGCAGGTAGACCATCACCCGCTGGCCGTCCTGCTTGGTCTCGTACGCCCACCGCGCGTCCTGGACGGCCGGCGGCAGCTTCCCGGGGGTGGCGAGCATCGGCGGGATGAACGGCAGCGTCACGGCGGTCACGGCAGAAGGTCTCGACCGCCCCCGGCACCCGCACGCCCCTTTCCCCACGGGTTCCCCTGAACGGGCCCGCGGTCACCCCTGTCCGCACGGCGGTTCGGGTACGACACCCCGCGCCGGCGCCGGGACCGGTTCGCCGGACCACGCCGTCCCGGAGCGGTGGCGCGCATCGCCGGCCTCGGCAGACCCCCCGGTACGCCCGTTTCCGCCCCCAGGTCATGACCGACCAGGGCGTGCATCAGGGGCTGCGAGGGGTTCGCACCCAGCCCAGGGACCGCTCCACCGCTCGTTGCCAGTTCTCGTACTCCGCCTGGCGGCGTTCGGGCTCCATGGCGGGGAGCCACTGCGCGGCCCGGTGCCAGTTGCGGCGCAGTACCTCCAGGCCGGGCCAGTAGCCGGCGGCGAGCCCGGCCGCGTAGGCCGCCCCGAGGGAGACGGTCTCGGCGACCATGGGCCGTACCACCGGCACGTCGAGCACGTCGGCCACGAACTGCATGAGCAGGTTGTCCGCGGTCATGCCCCCGTCCACCTTCAGCTGCTGCAGGGAGACGGCGGAGTCGGCGTTCATGGCGTCCACGACCTCCCGGGTCTGCCAGCCCGTGGCCTCCAGGACGGCACGCGCCAGGTGCCCCTTGGTGATGTACGAGGTGAGGCCGACGATCACCCCGCGCGCGTCGCTGCGCCAGCGGGGCGCGAACAGCCCCGAGAAGGCGGGGACGATGTAGCAGCCGCCGTTGTCCTCCACCGTCCGCGCGAGGGTCTCGATCTCCGGTGCGCTGCTGATCAGGCCCAGGCGGTCCCGGAACCACTGGACGAGGGCGCCGGTGATGGCGATCGACCCCTCCAGGGCGTACACCGGCGGCTGGTCCCCGATCTGGTAGGCGACGGTCGTGAGCAGGCCGTGCCGGGACCGCACGGGCTCGGCGCCGGTGTTGAGCAGCAGGAAGCTGCCCGTGCCGTAGGTGCACTTGGCCTCGCCGGGGGAGAAGCAGGTCTGGCCGAACAGGGCGGCCTGCTGGTCGCCGAGGGCGGCCGTGATGGAGACGCCCGGCAGCAGCGAGCGGGCCTCGCCGTACGGCTCGGCGGACGACCTGATCTCCGGCAGCATCGAGCGGGGCACCCCGAAGAAGTCCACCAGCTCGTCGTCCCAGCTCAGCGAACGGATGTTCATCAGCATCGTGCGGCTGGCGTTGGTGGCGTCGGTGATGTGCAGGCCGCCGTCGGTGCCCCCGGTGAGGTTCCAGATCAGCCAGCTCTCCATCGTCCCGAACAGCACCTCGCCGTCCCGGGCGCGCTGCTCGATCCCCTTGACGTGGTCGAACAGCCACCGGATCCGCAGTGCCGAGAAGTAGGTCGAGGGTGGCAGCGCGCACCGGTCCAGGAAGAAGTCCTCCCCCGGGTGCGCCGTCAGTTCCTCCACGAGCGGCGCCGTACGGGTGTCCTGCCAGACGATGGCCCGGCCCAGCGGGGCGCCGGTCCGCCGGTCCCACAGCACCGTCGTCTCGCGCTGGTTGGCCACCCCGATGGCGGCGACCTGCTCCCGCCCGACGCGGGCCTCGGACAGCGCTTCGGGCACCACGCGCCGCAGGTTCTGCCAGATCTCGGCGGCGTCGTGCTCGACCCATCCCGGCCGGGGGAAGTGCTGCTGGTGTTCCTTCTGCGCGACCGAGACCAGCCGCCCGCGGTGGTCGAAGAGGATGCAGCGGGTCGAGTTGGTGCCCTGGTCGATGGACATCACGTACCGTTCGGCCATGATCGGGTCTGCCTTCCGACGGAGCGAGGGGCGGCTTTCCTGGGCTACCAGCGGGCGGCTCCCAGGTCTCTGGAGATCGCCCGCGCGGCCTCGCGGATCAGGGTGATCAGGCCGGGGCGGGGCCGGCCCTGGCTGTCACAGATCCGCTCGACCGCCCCGGACAGTCCGATGGCGCCGACGACCAGCCCGCCGTGCCCCCGGATCGGCGCGGCGAGCCCGGCCTCGCCCATGCTCATCTCCTGGCTCTCCACGGCCCAGCCGACCTCCCTGACCTCGGCGAGCGCCCGGTTGAGCCGCTCGGGGTCGACCAGGGTGTGCCGGGTGTACGCCTCCAGCTCCGGCTCCCGGCCCGGCTCGACGGCCGCGGTCCCGAAGGCCAGCAGGACCTTGCCGAGCGAGGAGGCGTGCAGCGGCAGGAGCGCGCCCACGTCCAGCGTCTGGAAAGTGTCGTCCGGCCGGAACACGTGGTGGACGATGAGCACCTGGCCCTCCAGCGGGGTGCCCAGGCGCACCGCCTCCCCGCTGCGGGCGGCCAGCGCGTCCGCCCAGTTCAGGGAGCGCGAGCGGAGTTCGTTGACGTCCAGGTAACTGGTGCCGAGGTGCAGCAGGGCGGCGCCGAGCTGGTACTTCCCGGTGGCCGCGTCCTGCTCCACGAAGTCCACGTGCTGGAGCGTGCGCAGGATGCCGTGGGCGGTGCCCTTCGCCAGGCCGAGCGACGCCGCCACCTCGCCGAGACCGAGTCGGCGGGGGCCTCCGGCGAGCAGACGCAGAATCGCCGCCGCCCGTTCGATCGACTGGACTGGGCCGGCCATGAGCCGAGCCTATTACCGCCGCCGACGCTTCGCCGCGCGGGCGGTGTGCGGCGCGAGGACCGGTGCGTTCGGTAATGCCGACCACCGTTCATTGACCTGCCGGATTTGTCTCCATAGCGTGCATGGGAGCCCGGAAGACGCCGGCCACGGCGCCCGACCGGGCGGCACACACCATCGGGAGTGAACATGGCGGCACAGCTGAACACGCTGCTCCGGGCGGCATGCGAACACGTGTGTCCGGTGCCGCCCGTCGCCGGCGCGGTCTCAGCCGTACGCCGACGCGCGGCGGCGGTCCTCGCGGACTGGAGCGTGTGTTCCGAGATCGTCGAGGACGCGCTGCTCGTCGTGTCCGAGCTGGCGACCAACGCCGTCATCCACGCCCGGCCCCCGGCCGAGCTGCGGCTGTCATGGATGCGCGGCACCGGGGACCGTACTCTGCGCGTCGAGGTCACCGACGCGGGACCCGCGCGTCTGGCGGGGCAGCCGCTCGGCGGGATCGACCCGGACGAGCACGGCCGGGGTGAGGAGATCGTGCGCGCCCTGGCGACGCACTACGGCATACGGGTCCACGCGGGCGGGGTCACGCGCTGGGCGGAGCTGGTCGCCGGCTGAGGCGAACCCGTGCCGGCCCGCGGCGCCGCCGCCCGGGCCACGGACGGCTCCGACGGCCCCGAGACCGGGACCGGCTCGTGCTCGGTCTCCTTGCGGAGCAGCAGCAGGGCGGCGTCGTCGTGCAGCCGTCCGCCGACGTGCGCCAGCAGCTCGTCGTGGAGCGCGGTGAGCGTGCGGGCCGGGTCGTCGCCGACGTGCCGGGCCACGCCGTCGGCCAGCGGATAGAACGCACGCGCGTGATCGCGGGCCTCGGTGACCCCGTCGGTGTAGAGCAGCAGCTGCTCGCCCACCGCGAACGGCAGCCGCTGCAGCCGGGGCGACTGGCCCGACAGCGCGCGCAGACCGAGGGGCGGGGTGGGGCGGTCGGCCTCCAGCGCCGCGACCTCCCCGGACGCCGATATCAGCAGCGGGGGCGCGTGCCCGCAGTTGACCACCTCCAGATCTCCGGATTCGGGGCAGCCGGCGACCACGGCGGTGACGAAGTCGTCCGGGCCGAGGTTGCGCGCCAGGCTCCGCTCGATCCGGTCGACGACCGCCAGCAGGTCGGGCTCGTCGTGGGCGGCCTCGCGGAACACCCCGAGCACGAGCGCGGCGGTCCCCACGGCGGGCAGCCCCTTGCCGCGCACGTCGCCGACGATCAGCCGGATGCCGTACGGGGTGGGCACCAGGGCGTACAGGTCCCCGCCGATCCGGGCCTCGGCCGCCGCGGCGCTGTAGCGGACGGCCACCCGGAACGGGCCGACGGTCTCCGGCACGGGCTGGAGCAGGGCCTGCTGGGCGGCCTCGGCGACCGAGCGGACCGCCGCCAGGAGCCGCTCCCGCCGGCCCCGCAGCACACCGGCCAGGCCGCTCGCCGCGGTGACGGCCAGCAGGGCGCACAGTACGGCCGTCAGGTCCGCCACGGAGGCGCCGTGCGCCACGCCGAGCACCGTGCCGGTCGCCACGGCGACGAGACCGGCGCCCAGCACACCGCGCGGCCCGTTGGTGGTGGCCGCCAGCGCCGGTCCGGCGGCCAGCAGCGGCAGCCAGGCCATCCCGGCCCCGCCGGCGACGTCGACCAGGACGACGACGGCGACGACCAGGACCGGCGCGCGCGTGCGCGCCCGCCGCCAGCCGCCCGGGGGCGCGCGTGCGGACCGATCCCCAGGCCGTGGCCGCACGGTTCCTGGACAGCCGCGTCGGTGTGTGGTCGCCACCATGGTGTCGGGGCTGGCTCATGTGTCGTCCGCAGTCCTCGCCGGTAGGGGGTGCACAGCCGAAATGTCTGTTTCATCCAGCAAACGGGCTGGGTGGGGCTGCGGCAAGGAGCGGATTTTCAGATAGTGAACGACAGTCCCCGGGTCACCCGGCTCGCGATCGGGAGCAGCCGGGTCCGGATCTCCTGGAGGCGGTGTCGCCGCTCCACCGGCAGCGAGACGCCGAGCGAGCCGATGACGCCGCCGCGGTAGACCGGGACGGCGACGCACACGGTGCCGACCGCGTACTCCTCCAGGTCCGTGACGGCCGGTGCCAGCGGGGACGACCGGATCCGGCGCAGCAGCTCCGGCACGCTGGTGATCGTCCGGGGGGTGAGGTCGGCGAGGTGGTGCCGGGAGAGGTAGTCCCGGCGGGCCTCCTCGTCCATCTCGCGCAGCACGGCCTTGCCCAGCGCGGTGGCGTGCCCGGCGTCCTCGAACCCGACCCACAGATCCACCCGGGGCGTACGCGGGCCGTCGACGATCTCGGCCACCCTGATCTCGCCGTCCTCGTAGAACGTGAGGTAGGCGGCGGTGGACAGCTCGTCCCGCAGGGCGGCCAGCGTGGGACGCACACGGCCGAGCAGCGTCTGCGTACGCCCCGCCGAGTGCAGTGAGTTCAGCCGGTCGCCGAGGATGAAGCCGCCGTCGTCCAGTTTCCGCACGTACCCGTCGTGCACCAGGGTGCGCAGCAGGTGGTAGGTGGTGGCCAGGGGCAGCCCCGTCTCGCGTGCCAGCTGTTTCGCCGGCGCGCCGCTCTCGTGCGCGCTCACCGCCTCCAGCAGCCGGAACGCCCGCTGCACGGAGCCGATGAGGGTGGGGCCGTCCTGACCACCCATGGCACCAGGCTGCCCCGGGCCCCCTGGCACCGGCAAGACCTGGACCGTCCCGCCGCCCGCGTCCGGCAACGGCGACCGGGGCTCCACCTCCTTCGGGGGCGTACGGCCGTAGCGGCGAGCGGGTGCGAACGGCTGTGGCCGCGAGCGGTGTGCACGGCCGTGGTCGCGAGCGGGTGTGCACGGCCGTGGTCGCGCGCTGCCAACCGTCCGAGGCGGGCGGCCCCGTGGAGGTCTACCGTCCAGTAATATCCGGCGGCAGGCCACCAGAGGAGGAACCGTGCCCCGGTCCGAACGCTCACCCCTGCTGCTAGCCGGTCTGCTGGCAGCCGCCGGGGTCGCCCACTTCGCCGCCCCACGGCAGTTCGACGCCACCATCCCCCGCGCGCTGCCGGGCTCGCCCAGGGCGTGGACGTACGGCAGCGGGGTCGTCGAGCTGGCCCTGGCGGCCGGGATCGCGGCGCCCGCGACCCGCGCCACGGCCGCGAGGGCGGCGGCCGCGTTCTTCGTCGGCGTCTTCCCGGCGAACGTCCAGATGGCCGTCGACTGGCGCCACCGCCCGGCACCGCTGAAGACCGCGGCCCTCGCCCGGCTGCCCCTCCAGCTGCCCCTGGTGCTGTGGGCGCGCGCGGTGGCCCGCCGCGGGGAGGGAGGGTCGTGACCGAGCGCCTCGCAGTCGGAGACAAGGCCGAGGACTTCGCCCTGCCCGACGAGACCGGCGCCACCCGCCGGCTCACCGAACTGCTGGCCGAGGGCCCCGTCGTCCTTTTCTTCTACCCCGCCGCCCTCACCCCCGGCTGCACCGCCGAGGCTTGCCACTTCCGCGACCTCGCCGCCGAGTTCGCCGCCGTCGGCGCCCGCCCGGTCGGGATCAGCGGGGACCCCGTCGACAAGCAGCAGGAGTTCGCCGGCCGGCACGGCCTCGGCATGCCGTTGCTCTCCGACACCGACGGCACCGTCCGCGAGCGGTTCGGCGTCAGACGCGGTTTCTCCCTCGCCCCGACCCGGCGCGTCACCTTCGTGATCGCCGAGGACCGCACCGTCCTGGAGGTCGTCCGCAGCGAACTGCGCATGAACACCCACGCCGACCGGGCCCTCGCCGCCCTGCGCGCCCACCACCACCGAGGCGGCCCGCCCCGCGCTTGAGGAGCCGGGACAATCGGAACATCCTGGGGGCTATGAGGGATGTCGCCGCGGTGGCGGTCATCGACGCGCACGGCACGGTGACCGGATGGAGTGAGGGCGCACGGCTGCTCACCGGTCACCCGGCCGGTGAGGTCGTGGGCCGGCCGGTGGCAGACCTGCTGACCGCGGACGTCCCGGGCGGCCTCCTCTCCGCCGGCGCCGGACCGGTCGCCGTGCGCCACCGCGACGGCCACCGGATCGAGGTGCCCCTCACCGTCTGCCCGCTCACCGGCGCCGACGGACAGCCCGCCGGTTACGTGGTCACGGCCGGACCCGGCGGCGCGGCCCTGGCCGCCCAGGCCTTCCAGCAGGCGTCCACCGCCATGTCGGTCTTCGACCTCCGCCAGCGCTACCTGCGCGTGAACGCCGCCGCCTGCCGGGTCATGGGCGTCCCCGAGGAGACGCTGCTCGGCCGGCCCTGCGCCGACACCGTCCGGAACGCCGAGTACAGCCAGGGTTTCCTGGCCCATCTGCGCCAGGTCGCCGAGACCGGCCGGCCCGTCCGCTACGAGGCCTTCACCGGCGCCCCCGCCCCGAACCGGGAACACGCGTGGAGCATCGAGATGTGGCCGCTGCGCGACGACTCCGGCGCCCCCACCGCGGTCGCCCTCGCCGCCTTCGACAGCAGCGAGCAGTACTGGGCCCGGCGTCGCCTCGCCCTGCTGAACGAGGCCGCGACCGGCATCGGCACCACCCTCGACGTGGTGCGCACCGCCGAGGAACTGATCGGCATCCTCGTCCCCCAGTACGCCGACTTCGCCAGTGTCGACCTGCTCGACTGGGTGCTCGGCGCCAACGAGCCGCCGATGATCCCGGAGGGCGGGGTCGAGCTGCGCCGCGTCGCCCACGGCTCCACCCGCCCCGGCAACCCCGGCGCGGCCCTCCACCTCGGCGAGACCGACGTCTACCGGCCGACCTCCCCGCCCGCCCGGGCGCTGCACGAGGCCCGCGCGGTGCTCAGCCAGGCCGGCGACCCCGAGTTCGTGCAGTGGCTCCAGGAGCGCAACGCCCGCTCGCCGCAGGGCCGCCCCTTCCGGCAGGGCGCCCACTCCATGATCGCGGTGCCGTTGCGGGCCCGCGGCACCACCCTGGGCGTCGCGGTCTGCGTCCGCATGGCCCACGCGGAGGACTACGGCCCCGACGACGCCGTCTTCGCCGAGGAACTCGCCAGCCGCGCCGCCGTCTGCATCGACAACGCCCGCCGCTTCACCCGGGAACGCTCCACCGCCCTCGCCCTCCAGCACAGCCTCCTCCCGCGCGGCCTGCCCGGACAGGCCGCGGTCGAGGTGGCCCACCGCTATCTGCCGTGCGGATCGGTGGCCGGCATCGGCGGCGACTGGTTCGACGTCATCCCGCTCTCCGGCGGCCGGGTCGGCCTGGTCGTGGGCGACGTGGTGGGCCACGGCATCCAGTCCTCGGCCACCATGGGCCGGCTCCGCACGGCGGTCCGCACCCTCGCCGACGTCGACCTGGCCCCCGACGAACTCCTCACCCATCTCGACGACCTGGTCACCCACCTCGCCGCCGACGACAGTGGCGAGGAGGTCGCCGAACTCGGCGCGACCTGCCTGTACGCCGTCTACGACCCCGTCTCCCGCCGCTTCTGCGCGGCCGCCGCCGGCCACCCGGCCCCCGCCCTCATCCTGCCCGGCGAGGCCGCCGAGTTCGTCCCGATGACCGCGGGGCCGCCGCTCGGGGTGGGCGGACTGCCGTTCGAGGCGATCGACCGGGAACTGCCCGAGGGCTCGGTCATCGCCCTCTACACCGACGGCCTGATCGAGGACCGCGACCGGGACCTGGACGGCACCACGGAGGAGCTGCGCCGCGCCCTCACCGCACCCGCCGCCTCCCTCGAAGCCCTCGCCGACGACGTCCTGAAGGCCGTCCTGCCCGACCAGCCCGGCGACGACGTCGCCCTCCTCCTCGTCCGCACCCGAGTCCTCGGCGACGACCGGGTCGCCACCTGGGACGTCCCGCCGGACCCCGCCCAGGTCGCGGTGTTCCGGCAGGCCGCCACCGGTCAACTGGCCGACTGGGGGCTGGCGGAGGCCGCCTTCGTCACCGAACTCGTCGTCAGCGAACTCGTCACCAACGCCATCCGCTACGGCGAGCCGCCCATCCAGCTACGCCTGATCCGCGACCGAGCCCTCATCTGCGAGGTCTCCGACGGCAGCGCCACCTCCCCGCACCTGCGCCGGGCGCACGCCTACGACGAGGGCGGCCGGGGCCTGCTGCTCGTCGCCCAGCTCACCCAGCGCTGGGGCAGCCGGCACACGGTCGTCGGCAAGACCATCTGGGCCGAACAGCCCCTGCCCGAGGGCTGACCCGCCCGTGCCGGAGGGGTGAACAGCCCGGTGGGGGAGGGCTGGTCAGCCCTGGTCGGCCTGGGCGGCGACCTGGGCCAGCGTGCGCCCGGTCCGCACCGAGCGGGCCCGCCGCGGATCCGGGGTGCCGTGCCCGTCCGCGCGCGCCGGGCCCTTGCGCACCAGCAGCCAGGCCACCTCGCCGTCCGAGCCGTCCCGGAAGCGGGTGAGGGCGTACTCGCCGTGCAGCTTGCTCCCGTGCAGCCGGAAGGTGGCGTGCCCGCGCTCCAGGGACTGAGCGAAGTCCACCGGGCGGCCCCGGCGGTCGTGGCTGAGCGGTTCGTACGTCCCGTGGTCCCACACGATCACGGTGCCGCCGCCGTACTCGCCCTTCGGGATGACCCCCTCGAAGTCCTCGTACTCCAGCGGATGGTCCTCGGTCGGCACCGCCAGCCGCTTGTCCCCCGGGTCGGTGGACGGACCCCTGGGTACGGACCAGGACTTCAGGACGTCGCCGACCTGGAGCCGGAAGTCGAAGTGCATCCGCCGCGCGTCGTGGATCTGCACCACGAACCGGGGCTCCTCGCCCCGCCTCCGGGCCGCCCGCCCCGACGGCTCCCGTGTCCGCTCGAAGTCGCGCTTGCCGCGGTACGTCCCCAGCCGGTCCTCCGCTGCCACCTGCGGCCCCTTTCCGTACGCGCCCTCCGCGCGCCCGGGTACCCCGTGCCCGGCCGTTCAGCCCGCGCAGCGTGACCGGCGGCGGTCGCAGGTACGGCGTCGGTCCCCGGAGGGTGGTAGGTGACGGTCAGGTGGCCGTCGGCCGCCATCCCAGCGCGGGGCCCAGCTTCGTCGCCATGTCCGTCAGGATCTGGACGTAGTCCTCGTGGGCGAAGGTGAACGGCAGCGCGAACGCCACCTCGTCGACCTCACGGAAGGCGGCGTGCGCGTGGAGGCGTTCGGCGATCTCCTCGGAGGTGCCTACCAGGTCCGGGGCGAACAGCATCCGGGCCGGCCCCTGCGGGGCCGCCGTGCGGGGCAGGCGCTCGGCCGCGTACGCCTCGTATCGGGCGCGCTGCTCCGGGCTCGCCGAGTCGGTGGGGATCACCACCAGCCCCTGGGAGACGCGGGCCGCCTCGCCGTCGGGGTGGTGGGCCCGGAACGCGCGGATGTGGGACCGCTGGATCTCGGCGAAGTCCAGCGGCCCCTCGCCGTCCCCGGCCTTGACGACGCTGCTGGTCAGGAAGTTCATGCCGTGCTCGCCGGCCCAGCGGGCCGAGCCGAGGCTGCCGCCGCCGTACCACAGCCGCCGGCCGAGCCCGGGGGAGTGCGGCTGGACGACGTCGCTGAACACCTCGAAGCCCTCCACCCCGCTGAAGTCGGTGGCGGGCTTGCCGCGGACCAGGTCCAGCAGCCGCCGCACCCGCTCGTACCCGAACTCCTCCGCGTCCGCGGTGTCCGGGTAGAGGGCGTCCTTGACCTGCGCGTAGTGCATCGGCGGGCCCACGCTGACTCCCGGGTTCAGGCGGCCGCCGGACAGGATGTCGACCGTCGCCAGGTCCTCGGCGAGCCGCAGCGGGTTCTCCCAGCCGAGCGGGATCACCGCCGTGCCCAGACCGATCCGCCGGGTGCGCTGCGAGGCGGCGGCCAGCACGGCGACCGGGGACGAGATGCCGTACTGCAAGTGCCGGTGGCGGACCCAGGCGCTGTCGAAGCCCAGCCGCTCGCCCAGCTCGATGAGCTCCAGCGTGGACTCGTGGCCCCGGCCCGGGTCCGCCGCGTCGAACAGGCCGATGGTGAGGAAACCCAGCTTGCGCAGCGGGCGGGGCGTGGACGGCACGGGCTCCTCCAGCGGTCGGGCGTCGGCTCCGCCCCGATTCTCGCAGGCGAGTGTGACAACCGTGTGATCAGTTCAGCGGGATGACGACCTCGTCCTCGACCGGCGGTTCGAGTTCCTGCGCGCGGTTGCCGGTCGCGGCGAAACAGCGCAGCCGGACCGCGTCCGGGCTGACGTCCAGCCGCAGGAAGCACTTGAAGAACGGCGGGCTGTAGGTGGCGGACGACGGCGAGAACAACTGGGTGTATATCTTCCGCACCGGCAGCCGGAACCGGGTGCGGTGGTCCGGGCGGCGGCCGGCCCCGAGGAGGCCCGCGACCAGGCGGACCCGGCGGGTGACCCGGGTGCCGGGGTCGGGCGCGCGGGCGGGCTCGATGCCGAGGCGTTCGGCGATCACGGCCGTCGCCTCCGCCTCCGTCAGGGTGAAGAAGCGGCGCAGCCGGAGCCGGCGGCCGTAGAGCCGGCTGTAGAAGGCGAGCGAGTCGCCGCGCAGGGGATAGCAGCGGAACTCCCGCTCGGTGACACCGCCGACCGACACCCGCGGGATGGTGTGCGTGGCGTGCATGAAGGCGCCGCCGCCGCCCGCGACGACGTACTGGAGGGTGCGGCCGTCGACGTCGACCGGGTAGCGCTGGTAGTTGTGGATGTCGCCGCCGATCGCGGCCACGTAGTGGTGCTCGGGGGCCCGGACGATGCCGTCCACCGTGCCGCCGCCCTCGATGGGGCAGGGGTGGTGTTCGCCGTCGACGTACAACGGGGACCCGGTGATGAGGATCTTGGGCCGGGGCCCCTTCGAGACCTCCCGCAGCCAGGCGCCCTGTTCGGCGTCGATCGTGCCCAGCAGACCGGTGTCGATCCCGACGATCCGCACCGAGCCCGCGTCGATCGCCCAGTACGGGCCCGGCTGTTCGGCCTGCTGGCCCGGCGCCGACCGCAACGTCCGCTCCTGTGCGAGGCGTTGACCGTCGGCGGGGCGCGGCCGGTGCCACAGCAGGGACCGCCACCAGGCGCGGGTGAGCGGACGGGGCCGGGGCTCGGGGTCGAGCGGCGGGGTGTCGGCGCAGAAGACGCGCATGAAGGCGCCGAGGCCCTCGTACCAGTCGTGGTTGCCCGGAACGGCGTAGATCGGCGCGGGATAGTCCTGGTAGGGGCGGAAGAACTTGCTGCCGTAGTCGTCGGCGGCGCCGACGGGATAGATGACGTCGCTGGCGATCACCGCGAACTCGGTGCCCCGGCTCTCCTTCAGCAGTCCCGGCACGACGGCGTACTGGGGATCGTCCCCCTCACCGGTGTCCCCCAGGACCATGAAGGAGAACCGCTCCGGTACCTCCCGCCGGATCACCTTGTCGGCGGGCACGCCCGCCGCCGCGCGCCGGGCCACCCAGCGGCTGCGGGTACGGCCGGTCGGGTCCCCGAACCAGGACGCCAGCACGCCGTTGCGGGCGGCCCACAAAATCCGGGGGTTCAGCCACGACAGCTTCTCGACGTGGCCGGGCATCAGCCGCCTGTAGGAACCGGGTTCGGCCGCGCCCCAGCCGGCGCCCTGTGCGGTTTCGCGTGAGGAGTCAGACACGCGGTGCACGCTAACAACGCGCCGGTCGGGCGGGGGGCACCGGGGGTCCCTGCCAACGCCCGCGTCACTCCGGCCCCTTGCCGTACCAGAGGACGCACGTGTCCCCCCGCGGTTACGGCTTCCTCGCCACGCCCCCGTGCTCGGCGACGGTCTCCGGGGCGGCCGGACCGGGCTCCGGGCGCCACCGGGTGACCGGCACCACCCCGGGTTCGACGAGCTCCAGGCCGTCGAAGAACGAGGTGATCTCCTCGACCGTGCGCAGGTTGTAGGGGACGGCGCCGCTGTTGTTGTAGGCCTCCTGGGCCTGTTCGAAGACCGGGTCGACGCCGAGCGACCCGTCGTTGAGCAGGAGGTGACTGCCCGACGGCAGCGCGCCCATGAGCCGGTCCACGAGGGAGCGGGCCCGGGCGTGGTCGGCGACATGGCCGAGGATGTTGCTCAGGATGAGCGCGGTGGGCCGGGTGAGGTCCAGCGTCTCGGCGGCGGCGGTGAGGATCCGGTCCGGGTCCGTCACATCCGCGTCGATGTAGGCCGTCGCGCCCTCGGCGGAGGAGCACAGCAGGGCCCGGGCGTGGGCGAGGACCATCGGGTCGTTGTCGACGTACACGATCCGCGCCTCGGGGGCGAGCCGCTGGGCCACCTCGTGGGTGTTGTCGGCGGTCGGCAGGCCGGTGCCGACGTCCAGGAACTGCCGGATGCCCACCTGGGAGACGAGGTACCCGATGCCCCGGCGCAGGAAGGCACGACTGCCCCGGGCGATGGCGACGATGCCGGGGAAGACGGCGGTGTAGGCGTCGCCCGCCCGCTCGTCCACCGGGTAGTTGTCCTTGCCGCCGAGCCAGTAGTTCCAGATGCGGGCCGAGTGCGGCACCGACGTGTCGATCGTGTGGAGAGCGGCCCGCTCGGGCGTCGTGGCCGGATCGGTCATGAGTCGTGTCCCCTTCTCAGCCAGGGCGTGAGGTCGTCAGCCGCGGCCCAACCTACGCCGAACCGCCGCGCGCCGCCCCCTCGTTCGGTTCCTCGAACCGATAGGGAAAACCCTCGAATGACCACCCACAAGGTGACATGGCATCGTCAATGCTGTCATTCTCGCCGCACGCTGATCCACCCCACCGGTGCACGGATCAGGGTCCCGCACAGCTCAGCTCGCCCGGGCAGCAGACCTCTCTGCCCGTCTGTCACCGGCCGCCGGACGGCGGCCGCAGCAGGAGGAGTACGAGTGAGACCCCACAGACCCCTTCCCCGCAAGCGGGCCACGGTCGGAGCCGCCCTGGTCTCCACCGCGGCGTTCCTCGCCGTCGGCCTGCAGGCCGTCCCGGCGACCGCCACCCCGGCCGCCGCCCACCCCGGCCCGCTGCGCGCCGGCGGCCTGACGGCCGCACTCAGCCCCGCCCAGCACCAGGCACTGATGGAGAGCGCCCGGCAGCACACCGCCACGACCGCCCGCAGCCTCGGCCTCGGCGCGCAGGAGAAGCTGGTCGTCAAGGACGTCGTCAAGGACAACGACGGCACGCTGCACACCCGGTACGAGCGCACCTACGCCGGGCTGCCCGTCCTCGGCGGCGACCTCGTCGTGCACACCCCGCCCGCCTCGCTGGCCAAGGGGACGGTGAGCACCACCTTCAACAACAGGCACACTATCAAGGTGCGTTCCACCACCCCGACCGTCAGCAGGGCCGCCGCCACGACCGCGGCCCTGAGGACCGCCAAGTCCCTGCGTGCCGACAAGCCCTCCGCCGACAGCGCCCGCAAGGTGATCTGGGCCGGCAACGGCACCCCGAAGCTCGCCTGGGAGACGGTCGTCGGAGGCTTCCAGGACGACGGCACGCCCAGCGCGCTGCACGTCGTCACCGACGCCACCACGGGCAAGGAGCTGTACCGGTACCAGGCGATCGACACCGGCGTCGGCAAGACCAGGTACAGCGGACAGGTCACGCTGACGACGACCCAGTCGGGCTCGACGTACACGCTCACCGACGGGGCGCGCGGCGGCCACAAGACGTACAACCTGAACCACGGCACTTCCGGCACCGGCACGCTGTTCTCCCAGACCAACGACACCTGGGGCGACGGCACCAACTCCAACGCCGCCACCGCGGGCGCCGACGCGCACTACGGGGCGCAGGAGACCTGGGACTTCTACAAGAACACCTTCGGCCGCAGCGGCATCAAGAACGACGGCGTGGGCGCGTACTCCCGGGTCCACTACGGCAACGCGTACGTGAACGCGTTCTGGGACGACAGCTGCTTCTGCATGACCTACGGCGACGGCTCCGGCAACAACGACCCGCTGACCTCGCTGGACGTGGCCGGCCACGAGATGAGCCACGGCGTCACCTCCAACACCGCGGGCCTGGAGTACTCCGGTGAGTCCGGCGGCCTGAACGAGGCCACCTCCGACATCTTCGGCACCGGCGTGGAGTTCTACGCCAACAACGCCAGCGACCCCGGTGACTACCTCATCGGCGAGAAGATCGACATCAACGGCGACGGCACCCCGCTGCGCTACATGGACAAGCCCAGCAAGGACGGCGGCTCGGCCGACAGCTGGTACTCCGGCGTGGGCGGCCTGGACGTGCACTACTCCTCGGGCCCGGCGAACCACATGTTCTACCTGCTCTCCGAGGGCAGCGGCACCAAGGTCATCAACGGTGTGACGTACAACAGCCCGACCTCCGACGGCGTGGCCGTCACCGGCATCGGCCGCGACGCCGCGCTGAAGATCTGGTACAAGGCGCTGACGTCGTACATGACGTCCAGCACCGACTACGCCGGAGCCCGCACCGCCGCCCTCAACGCAGCCGCCGCGCTGTACGGCACCAACTCCACGCAGTACGCGGGCGTGGGCAACGCCTTCGCCGGCATCAACGTCGGCAGCCACATCAACCCGCCGAGCAGCGGGGTGACGGTCACCAACCCGGGCAACCAGTCCGCCACCGTCGGCACCGCCGTGAGCCTGCAGATCCAGGCGAGCAGCACCAACAGCGGCGCGCTGACCTACAGCGCCTCCGGTCTGCCGGCCGGGCTGTCGATCAACAGCTCCACCGGCCTGATCACCGGCACGCCCACCGCGGCGGGCACCTCCAGCACCACCGTCACGGTGACCGACTCCACCGGCGCCACCGGCACCGCCACCTTCACCTGGACGGTCAGCGCGACCGGCGGCGGCTGCACCTCCGCACAGCTGCTGAGCAACCCCGGCTTCGAGTCCGGCACCACCGGCTGGACCGCGACCAGCGGCGTCATCACCACCGACAGCGGTGAGGCGGCCCACGGCGGCTCGTACAAGGCCTGGCTGGACGGGTACGGCTCCTCGCACACCGACACCGTGTCCCAGTCGGTGACGATCCCCGCGGGCTGCAAGGCGACCCTGACCTTCTACCTGCACATCGACACCGCCGAGACCGCCGCCACCCAGTACGACAAGCTGACGGTGACCGCCGGTTCGAAGACCCTCGCCACCTACTCGAACCTCAACGCGGCCTCCGGCTACAGCCAGAAGACCTTCGACCTGTCCTCGCTGGCGGGCTCGACGGTCACGCTGAAGTTCAACGGCGTGGAGGACTCCTCGCTGCAGACCAGCTTCGTCGTGGACGACACCGCCCTGACGACCGGCTGAGCACCCCGCACCGCCGCGGTCCCGCACCCCGTACCCCGGGGTGCGGGACCGCGCCGTGTCAGCTGAGCGGATCCAGCGTCAGATACGCCTGTTGCGGGCTGCCGTCGTGCACCAGCGACTCCTGGTTGCCGACGTCGTCGAAGGCGAACGCGTACGCCTTGCCGTCGGCCATCTGCGCGTGGATCTTGCGTGCGTACTGGTTGGTCACCGCGTCCTGGTAGAAGTTCGCCGTCGTGGTGTCCGGCTGGTTGGGGTTCACCAGCAGGGTCGACCGGTTGAAACCGGCGCACAGCGTACGGGAGATGGGCCCGCGCACCTGGTCGTTGGGCGCGTCCAGCAGCTTGTGGCAGCCGAAGATGCTGGACGCGTCGGGCTTCTGGAAGCTGGTGACGACCGCGCCGGAGGAGTTGGTGAAGTTCATGACGTTCCCGGAGACACGGCCGTAGTACTTCGTGTTCGGCTGGTCCGCGAACGGCGTGACGGTCAGCGTCGAGGTCGTGTACTTCTGCCAGACCCGGTTCACGTAGTCGTCCATCGCGTTCGCCGGCAGCGCGCCGGTCTCCACGCCGTACAGCGGGGACAGCGCGCGCAGCACGGTGCCGTCGGAGCCGGTCTGGATCAGACCCGCCCACCCGCCCGGCTGTCCGCGCAGCGCGTTGAAGAAGCCGGTCCAGCCACCGGACTTCAGGTGCCCGGTGCTGCTCACACTGCCGTCGGCCCGCTGCACGCCGACCGCGTAGGGCGCCGAGAACATGTCCACCTGTGTGCTGTTGAGCCACAGGCCGGAGTCGTTGAGTGTGTACTCCGACCAGTTGAACAGGATGTTCCGGTTGGGGTCGGAGGGATTCTGCACGGCCGGCTGGACCAGCCCGCCGGTGGTCAGTCTGAAGTCCAGTTTCCGGCCGTAGGAGAAGTAGATCCGGCCGGAGAACTTGGGGATGCGGATCGTCTTGGACTGGCCGGCGGCCGGCCCGGGTATCGCCGCGTCCGGCGCGGGCGTCGGCGGGTTCCCACCGGCCGGCCAGGCGTGGAAGCCACCGTTCGCGTCGGCCCAGCCCTGCTGTCCCGAGGACAGCTGGGTGCCGAGGTCGTAGACGTAGACGGGTTCGGAACGGCCCGAGTTGTTGGTGATCTTCAGGGGGATGGTGTCGGGGACGGCGGCACCGGCGGGGCCCGGCGCGCCGAGGGCGAGCAGCCCGCCGACCAGCGCCGTGGCGGCGGTCAGGGGCAGCGCGCGGCGGGTGAGCGTGTGAGGCACTCTCCACCTCCGTGGGGGGTCGGGGCGGCACGGAGTTGGTCCGTACCTGCTTGAGAGCGCTCTCAGGTTGATACGGGGACCAGTTCATGTCAATGACATGGACAGGAAATGTCACGGACACGAAGGGGCGGGCGGGGGAGCGGTGGGCCCGGCGACCCCTGCGGGAGCGGACGCCGGGCCCGGTGTCAGAAGGTGCGCGCGAGCAGGTCGAGCAGCGCGGCCCAGTGCCGCTCGGTGGCCTCCGGGTGGTACGCGGGGGTGTCCGCCTGGGTGTAGCCGTGCGCGGCACCGCGGTAGACCTCGCAGGTGTGCCGTACGCCCGCGGAGGTCAGGGCCTCCTCGAAGCGCTCGATCTGCTCCGGGGGCAGCGACGGGTCCTCGTCGGCGTGCCCGAAGTACAGCTCCGCGGTGATGTTCCGGGCCTCCAGGTGCGGGCTGTCCACGTCGTCGGTGGCCAGTCGCCCGCCGTGGAACCCGGCCACCGCCGCGACCCGGTCCGGGTGCGAGCCGGCGGTCCACAGCGCGAGCCGGGCGCCCATGCAGTAGCCGGTCAGCGCCACCGGGCCGTCGGACACGAGGGGGCTGTCGGCCAGCCACCGCAGATAGGCGTCCGCGTCCCGCTTGACCAGATCCGGGGTCAGGGCGCCCAGGATCGGGCCGAGCCGCTCCCAGATGGACGGGTCGGCGCCCGGGTCGATGAACTCGGGCAACTCCACGACCGGCGCCCGGCCCTCGCGGTAGAACACGTTCGGCACCAGCACCGTGTACCCGGCGCCGGCGAGCCGGTCCGCCATCGCACGCAGCTGCGGGCGCAGGCCGTACGCGTCCTGGTAGAAGAGGACCGCCGGACGGGGACGGCCGTCGGCCGGATGGACGAGGTAGGCGTCGGCCACGCCGTCCTCGGTGGGGATGTCGACGGCGGTCGCCTGGACGTCGGTCATCGTGAGAAGGCCCTCCCTCGGACATGCGCAACGAACGGCGAACGCCGCCCGGCGCCACGGGTAGGGCCATGCTGCCACGCCCCTCGCGAGTACCCGCACCCGGCGTCCCGACGGCTCACTCGAAACGATCGGTGACTCCGCGAACGACGGTTCACGGGTTGCCGCCCGGTTCCGCCGGTCCCGTCGAGCCACAGGGTGCCGGAGTGCCGTGGCCGGCGTGACGCATGCTGACCAGGCTCGCGGCGAGGAGCAGAGCGCCGCCGATGAAGAAGGGGGCACGGAGCCCGAAGGCGTCGGCTCCAAGGCCCGCGAGCACCGCGCCGAGCGTGATTCCGCCGCCGACGACCATCTGGTAGGCCATGCCGACGCGCCCCAGCAGGTGAGCGGGGACGAGTGCCTGGCGGAGGGAGACCGCGGTCACGTTCCATGCCAGGTTCGCCGCTCCGTACGCGGCGATGGACGCGGCCGCGACGAGGCCCGAGGAGGCCGCGCCGGCGACGACTGCGGTGCCTGCGGTGACCGCGGCGGTCAGCCGCAGGACCCGGGGGGTGCCGAAACGGGCGCACAGGCGGGGGGTCGCCATCGCCCCCGCTGTGCCGCCGATCGCGAAGGAGGCGACCAACAGGGCGAATCCGTAACCGGTCAGGCCCAGGGTCTGCCGGGCGTAGAGCACCAGGATGGCGATGAGACCCCCGCCCACGAAGTTGGTGATCCCGGACGTCAGGCAGAGACGACGGAGCACAGGCCGGCCCCAGAGCCAGCGCACCCCTTGACCGGTGTCGCCCAGCAGCCTCCTCCGGGGGTGCGGTGCGGCTCGCGGCCGTGGACGGAAGTCGCCGCTCAGCGTCAGGGCCAGTACGGCGGCGGCGGCGAACGACACCGCGTCCACGGCGAAGGGAAGCGCGGCCCCGACGCCGAAGAGCACAGCGCCCAGCGGGGTGCCGACGAGAGTGTCGGTCATGAGCGAACCGGACTGCAGACGGGCGTTGGCCCGTGTCAGTTCGGGGGAGGCGACCAGCGTCGGCACGATGCCCGACCATGCTCCGTTGTAGAGGGTCTGCCCGAGCCCGAGAAGGAAACCGACGCCGGCCAGCAGCAGCACCGTCAGCGCGCCGGCTGCCACCGCGACGGCGAGCGCCCCGACGGTCACGGCTCGGACGGCGTCGACGGCCCACAGGATGCGACGGCGGTCGAAGCGGTCCGCCACGGCGCCCGAGAGGAGGCCGAACAGGAGCAGGGGCAGTTGCTCGGCCACGTAGACGAAGGTGACCTGTCGAGGATCGGAGGTGAGCCGGGCCGCGAGCAGGGGCAGAGCGACGAAGCGCATTCCGTCGCCGAGGCTGGAGACGGTCACCGAGGTCCAGACGCGCTGGAAGTCCGGCCCGAGCTTCGTGCGGGTGACGCCTCTGGACAAAAACATGAACTAGACTCTGGTTCGGGTTTTGGGGAGGTGTCAAGGAGTTCGATGGCCGACATGCACGAGCCGCAGCAGCAACGCAGTCGGGAGAAGGTCGCCCGCATCCTCGATGTGACGGCTTCCCTGCTGGAGACGACCGCCTACGACGATCTGAGCACCAAGCTGATCGCGGCCGAGGCCGGAGTGTCGGTCGGCGTGCTGTACCGGTACTTCGCCGACAAGGAAGCGATCGTCGCCTCGCTGATGCGCGGCTGGCTTCAGGCGGATGTGCGGATCGCCGAACGCGTCACCGCCGAGCCGCTCCCCGAACGCTCGCAGGACCTGTTGGAAAAGCTGATCACCGCGTACGCCGACCGCTTCCGCGACGAGCCCGGCTACCGTCGCATCTGGTACCACGGCCCCCGCATCGCGTCACTGCGAGCCGTCACCCGGCAGACCGATCACGAGATCGCCGACCGGGTGCACCGCGCCCTCGTCCGGGGGTACGGGATGCCGGACACCGCCGCATCACGTCGACGGGGCCGCCTCGCCGTCGAGGTCGGCAGCACCCTCCTCGACCTCGCCTTCCGCGACGACCCCATGGGGGACGCGGAGATTCTGGCCGACGCGGCACTCATGATGGACCGGTACCTGTTCGCCCCGCCGACCGGCTCGGAGTGAGGCGGCTACTGCGACGACGGTCCGTCACCGCGGCCGGTGTCCCGTCTGTTCGCGGGTGCCCTCGGTGTGGCCCGCTCGTTCACTCGAAGCGGTCGGGGTCGCCGGCGCCGCGTCGGACGATTTCCGCCTCGCCGGAGGAGAAGTCGACCACCGTCGTCGGCTCGGTGCCGCAGTCGCCGGAGTCGACCACCGCGTCCACCACGTGGTCGAGGCGGTCCTTGATCTCCCAGCCCTGGGTCATCGGCTCCTCCTCGTCCGGCAGCAGCAGCGTGCTGGACACCAGCGGCTCGCCCAGCTCCTCGAGCAGTGCCTGGGTGACCACGTGGTCGGGGATGCGTACGCCCACGGTCTTCTTCTTCGGGTGCTGGAGCATGCGCGGCACCTCGCGGGTGGCGGGCAGGATGAACGTGTAGCTGCCCGGCGTCGAGGCCTTCACGGCCCGGAACACGTCGTTGTCCACCCGGACGAACTGGCCGAGCTGCGCGAAGTCCCGGCACATCAGCGTGAAGTGGTGCCGGTCGTCCAGCCGGCGGATGGAGCGGATCCGGTCCATGCCGTCCCGGCTGCCCAGCCGGCAGCCGAGCGCGTAGCAGGAGTCGGTCGGATATGCGATGAGCGCCCCCGAGCGGACCGCGTCGGCGACTTGGCCGATGCTGCGCGGCTGCGGGTTGTCGGGGTGCACGTCGAAGTACTTCGCCATCCGCCGAGCTTATGCCGTCCGGCGCCGCGAGGCGCGCTCGGCTCCGCCGTGATCGAGAGCGGCACCCGCCTCTCGTAACGACCTGCACGCGTGCCCCCTGGTAGCGGCATCCGCTGACACTGCTCCGGACGGCGGAAACTCCCGTGTGTGCTCCCCGGATTCGAGGGCATCCGACCTCTGAGCCGCCCAGGGCCCTCTCCCCCCGCCCCGGGCGCGGCGTCTCCGCCGGCGGCCACCCCCCCAGGCCGCCGGCGGAGCCATGAGCGGCGGGCCGTACCTGGTGCGGGCCCAATGGGACGGGAGACCGAGGGAGTCGGTGCCTCACCTGGCCGCCGGCTGGGCCGGCAGGTTGAACACGTGCTGCGGGGAGACGATCTGGGTGATCGCCTGGCCGAACAGCGTGCTGGGCTCCTGGTGGGCGTGGTCGATGTCGGTGTTGAGGACCACGACGAGGGTCGTCCGCGTCGCCGGGAGGTAGATGGTCAGCGACTCGTAGCCGGGCAGGGAGCCGTTGTGGCCGATCCAGCCGTGCACGGTGAAGATGCCCAGCCCGTACCCGGCGCCCGGGATCGACGTCGCCGGCGTGATGAGCCGTTGCCGCTGCGTGGCGCGGCTGATCATCCGCTTGCCGTCGGGCAGTTCACCGGTCGCCACCGCGGGTGCCCAGACGCGCAGATCGTCCAGGGTGGAGACCATCGCCCCGGCCGCCCAGCCCCAGGAGGGGTTCCAGCCGGTGGCGTCGGCGACCTTGCCGTTCGCCGTCTGGTTGGTGTAGCCCAGCGCGTGCGGGCTGGGGAACCGGCTGCCGCTCGGCAGGGACGTGTGCTTCATGCCGGCCGGGTCGAGGATGTGCTGCTTGAGGTAGTCCGCGAGCCGCTGCCCGCTCTTCTTCTCCACGACCAGGCCGAGCAGGATCAGGTTCGTGTTGGAGTAGAAGAACTTCTGGCCCGGCTGGAACATCACCGGATGCCGGAAGGAGTAGGCCAGCAGCTGCTGCGGGGTGAAGGAGCGGCGGGGGTTCGAGGTGAGCGCCTTGAAGAAGCCGTCGTCCTCGGAGTAGTTGAACAGCCCGCTGCGCATGCCGGCCAGTTGCCGCAGGGTGATCCTGTGGCCGTTCGGGACGCCGTCGACGTACTTGTCGATCGTGTCGTCGAGGCCGGCCTTTCCCTGGTCCACCAGTTGCAGCAGTGCCGTCACGGTGAACGTCTTCGTCTCGCTGCCGATGCGCGTGTACAGGTCCGGGGTCATCTTCCGGCCGGTCGCCTTGTCGGCGACGCCGAACGAACGGACGTAACCGCGCTGCCCCGGCGTCCAGACTCCGACGGTCACGCCCGGCACGTTCGCCTCCCGCATCACCCGTTGAATCGAGGCGTCGAGCCGGCGTGTCACGTCGGGGGAGAGGGAGCGGACGTCCGGCCCGGACGGCGACGGGCTGGGCGTGCCGGCGGCGAACGCGGCCGGTACGGCGGCCGGTGCCGCCCCCGCCGTGACCGGCACGAGCAGCGTGCCGGCCAGTACGGCGACCATGGCCGCCCGGCGCAGACGTACGGAGGTAGGCGACATGGGCTGACTCCAAGCACGTGAGAGGCGACCGTGCGCGGGGCGGACGTCGGAGCCCGGACCTGACCCGCAGGACCGTTCCAGCAGGCCTTCGAGCAGGCCTTTTCCGGCAGGACCTTCCCAGCATAGGAGCGGGATGCGCGGGGCGCGCGTCGACGCGGGAGACCGCTCGGTCCCCAGAATCAGGGCCGGAGACCCCTCAGGGGCCCGCGATGCCGCGCCGGGCCGGGTGGTGAGCGAGGCCCGCTGACCGGACCCGGAGCCGGGTGGCCGGATGACGCCCGAAGACCCGCATCTCCTACGGCGACGTCCGCGCCCCTGGCGACGGTCCGCGCCCGCCGCCCCCACCGAGCGGAGCGGCATGCTTGTCCGACGGGTGGAACGCCCCGTTCGAGGGATGGCCTCACCCGACCCGGTGAGCGCGCGGTGCGGGGCGTACCGGAGGCGGGTCCCGGACGTTGCCCGGGCATGAACCGTTTGGACTGGATGGACCGGATGGACTGGGTGGACCGGATGCGCGGACCGCACCGGGCGGACCTCACCCCGGAGCCGATCTACGCCGGCCTCGTCGCGGAGTGGCGGGCGCGGGGGCGGACCGTCCCGGCGGAACCCGACGCGCTGTGGTCCGCCCTCTCCGGTCTCGCCCTCTACACCCGGCGCGAGCCCGGCCCCCTCTGACCGGCCACCGCCCGCACAACGGCGCGAGCACCCGTCGGCGTGCCGTCGGCCTGCTGCGACGCGTCCTCCGGAAGGCCGGGCGCACGGAGCGTGCCGGTGGCCCTCGGGCGGAGCGAGTCACTCCGGCAAGCGGTCGGCCGGTGCGGCGGTACGGCGATCCAGGAGCCCCGGCCGCGCGCCGCAGTCCGGCGCCCACCCAGCCCCCGTCGGTCCGGCGGCACGGAGGAGCCGACCCGGCGCGCCGCCGGGGGCAGGCGGGCGTCAGCTCTCCAGGGCGCGCCCGGGAACCGCTGCGGACCGGTGCCGATGGCCCGGATGAACAGGACCGCCGGCGGCTTCCCGCGGCACCCGGCCGAGGCCGGCGCGTCCGCGTCACCGACGTCGGCGGGAAACCCTAGGGGGCCGGTGGTTCGGGTGTCAGCACCAGGATGGTCGCGTCGTCGCGGACCGCGTACTGCCGCCGCAGCAGGTCCGCCCACACCGCGGCGGGCAGCTCGGCGGACGGGGTGCGGGCCAGGGCGGCCAGCCGCTCGGGCAGCGGATAGTAGGTGCCGGTGGTGTCCCGGGCCTCCCACACCCCGTCGGAGGCCAGGAAGACCCGGTCGCCCGGCCCGAACGGCACGGTGACCTCCTTCGGCCGGTCGACGTCGAGGAGCCCGATGCCCAGCGGCGGACCGGGCGCGACGGCCACCTCCCGGGCCTGCTCCCCGTGCAGCAGCACCGGCGCCGGATGACCGCAGGCCACCACCCGCATCGCGGTCGAACCGGTGGCGAACTCCACCAGCAGGGCCGTCGCGAACAGCTCTCCGTGCCGTACGTCCGCCGAGTCGACCGCCAGCCGGCGGTCCATCCGGGCCGCGACCGACTCCAGGTCGGGCTGGTCCAGGGCCGCCTCCCGGAACGCGCCCAGCAGCGACACCACCGTCGCCACCGCCGACAGCCCGTGCCCCTGTACGTCCCCCATCACCGCGCGCACCCCGTGCGGCCCGTGCCGCACGTCGAAGAAGTCGCCGCCCACCAGCGTCCCGTCCTGGGCGGCCCGGTAGAAGGCCGCGCAGCCGACCCGGCCGACCCGCTCCGGCAGCGGCGGCAGCACCGCCCGCTGCACCGCCTCGCCGATCGCCCGCTCGGTGTTCAGCTGGGCGTCCCGGCGGCTGCGCACATAGGACACGAACACGCTCAGCGCGGCCACGAAGACGATGGTGAGCAGATCGGTGTCACCGGGGCGGTTCAGATGCGTGGCCGGTATGTTCAGCACCACGACCACGCCCACCCCGAGCACACCGGTCGCCGCCGGGCCGTAGGACAGGACCGCCAGCGGCGGGATGGCACCCAGCAGGAAACCGAGGTCGTACGCGTGCGGCGTGACCAGCGTGGCCACGCCGACGGCCACCAGCAGCAGCACGGGCAGCACCCGTACCCACCACGGCGGTGGCGCGCCCCGCAGCCAGCCGCGATCCTTCAGGTGCCCGCGCGACGACCAGCCGCGCCTCGATACCACATCCCCAAGCTACGCCGCCGTGGGAACGCCCCGCGCGCAGAGCGGCAAGCGAGCGGAGCCGGAATTCGGTGGACGCCCGCCGGCCCGCCCGGCCGCGCCCGCCCCGGCCGGGGTCCATGCCCGCACCCACGAGAGCAGTGCTCACATTTCCTGCTCCGCCCCACCCGTCAGCCGGGCCTCCGCGGTGGCCAGGATCTCGGTGACCCGGAGGCCGAAAGCGGCGTCGCAGGGGTGCGGGCGGCCCGTGGCGGCCGCACGTGCCAGCGCGTCCGCCGCCCGGGCGAGCGCGGGGACCGCCCCCTCGGAGCTGCCCGGCAGGACCGTCACCCCCGCCTCGCCGCGCAGCTCCACGTCGGCCCCCGCCGCCGCCGGCGGGGCCGACAGGCTGAGCGTGAGGCTGCTCGACGCGCCGGTGGCGTGGTCGAGCACCAGGTGCACGGTGTCCGCCGGGCCGTGCGCCGCCGCCACCACGTGCCGTACGTCGCCGAGGACCGGCAGCAGCACCGACAGGGCGTGCGGGCCGACGTCCCACAGCGCGCCCTTCTCCCGCCGCCACGGCGAGTCCGCGAACGGGCTGTCGCTCGTGAACACCGCCCCCAGCCACTGGGCCCGCGCCGTGAACCACCCCGCGACGGCGGCCTGTTCCTCGATCCACGCCTCCGGCTCCTTCTGGAAGCGCGCGGTGAAGAACACCACCGACGCCACCCCGGCCCGCTCCACCGCCTCCGCCACGGCCCGCCCCTCGGCCACCGACAGGGCCAGCGGCTTGTCCAGCAGCAGATGACGGCCCGCCCGGGCCGCCCGCACCGCCAACCCGGCCTGCACGGACGGCGGCAGGGCCACCGCCACCGCGTCCACGTCGGCCAGCAGCGCGTCCACGTCGGCGTACGCGGCGACGCCGTACCGCTCCGCGAGCGCCGTGGCCGCCTCCGGCCGGCGGCCCCACACCCCGGCGAACTCCCCACCGGTGTGCCCGGCCAGGGCGGGCGCGTACGCCGCCCGCGCCCACGGGCCGGTTCCCAGCAGTCCGATGCGCATGTCGCGTTCCCTTCTCCGAGCCGTTCCACGAACCGTGCCACGAGCTGTTCTTCTTGCCGTTCCCCGCGCCTTCACGAGGCCGTGCTCCGGTCGCTCCGCGTACACCGGCGGTCCGGACCGGCCTGCCCCGCGAGCCAGTCGGCGATGGCGGCGGCGATCGGCTGGCCGGTGTCCATCTCCACGAAGCCGAACTGGCCGGACTGGTTGCACTCCAGGAACCACCAGATCCCGTCGGCGTCCTCCGCGAAGTCGAAGGCACCGTAGGCCAGTTCCGCGTCGGCCATGTAGCGCAGCACGGCCTCGGCGACGCGCGGCGGCACCTCCGCGGGCAGCCAGGGGGACACCGACGGGGCGAAACGCACGTCCACGTCGTCCGGATGGGCGTCCGGATCCGCGGGCTTGCGCGCGGCCAGCAGGGTGCCGCCGATCACGGTCAGCCGGATGTCGGCCCGCTTGGCGACCCGCCGCTGCAGCAGCGTCGGGCCGAACGCCACCGCGCTGAAGTCGGCGTCCGGCGCCACCCGGCTGGTCGGCACCGCCCGGGGCGGCTCCTGCGGATGCGCGCCGGAGACCGGTTTGACCACCAGGTCCGGGAAGCGTTCCGCGAACTCCCGCGCGGCCTGCGGGAACGTCGTGATGAGGGTGGCCGGAACCGGCAGGCCGCTGCGCTGGGCCAGGTGCAGCTGCCAGGGCTTGTGCCGGGCCCGGCCGGCGGCGTCCGGATGGTTCATCCAGCGGGCGTCGCTCCAGCGCAGCATGCCGTACAGCGCCTGCGCCGACTCCTCCGTCAGCCAGGCGGACGGCTGCGCGGCGCGGGCGGCCGGGGCCCCCGGCCTGCGCACCCAGATGGAGCGCAGGCCGTTCATGCTCACCAGGCGCCCGCCGACGGACAGATGCCCCCGGTGGACGCCCTGCACGTACTCGCCCGACAGCGAGACCCCGTTGGTCAGATCGGCGGGATCGAGACGGACGACGGGCACCCCGGCCTCGCCCAGCCGGAGGACCACCATGTCCGCCGTCACGTCCGCTTCACTGGTCAGGATGAGCACGGTCATCTGCCGAAGTCCGCGGTTCAGTCGTCGAAGTGCGTCTTGGAACCGGCCGTCGAGGTCGTGGTTCCCAGCGCTCTCAGGGTCATGTGGTCGGTGGCGGCGATCCGCCCGTCCGGGAGGACGTTCAACTGCAGTCCGGAGTCGTACGCGTACGGTGCGGTGACGTCCAACTGCACTGCGGGCCGCGCGTAGTTGAGCGTGAACGGTTGCATGGTCTCTCCCTGATTAGGCTTTCACGTCCTTATACGAGTCGAACGGGTGATTGGTTTCCTCACGCTGTGTGATCACAGCGCGGAGGGACGGCCCGGCGGGGTCATTCCGCGAGCGCGTCCCGTGCTGCCGCCAGGGCCTGTTCGGCGTACCCCCGTCCGAAGAGCACCGCGTGCACCAGCAGCGGGAAGAGCTGGTGCAGCCCCACCCGGTCCCGCCAGCCGTCGGCCAGTGGCGCCGTCTGCTGATAGCCGACGCATACCCGTTCCAGGTGCGGACAGCCGAACAACCGGAGCATCGCCAGGTCGGTCTCCCGGTGCCCGCCGTGCGCGGCCGGGTCGATGAGCCGGACCTCGCCGTCGGCGCCCCACAGCACGTTGCCGTTCCAGAGGTCGCCGTGCAGCCGGGCGGGCGGCTCCGGCGGGCCCGCCAGCTCCGGCAGCCGTTCGCAGACCCGCTCGAACACGGCCGCCTCGCCCGGCCGGAGCGTGCCGCCGTCGACCGCGGCGCGCACATAGGGCAGCACACGGTGCTCGGCGTACCAGCGGGGCCAGTCGGTGCCCGGTGCGTTCCGCATGGGGGCGCGGCCGATCCAGGCGTCCTGCGGACCGTCGGGCGGCGGCGCCCCGAAGTGGGGTGCACCGGCCGCGTGCACGGTGGCCAGCGCCTGGCCGAAAAGCATCGCCGCAGCGGGGCTGGGATCGCCGGTCGGCACCCGTTCGGTCACCATCCAGTGCTCGTCGTGCCCGAGCACCGCCGGCACCCGCACCGCGTCCGCGGCGGCCAGCCAGCGCAGTCCGGCCACCTCGGCGCGCACCGCCCCCGGGCCGTCGCCACGCTTGACCATCACCGGAGTTCCGCCGTCCAGCAGTACTTCGGCGGGTGACCCCGACGCCCGCCGGGCCCCGCTGACCGGCCGCCCGGTGAGCCGGGCCGCCACCTGTCCTGGATCCTCGTCTC
This sequence comes from Streptomyces sp. NPDC023481, assembly GCF_055560195.1. Lineage (NCBI taxonomy): Bacteria > Bacillati > Actinomycetota > Actinomycetes > Kitasatosporales > Streptomycetaceae > Streptomyces > Streptomyces sp. NPDC023481. The sequence goes on from NZ_JBVHJE010000003.1 coordinate 422,480, forward strand.
GGTTGACCACGGCCCCAGGGTACGGCCCGCAATCAAGGCCGCTCGCCGGGCGTTTCACCCGTTGATACGACTGTTTCCGGCCAAACCCATGTCGTCACTACCCGTATTGATCTCGTACGGCTAGCGTGAGGGCGCCGCATCGCCACACCGGGGGCACAGGGCCCGCAGGGACTAGCGCGCGGCGGAGGATCACCCCCGTGACCACAGCATCCGTGCTGATGGCCGACGTCTTCGAAGTCCAGCCGTACACCTCCCACTGCGAGATCATCCTCGGCGAGGGCGCGCACGCCGTGATCGGCGTGTCCCCGGGCAACAGCTACTTCTCCGCCCGGCGCCTGCACGACCTCGCCCGCTGGGGGCTGGACCACTTCGACCGGGTCGACTTCGTCTACACCGACCTGTACGTCGCCGAGATGTACGAGGCCTCCGGCTATCCGCCGGACGAGGCCCGCCGCAAGGCCGTGAAGAACCTGCGGGGGGTGCGCGCCAAGGTCCGCGACGCGGTGTCGGCGGCCGACCCGGACGGCGCCCGGCTGGACTGGCATCCGATGTCCGAATTCCGCACCAACCCCGCCTACCAGGAGATCCACCGGCAGCTCACGGAGCGGCTGGTCTCCGACGGTGCCTTCCGGTCGGTCTGCGAGGCCCTGGTGAATCGTTTCCTCGCGGCGCGTGGCGAGACGCCGACCGAACGGCAGCGCGCCGTGTGCCTGGAGTACGTGTGCGCCGAGGCCCCGCTGTTCCTGGACACCCCGGCCATTCTCAAGGTGCCCTCCTCGCTCAACTGCTACCACCAACTCCTGCCGATGGCCGAGCTGTTGTACTCCCGCGGCGCCGGCCTGCGTGCCTCCCGCAACCAGGGCCACGCCGTCGTCACGCCCACCGCCCTGGAAGGAACCGCGGTATGAGCACCGCCCCCGACACCCGTGCCGACCACCCCCCTCTGCCCGCCTTCCCGTTCTCCTGGGACGGCACCCGGGTGCCCGCCGAGGTCGCGGAGCTGCGCGAGACCACCCCGGTGCGGCGGGTGCGCACCATCGCCGGCGACGAGGCCTGGCTGGTCTCCTCCTACGAGCTGTGCGCGCAGGTACTCAAGGACGACCGGTTCTCCCTCAAGGAAACCTCCGCACCCGGCGTCCCCCGCCAGTACGCGCTCACGATCCCGCCCGAGGTCGTCAACAACATGGGCAACATCACCGGGGCGGGCCTGCGCCGCGCGGTGATGAAGGCGCTCAACCCCAAGGCGGCGGGGCTGACCGACTGGCTGCGCGCCGAGGCGTACCGCCTGGTGGACCTGATCGTCGCCGAGGGGCCGACGGCCGACCTGCGCGGGGCGTTCTGCGAGCCGTACTCGGCCGGGATGCACTGCCGCATCCTCGGCATCGCGCAGACCGAGGCCCCCGCCTTCCTGCGCAGCCTGGACATCGCCTTCATGAACTCCCCGTGCCCGATCACCGGCGCGCGGCTCAACTGGGACCGGGACATCGCCCGGATGGCGGCCCTGCTCGACGATCCGGCCACGCACGGCCTGATGGGGGAACTCGCCGCCCTGCGCGACGACCCCGACTACGCGCACCTGAGCGACGAGATGCTGGCCACCGTCGGAGTCACCCTGTTCGGGGCCGGCGTCATCTCCACCTCGGGCTTCCTCACCATGGCCCTGGTCCACCTGCTCACCCACCCCATCGCCCGCGACCTGCTGCGGGACCGCCCCGACCTGATCGGCGCAGGCGTGGAGGAGCTGCTGCGGGTGAACCTCTCCATCGGCGACGCGCTGCCCCGCCTCGCCCTGGAGGACGTCCGGCTCGGCGACGTCCGTGTCCGCGCCGGCGAACTCGTCCTGGTCCTGGTGGAGGGCGCCAACCTCGACCCGGAGAAGTTCCCCGACCCGCACCGCTTCGACGTCCACCGCGACAACACCGCCGACCACCTCTCCTTCGGCGGCGGCGCCCACTACTGCCCCGCCACCGCGCTCGGCCGCGCACACGCCCGCATCGCCCTGGAGGTCCTGCTCGACCGACTCCCGGACCTCACCCTCGCGGTCCCGACGAGCCAACTGGTCTGGCGCACCGGCTTCATGAAACGCATCCCCGAGCGGCTCCCCGTGACCTGGTAACCGCCCACGGCGCCCCCGACCCGCCGGCCCGGGCGGGGGCGCCGGCACCGGAGCGTTCGTCAGCGGCCGACGGGGTACGTCCTCCCGGTCAGCCTCACCGGGTCTACGGGGTACGCCCCCACCGGCCGGCCCCGCCCGGGTCCCGATCGGCGGCGGTCCTGGCGCCGGCTGTGCGGGCCGGCTTCCCTCGGCCGCCCGCGTCGGTGTGTGTGTGCCGGGAGGCGGAGCTCTCGTCAGCGGCCGACGGGGTACGTCCCCCCGGTCAGCCCCACCGGGTTCCCGGCCGGCAGCAGGCCGGACTCGCCGACCGTGCGGGCCAGCGGCTCCAGGAGTGCGGCCAGCCGCTCGCTCCGGTCGGTGCCCAGCGTGGTCCACGGTCCCTCGGCCGCCGCGTCGGTGAGGGCCTCGGCCTCCGCGCGCAGGGCGGCACCCGCGGGCGTGAGCGAGCCGTCCGCCGCGAGCCGGCCGGCCGCGCGCAGCCGCGCCTCGGCCGCCGCCCAGTCCTCCCGCGGCCACTTGCGCGTCTCGCGCAGGAAGGCCCCCTCGGACTCGCCGGCCGCCGCCTTGAGAACCATGGCCTCGACGGGACCGATCCCCAGGCCGACCAGCACCGCCACATGGGAGTCGCCCCGGTGCTCGCGCAGCGTCGTCAGCGCCTGCCACAGGCGTGCGGCGGGCCGGTCCGGGCGCTCCAGCGCCTGGTTCGCGGCGCCCAGCACCCGCCCCGCCGTGTCCGCGCCCGCGGCGGCCTCCCAGGCGAGGTCCGCGGCCTGCGTGAACGCCGCCGACGCGACGGTGTCCGGCCCGAACAGCCGGGTCATCGCCGCGTCCACCGCCTCCGCGCGGGCCGCCAGCGCGTCCGCCGGAGTGGCGTACGACCAGGCGTCCGGCAGCGCCCGGGCCACCCGCGCGGGGTGGAAGACGTAGAAGCAGCTCCTCACCACGGACGGGGGCGCCGCGCCGAGCGGGGCGGCACGCAGCGCGAAGTAGCCCATCCAGAATCCGCGCAGCCCGAGCCCGTCCGCCGCCCGGTGTGCCTCCGGGGCGAAGTACACGAGCTGGTGCACCGGCTCGTACCGCTCCCACAGGGCCCGTGCCGTTCCGTCCGCCACCACTGCCTCCCACCGCGTCGCGCCTTCCGTGCCGTCGGCACCAGCCTGCGTTATGACAGCGGTCATAACAAGAGGGCGGCGACCCGCCGCACGGCCCGCCCGTGCCGCCGGCCGCTGCGACCGCTTCGGTGACTGGTCCGTACGAGGGGGCCGAAACCCGGCGCGCTGGGGCAGACGGGTGGCTTGGTGACCCGGCTGGGCGGCTCGGATGGTGGATGTCGGAGGCCTCACTGACGGTGGTTCATGTCGGGGCCGGGTCCACCCAGCTGATGAGGTATCCGCTGCCCGGTCACGGCGGAAGGACATCACTATGCGCTCTGCCCGCATGATCCTGGCGACGGCGGCTGCCGCCGCCGCCCTGGCCTTCGCCACACCCGGCGCCGCGTTCGCCGTACCGGCCGAGCGCGACAGCGGCGGGGACGACTCCTCGTACAGCAAGCAGCGCGACAGCGGCTCCGACCGTGAGGACAAGGGATCCGACAGCGACCACGACAAGGACTACGGCAACAAGCGCGACTCCGGCCGGGAACACGACGGTCCGCGCGGCGGAATGCACACGGGTGGCGGAGCTCTCGCCGCGGTGCGCAGCGACGACTGGGGCTCGGGCGGCGACAGCCGCTTCGACCCCGAGAGCTACAAGGACAAGGACAGCGACAGCGGTGAGGACGGTGGAGACAAGGGGGACAAGGGAGGCAAGGGAGACAAGGGAGACAAGGGCGAGCGCAGCGGCAAGGGCGACAAGGGCGACTGGGGTGACGACGACCACGAGAAGCCGCGCGGTGGCATGCACACCGGCGGCGGCGCGCTCGCCACGCCGGGTGTCACCGCGGGCGGCCTCGCCGTGCTCGCCGTAGGCGCGGCCGGCGCGTACGCGCTGCGCCGCAGGAAGGCCGCCGAGCCGGCGGCCTGACGGGCCGGCGCGTCCCAGGGGCTGCGGGCGCCGTCGGCGCGCGCACCGCGTCGGCGGCCCGCGCCCCCTGCACCCCGCCCCGTCGACCGTCCCGCCCTGGTAACCGTTCCGACCTCCGTGCTGCCCTGCCCGAGCGAGGTGGTGTCCGATGGCAGCAGTTCCCTCCTCTCCGCCCTCCTCAGGACCGGCAGCGGACGAGCGGCCCGCCGGCCGTGGCGGGCGGCTCACGCTGTGGGGCGTGGCGGCCCTCTTCCTCGCCGTGACCATGTTCGGCCACCACCAGCAGGCGGACGACACCCCGCGGTCGCCCCGGGCCACGGGCACCGGCGCCGCCGCGCCCGCCGACTCGCGGGACGCCGGCGAGTCGCTGCCCCGGTCGACGCCGACCAGGCTGCGCATCCCGAAGATCTCGGTGGACGCCCCTTTCACCACCCTGTCCCTCGGCGCCTCGGGCCAGTTGCAGCCGCCGCCCGCCGCCGACACCAACCTCGTCGGCTGGTACTCCGGCGGCGCCTCGCCCGGCGAGGTGGGCACCGCGGTCATCGCCGGCCACGTCGACACGGTGACCTCCGCCGCCGTCTTCGCCGACCTCTACGAGCTGGAGCGCGGTGACCGGTTCTCCGTGGAGCGGGCCGACGGGCGTACGGCGGAGTTCGTCGTGGACAGCGCCGAGACCTTCGCCAAGGACGACTTCCCGAGCGACCGGGTGTACGCGGACGCCTCGCGCCCCGAGGCCCGGCTCATCACCTGCGCCGGGGACTACGACCACACGGTGCGGGACTACACCGACAACCTGGTCGTCTTCGCCCACCTGGTGTGAGCCGCCGAAGACCCGGGCCGCGGGCCGTCCTCAGACGGCACGGGCCGCGAAGGGGCCGTCGGGGGCGAACGCCAGCGCAGCGAAGCGTTCGCCGATCCGGCGGTGGCCGGCGGTGTCCGGGTGGAGGCCGTCGGGCAGCGGCAGTTCGGCGAAGTCGGCCTCGCCGTACAGTTCCCGGCCGTCCAGGTAGTGCAGGGCCGGGTCAGCGGCCGCCCGCTCGCGCACGATCCGGGCCAGTTCCTCCCGGACGACCTCCAGGGTGAGCTTCCCGGCCGCCCGCTCGGCCGGATCCCCGGCCGCCCTGAACCCCAGCCGCCCCTCGCCCAGGGCCGCCAGGTCGATGGCGGTGGGGCCGGGGGTGTCCTCGTGCATCGGGCACAGGACCGGGGAGACCACGAGCAGCGGGATGTCGGGGTGGCCCTCGCGGACGGTGTCCAGGAAGCCGTGCACGGCGGGGCCGAACGCGCGCAGCCGCATCAGATCGGTGTTGACCAGGTTGATGCCGAGCTTGACGCTGATCAGGTCGGCGGGCGTGTCACGCAGCACACGGGCGGTGAACGGGTCGAGCAGCGCGCTGCCGCCCAGCCCGAGGTTGACCAGCTCCACCCCGCCCAGGGAGGCGGCGAGCGCCGGCCAGGTGGTGGTGGGCGTCGCCGCGTCCGAGCCGTGGCTGATCGAACTGCCGTGGTGCAGCCACACCCGGCGGCCCCGGGCCGGTACGGGCTCGACGGGGGCGTCGCTGCGCAGCGCGACGAGTTCGGTGGTCTCGTTGTGCGGCAGCCAGATCTCCACGTTCTTGGCGGCGTCCGGCAGACCGGTGAACCGCAGGGTGCCGACCGGCCCGGGCCGGTGCTCGGCCGCGCCGGTGCCCGGGTCGATGGTGAGGGTGCTGCCCTCGGTGAGGGAGGCGCTGCCGGCCGGGCGTCCGTCGACGAGCAGCTCGTAGACGCCGTCCGGGCGGGGCGGTGCGCCGAGGAAGACCCGCTTGGTCGGCAGGGCGTCCAGCTCGACGGTGGTGGCGCGGGTGCGCAGGACCAGGCGCACGCCGGCGGGCTGGGACTCCACCAGGGCCAGCTGCGGGTCGGCGCACTGGGCGCGGGCCCGGGCGGGCAGCCGGTGCGGCAGCAGGCCGTGCGCGGTGCGCTCCAGTTCGAGGGCGCCGCGTATCAGGTCGGCGGTGAGGGGGATGGTGTGCATCATGTCCGGTGTCCAGGGGTCAGGGGTGGGCGGGCCAGTTGCGCAGCAGGGAGTCGAGGGCGTCCAGGATCCGGGTCCACGACTCCTGCGCGTCGGGCGCGCTGTGGCTGAAGCCGCCGGCCGCCTCCAGGCTGACGTAGCCGTGGAAGACGCTGCCCAGGAGGCGGACCGCATGTGTCTGGTCCGGCTCGGCCAGGTCGTAGCCGCGCAGGATCGCCCGGGTCAGCTGCGCGATCCGGACGCCCGCGCTGCCGGCCGCGGTCGCGGGGTCCAGGGGGTGCCGGGCCGCGGTGTAGCGGCCGGGGTGGGCGCGGGCGTAGTCCCGGTACACGTGCGCGAAGGCGGCGAGGGCGTCCTTCCCGGACCGGCCGGCCAGTGCCTCGGAGGCGCGGTCGGCCAGTTCCTCCAGGGCGAGCAGCGCGATACGGGTCTTGAGGTCCTGGGTGTTCCGCAGGTGCGAGTACAGGCTCGCCACCTTGACGTCGAACCGCCGGGCCAGCGCGGACGCCGTCACCTGGTCGAAGCCCACCTCGTCGGCCAGCTCCGCACCGGCGTGCACCAGGCGCTCGGTGGTCAGGCCCGCGCGCGCCATCATCGCCTTCTCCGTTCCGTCAGCAACAATCCGCCAAGAAGCATAGCGCAATTTCCTAAAGGCTATAGGAAAACAGGATCGATATTTAGGTGCTTGGTGTGTGATCAGCCCGCGCGCCAGAGCGGGGTCCGCGGCAGACCGGCGGCGGCCGGCGCCTGCCGGTAGCCGGCGTACCGCGAGGCCCCGCACGTCCGGGGCCCGGATCCGGACCCGCGCCCCGCCGGCCGTACCCTGGCCGAGCTGCGCCTTGTGCCCGCGGCGAGGCGGTGGAACGCTTCGGGCCCGCCGGGTGCGGGCACGGCCCGCGGAGGCTGTCACCGGCGGGATCCGGAGGGCGCGGGCGCGGTAGGGACGGGAAGGGAACCGATGGAGCTGGAGCTGCGGCACCTGCGGGTGCTGTGCGCGATCGCCGACGCGGGCAGCGTGGGCCGCGCCGCCGCACAGCTGGGCTACTCGCAGCCCGCCGTGAGCACCCAGCTCCGGCGCATCGAACGCCACCTGGGCGAGCCGCTCTTCGAGCGCGGGCCGAGCGGGGTCCGGCCGACCCGGTACGGCGCCGAGGTCGTCGAGCAGGCCCGGGACGTCCTCGCGCGCGCCGCCGCCGTCGGGCACCGCCCGGCCTCCGACCGCCCCCGCCGGACCCTGCGCCTGGCCGCGACCAACTCGCCCATGCTGTCCGGCACGGTCTCCCGCGTCCGCGCCCGGCTGCCGGAACTGACCCTCGCGGTCACCAGCGCCTACGCCTCCTCGCGGCTCGTGGAGCTGCTGGAGGAGGGTGCGGTGGACGCCGCCATCGCCGCCGACTACCCGGGCATGGAACTGCGGCACACGACCGCCGTACGGCACCGTGGCATCGTCACCGAGCCCACCTTCGTCGCCCTGCCCGCCCGGCACCGGCTGCGGGGGAGCGCCCAGGTGCAGCTCGCCGACCTCGCCGAGGACGCCTGGTTCGTGACCCCGGACGACGGTGCCGGCTGGCCGGGGGTGTTCTACGACGCCTGTGCGGCGGCCGGGTTCACGCCGGTCACCGTGCACGAGTGGCTGGGCGATCAGACCCAGCTGCAGAGCATGATCGCCGACGGTCTGGGCGTGTCCCTCGTGCAGCCCACGCTGCGGCCGATCCCGCACGTCGTGGTCAAACCGCTGGCCGGCTCCCCGCTGTGGTGCCGCTATGTGCTGGCCTGGCGGCCGGACGCCGTCGCCGACGACGTCGTGGAGACGGTGTTCCAGTCGGCCACCGACGCCTACCGCGATCTCGTCGCCCAGGCCCCCCACCTGCGCACCTGGGCCTCGCGTACCTGGAGCGTCACCGGGGCGTAGGGGCACGTCACGGGTGTGCCGCGATGTTATGAGCAGCCAGTGCCATGTGCTATGTCACATGCCGTTGTTGGCCGGGCGGCGCGCTGAGACAGTGCCTCACACGCCTCAACACCCCACAGAGGCGCATCACTTCGTGGAGGAATCCAGATGCGCTATCGCTTCGCGCTGCCCGGACGCGTGCCGAGAGGCACGGTCGGCCGCATCGCCGGCGCCGCCGCCGTCTGCGTCACCCTGGCCGGCCTGCTGTCCACCCCGGCGCTGGCGGCACCCCGGCCGCACCCCGGCACGGCCGCCGCACCCCGCACCCCTCTCCCCGTTCCGTCGCCCGCGGCCGCGCCCACGGCCGCCACCGAGCACCCCGAGGCCCGGGCCGAGCAGCTCGTCCCCGTCCAACTCCCGCCGCAACAACCTGCGTTCACCCGGCCGGCCGGACACGCGGTGCGGGCGGCCTCCTGCACGCCGGCCGACTTCGGCCGCCGTACCGGCTCCGCCCTCGTCTCCTACGTCAAGGCGGCGACCCCGGACTGCGTCAACACCCTCTTCTCGGTCACCGGCACGGCCGCCGGCGCCGTCTTCCGCCAGCCCCAGATGCTGACCGTGGCGAACGCGTTCACGGGCACCGCCGGGAAGTACCGCGGTGACGACTCCGGCAGCCTGCTGCAACTGGTCCTCTTCCTGCGCGCCGGCTACTACGTGCAGTTCAACCACCCCGCGGACGTGGGCGCGTACACCGCCCGGCTCACCACCGCCGTCACCGCCGGCCTGGACACCTTCTTCGCCCGATCCCACTCCCGGGACGTCACCGCGGCCAACGGCGACATCCTCGGCGAGACCGTCATCCTCACCGACAGCGCCGACCAGCAGGACCGCTACCTGTACGTCTACCGGCGGCTGCTGGACGACTACGACAGCTCCTACGACTCGGTCGCCAGCATGATCAGCGCCGTCAACGACGTCTACACGCCCCTGTGGCGCGGCAACTGGAACCCGCGGTACGTGCAGGCGGTGGCGGCCGACCCGCGCATCCTCGACACCCTGTACGACTTCGCGCTGGCCAACACCGACCAGCTCGGCACCGATCTGTCCTTCCTCGACTCCAACGCCGGGATGAACGTCGCCCGTTACGTCGAGCACCCCGAACTGCGGGACACCGCGGCCCCCTTGGCCAAGGACCTGCTGGACCGGACCGCGATCACCGGTCCGACGGCCGGGCTGTGGGTGGCGGTGGCCACGCAGGCCGCCTACTACGACGCCGCGAACTGCGCGTACTACGACGTCTGCGGCCTGCCGGACAAGCTCGACCGGGCCGTCCTGCCCACCACGCGCCACTGCGACGCGAACGTCACCATCCGCGCCCAGGCGCTGACCGCGGCCGACCTCGACGCCGCCTGCACCAGCGTGCTCCGCCAGGACGCCTACTTCCGCTCGGTCGTGAGGGCGGCCGGTCCGATACCCGGCCAGTACGCCTCCACCCTCCGGCTGGTGGTCTTCGCCGGCCGCGCCGACTACCAGACGTACGCCGGCGCGATGTACGGCATCAGCACCGACAACGGCGGCATGACCCTGGGCGGCGACCCGGCGAACCCGGCCAACGAGGCCATGTCGATCATGTACCAGAAGGACTCCGACGACGGCTTCCCGGCCCGGATCTGGAACCTCAACCACGAGTACACGCACTTCCTGGACGCCCGTGACGACATGAAGGGCGACTTCGGCCGGCAGATCTCCGTGCCCGACGTGTGGTGGATCGAGGGCCTCGCCGAGTACGTCTCCTACAGCTACCGCGGCCTCGCCGACGACCAGGCGGTCCAGGAGGCGGGCAGGCACACGTACCGCTTGAGCACCCTGTTCGAGAGCACCTACGACAACAGCGACGTGACCCGCACCTACCCGTGGGGCTACCTCGCCGTGCGCTACATGCTGGAGAAGCACCCCGAGGACGTGCAGCGCGTGCTCGACCGGTTCCGCGCCGGTGACTACACCGGCGGGTACGCCGTCTACCACGACGGCATCGGCACCCGCTACGACGCCGACTTCGACCAGTGGCTCACGGCGTGCGCCGCGGGCGCCTGCGCCAGGCCGGCCGCGGCCTGACCGCACGCACCCGAGCGCATCCGAACGAGACGGCCGCCGACCGGAACCCCGGTCGGCGGCCGTCTGGCGTACGCGCGGCAGCGGAGGTCAGACCGCCGTCGCCGGGAACGTCGGGTACTCCACGCCCGAGACGTGCTGGACGACCCGGACCACCTGGCAGGAGTAGCCGAACTCGTTGTCGTACCAGAGGTAGAGGATCGCGTTGTCGCCGTCCACCTTCAGGGCGCCGGCATCCACGATCGAGGCGTGGCGGGAGCCGATGAAGTCGCTGGAGACCGCGTCGGGCGCCGTGGTGAAGTCGATCTGGCGCTTGAGCGGCGAGGTCAGCGACACCTCGCGCAGGTAGTCGTGGACCTCCTCGCGGGTGGTCTCGCGGGCCAGCTGGAGGTTGAGGATCGCGATCGAGACGTCCGGCACCGGGACGCGGATCGAGCTGCCGCTGATCCTCGCCTTGAGGTCGGGCAGTGCCTTGGCGACCGCGGAGGCGGCGCCGGTCTCGGTGATCACCATGTTGAGCGGCGCGGAACGGCCCCGCCGGTCGGACTTGTGGTAGTTGTCCAGCAGGTTCTGGTCGTTGGTGAACGAGTGGACGGTCTCCACGTGGCCGCGCAGCACGCCGTACTCGTCGTCCATGGCCTTCAGCGGCGGGACGATCGCGTTGGTGGTGCAGGAGGCGCAGGACAGGATCTGCTCGTCCGGCTTGACGGTGTCGTGGTTGACGCCGTGCACGATGTTCGGGACGTCGCCCTTGCCCGGCGCGGTCAGCACGACCTTCTCGATGCCGGGGCGCAGGTGCTGGGACAGGCCCTCGCGGTCGCGCCACTTGCCGGTGTTGTCGATGAGGATGGCGTCCCGGATGCCGTACTCGGTGTAGTCCACCTGCGACGGGTCGTCGGCGTAGATCACCTTGACGGCGTTGCCGTTGGCGACGATCGTGCTGCTGGCCTCGTCCACGGTGATGGTGCCCTGGAACTGGCCGTGGATGGAGTCGCGCCGCAGCAGCGAGGCGCGCTTGACGAGGTCCTCGGCGGCCCGGCCGCCACCGCCGCGCACCACGATGGCGCGCAGCCGCAGGCCGTTGCCGGAGCCGGCCTTCTCGATGAGCAGGCGGGCGACGAGGCGGCCGATGCGGCCGAAGCCGTACAGGACGACGTCGCGCGGCTCGCGGCGCTCGATCTTGTGGACACCGGTGGCGCCGGCGACCGCCTCGGCGGTGAACTCGGCCACGCTCAGGCCGCGGTCGTCGGACCGGTACGTGGTGGCCAGCATGCCGAGGTCGATCTGGGAGGGCCCGAGGTCGAGGGTGGTCAGGGCCTGGAGGAACGGCATGGTCTCGGTGACCGACAGTTCGGAACCGGCGATCTGCCGGGCGAAGCGGTGCGTCTTGAGGATGCTGACCACCGACTTGTTCACCAGGGAGCGGCTGTGCAGCAGGACGGTCACGTCCCGCTCGCGGTGCAGCTTCCCGATGAGCGGGATCATCGACTCCGCGATCTCCTCGCGGATCATCCAGTTCGTGAACGAGTCGTCGTTGACAGTCACAGGTCCATCTTTCGAGCTAGGCAGCGCTCATATGATAACCACACTCTGATCAGGCCTCGGGGAGGGGGTGGCCGTCAGCCGCGGTCCGCGCGGATTCGTGAATAGGGGTGGATTGGCGTAAGAAACCCGGGTCGTGCGTTGCACCACTTCAGGGGCGTGACCAAGGTCGAGCACGTGAGTACCTCCTCCGTGCCGCGGCCTGAGCCGACGGCCCCCTCCGGGCCCCTGCGCGGCCCCCGGCTGCCGCGGCCGGCCGCCGCCGGCTCGCCCCAGGGATTCCTGCCGGCCCTCGCCCTGTTCGCGGGCCTCAGGCTCGCCGGGGTCCTCGCGGTGATCCTCACCAACGAGCTGCGCGGGCACCCGCTGGTCAGGAACCTCGCCCACTCCTGGGACTCGCGCTGGTACCTGCACATCGCCGCACACGGCTACGGCCACCTCATCTGGGTCAGCCCCGAGGGCGCCGTCCAGACCGACTGGGCCTTCTTCCCGCTCTACCCGGCGCTCATCAGAGCGTTCACCACCGCCTTGCCGCTCACCCCCGGCCGCGCCGCCCTGCTCATCGCCTGGACGGCCGCGGGCGTGGCCGCGTACGGCGTCTACCGCGTCGGCCACCTGCTGTACGGGCGGGGCGTCGCCACCGCGCTGGTCGCCCTGTGGGCCGCCCTCCCGCACGCGGTCGAACTCACCCTCGCCTACACCGAGTCGCTGTTCGCCGCCCTCGCCGCCTGGTCCCTGTACTGCGTGCTCAGGGGCCGCTGGCTGTGGGCCGGCATCCTGGCCGCGCTCGCGGGCCTGTCCCGGCCCAGCGGCTTCGCGGTGGCGGCGGCCGTCTCCCTCACCGCCGGGTACGAGGTGCTGCGCCGGCGCGGCCGGGCCCCGGCGCGGCTGTGGGCCGGCGCGCTGCTCGCCCCGCTCGGCTGGCTGGGCTATGTGCTGTGGGTGGGCAGCCGTACGGGAGACGTCCTCGGCGGCTACTTCTCCGTCCAGAGCGCCTGGGACTCCCGCTTCGACTTCGGCGCCGGCTCGGCGCGCTTCGTCAAAACCCTGCTCCTGCACGGCGGAGGCGTCGTCTACCCGGCGGCCCTCCTGATCGTCGCGGCGAGCGTGCTGCTGCTCGTGCTGCTGTGCCTGGAACGCGCCCCGCTGGCCCTGGTGGTCTTCTCCGGCGTCCTGGTCCTGCTCGTGCTCGGCGGCTCCGGCTCCTTCTCCTCCAAGCCCCGGTTCCTGCTGCCGGCCTTCCCGCTGCTCATCCCGCCGGCCCGGGCGCTCGCCCGGACCTGGTGGCTGCGCCGGTCCCCGGCGGTGATCGTGTACGGCGCCCTCGCCCTGGTCTCCCTGCTGGCCGGCGCCTATGTGACGGTGGTGGCCCACTCCCCGCTGTGAGCCGCCGTCCGGCCCGCACGGCCGCGGCGGCGGTGGCATGATCGACCGGAGGCCGACGGGGAAGGCGGTGCCGATGAGGCTGCACACACACGAGTGGGGGACCGGTGACCGGATCGCGGTCCTCGTCCACGGGCTCATGTCCGACCACCGCACCTGGCACCGGGTGGCCCCCGTCCTCGCGGACAAGGGCTACCGGGTCGTCGGCGTGGACCTGCGCGGGCACGGGGCGAGCGGGCGGGGCGAGTACAGCCCCGGGGCCTGGGCCGGCGACCTCGTCGAAACCCTCCCGGAGCGCCCCGAGCTGGCGATCGGCCACTCGCTCGGGGCGATGGCGCTGGCCGGTGCCGTCGCACGGCTGGCACCCGCCCGGGCCGTCTACTGCGACCCGGCCTGGGACCTGCGCAAGGAACTGGTCGAGGCGTCCGTGCACTTCAGGGTCTTCAAGACCGCGAACCGCACGATGATCCGCAGCCTCAACCCGCGCTGGGACGAGACCGACGTGGACGTCGAACTGGCCACGCTCGCCGACTGGGACCCCGCCACGGCCCGCGTCCTGCCGGACATCTACTCCGTCAGTCGCACACCCGTGCGCCCGGTGGTGCCCTCGCTGGTGCTGCTGGCCGGCGCGAGCGACCTCGTACGGCCCGGCCTCGGCGCGGAACTGGTGCGGCGGGGCTTCGAGGTCCGGACCGTCGAGGGGGCCGGGCACACCCTGTACCGCGACGACTTCGACGGCTTCATGGGCGCGCTGGACGGCTGGATCTGAGGGGGGCTCAAGCCCCCCTGGGGTGGGCGTTGGTGGGTCGTCGTACGGTCAGCGCGGGTTGAAGATCACGCTGGCGAAGTGGGTGCCGGCGGGCGCCGCGTGTCCGGGGGCGACCCGCAGCGCGGTCCCCTTGCACTTCTTCCGGGAGTAGATGACCAGCGGCTTCTTCGTCGCGTTGCGGGCGCCGCGCGCCTCCTGGGCCATGTCGAGGCACTTGCGGTCCGGCGGGCTGTCGAGGGCGTACGACTTGCCCTGCGGGCCGATCCACACGAACGAGCCGTCGACGGCGAGCGCGGACGTCGCGGTGGTCAGGGTGAGGGCGACGCCGCCGAGTACGGCGGCGAGCGAACGGCGTAGGCGCATGGGCTGTCCTTCGCGAACGGGTGACGGGGGAGGAGCGGACCGAGGCCGCACCGGTAATCTCCCACCCCCGCCCGGCCCGGCCCGGGAGGCCACACGGGTGGGTCCACCGTCCGGAGGACGGGGCGGTGGCCCGATGGTGGTGCCGTTAGGGCATCCCCGGTGCGAAGCGCGCGAATCGGGGTAGTCGAGGGGACTCCCGAGGAAAGGACCGTCTCATGACGACCTACGTGATCAGCGTCCCCGGTACCTTCACCACCGGGGTCGAGGCCGGCACCCGCACCCGGCTGGCGAGGGCGCTCAGGCCCGCCGATCCGCACGGGACCCGCATGGGCACCGCCGAGGACCTGGACGTGCTGAGCGTCAACGACGACAACACCTTCACCCTCCGCCTGACCGTCGAGGCGGACACCGGCCCGCACGCCGAGGAGGAGGCGCGCCGGCTCGCGGACTCCGCGCTGCGGGACGCCGGACTGGACGAGCGGAGCGCACCGCTCGGACCCGCGGTGATCACCGGCATCGACTCCGAGGTCCGCTGACGCACGCCACCCCGCAGGCCCCCTGGCGAGGAGCGCCACCCCCGCCCCAGGACCCCTGGAGACCTTTGGGGCACGATCATCCGATATGGGTAAAATCTAGGCGTTTGCCGGAAGCGCAGGCGACCGGCCCGTCCGAGTCACCGCCCCGCCGGAAGTGATCGATGCCCCGCAAGCGCGCCACCGACGAAGGCGACGAGCTGCTGGCCAGACTCGGTTCGCTCACCGCCCAGGCACGTCAGCGCGCGGAGCTGCAGCGCACCCAGGTCGAGCTGGCCATCGCCCTGCAGCGCGGCATGCTCCCCAGGGACCTGCCGGCCGCACCCGGCCTGCATCTGGCGGTGCGGTACACGCCCGCCAACCTCGGGCTCAACGTGGGCGGCGACTGGTACGACGCCTTCACCATGCCGGACGGCCGGATCGGGCTGTGCATCGGTGACGTCCAGGGACACAACATCGAGGCCGCGGCCTTCATGGGCCAGGTCAGGGCCGGGCTGCGGGCGCTCGCCTCGGTCACCGGCGACCCAGGCGAACTCCTCGCCCGCACCAACGACCTGCTGCTCACCCTGGGCAGCGAACTGTTCGCCACCTGCACCTTCATGCGGCTCGACCCGGCCACCGGGGTGCTGGAGAGCGCCCGGGCCGGCCACATACCCTTCGTGTGGGCCACGGCCGACGGCAAGTCCGGCGTCGTCGACGACGAGGGCGGGCCGCCGCTCGGCATCGAACCGCGCCACGAGTTCCCGGTGACCCGGCACCGGCTCACCACCGGCTCGGTGTTCGTCCTCCTCACCGACGGGGTCGTGGAGGGGCCGTCGCTGCACATCGAGGACGGCCTGGACCAGGTGGTGCGGCTCGCCGGGATCGCCGCCGTCGCCGGCCTGGAGGCCCGCGCCCTCGCCACGGCCGTGATCAAGGGCGCCGAGAGCATCGGCCACGAGGACGACGCCGCCGTCCTGGTGGTGGGCCTGGACAGCCCCACCACCCCGCCCTGAACCGGTGCCGTACACGGCCGCCGTAGTCCGCCGCCGAGCCGGAGGGAACCATGCCTCGCCTCGCCGACCCGTGGCCACCGGTGTGAGATGGCTGCTGTGGTGGGTATCCAGGAGCTGCGCCGACCGGCCGGCCACGCCGTCCGGACGCTGGCCGTCGCCGCCTGCTACTACGCGGCGGCCCGGCTCGGCCTGCTGCGCGAGCTGACCGTCGAGGGCGCCGTCGTCACCCCGGTCTGGCCGCCGACCGGAGTCGCCGTCGCCGCGCTGCTGATCCTCGGCCTGGGCAGCTGGCCCGGCATCGCCCTCGGTGCCTTCCTCTCCGTGCTGTCCCTGACCACACCCGGCCCCGAGGTGCTCGCCATCCTCGTCGGCAACACCGCCGCCCCGGTGTGCGCGGTCCTGCTGCTGCGCCGGGCCCGCTTCCGCACCGGCCTCACCAGGCTCCGCGACGGCCTCGCCCTGGTGTTCCTGGCCGCGCTGGGCGCCATGGTGATCAGCGCGACCGTCGGCGTCGGCATCCTCGTACTCAAGGGCAGCCTGGCCGGCTACGGCTTCTGGCCCGTCTGGCTCGCCTGGTGGGTGGGCGACGCGATGGGCGTCCTGATCGTCACCCCGCTGCTGCTGTTGCTGCACGGGGCCCGCAGACCGCTGCCGCTGGGCCGCTGGAAGGAGGCGACCGCGCTGGCCGTCGTCGCCTGCGCGCTGGTCCCGCTCGCCGTGCACTCCTCGATGAGCTTGCTCTTCCTGGTCTACCCGCTGATCATCTGGGCGGCCCTGCGCTTCCAGCTGGTGGGCAGCGTGCTCTGCGCACTGCTGACCTCCGTGGTGGCCGCCGTCGCCGCCACGGACGGCGTCGGCGCGTTCGCCGGGCTGAACCGCGTCGAGGTCATGCTGAAACTCCAGGCGTTCAACGGCTCCATGGCGCTGACCGCGCTGCTGCTGTCCGCCGTGATCACCGAGCAGCGCCAGACCCGGCGTTCGGTCGAGCAGGCCTGCCAGGAGCTGGCGGAGGTGCTGGAACACCTCACCGCGGGCGAGGCCCCGCCGCCCCGGCCGCCGACGGACGGCGACGGACTCCCGGACCGGTCATGGCGGCCCGGCGAACCCTGAACCCCGCGCGGTCAGCGCTCCGGGCGCTCCACCGGCCCCGCGCCGTCACCGCCGCGCCCGGCGGCCGGCTGTCGCACCCCCGTGCCACGGCGCCCCGGCCTCGGCGGACGGGCGGCGGACGTGCCGTAGCCTCCGGGGATCCCCGGAGGAGCGTCCGCGACGGCCGCGGCCTCGCCGGCGTGACGGCGGGCCCGGGTCCCCGGCCGGCGCTCCGGGTACGGCTCCGGGCCAGGGGGGTCGAACGGCTCCGAGCCGGCGCGCTCCCGGTCCGCCACGCGCTCCCGGTCCGCCGCGCGCTGCCGGCGCGCCGACCGCTCGGCCGCCGCCGCGTCCTCGTCCTGTCGCTCGCGCTCGTGGTCCCTCATGCACCGCCGGGTACCCGGGCGACGGCCCGCGCCAACGTCCGTCCCGGCGTGTCGGGCGGACCGCCGCGCACACTGGGAGACGATGGGCCGGGCCGTACGGGCACAGGGCCGGCCCGGAGGGACAGGGACGGCATGGAACAGCGGCCGGTACCAGCAAGCACGGGCGACACCACCGCGCGCCGCGCGCCGGACGAGCCGCAGGCCGACGCACGCCGCCGCATCCCGCGCACCGACGCACTGCTGCGCGACCCCCTGCTGGCCGCGGCCGTGGACCGGCTCGGCCCGCACCGGGTGAAGGCCGCCGTACGCCAGGCGCAGGAACGGGCCCGCGCGGGCGCCATCCCGCCCGAACAGGTCCCGCAGACCGTCCTGGACCTGCTGCCCGGCACCGCGGGCGGCCTGCACCCGGTGATCAACGCCACGGGGGTGCTGCTGCACACCAACCTCGGCCGGGCCGCGCTGTCCGCGGCCGCCCGGCAGGCGGTCCTGGAGGCGGCCGGACCCACGGACGTGGAACTCGACCTGACGACGGGGGTACGGGCGCGCCGGGGACGCTCCGCGCTCGCCGCCCTGCACGCCCGCGTGCCCGCCGCCGGCGCCGTGCACGTCGTCAACAACGGGGCCGCCGCGCTCGTCCTGGCCGCCACCGCGCTCGCGGCCGGCCGGGAGATCGTCGTCAGCCGGGGCGAGATGGTGGAGATCGGCGACGGCTTCCGCCTGCCCGACCTGCTCGTCGCCACCGGCGCCCGGCTCCGCGAGGTCGGTACGACCAACCGCACCACCCCCGCCGACTACGCGGCCGTGACCGGGCCGGACACCGGCTTCGTGCTCAAGGTCCACCCGTCCAACTTCCGGATCACCGGCTTCACCCGCTCCGCCGAGGTCGCCGAACTCACCGGCCTCGGCGTCCCGGTCGTCGTCGACATCGGCTCCGGGCTGCTCGCCCCGCACCCGGCGCTGCCCGCGGAGCCCGACGCCGACACCCAGCTGCGGGCCGGCGCCGCGCTCGTCACCGCGAGCGGCGACAAACTGCTCGGCGGACCCCAGTGCGGGCTCCTGCTCGGCCGGGCCGACCTGGTCCGCGCCCTCGCCCGGCACCCGCTGGCCCGCGCCCTGCGCGTCGACAAGCTGACCCTGGCCGCCCTGGAGGCCACCCTCACCGGCCCGCCCACCCCGACCGCCCTCGCCCTCACCGCCGACCCGGACACGCTCGGCGCCCGCGCCGAGCGGCTCGCCGCCGCGCTGGCCGCCGACGGGATCGACGTACGGGCCGTCGACAGCGCGGCCACGGTCGGCGGTGGCGGCGCACCCGGCGTCACCCTGGCCAGCGCCGCGCTGTCCCTGCCCGAGCCGTACGCCCCCGCCCTGCGCACCGGCCGTACCCCGGTCGTCGGACGCCTGGAGGCGGGCCGCTGCCTGCTGGACCTCAGGGCGGTGCCGCCGGCGGACGACGACCGGCTGTCCGAGGCCGTACGGTCGGCCCGGGCCCGAGCGGAGGGGCGGCCGTGATGCGGGTCCTCGCCACCGCCGGCCACGTCGACCACGGTAAGTCCGCGCTGGTCCGCGCCCTCACCGGCATGGAGCCCGACCGGTACGAGGAGGAGCGCCGCCGGGGCCTCACCCTGGACCTGGGCTTCGTGTGGACCCGCCTCGGCGGCGACCACCTGGCCTTCGTGGACGTGCCCGGCCACGAGCGGTTCGTACCGACGATGCTGGCCGGTGTCGGCCCCGTCCCCGCCGTGCTCTTCGTCGTCGCCGCCGACCAGGGCTGGCAGCCCCAGTCCGAGGAGCACCTGGCCATCCTCGACGCGCTCGGCGTCCGGCACGCCGTCCTCGCGGTGACCCGCAGCGACCTCGCCGACCCGCGGCCGGTGCGCGCCGACGCCGTGGAACGGCTGGCCGCCACCTCCCTCGGCAGGGTGTCCCACGCCGCCGTCAGCGCGGTCACCGGGGCCGGCCTCGACGCCCTGCGCACCGAACTGGCCGGGCTCGCGGACACCCTGCCCCCGCCCGACACCGAAGCCGACGTACGCCTCTGGCTGGACCGGGCGTTCACCGTCCACGGCCACGGCACGGTGGTCACCGGCACCCTCGGCGCCGGCACCCTGCGGGTCGGCGACCGGCTGGTCACCGCGGACGGAACGGCCGTCCTGCGGGTGCGCGGCCTGCAGAGCCTGCACGAGGAGCGGACGGCCGTCGCCGCGGTGGCCCGCGTCGCCGTCAACGTGCACGGCCGGGGCGACACCACCCTGGGCCGTGGACAGGTGCTGCTCACCCCGGACCGCTGGCTGAGCACCGAGGCCGCCGACGTACGGGTGACCGGGGAGCCGGTGGCCGACCTGCCCCGGTGCGTCACCCTGCACATCGGGACGGCCGCGGTACCGGTGACCGTCCGCCCGCTCGGCCCGGACACCGCCCGGCTCACCCTGCGCCGGGCCCTGCCTCTGCGGGCCGGCGACCGCGCGGTCCTGCGGGAACCCGGCGGCACCCGCACGCCCTGCGGGGTCACCGTGCTGGACGTGCGGCCGCCCCGGCTGACCCGGCGCGGCGCCGGCCGGGCCCGCGCGGCCGAGCTGGCCACGATGACCGGCCGCCCGGACGGCGCCGCCGAGCTGCGCCGCCGGAAGCTGGTCCGGCGCGCCGACCTGCGGGCGATGGGCGTCCCGGTGCCCGGCGAGCCCGTCACCGGCGACTGGCTGGCCGACCCCGCGCACTGGAACGCCCTGAAGGACCGGCTGGCCGACCGGGCCCTGGAGCACGCCCGCGCCCATCCGCTGGAGCCCGGCCTGCCCACCGAGGCGGCCCGCCGGCTGCTCGGCCTGCCCGACCGCGCCCTGGTCGACGCGCTGGCCGCGGCGCTGCCCGGGGTGCACGCCCGGCAGGGCCGCCTGCACACCGCGGAGGGCCTCCGGCCCGCCCTGCCCGCACCCGTCCGCGCGGCCGTGGACGCCCTGCGCCGCGACCTCGACCGCACCCGGTTCCGGGCCCCCGAAGCCGGACGGCTCGCCGAACTGGGCCTGGACCGCCGGGCGTTGGCCGCTGCGGCGGCCGCCGGCGCGCTGCTGCGGATCGCCGACGGGATCGTGCTGCTCCCCGGCGCGGACACCGAGGCCGCCGCCGTGCTGCGCGCGCTGCCGCAGCCGTTCACGCTCAGCGAGGCCCGGCACGCGCTGGACACCACCCGCCGGGTCGCCGTACCGCTGCTGGAGTTCCTCGACGCCCGGGGACTCACCGAGCGGGTGGACGACCAGCGCCGACGCTGCCGCACGGGGGAGCCGAGCGGAGGCGGACGGGAATCGAACCCGCCTGCCCGAGATCCTCGGGCACCTCGGTTTTGAAGACCGGGAGGGCCACCAGGCACCCACACGCCTCCACCGCACGCCAGGCTACTGCCCCAGGAGACAACCGGTATGACGACGACACCGGCGCATCGGACGCCCGTACGGCTCACGCAGTTCGCCCACGGCGGCGGCTGCGCCTGCAAGATCCCGCCCGGTGAGCTGGAGGAGGTGCTCGCCGGGCTGACCGCCGCGCCGCCCGCCGGCGGCGACACCCCGCTGCTCGTCGGCCTCGCCACCGGCGACGACGCGGCCGTGGTCACCCACCGGGGGACCGCCCTGGTGTGCACGGCCGACTTCTTCACCCCGGTCGTCGACGACCCCTACGACTGGGGCCGGATCGCCGCCGCCAACGCCCTCTCCGACGTGTACGCGATGGGCGGCCGGCCCGTCCTCGCCGTCAACCTGCTCGCCTGGCCCCGCGACCGGCTCCCGTTCGACCTCGCCCGCGAGGTGCTGCGCGGCGGACTGGACACCGCCACCGAGGCCGGCTGCCACGTCGGCGGCGGGCACAGCGTGGACGACCCGGAACCCAAGTACGGCATGGCCGTCACCGGCCTCGCCGACCCCCGCCGGCTGCTGCGCAACGACGCCGGCCGGCCCGGGCTGCCGCTGACCCTGACCAAGCCGCTGGGCCTCGGCGTCCTGAACAACCGGCACAAGGCCACCGGCGAGCGGTTCGCGCACGCCGTCGCCACGATGACCGCCCTCAACCGGGAGGCCGCCGAAGCCGCGCTGGCCGCCGGCGCCGAGTGCGCCACCGACGTCACCGGCTTCGGCCTCCTCGGCCACCTGCACAAACTGGCCCGCGCCTCCGGCGTGAGCGCCGTGCTCGACACCGCCGCCGTCCCCTACCTGGAGGGCGCCCGGGAGGCCGTACGGGACGGGTACGTCAGCGGCGGCACCCGGCGCAACCTGGAGTGGGTCGCACCGCACACCGACTTCGGGACCACCGACGAGGCCACCCGGCTGCTGCTCGCCGACGCGCAGACCTCCGGCGGGCTGCTCGTCGCCGGGGAGGTGCCCGGTGCACCGGTGATCGGGGAGCTGGTGCCGCGCGGCACCCACTCCGTCGTCCTCGGGTAGGGCCGCTCACGGCTCCCTGCCGGTGTGCTCGTCGATACCCGCCCGGATCCGGTACGCCCGCACCAGCGCGACCGCGGCCGGGCCCCGGGGGCGCCGCCCCGGGCGGACGTCGACGGCGAACGCCTTCGTCTCCTGGATGTGCGTGTTCGGATCCAGGGACAGGTGCAGCAGCTCGTTGGCCGCGTCCCCGGTGCTGTAGCCGTTCGGACCCCAGTGGTACGGCAGCCCCACCTGGAGCAGCCGGCGGCCGTGCACGGTCAGCGGGGCCATCCGGTCGGTGACCAGCACCCGCGCCTCGATCACGCCCCGCGCGCTGACGATCGTCGCCCACCCGGTGTGCGCCAGGCCCCGCTCGGCGGCCAGCTCCGGGGACACCTCGCAGAAGAACTCCGGCTGCAGCTCCGCCAGGTACGGCTGCCAGCGGGACATGCCGCCCGCCGTGTGGTGCTCGGTCAGCCGGTAGGTGGTGGCCACGTACGGGAACACCCCGGCGCCGGGTTCGTCGCCGCTCGGCTGGTAGCGGTTGTCCGGGTGCGGCCGCAGCAACTGCCGTACCGGATTGCGCTGCTGGTCGTGCACCAGGTTCCGGAAGGGGGAGTCCTGCGGCTCGTAGTGCGCCGGCAGCGGCCCGTCGGTCAGCCCGGACGGCACGTACAGCCAGGCCTTGCCGTCGGCCTGCATGATGAACGGATCCGTGCCGGACAGGGCCTCCGGTCCGGTCGCGCCCTCGGGCGGCTCGTGGTCCGGCGCCTTGTCCTTCTTGAAGTCGGGCACGTCGTGCCCCGTCCACTCGCCCCGCTCGCCCCGGTCCGGGTCCCACCACACCAGTGCCTTGCGCTCGCTCCACGGCCTGCCCGCCGGGTCGGCGGAGGCACGGTTGTACAGGATCCGCCGGTTGGCCGGCCAGGCCCACGCCCACTCGGCGGCCACCCAGTCCTGCTCGCCGCCCGGCTTGCGGCGGGCCGCCTGGTTGACGCCGTCGGCGTACACACCGCAGTAGATCCAGCAGCCGCACGCCGTCGAGCCGTCCGGCTTCAGCTGCTCGTACGAGGAGAGCGGACGGCCCTCGGCGTCCCGGCCGTTGATCTCGGCCAGGACCGCCTCCGCGTCCGGTTCGGCGAGCCGGCCCTTCACCGGGTAGTCCCAGGCGAGGTCGAGCACCGGCCGGTCCATCTCGTCCGTGGAGGCGGCAAGTTTCTCCCGGATGATCCGGCCCAGGTGGTAGGCGAACCACAGCTCGCTGCGCGCGTCGCCGGCCGGTTCGACCGCCTGGTGGTGCCACTGGAGCAGCCGCTGGGTGTTGGTGAAGCTGCCGTCCTTCTCGGTGTGCGCGGCGGCCGGCAGGAAGAACACCTCGGTGCCGATGTCCTCGGTGCGCAGCTCCCCGGTCTCGGTCTCCGGCCCGTCCCGCCACCAGGTCGCCGACTCGATGAGCGAGAAGTCCCGCACGACCAGCCAGTCCAGGCGGGCCATGCCGAGCCGCATCAGCTTGGAGTCGGCGTTGCCCACCGCAGGGTTCTCACCGAGCAGGAAGTAGCCCTTGCAGACGCCGTCCAGCTGGGCCATCGTCGTCTCGTACGTCGAGTGGGAGCCGGTCAGCCGGGGCAGGTAGTCGAAGCAGAAGTCGTTCTCCGGCGTCGCCGCGTCACCCCAGTACGCCTTGAGCAGGCTCACCAGGTACGCGCGCATGTTGCCCCAATAACCCTTGCGGGCCGCCTCGGCCGTGACGAACGCCTCCAGGTCCTCGTTCCAGTGGGCGTGCGGCATCGGGATGTAACCGGGCAGCAGGTTGAACAGGGTCGGGATGTCCGTGGACCCCTGGATGGAGGCGTGCCCGCGCAGCGCGAGGATGCCGCCGCCGGGCCGGCCGATGTTGCCGAGCAGCGTCTGCAGGACGGAGGCCGCCCGGATGTTCTGCACCCCCACCGTGTGCTGCGTCCAGCCGACGGCGTAGGCGAAGGCCGTCGTCCGGTCGCGTCCGGAGTTCTCCGTGACCAGCTCGCACACCCGGCGGAACAGCTCCTGCGGCACCCCGCAGACCTGCTCGACCAGCTCGGGCGTGTACCGGGCGTAGTGCCGCCGCAACACCTGGAAGACGCAGCGCGGGTGGGTCAGCGTCTCGTCCCGTTCCGGCTCGCCCTCGCCGATGTCCGCTCCGCCGGATCCGTGCGCCTCGCCGCGCGCCGCCTCGGCGATCGAACTGCCGCCGCCGGTGCGGTCGTCGTACTCCTGGTCCCGTTCGCCGGAGGCCGCCTGCACCTCGGTGCCCTCGTACTGCCAGCTGGTGTTGTCGTAGGTGCGGGTGCCGGTGTCCAGGCCGGAGAAGACACCGGCGAGGTCCTCGGTGTCCCGGAAGTCCTCCCGCAGGATCACCGGCGCGTTGCTGTACGCCACGATGTACTCGCGGAAGTACTTCTCCTGCTGGAGCACGTAATGGACGATCCCGCCGAGGAAGGCGATGTCCGTGCCCGCGCGCAGCGGCACGTGCACGTCGGCGAGCGCGCTGGTGCGCGTGAAGCGCGGATCGACGTGGATCACCTTCGCACCGCGGGCCTTGGCCTCCATCACCCACTGGAACCCGACCGGATGGCACTCGGCCATGTTCGAGCCCTGGATGACGATGCAGTCCGCGTTCTGCAGGTCCTGCTGGAAGGTGGTCGCGCCGCCGCGGCCGAACGAGGTTCCCAGACCGGGAACGGTGGAGGAGTGTCAAACACGCGCCTGGTTCTCGATCTGGATCGCCCCCAGCGCGGTGAACAGCTTCTTGAGGAGGTAGTTCTCCTCGTTGTCGAGGGTGGCTCCGCCCAGGCTGGCGATGCCCAGGGTGCGCCGGGTGCGGGTCTCGTCGACCTCCCACTGCCAGCCGGCCCGGCGGGCCGCGATCACCCGGTCGGCGATCATGTCCATCGCCCGGTCCAGGTCCAGCCGTTCCCACCCGGTGCCGTGCGGGCGCCGGTAGAGGACCCGGTACTCGCGGGCGTCCCCGGTGGTCAGCTGGAGGCTGGCCGCGCCCTTCGGGCACAGCCGGCCGCGCGAGATCGGGGAGTCCGGGTCGCCCTCGATCTGGGTGACCTCGCCGTCCTGCACGTACACGTTCTGGCCGCAGCCGACCGCGCAGTACGGGCAGACGGACTTCACCACCCGGTCGGCCGCGGCCACCCGCGGGGTCAGGCGCGCGCTGCGCCCACTGCGCGCGGCGGCGCCCCGGCCGAGCGGGTCCGTGCCCGTGAGCTGCCGGTAGACCGGCCAGGAGCCGATCCAGGTGCGTACGCCCACGACGTGCTCCTCCCTCGCTGTCCCGATTCTCCCCCCGCCGCACGCGCACGGCATCCCCTGCCGGGCGGGGCCGGACGGTCCGGCGGGGCGGTCAGCCGGTGGCCGGCAGGCGCTCCCGCTGCGGTACGACCGTGTACTTCGGGTCCTCGGCGGAGGCCACACCGGCGTGGAACACGGCGAAACGCAGCGCCGCCGAACCGGTCAGCAGTGCCGCCCCGGCCGCAACGGCGAGCCCCCGGCGCCGCCCGGAGCAGAGCGCCAGGGCGGCGCCGCCCGCCGTGAGGGCCTCCGCCGCCCGCAGCAGCAGGCGCGGCCCACCCTGCTCGTAGGGCTCGGTGGCCAGGCCCATGCGCCGCTTCATGAGCTGGAAGGCGCCCAGCTCCAGCGCGGCCCCGAGCGCGGCGAGCCGGCGGGCGGGGCCCGCCTCGGCCACGGGAGCCGTGGTGAGCGCGAGGCCGGCCGCGGCGGTCGCGGCGGAACCCGCGAAGACGTACGGCAGCTGCCGGTGCCCCTCGTGCCAGGACGGCACCGCCGTGTCCGCGAGCAGCACCGCGGTGTACGTCGCCACGCCCGGCCCGAGCACGGCGGCGGCCGCCGTCGCGGCCGAGCCCAGCAGCCGGAACCGGCCCGCCACCTCGGTGGCCGCGGCGGTCAGGGTCAGCGGCGCGTAGGCCGCCAGCAGCCAGGAGCCCACGCTCATGGGCGAGGTGGGCTTGAACACCCTGAGCATGTTCAGGAACCGGGCCGGCCGGCCCAGGTCGTGCACGAGCGCCGCCAGGGAGAGCGAGATGGCGCCGGCCGCCCCGAACGTGGCCGGTACCGCGAGCCCCGGCCGCCCGGTCAGCCGGCCGCCGGCCGCCAGCAGCGAGGACGCCCCGGCCAGCCCGCCGAGGTACAGGTATCCGGCGATGTCCAGCGCCTGCCAGGTCGGCCTGTTGAGCACGGGCATGCCGTAGTACGACGAGAACTCCGCCTCCGGTACCACCGGTTGCTCGCCCCGGCGCCGCCGTCCCCTGCGGCGGCCCGCCTGGGCGCCGGTCACCGCCTCCCGGCCGGGCCGGGCGCGCCGCACGCCGCCCCGGGTGACGTCCGACCCGCTCATCGCGGCCTCCTCGCGAAACTCCCGACCGCGAGCGCGGCCAGCGAGACGGCGGCCAGGGCCGCCTGCCGCCACATGGCGGGCAGGTCCCGGGTGGTGACCACCGGGTCCGGGGGCAGGCCGTACACCTCGGGCTCGTCCAGCAGCAGGAAGAACGCGCCCGCGCCGCCGACCCCGTCGTCGGGGCTCTCGCCGTACAGGCGGGCGTCGGTCACGCCGGCCGCGTGCAACCGCGCCACCCGGTCCCGCGCCCGGTCCCGCAGTTCGTCCAGTGGGCCGAACTGGATGGAGTCCGTCGGGCAGGCCTTGGCGCAGGCGGGCTCCATGCCGACGCCGAGCCGGTCGTAGCACAGGGTGCACTTCCACGCCCGGCCGTCCTCCTTGCGCTGGTCGATCACGCCGTACGGGCAGGCCGGCACGCAGTAGCCGCAGCCGTTGCAGATGTCCTCCTGGACGACGACCGTGCCGAACTCGGTGCGGAACAGCGAGCCCGTGGGGCAGACGTCCAGGCAGGCGGCGTGCGTGCAGTGCTTGCACACGTCGGAGGCCATCAGCCAGCGCAGTTCCGGCCGGCCCTCGGGGGACACCGGGGAGATCCGCCCGGCGGCGGCGAACACGTCGACACCGGACGCGTCCTCGCCGTCGCCCTCGTGGGGGGTCTCCGGCTGCGGGCCGGCGTCGGCCCTGCGCTGTTCGATGAAGGCCACGTGCCGCCAGGTGTCGGCGCCGAGGCCGCGCGTGTTGTCGTAGGACATGCCGGTCAGCGCCAGGCCGTCCTCCGGGATCGCGTTCCACTCCTTGCAGGCCACCTCGCAGGCCTTGCAGCCGATGCACACGGAGGTGTCTGTGAAGAAGCCCACTCGCGGCGGCGCGTCCTGCCAGCCGGAGGCCCCGGACACGTCCGGCTGCGGGCCGTACAGCGCGTTGCCGCGGTCCTCGGTGCCGTCGCCCATGCCGTCCTCCTCACCCGCCGGCCCCCCGCACCTCCGGTGCCCTGCTTCGAGCCTGGCACGGGCGCCCCGGCTCCGCCCGCCCGGCCCGGCGCCCCTTACCCGAACCCTTGGGCAAACTGTCGCATCTACCCGGCCCATGGGATCTCACACCTGCCGTGAGGCCATGAGTTCGGTGATCGGCGAGGGTTGGCCGGATGCGGTGACCCTGGCAGTGAAGGTGGGTTAGCCTGCGGCGTATTTTTCTCATCATGCAAATCCGTGAACTGCGGAAATGCACACGCCAACGGCCGGGTCGCAACGAGCTTCCCGGCCGCGGTTCCGAGTCCTCGGGGTGAGGACTCTAGGGGAGCGGATCGAGGGTGCGCATGGCCGGCAAGGCGACCGGGACGACCGACACGGTCCCGGGTGACCACGAACTGAGAAGACTGCTCGCGGGCCTCACCGCGGTGCGCGACGGGGACTTCGGCACCCGGCTGCCGGACGACTCCAGCGGACTGATGGGCGACATCGCCACCGTCTTCAACGGCATGGTCGACCAGTTGTCCGTGTTCACCTCGGAAGTCACCCGGGTGGCCCGTGAGGTCGGCACCGAGGGCACCCTCGGCGGACAGGCGCAGGTACCGGGCGTCTCCGGCACCTGGGCCGACCTGACGGACTCCGTCAACGCGATGGCCGGCAACCTCACCACGCAGGTCCGCGACATCGCCCAGGTCGCCACCGCCGTGGCCAAGGGCGACCTGTCCCAGAAGATCGACGTGCCCGCCCGGGGCGAGATCCTCCAGCTGAAGGAGACCGTCAACACGATGGTCGACCAGCTGTCCGCGTTCGCCGACGAGGTGACCCGGGTCGCGCGCGAGGTCGGCACGGAGGGCCGCCTGGGGGGTCAGGCGCAGGTGCCCGGCGTCGCCGGTGTCTGGCGCGATCTGACCGACTCGGTGAACTTCATGGCCGGGAACCTGACGGCCCAGGTGCGCAACGTGGCCCAGGTGACGACCGCGGTGGCGCAGGGCGACCTGTCGCAGAAGATCACGGTGGACGCGCGCGGGGAGATCCTGGAGCTGAAGAGCACCATCAACACGATGGTGGACCAGCTCTCGGCGTTCGCCGACGAGGTCACCCGGGTGGCCCGCGAGGTGGGCACCGAGGGCCGGCTCGGCGGGCAGGCGGACGTCAAGGGCGTCAAGGGCACCTGGCGGGACCTGACGGACTCGGTGAACTTCATGGCCGGGAACCTGACGGCCCAGGTGCGCAACGTGGCCCAGGTCGCCACCGCCGTGGCGCAGGGCGACCTGTCGCAGAAGATCACGGTGGACGCGCGCGGCGAGATCCTGGAGCTGAAGAACACCATCAACACGATGGTCGACCAGCTGTCCGCGTTCGCCGACGAGGTCACCCGGGTGGCCCGCGAGGTGGGCACCGAGGGCCGGCTCGGCGGGCAGGCGCAGGTGCGCGGGGTCGCCGGCACCTGGAAGGACCTCACCGACAACGTCAACGTGATGGCCTCCAACCTCACCGGCCAGGTCCGCTCCATCGCCCAGGTCGCCACCGCCGTGGCCAAGGGCGACCTCTCCCAGAAGATCACCGTCGAGGCCAAGGGTGAGGTCGCCGCCCTCGCCGACGTCATCAACACCATGGTCGACACGCTGTCCGCGTTCGCCGACGAGGTCACCCGGGTGGCCCGCGAGGTGGGCACCGAGGGCCGGCTCGGCGGGCAGGCGCACGTGCCGCACGTCGCCGGCACCTGGAAGGACCTCACCGACAACGTCAACAGCATGGCCAACAACCTCACCGGTCAGGTGCGCAACATCGCGCTCGTGACCACGGCCGTGGCCAAGGGCGACCTCTCGAAGAAGATCGACGTCGACGCACGCGGGGAGATCCTGGAGCTGAAGACCACCATCAACACGATGGTGGACCAGCTCTCCGCGTTCGCCGACGAGGTCACGCGCGTGGCCCGCGAGGTCGGCACCGAGGGCCGGCTCGGCGGGCAGGCGGAGGTCGAGGGGGTCTCCGGCACCTGGAAGCGGCTCACGGAGAACGTCAACGAACTCGCCGGCAACCTCACCCGGCAGGTCCGCGCCATCGCCGACGTGGCCAGCGCGGTCGCCGAGGGCGACCTGACCCGGTCGATCACGGTCGACGCCTCCGGCGAGGTCGCCGACCTCAAGGACAACATCAACTCCATGGTGGAGTCGCTGCGCGAGACCACCCGGGCCAACCAGGAACAGGACTGGCTCAAGACCAACCTCGCCCGGATCTCCGGCCTCATGCAGGGCCACCGCGACCTGCCCGTGGTCGCCGAACTCATCATGGACGAGCTGGTACCGCAGGTGTCCGCCCAGTACGGCGCCTTCTACCTCGCCGAGGACGGCCCGTCCGGACCCGAGCTGCGGCTCGTCGGCTCCTACGGCCGGCCCGAGGAGGACACCCGGCCCGTCCGCATCCCGTTCGGCCGCTCCCTGGTCGGCCAGGCCGCCCGCAGCCGCCGCACCATCGCCGTGGACGAACTGCCGCCCGGCTACGTCACCATCTCCTCCGGCCTCGGACACATCGAGCCCGCCGCGCTGCTGCTGCTGCCCATCGTCTTCGAGGAGCAGGTCCTCGGCGTGATCGAGCTGGCCTCCGTCGGCCCCTTCACCCCCGTCCAGCGCGGATTCCTCCAGCAGCTGGTGGACACCATCGGGGTGAACGTCAACACCATCGTCGCCAACGCCCGCACCGACGAGCTGCTGCAGGAGTCGCAGCGGCTCACCAGCGAACTGCAGTCGCGGTCCGCGGAGTTGCAGGCCCGGCAGGAGGAACTCCAGAGTTCCAACGCCGAACTGGAGGAGAAGGCCTCCCTGCTGGCCGAGCAGAACCGGGACATCGAGGCGAAGAACCTCCAGATCGAACAGGCCCGGCAGGAACTGGAGGCCCGCGCACAGCAGTTGTCGCTCGCCTCCAAGTACAAGTCCGAGTTCCTCGCCAACATGAGCCACGAGCTGCGCACCCCGCTCAACAGCCTGCTCATCCTCGCCCAGCTGCTGGCCCAGAACCCCTCCCGCAACCTCACCCCCAAGCAGGTCGAGTACGCGGGCATCATCCACTCGGCCGGTTCCGACCTGCTCCAGCTCATCAACGACATCCTGGACCTGTCCAAGGTCGAGGCCGGCAAGATGGACGTGACACCGGAACGCGTCCCGCTGCGGCAGCTGATCGACTACGTCGAGGCCACGTTCCGGCCGATGACCTCGCAGAAGAGCCTGGAGTTCGCCGTCACCACGGCCGCCGGCGCCCCCGCAGACCTGCTCACCGACGACTCCCGGCTCCGGCAGATCCTGCGCAACCTGCTGTCGAACGCGGTGAAGTTCACCGAACAGGGCGGAGTGGAACTGCGCGTCGAACCCGCCGCCGACGGCGAGGTGCCCGGCAGCGTGGTGCGGGGCAGCGCGATCGTCGCCTTCCGGGTCAAGGACACCGGCATCGGCATCCCCGAACAGCAACTGGAGACCATCTTCGGCGCCTTCCAGCAGGCGGACGGCACCATGAGCCGCAAGTACGGCGGCACCGGGCTCGGCCTGTCCATCACCCGGGAGATGGCCCACCTGCTCGGCGGCGCCGTCACCGTCGACAGCACCCCCGGCAAGGGCAGCACCTTCACCCTCTTCCTGCCGGTCGCCCGGCCGGACTTCGGCGACCACCCGCGCGGTATCCACCCGGGCCCGTCGGGCGACGAGGAACGCGCCGACGGCACGCCCGGGCCCGCCCTCACCGACGGACGGCCGCCGGCCGGCGCCGGACGGCAGCGCGCGCGCCGCCTGCTCGTCGTGGAGGAGCGCCCCCGCGGACTGCTGACCCTGGTCGCCGAGAGCGTGGTCAAGGACCTGGAACACGGCCGCGACGGCGTCGGCACGCCCGTCGACATCATCACCGCGGTCGGCGCCCAGGAGGCGGCCGGCGCCCTCGCCGCCGAGCCCTGCCACTGCGTCGTCGTGGAACTCGGCCAGCCCGACGGGGAGTCGGCCCGTTTCCTCGACGCCCTGCGCGGCGACTCGGCCCTGGCCGGCGTCCCGGTGCTGGTGCACGTCTCGCACCGCACCGAGCCCCTCGCCGAGGACACCGCGGGCGGTTCGCCGGAGTACCTGTACAGCCTGGACGAGCTGCGCGAGCGGATCGCGCTGCACCTGGCCGCCGAGGAACCCGGCGAGGTGCTCACCCTGGTCCGCGCCGACGACCCCCAGCTCGCCGCACCCCAGCCGATCGACGAGCACACCCGGGGCCGTACCGTCCTCGTCGTCGACGACGACGCCCGCAACCTGTTCGCCCTCAGCGGCATCCTCGAACTGCACGGCTTCCGCGTCCTGCACGCCGAGAACGGGCGCAAGGGCATCGACACGCTGGTGAACAACAAGGACGTCGAACTCGTCCTGATGGATGTGATGATGCCCGAGATGGACGGCTACACGGCCACCGCCGAGATCCGCAGGATGCCGCAGTACGCGGAGCTGCCGATCATCGCCGTGACCGCCAAGGCGATGCAGGGCGACCGGGAGAAGAGCATCGCCTCCGGGGCCAGCGACTACGTCACGAAGCCCGTCGACACCCACGACCTCATCGCCTGTGTCCGGCGCTGGCTCCCCGTATGAGCCCGGCACA
Organism: Streptomyces sp. NPDC023481; assembly: GCF_055560195.1. Classification (NCBI taxonomy): domain Bacteria; kingdom Bacillati; phylum Actinomycetota; class Actinomycetes; order Kitasatosporales; family Streptomycetaceae; genus Streptomyces; species Streptomyces sp. NPDC023481. The sequence goes on from NZ_JBVHJE010000003.1 coordinate 454,085, forward strand.
GCGCGCCCGCCCCTTCGCAGGCCGAGGAGTACCGACCCGGTGACCACCCATGAACCGGGCACGCCCGCCGGCGTGCCCGCCCGACTCCCCGCCACCGACGCGGCGCCGCCCGGCACACCCGCCACCTCCTCGGTGGGCCGGCTCGCCGCCACCGTGGAACGGCTGCGCCGCGAGGTCCGGGCGGCGCAGGCCGAGGCGGAGGGCCGGGCCCTGGTCGAACTGGCCAAGGGCATCCTGGTCGAACGCCTCGGCTGCGGCCCCGCCCAGGCCGCCCGCCAGCTCGCCGAACTGGCCGAGCAGGCGCAGGTGACCCCGCTGGAGTTCGCGGTCGAGGTCATCAACCAGGCGGCCCGGGACCGCGTCGCGGAAGTCACCCAGGCGTTCCTGTCCGCGACGGCTGGGCCGGACCGGCCCGTCACGGAGTCCGCCGCCGTGCGGCTGCGCGCCGCCGAAAGCGGCGTCCTGGCCGCCGCGCACGACACCCAGGCCATGGCCGACTCGCTGCTCGAACACGCCCTGCGCCCGCTGGGCGCGGCCGCCGTGGCCATCTGGGCGGCCCGTCCCGACGGCTCGCTTACCCTCGCGGGCAGCGCCGGTTTCCCGCCGGGCGAGGCGGCCCGCTGGCGCTACGTACCGCCCGACGTCGCCACCGTGGCCCGGCGGGGACTGACCGAGCCCGACGGCCAGTGGCTGCCCTCACTCGCCGAGTCCGGGCTGCCCACGGTCGGCCGGCGCGAGTACGCCGACGGCGCGCGGATCGCCGTGCCCGCCGGAACGGGCGGCCGGATCCACGGCGTGCTGGAAATCGCCTGGCCCACACCGGAGGCGCCGCTGCCGCGCCCGGTCATCCGGCAGGTGGAGGCCCTCGCCGAGCTGTGCGCGCACACCCTGGAGACCTTCGCCGCGCCCTCCGGCGCCGGACCGGACACCGGCCTGCTGCCCGACGTGGTCGAGCTGATGGACCTCGCGGACGGGCTGCACGACCCGGCCCTGGTGCTCGTGCCGCACCTCGACGACACCGGACAGCTGGTCGACTTCCGCATCCAGCACGTCAACAGCCACTTCCTGGACCCGGCGGGCCGGTCGCGGGCCGTCGTCGGCGGCGCCCTGCTGCTGGAGGCCTACCCGATGGCCGCCGGCGACAGCGAGCTGTTCCAGCGGGTGGAACGGGTCTACGCCACCGGCGAGCCGTTCCGCGCCCGCCGGATGCGGCTGACCGCCCTGGTCGACCAGGTGCCGCTGTCCGCCGTCGCCGACATCAGCGTCAGCCGGCACGGTTCGAGCGTGCTGCTCATCTGGCGCATCGAGGACGAGACGGCCCGCCTGGCCAGCCTGCTCCAGCACGCCCAGCGGCTCGGCCGGATCGGCGGCTTCGAGGAGAATCTGCTCACCGGCGAGATCACCTGGAACGGCCAGCTGTTCACCCTCTACGGCCGCCCGCCCACCAGCCCCCCGGTGCCCCTGCAGGACCTCCCGGCCCACGCCCACCCCGACGACGCCGTCACCCTGGGCCGCTTCCTGCGCACCCTGCTGCACCACCGCCGGCCCGCCTCGGCCGCCTTCCGGCTGCTGCGCCCGGACGGGGTGACCCGGCACATCCGGGTGGTCGCCGAACCCGTCCTCGACACCGTCGGGCAGCTCTTCGGGCTGCGCGGCGCCTACCAGGACATCTCCGCCCAGCACTGGACCGAGGTGGCCCTCGCCGCCACTCGCGACCAGCTCGCCCACAGCGAGCAGCAGGCCGTGGAACGCAACCGGCTGACGCTCCAGCTCCAGCACGCCATCATGCCCCCGGCGCAGGCTCCGCTCAGGGTGCCCGGCCTCCAGATCGCGGTGCGCTACCGGCCCGCCGAGACCGAGCACCTGGTCGGAGGCGACTGGTACGACGCCGTGGTGCTGCCCTCCGGACTGGTCCTGCTGTGCGTCGGCGACGTCGCCGGGCACGGCATAGAGGCCGCCACCAGCATGGTCGTCCTGCGCAACGCGCTGCGCGGCCTCGCGGTGACCGGCGCCGGCCCGGCACAGCTGCTGTCCTGGCTGAACATCGTCGCCCACCATCTGACGGGCGCCGTCACCGCGACCGCCGTGTGCGGGCTGTACGACCGCGAGCGGCGCACCCTGCGCTGGGCGCGCGCGGGCCATCTGCCGCCGGTGCTGGTGCGTGAGGCGGACGCGACCGCGCTGCCCCCGGTCACGGGGCTGCTGCTGGGCGCCGTACCGGAGGCGCGCTACGAGGAGACCGAGCTGCAGCTCGCCGCGGGGGACACCCTGCTGATGTACACCGACGGGCTGATCGAGCGCCGGGACCGCTCGGTGGAGGAGTCCGTCACCCATCTGCTGGACACGGCGCGCGCGGCGCCCAGCACCCTGGACCAGCAACTGGACCGGCTGCTCACCTACAGCAGGTCGGACACCGACGACGACACGTGCATCGTCGGCATCCGGGTCGCCTAGGCCCTCTCTTTCAGCCGGCCGCGGCAGGGCCGAGCGGCACCGTCGCGCTGACCCGCTTGCCGCGGGACAGCCAGGTGATCTCCAGGCCGCGCGAGAGCATCGCCACGAGGTGCAGGCCGTGGCCGCCGACCCGCCGGGGATCCGGCGGGCGGCGCTGCGGCGCCTCCGGGGAGGTGTCCGTGACGGTGATGCGCAGCGCGGTCGCGTCGGGCAGCAGTTCCAGGCGCAGGGCGCAGGGGCCGGGCGCGTGCTTGGCCGCGTTGGTGACCAGTTCGCTCACCACGAGCTGGGCATCCTGCACCGGCCGTCGACCGGGCAGGGGGCGCGCCCGGTCCAGCAGGGCGGCGACGGCGTCTCTGGCCTCCGAGATGGCGGAGACGCCGGTGGCCCAGGTGCGGCTGAAGCGCAGGGGCGCCGGGCGGTCCTGCAACGTCGCGTGGGTCCTGAGCGGGATGTCCATACCTCGTTGCCCTTTTCCTCTGGGGTCAGGGGCCCTTCCTGTGCACAGGGGGTCGTGCCGTCCCTGGTCGGCTACCCACTGGGCCGCGGGTCAAGGGGAGGTTTCCGAGGAATCCTCCGGATGACCGCGGACACAGCGGAACGGGCCCGGCAACCAGCCTTCGCTGGATCCCCGGGCCCGTTCCGCGGCCGAATCGGCGCAACGCCTCGGTGCTCGCAGACGTCTCGGTACGTGAAGACGTCTCAGTGCTTGAAGACGTCCTTGGCCTTCTCCTTGGCCTGCTGGGCGTCTCCGCGAGCGCCCTCCATACGGCCCTCGGCCTCCAGGCGCTCGTTTCCGACGGTGCGGCCCGCCGCTTCCTTGAGCTTGCCCTTGGCCTGCTCGGTCTTGCCCTTGGCCTTCTTGCTGCCAGCCATCACGTGTCACATCCCCACGTAGAAGCGGTCTGTGGTCGACATTCGGATAGCCGCTCCGGCGAGGCCCAAACCTGGCGGGCGGGTGTTCAGCGCCGACGGCGCCGTAGGAGGTGCCGTACGACCAACGCCACGACGGCGAGGCCGAGGGCGAGCAGGACGTACGGCTGGTAGCGGCCGATCCCGTCGTAGACGGTGGTGATGTGGCTGCCCGCGACGTAGGCCAGGGTGGTCCACAGACCGACCCACAGGGCCGCGCCGAGGGCGTTGCAGGCGAGGAAGCGGCGCCAGCGCATGCCGGTCGTGCCCGCGATGATGCCGTTGGCCTGGCGCAGGCCCTCCACGAACCGGGCAACCGTCACGATCTTGCCGCCGTGCCGGTCGAAGAACTGCTCGGCGGCCTCGAACCGCTTCGGGGTCAGGAAGACGTATCTGCCCCACCGGTGCACGAAGGCGCGCCCGCCGACCCGGCCGATCAGATAGCCGACGTTGTCCCCGGCGACGGCCGCGACGAAGGCGATGAGCCCCACGGCCACGATGTCCAGCCGGCCGGCACCGGCGTACACGCCCGCGGCGAGCAGGATCGTCTCGCCGGGTGCGGGAACCCCGAAGTCCTCCACGAAGATCACGGCCCCCACGGCCCAGTAACCGTAGTGGCCGAGCAACGGCGCCAGACCGGCGAGCGGCCCCGGAAGGGGTGGGGACATGCCTCCACGGTACGTCGGCCGGGGCGGCGCCCCGGCCCGGGGGTGTGGCGGCGTCCGGGGCGGCGGGCCGGTTCCGGCGGGCGGATGGGTGTGCCGGGTGGTCGGGGGAGGGGAGCGGGTGGGTGCGGTGGCCGGGTCAGGGGTGGGTGGCCGGGGTCTGGTCCGGGGTGGTGGTGTCGGAGGAGCGGGCCGTCGGCCCGGGGCGGCGGGGTGTGAGGCGTCGGGCGAGGGGCTCGGTGTAGCGGGCGGTGAGGGGGCCGAGGACGACCAGGAGCAGGACGTAGGCGGTGGCCAGGGGGCCGAGGTCGGAGTCGATGCCGGAGGTGACGGCGAGCCCCGCGATGACGATGGAGAACTCGCCGCGGGCGACCAGGGTGCCGCCGGCCCGCCACCGGCCCGGTGCCGAGATGCCCGCGCGGCGGGCCGCCCAGTAGCCGGTGGCGGTCTTCGTGAGCGTGGTGACGACGGCCAGGGCGAGCGCGGGCAGCAGCACCGGCGGGATGCTCGCCGGATCGGTGTGCAGGCCGAAGAAGACGAAGAACACCGCCGCGAACAGGTCCCGCAGCGGGGCGAGGAGATGGTGCGCGCCCTCGGCGACCTCCCCGGACAGGGCGATGCCCACCAGGAACGCGCCGACCGCCGCCGACACCTGGAGCTGCTGGGCGACCCCGGCCACCAGCAGCGTCAGCCCGAGCACGACCAGCAGCAGCTTCTCGGGGTCGTCGGTGGAGACGAACCGGGAGATGTGCCGGCCGTAGCGCACCGCCACCAGCAGCACCAGGCCCGCCACCCCGAGCGCGACGGCCAGCGTGACGCTGCCGGCGGCGAAACCGGTACCGGCGAGCAGGGCCGTGACGACGGGCAGGTAGACCGCCATGGACAGGTCCTCCAGCACCAGGATGCTGAGGATGACCGGTGTCTCCCGGTTGCCGATCCGGCCCAGGTCGCCGAGGACCTTGGCGATGACGCCGGAGGAGGAGATCCAGGTGATGCCGGCCAGCGCGACGGCGGCGATCGGCCCCCAGCCCAGCAGCAGGGCCGTGGCGGCGCCGGGCAGGGCGTTGAGGGCGGCGTCGACGAGGCCGGCCGGATACTGGGTCCTGAGGTGGGAGACCAGGTCGCCGGCCGTGTACTCCAGGCCCAGCATGAGCAGCAGCAGGACCACGCCGATCTCGGCGCCGATGGCCACGAACTCCTCGCTGGCACCGAGCGGCAGCAGCCCGCCCTCGCCGAAGGCCAGCCCGGCCAGCAGGTACAGCGGGATGGGGGAGAAGCGCAGGCGCGCGGCGAGCCGGCCCAGCAGGCCGAGGGCCAGGATGATCGCGCCGAACTCGATCAGGAAGACCGCGGAGGAGTGCATCCGGATCACTCCCGGCCGAGTATCGCGGCCGCGGCGTCGACGCCCTCGCGGGTGCCGATGACGATCAGCGTGTCCCCGCCGGCCAGCCGGTAGCCGGGGCCGGGGGAGGGGATCGCCTCGGCGCGGCGCAGCACGGCCACGACGGACACGCCCGTCTCGGTGCGCATCCGGGTGTCGCCGAGCAGCCGTCCGTTCCAGTGCGAGGCCGCCGACAGCTCGATCCGCTCGGCGACCAGGCCCAGCTCCGTCGTGGACAGCAGGGTGGGGCTGTGGTGGGTCGGCTTCAGCGCGTCCACCAGCGCCTCCGCCTCCGGCCCGGTGAGGTGGACCGACAGCGCGCAGGCGTCCGGATCGTCCCGCCGGTAGGCGCTGACCGTGCGCGAGCCGTCCCGGTGGGCCACCACCGACAGGTGGCGGTGTTCGCGTGTCGTCAGGTCGTACCGGACACCGATGCCCGGCAACGGCGTCCTGCTGGTGCGTGCGGCGCTCATGGCGACCCCCCTGCCCGACTTGAACGCTTCTTGGCCAAGTCTTTGATCGAACCCTACCCTGGCGAATGATCGTCCTGGGGAAGGGGCCGGATCGGGCGGGGGGCGCTACGGGTCTCGGGCGGGGGCCGCTACGCGTCGGGAACCGCCGGACTCTACGCGTCCGAGTCCGCCGGGCCCTCGCCCTCGGCGGGGTCGGGCTGGCAGCCGTGGCACAGCTTGTGGTCCCCGTCGCGGGTGACGACGGTGCCCCAGCCGAGACACTGCTCGCAGTCGCGGGCGAGACTCAGGTCGGGGTGGGGAGGCAGCAGGGGGCTGCGGTGGGCTCCATTCGCCATGCGGTGAGCGGCTCCTTGGAAGTCGCAGGTGTCCCGAAGGGGCGGAGGGATGACAACGCTGTCCTGGCGGCTTCCATTATGTCCTACCTTTCCCGTATGTCTGTGACGTGAGTCACAATCGCCGTGGTTAGCTGAGGTTCCCCAGCCGGGCGTCCCGCCACAGGTCCACGCCGCCCTCGGTGGCGTACCGGTCGATCTCGGCCAGCTCCTCGTCGGTGAAGGACGGGTTCTCCAGGGCCGCGACGTTCTGCTCCAGCTGCTCGACACGGGACGCGCCGATGACGAGCGAGGTCACCCGCTCGTCCCGCAGCGCCCAGGCCAGCGCCAGCTGGGCCAGGGTCTGTCCGCGCCGGGCCGCGATGTCGTTCAGGGCGCGCAGCCGGCCCCGCAGGTCGTCCGTCAGCCACGAGGCGTCCAGGGACGTCCCCCGGGCGGCCCGCGAGTCCTGCGGGACGCCGTCCAGGTAGCGGCCGGTGAGCAGCCCCTGGGCGAGCGCCGTGAAGCCGATGACCCCGAAGCCCTCATCCCGTGCCGCGTCCAGCAGGCCGTCGGTCTCGATCCAGCGGTTGAGCATGCTGTACGACGGCTGGTGGATCAGCAGCGGGGTGCCGAGGTCGCGCAGGATCGCGGCGGCCTGCCGGGTGCGCTCGGCGTCGTAGGAGGAGATCCCGACGTACAGTGCCTTGCCCTGGCGGACGGCCGTGTCGAGCGCGCCCATGGTCTCCTCCAGCGGCGTGCTCGCGTCCAGCCGGTGGGAGTAGAAGATGTCGACGTAGTCCAGGCCCGTCCGGCGCAGCGACTGGTCCAGCGAGGCCAGCAGGTACTTGCGGGAGCCGCCGCCCTGCCCGTAGGGGCCGGGCCACATGTCCCAGCCGGCCTTCGTGGAGACCACCAGCTCGTCCCGGTACGGCGCCAGGTCCGTCTTCAGCAGCCGCCCGAAGTTCAGCTCCGCCGCGCCGTACGGCGGGCCGTAGTTGTTCGCCAGGTCGTGGTGGGTGATCCCGAGGTCGAAGGCGCGCAGCGCGATCTCGCGCTGGGTCTCGAAGGGGCGGTCGTCGCCGAAGTTGTGCCAGTAGCCCAGGGACAGCACCGGCAGGTCCAGTCCGGAACGGCCGGTGCGGCGGTAGCGCATGGTGCCGTCGTAGCGGGTGGGGTCGGCGACGTACGTCATCGGGAGTTCTCCGGGTGGTGCCGTAGGGGGAGCCCTGCGGGTGCGCACGGGCGCCTCCAGCCTGCTGCCTGGTGTCGCGCAAGTCCAACCGCCGTCCCCGATGGGATTGAGAGGTTCCGTTTCTTGGTCGGCCAGCGGGGCAGGCGGTGATCAGCGAGTGAGAGGAGGCGGCGCAAGTGAGCGGTGCGAAGTCCGGTGAGGAACAGCGGGCCGGGGGACAGACCCGGCAGACCGGGGAGCAGGCACAGCGGCCGGGCCGCGGCAGGCCGCGGGTACCGAAGGCGGTGGCAGGGCTGCCGCACCAGGTCAGGGAGGAACTGACCCGTAGGCTCCGGCGCAAGCGCGGGGCCTTCCGCGCGGACGACGTCCAGGTCGTGGAGCCTCCGTTGCTGCGGCGCGCCGTCGGTGCCTCCGCGCTCGGCAACTGCATGGAGTGGTTCGACTTCGGCGTCTACAGCTATCTCGCCGCCACCATCGGCAAGGTGTTCTTCCCGGGTGCCTCACCGGCCGCCCAGGTGATCTCCTCGTTCGCGACCTTCGCCGCCGCCTTCGTCGTACGGCCCCTCGGCGGGCTGGTCTTCGGACCGCTCGGCGACCGGATCGGCCGGCAGAAGGTGCTCGCCACCACCATGATCATGATGGCGCTCGGCACCTTCGTGATCGGCGTCATCCCCGGGTACGCCACCATCGGCATCGCCGCCCCGATCCTGCTCCTGCTGGCCCGCATGGTCCAGGGCTTCTCCACCGGCGGCGAGTACGGCGGGGCGACCACCTTCGTCGCCGAGTACTCCCCGGACCGCCGGCGCGGCTTCCTGTCCAGCTGGCTCGACTTCGGCACCTTCGTCGGTTACGCCCTCGGCTCCGCGCTGGTCACCGCGCTGAACCTGGCCCTGACGGACGACCAGATGCTGTCGTGGGGCTGGCGCGTGCCGTTCCTGATCGCCGGACCGCTCGGCGTGATCGGCCTGTACATGCGGATGAAGCTGGAGGAGTCCCCGGCCTTCCAGCAGCAGCTGGACGACCACGAGAAGGCCCTGGCGCAGGAGTCGGCGGGCAGCGAGTTCAAGGACATCGTCCGCAACCACTGGCCGGCCCTGCTGGTCTGCATGGGCCTGGTGCTGCTCTACAACGTCACCAACTACATGGTCACCGGCTATCTGCCGACCTACCAGACCGAGACCCTGCACCGCTCCAGCGGCTCCGCTGACCTGCTGGTGCTCGTGGGCATGCTGTGGATCGTCGTCCTGATCACCTTCCTCGGCCGGCTCAGCGACCGGGTGGGCCGGCGGCCGCTCTACGCCGTCGCCGCCGTGGCCCTGATCGTGCTCGCCGTCCCCGCCTTCCTGCTGATCAAGGCGGACGGCACCTGGCAGCCGATCCTCGGGGTGCTGCTCCTGTCCACCCTGCTGGCCTGCTTCGCCGCGCCCAGCGCGGCCACCCTGCCCGCCCTGTTCCCGACCGCCGTGCGCTACGCGGCCATGGGCATCGGCTTCAACTTCGCCGTCGCCGCGTTCGGGGGCACCACCCCGCTGGTCACCGCCGCGCTCGTCGAGGCCACCGGCGACGACCTGATGCCCGCGTACTACCTGATGCTGGCCGGTGTCATCGGCCTGCTCACCGTGCGGTTCCTGCCCGAGAGCGCCCAGGTCCCGCTCAAGGGCTCGCAGCCGATGGTCGGTTCGCGGGAGGAGATGCGCGAGCTGATCTCCACCTCCAAGGAGCTGTACGCCTTCACGGAGGAGAGGGAGCAGGAGCGGGTGCGGCGCGGCTGAGCCGCGCCGCACCGGGGGGCTTGTTCGATCGTACGAACTTCCCGTCTGCCGGGTTACCGGTACGGACCGCGTTTGATAGGAAACTTTCCTACCAATGTGCGGTACGGACCAACACCCCACCCCCCACTCCCCTTTGGAGCACCTGTGGTGTACGCAGACCGCGAGACAGCAGCCCCCGCCCGCCTCTCCCGCCGGGCCGTCGTCGCCGCGCTCGGCGCCGTCGGATCCGGCGTCCTGCTCGGCGCCACCCGGCCCGGCACGGCCTCGGCCGCCGCGCCGGGCCTGGACGACCCGGCGAAGAAGGAGATCGCCATGAAGCTGGTGTCGAGCGCGGAGAACTCCTCGCTCGACTGGAAGGCCCAGTACAAGTACATCGAAGACATCGGCGACGGCCGCGGCTACACCGCCGGCATCATCGGCTTCTGCTCCGGCACCGGCGACATGCTCGACCTCGTCCAGCTCTACACCGACCGCAAGCCCGGCAACGTCCTCGCCAGGTACCTGCCCGCCCTGCGCAGGGTCAACGGCACCGACTCGCACTCCGGGCTGGACCCGAACTACGTGAAGGACTGGCGCACGGCCGCCCAGGACACCGCCTTCCAGCAGGCCCAGAACGACGAACGCGACCGCGTCTACTTCAACCCCGCGGTCGCCCAGGGCAGGTCCGACGGACTGCGCGCCCTCGGCCAGTTCTGCTACTACGACGCCATCGTCATGCACGGCGACGGCGACGACCCGACCAGCTTCCGCAACATCCGGGGGCGCGCCCTGCGCACCGCCAGGCCGCCGGCCCAGGGCGGCAACGAGACGACGTACCTCAACGCCTTCCTGGACGCCCGGGTGTGGGCCATGAAACAGGAGGAGGCGCACAGCGACACCACCCGCGTCGACACCGAGCAGCGGGTCTTCCTGCGCAACGGCAACCTCGACCTGAACACGCCGCTCGACTGGAAGGTGTACGGGGACGGCTACCACATCGGCTGACCCGCCGGCACCACTTCCGGGACTACGAGGCGTGCGGCAGGCCGTCGGGCACGGGTACCGGGTTCCCCGGGTCCGGTGCGGCGGCCTGCCGTGCCGTGATGCGCTGGACCACCAGGATCGCGAGGACGGCGGCGACCAGTTCGAGGGCCTCCGTCACCACCAGCAGCGGCAGCGCGGTGCCACCGCCCCGGCCCCCGCCCGCCAGGGACAGCGCCGCGTGCCCGACCCACGCGGCCCACCACGCCTTCACCGGTGCGTCCTTGCCACCGGGGGCCGCCGGGCCGCTCGCGCGCTCGACGTCCAGCACGAGCCCGCGCGGCGCCCACAGGTTGACGCCCGGTATCAGCCAGGCCAGCACCGCCCACGCCGCCGAACCGCGCACCGCACCGGGGGAGAGGAGTTCCGCGTTGCGCCGGCAGCGGGCGAACCACACCAGGAACAGCACGACCGCCACGGTCATCACGTAGACGTAGATCTGCGACACCGGCAGGGACCCGGCAGCCGGCACGGACGACGCGTTCCGCGACCGGGCACGCAAGTCCAGCACCCGGAACACGTCGGCAGCGGCCGCCGCCGCCACGGCGAGCTGGGCGGAACGCGCCAGGAGCCAGGGCGCTACGACGGTGGGTGCGGGCACGGTGCGAACCTGTCTGTGAAAGGCGTCCCGGACCTCGGCGGGACGGCCCGCGAAGATCGCCGGCACCGGATCATAAAGCGGGGCGCACTCGCATGCCAGGCCCCTGACGAGGAAAGATGGGCGGTGAGCGAACGCACCCACCGAAGCGGAGGAACCGACTCATGGCGCACGAGCGCGCCGGCCGGCCGGCCGGTCCCGAGGACCTTGTCGACGTGGCCCGGCTGGTCACGGCGTACTACACGCTGCACCCCGACCCGGCCGACCCGGGGCAGCGGGTGGCGTTCGGCACCTCGGGGCACCGCGGTTCGTCCCTGGCGAGCGCCTTCAACGAGGACCACATCGCCGCCACCAGCCAGGCCATCTGCGAGTACCGGGCGGCCCAGGGCACCGACGGTCCCCTCTTCCTGGGCGCCGACACCCACGCGCTGTCCGAGCCCGCCCGGGCCACCGCGCTGGAGGTGTTCGCCGCCAACGGCGTGCGCGTGCTCATCGACAGCGCGGACGGATACACGCCCACACCCGCCGTCTCGCACGCCATCCTGACGTACAACCGGGGCCGCACCACCGGCCTCGCCGACGGTGTGGTCGTCACCCCGTCGCACAACCCGCCCGCCGACGGCGGCTTCAAGTACAACCCGCCGAGCGGCGGGCCGGCGGCCTCCGACGCCACCTCCTGGATCCAGGACCGCGCCAACCAGATCATCACCGGCGGCCTGAAGGACGTACGCCGGCTCCCGTACGCCCGCGCGCTCGCCGCGGACACCACCGGGCGGTACGACTTCCTCGGCACGTACGTCGGCGACCTGCCGAGCGTGCTGGACCTGGACGCCGTCCGCGCGGCCGGTGTACGCATCGGCGCCGACCCGCTCGGCGGCGCCTCCGTCGCCTACTGGGGCCGGATCGCCGAGCAGCACGGCATCGACCTGACGGTGGTCAACCCGCACACCGACCCCACCTGGCGGTTCATGACGCTGGACTGGGACGGCCAGATCCGCATGGACTGCTCCTCGCCGTACGCCATGGCCTCCCTGATCGAGCAGCGCGACCGCTTCCACATCGCCACCGGCAACGACGCCGACGCCGACCGGCACGGCATCGTCACCCCGGACGCCGGCCTGATGAACCCCAACCACTACCTCGCGGTCGCCATCTCCTACCTCTACCGGCACCGCGAGCAGTGGCCCGCCGCCGCGGGCGTCGGCAAGACCCTCGTCTCCTCCACGATGATCGACCGCGTCGCCGCCGACCTCGGCCGCCGGCTGGTCGAGGTGCCGGTCGGGTTCAAGTGGTTCGTGGACGGGCTGGCCGGCGGCGATCTCGGCTTCGGCGGCGAGGAGTCGGCCGGCGCGTCCTTCCTGCGCCGGGACGGCTCGGTGTGGACCACCGACAAGGACGGCATCATCCTCGCCCTGCTCGCCTCCGAGATCACCGCCGTCACCGGCAGGACCCCCTCGGAGCACTACGCCGAGCTGACCGCCCGCTTCGGCGCCCCCGCCTACGCCCGTATCGACGCCCCCGCGACCCGCGAACAGAAGGCGCTGCTGGGCAGGTTGTCGCCGGCGCAGGTCACCGCGGACACGCTGGCCGGCGAGGCGGTCACGGCCGTCCTCACCGAGGCGCCCGGCAACGGCGCCGCGATCGGCGGTATCAAGGTCACCACCGAGAACGCCTGGTTCGCCGCCCGGCCCTCGGGCACCGAGGACGTCTACAAGGTGTACGCCGAGTCCTTCCTCGGCGCCGACCACCTCGCCCGGGTGCAGGAGGAGGCCCAGGCGGTGGTGCTGGGGGCGCTCGGCGGCTGACCGGGCGGGTGGGGCGGCCGCCCGGGGGCCGGGTGGGCCGCCCCCGGCCCAGTGCTCAGTGCCGTCCGCGTCCCGCGTCCAGCCGGTCCAGCACCGCCTCCGCCATGGCCGCCTCGCCCCTGGCGTTGGGGTGCGCGGGGGCGGCGGGGGAGGCCGGCTGCAGCGGCTCGATCCAGCGGTCCGCGGGCGCCTTGCACATGTCGTGGCCGACCGTGGGGCCGTAGGTGTCCACGTATTCGGCGCGGTTCACGGCCGCCACCAGCCGCAGCATCAGGTTCAGCCGCTTCTCGGTGTCCCGCAGATAGGGGAAGTCGCCCCGGGCGAACGGCACCTGGGGGAAGCATCCGCTGCCGTCGTCGGGCAGCAGGTCCGGGTAGCCGACCACGGCCACCCGGGCGTGCGGTGCCCGGGCGCGCACGGCCCGCAGCACCCGGTCGACCTTCGGCGCGGTCCGCGCGATGGCCAGGGCCAGCCGGTCGTGACCGGAGGCGGTGTAGGAACGCCGGCAGGGGTCGCCCGCCGGGTCCTGGGCGGCAAGGCGGGCGCAGGTGCCGATGATGGTGCCGAAGCCGACGTCGTTGCCGCCGATCTGCACCGTCACCAGGTCCGTGTGCTGGTTCAGCGCGTCGAGTTGCGGCGGGTTGGCGCCCTGGGACCGCCACATCTCGGCGGTCGTGGCACCGCCGCAGCTCACGTCCGTGAACGCGGCCACCTTCCGCCGTGTGGCCACGAGCGAGGGGTAGTTGTGGTCCGAGCGCCCGCAGGCGGTGTCCACCTGCCCCGGGATGCCGGGCCCGGAGGTGTAGGAGTCGCCGAGTGCGACGTAGGCCACCTCGCGGCCCTGTCCGGCGGGGTGCGCCGCGGCCGGTACCGTGCCGGCGGCGGCGAGGGCGCAGCCGCCGAGCGCCGCCACGAGCACGGCGGTCCGCCGCCGGCCTTTCGCCCCGCCCGCCGGACGCGTGTCCTTCAGCATGAAGCCTCCCCCTCAACTCCGTTGCAACGCACGGCGGTACCGGAGAGCGGCCCTCGTGCGGTCGACCGGGCCTGTATACCGTCCGGTAGGTCACGCCGACCAGAAGCGGGAGGCAAGGAGTTGAGGGGGAGGCGCGGGCAACACCCCCTGCGGGGGGACCCGTTCAGGCCGCGGGCACCGGCTCCGCAGGCACGGACGGCCGGGGCTGCGGAGCCTGGAGCAGCGAGTCGTCCTCCGGCCGGGCCCCGGAGAGGCGGTGGCGGGCGGCGATCAGCGCCATGTCGACGTCCCGGGTGCCGGTGGCCACGCACAGCGTGTAGGAGATGTCGGCGAGCCGCTGCCGGGCCTGCGGCGTGCTCTCCTCGGCCCCGAGCAGGGTCAGAGCCTCGTACTGGGCAATGAGGTCCTGCAACACCGCGGGGTGTGCCATGAGCATGCGTTCCGCCTCCCTGAGGATCACCGATGACGATTTCGCAGCGCGGATACCCGCGCATCCGATGCGCATGCATCGGCCCGGCTTCTCGTCCCGGTTTCCGGAATCACGCGCGCGCGGCGGTATGCCCCCGGATCACCCGGTCGAGTGCTCTCCGGACGGGATTCCACCGGATCCGCCCCGCCGCCGTGTCCTCTGGCGTGATCATGCCGGTGTGAGCCTGCAACGTCGAAGTGCCCTGCGCCGCCGTGCCGTTCCGGCCGCGCTCGGCACCCTCAGTGTCCTGTCCCTGCTGTCCGCCCTGCCCGCCGCCGCCCAGCCGGCCCGCACGGAGCACCGGTCCGCCGCACCACCGCCCCGGCACGTCACCGAGGCCGAGGCGCGCACGGACGCCCGGCTCCGCTCCCTGCACGACCGGCCCGCCGCCCTGCGCACGTTCTTCCGCCGGCTGCCCAAGGGCGGGGACCTGCACAACCACCTCTCCGGCGCGGTGTCCACGGAGTACCTGATCGAGCTGGCCGCCGAGGACGGGCTGTGCGTCGACACCGCCACGCTGACCGCCGTCGCCCCGCCCTGCGGCGCCGGCACCCGGCCCGCCGCCGACGCCCGCACCGACCGCGCGTTCCACCAGCGACTGGTCCGCGCCTGGTCCATGCAGGACTTCCCGCCGGGCGAGAACGGGCACGACCACTTCTTCGACACCTTCGGCAAGTTCGGCGAGGTCACCTGGCGGCACCGGGGCAAGCTGCTCGCCGACGTCGCCGACACCGCCGTACGCGACAACCAGGTCTACCTGGAGACGATGGTCAGCCCCGCCTCCGACGGCGCGAAGAACCTCGCCGCCCAGGTGGGCTGGGACGACGACCTCGCCGCGCTGCACCGCAGACTGGTCGCGGACGGCAAGCTCGACAAACTGGTCGACCAGGCCCGCCGGGAGGCCGACGACGGCGACGCCGAGTTCCGCGCCGCCGAACACTGCGGCACCCCGCAGGCCCGGCCCGGCTGCGACCTCACCGTCCGCTGGATCTCCCAGGCGTCGAGGGGCAGTGCACCGGAGCGGGTCTTCACCCAGCTGGCCCTCGGCATGCGGCTGGCCGAGGCCGACCCGCGGTTCGTCGCCGTCAACCTCGTCCAGCCCGAGGACGGGGACAGGGCTCTGCGCGACTACGGCCTCCAGATGCGCATGGTCGGCTACCTGCGCACCCAGTACCCGAAAACCCACGTCACCCTGCACGCCGGCGAGTTGTGGCCCGGCATGGTCAAGCCCGGGGACCTCGGTTTCCACATCGGCCAGGCCGTGGACGTGGCCCGCACCGAGCGCGTCGGACACGGCGTCGACCTCGTCCACGAGGACGACTGGCGGCGCACCGCCCGCACCATGGCGGAGCGCCAGGTCGCCGTCGAGGTGCCCTTCTCCAGCAACGCCCAGATCCTCGGCGTCAAGGGCGCCGACCACCCCTTCACCACCTACCGCCGCTACGGCGTCCCGGTCGTCCTCTCCACCGACGACCCCGGTGTCTCCCGGATCGACATCAGCCACGAGTACCAGTACGCGGCCGCCACCTACGGGCTGAGCTACCCCGAGCTGAAGGACCTGGCCCGCGCCTCCCTGGAGTACGGCTTCCTGCCCGGCGCGAGCCTGTGGCAGGCCCGCCCCACCACCACCGGCTACCGGCCGGTCGCCGCCTGCCGGAGCGAACACCCCGGCCTGCCCGTGCGCGGCGCGGCCTGCCGCCACCTGCTCGACCAGAGCGCCAAGGCCCGCCTCGAATGGCGCGAGGAGGCCGCCTTCGCCGCCTTCGAGCGGGCCCAGGGGGACTGACCCGCGCGTGAACCGCACGCCCTCCACGCCCGGTTGGGCCAGGCGCCGGCCCGCCGGGCGGATGTGGAAGGCTGCACAGGGTCCGCATCCGCACCACGGGAGGCACCCACCGGCATGGCCGTCATCCACAGGACCACCCTCAAGCCCACCAAGCTCGAACTGCTCACCGACTGGCTGCCCACCCGGCCCTGGTACCGGGGCGGCCCCGACGGGCCCGTGCTGGAGAAGTCCGGCGGGTTCCGGCTGGACGACCCCGAGGGCGAGGTCGGCATCGAGTTCATGGTGGCCACCGACACCGCGAGCCCCGAGCAGACGGCCTACCTGACGGCGTTCACCTACCGCGGAGCGCCGCTGGAAGGGGCCGAGGACGCCCTTGTCGGCACGATGGAGCACGGGGTGCTGGGCAAGCGCTGGGCCTACGACGGCTTCCACGACCCGGTGCTGGTCATCGAACTGCTGGCGCTGATCGAGGGCAGGGCGCAGGCGATGGCCCAGAGCATCTCCGACACCCCCGACCAGGACGTGATCCACTCCTTCACCGGCGCCCCGCTCGGGGCGGCCGGCTTCACACCCGAGCCGGCCGACGACGAGGACGGCACCCGCATCCCCGTGCCCCAGGGTGCGGTCCTGCACGTGCACCGGGTCCTCACCCCCGTCACCGAGAACCCGCCGCTGCCGCCGCGGGACGCCCTCGGCCATGTCGCGACCGGCTGGCAGAGCCCGGACGGCAGCCGGCTGCGGGCCGTCTTCATGACGCTGCGCACCGCCTGACCGGATGCCGCCCGCCGTCGTCCAGATGGCGGGCGGCATCCGCGTCCGCGGGGCACACCCACCTCAGGGCCTGGCATGGACCGGTCAAATCTGTCACTCTTTCGGCAGTCGCCGCCCTGCCCCCGTGAGCGCGGCGACGGGCTCCCCGGCACAGCGATCGCGCAAGCCCCGTCCGCGGGCCGCCCCGGCGCACCCCAGCCGGCCAGGCGCCCCACAGAGCAGGCCGGAACCCCGGCCGCCACAAAGGAGTAGCGTGTGAGACCGACCCCCCACAAGGCCCTCGGCACCGGCGCGCTCACCGTCGCCGCGGTGGCCGCCCTCGTGCTCCCCGGCACCCCCGCCGCCGCCGGTCCGGCCACGGCCGCCGCCTGCACCCCGGCGCAGGTGGTCACCAACGGCGGCCTGGAGAGCGGCACTTCACCGTGGACCGCGTCCTCCTCCACCGTGATCACCAACCGCACCGGGCAGAGCGCCCACGGCGGCAGCTCGTACGCCTGGCTGGACGGCACCGGCGGCACCCACACCGACACCCTCGGCCAGAGCGTGACGATCCCGTCCGGATGCGGCGCCGCCACCCTCACCTTCTGGTTGCACATCGACACCGCCGAGACGACCTCGTCGACCGCCTACGACAAGCTCACGGCCAAGCTCGGCGGCACCACGCTGGCCACCTACTCGAACCTGGACAAGAACACCGGGTACGTGAAGAAGTCGATCGACGTGTCCTCGTTCGCCGGCCAGACCGTGGACCTCTCCTTCACCGGAGCCGAGGACTCCAGCCTCCAGACGAGCTTCGTCCTGGACGACATCGCCCTCGACACCTCCGACGGCACCACACCGCCGTCCACCGACCCCACACGGACGCCGGCCGCGCCCTCGTACACCGTCAACCTGAGCAGCGACACCAGCGGCACCGTCTGGACCGGACACGAGAGCGTCACCTTCACCAACGCCTCCGCCACCGCGCTCGGCGAGGTCTACCTGCGGCTGTGGGACAACTACCACGGCAGCTGCGACGCGATGCCGATCAAGGTGAGCAACGTCACCGGCGGCACCGCCGGCGCCCTCTCCGTCGCCTGCACCGCCCTGAGGATCGACCTGCCGACCCCGCTCGCCCAGGGCCAGAGCGCCACCCTCGGCTTCGACCTCGGCATCACCGTGCCCAGCGGCGCCGACCGCTTCGGCCACGACGGCGCGTTCAGCTTCGTCGGCAACGCCCTGCCCCTGCTCGCCGTCCGCGACAGCGCGGGCTGGCACCTGGACCCGTACACCAACAACGGCGAGTCCTTCTACTCCCTGGCCGCCGACTTCAAGGTCACCCTCGACCACCCCGGCAGCCTGCTGGTCCCGGCCACCGGCACCTCCACGGACACCCCCGGCTCCGGCGGCCGTACCGTGACGACGGCCACCGCCTCCAAGGTCCGTGACTTCGCCTGGGCCGCCGGCCCCTTCACCAAGGTTTCCGGCACCTCGGCCGCCGGCGTCGCGGTGAACGTGTACTCCGTCTCGGGGATCAGCTCCTCCAGCGCCCAGTCGATGCTCAGTACCGCCAAGTCCGCCGTCGACGCCCACGCCGCCCGGTTCGGCGCCTACCCCTACGGCGAGCTGGACGCGGTCATCGACAACAACTACTGGTTCGGCGGCATGGAGTACCCCGGGTTCGTCCTGGACCTGGTCAGCACCACCGCGCTCACCCACGAGATCGGCCACCAGTGGTGGTACGGCATCGTCGGCGACGACGAGTACACCAGCCCCTGGCTGGACGAGGCGTTCACCGACTACGCCACCGACCTCGCCCAGGGCAAGACCGGGACCGGCTGCTGGAACAGCGTCTCCTGGGCGTCCAGCACCGAGAAGATCACCAACTCGATGGCCTACTGGGACGCGCACTCCTCCCGGTACTCCACCGTCGTCTACGGCTACGGCAAGTGCGCCCTGCACGACCTGCGGCGCGTCCTCGGGGACACCGCCATGGCCAAGCTGCTGAAGGACTACGCGAGCGCGCACTGGTACGGCGTGTCCACCACGGCCGAGTTCAAGGCGGCCGCCCAGGCCGCCACGAGCACGGACCTGACCTCCTTCTGGACGCAGCACCGCATCGACGGCTGAGGGACACCCGGATGGGTCAGGGACCGGCCGCGGAGGCCTTCGTTGGGCGGTACCCGGCGTGCGGGACGAACCGGGGCCGGGTCAGATGGAGTGCGTGCGAAGCCCCGTGTCCCCCTTCCGCGGCCGGTCCTCCCTGTGCCTCACCGGCACCCTGACCGGCCTCCTGCTGTTCCTGTCGAGCCCCCAGGCCGTGCCCGTGCCGGCCGGGGGGCCACCCGAGCGCGGCAGCGCCTACATGGGCATGGGCGTCCTCGCCCATGACGGCGGCTCCGGCGAACCGCCCCCGCCCGACCGCGCCACCCAGACCGAGGGTGTGGACGTCTCCAGCTACCAGGGCAACGTCGCCTGGCAGACGCTGTGGAACGACGGCACCCGGTGGGCCTACACCAAGGCCACCGAGGGAACGTCCTACACCAACCCCTACTTCACCCAGCAGTACACCGGCTCGTACGGCACCGGCATGATCCGCGGCGCCTACCACTTCGCCACCCCGGACACCTCCGGCGGCGCCGCCCAGGCCGACTGGTTCGTGCAGCACGGCGGCGGCTGGTCCAAGGACGCCAAGACCCTCCCCGGCGCCCTGGACATCGAGTGGAACCCCTACGGCGCCGCCTGCTACGGCAAGTCCCACAGCGGCATGGTCGCCTGGATCCGCGACTTCCTGAACCGCTACAAGTCCCGCACCGGCCGGGACGCGGTCATCTACACCGCCACCAGCTGGTGGACCCAGTGCACCGGCAACTACGGCGGCTTCGGTGCCACCAACCCGCTGTGGGTCGCGCGCTACGCCTCCACCGTGGGCACGCTGCCGGCGGGCTGGACGACGTACACGATGTGGCAGTACACCTCCAGCGGCAGGACGGTCGGCGACCACGACCGCTTCAACGGCTCCCAGGACAGGCTGCGGGAGTTCGCCACCGGGTGAGCGCCGGGCGCGCTCAGTCCACGTCCACGTCGGCGAAGAGCGTGTGCATCGCGCCGAGCACCCGCAGACAGGCGTCGACGTCCGCCATGGTCAGGTCGCCGCCCACCCGGCGCAGCAGCTCGTGCTCGCGGGCCCGTACGGCCCCGATCACCGCCCGGCCCGGCTCGGTGAGGCGGATGAGCGAGGACCGGCGGTGCGCGGGGTTCGGCACGCTCTCCACCAGGCCCTGCCGGGCCGCGTCGTTCACCATGCGCTGCACGAACTGCCGGCTGAGCGCCTGCGCCCGGCCCATCTGCGGCACCGTCAGGGGCCCCCGCGCGCGCAGCAGGTCCAGCACCGCGCGGACGCCGACGGACAGGCCCTCGATCGGCGCCGCCTCCTCCACCTTGCGCTGCACCCGCCGGTAGAGCGGCCCGACCAGGTCGAAGACCTCGGTGAGGCGTTCGCCCAGCTCGTCGCGTGAGGGGTCGGCGGAGGCGGGGAGGGGGGCCGTGCGGTCGTCACTCATGGGACCAGGATGACACCTTGGTTGCCAATATCACCAAAGAATGACACCTTGGTTGTCATGACTGTCGATCTGGCATCCCTGCCCGTCCGCACCCTCCAGACCGCCGACGGCCGCCTCGCCTACCGCGAGGCCGGCTCCGGACAGCCCCTCGTCCTGCTGCACGGCGGCTTCACCGACCACCGCATGTGGGAGGAGCAGATACCGGTCCTCGCGGCGAGCCACCGGGTCATCGCCTGGGACGCCCGGGGCCACGGCGCCTCCGACAACGCCACCCGCCCCTTCCGGCAGGTCGACGACCTCGCCGCACTGCTCCGGGGCCTCGACGCCGCTCCCGCCGTCCTCGTCGGCCTGTGCATGGGCGGGGGCATCGCGGTCGACTGTGCGCTGGAGTACCCCGAGCTGGTCCGCGCGGTCGTCGTCAGCGGGGTCGGCACCAGTGAACCCGTCTTCGAGGACCCCTGGGCCCTGGAGGTGGTTGCCGGGCAGCAGCGGGCCCTGGCCGCCGCCGACCTGGACGCCTGGGCCGACGCGTTCGTGCGCTGGGCGGTCGGCCCGCACCGGGAGCCGTCCGACGTCGACCCCGACATCATCCGCCGGGTGCGCGAGATGGGGCTGGCCACCCTGCGCAACCACACGCCCGACGAGCCGGACCACCACGTCCCCGTCACCGGCACCTGGGAGCGCGTGCCCGGCATCCGGGTGCCGCTGCTCGCCCTCAACGGCGCCCTGGACGCCCCCGACCCGCTCGCCATGGCCGCCCGCCTCGTGGACCTCGTGCCAGGCGCCCGCACAGCCACCGTTCCGGACGCCGGGCACTACCCGAACATGGAGAACCCGGCCCGTTTCACCGCCGAACTGACCGCGTTCCTCGCCCGGTTGCCGTGAACCCGGGCCCGGTGCTCAGGCGCCCGAGGCGGCCAGCTGGTCGGCCAGCCGGTGGGCCTGGGTGAGCAGCGCGCCGTAGGTGGCGACCTCGTCGGGGTCGTCGGTCGTGGAGCGGACGAGGTCCCGGCGCAGCTCCGTGAGCGTGTCCCGCAGCTCGGCCACGGCCTCGCGCAGCTCGTCCTCGCACTCGTCGCCGAACCGGCTGTGGCTGTACAGCCGCAGGGCGCGGGCGGTCTGGCACAGGAACTCCGCGTACCGGCGGGTGGCCTCCGGCTGCGGCCGGGGCGCCCGGCCGTCCCCGGCGGCGGCCTCCATCACCGTGCGGGTGACCCCCGCGGTGTGCACGGCCGCGTAGTCGAGGACCACGATGGCGTCGTCGTACCCCTTGTCCTGCGACGGCGCGGCGCCGGACCGGCGGCGGCGCAGGTTGACGCGCATGCTCTCCCGGCTCCACGCGACGGAGGAGCGGGCCTGCTCCACCAGCCCGTGCAGCCGCAGCGCGCGCTCGTGCCAGCCGCCGGCCTCCTCGGCGTCCCAGCGTTCCGCCGCCAGCCCGTCCGCGACGTCCCGCAGGATGTCGTGGGCCTCCTCGGTCGCGTCGCGCAGCACGGCACGGGTGTCGCGCAGATACAGCGGCGGCCGGATCAGCGCGTTCACGGCGATCCCGACCACCGCCCCGAACAGTGCCTCGGCGAGCCGGGCCCCGGAGGTGGCGATGCTGACGGGCCCGCCCGTGAGGACGAACAGGGCGCCGGTGGCCGCGTAGATGCCCTCACTGCCCAGGCGTCGCCACTGGCCCAGCAGCATCGCGAGCGGCAGGACCACCGCCATCGCGGTCACCGTGCTGTGCAGCAGCAGCCCGACCGCGGTGGCCGCGACCGTGCCGGCCGCGATCGCCCCGAGCTGTTGCAGGCCCCGCGCGATCGACCGGTACACGGTCGACTCCACCAGGACCACGGCCACCCAGGGCGCGACGAACGCCACCGGCGCCCGCAGCCACCAGCCGGCCACCGCCCAGGCCACCCACGCGGCCAGCGCCGCCTTCGCCGCCTGCACGGCCAGGTCCCGCTCCCGGCCCGGTCCGGCCCAGGCCCGGCGTGCCGCGTCCATTCCGGACGACAGTTCACGCCCTACGTTCTGCCAGGTCAGTCGTATTCCACGCACGGCGGTTCGGGTGCCACCTCAGGCCGCGTCCATGCGCACCGGATGCCTCACGCGGCGCAGGACCTCAGGGAGGTACCGCCCGCAGCGCGCTCAGCACCGCCCAGACGACCGACACCAGCGGGACCGCGACGACGGCGCCGATCACGCCCGCGACGATGCTGCCCGCGATGACCGACACGGCCACGACCAGCGGATGCAGCCGTACCGCCCAGCTCATCACGAGCGGATGCAGCACATGCCCCTCCAGCTGGCCGATCACGACGATCAGCACCAGCACGCCCACCGCCGTCAGCGGGCCGCGCCCGGCCAGCGCGACGATGGTGGCCACCCCGAGCGCGACCGGGGAGCCCACCAGCGGCACGAACGCGGCGAAGAACTCCAGCAGCGTCAGCGGGAGCGCGAGCGGCACCCGCAGCACCAGCAGGCCCACGCCCACGAGGACGGCGTTGGCGGCGGCGACGATGATGATGCCGCGCGTGTATCCCGCGAAGGTCCGCCAGGCCGCCCGGCCCGCCCGGTCCCACACCGGCCGGGCAGAGCTCGGCAGCAGCTGCTCCCGGGCCCAGCCCCACAGACGCTCGCCGGAGTGCAGGAAGAACACCGAGGCGAACAGCGCCAGCGCCGCGCCCGTGACCAGCTCCACCACCCGGCCCAGCTCGTTGACCGCGCTGGTGAGCAGGGACGCCCGGTGCGCGGAGACATAGTGGGTCACCTGGCCCTGCAGTGCGGAGAGCGCGCCGGGCCCGAGCCGGAACGGCGGCCGTTGCAGCCACTCCTCGATCCGGTGGACACCGCCGCGGAACTCGCCGGCCAGCCGGTCCGACTCCCCGGCCACCGAGCCGGCCACCAGCGCGAGCAGCCCCAGCAGCAGCACCAGGCTCCCCACCAGCGACACCGCCACGCTCAGCGGCCTCGGCAGGAACCGGGCGAGCAGATCGGTCAGCGGGTGCAGGACGGAGGTCACCACCAGCGCGAGGAACAGCGCGACGGCGATGAGCTGGAAGCTGCCGAGGACGAAGAACACGCCGTAGACGACGGCGCCGACGAGGAGCAGCCGCCAGGCGTAAGCGGCGGCGACGCGCAGCCACGGCACCGTCCGTTCGGCCGGCCGCACCGGCGGCTCCGTCCGGGGCACGGTGCCGGGCAGCCGCACCGAGTACGCCGGACGGCTGCCCAGCACCGTGCCCCGGACCCGGCGCGAACCGTTCGGGCCGGCCGGCCGCCGGCGCGCATCGCCCACCGCTCCCACCTCCACTCCGCCCCGCGGCGCCCGGCTGACGGCCGGTCACCTCCACAGCACCGTAAGCACACGGCGGGAAAGCGGCGCGCGGAGAGCACCCGCGTGGCAGAACGGCCGCCGGAGCGGCGCGGGTGGGAGGGCCTACGCCGGCAGGCCGTCACCGAGCGGCTGGGCGTCCTCGGCACACCGGCGGTAGCGGATGATCGCCTTCCGCAGTTCGAGCCGCTCGGGCTCGGGGAGCGTGCCGCCCTGCGCGTACTCCAGGATGTGCCCGGCGATCGTCCGCAGCTTGATGTTCGTGCGCTGGGAGACGTCCCGCAGCGCCCGCCAGGCCTCCTCCGGGGCTATCCGCCCGAGGACGACGACGGCACCGATCGCCTGGTCGATCACGGCGTGGGAGGTCACGGCGCGCTGCAGTTGCCGGTTCTCCTCCTGCAGCCGGTGGTACTCCGACTCCAGGTCGGTGGCGGAGAGCAGGACCAGCGGCTGGTGCCGGGAGAGGGCGAAGAAGGCCATGGAGCACCTTTTCGGGGTGGGGGGCGTCATTGCTACGCCTGCCCCCAGTGGGCACGTGCACACGAATTGAACCAGCAATCACGGATTCCGGTCACGCCGCGCCGCCCGCTGGTGCGCCGCCTCTCGTCCCGGGGTGCCCGTCTCCTCCTGTCAGCCGTAACCCCAGGTCCCCTGGGTCGCGCGGGCCACCGGCAGCAGCTCGCGGATGTCCGCGGGCAGCGCGTGGGCCACCCGATCGGTCAGTTCCGGGGCGAGCGCGGCGTCCAGGACCTCCAGCACGGCGGCGGCCTCCCGCAGCGCCGTGTCCTCGTCGGTGCCGGCCCGTACGGCGACGCGCCCGGTGAACGCGGTCAGCCCGAACCGCTCGCCCGCCCTGCCGGAGTCGTGCGCGGCGGACGCGTCGGCCGCCTCCCGCATGGCGGCCGCCAGGTCCGGCGGCAGCTGGGCGGCCACGTGCCGGGCCAGCCCGGACGGCAGCCGTTCCGACAGCGTGCTCACGACCGCGTGCGCGGCCCGTTCGGCGGTGCGCCGGTCGGGCAGCTGGGCCAGCGCCTGCACCTTCCCGATCATCTCGTCGTGCCGCATGAGACCGGTCCCTTCCGCCCGAAGTGCCGAGCCGACGGTGGTACGCCCGTTCCCGTTCCGGATGCGGGGCGATGGCCGAGTACCCCGCACACCCGCACCCGGCTCCCCGGAGCCGCCCCGGTCCTCGACCGTCAGTCCTCGACCGTCTGCTGGGTCCACGTCCAGGCGTACTGGAGCCAGTCCGACACGGTCAGCGCGCCCAGGCCGCCGCAGACCAGCCGGGTGAGCCGGGGCGCGGCCGCGTAGGAGCACACCAGGGCGCCGGTGGCCCAGGCCGCGGTGCAGAACGGGCAGGACAGCAGGTCGCCGGTGGCCCGGCGCAGCCCGCTGCCCCGGCCCTCCTCGATGACCTCGTTGCCCTGTCCCTCGCCCGTGCGGCGGGTGAAAGGCGCCCGGAGGAAGCTGGTGACCTTGTCCTTGGCCAGCAGCCGCGACGCCTTGTACGCCGCCGTGCCGAGCAGGGCCACGTCCCAGGGCGGCACCTGCTGCGGCAGCTGCACCCCCCGGCGCCGGGCCACCAGTGCGAAGGTGCCGACGCCCGCCGCGAACACGGAGGCGAGGGCGGCGTACCCGCCCAGCGGGACTTCGCCCTGGTCGGCGTTGCGTGCGGCGTCCGCGGTCATGAGACCTCCTCGTTCTCCCGGCTGCCCGTGCGGCCCTTCCCGGGCGCGACGAGTTCCCGCCGAAGCGACTGCGACACGTGACCAACCCGGGTGGGCGGGGGTATAGTATTCATCGAGTGATGAATTAATGGCTGCCTGGCCGACCGGCCGACCGGCTGGTCGAACCGCTGCTCCGACGAAGGGCAGGACCGCAATGGAGAAGACCACATGCTGTGTCGTGGGGGGCGGCCCGGCGGGCATGGTGCTCGCCCTGCTGCTGGCGCGGGCCGGGATCACGGTGACCGTCCTGGAGAAGCACGCCGACTTCCTGCGTGACTTCCGCGGCGACACCGTCCACCCGTCGACCCTCGCCCTGCTGGACGACCTGGGGCTGGCCGAGGCCTTCGCCCGGCTGCCGCAGCGCCGGGTGCGCACCGTCCAGCTGCCCGTGGGCCCCGGCCGCTCACCGGTCACCGTCGGCGACCTCTCGGTCCTGCCCGGCCCCCACAACTACGTGGCCATGGTGCCCCAGTGGGACCTGCTGGACCTGCTCGCCGACGAGGCCCGGCGCGAGCCGTCCTTCGAGTTGCGCATGAACACGGAGGCGACTTCCTTCCTCACCGAGTCCGGCCGGGTGACCGGGGTGCGCTACCGCACCTCCGACGGCCGCACCGGCGAACTGCGCGCCACCCTCACCGTGGCCTGCGACGGCCGCGGCTCGCTGGCCCGCTCCCTGCCCGAACTGGGCCTTCACCGCTTCACCTGCCCGATGGACGCATGGTGGTTCCGCCTGCCGCGCCACGACGGCGACCCCAGCGGACTGGTCGGCGGCGCCGGCGAGGGCTTCCTCACCGCGATGATCGACCGGGGTGACTACTGGCAGTGCGCCGTACTCATCCCCAAGGGCACCGACGCCGAGCGCCGCGCCGCAGGCCTCGACCGCTTCCGGACCGCCTGCGCCGACGCCGTCCCCTGGATCGCCGACCGGACCGACGCCCTGCGTTCCTGGGACGACGTCAAGCTGCTCGACGTCCACCTGGACCGGCTGCGCCGCTGGCACCGCCCCGGCCTGCTGTGCATCGGCGACGCCGCGCACGCCATGTCCCCGGTCTTCGGCATCGGGATCAACCTCGCCGTGCAGGACGCCGTGGCCACCGCCCGCCACCTGACCGAGCCGCTGCGCCGCGGGACCGTCCGCCTGGCCGACGTACGCGCGGTACAGCGCCGCCGCCGGCCCACCACCGTCGCCACCCAGGCACTCCAGCGGGCCGCCCACGCCCGTGTCATCGCCCCCGTCCTGAGCGGCCTGCCGCCCCTGGGTGACGCCGACCGGGCCCGGCGCCTCGCCGGCCTGCTCACCGGCTCCCCGCTGCTGCGCCGCCTGCCCGCGTACTTCATCGCCTACGGCGCCCTGCGCGAACGCCCGCCCGAGGCGGCGGTCCGCCGGGGGACCGGGACACGGGACGCGGGCACCGCCCGAGGGGACGGCTGACGTGCGTCAGGTCACGTATGACCTGGTTCGCATCACCCTCCCGGCCGTCCCCGGGGCCGGGCTATCGTGGCGACGAGCCCCTCACCCCCTCGCCCCTCGGACGGCCCGGCTGTGCTCACTGACCTGTCCCCCCTGATCACCGCCACGGCACGCTGGCTGACGTCGGCCTACCCGCCGTGCGGCGGCGCGCTGGCCTCCGCGCTGTGCGAGGTACAGGCCCGGCAGGCGGTGACGGTCGCCGCCTGGCTGCGGTACCCCACCGAGATCGACGCCGGCCTGGTCACCATGGCGGGCCCCGGCGGCGCGGCCCGCCTGGACTGGATCGCCGGCGCCGAGCCGGCCGACGGCCACCCGGCCGAGGACTGGGCCTGGCGCACCTGGGTGGACGAGGTCGTGGCCAGCTGGGCCGCCACGCTGCTCACCGACGCCGAGCTGGCCGGGCTGGCCGTCGACGCCCTGGCCGAGGGCGAGCACACGGCCGGGCCGGCCGAGTTCCGCCGCCTGCTCACCCCGGACGACGGCGACCACCGCGCCGCCGCCCTGCTCCGCCATCCCGACCTGCTGGCCCCCGTGGCCCACCTCCACCACGACCAGCTCCTCGACCGCCTCGCCCCGGGACGCTCCCTGGCGGCCTGAGCCCCCGCCCCGCACCGGTGGCCGTACGCCCCCGGACGGGACGCCGGTGGCCGGCCCGCGCTGCCGCGGCCCTGCCGGCAGCGCACCGGGACGACCGGGACCAGGCGTACGAGGATCCGCGCCGTGCGATCCGGATGGAGGAAGGAACCCGACCCCGGGCGGCGAAACGCCGCGGCGGTCCTTCACGGCACCCCGCCCAGCGACGACCATGCCGTGTCATGGACATTCTGCTCGTCGCCAGCGCGTTCAACAGCCTCTCCCAGCGCCTGTACGCCGAACTCTCGGACCACAGGCACCAGGTGGACGTCGTACTCGCCACGCACGGCCCCGACCCCGTCCGGGCCGCCGTACGCGAGCTGCGGCCCGACCTGATCGTCGCGCCGATGCTCCGGACGGCCCTGCCCGAGGACGTCTGGCGGGAGCACACCTGCCTGATCGTGCACCCGGGCCCGCCCGGCGACCGCGGCCCGTCCTCGCTGGACTGGGCCATCGAGGGCCGGGCGGCGCGATGGGGCGTCACCGTCCTGCAGGCCGAGGCCGGCATGGACGCGGGCCCGGTCTGGGCGGCCGAGCCGTTCCCCGTACCGCCCGTCGGCAAGAGCGACCTCTACCGCAACGAGGCCTCCGACGCCGCCGTCACCGCCGTCCTGACCGCCGTACGGCGCTACGCCTCCGGCGACCACAAGCCGCTCCCGCAGACCGACGAGTCGGTCACCGTCGTCTGGCGCGACTTCCACCGCCAGGAGCGGCGCCGGATCGACTGGGAGCGGGACGACACCGAGACGGTCCTGCGCAAGCTGCGCGGCGCCGACTCCCAGCCGGGCGTCCTCGACGAACTCCTCGGCCACGAGGTGTTCCTGCACGGCGGCCACCCCGAGGACGAGTTGCGCGGCCGTCCCGGCACCCTGCTGGCCCGACGCGCGGGCGCCGTCTGCCGGGCCACCCGCGACGGCGCCGTCTGGATCCCGGAACTGCGCCCCCGCAAGAACTCCGGCGACCCGGCGGCCTTCCGCCGCCCGGCAGCCTCGGTCCTCGCCGCGTACGAGCCGGACCTCGTCCTCCCCGACGCCCCCGTCCCGCCGGACCTCCCGCCCGGCCGGCGCACCTGGAGCGACATCCGCTACCGGCAGCGCGGCGACGTCGGCTTCCTCGGCTTCTCCTTCCCGGGCGGTGCGATGAGCACCGACCAGTGCCGCAGACTCCTCGCCGCCTACACCGACGCCCTCACCCGCCCCACCCGCGTCCTCGTCCTCGGCGGCACCCGCGACTTCTTCTCCAACGGCATCCACCTCAACGTCATCGAGGCGGCCCCCGACCCCGCCGAGGAGTCCTGGACCAACCTCAACGCCATCGACGACCTCGTGGAGGCCGTGCTGCGCACCACCGACCGGCTGGTGGTGGCCGCCCTCGCCGGCAACGCGGCGGCCGGCGGCGCGATGCTGGCCCTCGCCGCCGACCAGGTGTGGTGCCGCACCGGCGTCGTCCTCAACCCGCACTACCGGCGCATGGGCCTGTACGGCTCCGAGTTCTGGACGTACACCCTGCCGCGCCGCGTCGGCCCCGAGCAGGCCGAGCGGCTCACCACCGAGGCACTGCCGGTCAGCGCCGCCACCGCCGAACGGCTCGGCCTCGTGGACCGGCTCGTGCCGGCCGCACCCGGCGAGTTCGCGGCGCAGGTGGAACGGCTGGCGACCACGCTCGCCGCCGCCCCGGACCTGGACCGGCGGCTCACCGCCAAGGCGGCCGCCCGCGCCGCCGACGAACAGCTGCGGCCCCTCGCCCGCTACCGGGAGGACGAACTGGCCCGCATGCACGCCGTCTTCTTCAACCCCGAGGCCCCCTACCACGCGCTGCGCGCGGCCTTCGTCCGCAAGACCCCGGGCGGCTCACCCCGCCCCCTCGCCGCGCCCGCCGGACACCTCCGGTGACGCCCCGGCTCCTGGTGGCCGGCGTCGGCAACATCTTCCTCGCCGACGACGCCTTCGGCCCCGAGGTGATCCGCGCCCTGGAACCCCGCCCCCTGCCGCCCGGCGTACGGGTGCGCGACTACGGCATCCGCGGCCTGGACCTCGCCTACGACCTGCTGTCCGGGTACGCCACCGCCGTCCTGGTCGACGCGGCCCCGCGCGGCCACCGTCCCGGCACCCTCTCCCTGATCGAGGCCGAACCCCCCGACGGCACCGTCCCGCCCGAGGCCCACGGCATGGACCCGGCGAAGGTGCTGGCCCTGGCCACACACCTGGGCGACGAGCCCCTGCCCCGCGTGCTCGTCCTGGCCTGCGAACCCGGCGTGCTGCCGAGCGACGACGACCTCCTGCCCGGACTCAGCACCCCGGTGCGGGAAGCCGTCGGCCGGGCCGTGGACGCGCTGCACTCGCTCGTCCCCGCGCTGCTCGCCGATCCCGCCGGGCCGCTGCCCCCGTTGGGCCGCCCGATGGAATCCGGGACCGCGCACTCGGCTGCGCTGCCCGGTACGGCGCCCCGCTGAGCCGAAGATCGGTGCAGCCCCGGGCCGCGCCGGATGCGGCCCGGGCCCCCGTCACCGCACCCGAGGAGCAGCGCCCATGTGCCGGTCCGACCTCAGACACGCCGTCCTGGCCAAGAACGACGGGCTGGCCGCGGGCCTGCGCGACGACCTCGCCCGGCAGGGTGTGACCATGGTCAACCTGCTGTCCAGCCCGGGCAGCGGCAAGACGGAGCTCCTCGCCCGGGTGCTGGCCCGGGCGGGGGAGCGGGGTGTGCCGGTGGCCGCGCTCACCGCCGACCTGGCCACCGAGAACGACGCCGTCCGGCTGGCCCGGTCCGGCGCGCCCGTCCGGCAGCTGCTCACCGACGGGCTGTGCCACCTGGAGGCCGGTCAGGTCCGCTCGGCCCTGGGGGACTGGCTGCCGGCGGACACCTCCGTGCTCTTCGTGGAGAACGTCGGCAACCTGGTCTGCCCGGCCTCCTACGACCTCGGCGAGACCCTGCGGATCGTGCTGATGGCGGTCACCGAGGGCGAGGACAAGCCGCTGAAGTACCCCACCGCGTTCGGCTCCGCCCACCTCGTCGTCATCACCAAGACCGACCTGGCCGGACCGGCCGGCTTCGACGAGAGCCTGTTCCACGAGAACGTGCACCAGGTCAACCCGGGCGTGCAGATCGTACGGTCGTGCGCCCGCACCGGCACCGGCGTCGGCACCCTCCTCGACCACGCCCTCGCCGCCCGCGACAAGGCCCCGGCGCACCGACCGCCGCTCGCCCCGCACCCGCACTCCCACGACCACCACCTCCACCCGGCGTCCGCCCCCGTCTCGTGACCGCGCCCGCCAGCGGCTCGGTCCGCCGCCGGATCACCGTGCGCGGCACGGTGCAGGGCGTCGGCTTCCGGCCCTACGTGCACCGCCTGGCCGCCGGCCTCGCCCTGGCCGGGTTCGTGAGCAACACCGCCGACGGTGTGCTCATCGAGGTCGAGGGCCCTCCGGACGAAGTGGACCGGTTCGCCGGCCGGCTGACCGAGCAACCGCCCCCGCTCGCGACCGTGACCGGCGTCGGCTGCGAGGACGTCCCCGCCACCGGCGCCACCGGCCCCTTCACCATCCGCCCCACCGACCGGGCCCCGGGCCGCACCCAGCTCCCGCCCGACACCGCGACCTGCGCCGACTGCCTGCGCGAACTCGCCGACCCGGACGACCGCCGGCACCGCCACCCCTTCGTCACCTGCACCCACTGCGGCCCCCGGTTCACCATCGCCACCGGCATGCCGTACGACCGGCCGGCCACCACCATGGCCGGCTTCCCGATGTGCCCGGCCTGCGGCCGCGAGTACGGCGACCCCGCCGACCGCCGCTTCCACGCCCAGCCCGTCGCCTGCCCCGACTGCGGCCCCCGCCTCGCCCTCGTCCCGGCCCCGGGCCTCGGCGTCCGCGCGGCCCGGGACACGGAGGCCCTCGCCACCGCGCGGTCGCTGCTCGCCGCGGGCCGGATCGTCGCCGTGAAGGGCGTCGGCGGTTACCACCTGGCCTGCGACGCCACCGACGCCCGGGCCGTCGCCACCCTGCGCGCCCGCAAGGAGCGGGGCGGCAAGGCCTTCGCGGTGATGTGCGCCGACCTCGGCACGGCCGAGCGGATCGCGGTATTCTCCGCCGCCGAACGGGCCGCGCTCACCAGCGCCCGCCGCCCCATCGTGCTGCTGCGCAGACGCACCCCCGGCCACGGGCCCCGCCTGGCCGACGACGTCTGCCCGGGCAGCCCGCACGTCGGCCTGCTGCTGCCCTACACCCCCGTGCACACCCTGCTGTTCGGGCTGCCCGGCGATCCGCCAGGACCCCGGCTGCTGGTCATGACCAGCGGCAACCGCTCCGGTGAGCCCATCGTCACCGACGACGCCGAGGCACTGACCCGGCTGGCCGGCATCGCCGACGCCTGGCTCACCCACGACCGGCCCATCGCCTGCCCCTGCGACGACTCCCTCCTGCGGGTCCGCGCCGACGGCACCGAACAGGTCCTGCGCCGCTCCCGCGGCTACGTCCCCCGCCCCCTGCGCCTGCCGCTGCCGGTCCGGCCGACCCTCGCCGTCGGCGGCGACCTGAAGAACGCCCTCTGCCTGGGCGAGTCGGACCAGGCCTGGTTCGGGCCGCACATCGGCGACATGGCCGACCTCGCCACGCTGCAGGCCGCCGAGCGGGCCGAACGGCACCTCGCCCGCCTCACCGGCGTCTCCCCCCGGCGGGTGGCCGCCGACCGGCACCCCGGCTACCACTCGACCCGCCGGGCCCGCGGCCGCGCCACCCAACTCGGGCTGCGCGCACCGGTGTCGGTCCAGCACCACCATGCCCACATCGCCGCCGCGATGGCCGAACACGGCCTCGACGGCGGCGAGCCCGTGATCGGCGTCGCCTTCGACGGCACCGGGTACGGCGACGACGGCACGGTGTGGGGTGGCGAGATCCTGCTCGCCGACTACACCGGCTACCGGCGCCTCGCCCGGCTGGCCCCCGCGCCGCTGCCCGGCGGCGACGCCGGCGTGGCCAACCCCTGCCGCCTGGCCCTGGCCCGGCTGTGGGCGGCCGGACTGCCCTGGACGCCGGGCCTGCCGAGCGTCGAGGCGTGCACGGAACCCGAACGCGCTGTCCTCAAGCGGCAGTTGACACGGCAGCTGGCCTGTGTGCCGACCTCCAGCATGGGCCGGCTCTTCGACGCCGTGTCCTCCCTGGTGGGGCTCTGCCACCGGGCCGGCTACGAGGCGCAGGCGGCGCTGGAACTGGAGGCGGCGGCGCTGGCGGCGGGGGACGCGGACACCGGGGCCTACCCGTTCGCGATCACCGCCGTGCGACTGCCCGACGGGGGCCGGGGCACGCACCAGGACCACCCGCTACCCGGTGGGGGCCGGTCCGACGCGTGGGAGATGAACCCCGCGCCCACCCTCCGCGCCCTGCTCGACGACCAGGCCCGCCGCACCCCCGTACCCGTCCTCGCCGCCCGCTTCCACCGGGGCCTCGCGCGGACGGTCGCGGACCTCTGCTGCCGGGCCCGCGCGGCGACCGGCCGCACCACCGTCGCCCTCACCGGCGGTGTCTTCGCCAACGCCCTGCTGGAGGAGGAGGCCGCCGCGCTGCTCACCACGGCCGGCTTCACGGTCCTCAGGCACGGTGAAGTCCCCCCGAACGACGGCGGTCTGGCCCTCGGCCAGCTGATGGTCGCGGGAACAGCAGCCAACCACGAGACGGAGTGACCCATGTGTCTGGCAGTGCCCGGCAAGGTCGTGTCCATCGACCACGACGCCGACCCGCTCACCGGCCTGATCGACTTCGGCGGCGTACGCAAACAGGCATGCCTGGAGTACCTCCCCGACCTGAAGGTGGGGGAGTACGTCATCGTCCACGTCGGCTTCGCGCTCCAGCGCCTGGACGAGGAGTCGGCCCGGGCCTCCCTGGAGCTGTTCGGTCAACTCGGACTGCTGGAGGAGGAGTTCGGTGACGCCTGGCAGCAGGCGGCACGGCAGGAGAGCGGAAGTGAGGCCCGGTGAAGTACATCGAGGAGTTCAACGACCCGGAGCTGGCGCGCCGGCTGCTGGACGAGATCCGGTCCACGGCCACCCGGCCCTGGGCCCTGATGGAGGTCTGCGGCGGGCAGACCCACTCCATCATCCGGCACGGCATCGACCAACTCCTTCCAGATGAGGTGGAGTTGATCCACGGTCCGGGCTGCCCGGTTTGTGTGACCCCCCTCGACGTCATCGACAAGGCCCTGGCGATCGCCGCGCGCCCCGAGGTGATCTTCTGTTCCTTCGGGGACATGCTGCGCGTGCCCGGCACCGGCCGGGACCTGTTCCGGGTCAAGGGCGAGGGCGGTGACGTCCGGGTGGTCTACTCGCCGCTGGACGCCGTCGACCTGGCCCGCAGGAACCCCGACCGGCAGGTGGTGTTCTTCGCCATCGGCTTCGAGACGACCGCCCCCGCCAACGCCATGGCCGTGCACCAGGCCCGCCGGCTCGGCCTCGCCAACTTCAGCCTGCTGGTCTCCCACGTCCGGGTCCCCCCGGCGATCGAGGCCATCATGACCGCCCCCGCCTGCCGGGTGCAGGGCTTCCTCGCCGCCGGGCACGTGTGCAGCGTGATGGGCACCGCCGAGTACCCGGACCTCGCCGAGAAGCACCGCGTCCCGGTCGTCGTCACCGGCTTCGAGCCGCTGGACATCCTCGAAGGCATCCGCCGCGCCGTCCACCAGCTCGAACGCGGGGAGCACCGGGTGGAGAACGCCTACCCCCGCGCGGTGCGGGAGCAGGGCAACCAGGCGGCCGTCCGCATGATCAAGGAGGTCTTCGAGGTCACCGACCGCAACTGGCGGGGCATCGGCCCCATCCCGGACAGCGGCTGGCGGCTCACCGACGCCTTCCGCGCCTACGACGCCGAGCACCGCTTCGACGTCACCGGCATCCGCACCGAGGAACCCGCCGAATGCCGCGCCGGCGAGGTCCTGCAGGGCCTGATCAAACCCACCGAGTGCGCCGCGTTCGGCACGACCTGCACCCCGCGCACCCCGCTCGGCGCCACCATGGTCTCCAGCGAGGGCGCCTGCGCGGCCTACTACCTGTACCGCAGGATGACCGACACCCCGGCACCCCAGGGATCCCGGATCCCGCGCGAGGAGATGAACCCCGTTGGCTGACCTCGCCACCGAACGCCCCGAGGCGGTCGTCGACCCCGCGAACTGGACCTGCCCCGCCCCCCTGCGCGACCAGCCGGTCGTCGTCATGGGCCACGGCGGGGGCGGCGCCCTGTCCGCCGAGCTGATCGAGCAGGTCTTCGCACCCGCCTACGGCAACCCCCTCCTGGCCGCCCTCACCGACTCGGCCGTCCTCGGCCTCGGCGGTGCCCGGCTGGCCTTCTCCACCGACTCCTACGTCGTACGGCCGCTGTTCTTCCCCGGCGGCAGCGTCGGCGACCTCGCCGTCAACGGCACCGTCAACGACCTGGCGATGAGCGGCGCCCGGCCCGCGTACCTGTCCACCGCCTTCATCCTGGAGGAGGGCGTGGAACTGGCCGTCGTGGAACGCGTGGCCCGCGCCGTCGGCGCGGCGGCCGAGGCGGCCGGCGTCACCATCGCCACCGGCGACACCAAGGTGGTCGAGTCCGGGCACGGCGACGGCGTCTACATCACCACCGCCGGCGTCGGTCTCGTCCCCGAGGGCGTCGACATCCGCCCGCAGCGCGCCCGGCCCGGCGACGCCGTCCTCGTCAGCGGCCCGATCGGCCTGCACGGCGTGGCCGTCATGAGCGTGCGGGAGGGCCTGGAGTTCGGCGTCGAGATCAGCTCCGACACCGCGCCGCTCGCGGACCTGGTCGCGGCCATGCTGGCGGTCACCCCCGACCTCCACGTGCTGCGCGACCCCACCCGGGGCGGCCTGGGCGCCTCCCTGAACGAGATCGCCCGCGCCTCCGGCACCGGCGTACGGCTGCGGGAGCGGGCGATCCCGGTGCCGGACGAGGTCGCGAACGCCTGCGGATTCCTGGGCCTCGACCCGCTGTACGTCGCCAACGAGGGCCGGCTCGTCGCCTTCGTGCCCCCGGAGCACGCCGAGGCCGTCCTCGCGGCGATGCGCGCCCACCCGCAGGGCGCCGGCGCGGCCCGCATCGGGGAGTGCGTGGCCGACCACCCGGGCATGGTGGTCGTCGCCACCGCCCTCGGCGGCACCCGGGTGCTTGACCTGCCGCTCGGCGAACAGCTGCCCCGGATCTGCTGAACCGCACCCGGCTTCCCCGGATCCGCCGAGCCGCCCCCCGGCCCCGCCGTCACGCGGGGGCCGGGACCGGCGCCACCCCCGTGATCTCCAACTCCCGCCCGCCGCGCAGCTCCTGCGACGGCCGGTCACAGCGCGGGCACCAGAAGAACGGCGGCATGCCGACGGCGAACTCCTCGGTACACGCCCCGCACCAGGCCCGCGCCGGCACCTGCTCCACGATCAGCCGGGCCCCCGCGAGGGCCGTACCGTCCCGGGCCACCTCGAAGGCGAAGTGCAGCGCGTCCGGGACGACACCGGCCAGCTCACCGACCCTGACCGTCACCGACGACACGCCGTCCGCGCCGTCCGCGCGGGCGATCTCCGCCGCCTGCTCCACGATCGCGGTCGCGATCGACAGCTCGTGCACGCCGGCCTCACGGGTACCGGTGGCCCGCGCGCAGGCCTCCGGTCATCCGGTAGATCCGCAGCTCGCGCACGATGCCCGGCAGTTCCCAGACGACCAGGGCCGCGGCCAGCGAGCCGGCCACCGCCGCCTGGACCGCGAGCACCCGCCGGCCGGACATCCCCCGCCGTACGGTCTTCCTTCGCCTCATGGCCGTGTTCATGACGCTCATGTCCTGCTCCCTCATCCCGGCGAGATGTTCGGCATGTCCTTCACCAGGGCGTCATGCCGTTTCCAGTGGATACCGGTGGAGCGGCGCGCGTCGGAGCTGCCGTCCTCGTGGTGTCCCTGCTGATGCTCGTAGGGGCCCTTGTTCCCCTGGTGCAGTCCGCGCACATGGCTGGGCGTGTCGGGCTTCGCCTGGGGGCGGCCCACTCGGATGCTGCCCATCTCGGGTCTCCTTCCGGTCCTCACGACCGCTCGGTCAGCTCCCTGAAGAACTGTTCTACGGCCTGCCAGACCCGGCCGCCACCGGACAGGCCCTGCCACTCGCGGCGGACCAGCGCGATCATGCGGTAGCAGTCGTCGACCGGCACGATCCAGTGTGCGTCGAGGCCGCGCACGGTGTTGACCAGCAGCGCCTCGACATCGGGGGTCATGGCGCCGAGCTGCGGGACCGTGGCGGCCAGCCGCTGCCAGGCCGCCGCGTCCACCTCCCACCGCATGGCCCCCGCCGGGCTCGGGCCCTGCGCGGTGACCG
Organism: Streptomyces sp. NPDC023481; assembly: GCF_055560195.1. Taxonomy (NCBI): domain Bacteria; kingdom Bacillati; phylum Actinomycetota; class Actinomycetes; order Kitasatosporales; family Streptomycetaceae; genus Streptomyces; species Streptomyces sp. NPDC023481. The sequence continues at coordinate 490,698 of NZ_JBVHJE010000003.1, forward strand.
TGCCGTCGGAACGCGGCACGAAGAACACCAGCCCCACCGGAACACCCAGCACCCCGGTGTCGACCGGCGGCAGCCGCAGCCGGCGCCGGGGCACGAGCCGGTAGCGGCCCTCACCCGCCCCGCCGTCGGCGAACAGCACCGAGCAGGGCCCGCACACGCACCGCACCTCGGCGGCCCCGGTGTCGTACAGATGGGCGTGTTCCACGGCCACACGGGCGGCGCACAGTTCGCAGACCTCGGCCTCGTCGCGCTCCGCCCGGTCGGCGGCGGAGCGGATCACCCGGGCCAGCGCGCCCTGCGCGGTCACCGCGCCTCCTGGGACACGGCCCGGCGCCTGATCGTGCTCAGCGGCACGAACGCGGGGGCCGGCCGGCGCTCCGCCTCGACCGGCTCGACCGACTCCAGCTCCGGAGCCACCGCCAGGACGGCGGCCCGTACGGCCTCCAGGGGGGCGGTGCCACCGCCGCCGCAGCCCGAACCGCAGCCGCCGCCGGTGCTCAGCCGCACCCGGGCCACCCGCCCTTCGACGCCGGCCCACTCCAGGTCGCCGCCGCGCTCGCGCACCGCCGGCCGCAGCTTCTCCACCGCGCGGGCGGCCCGGCGCTCGGGCGGCTCCGGATGGATGTCGTGCAGCACCAGCAGGTGCCCGAGCAGCTCGTCCTCGGCCAGCCGCTCCCGCAGCGGCTGCTCCGCGAGGTCCAGCACCCGGGCGAGGGCCTCGCCGTAGACCTCGGTCAGCAGCCGCACCGCCTCCAGCGCCGGGCCGGGCATGCTCTCCAGGCCGGCCAGCACCTCGTCGAGCCGGGCGAGGCGCGCCTCCACCGCCGGGTCCGGCAGCCGTGCGGCGGTGTCAGCCATGGTTCGCTCCGTACGTCGGCGAGTGCACGGTCGTCAGCGTCTTGCCCTTGCCCATGTACATGTGGACACCGCACGGCAGACAGGGGTCGAAGCTGCGGACGGTGCGCATGATGTCGACGCCCTTGAAGTCGTCGGGCCCGTTCTCCTCGAAGATCGGCTGGCCCTGCACGGCGTCCTCGTACGGGCCAGGGGTGCCGTAGATGTCGCGCGGGCTGGCGTTCCACGGAGTGGGCGGGTACGGGTGGTAGTTGGCGATCTTCTTGTCCCGGATCACCAGGTGGTGCGAGAGGACACCGCGCACCGCCTCGTGGAAACCGCAGCCGATCGCCTCGTCCGGCACCTCGAAGTTCTCGTACACCTTGGTGTCGCCGCTGCGCAGCATCCCCATCGCCTCCTCCAGGAACTGGAGTGCCATCGCGGCGGCGTAGGCGATGAAGTACGGCCGGGCGCGGTCCCGTTCGAGGGTGTTGCTCCACTTCGGGATGCGCCACTCCAGGGTCGTCTCCGGCAGCTTCTCGCCCCGGGGCAGGGTGATGCGGATGCCGCCGCCGGTCGCCTTGACGTACGGCGTGTCGACGAGGCCGCTCAGCGCGGTCGACCACAGCCGGGCCAGCGGGCCGCCGCCGGTGTCCAGCGCGAGGTGCTCACCGCTCTCCGGGTGGTACCAGCGGGGGCTCATCACCCAGCTGTAGTTGCCGTCGAAGTCCCGCTTCTGCGGCACCGGCACCGTGGTCTGGTTCCACGGGTGCCGCATGTCGACCGGGTTGCCGAGCGGGTCGTGGGTGACGAACGGGTCCTCGTTGACCCAGTCCTCGTAGAACGAGCTGCCCAGCATGATGCGCAGGCCGAGGTTGATGTCGATCAGGTTGTTGGTGACCAGCTTGCCGTCCACGATGATGCCCGGCGTGACGTACATCGCCCGGCCCCACTCGTTCATCGTCGCGTAGCGGTAGTCGACCACGTCGGGGTTCTGGAAGGCGCCCCAGCAGCCGAGCAGGATGCGGCGCTTGCCGACCTCCTCGTAGCCGGGCAGCGCCTCGTAGAAGAAGTCGAAGACGTCGTCGTTCATCGCCACCGCCTTCTTGATGAAGTCGATGACGCGCATCAGGCGGCTGAGGTAGTCGGTGAAGGTGTTCGGCTGCGGCATCGTGCCGACCCCGCCCGGGTACAGCGTGGAGGGGTGTACGTGCCGCCCCTCCATCAGGCAGAACATCTCCCGGGTGATCCGGCTGACCTTCAGCGCCTCCTTGTAGACCTCGCCCTCGAAGGGGTTGAAGGCCTTCATGATCTCGGCGATGGTGCGGTAGCCGTGGACGTCCCCGCGGGGCGCGTCGGTGCGTTCGGCGCGGGCCAGCACACCGGGGTTGGTGGCCTTGACCATCGCCTCGCAGAAGTCCACGAAGACCAGGTTGTCCTGGAAGATCGTGTGGTCGAAGATGTACTCCGCCGCCTCGCCGAGGTTGGTGATGTGCTCCGCCAGCTTCGGCGGCTTCACCCCGTAGGCCATCTGCTGGGCGTAGTTGGAGCAGGTGGTGTGGTTGTCGCCGCAGATACCGCAGATCCGCGAGGTGATGAACCCGGCGTCCCGCGGATCCTTGCCCTTCATGAACACCGAGTAGCCGCGGAACAGCGACGAGGTGCTGTGGCACTCCACGACTTCCCGGTTGGCGAAGTCGATCTTCGTGTAGATGCCCAGGTTGCCGATGATCCGGGTGATGGGGTCCCAGGACATGTCGACGAGCTGAGCGGGTTTGCGTTCTGTGGACCGGGACTCGGTGGTGGTCATCTGCGGTACTGCCCCTCGCTGTTCGGATTGAGCGGATGGGTGGCGGGCGGAGAAGGGGACGGGACGGGCGGCGTCAGGCGCGCCAGTGCGGGTCGTAACCGCTGGTCAGCGTGCTCTTGTTGTGGCGCCACTTGGGCTCGTGGTTCACCAGGTCGTTGGTCAGGCCGCGCAGCCGGCGGACGACCGCCCCGTACGGCTTGATCACCATGGAGGACAGCGTGCCGCCCGGGGGTTCGTCCATGAACGGCATGAAGGCGTCCGGGAAGCTCGGCATCGTGCAGCCGATGCAGATGCCGCCGACGTTGGGGCAGCCGCCGATACCGGCCATCCAGCCGCGCTTGGGCACGTTGCAGTTGACGACCGGACCCCAGCAGCCCACCTTCACCTGGCACTTGGGGGAGTTGTAGTCCCGCGCGAAGTCGGCCTGCTCGTAGTAGGCGGCCCGGTCGCAGCCCTCGTGCACGGTCTTGCCGAACAGCCACTGCGGACGCAGCATGTGGTCCAGCGGCGGCGGGGGAGCGGCACCGGCCGCGTGCTGGAGCACCCAGACCAGGGTCTCCATGAAGTTCTCCGGCTGGATCGGACAGCCCGGCACGTTGACCACCGGCAGCCCCGAGCGCGCCTTGAAGTCCCAGCCCAGGTAGTCCGCGAGACCCATGCAGCCGGTCGGGTTGCCGGCCATCGCGTGGATGCCGCCGAACGTCGCGCAGGTACCGGCCGCGACCACCGCCCAGGCCCGGGGCGCGAGGTCGTCGATCCACTCGTTCAGCGTCTGCGGCTCACCGGTGTCCGGGTGGTTGCCGAACGACGTCCAGTAGCCGTCGCCCTCGATGATGTTCTGGTTCGGGATCGACCCCTCGATGACGAGGATGAACGGCTCCAGCTCACCGCGGGCCGCCGCCCGGTACGGGGCCAGGAAGTCCTCTCCGCCCAGGCTCGGCGAGAGCACCTTGTTGACCAGGTTCACCTTCGGCAGGCCCGGGATCAGGCCGAGCACGACGTCCTCGATGGAGGGCTGGCCGGCCGCGGTGAGGGAGACGGTGTCGCCGTCGCAGCTCATGCCCTCCGAGATCCACAGGATGGTGATCTCGTCGAAGCCCTCCCGTGCCTCGGCCCTGCTGGGCTCGCCCTGGACTTCCGTGGTACCGCTCTGTGTGGTCATGTCTGCGGCCTCCGTTGCAGCCGGTCTCGGACTGGGTCGTGGGCGGCGGCCGACGCGGCGCACTCGGCCCGGTCGAGCGGTGCCACCTCGTCGGGGCGGAAGTAGTGGAACCGGCCGTACCAGTCGTGCAGTTCGGCGGCGGGATCGTCGTCGACGGTGACGGCCAGGTGGACGCTGCCGTCCACGTCGTGGAAGACCGCGGCCACCTGCGCGGTCCGTCCGTCCAGGAACATGTCCTGGGCGTCGGCGCCCCGGCCGCGCGGGCACAGCCGCACCCGGCTGCCGCCGCCCACGGGCACGCCGTCCACCAGCACGGTGTCCGTCGCCGGGGACAGCCCCTCGTCCCCGCCCTCCTGCCACCAGGCCGGCCGTGCGGCCGACGGGCGCTGGGCCGGGGTCAGGGAGCGGATGGCGCCGTGCAGCCGGGAGAAGACCTCCGGGGGCATGCTGTCCACCCGGTCCAGGATCCGCGCGGCCCGCGGATCGGTGGCCCGGGCCTCGGCCTTCTCCTCGTCGGTCAGCAGCATCGTGCGCAGCGTGAGGATCTCGTCGATCTCCGCCGCGTCGTGCAGGTCGCCCGGGCTCTCCGGCGCCACCTGCGGATGGTCGGGGAGGATGATCGGCGCGGAGAGCAGGAACGCCCCCGTCGCGCCGTCGTCGCCCGCCGGCTGCGGGGGCGGCCCGCCGAGCACCGGGAACGTGAACGCGTTGCGGCAGCCGCGGACCTGCTCGGCGAGGCCGGCGGGCGGGTCGATCAGCGACACGAACTCGGCTCCGTCGGCGGCCAGGACGGTGTGGGTGGCCAGCAGCGCCTGCCCGAGCACCGCACCGCGCGGGGCCCCCGGGTCCTGTGCGCCGGCCGTGTTCTCGGTGCGCACCCGCAGCCGGTACAGCTCCGCTCCGAGCGGCTCGGCCACGACCGTCGTCTCCGCCCGCACCTGGCGGCGCCGGCGCACCGTCCGCCCGGCGCCCTGCGGCAGCGGTTCGTACTCCGTGCCGGCCGGCGCGCCCACGGCCGCGGTCCGCCCGCCGTCCCGCAGCAGCTCCGCCAGCGGCAGCAGCAGCTCGGTCTCGCGGGGCACCGCCTCCTCGAACGACAGGTGGGTGACCCCGTCGGCGGTGCGCAGCGACTCCACCGGGCGGTGCCCGCCGTCCACGTCGGCCTCCTCCACCTGCTTGTGCTGGAGCTGGAGGTACCGCACGCGCACGCGTACGGCCGCGTCGGCGCGGCACACCCGCAGCAGGCACTCGGTGCGCTGGTACCAGGAGTCGGCGGAGCCGGAGACACCGGGCGTGACCGGACCGTCCCGCTCCACCCAGTCGCGGGGCAGCAGCACCCCGAACTGCCAGCGCACCCGGTTCTTCCCCGAGGACCGGCGGTAGGGGTACAGCAGGTACCCCTCGTAGAGCACGGCGTCCGCCACGGCACTCAGCTGCGCACAGCCCTCGCCGACTCCGTTCGCCATGCTCTCTCCTCGCCACTGGTGATCGCGGAACCTCTCCCCACGGTCACACCAGTCGCGCTCGCCCGCCCCTCAGGCGCACCGTCATTAGGCCGGACAGTGGAATCCCGCGGCGGTCCGGGGGTACGGAGGCGGCGGTCACCGGAGCGGGCTCGCCCAGGCCGGGACAGGAAAGCGCGCTCTTCGGTACGGAGGAGGCCGGCGTCACCCCGCGGGCACCGCCGGACTGCCGGGCGGGCGGCAGGCGAGTGCCGCCGACGGGTCAGTGGGGGAGCAGGAACCGGGCGACCAGGGACCTGGCGCTGTCGGCGTCGAGGCCCAGGGCCCGGCCGAGGTCCTCCCAGCGCCGCACGCCGTCCTCCTCGATCAGACCGGCCGCCTCCCGGCCGGCCCGGCGGGTCAGCCGGTCCAGCGCGGCGACGGCCCGCAGCGCGGCGGCCGGCGCGTCCTCGGCCAGCGCGAACAGCTTGTCCTCCAGGGCGGCCAGCAGCTGGGTCACCTCGTCCGGCAGCGGCACCGTCCGCCGTTCGACCGCGCGGATGTGCTCGCTCCAGTCCCGGCGCTGCGCCGAGACGTCCAGCTCCTCCAGGTCCTCGCCGGCCGGCTCGGCCGCGGGGACGGGGGTGCTCGGCCCGCGCCAGCCGCAGCTGCACGCGGCCCGCACCGCCGCCGCCCGCGGCCGGCCCAGGTCGCCGTCGTACGCCCACCACTCGCTGGTCCGGTACATCTCGGCGCCGCCGCCGAGGTCGAAGTACGCGGGCTTCGGCTCACTGCCGTCGGCCAGGACGGCCCCCACGATGCCCTCGTGGGACGCCCCGAACTCCTCGGTCGTCCACCCCACGGCCGCCTCCCTCCCCTCGCCGCTGCGTCCCGCCCATCATCGGCGACCGCGTGCCCGGCCGGGGAGCGGACGGAGAAAGGGGGCCGAAAAGGGGACGGTTCACGGGCCGGGGCGCCCGGGCCCGGCGGGCGCGGGGTCCGGTCGTGCGGGCAGCCGCTCCAGCGCCACCAGTGCCGCGTCGTCGCCGAGGTCGCCGTACGCGTGGCGGACCAGGTCCCGGCGCAGTGCGCCCACCATCGCCTCCAGGGGCCGGCCCGCGTGCGCCTCGACGTGCGCGGACAGGTCGAGGAAGCGGCCGCGCCGGTCCCGGGCCTCGATGAACCCGTCGGTGTACAGCAGCAGCCGGTCGCCCGGGCCGAACGGCACGGTCTGGGCGGGCGGTGCCGTGTCCAGCAGGTCGCCGAGGCCGAGGGGGGCGCCCGGCCGGTCGGGGAGCAGGCCCTCCACCCGCCCGGCGTGCACGAGGAACGGCTCGGGGTGTCCGCAGTGCACGAGGCGGGCCACGGGCTCGCCGGGCGGGAACTCCACCAGCAGGGCGGTCGCGAACCGCTCGGTGAACAGCGTGCTGTCCGTGCGGCCGTCCTCCGGGGTGCCGTCGACGGCGACGATCTGCCGTCGGGCCCGCTCGTCGAGCCGCTCGGCGACCCGCGTCAACGAACGTTCCTGGTGGGCGAGTTCGCGGAAGGCGCCGAGGAGGGCGGCGGAGGCCCCGACGGCCGGCAGCCCCTTGCCGCGGACGTCGCCGACCAGGACCCGGGTGCCGTACGGCGTCGCCAGCGCCTCGTAGAAGTCGCCGCCGATCCTCGCCTCCGACTCGGCCGGCAGATACACCCCGCGCAGGGCCAGCGAGCCGATCCGGTGGGGCAGGGGGTGCATCAGCGCCCGCTGTGCCGTCTCCGCCACCGAGCGGACCTGCCGCAACTGGCGTTCCCGGCGCCCGCGCAGGCAGCAGGCGGCCATCGAGGTCAGGCCGACCACGAGCAGGCTGAACAGCACGACGTCCGAGTCCGGACGCCCCCACTGCCCGGCGTCCGCCTGGAGCAGGGCGGTCAGGGTCAGCGCGGCGCAGCCCAGGGACGCCGTGGCCCACACCGGGAGCGCCACCGAGGCCAGCACGGGCACGGCGACCATCACCGGTGACACGTGCAGCCAGTCGGGGGTGAGCAGATCGGTGAGGGCGACGACCGTCAGCAGGGCCACGGGGGCCACCGCGAGCAGGACGCGGGAGCGGAGAAGCCGGCGGACCAGGGCCCGGGACGGGTGGCCGGGCTGGGTGTGTGCCGGGGTGTGGGTCATCGTCGGGTGGTGGGTCGTAGGGGGCGGTGTGCCCGGTGGGTGCGGTCGGGTGGGGCGGGTGCCGGGGCCGACAGGCAGGACAGGGCCGACTCCAGGTGCCGGAGCAGGTGGCCGGCCTCGGTGCCGGTGGCCGGGGGGTCGCGGCGGGCGGCGTCGAGCCGGGTCAGGGCCCGGCGGGTCGCGGGCAGGGCGGGATGCGGCCGGCCGCCCCGGCAGGAGTAGGCGCACAGCGCGGTGGTGCGCAGCAGCCGGGCGTACGGCTGGGCGAAGGAGCCACCGGCGCCGGGTGTGCCGGCCGCCCCCGGGCGCGCGTCGAGGAGCCGGCCCGTGGCGGCCAGCTCGCGCGCCACCTCGGACAGGGTCCCCAGCACCCGGTGGTCCAGGTGCCACCGGCGGCGCCGGGCGGTCGGCCGCGGGTTCCACCGCACGCTCTCGTGCGCCTCGTCCACGGCCGTGCGGGCCCGCTCCAGTGCCCGGTCCAGGTCCCGCTCCCAGGCGGGCCCGAGCAGGTCCCGGGGCCGCCCGCGGCCCACGACCGTGTCGGCCAGACCGTCGAGGTACCGGGCGACCAGCACCCGCAGCTCCTCCAGCGCCCGCTCGGCGGACCGCACCCGCACGGCGGGGAGCAGCAGCGCGCTGCACGCCAGGCCGAAAGCGATGCCGAGCACGATCTCCGCCAGGTGGGAGAGCAGCTCGCCGGGGTGCCGGTCGCGGACCAGGGCGAACGTGATCAGCGCGGTCGTCGGCACATGGATGCCGTGGTGCCCGAGGAACCCGCGCCGGGCGAGCAGCACCGAGGCGAAGACGACCAGGACCAGACCCGCCATGCCGGGGCGGACGTACAGCGCGCCGGGTACGGCGATGAGGACGCCGAGCAGACAGCCCGCGCCGTACCGCAGGGCGGCGGAGGCCGTGCGCACCACCGTCGTCTCGACGATGAGCAGCGCGGCGACGGCCCCCGCGTACGGGGCGGGCGTGTGCAGCAGTGCCGAACAGCTCTGCCAGGTCAGCCCGGCGGCCACGGTCGCCCGGGCGGCCTCGGCGCAGTGGGTGCGGCCGAAGCGTCCCATCCGTGCCGGCAGAGCGGACCACCGTGCGCCGCGCATACCGTTCTCGCCCCTTCCTCGTCGGGATCCGCGGGCCGTTCGCCCGGCCCGGCAAGGCCGCCCAGGATAATCGGACAAATGGGGCGAGAGGCAAATAAGTGCCGTGTGGGGAAGGAGCCCTCAGTTCCGGAAGGCGGGGTAAAGCGGGAGCGGGGCGGTATCCCAGTCCCGGGCGGGGCCGTCCAGCAGCAGCTCCATCGTCCGGGCCAGCGCCGGGAACTCGGTGAGCGTGCGTGCGGTCTCCCAGCGGTGCCGCAGCAGCCGGCGCACCGTCGGGACCGGGCGCCGGGTGCGGTGCATCGGCCGGTCCTCGCCGGCATGGGGCAGCAGGTGCACGGTGCCGTGGACCGTCCACAGCGCGATCGCCCGGCGCAGGCCCGCCTCCCACACCGCGTCCTCGGCCAGCTCCGGATGGACGGCAACGACCTCCGTGCGATAGGTCTGCTCGACCTCCCGGGCCAGGCAGGCGGGCAGCCGGAAGACGCACCAGCAGGTGGAGAAGGGCATCCGGCAGTAGGCGGCGGTCAGGAAGACCGACTGGAAGGTCGCGCCCTCGAAGTCGATCAGGCGCAGCCCGTCCGCCGTGAGCAGAGTGTTGTCCGGGCAGGTGTCGCCGGGCGTGAACGCCGCGTACCGGTCACCGCCCGCCGTGCCGACAGCGGCCAGCTCGCCGGCCAGGTCCGGCGGTACGGCGACCCCCCACCGCGCGAGCTGCACGGGCAGTTCGGCGGCGCACCGCTCGATCCACGGGTCGTCCGGCCCCGACGGCACGCCCTGGTCGAACCGGGCCGCCAGCCGGGCGAAGTCGGCGCGTCCGGCCACCGATCCGGCGGACAGCCGGCCGAGCGCGTGGGCCCAGGCCAGCAGGCCGTCCGCCGCGGCCTTCGGATCGTCGCCGAGCAGCACGTCCGCGAGCGTCGGCGCGGCCCCCAGGTCCTCCATCACCAGCAGCGGGGTGTCCGGTTCCACGCCCAGCAGGGCCGGGCCGGCGCCGAGGGAGAGCGCGGCGGCCTCCGCGGTGAAGGAGCGCAGCGCCTCCGGTTCCCGGCCGAACGCCTTCACGATCACCGTGCCGCCCGCAGTCGTCCGGCACCGCAGGACGGAGCTACGGCGGCTGCCGCCCAGGTCGACCGGGTCGGACAGCCCGGTTCCCAGCAGGCGGCCGGCCGTTCGCAAGATCGGTTCCATCCGGGCATCCTGCCACCGTTTCCCGGCGTGCCGGACGCCCCCGGCTCACAGGCCCAGAGCGACGGCCACGCGGGTCAGCTCGGCGGTGTTGGTGATGTTGAACTTGGCCCGGATGCGGCGCAGGTAGGCGTCCACGGTGTGGGTGGACAGTCCCATGTGGCGGGCCGTCTGCAGGTAGGTGCGTCCGGAGGCGATGTGCCGGAGCGTCTCCCGCTCGCGCGGAGCCAGCGCGGGGGCGGGGGCTTCGGTGGGAGAGGGGGCGAGGGTGGCGCTCATGCTGATTCCTCCGGCGGAACGGCTGGGGACTGACCGTTTAGGGCGTTTTGCCCTTGTTCCACCAGATTGCTGACCGGACTTCATGGGGCTGTCCGCCGACTGTCACAGCCGTGTCACAGGGGCATCCGGGACCGAGCGAAGCAGGCGGAACCCAGCGCCCCGCCGACCGGGTTCTCCGGCGTTTGCTCAGGTCACGGCCGCGCGAGCCGTGCGCTCCACCAGGGACACACCGTCCTCCATCGTCGCGTTCCCGTCCGACAGGACCGCGACGAGATACCGGTGTCCCCCGACCGTGACCCGGCCGACGCTGTTGACGTCCCACAGCCCCGTGGTGTCCCGCTCCAGCCAGCCGTTCTTCAGGGCCCGCCCGGTGGCCTCGGTGCCGGCCGCGGAGACACCCCAGCGCTGCTCGGGTACGACCCGGCTCATCAGGGCGCGGACATAGGCACGGGACCGCGCGTCGAGCCCGCCGGAGCCCGCGCGCACCGGACCGCCGGCGTCGAACACCGCCCGCAGCAGCCGTATCTGGTCGCTCGCGGTGGTCCGGGTCAGCCCCCACTTGCCGCCCGGGCCGCCCGTCGTCGAGGTCAGCCCCAGGCGCTTGTTCGCCGCCGCCAGCCCCGGAGCCTGCCCGATCTGCCGCCACAGGGCGTTCGCCGCCGCGTTGTCGCTGCGCCGGATCATCGGCTCGGCGCGCTCCTTCTCCTGCGCGGTGAGCTGCCGTCCCGCGTCCTGCGCCCGGAGCAGCAGCGCCGCGAGGATGTCGACCTTGACAATGCTGGCGGTGTCGTACGCCCGGTCCGTGCCGTGCAGCACGGGGGCGCCGCTGGTGCCGTCCAGGTCGACCACGGCCGCGGTGGCGTGCGCCGGGGGGTGCTCGGAGGGCGGGGTGGTGGCGGCCGCGGCCGCGGCCTGGGCCGGGTGCAGGAGGCCGGTGGCGGTGAGGGCCGCTGCCGAGGCAAGGAGGGCGCCGGCCTTGGTCCGCGCGGTGGGGGAGGGGCGGGAGGACATGGGGCACGAAGTTAGCGGCCCGCACCGGCCCGGCGACGTGGCACCGGTCACCTTCGGCCCTGATTCGCCCCGATTGTGAGAAGAGCCACCGATGGAGCGCAATGTGGGGCGGACTCGCTACCGGGGCGGCGTGTACGCGCGGCCGGGCCGTCCTCCTCGCTTATCGTCGGCCGGACGCCGACATCCGGAGTGACCATGGAAAAAACGGATGAACTGGTAGGTGTGGCGGCCGTACCCCTCCGTCCGGCCGTGCGCCGCGTCCGGGCCCGGCCGCTGGGCGCCGCCCTCGCGCTCACGGCCGCCGCCACCGCCGTGCTCCTTCTCGCCGGCACCCAGTGGCTCGACCGACCGGCCGTCCAGGCCTGGCGCACCGTCTGCCTGGCCATCACCGTCCAGGCGCTCCCCTTCCTGCTCCTGGGCACCGCCCTGTCCGGCGCCATCAACGCGTTCGTGCCGGCCGACCTGTTCACCAGGGTGCTGCCGAAACGGGCGGCCCTCGCCGTACCGGTCGCCGGGGTCGCCGGCGCGGTGCTGCCGGGCTGCGAGTGCGCCTCCGTCCCGGTCGCCGGCAGCCTGATCCGCCGGGGCGTCACCCCGGCCGCCGCCTTCGCCTTCCTGCTGTCCGCGCCCGCGATCAACCCCGTCGTGCTCACGGCCACCGCCGTCGCCTTCCCCGGCAACCCCGCGATGGTCGCCGCCCGGCTGCTCGCCTCCCTCGGCACGGCGGCCGCTATGGGCTGGCTGTGGCTCTGGCTCGGCAAGGAGGAGTGGCTGAGCCCGCTGCTGCGCCACCGGCACACCGGCCACCGGGACGGACACGGCCGCTGGAACGAGTTCCGGCTCGCCTTCCAGCACGACTTCCTGCACGCCGGCGGCTACCTGGTGCTCGGTGCGATGGCCGCCGCCACCTTCAACGTCGCCGTGCCCCGCTCCGTCCTCGACACCTTCTCCGGTTCGCCCTGGCTGTCGGTGCTCTTCCTGGCCGCCCTCGCCGTGCTGCTGGCCGTCTGTTCGGAGGCGGACGCGTTCGTCGCGGCCTCCCTCACCGGCTTCTCGGCGACCGCCCGACTCGCCTTCCTCGTCGTCGGCCCGATGGTCGACCTCAAGCTGATCGCCCTCCAGGCGGGCACCTTCGGCCGCGCGTTCGCCTGGCGGTTCTGCACGGCGACCACCGTCGTGGCGATCGCCGCGAGCGTCCTGACCGGAGGCGCGCTGCTGTGAAACGCCCCGCCCAGACGCTGCTCCTGGCGCTGACCGGCCTCGGCCTGCAGCACGTGGCCCTCTTCACCGACCTCTACCTGCGCTACGTCAAGGCCGGGCTGCGCCCGCCGCTCATCGCGTCCGGGGTGGTCCTGCTGCTGCTCGCCCTTATGGGAGCGGCCGTCCGGGACCGGCACCGGCCGTCCGGGGACACCGGTCACGAGCACGGCCACGACCACACCGGCACGCCGCGCGTCGCCTGGCTGCTGTTCCTGCCCGCCCTCAGCCTGCTGCTGTACGCCCCGCCCGCGCTCGGCGCGTACACGGCGGCCCGTGCCCACGCCAAGCCCGTCGCCGTACAGAAGGGGTTCGCCCCGCTGCCCCCGACGTCGCCGCTGCCGCTGACCCTCACCGACTTCACCAAACGGGTCCAGCAGGACCGCAGCCAGGCCGTCGGGAACCGTGCCGTGCTGCTGACGGGGTTCGTCACCCCGGCCGGCGAGGACGGCGGCTGGTATCTGACCCGCATCATCTTCACCTGCTGCGCGGCGGACTCCCAGACGGTCGAGGTACGCATGTACGGCACGCAGGCCCCGCCCGCCGACACCTGGCTGGCGGTCACCGGCACGTGGCATCCCCACGGCACCCTGGGCACCAGGACCGCGGAGCCGGCACTCGACGTCCACCACGCCACGCCCGTCGCCCAGCCGCTGAACGCCTACACCGACGACCTGCCCCTGACCGCCTCGTGACGCCGGGGCCTCTCGTGTGACCCCTGCGGTGCCGGGCCCCTCCCGGACGGACGCCGGTGCCACGAGGAACGGGCCGTGGCGGACGAGCGGTGTGGGACAGGTGCACGATGGTGTTATGACCCTTTCGTGGGACTCCGGGGCCGGGGGACCGCCGGGGTCGAGCCGGGGTTCGGGCGCCGGTGTGAGAGGAGGCGGTGGCGGTGACACGGACACCTCCTACGACGGTCACCCCCCTGCGGCTGTGGCGGTGGCGGCGCAACCCGCTCAAGCGGCACAGCGACGTCGTCGAGGCCTGGATCGTCCTCGCCGGCTGGCTGCTCGCCCTGGTCGCCGCGGTCCTCGGGGGCCTCGTCGCGGCCCGGAACTCCGAGTCGGCGTTCGCCGCACGGCTGACACACGAGCACCGGGTGGCCGCCGTACTCACCGACGACGCGGCCCGCTCCCCGGCCGCGGCCAGCGGGTACGACGACGGGCGGGTGTGGGCCGCGGTGCGGTGGACGGACCCGGACGGCTCGGTGCACACCGACCGCGCGAAGGTCGTCCCGGGCGCCCCCGCCGGAACCCGGGTCACCGTGTGGACGAACCGGTCGGGCCGGGTCGTGCCCGCCCCCGTCACCGGAGCGGCCGCCGATCTGCAGTCGGCGCTCACCGGCGTCCTCGCCGCCCCGGCCGCCGGCGCGCTGGTCTGGGGCGCCGGACGGCTCCTGCGCGGCCGGCTCATCCGGCGGCGCATGGCCGAGTGGGACGAGGAGTGGAAGCAGATCGGACCCCGGTGGGGGAACCTGAGCGGAGGCAGGGGCTGAGCGCCGGTGGAGTGCGCCCCCTGCACCTACCGCACAGGTTGTACACCGGCCCGGCGCTACCGCGGCCGGTGGAGCCGGAGGTCAACTCCCCGGTTGGCGACGGACCGGGGCCCGCGCACATAGCTTGTGTGCCGTGCCGAGAGGCACTCGTCGACCAGGGGGAAACACATGCAGACGAACATCCTCACCAGGACCCTCCTCGCCGCCACCACGACCGTGGCGCTGGCCGCGGGCAGCCTGGCCGCGGCGGGCACGAGTTTCGCCGCACCCGCGGCAGCCCAGCCCGAAGCGGCCCGGCCGGCGGCGGTCAGCGAGGCCGTCACTCCGCAGGCGGTGAACAACCTCGGCCTGAGCACCGCCCAGGCGAAGAAGGTCCAGCGCTGGCTGAAGACGTACTGGAAGTACCAGGGCTCCATCGACGGCAAGCTCGGCACCAACAGCTGGAAGGCCTTCCAGCGCTGCCTGAAGAAGTACTGGGGCTACTCCGCTCCGATCGACGGCGTCGTCGGCAAGAACACGGTCAAGGCGCTCCAGCGGCTCCTGAAGGAGGGCTACGGCTACCACGGTCACATCGACGGCATCGCCGGTGCCGGCACCAAGGCCGCGTTCAAGCGGTTCGCCAACGCCCACTGAGGCACGGCATCCCGCGCCGCCCGCACCAGCCTCCGCCCCGGCTTCCCGGGGCGGAGCGCTTGAGGGCGCGCTGCCGGGTTACTCGGCCGGTATGGCGAAGCTGCACGTACCCCGGCGCCGCCACCGGCAGGCCGCCGACGAGGACCCGGCGCCGCGGATCCCGGCGCCCGACGAGGCCGGGCCCGCCCCCGAGGTCGAGCGGCGGGCACCGCGCACTCCCGTGAAGCTGCCGCGCCGCGCGTGGGCCGCGGTCTTCCGGGGCGCCCTGCGCGAGTTCCGGGACGACGAGCTGACCGACCGGGCGGCGGCGCTCACCTACTACGCCGTCCTGGCCCTGTTCCCCGCGCTGCTGGTCCTGGTCTCCCTGCTGGCCGTCGCCGGCAGGTCGGTCACCGACCGGCTGCTGGCCAACCTGAACGGCCTCGCGCCCGGCCCCGCCCGGGACATCGTCACCCGGGCCGTGGAACAGCTGCGCCACGGCGCCGGCGTCGGCTCGCTCGTGGCCCTGGTCGGCATCGTGCTGGCCGTGTGGTCCGCGTCCGGCTACGTGGCCGCGTTCATCCGCGCCGCCAACGCCGTCTACGACATGCCCGAGGGCCGCCCGGCGTGGAAGATCCTCCCGGTGCGCGTCGGCGTCACCGTCGTCCTGATGATCCTCACCGTGGCCGGCGCGCTCATCGTGGTCTTCACCGGGGGCCTGGCCCGCCGCGCCGGGCGGGCGCTCGGCCTCGGCGACACGGCGCTGACCGTCTGGGGCATCGCCAAGTGGCCGGTGCTGGTCCTGCTCGTCACCCTGATGATCGCCATCCTGTACTGGGCCACCCCGAACGCCAAGGTCAAGGGCTTCACCTGGATCACCCCCGGCAGCGTCCTCGCCCTGCTGATCTGGATGGCCGCCTCCGCCGGCTTCGCGTTCTACGTCGCCAACTTCGGCTCCTACAACAAGACGTACGGCACCATGGCCGGCGTCATCGTCTTCCTGGTCTGGCTGTGGATCACCAACCTGGCCGTCCTGCTGGGCCTGGAGTTCGACGCGGAGACCGTACGGCAGCGGGCCATCGCCGGCGGCCACCCGCCCGACGCCGAGCCCTACACCCGACCCCGCGACACCAGGAAGTGGACCAAGGACGACGTACGCCGCCTGGACGGAAGCTGACGCGGGCGTACGCACCTCGCCCTCGGCGAGCCGGTACCGGTCAGCTCCGCGGGACCCCGCCCGGGGCGATCAGGCCGGTCTCGTAGGCGAGGATCGTGGCCTGGACTCGGTCGCGCAGGCCGAGCTTGGACAGCAGCGCGTTCACGTGGCTCTTGACCGTGCCCGTGGTGACACCGAGTTCGGTGCCGATCTCCGCGTTGGTCAGCCCGGAGGCGATCTTCAGCAGGACCTCCCGTTCCCGCTGGGTGAGCCGGCCCAGGGGCCCGCCGGCCGGGGGCCGGGGCGGGGGAGGGGCGCTGCGGGCGAAGGTGTCGATGAGCCGGCGGGTCACCGCGGGCGCCAGGATGCCGTCGCCGGCCGCGACCACCCGGATCGCGGACAGCAACTGCTCGGGCTCGGCGTCCTTCAGCAGGAACCCGGACGCCCCGGCGCGCAGCGCCTCGTACACGTACTCGTCCAGGTCGAACGTGGTGAGCACCAGCACGCGCGGACCGCCGGACCGGGCGGTGATCAGCCGGGTCGCGGTCAGTCCGTCCATGCCCGGCATCCGGATGTCCATCAGGACGACATCGGCGTCCCCGGCGGCGGCGCGTGACACCGCCGTCGCCCCGTCACCGGCCTCGGCCACCACGGTCAGATCGGGTTCGGCGTCCACGATGGCGGCGAATCCCGCCCGGACCACGGCCTGGTCGTCGACGACGATCACGCGTACGGCTACGGGGCCACCTCCTGGACCGGGGCCGGAACGGCTCCGGCCGGCAACACCACCCGTAGCGTACCGGCCGGTTCGCACCGGAGCCGCCCCTCGGCCGCGGCGGCCTGCACCCGCAGGCGTTCGGCGACCGGGCCCGCGACGGCGAGCCGCACCCCCGTCACCGTGATCCGCAGGGTGCCGCGCCACCGCCGCAGGGTCACCCGCGCCGGACCCGTGTCGCCCGCACCGAGTGCCGCTTCGACGATCCGGTACACCGAGACCTGTACCGACGGCGGCAGGTCCCGGGCGGCCTCAGGCAGACCCCGCAGCCGGACGTCACGGCCGGCGGAACGCAGCGCACCGCACAGCGCCTCCAGGTCGCCGGCGGCCGGCGACGGGGCGAGCCGGCCGCCGGGTCCGCCGCCGTCGCCCAGGCTGTGCAGCATCTCCCGCATCGCGGCCAGCGCCGCCCTGGCCGTGCCGGCCACCTCCGCCAGGTCGCCCCGCCGGGCCGCGCCGACGAGCGCCCGCGTGTGCTCCAGCACGGCGTCCCGCAAGGTGGCCGCGAGCCGCCGCCGTTCCGCCACCGCGGCCCGGTCCGCCTGCCACATCGAGCTGGCGAACGCGAAGTCGTCGTGGGCCAGGGCGCGCAGCCGGCGCCGCCGCACGATCAGACCGGCGCCCCACACGGCCGCGAACACCGGGGCCAGCAGGACGGACAGCAAGAAGACCAGCAGGACGGTGCCGGCCGTCCCCGTCGGCTCGCCCGCCACCGAACCGTCGGCCGAGGACACGGCCGCCACGGCGCCGGCCGCTCCGAGGGCCGCCGCGACCGGCGCCGGCCAGGTGCGCCCCGCCCCCTGACCGTAGGCGGCGACCGCGTACACGGCCAGGGTCTCCGCCAGCGTCCCGGCGGCGAGGAACTGCGCCACCGGGGACGGCAGAAGGCCCCCGGCCACGGCCACCGGACCCGGCCAGGCCGTCGCCAGAACGGCGAGGAGGACGGTCCACGGCGCACGTCTGCGCCACAGCAGGGGCAGCGCGTGCAGCACCAGCAGCCCGCAGACGACCAGCAGCGCCGGCAGCGCGGCGCGCCGGGCGGCGCCGGACCAGTCCTCCGTGACCGCGAGGGCGTAGGTCACCGGCAGGATCATCGACACCGCCACCAGGGCGGGATCGGCGAGTCGCTGCTCCCGCAGCACGTCACGCCGCCAGCCGTGCGGGTCCGGCCGTCGCGGCTCGGCGCCGTCGGGCAGTGTCGCGCACACCTGCCAGCCGCCCTCCGGCGTGGGTCCGGCGCTCAGTTCGCCACCGGCCGCCACGGCCCGCTCCCGCATCCCGGCCACGCCCCGCCCCGCGCCCAGACCGCCGGCGCCGTGCGGCGCGGTGCGCGGCGGCGCGTTCCGCACGGTCAGCCGGAGCATGCCGTCCGCCCGCGTGACCAGGACCCCGGCGGCGGCGCCGGGCGCGTACCGCAGCGCGTTGGTGAGCGCCTCGCGGACGATGCCGTGGACCGCCTCGGCCGACGGGCCGGCCAGGTCGCCGGGGATCCGCGCGGTGACCGGGCGGCCCAACCGGCCGAAACCGGCGACCAGTTCCTCGATCCGCCCGCTCATCGGCCGGTGGTCCGGGCGGTCGGTGTCCCGCAGCAGGCCCACCAGCCGTTGCAGTGCCGTGAGGGTTTCGGTTCCGGTGCGCTCCGCGAACGACAGCGCCTCCGCGGCTATGTCGGGCCTGCTGCCCTGGAGTCGGCGCGCCGCGTCGACGGTCACCACGACCGAGGTGAGGTGATGGGCGCTCACATCGTGCAGCTCCCGGGCCAGTCGCCGGCGCTCCTCGTCGCCCGCCACCCGGCGGGCGTGCTCCGCCCCGGCCAGCCGCCGGGCCGCGGTGAGCCGGCCGGCCAGCCACTGCCGCCGTGCCTCGCCGAGCCCCGCGCACAGCAGGTACCCGCCGAGCGCGACCGCCATCTCGGACAGCAGCGCGGGCCGGGGGCCCTCGCGTACGGCGGCCAGCACCCACTCGACGCCCACGGCGGCGGCGACCGCCCGCACCGTCACCGGAACCGGGCACCGCACGGCGACGGAGTACAGGGCGACCAGCGGGGCGACACCGAGGTAGTGGTCCGGCCCGGCGAGCCCGCCCAGGACCAGCGTGCCCAGGGTGCAGACCAGCACCCGCACCGGGGCGGTACGGCGTCGGGCCAGCGCGGCCGTCTCCAGGGCCGGCGCGCCCAGCACGCAGAGCAGGGCGGGGCGGCCGGGTGTGCCGTCCGGGCCCACGCCGGGCCACAGCAGGGCGCCCTGCCCGGCCGCCAGCAGCAGGGGCAGAAGCCAGTTGCGTATCGTCTCCATGTAGCCGACGAGCGTAGGGGCCGCCCGCGCGCCGGGCACCGGACCAGGGGTGGAGATCCCTCTCCACCCAGAGACAGAGAACGGACCCCCGGTCCCGGGCCAGGCACCAACCGGGGGTGGAGCATCCGGTCACCCCCTGAGCCGATGCCACGCCAGGGGATGTTCGGGCAGGCTGACGGCATGACACAGCCTCAGCTCGACGAGCGACTGCCGTACCACCGCCTGGCCCGTCTCTCCCCGCACCACCGGTGGTGGCGCCCCCTGCTCGGGACGCTGGTCGTGGCCGTGGCCTACACGCTCGCCGTGGTCCTCCTGATGCTCGCCTGCGCCGCCCTGGCGGTGTCCCTGGGTTACCGCGAGGACGCCGACGGCTGGCCGGAGTTCGGCCCCGTCTCGGGCACCGCAGTGGATCTGCTCTCGATCGCGGTGGCGATACCCGTCGTCCTGGTGACCGTGCGCTGGATCGGCCGGCGCCGGGCCGGCACGGTCTCCTCCGTGACCGGGCGGCTGAGATGGCGCTGGCTGCTGCTGTGCGGGCTGACCGCCGTACCGGTCCTCGCCCTCTCGATGGGTGCCGCGTACCTGCTGCCCGGTGACGGCGAGGGGGAGGGCCCGTGGGTGGGCTGGGCGGCCTTCGGCAGGGCCCTCGCGATGCTGGTGGTGCTCGTGCCGGTGCAGGCGGCCGCGGAGGAGTACGTGTTCCGCGGCTGGCTGACCCAGACCGCCGGGGCGTACCTGCGCTCGCCGTGGGCCGCCCTGCTGCCCCAGGCCGTCCTGTTCGCCGCCGCCCACGGCTGGGGCACCCCCTGGGGCTTCGCCGACCTGGTCGTCTTCGGGGCGGCCGCGGGCTGGCTGACCTGGCGGACGGGCGGGCTGGAGGCGTCCATCGCCCTGCACGCGGTCAACAACCTCCTCGCCTTCGGCGTCTCGGCCGCCGTCGTGGGCGGCCTGAACACCGACGAGAGCGCGGCCGACGCGCCCTGGCAGATGGTCGCCGTCGACGTCGTGGGCATCGCCCTGTACACGGCGGCCGTGGCCTGGTGGCTGCGCCGCCGAAGGCCGGCCCGCACCGCCCCAGTACCCGGTCCTGCGGTGCCGCCGCCGCTTGTCGCGATGGCGTACCCGTACGTCCACGGCGCACCCGTGCCGCCGCCGTGGCCCGGCCGGCCGGCACCGGACACGGCGGCTCCGCCCGCGTCCCGGGGCGCCGGGGGAGACGGCGCGGGCCGCGTGTGAGCCGCGGTCAGGCGGTGTGCGGGGCGGTGGGGAGGGTGCGGGCCGCGAGGCCGGTGGCGGCCACCGGCGCCACCGCATCGGACATGACCCTCTCCTCCGCTTGCCGGACCCCGCCACGCCGCCCCCGCACCCGCCGCGGCCCACGCACCACCGGTATCCCCGCCGCACGGATCCACCGGCCACCGCACTCGGGGACGGTTCCCGTCCGGCCGCCGCGCCCCGGGGGCGCCCGTGTCCGGGAACGGCAGGTGACGAGGATCGGCCGGCCGGCTCCGTATCCTCGGCCAGGAGACGCGGAACGGCCGGCAGGTGCGCCCGGGCGGTCCGGGCCGCGTCGCAAACCCCCACACTTCAGGGAGTCGACGTCATGACCGACAAGCTCACCGTGAGCGTCCTGGGCACCGGCATCATGGGCGCCGCGATGGCCCGCAACCTCGTGCGGGCCGGACACAGTGTCAGGGCCTGGAACCGCACCCGCGCCAAGGCCGACCCGCTCGCCGACGACGGCGCGCACGTCGCCGGCACCCCAGCCGAGGCCGTCGAGGGCGCCGATGTCGTCCTGACGATGCTCTACGACGGCCCGGCCGCCCTGGAGGTCATGCGCGAGGCGGCGCCCGCGCTGCGCTCGGGCGCCGCCTGGGTGCAGTCCACCACCGCCGGCCTCGACGCCATCGGAGATCTGGCCGCTTTCGCCCGCGACCACGACCTCGTGTTCTTCGACGCGCCGGTCCTGGGCACCCGGCAGCCCGCCGAGGCCGGACGGCTCCTCGTCCTCGCCGCCGGCCCGAGCGCCCACCGGGCCGCCGTGACCCCGGTGTTCGACGCGGTCGGGGACCGTACCGTGTGGACCGGCGAGGACGGTGCGGCCGGTACCGCGACCCGGCTGAAGCTGGTCGCCAACAGCTGGGTCCTCGCGGCCACCGCCGCGACCGGCGAGGTGCTGGCCCTGGCCCGGGCGCTCGGCGTGGACCCGCAGGGATTCTTCGACGCGATCGAGGGCGGCCCGCTGGACATGGGATATCTGCACGCCAAGTCCCGGCTGATCCTGGAAGGCCGGCTCACCCCGCCCCAGTTCGCGGTGGCCACGGCCGCCAAGGACGCCCGGCTCATCGTCGGGGCGGGCGAGGCAAACGGGGTCCGGCTGGACGTGGCCGCCGCGAGCGCCGCGCGTCTGGAGCGCGCCGCCGCGCAGGGCCACGCGGACGAGGACATGGCCGCCGCCTACTTCGCCAGCTTCGGCCCCGCCGACCGTCCGTCCGCCTGATAAGCCGCCGTCCCCTCCGCCGCCCCTCTTGCGAGGGGGGGTGTACGACCACGCTGCCGGCCGGTGCGGCGGTGCCGAGCACCTGCCGCACGCCGGGCAGCAGGACCGGGTCGTACGGCGGGGAGGCCAACCACTCCCGCGGTGGGGCCAGTCCGGCCGTGGGGTGGTCCTGGTCCTCGACGGCCCGGAAGTCATCATCGCGGCGATCCCGGGTAGGGCGCTCGGTATGTCTTCGCGCCCCGCCGCCCCGCCGCCCCGGAAGAGCCCGCAGCCGTACGCGGGGAGCGCCCGTGGGTGAGACGCTCGCGCTGGCCTCCGCGCTCTGCTTCGGGGTGACCCACTTCGCGAACGGGCTCGTCTCCCGCCGTACCGACGGCATCACCGTGGCCCTCTACGCCCAGCTCGCCGGGAGCGTGGTCGCGGTGGTGGCGGCCCTCGCGTCCCCCGGTGGCTCCGCGACGGCGGGGGACTACTGGTTCGGGGCGCTGTCGGGTGTCGGCACGGGCGTGGGCGTCGCCTTCCTCTACCGGGCGATGTCCCAGGGGAAGATGAGCGTCGTCGTACCGGTCAGCGACGTGGGCGCCGTCGCCCTTCCCGTGCTGGTGGGTGTGGCCTTCCTGGGGGAGCGGCCGGCCGCCGTCGCCTGGGTCGGTATCGCGGCGGCCGTGCCCGCGCTCTGGCTCGTCGCCCAGGCGTCGGGGCCCGGCCCGGACGGCGGCCGTGCGCCGGTGACCGCGGGCGTGCCGGCCGCACTGGCCGCGAGCGCCGGTTTCGGGGTGCAGTTCCTCGCGATGGCCCAGGTGGGAGCCGGCGGCGGCCTGTGGCCGGTCGTCGTCAGCCGGCTCGCCTCCGTGCTGGTCATCGCCGTGGTACTGGCCCTGTACCGGTCCCCGGTGGCCATGCCCGGCCGGCTGACGGCGGTGGCCGGGGCGGCCGGAGCGGTCGGCACGGTCGCGATCATCCTGTACCTGGCCGCGACCCGGCACCAGCTGATGGCCGTCGCCACCGTGCTCTCGGCGCTCTACCCGGCCATCCCGGTACTGCTGGCGCTGGTCTTCCTGCACGAGCGGCTGACCCGGTGGCAGGCGGCCGGACTGGTGTGCGCGGCCGCCGCCATCGGACTCATCGCCCTGCGCTGAACCCGTCGGTGCCGGATCCGCCGGCCGCCTCAGGCGTCCGTGTAGGTCATCACGTGCTTGACCCGTGTGTAGTCCTCCAGCCCGTACGCCGACAGGTCCTTGCCGTACCCGGACTGCTTGAAACCGCCGTGCGGCATCTCGGCGGCCGTGGGCATGTGGCAGTTGATCCAGACGATGCCGGCGTCGATCCGCCGGGCCAGGGTCACGGCACGCCGGTGGTCCCGCGTCCACACCGACGAGGCCAGCCCGTAGCGCACGTCGTTGGCCATGCGCAGCGCCTCCTCGTCGTCGGCCGCCGCCTGCACGGTGAGGACCGGCCCGAAGATCTCCTCCTGGACCGCCTCGTCGTCCTGGCGCAGCCCCGTGACCACCGTGGCCTCGTGGAAGAAGCCGTCGCCGGGCAGCGCCGAACCCCCGGCGACGGTCCGGGCGTGAGCGGGCAGCCGCTCCAGGAAGCCCCGGACCCGCTCGCGCTGCGCCGCGCTGTTGAGCGGCCCGAAGTAGGCGCCGGCGTCCTCGGGCGGCCCGGGCGGCAGGTCCTTCACCTCGGCGACCAGGTGCTCCACGAACGCGTCGTGCACCGAGGCGTCCACGATGATCCGGCACGCCGACGCGCAGTCCTGCCCGGCGTTGTACAGGCCCGCCTCGGCGATGCCCCGCGCGGCCCGCGCCAGGTCGGCGTCGGCCGCGACCAGCACGGGCGCCTTGCCGCCCAGCTCCAGGTGGACGCGCTTGACGTCGGCGGAGGCGGCGGAGGCCACGTCGGTGCCGGCGCGGACGCTGCCGGTGACCGACACCATGGCCGGCCCGGGATGCCGTACCAGCAGGCGCCCGGTCTCCCGGGTGCCGCACACCACGTTGAGCACGCCCGGGGGCAGGAACTCGGCCGCCAGCTCGGCCAGCATCAGCGTGGTCACCGGAGTGGTGTCCGACGGTTTGAGCACCACGGTGTTGCCGGCCGCGACGGCCGGCGCGAACTTCCACACCGCCATCATCAGCGGGTAGTTCCAGGGGGTCACCTGGGCGCACACGCCGACCGGTTCCCGGCGGACCGACGAGGTGTGCCCGGGCAGGTACTCGCCGGTGGCCCTGCCCTCCAGCATCCGGGCGGCCCCCGCGAAGAACCGGATCTGGTCCGTCATGGGGCCCATCTCCTCGCCGGTGACGAGGTGCAGGGGCTTGCCCGTGTGGACCGTCTCCGCCGCCGCGAACTCCCCGGCCCGCTCCTCCAGGGCGTCCGCGATCCGCAGCAGGGCCCGCTGCCGCTCCCCGGGCGGGGTGTCCCGCCAGCGTGCGAACGCGTCCTGGGCGGAGCGTACGGCCGCGTCGACGTCCGCCTCGCCGGAGACGGGTGCCGTACCGGCGCGGCGCCCGGTGGCCGGGTTCACCAGGGGGACGGTCTCGTCGGTGCGGGCCGGGCGCCGGGCTCCGCCGACGAAGTTGGGCAGCGGTTCGCCGAGGTTCACCGGGCCTCCCCCACGGGTGTGAAGTCGCGGGAGGCGATGTACGGCGGCCGCGGCGCGGGCGCGGCGTACGGCGACCCGAGCGTGTTGTCCACACTGTTGTAGACGAGGAAGATGTTGGAACGCGGATACGGCGTGATGTTGCCGTTGGAGCCGTGCATGCAGTTGGCGTCGAAGAACGTCGCGGACCCGGGCGGCCCGGTGAACT
This sequence comes from Streptomyces sp. NPDC023481, assembly GCF_055560195.1. NCBI lineage: Bacteria > Bacillati > Actinomycetota > Actinomycetes > Kitasatosporales > Streptomycetaceae > Streptomyces > Streptomyces sp. NPDC023481. The sequence continues at coordinate 514,587 of NZ_JBVHJE010000003.1, forward strand.
GGTCGATCCCGCCCGCCTCTTCGGCCAGCTCGCGTACCGCGTCCTGCTCCGGCATGCCGACGGTGGGGGAGTGGGTGCGCAGCGAGGTCCGGTGGTGGCCGGGCGGAGTGCGGCCGACGCAGGGCACGAAGGTGCGGTGCGAACCGGGAATGATCAGCAGACTGCCGTTGTACGGGTGGTTCTCCGTCAGGGCGATCGAGACGCTCAGCGCGCGGGGCCGGGGCATGCCGTCCTCGGCGTGCCAGGTCTCGAAGTCGGAGTGCCAGTAGAACGGGCCGCCGGTGAATCCCGGCTTGTAGTTGACCCTGCTCTGGTGCACGTACACCTCGGAGCCGAGGAGCTGCCGGGCCACGTCCGCGAGCCGCGGGTCGGCGGCCAGCCGGGCGAAGACGGGGCTGACGCGGTGCACCTCGAAGACGGAGCGGACCTCCTGGGAGGCCTCCTCCACCACGGTGCGCTCGTCGGCGCGCAGGGCGGGGTCCTCGGCCAGCCGCGCGGCCTCCCGCCGCAGGGCGTCCACCTCGTGGGGGCCGAACAGCGGGTGCGGGCTGTGGTGGTGCCCGCGGTCGGCGAAGCCCGTGTACGCGCCGGGCGTGAGCGGCCCGTCCGCGGGGTCGCCCCACACCACGGGATCGGGCCGGGGCACGCGGGGTCCGGGCTCCGGCAGCCGGGTGGGGTAGCGGTCAGCGAGCGTGGTGGTCATGGTGTCCCTTTCCGGTCCGTTCGTCGGGCAGTCGGTCGTGGCAGGGGGCGGCGCGGCAGGCGTCGGGCGCGGGCACGTCCAGGGCGGGGTTGCCGTCGAAGAAGCCGTTCGGCCGCAGGGTGAAGCCCGTGGCCACCACCGGCATCGCCGGCCAGTCCTCGGGCCGTACGACGTGGTGCTCGCCGAAGGTGTGCCACAGCACGATGTCGGTGTCGGCCGTGGGCCGGTCGCCCTGCACGTACTCGGGCAGCCCCCCGTCGCCGGGGTGCTGGTTGGGGTAGTCGCCGGCGGCGTACATCTGGGCGGGGTCGTGCGCGGTGACCCAGAGGTGGCCGTAGGTGAAGCGGGCCCGGTGCCAGGCCTGGCTGCCGCGGGGCTGCATGGGCAGCAGACCCGAGGAGGGGACGAGCTTGTAACCGACCGGCTCGCCCAGGCCGTTGCGCCGGTGCGGGTTGACGATGTTCCAGAAGCGTCCGGTGGCCGAGTGCGCGGTGCGCTGCTCGGCCTGCCGTTCCGTGGCCAGCAGACGGGGCTGGAGGCGCCAGGCGTTGCCGTACGGGTTGTGCTCGTCCATCGGCAGCGGCACCGAGTCGACCTCGTACACCGAGTTGTGCGGTCCGTCGACGGCCATGTCCAGGCGCATGGAGAAGAAGTGCTGGTGGTGGGGGCCGTAGAGGCCGGGCGCCACCGCCGTGCCGTACGGCGGGCAGGGGCCGGAGAACGCGCCCGTCGAGATCATGCCGGTGAGCTTGACCTCGAAGCCGATCGTGCCGTCCAGGTACAGGTACCAGAAGTACCCGTACTGGTAGTTGCCGAGGACGGCGAACGAGGAGACGACCAGCCGGCGCTGGCGCCGGGTGACGACCTTGCCGGTGCGGAAGTCGGTGTGCTTCCACGCGATGTTCATGTCCTCCTCGTGCATGCAGATCGCGTGCGGCAGCGTGACCGGCTCGCCGTCCTGGTCGTGCACCACGGCGTCGAAGTAGTGGATCTCGCCGAGGCAGTCGCAGCCCAGTTCCAGGGCGTTGACCATGAACCCGGCGCCGTACTCGCCCTCGTCGAAGGCGTTCTTGCGGTAGTGGGTGAACCCGGGGTCGCCGTACGGCGTGTACATCTCGGCCAGGGAGGCGCGGTGCAGCACCGATCGGACCCGGCCTTGGTCCTCGTAGCCCAACTGGTGCAGTACGAGGCCCTCGCGGACGGTGAAGCCGAGGCGCAGCCGCCACTTCTGCCAGCGCACCGCGTACCCGTCGACGGTGAAGCTCGGCCCCTCGGGCTGGGTGATGTCGATGGGCCGCAGGTCGGTGCGCTCCTGGACGACGGGCGGCCAGTTGCCGTCGGCGGCGCGTTCCTCGGGGTCGTAGTTGCCGGACAGCGGCGGCAGCGGCACCACACCCTCGTCGGCGACGTCCAGGACCTCCACCGAGTCCAGGTCCACTAGGGCCACGAGGTTCTCGACGGGACGGGCGTAGCCGTTGTCGCGGGGGTGGGAGCGGACGAAGGTCAGCGCGTAGGACAGCCGCCGTCCCGGCCAGTCGGGATGGTCACCGGTGTGACCGGTCGGCCAGGCGTCGATCATCGCGAGGGAGAAGTCGGTGACCCCGCGCCGGCGCATGGCGTCCTGCCAGCGCGGATCCTCGCGGACCGCGGTGTCGCACTCCTCGAACTCCTCCTCGGTGACGGCGGTGTGGACCCCGGGCCGCGGCCGCCACCGGGTGACCTCCTCGGTGTCCAGGCACACCACCGCCTCGTAGGTACGGCGCTGCCGGCGGTCCCGCAGGACGACGGACACCTCGCGCGGCGGACGCCGGCCGGGATCGTCGTCCGCCAGGCGTTCCTTGTCCGGTTCCCTGAGCGACATCATGACGAACCGCACGTCCGCCGTGAGTCCCTGCCGGGACCTCAGCAGCGTGGCGGCGCGCCGGATCTCGTCGGCGGTGAGCGGCTCCAGCGGATGCCGTGTCGCTACGGCGGTCGTGGCGGGAGAAACGGTCACAGGGGCCTCCTGGACAGGTGGGCGGCGGGGGTCCGGGGCGGGGCGGGACGGGGTGCGGCCGCCTGGAGCAGGTCGTGCCGCAGGGCCTGCAGGACCAGGGGGCGGCCGGCGTCCAGGTAGAAGTGGTCGCCGGGGAAGCGCCGGTGCCGTACGACGGGCACACGGGTCAGCTGACCCCAGTCGTCCAGGTGCCGCGGCACGAGCGTCATGTCCTCCGACCCTGCGTAGACGGCGATCGGCGTCGGCAGCGGGGGACCACCGGGCCGGTGCCGGTAGGTCTCCGCGGCGGTGAAGTCCGCGCGGAGCGCCGGCAGCGCCAGGCGCAGCAGTTCCCGCTCCTCGCGGATCTCCGGCGAGGTGCCGCCGAGCCGGATGACCTCGGCCAGGAAGGCGTCGTCCGGCAGGCCGTGGCAGGGGCGGGCGGGCGCGGTGAGGCGGTGCGGGGGCTCGCTGCCCGAGACGACGAGCATCGCCGGCGGCCGGCCCCGGCGCAGCAGCTCGCGGGCGGTCTCGTAGGCGGCGACGGCCCCCAGGCTGTGCCCGAACAGGGCGTACGGCCTGTCGTCCGCCGCCTGCTCCAGCAGGCCGGCCAGTTCCTCGGCACAGCCGCGGGCGAGGGCGGTGACGCTCGTGCGGGGCGGCTCGGCGTAGCGCCCGTCGCGCCCCGGGAGCACCACGGGGTGCACGTCGATGTCCGGGGCGAGCGCGTCGGTCCAGGCCCGGTACACACCGCTGCCGGCGCCGGCGTGCGGGAAGCAGAACAGGCGGATCAGTGCGTCGGTGGTCCGGTGTCGCGGGTCAGTCATCGGGCTGGTCTCCTTCCCCTGCGTGCGCTGTGCTCTTGACGAGGTCCCGGACGGTGGGCGACGCCAGGAAGTGCTCCAGGCGGACGTCCAGGCCGTGTTCGGCGCGGACCCGGGAGACGAACCGGGCCGCGTGCAGCGAACTGCCGCCCGCGGCGAAGAAGTCGTCGCCCGGGTCCAGCCGGTCCTGGCCGAGCACCCGGCCCGCGAGCGCGGCGAGGGCGTCCTCCAGGGCGTCCGGCCGGCCGCCGTCGGCCACCGTGCTGCGCGGCTCCGGCCGCAGGGACGGCAGCGCGGCGTAGTCGGTCTTGCCGTTGCCGGTGACGGGCAGTGCGGACAGGAAGCCGTAGGCCGCGGGGAGCATGTAGGCGGGCAGCGTGCGGCGCAGGTGCCCGGTCAGCTCGGCGGGCTCGGGGGCGTCGCCGGCGGCGACGACATGGGCCTCGACCCGGTCCCCGACCGCCCGGACCGCCGCCGCGCGGACCCCGGGGTGGCGTTCCAGGGCGTGCTGGATCTCGCCGAGTTCGATCCGGTGGCCGCGGATCTTCACCTGCCGGTCGGTCCGCCCGAGGAAGTGCAGGACACCGTCGGTGTCCATGCGGACGAGGTCGCCGGTGCGGTACATGCGCGCGCCGGGCCGCCCGGCGAAGGGGTCGGGCAGGAAGCGCCGCGCGGTCAGGCCGGGCCGTCCGCGGTAGCCGCGGGCCACGCCGGCCCCGCCGACGTACAGCTCGCCCGTCCGGCCGGGCGGCACCAGTTCGCCGTGCTCGTCCAGCACATGCACGCCGACGTTGGCCAGCGGGACCCCGATCGGCACCGGCGCGTCACCGGCCCCGGCGTCGCAGCGCCAGGACGTGACGTCGACGGTGCACTCGCTGGGCCCGTAGAAGTTGTGCAACCGCGCCCCCGTGCCCAGCGCGTGGAACCGTTCGACCAGCCGTGGCGGCAGGGTCTCACCGCCGCAGAAGACGTAGCGCAGGCCGGTCACGTCGGTCAGGGCCGGGTCGTCCTCGTCCAGCAGCACGTCCAGCAGGGAGGGGACGCAGGCCAGCACGGTGACGCCGGAGTCCCGCATGAGGGTGAGCATCCGGTGCGGGTCGCGCAGCGCGCCCGGCGGGGGGACGACGAGTGTGGCGCCGGAGACGAGCGGGGCGAAGATCTCCCACACCGAGATGTCGAAGCCGAGCGAGGTGTGGTGCAGGACCGCGTCCCGCGGGCGCAGCGGGAAGGTGGCGGCGTCCCAGTACAGCCGGTTGGTGAGACTGCGGTGCTCGACCTCGACCCCCTTGGGCGTACCGGTCGATCCGGACGTGTAGAGCACGTACACGAGCGAGTCGGGAGCCGCCGGCCTCCTCTCTTCCGGGGGCCCCGCCGGGGCGTCGGCCAGGTCCGGCACGGTGGTCACCGGCATGTCGAGCGGCGGCAGCCGGTCGAGCAGTCGGGGGTCGCCCAGGACGAGGGCGGCCGCCGCGTCCTCGGCCAGGAACGCGGTGCGCTCCGGCGGATGGGCGGGGTCGAGCGGCAGATAGGCGGCACCCGCCTTGAGCACGCCGAGGATCGCCGTCACCGCTCCGGGACCGTGCTCCATGTGCAGCCCGACGACGTCACCGGCGCCGACGCCACGGCGGCGCAGCGCCCCGGCCAGCCGCTCGGCGTCCGCGTCGAGACGCGCGTACGTGAGATCCGCGCCGGCGCTGCGCACGGCGACCGCGTCGGGGTGGCGGGCCGCGGCCGCCTCCACCAGTTCGTGCACACACCGGCCGGCCGGATAGCGCACCCCGGTGTCGCGCACGCGCGCCGGTTCCCGCAGCCGGGCCAGCCGGCGCGGGCTGATCACCGGGCGGCGAGCGGATTCCGTCCCGGCCGCGGGGAGCGGGCCGCTCAGGTGCGCATACGGTCCCCAGCGTGCCGTTTCCGTCAGCAGGCGGCGGTGGCAGGCGGCGACGGGACTCCCGTCGGACAGCCCGAACGCGCCGTGGACGTGCACGGCGTGGCGCACGCAGTCCTTCACCAGCGCGGTGACCGCGTCGGCCAGCGCCAGCGCGTCGGCCACCAGCCTCCCCGCCCGCTCGGCTGTCAACTCCTTTCCTTCGGCGTCCAGTTCCCGCAGCCGCGCGTCGTTCGCCAGCCGCAGCCCCTCAAGTCGGGCGCGCTGCGCGGCCAGAGGGAACGCGACGGCCTGGTACGAGCCGATCGGGCGGCCGAACTGCGGTCGCCTGCGGGCGCGTTCGACGGCCTTGCCGAGCGCGGCACGGGCCAGGCCCAGCAGATGGGCGTTGCGCAGCAGCACGCAGCCGGCCCACAGCGGCCCGGCGGGCACGCCGGCCAGATCGGGGTGGGCGGTCCCGGGGGCATCCGTGTCCACGGCCAGGAGCAGGTCACCCGGCGTGGGGTGGGGTGTCGCCGTGTCCGGCCGCCAGCCGGTCACGGTGTCCGGCGCGCCGGGGGTCGGGAGGAGGACGAGGTCGGGCCGGTGCTGGGTGAACAGAGCCGGTTCGCGGCGGCCGGCGGCCCGGCTGCCGTACCCGGCGCCCGTGCCGCCCGGCTCCAGCCCGTCCGGTCCGTCCAGCCGGGCGTGCGGGCGTTCGGGCGTGGTGTCTGGTCCGTCCAGCCGGGCGTGCGGGGCCTCCAGCCGGGTGTGGGGGCCATCCAGCCCGGTGTCCATCCCCTCCGGACCGGCGTGCGGGCGCTCCAAACCGGCGTGCGGGCCCTCCAGCTCGCCGTGCGGGCGCTCCGACCCGCTGCCCTCCTGCCGGTGGAGCGGCACGGCCACCCCGACGCTGCACGCCCCCGTGCGCACCTCCCGCGCCAGTCCGGGTGCCGCACGAATGAGCAGCGGCAGGGCGATCAGGGTGTCCAAGGGGTCGCTCGGGCCCTCGGCGCGACCCAGGCGCTCGGCGAGGCCGGCGGCGTCGGCGGTTGTCAGCCCCAGGCCCCCGTCGTCGACCGGGAGACACGCGGCGTACCAGCCGTCCCGGGCGAGCCGGCGGCGCAGGTCGGTGACGCGGGACGGATCGCAGGAGTCGAGGGTGTGGGTGAAGTCCTGGAGCAGCTGCTGCCGCCAGGCACTGTGACGAGGCATGTCAGAGGTGCTCCTCCCAGGGATCGCCACCGTCCAGCAGGTCGGTGACCACGGTCGACAACTGCATCTCCGAGGTGCCGGCGGCCAGCGTCAGGCCGGGCGCCTCACGGACGGCCACCATCAGGTCCGGGAAGGCGGGTGACCCCTGCGGGCCGAGCAGATCCCAGGCCAACCAGGCCACCCGCTGGGCCAGTTCGCTGCTCCACCACTTCGCGGCGGCCGCGGCGGAGGCGCCGAGCCGCCCGTCCGCGAGGTCGGCCACGGCCCGCCAGCCCAGCAGGCGCGCGGCGGTCACCTCGGCGTCCAGCCGGGGCAGTCCCTGAGCGCCGCTCGTACGGGCCGCTCCCTCGCCGGCGTCCAGTGCGCGGACGAGCTGGTCCAGCCAGCGGCGGGCCCGCCCAGCGAAGCAGATGCCCGTGCGCTCCAGCCCCAGGGCCTGCGTGAGCATCGACCAACCCGCGCCCGGTGCGCCGATCAGTGCCTCGTCGTCCACCTCGGCGCCGTCGAGGTGGACGACGAAGAACCGCTCCGGGTTCACCGTCGGCAACGCCTCGATCCGCACCGCCGGATGGTCCAGGGGCACGACGAACAGGGCGGTGGCCGCATAGGCGTTGTCACCACCGCCGGCGACCCGTGCCGCGCAGATGCCGTACCGGGCGTCGGCCGTCGTGGCGTTCCAGGTCTTGGTGCCGGTCAACCGCCAGCCGTACGCGGTGCGTTCGGCGCGGGTGGCCATGCCGCCGAGGTCGCTGCCGGCGTCCGGTTCGGTGTACAGCACCGAGAAGACGACGTCGCCCGCGGCCATCGCCGGGCAGTGGCGGCGGCGTTGCCGCTCGGTGCCGAACGACAGGAGCGTGGCACCGGCGTTGTCGATCGTGTTCACGCGGGCGCTGTCGGGGACCCCGTGCAGGGCGAGTTCCTCGGCGACCACCGCGGTGGCGGTCACATCGGAGCCGCGACCGCCGTACTCCGGCGGCCAGTGCGGGGCGAGCAGACCCCGGCCGCCCAGCTTCCGGTAGGTCAGCCGGGGCAACGGGCACTCCTCGTGCGGCGGGGTTCTCCAAATGCCGTTCAGTTCCTCGCGTAATTCCGGTGCTGCCAGCAGCCGCCGTACTTCAGCACGTAAATCGGAGTTCTGAAGTCCTGCCATTTATCCAGTGTGAGGACAGCAGCGGACCGGGTGTCAAGAGGGGTGCGGAAAAGGGCCGGAACAGGGCGCCACCCGGTAGTTCCCCGCACACAGGATCCAAACCCGCGACTTTGCGTCGCCTTTTCCGTGCGGGTCGGACCGGTGAATGGAATGCCTTCACACAACCTTCAGATCGCGTGTATCCGTGCAGGTAACCACCCTCGCCGCAGAAAGATCACCGGCATTTCACGTCATCATTCGCGATCATTTCCGCGATGGTCCGTTGACGTCCGCGCCCGGATTTCCCTACGTTGGCCGGACACGGCACCGCTTCCCTGGCCGGGGTAATGCGTCCCCCGCTTTCCGCGTGCCTTCCCCGGGAGCGGCCACGAGGCGTTCTCCTGCTCGCGGGGACGACCCGCTTCCACGGCAGCGCGGCCCCACCTGCTCGTCCCGTCCTCACCGTTCTCCCGTTCTCACCGTTCCGAGGAGGAACACATGACGACGTACGACCATCCCACCCGCACCTTCGCCGACGCGGCCGAACAGCAGAAGGACCAGGTCAGGTCCGTCTACCGGCGAGTGGCCGAGGAGTACGACGAGCGCATCCCCGGACTCGGCCCGTGCGACGAGATGTTCACCACGACCGAGCACCGCTTCCTGCTGGAGAAGATCCGGCCCGGCGAACGCGTCCTGGACATCGGCTGCGGCACCGGCCGCTTCACCGTGCCCATGGCGGAACTGGGCGCCCAGGTCAGCGGACTCGACCTGTCGGCGGCGATGCTGGAGGTGGCCGGCGGCAAGCTCCGCGACCGGGGCCTGAGCGCGGACCTGCGCGAGGGCGACATGGCGCACATGCCGTTCCCGGACGGCTCCTTCGACACCGTCACCAGCATGCTCGCCCTCATGCACCTACCCCTGGAGGACCGGCCGGCGGTCTTCGCCGAGGTGCGCCGTGTGCTGCGGCCCGGCGGCCGGATGCTGCTCGGCGTCAAGAACGCCCTGTTCGAGGAGATGTTCACCGGCGACCGGTTCGCCTCGGTCGACGTCACCGACGTCGCCGGCAAGCAGCTGCTGTTCACCGGCACCCGCAGCGGCGAGGACTACCTCGCGCCCTGGTACAGCTTCAGCCCGCAGGACCTCACGGCACTGTTCGCCGGGGCCGGGATGACGGTCACCAGGATCCGCGGCAACTCGCCCCTCGCGGCCTGGCTCGCGGACGAGGTCCTGAGCGACTCCTCCGTGCGCGCCTTCGTCGACCGGATCGAGCGGTTCCTCGGCGAGATACCGCCCTTCAACCACTTCGGCTACCACCTGCTCGTGGAGGCGGTGAAACCGGCGGTCTGACGTCCCGTCGGGCGGTGCGCGACCGCGCTCGCCCCGCGGCCGGCACAGGTCCGGTGCCGGCGGGTGACACCCGGAGCCGCGGTCCGGCTCCGGGTGTCACGCATGCCGTGTCCGCCCGCGGCCCGGGACCGAGCGCACGGTCCCGGCGGCATGCCGGCCCGCGGCTCACCGCCGGCCCGCGCCCCAGCCCCCGGTTGCCCGCCTCTCGCGCTCCCGCAGGTCAGGCACGGTTTCCCGGGCGTGCAGGCGAGGGGCGACGGGAAACCCGTCGACTCCGGCCGGCCACGGCGGGATCGTGAGGGTCGTCAACACCGAGCACGACCTGCGGACGACGCAGGAGAACCGCAAGGGGGAAACCATGCGCAAGACGATGCGTGTCGGCGCCGCGTTCGCGACCGCCGCGGCGGCGGTCCTGACCATGAGCGGCGCGGCCCACGCCAAGCCCGCGGCCGACCCGTGGGCCGGCTGCCCCGACGGGGCGGTGTGCGTGTACCCGCAGAACCAGAACCCGGCCCAGTCGCCGAGCCTGGTCTTCTACAGCTACGGGCCGCACAACCTCAGCAACCAGTTCGGCCGGCACTGGGTCCTCAACAACCAGTACGGCGGCGCCACGGCGAGCCTGTGCTCCGGCTACAACGGCACCCTCTGCGGCACGCCCTTCGCCGAGGGGACGGGCGTGTGGGTCGACCTCACCGGGATCAACTCCATCACCCTGAACCGGCCGTAGGCGGCACGGCCCGCAGAGCCACAGCCCTCGGCCCGCCGTACCCCACCAACGGCGGCCGAGGGGTCATCACGGGGGAAGCTTCCGGAACCGCGACCGCGGTTCCGGAAGCTCTTTTTCGGCCACTGCACACACATGGCTGGGCCACCTGTCACACCCCGGCAGTAACCTGGGCTCCCGCCGTCTCACGGCCTGGGCACGTGCCATGGGGGACGCCTTGGGGGAGCCGCAAAAGGGAGCCGACACCGGCAACCGGAACGACAACGACCGGAACGAGGACGACGGGGACGGGACGGTGCCGACCACACCGTCCTTCCCCGCACAGCTACGACGACTGAGGCAGCAGCGCGGCCTGTCACTGGCCGACCTGGCCAGACAGACCCACTACAGCAAGGGGTACCTCAGCAAGATCGAGACCGGCGCGAAACCCGTGACCGTCGACGTGGCCCGCCGCTGCGACCAGATCCTGCGCGCCGACGGCGCGTTGCTGCGTCTGCTCGTACCGCAGCGCAGGGTCGCGCCCGCCGACGGCAACGATGTCACCGGCCCCGCCTGCCCCTACCCGGGCCTGTCGGCGTTCACCCCGCAGGACGCCGGCCGTTTCTTCGGCCGGGAGCGGGCCACGGCCGCCCTCGTGGAACGGCTCTTCGACCGGGTCGGCAAGGGACCGCTGCTGCTCGTCGCCCCCTCCGGCGCGGGCAAGTCCTCGCTGCTCAACGCCGGTCTGGTACCCGCCCTGCGGCGGGCGGGCGGTTTTCCGATGGCCGGCGCCGACCGCTGGCCCGTCGTCACCCTCACGCCCACCGCGCACCCGGTGGACGAACTGCTGGAACGCGCCGCGAAGGTGCTCGGCGGCGACCTGGACCTCACCGCGGCCCGGCTGGGCGAGCGGCCCGAGGCCCTCCTGACCGCCGTCCGGGCCCGCGCGGAAGCCACCCCCGCCGGGCGCCGGCCCCCACCACCGCCCCGGCTCGTGCTACTCGTCGACCAGTTCGAGGAACTGTTCACCCTGTGCGCCGACGACACCGAACGACGCACCTTCGCCCGCGTGTTGTGCGCCCTGGCCGCACCCCCGCCGTCACCCGGACACGATCCCGCGGTGGTCGTCCTCGGTGTACGCGCCGACTTCTCCGGCCGATGTCTCGACCTGCCCGAACTCGCCCCCGTCTTCACCGACGGCCTCTACGTCCTGCCCCCGATGACCACGGCGGAGCTGGTCGAGTCCATCACCCGCCCCGCCGAACTCGCCGGTGTCACCCTCGACCCCGGCCTGGTCCCCCTGCTGCTGCGGGACGCCGGACTGACCGGCGAACCCGGCGCCCACGGCGTCCCCTCGGGCGCGCTGCCCCTGGTCTCCCACGCCCTGCTGGCCACCTGGCGCCACCGCGAGGCAAGCACCCTGACCGTCGCCGGGTACGAGAGCACCGGCGGCATCCAGGGAGCCGTGGCGCGCACCGCCGAGGACGCGTTCGCCCAGCTGTACCCGGCGGAACAGCAGACCATCCGGCGCATCCTGTCCCGGCTGGTGCAGGTCTCCGACGGGACCGGCGCCACCCGGCGCCGGGTCGGCCGTACCGCCCTGATGACCCAACTGGCCGACGCGGAGGGCGCCGACACCGCGCTCGACGTGTTCGTCCGCGCCCGGCTCCTCACCGTCGACAGCGACAGTGTGGAGATCACGCACGAGGCCCTGCTGCACAGCTGGCCGCGGCTGCGGGAATGGATCAGTGCCGACCGGGCCGGCCTGCTCGTCCGCCAGCGACTCGCCCACGCGGCGGCCGCCTGGGAACGCGAGGGCCGCGACCCGTCGGCGCTCTACCGTGGCACCCGCCTGGACACCGTCCGCACCTGGGCGGCGGACACCGACGGCCTCGGCCCGCTGGGCCCCGTCGAGGAGGCGTTCCTGCGCGCCAGCCAGGCCGAGGAGGAGGCCGGGCAGCGCCGGACCCGGCGTCAGACCCGGCTGCGCCAGGCCCTGGTGGCCACCCTCGTCGTGCTGCTCGGCTGCGCCCTGGCCGCCGGCGGCATCGCCTACCGGCAGCGCGCCGACGCGCTCGCCCAGGAACGCCTCGCCCGCTCCCAGGCCCTCGCCGTCCGGTCCACCCTGCTGGCCGGCGGCCGGCCCGAGGCGTCCATGCTGCTCGCCGCCGAGGCCTACCGCACCGACCCCAACGCCACCACCCGCGGAGCCCTGCTGAGTACCCAGGCCGAGCCGTTCACGGCCCGGCTCGGCGGCCACCGCGGACCGGTCAACACGGTGGCCTTCGCGCCGGACGGCCGGCTGCTGGCCACCGGCAGCTCGGACGGCACGGTCCGGCTGCGGCGCCTGAGCGACCACCGGACGACGGCGACGCTCACCGTCCCCGGCCGGATCCGCTCCGTGACCTTCAGCCCGGACGGCCGTACCCTCGCGGTCACGGCGACCGACGGGCCGGTACGGCTGTGGTCCCCGGCCCGCGCGACACCCGCCACCCTGCTCCCGGGCACACGCGCGGCCCGCGTGGTCGCCTTCGCACCGCGCGGCCACACCCTCGCCGTCGCCGCCCCCGGCGGAACCGTCCAACTCTGGGACACGGCCGGCACCCCCCGGCGGACGGCCCGCCTCACCGGTCACGCCGGTGAGGTCGACGCGCTCGCCTTCGCGCCGGACGGCCGCACCCTCGCCTCGGCCGGCACCGACCGGACCGTACGGCTGTGGGACGCCCGTCGGGGCCGCCGACAGGCCGTCCTGCGCGGCCACACCGACGGGGTCCTCGGCCTGGCCTTCGCCCCCGACGGCCGCGGCCTGGCCAGCGGGGGAGTGGACCGGACGGTCCGGCTGTGGGACGTCGACGGCCGCCGCGTCACGGCGACGCTCACCGGACACAGCGACGACGTCAACGCCGTCGCCTACACCCCCGACGGCACCACCGTCGTCAGCGCGAGCGGGGACGGCACGACCAGACTGTGGGACGTCCGCAGCGGACGCCTCGTCACCATCCTCACCGGACACACCGACTACGTGATGTCCGTGGCCGTCGACCCCACCGGCACCCTCCTCGCCACCGGCGGCTTCGACCAGTCCGTGGTCCTGTGGGACCTGCGCGGCCGGACCCTGGCCGCTCGCCCCTTCACCCCGGTCTCCGCCGTCGCCTACCGCCCCGACGGGCGGCTGCTGGCCACCGCGGACGCCGACCACACCGTACGGCTGTGGGACCCGGACCCCGCGCGGCGGCGCGGCATCCCCACCACCCTGACGGGCGGCACCGGCAGCGTCACCACCGTGGCGTTCTCCCCCGACGGCAGCACCCTGGCCTCGGCCGGCTCCGACGGCACGATCGTGCTGTGGGACCCGGCCGCCCGCCGCCCCCGGGCCCTGCTGCACGGCCATCACGGCGCCGTCTTCGCGGTGGCCTTCGCGCCGGACGGCCGCACCCTCGCCTCCGCCGGCGCCGACCGCACCGTACGCCTCTGGGACGTCCCCGGCCGCCGCCCGCTCGCCGTCCTCACCGGCCACACCGACTACGTCAACGGCGTCGCCTTCAGCCCCGACGGGCGGACCCTGGCCTCCGCCGGCGACGACCTGACGGTCCGACTGTGGGACCTGCGCGACCACCGCCGGCCGGTGACGCTGACCGGCCACACCGGCGCCGTCCGCGCGGTCGCCTTCAGCCCCGACGGCCGCACCCTGGCCAGCGCCGGCAACGACGGCACCGTACGGCTCTGGGACGTGGCCCGGCACCGGCTCCTCGACTCGCTCACCGGCCACACCGGCTCGGTACGCGGCCTTGCCTTCTCACCGGACGGCCGGCTCCTCGCCAGCAGCGGCAACGACCGTACGGTACGGCTGTGGGACGTGCCCGGACGCCGGCCGTGGGCCACCCTGTCCGGGCACACCGACGCCGTGTGGGGCGTGGCCTTCGCGCCCGGCGGACGGACGGTGGCCAGCAGCGGCACCGACGGCACGGTACGGCTGTGGAACCTGGACACCGCGGCCCGGCTGGCCGGCATCTGCCGCCTCGACCGGGAGACGGACCCGGCGACGCGCCGCGCCCTGCTCCCCGGCGAGCCCGCCCCCGGCGCCTGCGCATGCCCACCACCCTGAGCAACCGCCCTGCTGGGGCCGGGTTTCCCGAGCGTTTCCCGTTGCCCTTCGAAGAAGGCCCGCGCGGCCCCCTCGACCGGCCCCACCGCACCCGGGAACGCTGGGCGCGGCACCACCGACCACCAGACCACGAAACGGGGGTACCGGCATGCTGCGGCGAACCGGCGCCATCGGCACACTCATCGCCCTGCTGACAACTCTCCTCCTCACCTCCGCGGCGACCGCCGCCGACCGGCACTCCGGGCCGGCGCGGGCCGCGGACGACGACTGCCGCGTCCTCGCCCCGGGCGCGACCGACGCGGCCCAACGGGCCGTCGACGCCGCCTGCGCCCAGGTCGCGGCGGGCGTCTGGTACACCTGGGGCGGCGGCCACGGCACGCAGCCCGGACCCACCTACGGCAAGGTCGACCCGACCGACCCGGCCAGCGAACACGACCCCGAACGCCTCGGCTTCGACTGCTCGGGCCTGGTCCGCTACGCCTACGCGCAGGCCACCGGCGCGGACCTCCTCAACGGTGACGCGAGCACCCAGTACTACACCCACCGCACCACCGCCCGCTTCACCGCCGCCGACGGCCTCGCCCCGCTGCTCCCCGGCGACCTGCTCGCCTACGGCACCTCGGCCGACCTGCACCACATCGCCCTCTACCTCGGCGCCGGCAGGATGGTGGAGGCCCGGCAGTCCGGCACCAAGCTGATGGTCAGTGACGTCCGCCTCGGCGGAGACTACTTCGGCGCCGTCCGCGTCAACACCGGCACGGTCGAGGGCCCCGTCTTCCGCACCTGGGGCACCGGCGTGTGGACCAAGGCCCAGCCCTCCACCAAGGCCGCCCGCGTCTACGCCTTCCCCGGCCCCACGACGATCCGCGTCGCCTGCCAGAAGCACGCCGAGGTGGTCACCGCCGAGGGCTACACCAACGACGCCTGGTCCTACCTCCCCGACTACCGCGCCTGGGTCACCAACATCTACATCCAGGGCCCGGCCTGGCTGGACGGCGTACCCACCTGCACCACCTGAGCCGGTCTCAGGCGGTCTTGAGGACGACGAGTTCCCGGGTGGACCGGGTCATCGCGACATAGCGGTCCACCGCCCCCTCGACACCGTCCCCGAACCGGGCCGGGTCGACCAGGACGACCAGGTCGAACTCGAGACCCTTCGCCAGCTCCGGGGTGAGGGAGCGGACACGGGAGGTCGACCGGAACGCGGGATCGCCGATGACACAGGCGATCCCGTCGGCGTGCTCGGCCAGCCAGGCGTCGAGGACCGGGCGCAGGTCCGACACCGGGCCGTGGGCGACGGGGATGCCGGTGCTGCGGATGGAGGCCGGCACGTTGGCGTCCGGGAGCACCGCCCGGATGACCGGCTCGGCCTCCGTCATGATCTCCTGCGGCGTGCGGTAGTTGATGCCCAGGGAAGCGAGGGCGATCCGGTCGAACCCGACCCGTTCCAGCCGCTCCCGCCACGACTCGGTGAAGCCGTGCCGGGCCTGGGCGCGGTCCCCGACGATGGTGAAGCTGCGTGACGGACAGCGCAGCAGCAGCATCTGCCACTCGGCGTCGGTCAGTTCCTGCGCCTCGTCCACGACGACGTGCGCGAACGGGCCGGCCAGCAGGTCCGGGTCCACGGTGGCCACCTCGCTCTCGTCCACCAGGCTGACCTTGGCGTCCTCACCGCGCAGCATCCTCACCAGGCCCTCGCCGTCGTCGCCGTCGGCACCGGAGTCGGCCACGGCCGCGACCAGGTTGTCCACCACCTGTTCCATCCGCTCGCGCTGGGCCTCCAGGACGGCCGCGTGCCGGCGCTTGCGCCGGGCCGTCTCCGGGTCGCCGAGCCGCTGCCGTGCCGCGTCCAGGAGCGGCAGGTCCGACACCGTCCAGGCCTGCGGGTCCGCGCGCTGGAGCAGCCGGACCTCGTCGCGGCTCAGCCAGGGGGCGCACAGCCGCAGGTAGGCGGGCACCGACCACAGGTCGCCGACGAGGTCGGCCGCCTCCAGCAGCGGCCACGCCCGGTGGAACGCCGTGACCAGTTCCCTGTTCTGCCGCAGCGACCTGCGCAGCAGCTCGGGCGGGGCGTCGCCGTCGTGCTTGTCCACCAGCATCGTCAGCAGCTCCTCCCAGACCTGGTGGCGTGCCTCGTTGTGCGGGGTGCCGGGCTCGGCCGCCTCGAAGGCCACGGCCCAGTCGTCGGGGCCGAGCGCGATGTCGGACCAGTGGGTGGTGACCGTCATCCCCTCGGTGGGCGGCTCCTCGTAGAACGCGACGGCCTTCTCGATCGCCTTCACCATGTCCGCCGTCGCCTTCAGGCGGGCCACCTCCGGATCGGTCTCGACGGCCGCGTCGGCGCCCTCGGCGACGAGGTCCCGCAGGGTGCAGGTCTGCACGCCCTCCTCGCCGAGGCTGGGCAGGACGTCGGAGACGTAGGCCAGGTACGGCCGGTGCGGGCCGACGAACAGGACGCCGCCCCGGCGGTGACCGAGCCGGGGGTCGGCGTGCAGCAGGTAGGCCGAGCGGTGCAGGGCGACGACCGTCTTCCCGGTACCCGGGCCGCCGTCGACCACGAGGGCGCCACGGGACCCGGCCCGGATGACGGCGTCCTGGTCGGCCTGGATGGTGCCGAGCACGTCCCGCATCCGCGGCGAGCGGTTGCCGCCCAGGCTGGCGATGAACGCGGACTGGTCGTCCAGCGCGGCATGGCCGACCAGCCCGTCCGGGGTGAACACCTCGTCCCAGTAGTCGCTGATCCGCCCGTCGGTCCACCGGTACCGGCGGCGGCTGACCAGCCCCGACGGGTTCGCGTGGGTGGCCCCGAAGAACGGCTCGGCGGCGGGCGAGCGCCAGTCCACCAGCAGCCGGCGGCCCGCGCTGTCGGTGAGGCCGAGCCGGCCGACGTACACGGGCTCCGGGCTGTCCGCGCCGACCATGCGCCCGAGGCACAGGTCCAGGCCGAAGCGACGCAGCGTGCGCAGGCGGCCGGTCAGCCGGTGGATCTCCGCGTCCCGGTCCATCGCGTGCCGGCCCATGCCGCCGGGCGCCCTGCGCTCGGCGTCGAGCCGCTTCGTCAGTTCGGCGATCGACTGCTGCAGGCACTCCGCGATGGCCGCGAAGTGCCGCTCGTCGTCGGCGATCAGCGCCGGGTCCGCCTTCGCGGCGAGCCGCTCGGGAAGGTCGAAGGCGCCGGCGGCCGGGGCACGGTGCCGTTCCGTGTCCGGGCTCTCGGGCGCTTCGGCGTCTGGGCGCGGACCGTACGACGCCATGGGTGCATGCATGTGGTGAATCCCCGTTTCCGGCAGCTTCCTGACCTAGGCGGGCAATTCTGCGGGACGACGGGGGCCTTGCCGCAAGCCCCCCCGTGCGCTATACGTTGAGGGTGGCGAGGAGTGCTGACTCCTTGCCCTTCGTTTTTCCGGCGAGGTGCCGGACCTGCGTCGATGGGCGACTCTGTAGGGGTGTGGGGTCTCCGAGGTGTCCGGCTGCCCGCGGCCTACGCCGCCTCCGGCCGCCGCGCGCTGCGCGTGACCCTGGTCGCCGCCACCGGCTTCTACCTCTTCCGCTACGGCCTGGACCGCCCCGTGGCGGCCACCTACGCGCTGTTCACCGTGGTGGCCCTCGGCGGACTGTCCAGGATCCCCGGCACCGGCCGGCAGCGCGCCGCGTTCCTGGCACGGCTGCTGCCGGTGTGCTGGGCGCTGGTGGCCGTCGGCACCTGCCTGTCCGTGCGGACGTGGAGCGCGGTCGCCGGCATGCTGGTGATCGGTTTCACGCTGGCCTTCTCCGCCGTCGGCGGACCCCGCCCGGCGGGGGCGGCGCCCGGCCTGCAACTCCTGTACATCCTGCCGTCCTTCCCGCCGTACGACCCCGGCTCGCTCGGCGACCGGCTGCTCGGGACGACCACGGGCGTGGCCCTGTTCGTGGCGGCCGAGGCGCTGCTCTTCCGCGAGCCGGCCCCCGTGCCCTACCGCGAGCGGGCCGCCCGCGCGGCCCTGGTCGCCGAGCGGGCGGCCCGGCTCGCCACCATCCCCGTTGCCCCGAGCGACGCGGAGCTCCGGGCGGCGCAGGAGGCGGGCCAGGCGCTGCGGCCGCTCAACGTGCCCGAGGGGGAGCGGCCGGCCGGACCCGGGCTGCGGGACCGCGCCCTCACCCACACCGGCCTGGCCGCCCGTACCCTGCTCGCCAGGCTCACGCAGCTGCCCGCCGGACCAGGGGACGACACGGCACCCGAGGTCACCGCCGTCCTGCGGGCCGTGGCGCGGCTGGCCGGGGCGACCGCGGCCTGCCTGCGGTCGGCGGTGTCCCCCGCGGCGGGGCAGCAGGCGCTGCTCGCGGCCCGCGCCCGCCTGTCCGCCGTCTCCGGCGGGCCGCCTGCCGCCGACGGCCGTTTCCCGCCGGCCATGCTGCGCCGCCACGCCGCCGTGCTGGAGGCCGCCGACGCGGCGCTGGCGATGGGCGCGGCGGCCGATCTGGCGGTGCGCGGCCGGCACGCCACGGTGGAGCCGCCGCCCGGCCGCTTCTGGTACGCCACGACGCGGGCCCCGCTGCTGTGGTGGCACCGGGCCCACGGCCACGCCGGACGCCGGTCGGTGTTCTTCCAGAACGCGGTGCGCATGGCGCTGGCCCTGACGGCCGTCCGGCTGGTGGCCGGGGTGGACACGCTGCCGCACGGCTTCTGGGCGATGCTGGCGACCCTCACGCTGACCCGGACCACGCTGGGCGAGACCTGGAGCACCATCCGCCTGGCGCTCGCCGGCACCCTGGCCGGGGCCCTGGTCAGCGCGGGCGTCCTGATCCTGGTCGGGGCCGACACCGCCGTGTACGCCGTCCTGCTGCCGGTGTGGATGCTGTGCTCCTTCACGGTGGGCCCCGTCCGGGGCGTGGGGTGGGCGCAGGGGCTGTTCACCGTGCTCGTCGCGCTGGTCTTCGCGCAGCTGGCGCAGCCGACGTGGCGGCTCGCGGAGGTCAGGATGCTGGACGTGCTGGTCGGCAGCGCGATCGGCGCCGTCTTCGGCGTGCTGGCCTGGCCCCGGGGCGCCCATGACGAGCTGCGGCACGCCGCGGCGGACCTGCTGCGCAAGGCCGCGGAGATCGTGGTGGCGACCAGCGCCACGGTGGCGGGCGGCGCGGCGGCGGCCGCCCCGACGGGTGCGCCCCGGCACCGGTCGCTGGAACGGGCCCTCATCCTCGCCGAGTCCGCCTACGCCCAGCTGCAGAGCGAACCCACGCCGTTCGGCGGCAGGGGGCGCGGGCCGCGGCCGCCCGCGGTCGACTGGCAGGCCGCGCTGATCACCGGGCACCACACCCTGTGGGGGTCGTCCCGGCTGCTGGACCCGCCGCGCACTCCGCTCGGCCCGCCGGCCGCCGCGTCGGCCGGCGGGCTGGGGGAGCGGGTGGCGGGCCGGATGCTGCTGGTGTCGGCGGCACTGGACCCGGGAGACGGCACCCCGGCCACGACGGCACCCCTCATCGACCCGGCCCGCGCCGCTTTCACCACCGAGCCGCCCGGCGCCCCCCGGCGCTACTACGCGACCGTGGCCTGGCTGAACTCCCTCATGACCGACCTGACCCGGATCACCCGGCCACCGGAGGGGCCGGGTTAGGCATCGGGTCGCCGGTCCGGGAGCATCGGCCGGGTGGCCGGGTGGCCGGGTGGCCGGGTCGGCGCGGGTGCGGCGGCCGTTCAGCTGTCGGCGGGAGCGGAGAGCACGGTCCGGGTGGCGAAGGCGCGGTAGCCGGCACGGTCGAACGCGGCCGACATGGGACGGTTCACCAGGTCGGTGTCGGCCGTGATCCGGCGGGCGCCCGCGTCCAGCAGGATGCAGGTGGTCTGCGCCAGCAGCTCGTCCACGTACCCCCGGCCGCGCAGGGCGGGGACCACACCGAGACAGCCGACCACGAAACTCCGCTCGTTGCGGGACGGGACGAGCAGGCCGGCGAGGGTGCCGTCCGGGGTGTGGGCCAGCCGCCACCAGTCCCGCTCGCCGGGCATGCCCCGGTAGCCCGCCAGGTCGTCCCGGGCGGCCCTGGCCACGCCGTGCCGTGCGACCGCGCGCCGGGTCGTGGTGTCGAGGCTGCCCTCGGCCACCTGCTGGAAGGCGGCGACGAACGCCTCGTCGTCGGGTTCCGCGCGGAACACCAGCCGCGCGGGGGCCGCGGGCGGTCTGTCGTCGGGCGTCCACTCGTAGCGCAGCCTGCGCAGGACGTCCGTCAGGCCGGCCGCGGCGGCGGCCCCGGTCCGCCAGCCGAGCGCGGCGGCCGTCTCGGCCGGGGGACCGTCGGTGCGGGAGAAGACGTGGAACTCGGGCGGACGGGCCATGCCCTGGGCGCGGAACCACGGGTGTGCCGAGGTGATCAGCCGGGCGGCGAGCGCCTGGCGGTCCCCGACCGACTCGTGCACGGACAGGCAGTCCAGCGCCAGCGGGTGGGCGCCGTCCGGCAGCCCCCACCACACCGCGCGGGCGAGGAGCTTCCCGCCGTCCTCCGCGATCCAGGTCCACTCCGGCCGGTAGTGACCGCTCTTCAGCCCGTCCGCGAGCTGGCCGGGGCCGACCCCGTCGACGGGTTCGCGCCCGGTGAGGTCGGGAGCACGTGCCGCTTCGCTCGCGGAAAGAGCGCGTACCAGCATGCTGTTCTCCCGGGCGTGGCGGTCGGGGCGGTGCGGGTCACTCGTCGGCCGGTTCGGCCGGCAGGCAGTCGAGTCCGGCCTCGCCCGGGGCGGCGGTCCGCAGGGCGAGGACCACGATCGCGCCCGTGGCCGGTTGCGACAACACCTTTTTCCCCAGCGCCGGCAGGCAGCGAGGCCGACCCCGGCTCCTGGGACGTACGCGTGATTCCGCACCGCGGAGCGGCCGCCGGCCCGGGACGCCGCTGTCCCGGGCCGCCCCCGGTCACAGGCCCATGACGTCGAACAGGGCCGACGGGTCCGGTTCCGCGTCGCTGTCCAGGTTCTGCTCGGCCCAGATGACCTTGCCCCGGGAGGCGTAGCGGGTGCCCCAGATCTCCGCGAACTGCGAGACCAGGAACAGCCCGCGGCCACCCTCGTCGGTGCTGGCCGCGCGCCGCAGCCGGGGCGAGGTGTTGCTGCCGTCCGACACCTCGCAGACCAGGGTGCGGCCCAGCAGCAGCCTGACCCGGACGGGCGGCGCGCCGTAGCGGATGGCGTTGGTGAGCAGTTCGCTCAGGATCAGCTCCGTGGCGAAGGCCACCTGCTCCAGGCCCCAGTCGGCGAGTTGCCGGCTCACCTCCCCGCGGATCCGGGGCACGGCCTCGGCGTCGAACGGGACGTCCCAGGCCGCGACCCGGGAGGGCGGCAGGAGCCGGGTCCGGGCGACCAGCAGCGCCACGTCGTCGCTGGGGTGCCCGGGCAGCATCGTCTCCACCAGGGCGCGGCACGTCTCCTCCGGTGACCGGTCCGCGTGCGCGACGGCCGACGAGAGCATGGCCAGGCCCTCGTCGATGTCCCGTCCTCGGTTCTCGACCAGGCCGTCGGTGAACAGCACGAGCCGGCTGCCCTCGGGCAGGTCCAGCTCCCCGGCCTCGAAGGGGTGCCCGCCGACCCCCAGGGGCGGCGACAGCGGCAGGTCGGGGAACGTCACCCGGCCCTGCGGATCCACCACGGCCGGCGCCAGGTGCCCGGCGCGGGAGAGGGTGCAGTGCCCGCCGACCGGGTCGTAGATGGCGTACAGGCAGGTGGCCCCGGTCAGCGGCACCCGGTCGTCGTCGGTGGGGGCGCCCTGGGTGTCCAGCCGGGTCACCATCTCGTCGAGGTGTCCGAGCAGTTCCTCCGGGGCCAGGTCGAGCGACGAGAAGTTCAGTACGGCCGTGCGCAACCGCCCCATGGTCACCGCGGCCTGCAACCCGTGCCCCACGATGTCCCCGACGACCAGCGCCACCCGGAAACCGGGCAGGGGGATGACGTCGAACCAGTCGCCGCCCACCCCGGACTGCGCCGGCAGGTAGCGCGAGGCGACCTCCAGCGCGTCCTGGTCCGGCAGGCCCAGCGGCAGCAGGTTCCGTTGCAGCGTCATCGCGAGGGCGTGTTCGCGGGAGTAGCGGCGCGCGTTGTCGATCGCCACGGCGGCCCGGGCCACCAGCTCCTCGGCCACGGCCACGTCCTCCTCCTCGAACCGGGGGGAGCCCGCGCCACGCCAGAAGTTGACCATGCCGAGGATCACCCCGCGGGCCCGCAGCGGCACCGTGATCAGCGAGTGGATGCCGTACTCCAGCGCCCGCAGCGCCCCCTCGGGGTCCTGGGCCCGCCAGTCGTCGGCGCCGTGCAGGTCGGCCACCAGGACGGCCTTGCCCTGGCGCAGGGCCGCGGCCATCGGCGTGTCGGCCATCACGAGCCGGATCAGGTCGCCCACCGGCTGGAGGGGGTGCCCGGCCCGCGATGCGCGCAGCGCGGTACGGCGCATCTGCCGCACGGCGCTCGTGGGCTCCTGGCCGCGCAGCACGGAGTCGAGGAGTTCCACGGTGACGATGTCGGCCATCCGGGGGACCGCCACCTCGGCCAGCTCCTCCGCCGTACGCCGGACGTCGAGGGTGGTGCCGATCCGCATGCCCGCCTCGTACAGGAAGGACAGCCGGCCCCGCGCCACCTCGGCCTGCCCGGACAGCGCCCGCAGGTCCGTGGTGTCCCGGAAGGTGGCGACCAGCCCCTGGGCGCCGCCGTAGGGAGCGGTCGGCCGGATGTTCACCGCGAGCAGCCGGCCGTTGGCCGGGATGACCTCGTCGGTCGCGGTCTCCTGCGACTCCAGCAGCCGCGCGAGCCGCGGCCCGAGACCGAGCTCCCGCACCGGCCGCCGGTCGGCGTCCTCGGGCAGGTCAAGCAGCCGCCGCGCCTCGTCGTTGGCGAGCAGCACGGACCCCTCGCCGTCGACGATCAGCACGCCCTCGCGCACCGCGTGCAGCACGGCGTCGTGGTGTTCGTACATGCGGGTCATCTCGGCCGGGCCGAGCCCGTGGGTCTGCCGCAGCAGGCGCCGGCTGACCAGGGCCGCACCGCCGGTCGCCAGCACGAGTGCCGCCGCCGCCGCGCCGAACAGCATCGGCAGCTGCCGGTTCAGCACAGCGCTGACGTTCGCGTACTGGATCCCGGCGGTGACGATGCCGACCACGCGCCTGCTGGCGTCCGTCACGGGTACGACCGCGCGCACGGCGTCGGCGGGCCGGCCGTGGAACGTCTCGGTGAACGTCTCGCCCCCGGCGGCCCGGCCGACGCCCCCGGCCTTCGTACCGATCAGCCCGGGCACCGGATCGGTGAGCCGGACCCCGTGCCGGTCCAGGACGCTCACGAAATCGACGCCGGACCCCTTCCGCGCCTGCTCCGCCGCCGCCTGGAGCAGGGCCGTCGGATGCGACGACCGCAGCGCGAGCGCCGTTCCGGGCGCGTGCGCGAACGCCTCCGCCGCGGCGAGGGAACGATCCTCCGCGCTGCGTTCGGCGTCGTAGCGCCCCTGCACGACCAGGGCGGCGGCGGCCACCGCGACCAGCATCAGCATGATCAGCGCCTGCAGCAGGAAGACCTGCGCGGCCAGCGTGCGGACGCTCAGGGACGGCGAGAGACGGCGTCCGCGGAACGGCCAGGGCCTTCGACTTCGGGACGGACCGGATGACCCTCGTGTGCCGGGCGGTGGCGCCGCGCTCGCCCATGGCCAGCGGGAACGTCCGCTCATCTCCCTTTTCTAGCACTGGGGCTCGGTGACCGGCGACCGCTGTGCCGCCGACGGTGCAGGCGCGGGCACCGGCACGGGCACGGTGTGCGGCGCGGCCGCTGCGCGCCGGGTGACCCCCGGGCCTCGCGACGGTGACCCCCAGCCCGCGCGAAGGGCCGGAACATGCCGTTGACTGGAGCAATCCGGGCGCAACGCGGCCCGGCGGACCAGGCTGGGAGTCTTGTCGAGGTGCCGTGACAGGAGTCCGTGTGCGGAGACCACGTATGCCGAAACCTGGACACACCGGTCGGGAGCCGGAGGGTGGCGCCGGCGCGCGGACGCGGTTGCCGGCGCCCCCGGCATGGACGCGGTGGCTCCCGGTCCTGTACGTCGCGGCCCTGCTGCTGCTGGAGCCGGTGACGCCCGTGCAGTGGCCGGTGAGCTTCGTGCTGATCGCCCTGCCCCTCGTCGCCGCCTTCGCCCACGGCCCGGTCGTCGTCGCCGGTGCCACGGTGTTCGGCGTCGTCCTGGAAGGCGTCCTGGCCGGCACCCCCTGCTGCGCGGGCCGCTCGGTCGGCTACCTGTGGGACCGCCACTACGTGGCCGCCTACGTCTGCACCGCGCTGGTGGGCGTCCTCGGCACGATCCTGGCCGCGCACCGCATCCGCCGCGAGCGCACCCTGGCCGACGTGCGCTTCGTGGCCGACATCGCCCAGCGGGTCCTGCTCAGACCGGTACCCCACCGGATCGGCCCGCTGCGGATGGAGAGCCTCTACGTGTCCGCCGCGGCGGAGGCCCGAATCGGCGGCGACCTGTACGAGGCCGTCCCCACCCGGTACGGCGTACGGCTGCTCATCGGCGACGTCCGGGGCAAGGGGCTGCTCGCGGTGGAGACGGCCGCGGCCCTGCTCGGCGCGTTCCGCGAGGCGGCCCACGACGAGCCCGCCCTGCCCGCCCTGGCCGGCCGGGTGGAGACCAGTATGAACCGCAGGGCGGCGCTGCTGGGCGGGAGCGAGGTGGGCGAACGGTTCGTCACCGCCGTCTTCGCCGAGATCGCCACGCGGGAGCCGGTGGTCCGCGTCCTCAACTGCGGCCACCCGCCCCCGGTCCGGATCCGGCCCGGCGAGGTACGGGAACTGGACAGCGGCCGTTCGGCCCCGCCGCTCAACCTCGGCATGCTGGTCCGGGAGCCCTACCACGTGCACGACTACGCGTTCCGGCCCGGCGACCAGCTCCTGCTGTACACGGACGGCATCACCGAGACCCGCGACGCCGACGGCACCTTCTACCCGCTGCTCCAGCGCCTGCGTGCCTGGGGCCGCCTGCCGCCCCGGGACCTCCTGGAGCGGCTCCACCACGACCTGCTGGACCACAGCGGCGACCGGCTGCAGGACGACATCGCGGCGCTCGCCGTCTGCCTCCCCGCCGACGAGCCGCCCGCCCCGCCGCAGCCGCCTTCATGAGGCGCCGCGGCAGCGCCACGGGGAAGTGCCCCGGGCCGGCTCAGAAGGCCGAGTGGACGAACCAGCGGTCGAGGACCGCGGTCTCGCCCGACACGTCGAAGGCGGGCTCCTGGTACGACCGCCGCCCGTACAGCAGCAGGAGCAGATCCGCCGCCTGCCCGCGCACCGCCACCGTGGGCGGCTCGGACGCGGTGTCGCCGCCGGTGAGCGGCAGCAGCCGGAAGCCGTCCGGGTCCAGCCGCACCCGCCACTCCTCGCCGGTGCCGGCGCACCGGAACGCCAGCGTCTCGCCGTCGCCGCGCAGCTTCGTCACAGCGGGGGAGAACAGCCCCGCGTAGCGGAGGTTGACCAGGAACTCGTCCACCCCGTCCACCGCGAGCACCGGGTCGATGTCCGACTCCCGGCCCACGGCCTGCTCCGCGTCCACCCGGTGCACCAGCGTTTCGCAGAGCATCCGGCGGACCCAGAACCGCGCGTGCTGGTCCTCGCCCCACGCCCACATCGCCGCGTCGGGATCGGTGTCCCGCAGCACGGCCGCCACCGCGGACGTGCCTGCCGCCAGCCAGTCGGCGAGATCCCGCTCGTCCTCGGGCAGCCCCAGCTCCACGTCACGGCTGCGCGGTGGCTCCTGCACCCGCTGGGTGAGCAGCGCGCAGAACCAGCGCTGCACCGCTCCCGTGTGCCGGGTCAGCTCGGCCAGCGTCCAGTCGGGGCAGGACGGCACGGCGCTCGTGGGGTCGGCGCCCCGCACCGCGCCGGCGAACCGGAGGGTCTCCCGCTCGATCGCCTCCCGGTAGGTGCCGTACGGCAGGGAGTGCCCCGGCCCGCTCGTCGTTGCCATCTGCTGCCGCCGTTCTGTCCTGGGCACGGATGCCGCTCCGTCCGCCGCGACTTGTGTCGCCGGATCCCACCGGAGGGTAACCGGTCAGCGGACGCGGGCCACCGCCGCGTAGACCCCGCTGGCCTCCGGCTCGGTGTCCGGGGCCGGCGTGCCCCACTCCGTGGCGGTCACCAGGCCGGGCGGGACGAGGTCCAGCCCGTCGAAGAAGCGCGCCACCTCCGCGCGGGACCGGAAGCCGAGCTGGATACCGCCCTTGGCGTACTCGGCGGTGACCTGCGCGGCGAGTTCCGGATAGATGTCGGACGCGGCGTGCGACAGCACCAGATAGCTGCCCGCGGGCAGCGTGGCCACCAGGTTGCGGACGATCCCGTGGGCGTCCTGCTCGTCGCTGATGAAGTGCATCAGCGCGATCAGCGACAGCGCGATCGGGCGGTCGAAGTCCAGCACCTGCCGGGCGTGCCGCACGATGGACTCCGGCCGGCGCACATCGGCCTCGATGTAGTCCGTGACGCCCTCGGCGCTGCTGACCAGCAGGGCCTCGGCGTGGCGCAGGACGATCGGGTCGTTGTCGGTGTAGACGACCTTCGCGGACGGCGCGATGTCCTGGACGATCTGGTGCAGGTTGGGCGGGGTGGGGATGCCCGTGCCGATGTCCAGGAACTGGTCGACGCCCTGCGCGGCGAGCCAGGCGGCGGCCCGGTGCATGAACTGCCGGTTCTGCCGCGCCGCGTCCTTCGCCTCGGACGGCAGCCGCTCACCCACGGCCTCGTCGACCGGGTAGTTGTCCTTGCCGCCCAGCAGCCAGTCGTAGACCCGCGCGGGATGCGCCCTGCTGGTGTCGATCATCGCAACTCCGTTGTCCCCGTGTCCCGTTCGGACCCTGTGGTCGATCATCCTATGCGCACGGGGACGGGGACGGAGCGCTACCGGTCCCGGATCACGCGGGCGGTACGGCGAGTTCGTCCACCACAGCCTGCAGGCGGCCCCCGTGCCGCCGCGCCATCCGCCGCTGCCGCACCGAGCCGGTGCCCCGGTGCTGGACCTCGCTCAGCCAGTCGCCGACCCACCGGTCGTCGCCGTAGCGGCCGAGGTACGGCTCGACCCGCTTCCAGAGTTCCTCCACCAGCCGGCCGACGGCGGTCGGCGCGCAGTCCCGGGTGTGGGTGGCGGGCAGGGCGCCGTCCGTCCCGTACCGGGCGGCGTGCCAGCACGCCGCCCGCAGCACCAGGTCGGGGGAGTCGGGCGCGGGTTCACCGGCGCGGACCGCGTCCACGGCGCAGCCGACGAGGGCGCGGACCAGGAGCGCGTACGCCGTGGTGGCCGCGGGCTCGGGCAGCACGTCGGCGATGCGGACCTCCACGGTGGGAAGGTGCGGTGAGGGCCGGACGTGCCAGTACACCATGGCGGGGTCCATCACCGCCCCGCTGGCCACGAGTTGGCCGACGATCTGCTCGTGGTGGGCCGCGCCCCGCAGGAAGGGCGGCGGCCCCGCCAGCGGCCAGCGGCCCCAGACCATGGAGCGCCAGCTCGCGTAGCCGGTGTCCGTGCCGTCGCTGTACGGGGAGTTGCCCGTGAGGGCCAGCAGCAACGGCATCCAGCCCCGCAGGTGGTTGACCGCCCGTACCGCCTCCTCCCGGTCGGCCACCCCGACGTGCACGTGGCAGGCGTTCACGCCCTGGTCGTGGACGAGAGGCCCGAAGCGGCGGAGGAAGGCGCGGTAGCGGGCCTTGTCCACGACGGGCGGCGGGCCGGGCCGGCCGAGGACCGCGCTGCCACTGGGCACGAGCAGGCAGTCGTACTCCGCGGCGGCCGCGGCCGCTCCACCGCGCAGCCGGACGATCTCCGCCTCCAGCTCCCCGGCGGTACGGCACACCGCGCTGACGGTCTCCACCTGGGCCTGCGAGACCTCCGCCGTCACGTGCGGCGCGCCGAGGCGACCGCGGGCGGCGTCCACCACGGCCGGGGCCCGGTGCACGGCCGCCCTGCTGTGCCGTTCGGCCAGGACGAACTCCTCCTCCACGCCCAGCGTCGGCGGGGCGGCCACCTCCGCCGGGGGTGCGGGCGCGGCGGCGACGGCGGGGATCACGGCATCAAGCGACTCTGGCACGACCAGCCCTTCCGAGGGGACACAGGACGCGGTGCTGTCGAACGCGGAGACCGGGCCACTCCCTGACGCGCAGCGGGTGGGAGCACACATGGTCGTCCCGGGGCCGAGCGCACGGCAAGCGGCTACCCGGACACCGTCGACGCGCCCGCACCACCCGTGCCGCGTTCACCGCCGGCGGCGGCACCGCCCCGAGAAGGCGCAGGCCGGACGGTGGTTCCCGCACGGCGCCCGCCCGCGGACCGCCGTGCCCCACCGCCCCACCGCGACGCACGCGTCCAGAGGGTCCTGCACAACTGGCCGAACTCCGACGGCCGTGAGCCGTGGCCCCGCCCGCCCCGGGCCCGCTCGGTGCCTACCCCGGGGTGGTAATAAGCTGGGGGCACGTGAGAACCGTACGTCGAGGACCGCGCCGGACAGCGGCTCGAGGGTGAGGGAGCTACCGATGACATCGGAAACCGAGCGGGCCGTACTGGCGGGCGGTTGTTTCTGGGGCATGCAGGACCTGATCCGCAGGCAGCCGGGCGTGGTGTCCACCCGCGTCGGCTACAGCGGCGGTGACACGCCGAACGCCACCTACCGCGACCACGGCGACCACGCCGAGGCCATCGAGATCCTCTTCGACCCGAAGGTCACGAGCTACCGCGACATCCTGGAGTTCTTCTTCCAGATCCACGACCCGACCACCAGGGACCGCCAGGGCAACGACATCGGGCGCAGCTACCGGTCGGCCATCTTCTACGCCGGCGAGGAGCAGCACCGCGTCGCCCTGGACACCATCGCGGACGTCGAGGCGAGCGGGCTGTGGCCGGGCAAGGTGGTCACCGAGGTCGAACCCGTGGGCGACTTCTGGGAGGCCGAGCCCGAGCACCAGGACTACCTGGAGCGCTACCCGGACGGCTACACCTGTCACTTCCCGCGACCGAACTGGAAGCTGCCGCGCCGCGCCTCGTCCCCGGCGAGCGGTACCGCCCGCTGATCACGCCCTGCGCCGCCTGAGGGGCTCGCCCACGCGGTGCAGGTGCGTCAGCGCCTCGCGGTAGGACCGGCCCAGCCCCGTCTCGTGGTACGGCACCCCGGCATGCCCTTGTGGCCGGGGGCGAAGGTGCAGCCCAGTCGGTGGCCGGGGGCTTTCCCCCGGGAGTAGACACGGAAAGTCACCCCCGGGCGGACTCACCGGGTCCGGCGTCGCCGCCCGGCGCTCTCACGCCGGCAGGTCCTGCCCGGCCTGCTCGGCGGCGGCGCCCCGCACGAGCAGCAACAGGGCGTCGACCAGGTCCTCGGCCGGGCTGCCGGTGGCCAGGCGGCGCAGTTGCAGGCCCATCACCACGGCGACCGTGGTGGCCGCCAGGCGCTCCGCGCCCGGGACGCCCAGAGCGGTGAGGATCCGGGTGGCGAGCCGGTCGTAGGCGCGGAAGGCCTCCGCCGCCGCCTCCCGCAGCCGCTCGTCGCGTCCCGCGTGCAGGTACAGCTCGAACGGGGCGAGATGGGCACTGTCCAGCGCCCCGCCGCACGGGACCTGGCCGGCCAGGGACGCGGCCTCCTCCACGCCGATGCCGTCGGTCCGGCACTGGTCGGCCAGCTCGGTGAAGTGCCGGGCCTCCTCGCGGACGAAGTGCAGCAGACTCTCGCGCAGCAACTCGTGCTGGGTCGCGAAGTGGTACGTCACCGAGCCCAGCGACACCCCCGCCTCCCGGGCGATGCGCCGGTTGGTGACCGCCGCGACCCCGTCCTCGCCGATGATCCGCAGGACGGCGGTGATGATGCGCTGGCGGGTGGAGGCGGCGGGAGCGGCGTTCGGCATGCCACGCATTCTCCCATCCGCTCTCTTCCGGCCAGGACCGCGCGTGTGCCGCCGACGCGGTGGACAGGAGGGCCCGTCGTCTCTACTGTTCGTTCGAACGAACGACACGGGAGGACAGTCGTGCACATTGCCGGGGCAACCGTTCTGCTCACCGGGGTCACGGGCGGCATCGGCGGCGCGATCGCCGCGGAGATGTCCGCGCGCGGCGCGCGTCTCGTCCTCACCGGGCGGCGCAGAGAGGCGTTGGAACCCCTCGCCGACCGCTACGGCGCCCGGACGGTCCTCGCCGATCTCGCCGACGACGAGGACGTCACGCGACTCGCCGAGGAGGCCGCCGGTACGGACATCCTCATCGCCAACGCGGCGCTGCCCTCCAGCGGCGACCTGCTCGACTACACGCCGGCCCAGATCGACCGGGCGCTCGCGGTGAACCTGCGCGCCCCCGCGATGCTCGCGCGGCTGCTGGCCCCCGCCATGGTGGCCCGGGGACGCGGCCACATCTGCTTCGTCGGCTCCCTGTCGGGCATGGCCGCCACCAAGTCGTCGTCCCTGTACACCGCGACGAAGTTCGGCCTCCGCGGCCTCTCCCTGGCCTTGCGCCAGGATCTGCACGGCACCGGCGTCGGCGTCTCCATCGTCCAGCCCGGGTTCGTGCGCGACCTCGGCATGTTCGCCGACACCGGTTCCCCCACGCCCGGCGGCGTCCGCACGGTCGCACCGCGCCAGGTCGTCGCGGGCGTCACGCGCGCGATCGAACGCAACGCCGCGGAGATCAACGTGGCCCCGCTCGAACTGAGGTTCCTGACCCGGATCGCGTCGCAGTTCCCGGCGTTCGCCGAACGGGTGCAGCGGCGCGCGGGCGCGGAGAAGACCCTGACGGCGATCGTGGCGGCCCAGCGGACGCGCCGCTGACGACGTGGTCTTGCTCGCCGGAAACGGTTCGTGGTCCCCGGGAGGGCGAGGGGCCACGGCCGCGTCGTCGACAACGTCCTCCCCTGGCCCCACAGCCCCACAACACGGCCCACGTCCCACCGGACAACCCCTGCACGCCTGTTGACACCGCACCCCGAGCGGCCCCACCATCTCCGCTGCAAGCGATCGATTGAATCGATTCATACGCAGAGGTCTGGAGCCCCGATGCCCCCAGTGACGCGCCGTACCGCCCTGCGCTCGGCCATAGCCGTGGCCCTCGCGCCCACGCTCGGCTCCCTGGCGCTGCCCGTTCTGGCGCCGGTGGCCTCGGCCGCCGCGGCATGGACGGCGCGGTGGATCTGGGCGGCGGGCAGTACGGCGAACCAGTGGGTGGCGTTCCGGCGGTCGTTCACGCTGGGCTCGGCGCCGGCGAAGGCCGTGACGCGGATCGCCGTGGACTCCAAGTACTGGCTGTGGGTGAACGGCACGCTGGTCGTGTTCGAGGGCGGTCTCAAGCGCGGTCCGAACCCCACGGACACCTACTACGACGAGATCGACCTCGCCCCGCACCTCACCGCGGGCCGCAACACGATCGCCCTGCTGGTCTGGTACTTCGGCAAGCAGGGCTTCTCGCACAACAGCAGCGGCAAGGGCGGCCTGCTCTTCCAGTCCGACCTGCGGACCGGTGCGAGCAGCACCCCGCTGGTCAGCGACACCGGCTGGAAGCACACCGTCCACCCCGGCTACTCCCACGACACCAGCGGCCCCCAGGCCAACTTCCGCCTGCCCGAGTCCAACATCTCCTACGACGCCCGCAACGCCACCGCGATGGCCGGCTGGCAGTCGTCCACCTTCGACGACAGCTCCTGGCAGGCGCCCACGGACTACGGCCCCGCGGGCACAGGCCCCTGGAACGGCCTGGTCCAGCGGCCCGTCCCGCAGTTCCGCTACTCGGATGCGAGGCCCTACGTCAACGCCTCCGCCCTGCCGTCCACCGGCCAGGGCGCCACCGCCATCTCCGCCATCCTGCCCTCCGATCTCCAGGTCACCCCGTACCTGAAGGTGGACGCCCCGTCGGGCGCGGTGATCGGCATCCAGACCGACCACTACGACGACGGCGCCGGCCTGTCCGGGATCGAGCCCGGAACCGCCTACAACGTCCGTACCACCTACGTCTGCACCGGTGGGGTCCAGGAGTTCGAGTCCCTGGCGTGGATGAGCGGCACCGCCGTGCGGTACACGATCCCGGCGGGCGTGCGCATCCTTGACCTGAAGTACCGGGAGAGCGGCTACGACACCGACTTCGCGGGGTCGTTCACCAGCAGCGACGACTTCCTCGACACGCTGTGGACCAAGGCCGCCCGCACCATGTACGTCAACATGCGGGACAACTACATGGACTGCCCCACCCGCGAGCGCTCCCAGTGGTGGGGCGATGTGGTGAACCAGCTCAAGGAGGGCTTCTACACCTTCGACACCCGCTCCCACGCCCTCGGCGCGAAGGCGATCTCCCAGCTGGCCTCCTGGCAGAAAACCGGCGGCGCGCTGTACTCGCCGGTCCCGTCGGTCATCTGGACCAGCGAACTGCCCGTCCAGATGCTCGCCTCGGTGTGGTCCTTCGGCACCTACCACCTCTACACGGGCGACGCCGACGCCGTCACCGGCGCCTACCCGGCGGTGAAGAAGTACCTCGAGCTGTGGGCCCTGGACAGCGACGGCCTGGTCTCGCACCGGGCCGGCGACTGGGACTGGGAGGACTGGGGCGGCGACATCGACGCCCGCGTCCTCGACAACTGCTGGTACCACCTGGCGCTCGGCACCGCCATCACCCTCGCCGGCCTCGCCGGAGCCACCGGTGACGTGGCCGCCTGGCAGGCCCGACGCGACAGCATCGAGGCCAACTTCGACCGCGTGCTGTGGGACTCCACGAAGAACGAGTACCGTTCACCCGGCTACACGAAGGACACCGACGACCGGGCCAACGCCCTCGCCGTCGTCGCCGGTCTGGCCCCCGCCTCCCGCCACCGCGCGGTCACCGAGGTACTGCGCACCCACCTCAACGCCAGCCCGTACATGGAGTTCTACGTCCTGGAAGCGCTGTACCTGATGGGCGCGGCCACCGTCGCCGAGGAGCGGATACGCAACCGCTACGCCACCCAGGTCGCCGACCCCGCCTGCCACACCCTGTGGGAGCTGTGGGACAAGACCGCCGGCACCGACAACCACGCCTGGAACGGCGGCCCGCTGTACGCGGCGTCCGCCTACGCCGCCGGCGTCCGCCCCACCAAGCCGGGCTGGGTGTCGTACGACGTCGTCCCGCAGACCGGCACCCTGACGAGGATCAGCAGTGTGACCCCCACCGTGCGGGGCGACATCCGCTTCGGCATCGAACGCGACGGCACCGCGGTGACCCTCACGCTCACCTCCCCGACGGGTACGACCGCGCGGGTCGGCGTCCCCACCTACGGCGGCCCCCGGCCCGTCATCGCGGCGAACGGCACCACCGTCTTCCGCGACGGCTCCTCCACCGGCGGCGCCGCCGGCCTGGCCTACGCCGGCAAGGACGCCTCCTACGTCTACTTCACCCTCCGGCCGGGCAACTGGAGGTTCACCGTCACCGGCGCCGGCCGGCGGGACGACATCGCCCTGGGCAGGCCGGTCACGTCCAACAGCAGCCTGGAGAACGCCGACTGGGGCAGGAACCGGCTTACCGACGGCGTCCTGACCGGCGTGAGCGGCGCCCGGGGCTACACCAGCCTCGACTTCCCCTCCGCCGACGTCTCCGCGAACCCGGTCTGGGTGGAGGTCGACCTCGGCTCCGACACCGACCTCGACGCCGTACGCCTCTTCCCCCGCACCGACACCCTCGCGGCGGGCGGCGGCACGGCGGGCTTCCCCGTCGACTTCACCCTCCAGACCCGCGCCGACGGTTCCGCTTCGTACACCACCGTCCGCACGGTCACCGGCGAGTCGGACCCCCGCGGACTGGTGCGGACGTACGGCTTCAGGACGACCACCGCCCGCTACGTCCGCCTCCGGGCGACCAGGCTGGGCGCACCCGCCGCCGACGAACCCGCCACGTACCGGCTGCAACTCGCCGAGCTCACCGTCCCGACCGCCGCGACCACCGTCACCGCCAACTACACGCTGGAGAACGGCGACTGGGGCAAGACCCGGGTCCTGGACGGCACGACCACCAGCGTGAGCGGCGCCAAGGGCTTCACCAGCATCGGCTTCGCCTCCGCCGACGTCGGCGACACACCCGTGTGGATCGAGGTCGACCTCGGCGCGGACCGGGCGATCGGCTCCGTCACCCTCCACCCCCGTACCGACACGGGCGCGGCCGGCGGCGGCACGGCGGGCTTCCCGGTCGACTTCACGATCCAGACCCGCGCCGACGGTTCCGCTTCGTACCGCACGGTCCGCACGGTCACCGGGCAGGCGGATCCCGGCGGCACCCCGCAGACGTACACGCTCGCCTCCGCCGGAGGCCGGTATCTGCGGCTGCGGGCGACCAGGCTGGGCGCTCCCGCGGCCGACGAGACCAGCGTCCACCGCCTGCAACTCGCGGAGATCCGGATCGGATGACGCCGGCGGCCCCGGGCGTGCTCGCCGAGTCTCCTCACCCCTCGTGGGCGTTCCACAGCGCCCGCAGTTCCGCCCAGTTAGGCGCCCGGCCGGAAAGGGTCTCGTCCTCGCCGGCCGGCGCCGCCCGCAGTCCGGCGAGGACGAGGTCCAGGTACCGCAGGTGCAGCGCGGTGGCCCGCTCGACGGGGACGGGGACGCGTGGGGTGAGGTGTTCCAGCAGCAGGGGGATGTCGGCGGACGTGAAGTCGGTACGCAGCACCCCCGCCCGGTGCGCGCCCACCACCAGCTCGTCGAGGGTGGCGCGCAGCCGGTCGGCGGCGGCCACGATCTCCTCGGTGGCCGGCAGCCGGCCGCCCACCAGCGGAAGCAGCGGCCCGCCGGACCCCTGCGCCGAGAGCGCGTCCCGCAGGAAACGGGCGAAGGCCGCCCACGGGTCGTGCTCCTCGGCGAGGGCCGTACGCGCCTGGGTGACGAGCTGTTCCATCCCCGCGATCCGCATGTGCTGGGCCAGCAGCTCCTTGCTGGGGTAGCGGCGGTAGAGACTGCCCATGCCGATGCCCGCCCGGCGGGCGATCTCCGAGACGGGGGCGTCCCAGCCGCGCTCGGCGAAGACCTCGCGCGCCGCCTCCATGAGGCGGGCGTCGTTGCGGTCCGCCTCCCGCTGTCGGCCGCGTGGTCTGGCGGCGTGCGTGTCACCCATGGCGCAGCATTCTCCCCTACCGGCGGATGCTCCCCCCGGCAGACGCTCTCTCACCGGCGGGCCACGCCGTGCCCGCCGTCGACGGGCAGGATGGCGCCGGTGATGTAGTCGGCCTCCTCGCCGGCGAGCATCGCGATCGCGCGGGCCACGTCCTCCGGCTCCGCGACCCGCCCGAGCGGGGTGTGCTCCACCAGGCGCCGCTGGAACGGAGCCGGCTGCCCGGCGCTGGACTCGGTACGGACGAAGCCGGGTGCCACGACGTTGACATTGACGCCGAGCGGGCCGGCCTCGAAGGCCACGAAGCGGGCGAACGCGTTCAGGGCGGCCTTGGCGGTGCCGTGCGCGGCCATGCCCGCGATGGGCGGGCCGTCGGCCACGGCGCTGGAGACGTAGACGATCCGGCCCCGGCCCCGGGCGCCCATCATCGTGAGGGCCCGCTGGGTGAGGGCGTAGACGGACGCGAGTTCGTTCGTCACCTTGGCGTGGAAGTCGTCCCAGGTGAGCGCGGACAGCGGGGTCGGCGTGAAGCGGGCGCCGGCGTTGCATACGAGGACGTCCAGGCAGCCGTCGACCGCGGCGCGGTCCAGCAGTCCGGCCGCTTGTGCGGTGTCGTGCACGTCGGCCTGGACGGCGAAGGCTTCGCCGCCGTCCGCCTCGATCTCCCGGACCACCTGGTCGGCCGCCGCGCGGTTGGAGTGGTAGTTGACGGCCACGCGGTATCCACGGGCCGCCAGTTCCCGCGAGGTGGCCGCGCCGATGCCCCGGCTGCCCCCGGTGACCAGGGCGGTCGGCTTGCTCGTACTCATGCATTCCTCCGGATCGGCGCAGGGCTGGACTGTGCCGGCACCTTATCGGAGCGGAGCGCTCCGCTCAAAATCCTGGACCAGGGACACCGCGGCACCGGTGAGGAAG
This sequence comes from Streptomyces sp. NPDC023481, assembly GCF_055560195.1. Lineage (NCBI taxonomy): Bacteria > Bacillati > Actinomycetota > Actinomycetes > Kitasatosporales > Streptomycetaceae > Streptomyces > Streptomyces sp. NPDC023481. Next base: position 550,423 of record NZ_JBVHJE010000003.1, read on the forward strand.
AGCGCGCGCATCGAGGCGACGCACCCCTCCAGGGACGCGGCGGTGCCGGCCGTGCCGCCGTTGGACATGTGGCGCGGGGTTACCCGGCGATCTCCTCCAGGTCGCCGACCGCCTGCTCGACGTCCGGCAGGGTGAGCATCGCCAGCTGGGCCGCCCGGGCCCGCGCCCGGGGTGCCGGGTCGGCGAGCAGCTTGCGGCACACGTCGGCGATGCCCGCCGCGGTGCGGTCGGTGATGTGGCCGCCGAAGCCCAGCTCCGTCACCCGCTCGGCGTTGGCGTGCTGGTCCCCGAAGTGGGGCAGGACCGCCAGCGGTGTGCCGGTGCGCATGGCCTCGCGGATGCTGTTGAACCCGCCGTGGGTGACGAACAGGTCGACCGACTCCAGCAGCAGCGGCTGCGGCACGCGCTCGGTGACGTGGACGTGCCCGGGCAGCCCGTCGGTGTCCAGCGGCAGCCCGGACGTCGAGATCACCACCGTGCAGTCGTCCAGCTCGGCCGCGGCCCCCGCGATCGCGCGCAGGCTCTCGCCGGTGTCCGGCATCCTGACCGGCAACGGCTCGGCCGGCTCGGTCGACTGCTCGCGCAGCGCGGGCAGGGCCGTACCGATCGCGGCGTACACCAGCGGCCGGTCGGTGGGCAGCCCGGCCGCCCACGGGGGCAGCACCGCGCGGCGCTCGACGTCCACCGTCTGCCGGTAGGACAGGCCGGCGGGCATGTTGCGAGCGAAGGAGAACGCGGGCGGTACGTAGTCGACACGGCCGTGCGGTACGACGGACAGCGGGTCCTCCCGCACCGGTAGCCCCAGCTCCTCGCGCCGTTCGTTGAGCGGCCCCAGGATCTCTGCGGGGTCCACGATGTTGCTGAACCCGGAGGGCGTCGGAAGCTGCGGCACGCCCAGCAGCTCGGCGATGAGCACCGAGCTCATGTCCATGCCGTCCCGCAGGATCAGGTCGGGGCGGAAGTCCCGGGCGAGGGGGAGCAGCACGTCCAGCAGCGGCTTGACGGCCACCCCGGCCACGCTCCGCATCAGCAGCCTGGACAGCTCCGGCGTCGGCGGCTTGGTCACGTCCGGGGGCTCGGGGAGCCGGGCGAGGTACGGGCCGACCGCGACGAGCGGGTTGAACCGGGCAAGCGTGGCGTTCACCTCGACGTCGTCGTCACGGAAGACCGGGGCGAGGGCGTCGGAGGTGACCACCAGCACCTGATGCCCGGCCTCGGCCAGGACGCGCAGCAGGGGCAGTTGAGCGCGACCGTGGGAGGGACTGCCGAGCGTGGTGCACAGAACCCGCATGGGGTGACCCTTTCTGGTGGAGGACTGTCGGGGATGGTCCGGAACTCCCGGCGGGCGACCGCGAGTCGGGGACCGCCGTCGGGGTGGCTGTGCGTCGGTGACCGCCGGTGGGTTCCAGTGAGTCGGGGCTTGCGGTGGGCGGCCGCGGGCAGCGACGGCCGGCCGCTCGTGGCGGAGCGGCCGGCTCCGGCGGTGGTGTCGGCCGGGGACGGGACGCCCGGTGGCACCCCCGCGCCCGGCGCCGACGGCGTGGCGGTCGCTCCGGGCGCGCGTCACGCCACGCGTGCCGGTGCCGACGGGCGTCCGATGCCCCGTCGGCTCAGCCCGGCCCGCGCGAGCAGGTCCGCGTCCAGCAGGTTGCGGAAGTCGTGGACCTCGTCGCCGGACATCCGCGCGGCGATCGCCGCCCAGTCGAGGTCCCGCAGCTGTGGCCACTCGGTGAGCACCAGGCAGGCCGCGGCCCCCTCGGCGGCCCGCACCGGGTCGGCGACGAGGTCGAGCAGATCGCTCAGGTCGGGCCGCTCCTCGGACAACGCCGGGTCGTACGCGGTGAGTTCGGCGCCCCGCTCGCGCAGCAGACGGGCGATGGCGAGCGCGGGCGAGTCACGCAGGTCGGAGGTGCCGGCCTTGAAGGTCAGGCCGTACAGGGTGAGCCGTACGCCGTCCAGGGAGCCGTCCTCGCCGCGCCCGCACGCGGCGGCCACCCGCTCCACGAGCCGGCGCTGATGGGCGACGTTGGTCTCGATGGTGGCGCGGAGCAGCGGGAAGTCGACGCCGGACCGGTCGCACACGGTCAGCAGGGCGTGGGTGTCCTTGGGCAGGCAGGAGCCGCCCCAGCCCGGCCCGGGCCGCAGGAACGCCGAGCCGATACGCGGATCGCGCCCGATGCCCTCGGTGACATCGGCGATGTCGGCGCCGAAGCGCTCGCACAGGGTGGCGAGGTTGTTGGCGAACGACAGCTTCATCGCGAGGAAGAAGTTCGCCGCGTACTTGGTCAGTTCGGCGCTGGCCGGGTCGGTGAGGACGAGGGGCGCGTCGAGTACGGCGTACAGGTCGGCGACGCGCCGGGCGGCGGCCCGGTCCGCCGAGCCGATCACGATGCGGTCGGGGTGCAGGAAGTCGTGGACGGCGCGACCCTCGCGCAGGAACTCCGGATTGCTCACCACCGTCACGTCCGCCCGGCCGAGGAGCGCGGCGACGCGCTCGCACGTGCCGACCGGCACGGTCGACTTGTTGACCACCACACTGCCAGGCCGCAGTACGTCCCGGATCTCCCCGGCGACGGCCTCCACGGCGGCGAGGTCGGCCGCACCGCCCGCCCCCATGGGCGTGGGCAGGCACAGGAACACCACCTCGGCCTCGGCGACGGCGGCCGCGGTGTCTCCGGTGAACTCCAGCCGGCCCGCCTCCAGGGCGTCCCGGACGGTCTCCGGCAGGTCGGGCTCCAGGATGTCCACCCGGGCCTCGCGCAGCCGTCCGACCTTGTGCGGGTCGGCGTCGGCACACACCACGGAGTGTCCCAGCGAGGCCAGGCAGGCTCCGGTGGTCAGTCCGACGTAACCGGTTCCGATCACGGCGACATGTCGAGCAGGCACAGAAGATCACCACTTCCGGTCGGCGGGGCCCGTACACAGGGCCTCCGGGACACGCGCCGTCGCACCACGCGGGCGGCCTGGGACGGGCCGACTCCGTCGTACGGCCCGGCAGAACGAGGTCTGAAAACGTCAACTCGTTGACCTGTCACAGGTATGGCATGCGACGCGAACACAAGTCAACGATTGGTGACAACGGTCGGTGACTTTCAGACAGCCGCTGCACACTGGACCATGGGGCGGGCAGCGGGAGGTCCGCGGGCGACGGAGGTGCGGTGACGTGACGGGAGTACACGACGGCGGGACGCCCGAGGCGGGGGCCTGCCGGCCGGGCCAGAGACGCTCGGCCTCGGCCACGCGCACCGCGCTCAGGTCGGCCGCCGCGTTCCGCTTCGGCAAGTACGGCTACGAGGGCACCAGCGTGCGTGACATCGCGGGTGACGTGGGGGTGGACGCCGCCCTCGTCTACCGCTATTTCGGCTCGAAGGAAGCGCTGTTCAACGATGTGGTGGGGGCCGGGAAGATATTCCGGCCCCTGCTGGAGGAGCCCGTCGAGACGATCCCCGACTGGCTCTGCGCGTTGCTCTCGGGGACGCCGAAGGAGGGCGATTTCCCGCACCCGGTGCTGTCCGTGCTGCGGTCCTCCGGCCGGAACGAGGCGCTGGCCCGGCTGCGGGCCGACTTCACGGAGGTGTTCACCGAGCGCCTGGCCTCCCGCCTCGGCGGCCCCGACGCGGAACTGCGCGCGGAACTCCTGGCGGCCTGGATGCTCGGCACCAGCCTGATGCGCACCGAGATACGGCCTCCGGCCCTGACCGCGGCGCCGGACGCCACCCTGGAGCGGTACCTGCGGGCGGGCATCGACGCCCTGCTGACCCCGGCACCGCGCGACGACCCGGGGACGGCCGCACCCGGGGACGACGAGCCCACGGCCGACGACCACTGAGCCACGGGGGAGCGGCCGGGCGCCGTTCCCGGACCGCACCACCTCGCCCGGCCCCGCCGGTTCCGCGGATGCCCTGTCCATGATCACGTGGGGACGGTTCGGCCGAGCCCGAAGCGTCGGCGCCCTACGGTCGCCGTATGAACACCGCACCGCACCTGCCCCCGCACACCGGCTCCCACCTGACGATCACGCCGAGCATCCTCTACTTCGGCACGCCCGTCGTGCTCCTGACCACCGAGAACGCCGACGGCACGGCCAACCTCGCGCCGATGTCGTCGGCCTGGGCCCTCGGACAGGTGGTCGTCCTGGGACTCGGACGGGAAGGACAGACCGGCGCGAACCTGGCCACCCGCCCGGAACTCGTCATCAGCCTGCCCGAGCCCGGGCAGTGGGCGGCCGTCGAACGGCTGGGGTGGCTCACCGGCAGGCCGGAGGCGGCAGGGCGCGGCTCCCGGCCCACCCGCTACGAGCCGGACAAGTTCACGGCGAGCGGCTTCCGGCCGGAGCCGTCCCAGGTGGTGCGCCCGCCACGGGTGGCCGAGTGCCCGATCCAGCTGGAGGCGCGGGCGGCCCGGGTCGCCCCCGATGCCGCCGGGGACTTCCTGATCGTCGAGGCCCGGGTGCTGAAGGTGCACGCCGACGCCCGCCTCGTGGTCCCCGGAACCCAGCACATCGATCCCGCGGCATGGAGCCCGCTCGTCTACAACTTCCGGCACTACTTCGGACTCGGCCCCGAACTCGGCCACAGCGGCATCTCCGAAACCCCGCGCCGCAGCGGCACGGCGGACGGCCTGCCCGCCTCGCACCGCGCAACGGCCTCACCGGCGACCGGGACTTCGCCGCACGCCTGATCAGCGGGGCACTGGCCGGCGCGGACGTACTGCGACGCGAGCGTCCCGGGCCGGGACAGCGGTACGGACCGCGGCACCGGTCCGCGGTCCGTACGCTGCTGATGCGCGGGGCTGCTGGGGAGGGTCAGCCCGTCTTGGCCGCCGTACCGATCCGCGCGAGCGCCTTGGCGAGGCCGTTGGCCCACAGCTGGTTGACCCGGGCCCGCTCCGTGCTGTTCGGGTAGCGGTTGGTGCAGCTGGTGCCGGGGCCGCCGCCGGACATCAGTTCGCTGCACGGGCCGCTGTAGTGGTCGGGCAGCCCCAGCACATGGCCGGTCTCATGGGCGGCGACCCGGATGGAGTCGTACTGCCGGTTCTGCGTGTAGTCCAGGAAGATGTAGCCGCTGCCGTGGCCGTCGGTGGAGGCGTACGAGCCGCGCGAGTCGTTGCCCTCGTAGTAGGCGAAGTCGCCGCTGCCCGTGGTCGCCTGGAGCTTGACGTTCGACACCGAGCTGTTCCATATGGAGGCGGCGCTCGATATCTGGGAGCGGAAGCTCGGCGCCTGGGAGGCGTTGTAGTAGACGGTCACCGTCTGCAGGGAGGGCTGGGCGGCCTGCCGCTTGGCGACCGACTTCAGCACGGCGTCGAAGAACACCTTGTCGCCGGCGCTGCCGGCCGCGCCGACGTAGCCGGCGGCGGTGGCCCCGGCGGGGGCTTGTGCGGTGTTCGTCGCGCTCGCCGGGCCGGCGGTGCCCAGCGCGGCGGAGGCCAGACCGACGCCCAGCGCCAGGGCCGTCAGTCTCCTGGAGTTCTTCGACCCGGGGCGGGTACGGAACGATGTCATGGGGGTGGGCTCCTTCTCGTCCTGTGGGGTTGAACGATCGGTTGCCAGTGAGTTTCCGGTAAGCCAATGGGGCGGGGAATGATGGCAGTTGGGGATAGCACGGAACTATCGGTGGCCGACTCGTCCGGTTTCGTTGGACCTTGAACATCTGGTGTGGTGAGCGGCGCCGCCCTACGCTCCTCCCATGGAGCTGGAGGTGAGGCATCTGCGCGTACTCTGCGCCATCGCCGACACCGGCAGCCTGCACAAAGCGGCCCGGCAACTCGGCCTGGCGCAGCCCTCGTTGAGCACCCAGTTACGGCGGATAGAGCGCGCCCTGGGCGCCCAGCTCTTCGTACGGGCCCAGACCGGCTGCGACCCCACCCCGCTGGGACTGGCCGTGCTGAGCCGGGCCAGGCCGCTGGTCGCGGAGTTCACGGCGATCGTCACCGAGACCAGGGCGGCGGCGGCCCGCGCGGCCGCCGGCTATCGGCTGCGCATAGGGGCCACGGCGAGCCGGGCCATCCCCGGCTGGCTGCGCCTGCTGCGGGCGCGCGGCCCGGAAGGCGAACCGACCCTGCAGATGAACGCGTCCGCCAACACTCTGCTGGGCATGGTCGCCGGGGGCCGGCTGGACATGGCCTTCGTGCACGAGGTCGAGGGCAGCCCGCTGCGCGTGCCACCCGGCCTGTGCCTGCGGGTACTCCTCACACGCGAACCGCAGTTCGTCACGCTCGCGGCGGATCATCCCGCCGCGTCACAGCCGGAAGTGAGCCTTGCCGACCTGGCCGGCGACCGCTGGATGGTCGACTCGACGGTCGACGGCGAATGGGAGGGCCTGTCCCGGGTGCTGCGCACGGCGGGCCTCGACTCCGAGATGCTGCACGGCGACTACCTCACCGCGTACTCACTCGCCGCCACCGGCGAAGTGGTCACGGTCAGCCAGCCGACCGCCCCCTGCCGTCCCGGCCTCGCGATCCGCCCGCTGAAGGGCGACCCGCTGCGCGTACGACTGCTGCTGGCGGCCCGCACCGAGCACGAACTGGACGCCGTCTTCCCGCAGTTGCGCGAGGCCTACTGGGCCGTCGCCCACGAGGCGCCGGCCTACCGGGAGTGGCTGAAGCGCGCCCGCCCGCCCGGGGCGCCGGACGGCGGCACCGCTGCTCAGCTGTCCCGCTCCACCATGTAGAACGGCAGATCGAGCAGGAACTGCTTGTCCTCCGAGTCGGGATGATCGGCGAACGCCTTGACCGCCTCCATGTGGGCCTCCTCGGCGAGGGCCTTCGCCCGGGCCCGCACCGTCTCGACACAGCCCGACGCGAGCAGTTCCTCGTGCACCCACCGCACCTCGGCCTCCGTGCGGGTGGCACGCGTCTTGGCCAGGAAACCCTCCATCCGCTCGCGCTGCGCGGCCGTACAACGGCGCAGGTACTCGATGAGGACGAGGGTGCGCTTGCCCTCCCACAGGTCCCCGGAGATCTCCTTGCCGTACTGCGCGTAGTGGCCGGTCAGGTTGAGCAGGTCGTCCTGGATCTGGAACGCCGCACCGAGGTAGCAGCCGTAGCGGTCGAAGCGGACCGTCCCCCTGTGTTTGCCCTCGGCCACGAGCGCGCCGACGCGACACGGGTAGATGCACGTGTACCAGGACGACTTCTTCATGCACATCCGGTAGTAGTCGTCGTCCGCCAGGTCGCAGGCGTTGCTCCTAATCCAGCCGACCTCGATCGCCTGTCCCTCGAGGGAATGGCGCATCATCAGCGCCGATTCCTGGAGGACCGCCCACGCCAGACCGGGTCCGAGCGTCCGCCGGTTGGCCATCAGGTGTTCCAGGGCGAGCAGGTTGGTCGCGTTGCCGACGTTCACCGCCACCCCGAGTCCGTACTCGGCGGGCAGCGTCGGCGCTCCACGGCGCATCTCGCTGCCGTCCTGGATGTCGTCCAGGATCAGGAAGGCGTTGTGGGTCAGCTCGATGGCGACCGCGGAATCGACCGCCTTCTCGATGTCACCGCCGAGCGCCCGGCACACCGCCAGGCAGAGCGCGGGGCGCAGCCCCTTGCCGGACCGGCTGGGATAGGCGCGCACGAGACGGTAGAGATCGTCCTCGAGGGAGTCCGGGATGTCGGACATCAGTCGCGCGATCGTGAGGTCGCGGTAGCGCGTGAGAACCGACTCCACGGCCGAGGGGCCGAGCCGTACGCCCGTAGCAGAGGTCACCGCTCGGCCCTCTCAGACGCCGGGCAGCGGCGGTTCGTCACCGACGACCGGACCCGGCCCCGGTTCGGGCCCATTGGGTGCCCCCGCGGTGGAGGTCGGGGGCGGCGGCGTGGTGAAGCCCAGGTTCGCCAGGGCCCTGGCGGTCGCCGGCGTGTTGTCGACCAGGTTCATCGTGGTGTCGAGCACGTCGTGCGCGTCGTCGGCCATACGCGACACCATCTGCTGGACCTCGTCCGTCTGGAGCTCGGTGAACATGTCGGCGGCCATCGCGATGAGGTCGTGCACGTCCTTGCGCACCCGGCTGCTCAACGCCCGGAACTCGTCGGGGTCGACCTTCTTCGTCGCCGCGTACGTCGCGTGCATCGTGGAGGTGTGCCCCGAGCCGTCGTTCACCTCCTGCTGAAGGATCTCGGCCGCTTGCCTGACCGCCTGGGAGACCGTCCGCGACAGCTGGAGGCGCGCCGGATCGACCTGGTGGATGTGTTCGTCGGGCATGAGGTCTCCTGACCGGGAGAACGTCCATATTGTCGCGATATGATCGTGATCGTAATCGAGGCCGCCGAGGAGACCCCGCAGCGAACCGCCGTGGCCCCGCCACCCGTCCGCGCCCCCACGGCCGGCATGGCTGTCGCCGACCGTCGATAGGCTGAGCGGATGAGACGTACGGAACGAGCCATCGCGACGGTCGTCGGCTCAGCGGTGGGCGACGCGCTGGGAGCACCTTTCGAGTTCGGACCCGAGGGGGCCTTCTCCGCCCGGTTCCCGGACCCGGGGTGCGGTGGCGAGATGTGCGGCGGAGGCGGCTGGGACCCGGGCGAGGCCACGGACGACACGCAGATGGCCGTGTGCGTCGCGGATTCGCTGCTGCAGCGGGGCGGACTCGACCTGCCGGACGTCTTCGCCCGCTTCCAGCGCTGGGCGGCGGCCGAGCCCAAGGACATCGGCATCCAGACCCAGGACGTGCTGACCAACGGCATGCCGTGGGACCAGGCCGCCGCGACGCACTTCCGGATCAACCGGCGAGCGGCAGGCAACGGCTCCCTGATGAGGGCGTCGACCTCCGCGGTCTACTTCGCACGCGCCGGCCGCACCGCCACCATGGACGCCGCCCGGCGCATCGCCGCCCTCACCCACGGCGACCCCGCCGCCTGGGAAGGCACCGCCGTCTTCCACGAGCTCATCCGGCTCGCCCTGACCGGCGCCGACCCGCTGAGCGCCCTCCCGGACGTTCTGGACCTCGTCCACCCCGACCACCGTCAGCGCTTTGCCACCGTCCTCGCCGCCGACTGGCATCCCGACCAGGCGACCGAGTTCAACGGCGCGGTCTGGCCCTGCCTGGGTTCGGCGGTCTGGGCCCTGCGCACCACCACCAGCTTCGAGGACGCCCTCCGCGCGGCGATCGACCTCGGAGGCGACACCGACACCGTCGCCGCGGTCACCGGCGCCCTGGCAGGCGCCTACTACGGCCCGGACGCGATTCCCACCCGCTGGACCGACCCCCTCCACGTCCCCCTGCCGGGCTTCGAGGGCCGGACCCTACGCGCCTTGGACCTGACCGACCTGGCCCACCACCTCGCCACGGCGGACTCGGACTGACCGGGCCGGCGAGGGCGGTCACGGCGTCCTCCCGAGGGTCGGCGCCGGGGCGGGGGAGTGCTCCGCGGCTCACCACCGCCCCCCGCCCTCACCCAGCCCCCAGCACCCTACGGCAGTGGGCCCAGGCCGGCTCGGACAGCAGGGGGCGCCAGCGCCCGAACAGGTCGAGCAGGTCCGCTCCGTAGCGTGCGCGGGCCTCCGGGCTGATCGCGGTGATGTCCAGCTCGTTGGCGGCGGTGAGTTCGGCGAAGTCCTGTCGCGCTTCGAGGCTCGGACAGGTCCGTGTGCCGGTGAACCGGTCGACGAACGTACCGCGGTCATCGGTCAGTTCGCGGTAGGAGGACGAGCGGTCGCAGCAGGCGTAGAGGTAGACGAGCGCTTCGGCCTCGACGCCGATCGCCTCGACCAGTTCGGCCCGGCGCCCCAGGTCCAGCAGGGCGACCGGGAAGCCGTCCGTGCCGTAGAACGCGTGGCACAGCCCGGCCGACACCAGCGCCGGACGAGCGCCCCACGAGGCGAGAAGGGCACTGACGCGCTGGAGATGCGCCAGCAGTGTCCCGCCGGGGTGCTCGATCTCCTCAGCCCGGGCCGTCCGAAGGATCGCCAGCGCTTTCGCCGTCATGTCGTCCTCACCCCTCCGCACGGTCGCCCTCTGCACTGCCCGAGGAGCGCAGGGCCGAAACCGCACCCGGCCCGCCTCCGCTGGACCTTGACACGGTGACAAGGTCTTCACTGTGCCCCGGGAGGTGGTCGCCATGACCGGGCCGGGAGAGGACAGGAACAGGATGCGGGCTCTTCGGGGGCTGGAGAACGACGACGCGTCGGTCCGGCTGCGGGCAGCGCTGGCGGTCGGTACGGACCCCGACCCGGAAGTCGTCGGCACGCTCATCGAGCGATGCGCGATCGAAACCGAGCTGTACGTGCGCGAAACGCTGACGTGGGCCCTCACTCGCCACGAACCCTCGCTGACGGTGCCGCTGCTGGTCGCCGAAGTCCGCTCGGAGCGTGCGCAGGCACGGAGCCAGGCCTTGCACACGCTGTCCAAGATCGGGGACCGTGCAGCGTGGCCGGCGATCACACCGGCGCTGCTGTCCGACCCCGACGACGAGGTGGCCCGGGCCGCCTGGCGGGCAGCGGTCGTGCTCGTACCCGAAGGCGGGCAACGGCAGTTGGCGAAAGCGTTGGCGGGGCAGCTCGGGCGCGGCGGACGCGAGACGCAGCTGAGCCTCAGCCGGGCACTGATCGCGCTGGGAGAGGTGATGCTCCCGGCACTGGCCGACGCGACGACGGATCCCGACCCTCGCGTGCGCGCTCACGCGATCGCCACGGAACGACTGTGGGAGGATCCGCATGCCGGATTCGAGTTCGCCGTCGAGGAGGCGAAGCGGGTGGTGGCCCTCGGCGGAGAAGGCCACGTCGGGCAGTAGGCGCAGACTCACAAGGGCAGTTGGCTGTGTTGATCGGTGAAGTCGCGAAGCGGTCCGGGGTCAGTGCCCGCATGCTCAGGCACTACGAGTCGCTCGGTTTGCTGCGGCCCACGGGCCGTACCGGCTCCGGCTACCGGGAGTACTCCGGCGAGACCATCCGGCGGATCTTCCACATCGAGAGCCTGCGGTCGTTGGGGCTGTCGCTGCGTGACGTCCGGCGCGCCCTGGACGACGACGGCTTCACACCCGCGGAACTCGTGGACGACCTCATCCGCCAGACGCGCGACCGCATCGCAGCGGAGACGGAGCTGCTCAAGCGACTCCGTCGGATCGGTGCCGCGGAACCCGCCGGCTGGGAGGACGTCCTCCAGACCGTCGCACTCCTCCAGGCCCTCGGGTCGAAGAGCGCGGGAGCACGGCAGCGGGCGGCCCTGTCCGCGGTCGAGGAAGGCCCCGTGCCGGTGGAGGCACTGGTCGAGGCCGTACTGAGCGAGCCGGAGCCGAACGTCGCCGGAGCCCTTCGCTGGGCTCTGGCGCAGTCCGGCGAGGACGGGCTGGCACTGCTGGCCGAGGGCCTCGGCTCACCCGCGGCCGAAGTGCGCGCCCGTGCCGTCCAGTCCATCACCGCGGTCCCGGCCGGTGAGTCGACCGCCTTGCTGCAACGCGCCCTCGCGGACTGCGACCTGGTGGTCCGCGGGTGCGCGGCTCTGGCGCTCGGGGCACGTGGAGTGGCCGACGCGGTCCCCACGCTCATCGACATGATCGTAGAGGAGAGGAACGACGTCGACGCGGCCGACGTGCTGAGCACGCTGGCGAGTGATCCCGCGTCGGCGGAACGGATCGCCACGGAGCTGGTCGACCGCCTCGCTCGCGGCACCGGGGGAGTCCCCGCACGCCGACGGCTGACACAGGCGCTCGCGGACATCCCGGGGAGCACGGCGTCCCGTGCCCTCGCCGAGCTGTCCCGCGACGAGGACCGTGCCGTGGCGCTGACCGCGACGTACATCCTCCGGTTGCGCGCCGAAAGGACGGCGGCCCGCCCGGACCAGCAGAGCTGAACACCGGACAGGCCCACCGGGTGCGGGCGGGAGCGAGACCGGGACGCCGCCACCCACCGTCTCCGGCGCGGTGCTCTTGACGTGCTCGGCGATGTGCGGGTTGATCCCCTGGTATTTCAGCGGGACGCGGGCCTTCTTGCCGACGACCCGGCGCGGAACGAGGAAGGGCCGAGCCTGCCGCACCCGACATCCTGTGCCCGCTCCTGTCGGGCTGCTCCGATAACATGATCCGTCAGGACGAGTGCACAAAGATCGACCCATTCACATAACAACTCACAAGTCGGCCAGAGAATTGATACCAATAACGACGCGGGAGCCCTCGCGCGCAGACGGAACAACCGCCCTCGCCGCGTGGCGCCAGCCGCGGGCGGTGCTGTGGACCGTGGCAGGCGTGACGACGCTGGCATTCCTTGTCACGCTGGAGGTCGCCGCGCGCCGTTACGGTATGCCGGGGCCGATCACCAACCAGGCGAAGGAGGTCATCCTTCCCCCGAAATCAGGCCCGCTGCTCTACGCCGGCATGGCGCTGATGATGGTGGTGCTCACCTGGCGTGAACGTCTCGTCGCCTTCTCCGCCGCGGTCGGTATCGACCTCACCCTCCTGCTGGTGCGCTGGGCGGCCGGCCTCAAGCTTCCCCCCGGGCACCCGTTCGGCAACGGTGCTCTGTGGGTGGTGCTGGCCTACGCCGTCATCGCCGTCACCCGCCGCGCGGGCCCGGACCGTGTCCTGCTGCTCAAGGGTGTCGGACTCGGCCTGCTGCTGGTGGCCGGCCGCAAGACCGGCGACACCTGGCTGCTGATCACCTCCAAGACCCGTCCGCAGGTCCTGGACCCGTACGTGGCGACAGCCGACCACGCCCTGGGCAACCCCTCCTGGCTGGTGGGCCGGCTCGTCAGGGCCACCGGTACGATCGGCGCCCACGTCCTGGACTACGTCTACATCCAACTCGCCGTCGCCGCGGTCGTCGTCGCCCTCTACCAGCTCCGCCATGTCGCGGCCGAACGCCGCTTCCCGCGCCACCACCTGGTCCGCACCTTCCTGGTCATCGGCCTCCTCGGCCCGGGCATCTACGTGATCTTCCCCGTCGTGGGACCGGTCTTCGCCTACGGCCCCGACGGCGGCCACTGGGCCATGGGCCACCTCTGGCCGGACATCACGACACCCCTCCAGGCCCCGCACGCCGTGCCGTTCGACGGGGTGACACCGCGCAACTGCATGCCCAGCCTGCACACGGCCTGGGCCACGGCGATCTTCCTGCACTCCCGCACCGGCCCCCGCCTCCTGCGATACGCCGGCACCTTCTGGCTCATCGCCACCCTCGGCGCGACCCTCGGCTTCGGCTACCACTACGGCGCCGACATCCTCGCCGGCGTGGTGTTCACCCTCACCATCGAAGCGGCACTCCGCGCACAGGCATACGGTTGGGACCGCGCCGCGACCCAACTGGTCGCCCACGGCACGACGGTGTTCACCGCCCTCCTGCTGTCCTACCGCTACCTGCCCGCACACATGGCCCAACACCCCTGGCTCTACGGCCCCCTCCTCCTCCTGGCGACAGCCTCGGTCATCCACGCCTACCTGCGCACCACCACCCTCTGGCAGCCCGCCCCCCTCCCCACCCCCCAGCCGGAACCCCAACCCGAACCGGTCTGAGCTCGCAGTCGCTCCTGCGTCTGCGACGAGGACACCGATCCCGACCGAGCTCGCTCACGGGAGGTCAGTCGCTCACACAGGGATGCGCTCAGCGGCGTTGCGTGACAGGGTCATGCACCATGATCGATGATTTCGCCAAGGAGTACCTGCACAGCGAACTGCGAGCGATGCGCGAGGCGATGCTCTGGAAGCTCGACGGGCTTGGCGAGTACGACGTGCGCCGGCCCCTGACCTCGACCGGTACGAACCTCCTTGGCCTGGTCAAGCACCTGGCGCTGTGGGAGGCCCGATACTTCGGCGAGGTCTTCGACCGCCCGTTCCCCGAGCCGCTGCCCCGGTGGGACGACGCCGGCGAGCGCGGTGCCGACATGTGGGCGACCGAGCACGAGACGCGTGCGGAGATCGTCGATCGCTACCGTCGCGTCTGGGAGCACGCGGACGCGACGATCAGCGCCCTCGCCGTCGATTCCCCCGGTTACGTTCCCTGGTGGCCCCGCCCCGACGTCAGACTGTTCACCATCCTGGTCCACATGCTCACCGACACCACCCGGCACGCAGGACACGCCGACATCCTGCGCGAACAGGTCGACGGCTCGACGGGGACGACGGCACAGGACGCGCCCCCGCAGGACGACGCGGCCTTCCGGGAAGCCCGGCGGGCGGAGATCGAGCGGGCCGCCGAAGCGGCCGCCGTCGCACTCGACCGATAGCGTCAGCCCTTCTCCGCCCGCGAGCGGGCAGCGGCCCGGCGTCCGGTCAGCGGCCGGCGAGGAGTTCGAGTGTGTCGATCACGCGGTTCGAGAAGCCCCACTCGTTGTCGTACCAGGCGACCACCTTGATGTGGCGGCCGTCGACGCGGGTGAGGGCCGAGTCGAAGATCGACGAGGCGGGGTTGCCCGTGATGTCGGACGACACGAGCGGGTCGTCCGAGTACTCGAGGATGCCGGCGAGCGGCCCCTCCGCCGCGGCGCGGTACGCCGCCAGCACGTCGTCGCGCGTCACGTCGCGGGCGACGCTCGTGTTGAGCTCGACGATCGAGCCCACCGGCACCGGTACGCGGATCGAGTCGCCCGACAGCTTGCCGGCCAGGTTCGGCAGCACCAGGCCGATCGCCTTGGCGGCGCCCGTCGTGGTCGGCACGATGTTGACGCCGGCGGCCCGGGCGCGACGGGCGTCGCGGTGCGGGCCGTCCTGCAGGTTCTGCTCCTGCGTGTAGGCGTGCACTGTCGTCATGAAGCCGTGCTCGATACCGGCGAGTTCATCGAGGACCGAGGCCAGCGGCGCGAGCGCGTTGGTGGTGCAGGAGGCGTTCGAGACGATCGTGTGCACGGCCGGGTCGTAGGCGCCGGTGTTGACCCCGAACGCGAGCGTGACGTCGGCGCCCTCCGACGGCGCGCTGACGAGCACCTTCTTCGCACCCGCGTCGAGGTGGGCGCGGGCGGCCTCGGCCGAGGTGAAACGACCGGTGGCTTCCAGGACGATGTCGACGCCGAGCTCGGCCCACGGCAGCCGTGCCGGTTCCCGCTCGGCCGTCACCCTGATCCGGCGGCCGTCCACGACGAGGACGTCCCCGTCGACGGACACCGGCCGCCCGAGCCGGCCGGCCGTGCTGTCGTACGCGAGCAGCCGGGCGAGGGTCGCGGGCTCCGTCAGGTCGTTGACGGCGACGACCTCCAGGGCACTGTCGCGCTCCAGCAGTGCGCGCAGCACATTGCGTCCGATGCGGCCGAACCCGTTGATGGCGATGCGAGTCATGAGTGAGGTCCCTTCCCGTCGCCACCAGGCTCGTCCGTGGCCGGCGCCGCCGACAGTGGCGGGATCGCCACGGTTCAAAAGGATCCCGCCAAGCGGGGCCGACCGGGTCACTCGCCCCGGGTGAAGGTGCGCCGGTACTCGCTCGGTGTCGTACCGAGGATGCGCTGGAAGTGCAGCCGCAGGTTCGCACCCGTGCCGAGACCGACGTCGGCGGCGATCTGCTCGACGCCGCGCTGCGACCGCTCCAGCAGTTCACGGGCCCGGTCGATGCGGGCGCGCATCACCCACTGCATCGGCGTGTAGCCGGTCTCCTCGACGAAGCGCCGGGAGAACGTGCGCGGCGAGACCCCCGCCTGCCGCGCCAGGACGTCGAGGGTGAGGGGCTCGCCGAGCCGGTGCAGCGCCCACTCGCGGGTGACGGCGAACCGCTCCCCGAGCGGCTCGGGCACACTGCGCGGCACGTACTGGGCCTGGCCGCCGCTGCGGTAGGGGGCCGCCACCAGACGCCGGGCCGCGTGGTTGGACGCGGCCACTCCGAGGTCGCCGCGCAGGATGTGCAGGCACAGGTCGATACCGGAGGCGGCGCCGGCCGAGGTGAGCACGCTGCCCTCGTCGACGAACAGCACGTTCTCGTCGACCTGGACGAGCGGATGCCTGGCCACGAGCGCCCGCGTGTAGTGCCAGTGTGTTGTGGCGCGCCTGCCGTCGAGCAGGCCCGTGGCGGCGAGCGCGAAGGCACCCGTCGAGATGGCGGCGAGTCGCGCGCCCCGGCGGTGGGCGGCGATCAGCGCGTCGAGGACGGCCCGCGGCGGGTCCTCGCGGTCCGGGAACCGGTAGCCGGGGACGAACACGATGTCGGCCCACGCCAGGGCGTCCAGACCGTGGGCGACGTGGTACGCGAGACCGTCGCCGCCGGTCACGAGACCGGGCGTCGCCCCGCACACCCGCACCTCGTACGGCATGCTCGCGCGGGTCGTGAACACCTGCGCGGGAATGCCGACATCGAGCGGCTTCGCACCCTCGAGCACGAGAACGGCGACGCGATGCAGGCGGGAGGCTGACACAGGAAGAGGTTACGCGGAGCCGCCCCTGGTTCTGCCCTGGACCGGCGGGTACTCCCAGACACATGGGATCTTTGAGTTCACCGTTGTTGCTGGTGTTGTTCGTGGCCAGCGCGGCGGTCATCTGGGGTGCGGGAATCAAGCTGTCGGACACCACCGACGTGCTCGCCGAACGACTTCACCTGGGCAGCGCCCTGGGCGGTCTTATCCTGCTGGCGATCGCGACGAACCTGCCCGAGATCGCGATCACCGCGTCGGCGGCGATGACCGGACAGCTCGACGTCGCGGTCGGCAACATCCTGGGCGGCATCGCCCTGCAGACCATCGTCCTGGCCGTACTGGACGCGGCGGGGGTCCGCCCGCGTGCCCCGCTGACCCGGCTGGCGGCCAGTCTGCAGCTGGTCCTCGAGGGAGCCATGGTGGTGGTCGTCCTGGCCGTGGTCGTGATGGGCACCCAGCTCTCCCCGAACCTGCACGTCGCTCGCCTGGCCCCCGCCTCGGTGGCGATCGCACTCCTGTGGGTGATCGGCCTGGTCCTGCTCGACCGGGCAGGCCGGGGTCTGCCGTGGCGGGAGGGCGGCGACGCCCCGGACGGCCAGCCCGAACCACGCGGCCACTCCAAGGGCAAGAAGGAGAAGGCTGCCAGCGACAAGGGCGTGAGCACCGCGCGCGCCGGGCTCGTGTTCGGCGTGTCCGCGCTGGCCACGCTCGTGGCCGGTGTCGTGATCGAGCGCAGCGGTGAGGAGTTCTTCGCCCGTCAGGGGCTGAGCGGGGTGCTGTTCGGTGCGACCGTGCTGGCCGCGGCCACCTCCCTGCCCGAGGTCAGCACCGGCCTGACCTCCACGAAGCTGGGCGACTACCAGCTCGCCATCAGCGACATCTTCGGCGGCAACGCCTTCCTGCCGGTGCTGTTCCTGCTCGCCACCGTCATCTCCGGCAAGCCGGTACTGCCGGCCGCGCACGACACCGACATCTACCTGACCGCGCTCGGGATCATCCTGACCGTGGTCTACATGGCGGGCTTGATCTTCCGGCCGCGCCGCCAGTACGCCCGCATGGGCGTCGACAGCATCGCCGCGGTGGTCATCTATCTCGTCGGCATCGCCGGACTGGCCACGATCGCCACCTGACCCGGAGGGGGCATCTGTTGCCGACGCGGGGGAACAGTCTGAGGCGTGTGCCCGTGATCCGGTGAAAGAAACTCGTGTTTTGTGTGCTTGTAGGACTGAAGTAAGGGCATGCGGTGGTCAGGAGGTTGATAACAATGGTTCCCCTGCTTCTGGTTCTTCTGCTGGCTCTGATCCTCTTCGGTGCGGGCTTCGCACTGAAGGCGCTCTGGTGGATCGCGGTCATCGTGCTGATCGTGTGGCTGCTGGGCTTCGTCGTCCGTTCCGCGGACGGCGCGGGCCGCAAGGGTCGCTGGTATCGCTGGTAGACGCGCGTTGCCCGGCGTCAGGAGCGCTGGCATCAGGGAAGGTTGACCGTGGGGCCCGGCCGGGAACGGCCGGGCCCCACGGCGTGCGCCGGAACACTTGCCCGTCAACGGCCAGGAGGGATCCGGCATATCGGACGCCCACGTGGGTAGGTGTGCGGTGCACCGGCCCCGTGGAAGCAGCAGTGGAACCCTGCACCTCCTATCTCCGCGGGGTCGGTGCACCTCTGCGATGACCCGGGCAGCACCCGCGGCCGCTGTGGTTACCTGGTACCAGAACCCAGGTCGAAGGAGTGGCCCATGACCAGCGCCCCCGTCCCCTTCCAGGTGTACGAGGCAGGAACGTACCTGCACGGTACGAAGGCGGACCTCGCCCCCGGGGACCTGTTGACCCCCGGCCGCGCGTCCAACTTCGAGGAGGGGCGCACGTCCAACCACGTCTACTTCTCCGAGACCCTCGATGCCGCCGTCTGGGGAGCCGAGTTGGCGGCAGGCGACGGGCCGGGGCGGATCTACGTGGTGGAGCCGACCGGTGAACTGGAGGACGATCCCAACGTCACCGACAAGAAGTTCCCGGGCAACCCCACCCGCTCCTATCGCACACGCGAGCCCGTGCGCGTCGTCTCGGAGCTGAAGGACTGGGTCGGGCACTCTCCCGAGCAGATCGAGGCCATGCTGAACGGGCTGGCCGACCTCCGCCGCCGCGGTGTCGCCACGATCCTGGACTGACGCGGACCGCCGGGGTCCCCGCGGGGCAGCTGAAGGAACACGCGATCCGCCCCGTGCTCGGCGACCGGGCACCCGCAGCTCATCCGCCTGCCCGCAGGCGGCGCAGGGCTTCCTCGGCGTCCCGGTCGTCGGGCAGGTAGGCCAGGAAGTGGTGACCGGGCTCGTCCACGGCGGCCAGTTTCACGTACCGCAGGCGCAGTTCGCCCACGGCCGGGTGCCGGAAACGGCGGACCGAGGGCTGGAACCCGGCCGTCTCACGGCGCTCGTACCAGCGGGCCGCGTCGCCGTCGGACAGCACCTCGGCGACGAGTTCGGCGAACCGCGGATCGTCCGGCCGGCGGGCCGCCCGGGACCGGAACTGGCCGAGCAGGGCGCGGGCCTCGTGTTCCCAGTCGGCGAGCAGGGCGCGGGCCGGCGGCCAGCGGAACACCAGCCAGAGGAGGTTGCGCTCCTTGGGGTGCAGCCGTGCCGGGTCCGTCAGCAGCGCGGCGTACGCGGCGTTCCAGGCCAGCAGGTCCCAGTGCGGGTCGAGCACCACGGCGGGATTCGGCGTCATGGACTGCACCAGGGTGAGCAGATTGCGTGACACCCAGGTGGGGGCGTCGGCGGGCGGCCTGCTCTCCTCCACGAACGCCAGGACGTGCGCCGTCTCCGCGGAGTCCAGCCGCAGCACCCGCGACACCGCGCGCAGTACCTGCTCCGAGGTGCGCACCCGGCCCTGCTCCAGCCACGTGTACCAGGAGACGCTGATGCCGGCGAGCTCCGCGACCTCGGCCCGCCGCAGCCCCGGTGTCCGGCGGCCCGGGGTGTCCGGCAGGCCCACATCCTTCGGCGCCAGCCGTTCACGGCGGGACCGCAGGAAGGCCCCCAGCTCACGGCGGGAGGACTCACCCGGCGGCGGGGGCGCGGTGCTCACCGACCACCGCCCCGACCACCGCTCCGGCGGCCGGACGCGGCCGCCGGGGAACCGTGGTCCGCAGCGGGCGGTGCGTCGACGCGGGGCGACGGCCTGCCACCTGTCATGGTGCCTCTCCTCCGAACAGCGGGCGTCCGCCCGACCGCGGGCGCCCCCTTGTGATGCTGCCGTCACCAGGCACGATGCCCAACCGGCAGGCTGTGAGTGAGGGTAATAGCCAGCGGTCTCCGCCCCGAGGTCCCCGGTGCTGGACTGGCACCGGACCGCATCCACCCAGGATCGGCCCGTCCTGTCATCCCGTTCCCGTCGAACCCCCTCGGAAGGGAGTGTCCCCCCGGTGACCACCACCGCGTCGACACCGGTACCGGTGCCGACCCTGCCCGCGTCCTCCTTGCGCCTGCTGCGCACCGCCGGATTCGTCAGCAACTTCGACCGCTTCTGCATCGCGCCCATGCTGGTTCTCATCGGCCCCCGGCTCGGCGCCCCGCCCTCCACCGTGGTGCTGGCCGCGAGCGGCTACTACCTCGCCTACGGCCTGATGCAACCGGTGTGGGGAGTGGCCGGCGACCGGGTGGGCCGGGTGTGGGTGATGCGGGTGTCGCTCACCGGCGCGGCCCTCGCCGCCCTGGCCTCGGCCCTCGCTCCCGACGCTCCCGCGCTGATCGGGGCCCGCGTCCTGGCCGGCGCCTGCTTCGCCGCCTCCATCGCCGCCTCCTTGACCTACGTCGGTGACACGGTGCCCGCCGCCGTACGGCAGCGCCCCCTCAGCGAGCTGATGACCGCGTTCGCGCTGGGCACCGCCGTGTCCACGGTCGTCGCCGGGGTGCTGGCGCACTACCTCACGTGGCGGCTGGTGTTCGCACTGCCGGGCGTCCTCGCCGCCTACCTGGTGGTGGCCCTGCGCCGCCTGCCCGAGCCCGGGCGGGCCCCTTCCGGACCGCTGTGGGCACCCTTCCGCGTGGTGCTGTCCTCGCGGTGGCAGTGGTACGTGATGACGGTGGCGATGCTGGAGGGCGCGGTGCTCCTCGGCGTCCTGACCTACCTGGCCCCGGCCCTGGAGGCGCGGGGAGTTCCCGCCACCCTGGCCGGCGCGGTCGCGGCCCTGTACGGGGTCGGTGCCATGGCGGCGGCCCAGCTGGTCAAGCGGCTCGTCGGGAAGTGGTCCCCGGCGGCCCTCATCGTGGCCGGCGGCGTGCAGACGGCTGTGGCGTACCTGCTCGCCGGGTACAGCCAGTCCACCGGCACGCTCGCCGTGGCCGCCCTGCTCCTCGGGGGCGGCTGGTCCTTCATGCACTCCACGATCCAGTCGTGGGCGACGGCCCTGTCCCCGACGGCCCGCGCAACCGGCGTGGCCATGTTCGGCGTTGCCCTCTACGCCGGCAGCGCCACCGCCAGTGGACTGGCGGCCTCCACCGCCCAAGCCCACGACTACCGGCCCCTGTTCTGGCTGGCTGCCCTGCTGACCGTACCCCTGACGGCGGCCGCGGCGGTGGGCCGGGCCCGCTGTCGCTGAGGGGCGGTACGGCACGCCGCCGATCACACCACGGGGGCCGCACCCCGCAGTTCCCGCACGAAGGCGCGCACGACGGCGGAACCGGCCAGCTCCGAAGTGGTGACGTACCCGACCTGGCGCGTCGGGCGTCCGGGGCCGAGATCGGTGACCTGGACCGAGTCCGGCGCTCCGGCCAAGGAGAGCGCGGGCATGATGGCCATTCCGTGCCCTCCGCTGACCAAGGAGAGCACCGCCCCGTCGTCCTCGGCCTCGACGGTCGCCTTCGGGATCCAGTCCTGCGCGGCCCACCAGTCGCGGGTGTACGAGCCGCAGTTCTCGGCCCAGTCGACCAGCGGCAGCGAACGCGGCGCACCGTGTCCCGCCGCGTGCACCAGGGCGTACGGCTCCTCGAAGAGCCCGCTCGTCACCAGACCCGGCGCAAGCGGCACGCAGCCGCTCAGCGTGGCGAGGGCTATGTCGGCCCTGCCGTCGGCCACTTCACCCGCGGTGCCGCGCCCCACCTCGCGCACGATGCGCACCCGCGGCTCGATCCCGGGATGCCGGGCGCGCAACCGCTGGAGGACGGGCGGCAGCAGGTGGAGGGCCGCGCTGCGGAAGGCCGCGATGCGCAGCGGCCCCTGCGCCGCGTCGGAGCGGGCCGCACCCCGCGCCTCGGCGGTCAGGACGTCCAACAGGCGCAGGACGCGGCGCGCGTGCGCCACGGCCTTCTCTCCGGCAGGGGTGGGGCGCGCGCCGGTGCGGCCGCGTTCGAAGAGCACGGCACCGATCTTGCGCTCGCTGCCGCGGACCGAGTGGGAGACCGCGGACTGGGTCAGTCCGAGCGCACCGCCCGCGGCCGAGAAGGCGCCGGTGTCCGCGACCGCCACCAGGACGCGCAGTTCGTGCGGGGCGAGATCGGAGTCGCTCGTGCGGGCCACAGGGCGTTCACCTCGACGTATGAGGACTGCTCATGGAACGGGATGTCGCATGAGCCCAACCGGCTGCCGGGCGGGCGCATTCCCGCCCTATGTTCCGGTCATGAACGACACCGCGCTCACCGTGCACCAGATCGGCCGCCCGCACGGCTTTCCCACCGCCGGGCACTTCGCCTTCGTCGAGTCCGCGCTTCCCGAACCCGTCGCCGGCGAGGCGCTCGTGGAGAACCTGTACTGGTCCGTCGACCCCTACCACCGCGAAATGATGGACGACGTGCCCGGCGGCTTCGCGCTCCACGCACCGCTGGAGGGCCGCGCCATCGGGCGGGTCATCGCCTCCCGTACGCCTCGGCTGGCCGAGGGCGAGATCGTGTTCCATCGCCAGGGCTGGCGCACGCACGCGGTGGTCACGCCGGAGGA
Source organism: Streptomyces sp. NPDC023481 (assembly GCF_055560195.1). Lineage (NCBI taxonomy): Bacteria > Bacillati > Actinomycetota > Actinomycetes > Kitasatosporales > Streptomycetaceae > Streptomyces > Streptomyces sp. NPDC023481. The sequence goes on from NZ_JBVHJE010000003.1 coordinate 572,594, forward strand.
GGTCCGGCGGCTGCCCCGCTTCGACGGGGTGCCGCTCACCGCGTACCTGAGCGTTCTCGGCGGTACCGGCCTGACCGCCTATGTGGGCCTGACCAGGATCGCCCGGCTCCAGGAGGGTGAGGACCTGTTCGTGTCCGCCGCGGCGGGCGGGGTCGGGACGGCGACCGGACGGTTCGCCCGGCTGCTCGGCGCGGGACGGCTCGTGGGCAGCACGGGCTCGGCGGCCAAGGCCGGCCACCTCACCCAGGAGGTCGGCTACGACGCCGTCTTCGACTACCACGACGGGCCCGCCGCCGCCCTGCTCGGCGAGGTCGCACCGGACGGCGTCGACGTGTTCGTGGACAACGTCGGCGGCGAACAACTGGCCGCCGCGGTGGGAGCGTTGCGCGAGTTCGGGCGCATCGTCCGCGTCGGCACGATCAGCCAGTACAACACCCCCGACGCACCGCCGCCGCGCTTCCCCCACGCGGACATCGTGGAGAAGAGCATCCGCATGGAGGGCTTCCTGGTCAGCAACTACCGGGATCTTCAAGAGGAGTTGTACGAGTTCGCCGTACCGCATCTGCAGAGCGGCCGGCTCGCGCTGGACGAGACCGTGGTCGACGGGTTCGAGCACATCGTGGACGCGTTCCTGGCCATGCTGCGCGGCCGGAACACCGGCAAGATCATCGTACGGGGGAGCCTCGCGCGTTCGTGACCGCGCGAGCAGGTCTACGTGCCGGTGGTCCCGTCGATCTGCTCGCGGATGAGGTCGGCATGGCCGTTGTGCCGCGCGTACTCCTCGATCATGTGCACCATGATCCAGCGCAGGGAGACGTCCGGGGCGCCGGCGTGACCCGCTTCCTGTTCGGGCAGGGGGCCGGAGTCGTCCAGTGATGCCCCGGCGATCAGCTCACGGCCCCGGGCGACCTCGGTCCGCCACGCGGCCGTCGCCTCGTCGAGTCCTCGCTCCGGCTGGAGGGCGAAGCCGTCGAGGTTGGCCGCCCCGAAGACCGGTGGCACGTCCTGACCCGCGAACACGCGCTGGAACCAGTTGCGTTCCACTTCAGCCATGTGCTGCACGAGCCCGAGCAGGGTCATGGACGAGGGTGACGCTGCGGCACGCCGCAACTGGTCATCGTTCAGGCCCGCACACTTCAGGGCGAGCGTCGCACGGTGGAAGTCCAGCCAAGCGGTCAGCATGGCACGCTCGCCGGCGTGCGGGGGAGGGATGGGTCGTCCGTCAGGTGTCGTATGCACCAGCACACTCTGGCCGCCGTGGCCGTAGCGCACGACCGTCTTCGCCGAGGACGAACACGTGTCTCGACCACGGCCGGACACCGCTCGGCGGCCGCGCGCTCCACGCGAACCGTCTCTACCGGCGCACCGCCGAGATCAGACCGCCAGGCCCCTCCTCGCCCCGCGGCGCAGTGCTGATCGGGCGGCCGTAGGCGGCGGCGCGCTCGCGCAGGGTGTGACAGGTGGCCTCCCAGCCGTGTCCGGCCAGCCAGGCCACCGGGTCGTCGGGCATCTCCGAGACCCACAGGGACGCCGCCGATCCCGGCACGGCGTCCGCGCCGAAGCGCTCGATCACACCGCGCGAGCCCAACGTCAGCCCCATCCGGCTGCCCGCCGCCGACCGCCCGCCGATCCGGGCCAGCAGCAGCTCCACCGCGTCCTCGGGCAGGTAGATCAGCAGCCCCTCGGCGATCCACACGGTCGGCGCCGCCGGGTCGTGCCCCGCGGCGGCCAGCGCGCCCGGCCAGTCCTCACGCAGATCCATCGGGACGGTGATCCGGTCGCAGCGCGCGACGGCCCGCTCCCGGCGCAGTACCGAGGCCTTGAAGTCCAGGGGCGCGGCGGTGTCGACCTCGAACAGCCGGGTGCCCTCGGGCCACTCCATCCGGAACGCCCGGCTGTCCATGCCGGCGCCGAGCAGCACGACCTGCCGGACACCGGACGCGGACGCCCGTGCCAACAGGTCGTCGAGGAACTTCGTCCTGATGACGATGGAGAACGACACGGCCAGCCGGCGGCGTCGCGCGGCCTCGTCATCGGGCAGCTGTGCTGAGGAGGGCCACAGTCCGCCGGCGGCGGCGAAGGCCTGTGCCAGAGGATCGCGGAACAGCGCGTCCTCCCGCTGCGTCTCCAGCGCCCGCACCCTGGCCACTCCCACCGCCGTGGCCCACACTCCCGACGGCCGTATCCGCTGCTGCTCCTCGGTCACCGCGCCAGCATAGGACCTGCCGGGACGGGCGGGGTGACCTATCGGCCGGTCTTCTGGAACAGCGCGATCTGGTCCTTGACCCAGGGGTCGAACGCGGCGAGCCGCTGCTTGGACGACGGGTAGAAGGTCGCCAGCTGGTCCTCGATCCACGGGTCCGTGGGCTGCCGGGCGGCATGGTGGCGGCCGGTGGAGTGCTGAGTGCCGGCCGGTACGACGACGGCCGGATGATGCTCGGGCGTCTGGGCCGTGGCCGCCGTCGCGGTACCGCCGCCGATCGCCATGGCGCCTGCGGCGAGCACCGTGGAAGCGCCGACGATCGCGATCCGTCGAGTCATCTGCATGATCTTCTCCTTCGTGCCGGGCCGCGTCGCCCTGTCCGACTCGGCGGGACGACGCGGGAGCGTGTTCCGGCGATGGGGCGGTCGCGGCCAGACCCGGCGCCTACCCGTTCCCCACACTCCACACACCCGCGGCGAGAATTTCGGGCATCGGAGTTCTGCACACCCCCTGACCTGCTGATAACGACCGCTCACCGTGGGTAGGGCCCCGATTGCCGGCCGCCACCGAGGCTGTGGTGACGGGACCGCCGCGGCTACCCGGCCGCACCGGTGCCGGCACCGCCCCTGTTCGTGTGCGAGGCGGCATCGGCAGGGCCCACGACCGGCGCCAAGGCCAGATCCACGACCGCCCGGTCGGCCGGCCGGCGCAGGGCGGGTGTGCTCGCGGCCCGGCCCACGGCGAAACACCGGGCACCCGCCCGTCGGCCCGCCTCCAGACCCGCTGCGGAGTCCTCGAAGACCACCGCTTCCCCGGGCACGACGCCCAGCCGCCGGCAGGCGAGCAGATAGCCCTCGGGGTCCGGTTTGCCGTGGGTGACGTCCTCCGCGCTCACCACCGTGGTGAAGTGGCCGGCGATCCCGCACCGCGCCAGGTGGTCGTCCGCGTACGCACGGCCACCGGACGTGACCACGGCCAGCGCCACTCCGTGCCGGCGCAGACGCTCCAGGAGCCGGTCGGCGCCCGGGACCAACCGGACGGGAGGCAGGTCCGGTGCGCCGTTCAGCGCGGTGAGTTCCGCTCTCACCTCGTCCGCCGTCGTGTGCCGGCCGAACCGTCCGAGGTGCTCCTCGATGACCTCCCCGCTGCGCCGCCCGCTGAAGCCGGCGAGCATGTCCTCCCCGCACTCGATGCCGTGGCCGGCGAAGAGCCGTCGCCACAGCGCCCGGCTCCTGGGTTCGGAATCGATCAGTGTGCCGTCGAGGTCGAAGAGGGCGGCTCTCGCCGTGACCGGTGTGCCGGCGTCACCGTGGGCGGACATGCGACTCCCTGGGCCGTCTCCGGCTCCGGGAAGGGGCCCGGAGCCAGGTGCGCGTTCGGTTTCGTGCTGGGTCTGGTGCCTGCTCATGTACGTGCTCCTGTTCCCGCTCGCTCCGTGGTGAAGCCGAGCGGTTCAGGAGGCCGGGGCGGCGGACGCGCGCCGGAGGACCGTCTCCTCCAGCGCCTGCACCGCTTCCGTCGCCCCGCCGTGCCGGCGAAGGAGATCCCCGAGACGGGCCGCGCGCCGGGCGGCCTTCCCGTCGAGCAGGGCGTGTGCCGCCTGGGCCAGGTCGTCGGCGGTGGGCTCGTCGAGGAGCGTCCGCGCCGCGCCGTGTGCCTGGAGCGTCGCGAGGTTGTAGATGGGTTCCGGACTGCGGCCCGGCGTACCGACGACGGGAACACCCGCCAGCAACGCGGCCATGAGCGCGTTCTGGCCGCCCCTGGTGATCAGCAGATCGGTGTCGCTCAGCAGGCGGGTCATCCCGGGCGTCGGCGCGACGACGATGTTGTCCTGCTGGAACGGGACCGCCCGCCCGGCGACACTCGGCTCGCGCGCGGCGACGACGACACTGAACTCCGGCCCGGGGAAGGCCTTGCCGACCACCGGCAGGAACTCGGCGAGCTTGACCGCGCCGAAGCTGAGGTAGACCAGGATCCGCGTCGTACCCGCCGGGTAGGAGGGCGCCGGCGCCAGCTCCAGGGAGGGGAACAACACGGGCCCGACGTAACGGGTGCGCGGAACCGCGCCCAGCGCCGGTTCCAGGATCTCCGCGGTGGGCGCGATGTTGAGGGCGGCCCGGTGGTGCAGCAGTTCCTCCAACGGCGCCGGCGGCACACCGTACCGTTCGCACAGGCCCGCGTAGGTCGCCTCCACTTCCTCCAGCCGGCCGGGGGAGCGCGGGGGCGCGGTGAACAGGGACAGGTTGGGGCTGGAGATGGTGCAGGCGAACGGGATGCCGGTCAGGTGCGCGGCGATGGGCACGGTGGGCTGCATCTCGGTGACCACGATGTCGGGGGCGAACCTGCGGTACGCGTCCAGTTCCGCGGCGATGGCCCGGTCCGCGTAGTCCGGCTGGGCCATGCCCCGGATGAGGACGGCCTCGGTGAATCCGTCGGCCTCCCCGGTGCCCACCAGCTCGGGGGGCCGTACGGGCGCCGGAGCCGGGAACCGGGGACCGAGCGCCAGCTCGTCCACCAGCGGATAGCCGTCGGGAGCCAGGAAGGCGACCTGATGGCCGCGCATGACGGCGGCCTGGGCCATGGCGAGGCACCGGGTGATGGCTCCGATGCCGAGAGCACCGCCGAGGGGTTCGAAGAGGATCTTCACGGGTGGCCTTTCTCAAACGAATCCGAAGGGTCCGAAGGACCCGAGGGGCCCGAGGGCGTGCCCGACGGGGTGGTGTCCGACGGGGTGGTGCCGGATGGAGAGGTGTCCGATGAGGTGGTGTCCGACGGGGTGGCGTCCGGTGATGCGGTGCCGGCGGGACCGGACCGAGCGGGCCGGGCCGAAGCGGACGCCGAGCCGGCCTCCCCGTCCCGGTGGCCCGCCAGCAGGGCACGGCCCACCGCCGCGGCGGCGACCTGACAGGCGGCGGTGCCCAGCAGCAGGGGAGCGGCCCCCAGGCCGCTGAGCGCGCCGGCCAGGGCCGCCCCCGCGGCGGCGAAGGTGCTCTTGAGTCCCGCACCGAGGGTGAAGACCTGGGTGCGGACGGCCGGGGGCGCGTACCGTTCACGGCTGGCCAGCAGCGCACTGAACAGCGGGCCGGTACAGAACCCGGCGGCCGCGAACAGGGCCGTGGCCACCAGGACATGGCCCGACCAGGGCACGGCCGCGAGGGGGAGAGCCGTACCGAGCAGGCCCCACAGGACCACCCGCTCGGGCCGTTCCGCACCCACGGGACGGTAGGCGTAACCCAGCGAGCCGGCCAGGGCGCCCACCGCGAACGCGGTCATCAGACCGCCCGTCGCCCACGGAGCGTCGTACCGGCGGGCGAGCAGCACGCTCACCACGGGCAGCGCCCCGACGCCCAGTTGCCCCACGCTGCTGGCCCAGGTGACCGACCGGAGCGGACGGTCGCGGACGAGTACGGCCGCCCCGCCGAGCAGGTCGGCGGGCCGGGGCCGGGTCCCGCGCGCCCGCGCCCCGGACCTGGGGCGCAGCCGCAGCGAGAACAGCAGCAGGCCGCCCGCCGTCGCCCCGGCGCCCAGCACGACCAGGGCGAGGGCGGCACTCGTCGCCGTACCCAGGGCGGCGGCGGCAGCGGGCCCGCAGATGCCGGCCAGGTTGTAGGAGACGGCGTCGGCGCTGAACGCCCGGGTGAGCCGGTCCTTGGGCAGCAACTCACCGAGCAGGCTGGTCAGTCCACCGGTGAGGAGGGGAGCGACGCATCCCGCGGCGGCGGCCAGCGCGAGGACCACGAGGTCCCCGGTCCTGCCCACCAGGGCGGCCAGCGCTGCGAGCGCGACGCCGTACAGGGCGACCCCGCCGCCGTGGAAGAGGCGGCGCCGTCTCACCGAGTCGGCCAGGGCCCCGGCCACCGGCGCCGCCGCGACGTGCGGGACCATCAGCGCCGCCACCAGTGCGCCGCCCAGCGCCGGACTGTCGGCACGCTGTGCGGCCAGCATGACCAGCGCGACACGGGCTCCCTCGTCGGCCGTGCGGGCCAGGGCGGCGGCCGTGAGGTAGACGGGCAGCGCCGGAAGGCCGCCCGTGCGCGGTGCGGAGTCGACGGCGTCGGTCATGGGCGCAGGACGTGCTGCCGGTGGCGGTACAGCACGGTGGGCTCGGTGTCCTCGGTGCGCAGCCAGGTCACGGTGCCGGCCACGATCGTGTGGTCCAGGAGGGGGACCGCCTCGCCGACCTGGCACACCGCCGTGAGGGTGGACCGGGTCAGTACGGGGGCCCCGTGGGCGAGGGACCAGCCGACGCCGTCGAAGCGGTCGTGCGGTGCGGCGGTGGCGAACCGCCGGGCGAGGTGCCGGTCGGGCCAGGCCAGCACGTTGACGGCGAAGGTCCCGGCCTCCGTGACCGCGGCGAGGGTACGGCTGCCGGTGGTCAGGGAGACGAGCAGGCTGGGAGGATCCAGCGACAGCGACATGACGGCGTTCGCCGTGCAGCCGGCCGGAGCGCCCGACCGTACGGCCGTGACGATCGAGACGCCGGTGGGCAGGAGCGAGATGGCGTCCCGGTAGTCGTCCGCCGCGACGGGCGCGGTGCGTGAGGGGAGAGTTCCGAGTGCCGAAGCCGGTGCGGCCGACGCGGTGGTACGGATGGTCATATGCGGCTCGCCTCCTGAGGGGGCCGTGCGGTGAGGCGGGAGGTGACCGCCCGTCGGTCGATCTTGCCGTTCGCGTTCAGCGGCAGCTCGTCCCAGAGCCTGACGCCACGCGGGACCATGTAGGCGGGCAGCTCCTCGTGCAGGGCGCGCAGGAGGTCGTCCGGGGACGCGGTGCCCGTGCACACCGCTTCGATCACGAGGTCGCCGCCCGGTCCCTCCACGGTGACCGCGACCGCGTCCTGCACCCCGGGCCGCCCGCGCAACGCGGCCTCCACCTCGCCGAGTTCCACCCGGTAACCGCGCACCTTGACCTGCTGGTCGAGCCGGCCGAGATGGACGAGGTTCCCCCCGGCCCGGGTCACCCGGTCGCCCGTGCGGTACCAGTGCTCCTCACCGGGGCGCTCCGCCGCGGGCAGGGGGACGGCGCGGTCACCGTCGTAGGAGGCGAAGCGGCCGGTGTTGTCGGCGGGGTCGAGATAGCCGGGGAAGCGCTGGGGCCCCCGTACCAGCAGCTCGCCGGTCGTGGCGGGCCGGCCGGACTCGTCCACCACCAGGTGTTCCAGGGCGGGGTGGACGGTACCGATCGGCACGGTGCCGTTGGCGGTGGCCGGCCGGGCCGCCGGGTCGCGGGGCTGGACGTAGGCCGCGCAGCTGATGGTCAGTTCGGTGGGCCCGTACAGGTTGGCCAGGGTGCTGCCGGGTGCGGCGGTGGCCCACGCCTCGGCCTGCTGGAGGGTGAGCGGCTCCCCGCAGAACAGGCTCCAGCGCAGGTCGGGCAGGGCCCCTGGGCGCAGACTGCGCATCCGCTTGGCGTAGGAGACCAGGGACGGCACCGAGAACCAGTGGGTGAGCCGGCGGTCGGCCGCCCAGCGGACGGGCGCGAACAGGTCCTGCTGCGTGGGTACGACCAGGGTGGCGCCGCCCGCCCAGGCGGCGAACATGTCGAACACCGACAGGTCGAAGGTGAGGTCGAACGTCTGCGACAGCCGGCTGCCCGGCTGCGGGTCGTACTGCTCCAGTACGTGGGCGAGGTAGGCGCACACGTTGCGGTGGGTGATGGGGACGCCCTTGGGGACCCCCGTCGAACCGGACGTGAACAGGACGTAGGCGGTGTCCTGCGGGTGCGGGTCGCCGCGGGGCGGCCCGGCCGCGCCGGCGGCGGGGCCCACCCGCTCCAGCGGGAAGGACGGGACGTCGCCGGCCCGGACCGTGGGGTCGTCGGTGAGCAGGACGTCGAGGCCGGCGGCCGCGGCGATACGGGCGTTGCGCTCGTGCGGCGCGGCGGGCGCGAGGGGTACGACCGCCGTCCCGAGCCGCTGGAGCGCGAGGTAGGCGGCGAAGCAGCGGACACTCCGGGTCGCGGCGAGCCCGGCGGTGCGCGGCACGGTGCCCCGCTCGGCGACCAGGGAGCCGGCGATCCGCCCGGCGAGGTCCCGCAGTTCCCGGTAGGTCAGCCGGTCGGTGCCCACCTCCAGCGCGGTGCGGTCGCCATATCGGTCCGCACTCGCCTCGAACCAGGCGTACAGCGTTGCGTGCACGATCATCCTTTCCGTACGTGGGGGACGTTGGCCGGCCAGGGGCCGGGGGCGGCGGGTACCCGCGCAGCGGATACCCGCGCCTGAAGGTCGCGCGGTTCGGGCAGTCGTGCCGCCGGGTCGCAGGCGGCCACGGCGGACACCGCCCGACCGCGGCCGACCGGGTCCAGGAAGGCGCAGCTGAGAGGCGTGTCCGACTGCCCGCGGAAGCTGACCCACCGGTAGGCGCGCCATCGGCCCCGGGTGCGGCCGGCCGGCACGTCGATGGTCCAGGGGCGGCCGGACAGGCCGGTCCCGGCGGCCTTCACGCAGGCTTCCTGCGCGCTCCACACCCAGGCCAGCTCGCGGGCGCGCTGCGCGGGGCGCAGCCGGTCGAGGGAGGGCGCGTGCCGGCCCAGGCAGCGGCGCACCATGCCGGGGGACGCGGTGAGCGGGGCGTGCTGCACGTCCACGCCCACCGGCCCGCGCAGCGCGAGCGCCGCCGCGACCGTCCCGGCGCTGTGGGAGACGCTGATGCCCGTCTCCGGGTGGCCGGCCAGCCAGGGCTTGCCGCGCGGGTCGGCGACCACGGGGGCGTCGGCGAGTTCCGGCCGCGCGAGACGCAGCAGGTCCCGCAGGGCCGCCCGGCCGGCCAGCCGTTCCGCGGCCCGTGCCGGCGGCAGTCCGTCCGCCGCCGAGCGGTCCGCCGGCGCCGGCCGCAGCCCGGTCCAGCGCTGCCGGGGGCCGACCAGGACCCAGACGTCCGGGGCGGGGCTGAGTACCGTCACGGGCCCGGCCGGGGGTCGTCGAGCAGGGTGCCCGCGGCGTCGGCGACGTGCGCCAGCATCAGTTCCGTGGCCCCGCCGCCCAGACCGAGGACCGCCGCCTCCGCCCGGACGTGGTGCGCACCGCCCGCGGTCATCCCGTCCGCGCCCTGCAACTGGGCGCAGCGGCCCAGCACATCGTCGGCGGTCAGACCCACGGCCGCCTTCAGCAGCGCGGCGGCGTTCATGCCGGGTCTGCCGTCGCCCGTCCGTACGGTCGCCTCCACCAGGGCGTCCAACTGCCGCGTCCGTACCAGGCAGGCGGCGAAGTCCTGCCGTACCGCGGCGTTGTCCCACAGCGTTCCCCCCTCCACCGGGCGGGCCGTCAGGTGCCGGCGGGTGGCGGTCAGGGTACGGCGCAGCAGCGCCACCGCCCACTGGGCACCGGCGAGCCGTTCGGTGGCCATGTGCCGGGCGAAGGCGGCCATGGCCCGGCCCGGCCGGCCGACCAGGTGGTCCACGTCGAGCCGTACGTCGTCCAGGTGGACGTGGCCGAGAGCCGCGGAGGCCAGCAGCCCTCCGGTGTCGGCGGGCTCGATCCGCACGCCGGACGCGCCGGCCGGGACGAGGACCCACGTGAAGCTGGTGAAGTGCCGTCCCGGCCGGTGCCGGGCCAGGACCAGGAGGTGGTCGGCCGAACCCGCTCCGGAGACCCACCGCTTGCCCCCGTCGAGTCGCAACGTCCGTTCGTCCCAGTGCACTTCGGTGCCGAGCGCGGTGAGATCGCTGCCCGGTGCCGCGGCGTCGGACGCGGCCAGTGCCACCGTCGCCCGCCCGTCCAGCACCCGCTCCCGCAGCGCGGCGCAGGCGCCGGTGGTGCCGGTGCCCAGCAACGGCAGGGCGCTGGCCGCCTGGACGAGCACGGTCAGTGTGACACCGTTGTCCCCCCGCGCGTCCACGGCGTGCAGCAGCGCGCCGAGCCGGACCGGGTCCACGTCCTCGCCGCCCGTGTCCGCGTCCCGGTACAGGCCGCGCAGCACCCCGTGGTCCCCGAGGGCCCGCCACACCGAGCGGGCGTCACCGCCCTCGGGTACCCGGTCGAGGGCGCGGGCCAGGGCCGTACCGAATCCGTCGTCCACGGGAGCGTGTCGCTCGGGGTGGCGGGCGGGCGGCCGCAGGGCCGTCTGCTCAGGCAAAGGTCACCTCCGGGTCCAGCAGGGCGAGTTTGCCGTCGGCCAGGTGCAGCCGGTCGTTGTGGTAGTTCAGGGTCGCCGAGCGCAGGTCCCGCAGGGCCTGTTCGAGTCGCGTGGGCGAGTCCCTCAGATAGCCGTGGCGCATGCCGACCGCCTCGATCAGGTCGTCCACGGCCCGGCGGCACTCCTGCGAGGCGGTGAGTTTCAGGGCGTTCAGCTGCAACTGCACCGCGGGCCGGCTGAGATCCTCGGCCTGCTCGACCGTCATCCGGGTCTGCGTCAGCAGCGCGTGCACCTGGTCCAGCCGGCAGCGGGCCTGGGACAGCCGGCCGAGCAGCAGCTCCGACCGCAGGTCCGTGCGTGCCCGGCCGGCGGGGGAGCGCAGCAGGTGCAGCACCCGTGACAGGGCACCGGCGGCGGTGCCGAGCCAGGCCGCGGACCAGCCGAGGTGGGCCATGGGGGCGAAGGTGGAGGTCATGACCGTCCTGAAGCCGCCCGCCTCGCCGACGATCCGGTCTTCGGGCACGCGGCCCGTCAGCCGCAGCGGCAGGCTGTGGCTGGCGCGCATCCCCATGGCCTGCCAGTCGCCCTGCACCGCCACGTCCAGTTCCTCGCGGTCGGCGTAGACGAGGCTGACCTGGGCCGGGGAGGCCGCGTCGGGGGCGAGCATGGTGATCAGGAAACCGTCGGCGTGCGCGCCGCCGGTGACGATCGGCGCGAAACGGTCGACGACGAGCTCGCCGTCCGAGGCCGCCAGCGGTGACCGGGCGCTCAGCAGGTGGCCGCCGGTCGCCGCCTCGGTGGTCACCGACGCCAGGTAGCGCCGGCCGGCGGCGATCTCCGGCAGCAGCCGGTCGCGCAGGGCCGGGCGGGCGTACCGTACGAGCGCGGCCACCTGCTGGCAGTGCATGGCGAAGACCATGGCGACGGACATGTCGGCGCGCCCCAGGTCCGTACTCACCCGCACCATGTCGGCGATGTCCCCGCCGAGTCCGCCGTGGGAGGCGGGCACCATCAGCCCGAGCAGCCCGGTGCGGCGCAGCTCGTCCAGCGCCTCCGCCGGGAAGGCGGACTCCGTGTCGGTCCGTGCCGCGTGTCCGGCGGCGACGGCCGCGACCTGTGCGGCGGCCTCGGCGAAGCGAGCCCGGCGCCGGGCTCGCGCGGAGGCCGTGTCACCGTCCGGGTCCGTGGCGGCCCCGGTCGCGGTACCGATGTGCGCGTCGGGGAGCAGCGAGGTGGTCATGCGGCGCTCACCGCTACCCCGCCGGAGCCGTTGTCCTGGGCGGTCAGCGCGGCCTGCACTTCCTTCCAGAGGTTGCCGGCGGTCGCGAAGGTCGTGTCGTTCATCGCGTCGTCCGGCAGGGCGACCCCGAAGGTGTCCTCGATGGCGAACAGCACCTCGATGGCCTGCATGGAGTCGAGGCCCAGGGCCCGCAGGTCGGAGTCGGGGCCGATCGGCTCGCCGTTGTGGAACCTGAGGTAGGGGGTGAGTACGTCGATGAAACGCTGGTCCATGCTGTGCTCCTCAGTCGGCGGTGCGGGTCAGGGTCAAATGGCTGGTGTGCGGGGGTTCCTGGGGCCGTTCGCTGTCGTGCACGACCTCCGCCGGCAGCGGGTGCCCGAGGAAGGCGACGAGGCTGGCGTACAGGCCGTAGGCCCCGGTGTTGGGTACGGCGACACGGTCTCCGGGCCGGAGCCCGGGGAGTTCGGCGCTGCGGGCCCACACGTCCAGCGGGGTGCACAGCGGCCCGGTGACGAGCGCGCTGAGCGGACCGCCGCGGTCGGCGGCCGGGTCGGCGACGAGGTGCGGTTGCAGCGGTGGCAGCCGGCGCAGTCCCGACATCCCGCCCAGGTGGTTGATGCCGGACTCCAGGACGACGACGTCCCGGCCGTGCGAGCGCTTGACGTCGAGCACCGAGGTCACCAGGGTCCCGGCGGTGCCGACGAGATAGCGGCCGGACTCGAACACCACCTCCGTGGCGCCGGTACGCCGGCCGGGAACCTCCGCGTCCAGCAGGGCCGTCAGCCGCGGTCGCAGTCCCGACAGGTCCACGGTGTCACCGGCCGAGGCGAACGGGGCGCCGAACCCGCCGCCCAGGTCCAGGACTTCGAGCCGCATGCCGTGCGGTGCCAGGGCCTCGGCGAGGCGGCGGGCCGTGCGCACCGACCGGGTGAACTGCCCCAGCAGGTCGTCGGCGCGCGTCAGGTTGGTCCCCATGTACAGGTGCAGTCCCACCACGTCGGCGTGGGCGCGCCGGCCGAAGCGCTCCGGCTCGGCGAGGATCCAGGAGGTGTCCGCGCCGAACTGGGACGGCACCCCGGTCATCGCCAGCCCCTGCCCGGGGACGGGCTGGTCGTCGTTGACCCGCAGCAACGCCCGTGCACACACCGCACGTTCAGCCGCGAGACGGTCCAACTGGTCCAGGGCGTGCGGGGTGTCGACCGAGAAGAGGCCGACTCCCCGGTCGAGCGCCTCGGCCAGTTCCGCGTCGCGCTTGCCGGGACCCGTGTAGAGGATCTGGTCCGCCGGCCAGCCCGCCTCCACGGCCGCGCGCAGTTCGCCGGTGGAGCAGACCTCGGCGCGGGCACCGCAGCGGCGCAGCTCCGCCAGCAGCAGGGGGTGCGGGTTGGCCTTGAGCGAGTAGTACAGGCCGCTCTCCCGCGGCAACGCGGCCCGCAGCAGCGCGTGGTTGCGGCGGACGGCCGCCAGGTCGTAGACGTAGGCCGGGGTCGGTGCCGCGGCGAGCACCTGGGTCGTCGGCACGGAGGCGGTGGTCTCAACCGGCATGGGCGTGCCCTTCCGCGTGGAGGGCCGCGGCCAGGCCGTCCCGGTCGACCTTGCCGTTGCCGGTCAGTGGCAGCGCGTCGAGGACGACACACCGTGCGGGGATCTTGAAGTCCTCGATCTCCTCGCGCAGCGCCGACAGGACGTCCTCGGGCCGGACGGCCCCGGTGACGAAGAGCGTGGCGGGCCGCTCCTGTGCCGGCGGCAGTACCGCCGCGCTCTCCACCCCGGCCGTCCGCCGCGCCGCCGCTTCCACCTCGCCGGCGCTGACCCGGAAGCCGTTCGCCTTGTACAGGTCGTCCCGGCGGCCGGTGAAGTACAGGTAGCCCTCGTCGTCCAGCCAGCCGTAGTCACCGGTGCGCAGCTGCGGGAACAGTCCGTCCACGCGGAAGAAGCGCTGCGCGGTCGCCTCCGGCCGACGCCAGTAGCCGCTCATCACATGCGGGCCGCGTACGACGATCTCGCCGGTCTCGCCGGGAGGGCAGCGCCGGCCGTCCTCGTCGATCACGAAGACCTCGGTCCCGGGCAGGGCCCTGCCGCTGGAGCCGGGCCGCTCCAGGTCCCCGTCGGCGGGCATGATGGTGGCGCGTTTGCACTCGGTCAGCCCGAACATCAGGTGCACCCGAAGCCCCGGCAGGGCCGCCCTCAGGCCGTCCAGCGTCCGCTGGGGCATCGCCGCACCGGTGTTGGTGAGCATCCGCAGGGTCTGCGGGGCGCTGCCCGGACGGCGCCGCAGCAGCGCGGCCAGGCCCTCGGCCAGGGAGGGCACGGCCGGGAGGATCGTGGCGCCGCAGCCGGTCAGCCGGGTCAGCAGCGCGGGCCCGGCGTCGCCCGGCGTGGCCAGGTGCAGGTGCGATCCGCCCAGGACGCTGAGGAGGATCTGGTACAGGCCGTAGTCGAAGGACAGCGGCAGGGGGCTGTACACGACGTCGTCGCCGTCGTAGCGCAGCACCCGCTGAATGGCCTGGGCCGCGAACACCATCTGCTGGTGGGTGCTGACCACGGCCTTCGGCAGCGAGGTGGTCCCGGAGGTGTAGATCATGCAGACCGGGTCGACCGCCAGCGGGCCGGCGACCGGCGCCGGATCCACACCGTTCCCGGAGTCCAGCAGTGCGGTCACGTCGGGGCTGCCGATGGTGCGTACGCCCTTGCGCGCGGCGATGTCCAGGGACGGCGGCGCGTCGGTGAAGAACAGGGCCGGCTCGCTGTCGTCCAGGATGTGCTCCAGCTGCACCCCGCGCACCTGCTCGTGGATCAGGGAGAACACCGCGCCGATCCGTGAGGCGGCGAACACCAGCACCGGCAGCAGGGGGCTCAGCCGGGCGTCCAGCAGGAAACGGTCACCTCGGTCCAGGCCCGACGACCGGAGCCACTGCGCCGCGTGCCTGCTCGCACGGGCCAGCTCCGCGTAGCCGAGGGTGTGTTCCGCGACGGTGAACGCAGGGTCGTCCGGCCGGCGTTCGGCCGCGTGGTCGAGGAGGTCGTGGAGCAGAGCGGGGGGCGGTGACTGGGGACTCATCGTGTCCTCTCCGCTTGTGCGGTGGCCAGGGCGGGGGGTGTGGGGGTGGGGGAGGCCTCTGGGGGCGCGGTGGCCGGGGTCGGGGAGGCCTCTGGAGCCGGGGAGTTGGCCGGGGCCGGGGAAGTCGGGGCCAGGGAGGCCCCTGGAGCCGGGGAGTTGGCCAAGGTCGGCGCAGCCGGGGTGGGGGAGCCGGGGACCGGGGTGGAGGCGGTCGGGGCCGAGGAGGTCGCCGCAGGCGGGGAGGCCGGGGTCGCCCGTTGGACGGCCCGCTGGAGGTCCTCGACGCGGTGCAGGTTCTCGGGGACCAGGTCGTCGGCGCGGAACTCGATGCCGAACCGTTCCTCAAGCCGCTCGACCAGCTCCACGATCCGGAAGGAGTTGAACTCGGGAAGCTCGCTCAGCGACGCGCCGGCGAGCAGGGCCGCCGGATCGGCGCCCAGCGTCTCCGCGGCCACCGAGGCGATGACGGCACGCGGGTCACCGGCCGGGCCCCCGGGCACCGCACGCGCGGCGCCCGCCGGAGTGCCGTCCGGCCGCGCCGCCGGTACGACCCCACCGTCCGGGCGGGCGAACACGGCGGGGTCGGCGAGCAGCAGCTCCCGCAGCCGCCCCAGCGGCCCGACGGGCTCCGTACGGCCCCGCTCGACCCGGCGGTAGGCCAGGTACACCTGCTCGGTCAGCGTCCTCCACGCGGCCACGTGGTCCCGCACCCGGTCGGTGACCCCGCCGGCCGCGTACCGCTCCAGGAAGGCCGCGTGCAGTTCCCGTCCTCGGGCGAGCAGCCAGGTCTCCAGGGTCAGCCGCCGCAGTGCCGCGGTCCGGTCGGGGTGCTGCTCGTAGGCGGTGACGTAGGCATCGGTCTCCTCCTCGCCGGCCAGGTCCAGCACGGGCACGGGCGGTGGCAGCGGGGCGGGCTCGGCCGGGACGAGGTCGACGCTCAGTGCGACCGTGTCCAGGTCCGCGAGAGCGGCGCGGTCGAGCCGCCACTCGCCGGGGCGCGCGCTGCCCCAGGGGGTGTCGTTGAGGTAGCCGTCCCGCGCACACACGGCCCCGCCCGCGCCGTCGTGCTCGTCGGGCAGCAGCAGGAAGCTGTGCTCCATGTGCTGCCGCCGGTGGTAGGGCACCCAGGGCAGGAAGAAGGCGTCGGCCACGACGTAACGGCCTACGCCGGGATGTACGGCGCCGAACGGGCAGCCGCGATCGACGCTGCGGGCGGCGAGGCCGAGATACCGCCGGGCGTCGTCGAGCTGTTGCTCGGCGGTGCGTTCGACAGTGGGCAGCCCCGGTGCGTCGGCGGACGGGACCGCGGTGGGCGAGGCCGCGGTGGCCGGGCGAAACCGGAGGACCGCGCCGAGGCGCAGGGCGGTACCGGGGCCGTACCAGTGGTCGGCCCGTTCGGCAAGGTTCACTTGGAGGCAGTCGAAGAGGTGGGCGGGGAACGCGTACCCGGTGGAGGCGGTCATCCGCGCTCTCCGGTACGCGTCCGGTCGGGCTGCTGTGTCACAGGTACTCCTCGGGCTGGTGGGGCCGTCCGTGCCGCCCGCCGACGCCGGCCAGTCGGCTCTCGCCGAACGGCCGGTCCTCGCAGGGCAGTTCGCTCAGGAAGGCGTCGAGGTGTCGTGTCATCACGCGGCGGTGTCCTGGCTGGAACACGTCGAAGTGGCCGCACGGCAGGTCGCGCGTGACCAGGCGGGGCGATCTGCGTTCCCAGGCGGCCACTTGGTCCTCCCGCTCACCGCCGGCGCAGGGCATCAGCAGCACGGGACCGTCGTAGTGGCCGGAGGCGTGGAACGCGGCCGACGCCTTCAGGTGTGCCGTCGCCGTCCGTTCCAGCCGGTCCCTGGCCCCGGGCTCCGGTGACGAGGACTGGGAGAGTATCCGGCCCAGCAGCTCCCAGCGGCCCGTGTGGCAGGCCGACCAGGGCTCGGCGAAGCTGTCCACCATGACCACGGCGGTACGGCGCCCGGTGGCGGCCAGCGCGACGGCCAACTCCCAGGCCAGCACGCCGCCGAGGGACCATCCCAGCAGCAGGTCGGGCGGCCCGGGAAGCGTGTGCAGGAGGGGCAGGTACCGCTGGAGCATGGCCTCGACGCTGTCGTCGGGCGTCTCACCCGGCTGGAGACCGGCCGCTCTGATGCCGTGCACGGGTCCGCGGCGGCTCAGGTGGGAGATCACGGCCATGTACTGGCCCAGCCCACCGCCCGACGGGTGCAGAAGCAGGGTTCTCAGGGGGCCGGGGCGACGGCCGAAGTCGGACAGGAGAGGGGTGGATGCGCGCAGGGGTCGGCCCGTTGTCTCCGTCACCATTCACTCCAGACGGTTGCCGGTCGCTGAGGGCTAGGGAATGCGGGGACTTTTCATTCGTGACAGGAAAACGGATGAACCTGTCCTGTCCCCGTTGAAATAACCGGACCCGGCAAGCGGAGCCCGTTGATGTTCATTTCAACGGCCATCCTTGTCGTCTGTCAATCAACCCCGTGTGCAGGTCAACGGTCCCGATTTCCCCTCACGACGCAAGTCAAGCCCGGCTGTCGGAGACTGGCCTGATTTCACCAACGAGCCGTCGAGCCCCCGCGTGTGGACGCTCCACCCACCCGACCCCGCTCACCTCGGGAAACGATCGCAGCAGCTCAACCGCACCACTTCTCACCCTGAGTCACTCCAGCCAAGTGGCGTGCGTCACACGACCTCAGGGTCCAGATCGGGCCACCTCATTCTCCACCGACGCCGACCAGTCAAAGCATTGGGTAAAGAGAATCTATCCCAATGGTCAATTAAATAACCAACCTTCTTTAAGTAGCGCGACGCTCCCATGCGACCGGAGCCGACTGCGGCACACGAAGCGGAACCCCCGTCATTTATCGGTAGACCCACTGCATCGGCGTTCGCGGCGTACTTCCGGGCGCGGCGGGGCGGCCTTCCTGCTGGTGGGAGTGGGCGGTCACCCGGACTGCGTCCGGGTCCAGCCGGAGGCAACAGGAACCGATCCATCGCCGCCCCGGCGTCCACCCGGACGCCGCCCCGACGTCTAACCGGACCGAGCTCGCGTCGATCCCGGGCGGACGGTGGGAAGACTCCGTGCCGCCGCGGAGCGCAAGCTGCACTACGGTCCGGACCGCCGTGGACGGACGACCGGGTTGTCAGCCGTTTCCTTCGTCGCGATCCCGGGCCCGGCCCCTGCCCCCGTTGTGTGGCCCGCTATGCGGCGAGGGCGTGGGTGGGGTGGAGTACGACCTTGGTGTAGCCCTCGATGCGTTTGTCGAACTTCTCGTAGGCCTGCGGAGCCTGGTCGAGGGGGAGTTCGTGGGAGACGACGAAGCTGGGCTTGGCGCGGCCGGCGATGATGAGGTCGCGGAGTTGACGGTTGTAGCGTTTGACGTTGCACTGGCCGGTGCCCATCTGCTGGCCCTTTTCGAACATGCGGCCGATGGAGACGAGGAGTTGGCCGTGTTTCGCGTGTTCGTCGGGGCCCCCGGGATCAGAGGGGACGTAGAGGCCGGGGATGCCCAGCTTGCCGGTGGGACGGACGGTGTCAACGAGGGTGTTGAGGACGACGGCGGGTTCTTCGTGGCTGGCGTCGTGCGCCTGGGCCTGGTAGCCGACGGCGTCGACGCCCTTGTCGGTTCCTTCGCCGCCGGTCTGCTCCTTGATCTGCTGGGCGGGGTCACCTCGGGTGAAGTCGATGGGGATGGCTCCGATCTCCTCCGCTTTGGCGAGCCGTTCGGGGACTCGGTCCACCGAGAACACCTTGGACGCGCCGCGTAGGAGTGCGGAGTAGGCGGCCATGAGGCCGACGGGGCCGGCACCGAAGACGGCGACGCTTTCGCCGGGGGAGACCTCGGCGAGTTCGCAGCCGTGGTAGCCGGTGGGGAAGATGTCGGCGAGGAGGACGAAGTCGGTTTCGAACTCTTCGCCAGGCGGGAGCTTCAGGCAGTTGAAGTCGGCGTAGGGAACGCGTAGGTGTTCGGCCTGGCCGCCCGTGAAGGGGCCCATGGCGACGTATCCGTAGGCGCCACCGGCGAAGCCGGGGTTCACGGTCAGGCAGAAGCCCGTCTTGCCGGCGAGGCAGTTCTTGCAGAATCCGCAGGCGACGTTGAAGGGCATGACGACGCGGTCGCCTTCGGACAGGGAGGTCACGCCGCTGCCGACCTCCTCGACTATGCCGAGGTTCTCGTGGCCGAAGACGATGCCGCCCTCGGCTGCGGTGCGTCCTTCGTACATGTGCAGGTCGGATCCGCAGATCGCGCTGGATGTGACCCGGACGAGTACGTCGTTGGGATGCTGGATCTGCGGGTCGTCGACGTCCTTTACCGTGACGCTGAAAGGCCTTTCGTAGACAACGGCTTTCACCTGTGTCACCTCCGCATCGAGTGCCGAGAGACGGTCGGCGAGGGCGGGCCCGCTGCCGTGGGTCCGGAGGTGTGGTCCTGGGGACCGTGACGTGGCCTGCGCACTCGTTTCACCGCCGGTACTTCCAGCAAACGCCCCCAGGTCACGGACTGCAACCCGCCTGGAGCGCGCGTATTCGGCGGGCCCGCGGCGGGTGGCTGCCCGGCCGTCCGAAGCCGCCGGGGCGCCCGGATCGGGCGCCCCGCCGCACCGGGGATCACCGTGCTCATCGGCGGTGGCCGTCGTGGCCTGCGTGACGGAGGGGGCTGATGGGGCTGGTGGGGTGATCGGCCCGACGTTTGCGGACGGCTGGTCCTCCCCGATGTCGCCTTACTTCTCGGCCGTGCCGGATGTGCCGTTGACGGACTCCTGATAGACCTCGGCGTAGGTGCGGGAGTCCTTGACCAGGTCGTCGGCGAAAGCAGCGACATCAGTGCCGATGAGTTCGAGGACCCCCTTTCCGGTCGCGCTGCCCTCTTCGAAGAAGTCGACCATCCCTGAGAGCAGAGTCCCGTCGGACAGGTCGACCGGGCCGATCTTGAAGAAGTACTTCTGGATCTCGCCGTAGACGATCTGGTAGTCCGGCGGGAGCGCCTTGACCCGCGCCATGTGTGCCCGCCACTGCTTCTTGCCCTCGATGATGTCTCGGATACTCACGTCAGCCCCCTAGCCGGCCCAGTTTCCTCGCAACGTTCCGGTTCAACTGCTCGCGCCACCGGTCGCGATAGCTCCGAGCCCCTTCTCCACCGGCCAGCGCCGCGCAGAAGCCCGCGACGTCGTCACCCAGCGCCTCGTGAACGCTTTGGCCGTCCGCCGCCGTTTCCTCGAGCAGCGCCAGGGCGCTGTCGAAAATCGGCATCAGGTTGCGGCCCGAGAATTCCGAGTAAGGGAACAGGTGGGCCCTGATCTGTTCCCACACCGCCCGGTGGTCGGCCGGCAGTGCCTCGGCCCGGGCCTCGAACCCTCTCCATTCCCTGGTGAGGTCTTTACCCGTGATGGTGTCCCAGAAGTTCATCTCCCGCCTTCCTTGAGGATGTCGATGCGTGAAGAGAGGTACTCCCATTTCGCCCAGAATCTTGCGAGCTCTTCACGGCCGGCGTCGTTGAGCGCGTAGAACTTGCGTGGCGGCCCCATCCCGGATGGCCGCTTCGTCACCTGGACGAGCTTGTTCCGCTCCAGCCGCAGCAAGATGGTGTAGACCGTCCCCTCGACGACATCGGCGAAGCCGAGCTCGTTCAGTCGACGCGTGATGGCGTACCCGTAGGTCTCCTCGCGGCCGATGATCTCCAGCACGCAGCCCTCTAGCGTGCCCTTCAGCATCTCCGTCAGGTCGTCCATCGCATACCTCCTCCCCCGACGTCTCGGTACTCAGTGATACCGGCTACCGCTATACGGTACCACCGAGTAGCGGCCGGTGCCCCGTCCCCCGGCTCGACAGCATCACCGGACAAGCTGGATCATCATGCGGTGATGACGGAGAACGATTCCTCTGCGGAGAACTGCCCTTCGGCGGCACCGGGCGTGGTGCGGCTGGCCCGGTACACGAAGGCCGACCAGGAAGAGATCCTTGGTCACGGCGATGATCCTTTCGGCGTCGCCTGGACCGGCCTGACGTGGCTGCCGAAGGAGGAGCACTTCGGTATCAGGCAGGACGGCCGACTCGTGGCACACGCCGGCCTGCTGCGACTGCCTGTCGCGATCGGCGACACCGAGACCGAGGTGGTGGGGGTCGGCGGGGTGGCCGTAGCCCCCGGCATGCAAGGTCGCGGACTGGCGCGCCTCGTCGTCGCCGGCGCACTGGAGCACGCCCGAACGATGGGTCC
Source organism: Streptomyces sp. NPDC023481 (assembly GCF_055560195.1). Classification (NCBI taxonomy): domain Bacteria; kingdom Bacillati; phylum Actinomycetota; class Actinomycetes; order Kitasatosporales; family Streptomycetaceae; genus Streptomyces; species Streptomyces sp. NPDC023481. The sequence goes on from NZ_JBVHJE010000003.1 coordinate 593,382, forward strand.
ACAGCACGCACTGCTGTTCTGCCGGCCTCCCCTCATGCCGCTCTACCAGCACCTGGGGTGGCACCCGCTCGACAACGACGTACTCGTGGAACAGCCCGGAGCCCGTCTGGTGCCCATGCCCCTGCGGACCATGGTGACGCCCCTGCACGACGAGGCCCGCTGGCCCTCGGGACCGGTACGGCTGTTCTCGCTCCCCATGTGACGGCGTACCGCGGCAACAGCCGCCCGTACCTGCGTCGACGTCGCGAGGCACGCGCCCACGCCCGCGCAGGCCGACGACTGCCATGCACCGGCACGGGAAGGGGCCCACGGCAGCGTGGGCCCGCGCAGCCCCGGCTCGTGCCCACCTGCCTCACGGGTGCGCGGTGAAGTGGTTCCGCAACCAGTTCCGCAGGGCAGCGAACTGAGGCGTCATGGTGGTGGCCGACTGGGTGAGGTCGGGGGTACGGCCCTCGTCCTCGACGGGGGCGCGCCCGGGACCATCCGCTCCGGCGGTGGCGGTGGCGGTGGCGGCGGCTGCGGCGAGGGCTTCGGCGACCAGCCGGGCCGGTTCCGCTGGGGCGGACTGCGGCAGTACGGCGGGGCCACCACATCGGGCGGAAGGCGCAGCCGGATGGCCGCGGCCAGCCCGCTGTGTCTCGCCAGGCTCACCTAGGTCACGCCACCACCGAGGGGGAGGCCGCCACCCGCATTGTCGTCCAGCACGGGCGCCCGACCATCGCCGGGGCAGCAGCGAACCACCTGGCCATTCCCCCGGACGCTCCGGCCGTCGCCGACGTCTGGATCAGCGGCGACCTGGGCTTCGTCCTCCTCGTGCACCGCAGGAACGTCGGCCACGTGGCCGAAGAGCTGTACTACTCCCTGCGAGACGAGGACGGTGCTTGGCAACGCCCGGACCACCTCAGCGGTGGCATCGTCGGCGTGGACATCACGGACCCTTCCGCCCTCGACGAGGTGCTCGCCGGGGCACCGATGTCCGTGGCTGCCGAGTCCGAGTCCCTGGTCCACACGGGGCGAGCCCCCGCCGACGAAGGTGAAGTGGTGAAGGTCTGTGAGCTGCTGATGAGCAGTCACGCGGACCTCCTCGAAGTCGAGCACTTCTCACCGGCTTCCCCGCAGGCATCGACGCTCTCCACACGAGAGGTGGCAGGCCCCATGGTGCTCCTCGTCCCGCTCCCCGGCGAACGCGTGCGTGTCTCCGCCGCGCGACGAGTGCATGCGTCGATCACCAGAGTCGGCGACGCACTGGACCTGCACCACCCGGAGCGGTGAGAGGGCGGTGCGTGAGCCAGACAGGCGAAGCCCCTGCCGGCGCCGTCCATAACGTCCGGGCCGCACGCGGGTACGGGGACCAGCCCGCAGACGAACGTCGAAGGTGTATCCGTAGCTACGGCGCATGCGCGGACGGTCCGAGGCCCGGACCCGCCGTGCGGGACGCCGCGGCAGCGTGCGACAGAAAGTGTGCATGCGGTGATCAGGCCGGGGCAGACGGCTCTTCGGAGTGCGTATCCTCCGCTTCGGCTGCAGCCGTCCGTGAGAGCGCGCTCACGGACGTCGCGGGCCCTGCGAACCGGCCCGCCTTTCGGGAAGGTTGTCGCTTTGTTGCTGCCTGCGGAGAAGGAACTACGTGCGGTACTGGCTCGCTTCGCCGACGCCCGCTTTCGCCATGACGTGCAGCCCACCGGTCACTCCAGCCGCGAGCTGGAAGACGCCTCTTACACGTTGTGCGTCATGACCGGCTCCCAGTCGGTGGACCAGGCGCTCATCGCTGCTGACGCCCTACTGGATCGGCTGCGGGCGGACCGTACCGCGGCTGCCAAGGCAACGCAGACTCTGGCTGCCTGACGACAGGCCTCCGCACTGGTGCCGGGGTCGAGGTGGAGCGTGCGGGTCACCGGACCGGCATCGTTCGAGCCCTCACCCTGGCGCACGGAAACGACGAGGGGCGCGTCGAACCCGGTGGTGTAGCGCAGCATCAGCAGCGGAGATTGAAAGCACTGCAGGCAGCCGAGTGCGGCCCGCCGCTGCAGCGGGCCGCACTCGTGGGGGCACTGCAGACCGGTCAGCCGCCCACGTGCCAGCTGAAGCCGCCGTTGTTGGCAGCGACGGCGAGGAGTACGAGCCACAAGACGACGTCGACTATGCCGAGCACGATGCCGGCTTTCGCCATGCCCGCCCCGCCCTTGGCAGCCGACTGGCGCAGCCCGACGGCGCCGAACACGACGGCCAGCGGGCCCAGGATGATGTTCAGTACGAACAGTCCGACGATGCCGCAGCACAGACCGGCGACCGCCAGCCCGTTGGTACGTGAACGAGTGGGCGCGGAAGAAGACCCGCCATAACTTGTCATGGTTGCTCCCGGCTGATAACGATCGGGCTCAACGACCTTTAGCCCTCTTTGGTTGTCTGTTGACCACCCGTCTGCCCGGCGTGAAACGTTGTATGTCATGCCCAGGGAAAGCGTGGGGAAGCGACGGAGCGCGCAGGGGCTGTCCCGCAGCAGCCGCGGACGTTTGAGCTGGGCGAGCTCTGCTCGCCACGTGGGTCCGTCGCTCTCCTCCGCCCCCGCGGGGCGCGCGGGGAAGACGGTGAGGATGCCGATGGCTGCGGGCAGGCAGAGCGCGGCGACGGCCCAGAACGTGGGCCAGCCGAGCAGGGTGGCGAGCGCCGTGCCCGCGGGGACTGCGGCGATGGTGGCCACCGTGGTGCCCGACAGCAGTACGTCGAACTCCTCCGGACCCGCATCCTCACGCAGTCGTGACCTGCATCAACCGCCCGATTACTGCCCGCATCGCCAGAGGTCAGCTCCGTCGCGCCCGCTGGGATCCATTGTCAGGAGGTCTTCATGCAGGCCGGACAAGGGCCGCCCAGTCGGAGCGCCATCTTCGCCCGACTCCATAACCACCCAGCCGGCCTCCACACCCGACACGTTCACATCGCCGCCGGCGTCCAGCTCGTCGAGCGTCGCAAACACCGCCTCATAGGCAACGGCTCGGACAAGGCGAACAAGATCCTCCCTGTCCGAGCCGGCAGCAAGGAGGCGTTGCGCGGCGGGCAGTTGATCGAGCGACCCCGGCTCGGTCCAGCCGTTGATCGCACCGTGCCACAGGCTCCGCAGCAGCACGAATCGCGCGAGCTGCGGAAGGTCTTCCATGACCTCCGACTTGATCAGGTCGACAGGATCGGTCACGCCGAGGGCGCTGAACTGGGCACGCAGCCACTCAGCAGCAGCCTTCCGTGGCACGTCCAGGCTGTTCAGCCATTCCAGCCATGCTTGTTGGGATCACTCACCGCATCAGCATGCCCTACGCCGGGAGACTGGGCGATCGGCGCATCTGTCTCTGCTGACGCACAGGCGCTGTGGTTCACGGAACTGCGGACACAGCCTTGAAAACGGCCATTCCCTGCTGGCGCTCCCCAGCCGGCAGGCTGACGGCAGCCGTGACAAGCGATGGCCGTTGACGGCAGGCTCACCGGATCCGGGCGCGTTCCTCCCAGTAGGCCAGTTCTTCACGGGTGGCCAGGATTCGGGGATGAGAGGGGCCGAGTATCTGCATCTGCTGGTTCAAAAGATACGTGAGGGAGGTCGCGGCCCCAGCGGCGTCTCCGGCACGGCCGCGCCAGTGAGCGTGGCTGTGGTGGGCGTCGAACACCTTCAACCAGTTGGAGAGCGCGGTCAGGTCTTCCAGGCCACTCCGGTAGGGCCCCGTAGGTGTCTCCTGCGGATGCCGGAGCCCGCCGTGCTGGCCCAGTACGCGGATCAGATCGGCCAGGAGTGCTTCGCAGGCCGTCGCTGCTCCGTACGCGTCTCCCGACTCACCCTGCCAGCGCGCGAGTTCCGCTCGGGTGTCAAGGACAGCGGTGGAGTCCGGGAACGAGTGCCGCTGCAGCAAGGACAGGAGTTCTGTGTACGCGGCCACCGCACCGGCCGCGTCACCCGCGGCGCCGCGCCAGCGACCCAGGGCGGCCCGGGTGTCGAGGGTGCGTTTGTGGTGAGGTCCGAAGAAGCGGCTCTGCTGGTCGAGGATGGCTTCGTACCGCGCCACAGCCCCGGCTGCATCGCCGGACTCGCCCTGCCAGTGGGCCTGACGGAGGCGGGCGAACTCGAGGCCCGGAGAGTAGGGGCCCTGGTGGTGAAGGGCCGCGTCGGCCAGCCGCTCGAAGTAGGCGACGGCTGCCTGCGCCTGACCGGTTGTCCCCAGCACCTCACCGACGCGGTAGAGCAGCTCATGGTCGGTCGGGCCCGGGCCGTTGCCCGACAGGCCGGAGAACTCCTCGGGTCTGGAGTAGGGCATGCCCGACCAGAGGGCCGGGTCGGCGTGCCCGCGGAGGACCTCGACGGCGTCGACGAGTACCGGGGCGAAACCGGGAACCTCTCGCTGAGCGTCGGCTGCCTTCACCAGTGCCGACGCGACTTTCCAGGCGAGGTTGCGTATCCGGCCGGCGGACAGTGCCTCGCGCGTCGCGCACTGGAGCACCGGGTGTACACGCACCGCGCGATACGGGTCGCCTGGTGTGCAGTCGATGATCCCCAGGCGGTCCATCAGGCGAAGCGCACTGTGCACCTCGTCCGCCCGAAGCGTCTGGCCGGGCGCGGCAGTGGTGCGGTGCTCCTGGAGGTACTCCGTGGCGGCGGAGTTGATGAACACGGATTCGGGTATCCCCTCGGCAGGCAGCAGGGAAGCCAGCTCCAGCAGGGGACCGGCCAGGTCGCCAGAGGGCATCCGGTCGGCCTGCTCCAGCGACGACCGCCATGCCTCGGTCACGGCCGTGTTCTGGCCGTCGGGAAACGCGCCGGGTCCGGGGACGAGTTCGGCGAGAGGCTGCCCACGGCGGGGACGAACCTCGCCCCACTCGCCTGGCCCACCGAGCAGGTCGTACTCCTCCAGCAGGCGGACGTACGCCGCCAAGCCCAGCCCCGTGTCGGCCAGTTGTGCAGCAGCCTGCGACAGGGCCAGCGGAAGACATCCCAGCGTCCTTGCGAGGGCCGCGAGTTCATCGGCCGCAGCGCCCGGATGCCCGTACTCGGCCAGCACCTCCGAGAGGTAGGCCGTCGCCTCACCGGGCCTGAATTCCGCCATGGGGACCACCAGGCGGTTCAGCCCTGGCTGCGCGACGTCTCGGCGCCGTGTGGTGACCAGGAGCTGGCCGCTCGGGTGATCGGGTGGCCACAAACCCCGCAGATCATCGGGGTCGGCCACATGGTCAAGGACGATCAGCCAGCGGCGCCGCGCACCCTCCGTGCCCGGCCGCAGCCAGGCGAGGAACGCCTGCGCCGCGTGTTCGGCTGCCGCCGTGCCCGAGCCGATGGGCGTGTCGGTCCCGGTGATCTCGGCCAGGGCGCGGGCGTATGCGGCGACGACTGCGTCGCGGTCGGTGGCTGTGACCCACACGAGCAGGTCGACCTGCTCATCCCGCCAGGCCGCGCGCGCGATCCGGGCGGCCTGCTGTGTCTTGCCGACACCCGCGGTGCCGACGAGCACGGTGCAGCGCACGGCGTCCGACGCGTCCCCGGTGTTCGCCTGCCTCCTGAGCCCCGTTCGCTCGTCGAGTTCTCGGCGTGGCTGAAAGCAGCGCGCCGCAGCTGGAACGACACCCACGAGAAGCGGCCAGGACGCAGGAGGACGGGCATTGCCGTAGTACGAGAAGTGGTCGGCGTGCCCGACGGCCACGCCGTGGTGGCTGGCCTGGACGACGTGCGGTGTTGACGCGGTCGAGGAAGCGGAGGACGGGCGCGGGCTGGGATCGTCGGCCGGTTCGCTCAGCCCTGGGACGAAACCGGCGGTGGAGGGGGGCTCAGGTGAACACCTCCGTTGATCAGCCCTGCGGCGACCGAGCCATTGTCGGCGCTGACGTTGAGGTCCCGGCCGACGGCCAGTCCGCCGTCCCCGACCACGGCTCCGGACGTGCGGTCTGCGTTCAGCAGCGACTGCAACTCCGCGACCGCACGGTCACGTTCGTCCTGCGCGAGGCCCTCCAGAAGGCCCTCGAACCGGGCCTGCCACAGTGCCTCCTGACGGATGCGGATCCGCTCGGCCGATACGCCGTCCTCCGGGGCCAGGTCAGCCGCGGTCTGGTCCAGACGCGCCAGTTCACCGGACTCCCGCTCGGCATCCCCGCGTCCGAACCACACAGCCACCCGCCGACGGAACCCCTCCCAGGCATCCGTACCGGCGGCTTGGACCACCGCGGTTCCCCCGGAGGCCGCCAGCACCGTCAAAGCCTCAGGCAGCACGCGCCATCCCCCTTCCGTGCTGATCATCCAAGACGTCGTTGATCTTAGCTCGACACGCACCCCGACCTCGGGTGGTTTCTGCACGAAGGAATTGCACGGACCGGACCGCACCGATGCGCAACCGGGCCCCGTCGGCCGAGGCAACCGCTGTCAGGCAGTACGACACGGCACGCGCGACGTTACTCGCCTGCATAGCCACGCCCCACCGCCACCGCCACGGCTGCGACCACCGCCAGCCACTGCTGGACGCGATCGGCAATGCCCGCCGGGACGCCTACCTCGCCCGCCGCCACCAGGCCGCCCGGGAAGAGGAACGGCCCCGTGAGGAACGGGAAGCCGCGCAGCGCGAGGCGCGGCGGCCGGTACGCAAGAGCTGCAGGCAGAAGTTCACCGACGCCCGGTGGGAGGCGATCGGCTACACCCAAGAGTGGAGCAAGCGCCCCCCGAGCCCGCACCCGTGCGAGGACTGCCAGGACCGGGCCGGCGCAGCACAAACGCAGGCCGAAGCCGACGAACGTGAACGCCAGGAGCAGGAGCGCCTGCGCCAGGAGGCAGAGGAACAGGCCGCCACGCACAAGTCCGGCGGCCGGCGCTCCCCCTTCTGTACCTGACCCGGCTAAGCCGCGGCCTCCGACCACGTGGGGCTTGCCCAAGGCGGACCTGGGCAAGCCCGCGTTGTCGGTGGCGGCTGCGACGCTGGCCAGATGAACGGAGATGAGCAGCTGCTGAACGGCCGGGTCTACGGCGCGGAGCACGACGACCCCCACCCCGGCCCGCTCCCACACCGAACCTACGCCGAACTGGTCGGCGGCCCGCTGGACGGCCTCCTGCTGGACATCCACGGGTGGCGGACCGAGGAAGTCGACGACGGCGTGGCCCTGCCCACCGAGCTGTCGCGGTGGCCCGGCGGCCGCGCCCTGTACGACCCGCGCCCCGGCGAACCCCGCACGCCCGGCCCGGGTGTGAGCTGCCGCCTCTACTACTCCGGGGACACACCCTGAGGCAGGCGCGACCACGGGCCCGACCACCGCACCGGCCGCCCCGACCACAGAACCGACCACGGCGGGCCAGGAGTCGGTGATGTGGTCGAACCCGCTCAGCATCGGCGTCAGCTCCTGAGCACACCCGCAGAGTGTGCGCCGCCGCGTCCCCGGGGTTCTCCGCGACATCCGGCGCGTGCGAAGGCGACTGGTGGCGACAGCCGCAGTCTGCCCGACACAAGGCCACCGGACTCTACGAAACTCGGGGCGGCTCACTTCGCCTCTTCGTAGCACGGGTCAGGACCGCGGCAACGTCGCCGGCATCCACGACGCCTCGGTCGGCCTCGGCTGCGAGCGGGGAGCGTCGCATCGCCCTCGACGGCGACCTCGACGGTGTGCCGCGCCTGATGGTCGTGATTGACCGGGCCGACACCACCCCGCGGTACCTCGCCCGCTCCTGGGAGACGTTCCGGCAGAAGGACGACCCGCAGCGGTCCCCGGCCATCGCCGCCCACGAGGCTTTTCTGTACGTGGTGCGCACGGCCAGCATCACCGTCATCTGCGACGGACCCGCCACCGTCGGCGGTCGCCTCATCCCCGGCGCCCGCGAGTAGTTCTCCACCGTCATCCTCGCCCGGCTCAGCACTGGCATCCGGCAGCGGCTCGCCCCGACAGACGGCCCCGCTCCCAAGAGCAGCACCCACCCGGGTTCGCGTCCAGGTTGTTGGACTACTGGACCGTGATCCAGGTCTTGTCCCGCTCTTGATTGCGCTTGCGTTCGCACCCTGTCTCCTCCATCACCCGCTCTCTTGCCGACGGACGGAGAAGGCACCCGCGGTAGCCGCCAGGACTGCCGCCTCCGCGGCCCGTTCCGGGAGTTGCGGGTCTGGATCGGTACGCAGGAGCACCAGCTGGTGGTAGAGCGGCGCCGTGGCGGCGATCAGCAGGCTCCGCGCGTCCGTGTGCTGTGCGGGGAGTTCACCGCGCTCGATGGCGCGCTCGACGAGGATCTCGCACTGGGCGTACCGGTCCGCCCACAGCTGCGTCTGAGCCTGCGCGGCCTGTTCGGAGTGGAACGAGGCGGCCATCAGGGCGACGGCGAGCGACGGCTGCAGGACCAGGGATTCCTGGATTTCTTCGTTGAGGGCCGTCAGATCGCCGCGCAGGGAGCCGGTGTCCGGCGGCTGCCAGTCGATCTCGCCCGCGGCGTTGATGACGTCGACGAGCAGGCCGCCGACATCACGCCACCGCCGGTAGACCGTGGCGCGGTGCACCCCGGCCCGCGCCGCGACGCCCTCCATCGTGAGCCCTTCATGACCGCCTTCAGCGAGTTCGGCGCGCACCGCGTCGAGGACCTGGGCGCGGACGCGGGCGGTGCGACCGCCCGGACGGCGGTCCGACGTCGTGTCCAGTGAGTCTCTCATCGGCAATCAGTATCCGGTTGATCAAGACGGCGGGCCGTGCCAGCATCTTAACGCGACAGTTGTCGCTCTAAGTCCACTGGAGAGGAACCGCCTCCGCGATGCCGCCCGTTCCCGCTGACCCCACTGAGCTCCACCCGATGCCCGAGCACCCGCGCGTGGTCCTGCTCAAGCCCTTGGTGAAGTCGCCGCTGATCGAGGTCGGTGACTTCACTTACTACGACGATCCGGACGACCCGACCGCGTTCGAGACGCGCAACGTTCTCTACCACTACGGCCCCGAGCGGCTCGTCATCGGCAAGTACTGCGCGCTGGGGACGGGCACCCGGTTCATCATGAACGGCGCCAACCACCGCATGGACGGTCCGTCCACCTTCCCCTTCCCCACCATGGGTGGTTCCTGGGCGGAGCACTTCGACCTGATCACCGACCTGCCCAGCCGGGGCGACACGGTCGTCGGCAACGACGTGTGGTTCGGCCACGGCGCCACGGTCATGCCCGGTGTACGAATCGGTCACGGCGCGATCATCGCCGCCGGCGCCGTGGTCACCGGCGACGTCCCCGACTACGGCATCGTCGGGGGCAACCCGGCTCGGCTCATCCGCACCCGCTACGACGCCGCGGACATCGCCCGGATCCTCGCCGTGGCGTGGTGGGACTGGCCCGTGCAGCACATCACCAGGCACGTGCGGACGATCATGTCGGGGACCGTCGCCGACCTGGAGGAGGCCGCCGCGCAGTTCGACCAGCCCTGACACCGCCTCCTCCCCACACCGCCCCCACCCGTCCCGCGCCAGATGCGAGTGATCACACCTGTCCCGTCGCCGCACTCATATCGCGAGGGTCGGCATCCCCATCCGAGCCGGGCATGGGAACTGCCTGAATGCCTGTCTGATCTGTGCCTTGTGTGCCTTGTGGTGGCTGGGTCTGCGCGCCCAAAGGGGTGTGGGCATGGCAGGGCCCGGGGAAGTCAGGTGCCACGTGAAGGGCAGCTCGCCAGGATGAAGGTCATGACTGGTGAGACGCGTGCCGGGAGCCGGCAGGACGTGGGAGAGGCGCGGCGCCCGCTTGCCTTGGTCACGGGGGCGGGACGTTCGGCAGGGATCGCGGCGTCCGTGGTATTGAATCTGGCCCGGGCCGGGTGGGACGTGGCCTTCACGTACTGGACTCCGTATGACGCGCGTATGCAGTGGGGCATGGAGCCGGGGGCGCCCGAAGAGCTGCGGAAGAAGGGGGCGTCCCGTGGGGCGAGAACGCTTGCGGTCGAGGCGGACCTGAGCGACCCGGCGGTTCCGACTCAGCTCTTCGACAGTGTCGAGCGCGAACTGGGAAACGTGACCGCGCTGGTGCTCTGCCATTGCGAGTCGGTCGACTCCGGCTTGTTGGACACCACGGTGGAGAGTTTCGACCTGCACTTCGCCGTCAATGCCCGGGCAACCTGGCTGCTGATCCGGGAGTATGGGCTGCGGTTCCGCGGACAGCACGGCAGTGGTCGGATCGTCAGCCTGACCAGCGACCACACCGCCGGCAACCTGCCTTATGGGGTAAGCAAGGGAGCGATGGACCGGATCACGCTGGCCGCTGCCCGTGAGCTCGCCCACCTGGGAGTGACCTGCAACGCGATCAATCCCGGACCGACCGACACTGGGTGGATGACCGAAGAGCAGAAGGCGGACGTCATCCGCTTCACCCCCCTGGGACGCCTCGGTGTGCCGCAGGATTGCGCGAATCTCGTCACATTCCTCTGCTCTGCAGAGGGCGGATGGATCAACGCCCAGCTTCTCCAGAGCAACGGCGGCATGGGTTAGCGGCGCATGGCAATGGCTCACGGGCGGCTGGCGGCGCCGGCTGTGCAGGCTGCCCAGTCTCCGGCGGCTCGCTGCCATTTGACGGCGACGGTGATGTCGATGCAAGCAGGACGGCGGCGGGCGGGGGTGGATGCGGTCCCAGACCACTGCGCGTGGGGTGCCGTACCGGTCGGTGACCTGCGTCGTTGCCGCGTCCGGCTCGCCCAGGTGTCCGGCCTGGCGAAGTGGAACTCCTTGCCGTGCTTCGGTGGTCGGCCACCCTGGGGTAGGCCAGGGCGTACTCCTTGAGTGAGGGCGTGGGCCGTCGCATGATGCGGTCGGAGCGCACCCGTCCCATTACCTCGACCGGGAGGCCGTCGAGAAGGTGGGCCATGCGCGGGTCGTCGTAGCCGACGTCGAAGACGATGAGGATGTCGCGGTCACCGAAGTGCCAGTCGCCCATCTCGATCAGGCCCGTGACCGCGCAGCGGAGTTGGGCGGCGGTGTCCTCGGCAACATCGTCCTCGGGTCCGAGACGGACGGCGTCCAGGAGCTGGCACCAGGGCCTCCGGCCCGATTCCAGGGCGGCGACGAAAGATACGGCCAGCTGGAAATGACCTGGTCCGAGGACCACCCGCTGCTGCCATAGACATGGCGGTCCGCGCTGGTCGGCGCGTCGGGGCGGAGCCAGTTGCTGACGTCCACCGCCAAGACCAAGCGCCCGTCGGCGGCCCGTGGCATCGGCAGACCGGCCAGCACCTGCCGCAGCCGGGGCACGTCCACCTTCCCGTGGTTCAGCGCCTCGTACATCGCGCTGTGCCCGCGCCCGTGCTCGGCCACCAACGTGAGGTCGACGAGGTCGAACAACTCGTCCCCGCGCGGTCAGGCAGTCGATAGGGCCTTTCGAAAGCGTGACGCTTGCGCGAACGCCTTCCCGGCACCGGTGTCAGGCAGCAGACTCACTTCACGGGCTTCGTCTCGATCGGTGCAACCTTGGTCGGAGCACATGATCAGACGAAGGTCGCCCCACCGTCCGGCGAACGCCCAGGTGAGTGGCCCAAGTGCGAGGCCCGTTTCGACTCATCGATAGCCTTCCTCCTCATGATGCGCGCTTGGATCTTGCCGATGCTGCTCGTGCTCTGCGGCTCAGCCCTTGCGGCTGGGCTGATCGTCAGCGGGACCCCAGGCACAGCCGCCGTCCTCCTGCTGGTCTTTGTGCTGCTCGCAGGCGTTAACTCGCCTCTGATCTTCCCGAGGTCAATCGGCGTGCTGGAGGCACAGCACCGCAGCGCGGTCGACGGCCAGCCGGTCGTCTTCTGGCGGCCGGGCTGCAAGTACTGCCTTCGACTGCGTATCCGGCTGGGCCGTCGCGCCCGCCAGATGCACTGGGTCGACATCTGGCGTGACCCGGCTGCAGCAGCAGTGGTGAGGACAGCCAACGACGGCAACGAGACTGTGCCAACTGTCATTGTGGCGGGCCAGCCACACACCAACCCCGATCCCGCATGGGTGCGCGAGCAACTCTCGCGCCCCGCGTGGTCGGAAACGAAGCCGAGGTTGAAGAACAAGCTCAGCTGAGGCGCGGGCTCCGGGCGCGTGGCGGGTCGTCGGAAGACGGGTGTCGGTACTGGTCTTCTTCGACAAGGCTCGGTAGAGAGCTGATCAACGCCGTGTAGGGAGTGGTGAGGCGAATGTCGACGCCGATGACGCCCGGCCGGTCGGAGCGTTGCACGTACAGACGGAGCCTGTGGTGTTCCAACGACAAGAACCCCAGGAGCTAGGGCTTGTCTCCTTGGAGGGCTATGGGCGCCATTCCTGGCGGTAGGCAGGGTGCTCGGCGTATGACTGGGCAAGGACTCGAAGGGCGTATGCCAGGCCGGCCGAGCGGGCGTCCGAGGGGTCCATGGCCTTGTAGTCGTGCGCCAGTTGCTCGGTCAGGTCGAGCATGGGGAGATGGCTGTCGAGAAGAGCCTCGCCGCCCAGAGTGTCGGCCACGTAGGCATAGGCGTGGTTGTCGTCCATGACGCGTGCGACGAGGAACTTCAACAGATCGTCCATGTGGTCATCTTTGCGGGCAAGGCGCTTCGGCCGTCAAGCAGCTGTCCAGATGAGGATGGCCGCGAGGTGGAGGCCGGCCTGGTAGGCGATGGCAAGCTTGTCCGTTCGCAGGGCCAGGCCGCGCCACTGCTTCAGCCGCTTGATGCACCGCTCGACGGCGTTGCGCTGCTTGTATGCCTCAGCATCGAAAGCCGGCGGGCGGCGGCCTCCGTCGCGGCCCCGGCGTAGCCGGTGGCCGACCTGGTCGGACGGCTGAGGGATGACCGCACGGAGCCCGCGTCGCCGGAGATGGTTGCGGATCGCACGGGATGAATACGCCCGGTCCGCCAGGACGGTATCGGGTCGGTTTCTCGGTCGTCCGGGCCGCTTCGCGGAACACGGATGCCTGCCATGACCGTCTCGAAGGCCGGAGCGTCGCCCGCCTGGCCTGCGGTGACGCGGAGGACCAGGGGCAGTGCACGGCTGTCGCTGGCGAGGTGGACTTTCGTGCTCAGGCCGCCGCGGGAACGTCCGAGGGCATGGTCGTCAGGTTCGGCCCGGCCTGGCGCCCCTCTTTTCTGGCTCCGGCGGCGTGCTGGTGAGCCCGGCAGACAATGGAGTCGACCGAGACGGTTCAGCCGATGTCGTCAGCGTCGTCGGCCGCTGCCAGGACAGCGGCAAGGATGCGTTCCCAGGTGCCGTCCACGGCCCACCTGACCAGGCATTTGTGAGCCATCTGGAACGAGCCGAGCTCGTCCGGCAGGTCCCGCCAGGGCGAGCAGGTATTCGCTGGGACTCTGGGACGGCGAGCACGTAGCCGACTGCGGCTTCTTCCAGCGTCCGGCGAAAGCGCCATTCCTGGCCGTAGGCGGCATCCGCGGTCACCCAGCCGCTCGGCAGCGGCGAGGCGAGTGCGCGGAGCACCATTGCTCTGGCCAGCTCTGGTTTGGTGGCGGAGGCCCGCCCATCGGGGATCTTGGCGGCGCGACAGCGTTCGCGGTCGTCCGTCCAGGACTTGGGCAGATACAGCTCGCGGTCCGCCAGGGCCCGGCCAAGAGAGGTGGCGTAGGCGACGAAGACGCCGATCTGGCAGCCTTCGGTGCGGCCGGCGGTGCCGGATTACTGGCGCTGCACGCCCGCGGGGGTGTTGCCTTTCTTGACGAACCCGGTGTCGTCGAGGATGAGGACCCCGTCGTCTTCGCCTAACGTGTCGGCGACGTATGTCTGCAGGTCATCGCGGACGGCGTCGGCTTGCCAGGTGGCCTTGTTCAGTAGTCGCGGCAGGCCGTCGGGGGTGCGGTGACTGGCGTGTTCGGCCAGTTGCCAGCCGTTTTGCGGCCGACTGGGCCGAGCAGGGCGCGGACGTAGTCGCGCATGCGGCGTCGCAGGTCGGCGCGGCCGAAACGGTGGCCGATACGCAGGAAGAGATCCCCGAGTTCACGGTCCCAGTCGCGTCGGAAAGGTCGTCGATCACGCGGGGAAGCTGCCCTGATCACGGCTCGGACAGTGCTCGATGCCGCCCATTGGAGGGGCGGTCCGGCAAGACCGCCCCTGATCGGCCATCAGCCAACTACACTTCCCACGACGCCTCTGACCAGGCCAGATAGCGGAACGCTGCTGGAGCACTAGGTGTTCTGTCCGGGGAGGTTGTGGACGGGTGAGTCAGATCTCGGCTGAGGGATCTTGAACGGGTGAGGGCCTTCCGGTTCGGTGTGGATTGCGACG
>NZ_JBVHJE010000004.1:0-503607 GCF_055560195.1 Streptomyces sp. NPDC023481
TTCGCCGTCGTGATCGGTCTGGCCTACGCGTTCCTGCCCGTCGTCAACGAGGTGCCGAACGACTTCCCGGCCACCCTGCTGTGGCGGTTCCGGCTCTCCGCGCTGGCCATCCAGACCGTCCTGTGGGGCGGGTTCGGCCTGCTCTTCGGTGAACTGGCCGAACGCCTGCTGAACCCCAAGCCGGCAGCGGCCACCAGCGGCCGCGCGGTTCCGGCCGCGCACTGATTCCTTCCGGACAACAGAGGGCCCTTCGGAACCATCCGGGGGCCCTCTGGCGTTCTCCGGACACCGAGTCCGACGCAAGAGTGAGTACGGCTCGACAGTGCAGCCCGCCCCGACGCGGACCACCCGGCCGATGAGCGGAGGAACCGAGTGGCCAGAACCCCCCAGCCGCGCCACATCACCCTCGGCGGCCGTGAGGCGGTCGCCCTCACCCGGGAGGAATACGACCAACTCATCGCCAGCCGACGGCAGATCGGTGGCCAGAGCGCCCGGGTACGGGTCCTCGCCCAGCAGGCCAAACGCACCGAACAACTGCTTCATGACCTGGAGGCCCTGATCGCCTCACAGGGGGAGGACTGCACCGGGCAGGCCCACAGATCGTCGACGCCCTGTCTCCGCAGTTCCACTCAGTCAGATGCCACTGGCTCCTGCCTCCGCTGCGAGCTGGCGGCGTTGCTGCGCCGGCACCGGGATCCGGCGTCCTGAATGTCGGTGACGAGCCCTGGCCGACGTCCGGCACGGCCAAGGGGCGCCCGAGCCGCAGATTCCAGCGCCCGGCCCGGCCGCTGAGCCGGTCACCGTAAGGGGAGGCACATCGAGGCGCCAGAAGACAGCGGCGGGTATGTCCCACGCCGCAGTGATCGCCGTCCGCTCCACCTCCGGCTCGAAGACATCAGGGCCGGGACGCTCACGGCGTCCCGGCCCACCGAAGTGTCCGGTCAGGTCACGCGTCCGGCAACTCGCCGCGGACGGTGCGGGCGGCGGAGACCAGGTTCTCCAGGGAGGCGCGGGTCTCCGGCCAGCCGCGGGTCTTCAGGCCGCAGTCGGGGTTGACCCAGAGCCGTTCGGCCGGGATCGCCTTCAGCCCGGTGCGGAGCAGGTCGGCGGCCTCCTCGGCGCTCGGAACGCGCGGGGAGTGGATGTCGTAGACGCCGGGTCCGGCCTCGCGCGGGTAGCCGTGGGCGGCGAGTTCGCGGGCGACCTGCATGTGGGAGCGGGCGGCCTCCAGACTGATGACGTCGGCGTCGAGGTCGTCGATGGCCTGGACGATGTCACCGAACTCGGCGTAGCACATGTGCGTGTGGATCTGGGTGTCGGGCCGCACACCGCTGGTGGTGAGCCGGAAGGCTTCGGTCGCCCAGGCCAGGTAGGCCGGACGGTCGGCGGCGCGCAGCGGGAGAGTCTCGCGTAGCGCCGGTTCGTCCACCTGGATGACCGAGGTGCCGGCTGCTTCGAGGTCGCCGACCTCGTCGCGCAGCGCCAGGGCGACCTGGCGTGCGGTGTCGGCGAGGGGCTGGTCGTCGCGGACGAAGGACCAGGCGAGCATGGTGACCGGGCCGGTGAGCATGCCCTTGACCGGGCGGTCGGTGAGCGACTGGGCGTACGTCGTCCAGCGGACGGTCATCGGCTCGGGGCGGGAGATGTCGCCGACGAGGATCGGCGGGCGGACGTAGCGGGTGCCGTAGGACTGGACCCAGCCGTGCTGGGTGGCGAGGTAGCCGGTGAGCTGTTCGGCGAAGTACTGGACCATGTCGTTGCGTTCGGCCTCGCCGTGCACGAGGACGTCCAGTCCGGCCTTCTCCTGGAAGGCGATCACCTCCTGGATCTCCGCCTTGATCCGCTCCTCGTAGCCGGCGGTGTCGATGCGCCCGGCGCGCAGGTCGGCCCGTGCGGTGCGCAGTTCGCCGGTCTGCGGGAAGGAGCCGATGGTCGTGGTCGGCAGGAGGGGAAGGCGGAGGTGGGCGCGCTGGGCCGCGGTGCGTTCGGCGTAGGGCTGGGAGCGGCGGGCGTCGGCGTTGGTGACGGCGGCGGCGCGGGAGCGTACGGCGGGGCCGTTGGTGATGGGCGAGCCTGCTCGCGAGGCGAGGCCGGCGCGGTTGGCGGCCAGTTCGGCGGTGATCGTGCCGGTGCCCTGGGCGAGGCCCTTGGCGAGGGTGACGACCTCGCGCGTCTTCTGCCGGGCGAAGGCGAGCCAGCGCAGGATCTGGGGCTCGATGTCCCGTTCCGTGGTGGCGTCGAGCGGGACGTGCAGCAGGGAGCAGGACGCGGAGACGTCGACCCGGTCGGCCAGTCCGAGCAGGGTGCCCAGGGTGGACAGGGACTTGGCCAGGTCGTTGACCCAGATGTTGCGGCCGTTGACGACGCCGGCCACCAGCCGCTTGCCGGGCAGACCGCCTGCGGCGGCGAGGTCGTCGAGGTTGGCGGCGGCGGCCTCGGTGAAGTCCAGGGCCAGGCCCTCGACCGGTGCCTTGGCCAGTACCGGCAGGGCTTCGCCGAGCCGGTCGAAGTAGGACGCGACCAGCAGCTTGGGCCGGTCGGTGAGGGCGCCGAGGTCGCGGTAGGCGCGGCCGCCGGCGTCGAGTTCGGCCGGGGTGCGGTCCTGGACGAGGGCGGGTTCGTCCAGCTGGACCCACTCGGCGCCCGTGGCGCGCAGGTCGGCGAGGACTTCGGCGTACACCGGCAGCAGCCGGTCCAGCAGGGTGAGCGGCTCGAAGTCGTCCGGTACGCCGGGTGCGGGCTTGGCCAGGAGGAGGTAGGTGACCGGGCCGACCAGCACGGGCCGGGCGGTGAGGCCCAGTGCCAGGGCTTCCTTCAGCTCGGTGACCTGCTTGGTGGTGTCGGCGGCGAACACGGTGTCGGGGCCGAGTTCGGGGACGAGGTAGTGGTAGTTGGTGTCGAACCACTTGGTCATCTCCAGCGGTGCGACCTCCTGGGTGCCGCGGGCCATGGCGAAGTAGCCGTCGAGCGGGTCGGCGGCGACCGCCTCCCGGTGGCGTGCGGGGACGGCGCCAACCATGACGGTGGTGTCCAGGACGTGGTCGTAGTACGAGAAGTCGCCGGTGGGCACCTCGTCGATGCCGGCCTCGGCGAGCTGCCGCCAGTTCGTACGGCGCAGTTCCGAGGCGGTGGCACGGAGGGCGTCGGCGGTGACGCGCCCCTTCCAGTAGCCCTCGATCGCCTTCTTCAGTTCCCGGCTCTGTCCCTGGCGGGGGTAGCCGTGCACGGTGGACCGTGCTGCCGCGGCTGCGGGCTTGGTGGTCACGGAGATCTCCTTCGCGAGATGAATCCCTGAGATCCCTGGTGACGGGACGAGAGCGCGAAGGGGTGACGGACCCGGACGGGTACGAACTCGCGCGGCACGGCGCGGTCCTCCGTCCGGTATGTCGCCGACCCGCCCTCGAGGTCACCGGGATGTCCGCGCACGAGTGGTCCGGGCGCGGGCAGTTGGCAGGTCTTCGGACTCGCGGGCACGTCCTCACCGAGGAGGACTCCTACTGGCCGTCGCTTCCCAGGCCCTCCCGGGCCCAGTGCGTATGACGGCGGTCGTTCCCGCTCACCGCTGCGGGGCAGTCCCGGATTCCCACCGGGTTCCCTCTTACGACGCATCCCGCCTGGCGGACGGGGCGAACCAGCTGCACCCGCCACCCTACGGGGCCACCGTCGGACAAGGGAGCAGGACGTCCACCATCCGGACGGTGAGGCGGACCGATGCGCGCCGGGCAGGGCACAGGGCGGGAAGCCCGCCGCACACGCGCTTCCCGCCCTTCCCCTGTCACGCCGCCCGGGGACCCTCATCCCCTGCGGCGGCGCGGGTCCCTCGGCCCGCGCCGTACCGGGCCCTCAGACCGGTTCGTAGGTGTGGAACCCTCTGCCGGTCTTCCGGCCGAGGAGTCCGGCCTCCACCATCCGCTGGAGCAGCGGTGGAGGCGCGTGGAGCGGCTCGCGGAACTCGTCGTAGAGCGATTCGGCGATCGAGGCGACGGTGTCCAGTCCGATCAGGTCCGCGAGCTTCAGCGGGCCCATCGGGTGGGCGCAGCCCAGCTCCATGCCGGTGTCGATGTCGGCGGCCGTGGCGAAGCCTGACTCCGCCATGCGGATCGCCGACAGCAGGTAGGGGATGAGCAGCGCGTTGACGACGAAGCCGGCCCGGTCCTGGGAACGGATGACGGTCTTGCCGAGCACGCGGGCCGCGAAATCCTCGACCGTGGCGGTCGTGTCGGCCGAGGTGTGCAGCGAGGTCACGACCTCCACCAGTGGCAGCACGGGGACGGGATTGAAGAAGTGCAGTCCTACGACCCGGTCAGCGCGGCTCGTGGCCATGCCGAGTCGCATGACCGGGAGGGAGGAGGTGTTGGTGGCGAGGACGGCGGCGGGGTCCTCGATGATCTTGTCGAGGGCGGCGAACACCTCGGTCTTGGCGTCCGGGTTCTCCACCACGGCCTCCACGACGAGCTGCCGGTCGGCCAGGTCTTCGAGGTCGCCGGTGAAGACGAGGCGGGTGAGGGCGTTCCGCGCGGCGGACTCCTCCAGCTTGCCGCGCCGGACGGCGCGGTCGAGGGAGGCCGCCACCCGGTCCCGCGCGGCTCGGGCCGCGACGGCGTCGACCTCGCACACCACGGTGTCCAGCCCCGCTCGTGCGCAGACCTCGGCGATACCGGCGCCCATCTGACCGCCACCCACGACGCCGATGCGCCCGATGTCCCCGCTCACGCCCTGGCCTCCGTCCGGCGCACGAGGTGCCGGGTGTAGGCGTCAGGGGTGAAGAAGAGCGGCACCTCGGCTGCCAGAGCGGTTCGTTCGAACAGCGCGCGGGCCGCTTGGACATCTGCCCAGGGGTATGCGGCGCCGAGCGCGGCGGCCTCGTCGTCGAGCAGCCCGAGGACCGTCTCCCGGTCGACCACCCGATGGCGCAGCCACTGCCAGATCTGCACGCGGGCGATCTCGGCGGTCGCCGCGTCCTCCATGAGCCCGTACAGGGCGACGGCGCCCTGGCCGCGCAGCCAGGCGGCGAAGTAGCGCAGGGCGACGGCGACATTGGTGCGAACGCCCTCCATGGTCGGGGGGCCGCTGATGCGGCGCACCGACAGCAGGTCGACCGCCGTCACCTCCACGTCGTCGCGTGTCCGGTCGAGCTGGTGGGGGCGTTCGCCGAGGACGTCGTCGAAGACCTCGCGGCAGACGGGGACGAGGCCGGGGTGGGCGACCCAGGAGCCGTCGAAGCCGTCCTCCGCCTCGCGCTCCTTGTCCAGCCGCACCTTGGCGAGTGCGGCCTCATGGGCGGCCGGGTCCTTGTCCGGCACCTGTGCTGCCATGCCGCCGATGGCGTGGGCGCCGCGCTTGTGGCAGGTGCTGACGAGGAGTTCGGTGTAGGCGCGCATGAAGGGGGCGGTCATCGTGACCTTGGCGCGGTCGGGCAGGAGGAAGTCGGTGCGGTGGCCGAAGGTCTTGATCACGCTGAACAGGTAGTCCCAGCGCCCCGCGTTGAGGCCGGCGCTGTGCTCCCGCAGCTCGTAGAGGATCTCCTCCATCTCGAACGCTGCGGTGATCGTCTCGATGAGAACGGTGGCGCGGACGGTGCCGCGCGGGATGCCGAGCAGTTCCTGGGCGGTGACGAAGATGTCGTTCCAGAGCCGGGCCTCGTAGCGGTTCTCCAGTTTGGGCAGGTAGAAGTACGGGCCCTGCCCGGCGTCGATCTGCCGCTGGGCGCAGTGGAAGAAGTACAGGCCGAAGTCGACGAGCGCGGCGGGCACGGGGCGGCCGTCGTACTCCAGGTGCTCCTCGTCGAGATGCCAGCCGCGCGGCCGTACGACGATGGTGGCGAGCTGTTCGCCGAGCCGGTACTCCTTGCCCTCGGGGGTGGTGAAGTCGATGCGGCGCTCGATGGCGTCCAGCAGGTTCAGCTGCCCGCTGATGACGTTGTTCCAGGTGGGCGCGGTGGCGTCCTCGAAGTCGGCCATCCAGACCGCGGCCCCGGAGTTGAGGGCGTTGACCGTCATCCGGCGGTCCGGGGGGCCCGTGATCTCGACGCGCCGGTCGCTCAGCCCGGGCGCGGGTGGTGCGGCCCGCCAGGACGGGTCGGCACGGATGGCGGAGGTGACCATCGGGAAGTCGAGCGGGGAGCCCGAGGCCAGGCGCAGGACCTGCCGGCGGCGTTCCCTCATCAGGTCGTTCCGGCGGGTACCGAAGGCGGCGGCCAGGTGGCCCAGGAAGTCCAGGGCGGCGGGTGTGAGGATCTCGTCGTGACGCTCGCCCGCGGGCGCGAGAACGCGGACGTGGCGGGTCAGGGCACTGGTGGACATCGCTTCTCCTGCGAGCGGGGCGGAGTGGGCGGGTTCGGGGAGCGGGGGTCGGACGAGGACGGTCGTGCGACCCCCGCTCCTCTCGGGCAGACAGGTCAGGTCGCGAAGGGACGGCCTAGTGGAACTGCTCCTCCTCCGTGGAACCGGCCAGCGCGGTGGTCGAGGAGGCGGGGTTGACGGCGGTGGACACCAGGTCGAAGTAGCCGGTGCCGACCTCGCGCTGGTGCTTGACGGCGGTGAAGCCGTGGGCCTGTGCGGCGAACTCCCGCTCCTGGAGGTCCACGTAGGCGGTCATGCCGTGCTCGGCGTAGCCGCGGGCGAGGTCGAACATGCCGTGGTTCAGGGAGTGGAAGCCGGCCAGCGTGATGAACTGGAAGCGGTAGCCCATCGCGCCCAGCTCTCGCTGGAACTTGGCGATCTGGTCGTCGTCCAGGGCGGCCTTCCAGTTGAAGGAGGGCGAGCAGTTGTAGGCCAGCATCTGGTCCGGGTACCGCGCGTGGATCGCCTCGGCGAACTCGCGGGCCTGCGCCAGGTCCGGCGTGCCCGTCTCGACCCAGATCAGGTCGGCGTAGGGGGCGTACGCCAGGCCGCGGGCGATCACGGGTGCCATGCCGTTGCGGACCCGGTAGAAGCCCTCGGCGGTGCGCTCGCCGGTGACGAACTCGGCGTCGCGCTCGTCGACGTCGGTGGTGAGCAGGTTCGCGGCGAGGGCGTCGGTGCGGGCGATGACGACCGTGGGCACGTCGGCGATGTCCGCGGCGAGGCGGGCCGCGTTCAGGGTGCGGATGTGCTGCGAGGTCGGCACCAGGACCTTGCCGCCGAGGTGGCCGCACTTCTTCTCCGAGGCCAGCTGGTCCTCGTAGTGGATACCCGCCGCGCCCGCCGCGATCATCGCCTTGGTCAGCTCGAAGGCGTTCAGCGGACCACCGAAACCGGCCTCGGCGTCGGCGACGATCGGGGCCAGCCAGTCCGTCGTGTCCCCGGCGTCCTCCGCGGTGGCGATCTGGTCGGCGCGCAGGAGCGCGTTGTTGATCCGGCGGACCACCTGGGGAACGGAGTTGGCGGGATAGAGGCTCTGGTCGGGGTAGGTGTGGCCGGCCAGGTTGGCGTCGGCGGCGACCTGCCAGCCGGACAGGTAGATGGCCTGCAGACCGGCCTTGACCTGCTGGACGGCCTGGCCACCGGTCAGGGCGCCGAGCGCGTGGACGTAGTCCCGCTCGTGCAGCTGGCGCCACAGCCGCTCGGCACCGCGCCGGGCCAGGGTGTGCTCCTCGCGGACGCTGCCGGAGAGCCGGACGACGTCGTCGGCGCTGTACGTGCGCTCGATGCCCTGCCAGCGCGGGTCGGTGGCCCAGCGCCGCGTGAGTTCCTCGGCCGCCTGTGTCCTCGCCTCTGCCATGACTGTCACGTCTCCTTCGATCCAGGCTGTTGCCAAGCCTGCGCTGCTCGATTCACGGACGGCACGGTGTGTCGTCGCCCTGAGGTGCGGCCCGCCGTCTCCTCGAAGGAGCGAAAGCGAGCAATGCTGTCGCAGACCACCGCCACTACCGGAAACCCAATGTCAGGGCACTGAGTTGAGTCCCGGATCAGGCGATGCCTGCCAAGGTCCGGCGGGCCGCACTGGAACTCTGACACTGGCACTGAGTGCCATCAACCGTGGACGTCTGCCAACCTCTGCGAATCTTCTCGACGTCTTTTGCCAATCTTGCGAAGGCTGTCGGTGCCGCCGTTTGGCCTACACTCCCGAGGCGGCGGACAGGGAGGATCACGGTGGGCAAGACCTACGCGGGAGCGCGCCTGCGGCGGCTGCGCGAAGAGCGCCGCATGAGCCAGGCGGAACTCGCCCGCGTGCTGGGCATCTCGCCGAGCTACCTCAACCAGATGGAGCACGATTCCCGTCCGCTCACCGTGCCCGTTCTGCTCAGGCTGACGGAGACGTTCGGCGTCGACCCGGGCTTCTTCTCGGAACGCGACACGACCCGTCTGGTCGCCGACCTGCGCGAGGCGCTGACGCGCGACATCGCGAACGCCCGCATCTCCTCTTCCGACCTCGCCGAACTGGCCTCGCGGCTGCCTGCGGTCGCGCAGGTCCTCCTCGACCTGGGCCGCCGCAACCAACTGCTGGCCGAGCGCCTGACCGGCACGACTGACGGCCGCGACCCGACAGGGGAGACACCCCGCTCACCCCACGAGGAGATCCGCGACTTCTTCTACCGCCGCCGGAACTACCTCCACGACACCGACCTCGCGGCCGAGCGGCTTGCCGACGAGGTCGGCATCCGGCCCGGCGAGGTCGTACAGGCCCTGACGAACCGCCTCACCAAGAGGCACGGCATCCACCTCTCGGCCGATGCCGGCGACCACCTCCACCGCTACGACGAAGCCACCCGCACCCTCTGTATGTCCAGCCGCCTGCGCCCCGGTCAGCGAGCCTTCCGGATGGCTACGCAGCTCGCCCTGCTCGAGTACGGCGAGGAACTGGACCGGCAGGCCGCCGAAGACTTCCAGGCCGGCTCGCCCGCCCACGCGCTGGCCCGCATCGGCATCGCCAACTACTTCGCGGCGGCCCTGATCCTGCCGTACGGAGCCTTCCACGCGGCCGCCGAGGAGGTGCGCTACGACATCGAGCGCCTCACCGACCGCTACGGCCTCGGCTACGAGACCGTCTGCCACCGCCTGAGCACCCTCCAGCGCCCCCGCCTGCGAGGTGTGCCCTTCTCCTTCGTCCGCGTCGACCGCGCCGGCAACATGTCCAAGCGGCAGTCGGCCACCGGCTTCCACTTCTCCCGGGCCGGCGGCACCTGCCCGCTGTGGAACATCTACGAGGCGTTCGCCGCCCCCGGCCGCATCCACGTCCAGATCGCCGAAATGCCCGACGGGCAGCGCTACTTGTGGACCGCGCGAGCCGTCACCCGGCACCGCGGCGGCTGGGGCGAACCCGGCAAGACGTTCGCCATCGGCCTCGGCTGCGAGATCCGCCACGCCCACCGCCTCGTCTACTCCGACGGCCTCGACCTCACCAGCACCTCCGCCGCCACCCCGATCGGCATGGGCTGCCGCGTCTGCGAACGCCTCGACTGCCCCCAACGTGCCGCCCCACCCCTTGGTCATCAGCTGCTGATCGACCAGAACACGAGCACCTTCGTGCCGTACCCCGTGTCCGACGCCACCAATGTGCCGGCAGGGAACTGAGGACTGGGCGTCCCCGTCAGTCAAGGGCGGGCGCGTAGTAACAGGTCAGGGCACCGAGGTCGGTCGTCCCTGCCCGGCCGGTCAGAGCTCCAGGCGGTAGCCATGTCCTCTCAGTGTGGTGATGCGGGGCAGGCGGGCGGGGACGGGAAGTGGCTCGGCTGCGTCGGTGAGGCGGCGGCGCAGGGCGGCCATGGTGACGTCGAGGGTTTTGGTGGAACCGAACCAGCGTCACCTCGGACACCTTGGGCGAGGCGAACTTCGGTACCTGTGAACGCAGCCGGGGCAGGACGGTGTGCGTGACCGAGCCGACCGTGGGTGCGGTGGCCTCCCTGGCCACCTGCATCCGTACGGTGTTCAGCTTGTCCGTGAACGCGGTGGCGCCGCCCTGCTGGGTACGGGCCCAGCCCTCGGGCACCTTCACGGTGAAGCCGGATCCGCCGAAGGCGACGTAGACCTGGTTGTCGGGGATGTCACCGGGCGGGTTGGACTCGGTGGGCGCCGCGTTGTTCTGCGCGCCGGGGGCCGAGGACGACGAGGACGAGCTCGAGGGCGGAGGGGCCTTGGAAGCCGTCGGGCCGGATCCGGAACAGCCGGCTGTCACCGCCGCGACGAGCCCCAGACCCACCATCGCGTACGTCCGTGCGTGTGCTGCCATGTGGCCGCGGTCGCGCTGGCCGTCGGCGTGCTCGTCGCCCGCCGACAGGCACGAGCACTGGCCACGCCGCTGGAGGACCCTTCCCGCCACTGCCGGGCCGTCACCGAAGGGGACCTGAACGCCCGGGCGGCACCCAGTAGCATCACCGAGATCGACCAGGTCGCCCGCACCCACAACGAGATGCTCCACAGCCTGTCCGAACTCCTGCGCCGGGAAAGCGACTTCGCCGCCAACGCCTCCCACCAGTTGCGCACACCCCTGACCGGCCTCCAGCTCACGCTCGAGTCGGGCCTGGTACAGGACGACGACGCCCGGCTGCGGCCCGTCCTCACCGAGGCGCTCGCTACCACGCGACGGCTGCACCGCACGGTGCAGGAGGTGCTTCGCCTGTCCTCGTCCCGTGGTCTGCCCCGGGCACCTGCGGCCGACCGGCCGCTGGGCCGGGTGCTGAGGGCGACGGAGGAACGTTGGCACGGCCCGTTCGCCCAGGCCGGCCGGCGCCTGGAGTGCCACGCGAGGGATGTCCTGGGCGACATCCCCGTCCCCGGCGGGCCCGTCGCGGAGATCCTCGACATCCTGCTGGACAACGCCCGCGTCCATGGAAGGGGCTCGGTCCGCCTGGTCGTACGCGACCTCGACGACGCCCTCGCCTTCGATGTCACCGACGAGGGCGAGGTACACGGCCCGGCGGCACAGCTCTTCGATCGTGGCCACACCAGTGGGGGGCAGGGGACGGGCATCGGCCTCGGCCTCGCCCGAGATCTCGCGGTGTCCCTGGGCGGTCGGCTCTCGCTGACCGGCAGCACACCGACCGCCTTCACGCTGCTCGTGCCGGTGCGCGGCGAGGGGACGGCGTGAAGACCGATTCGGCTGACACGGCAGCGGGGCTGGACAAGATCAACCTTGCCCAGCCCCTGCCGGTACGAAGACGCTGCGACCGGCCGCAGACCCGCGTCAGCTCACCGTCAGCTGATCTTCACGGTGACCGGCGAGGAGTGGAACGTGCCCGACTTGGTCGCCACCCGCACCTGCTCGGTGCCCTTTTTGGTGAACGTCCGCTTGATCGTGTAGGTGCCGTTCTTGTTGACGGCCACCGTGGTCTTCAGCGTGGTCCACTTGCCGTTGTGCATGTGCTGGAGCACCAGCGTCGAACCGGACTTGATGCCCCTGACCCGGCCGGAGAACACCACGGCGTTGCCCACCTTGACGGCCTTGCGGTCGGCCGAGACGGTGATCGAGCCCATCGCGGTCGTCGTCCGCGACGGCTTCATGCTCGGCATGCCGGTGCGGGTCGTGGAGGGCTTGGGGGCCGGCGTCCCGGTCGCGGCGACGGCTCCGGCCGTACCGGTGGACAGCAGGGCGGCGGACAGAGCACCGGCGGCGAGCGCACGGGCGTGGCGGCTTCGGGTGGTGGTCATCGTGGGTCTCCTGATTCGTCGGAGTTCCCCCCTGGGGCGAGTCGGCCGTTCGGGCGGCTCGCGAATCCAGGCTGGCCCGAGCGCGGCGGAGCGGCATGTCGAAGCAAGGTCGGGAGTCGCGGAAACGTCTGTCGCTTTCGACGAAGCCCCAGGTCGGCGACGCAATTACCCACCGCCCGTGATCATCTCCATTTTTACCGCTTGTCACTGGATTGGCGTAACCTGCTACCGAGGGTGAGACACGGACCTGGTGGTGGTGGACGACGACGCCCCCCTGGCCTTCGCGCTGCCCGGCACGCCGGGACGCATCGTGGTATCCCGGGGAATGCTGCGCTGCCTCGGTGACGGTGAACGCGAGGCCCTGCTCGCGCACGAACGGGCACATCTGCGCGGCCGGCACCACCTTTCCAGAGTGTGTGGCGGCTCTCGGCGGCTTTGAACCCGTTGCTGCGGCCGTTGGCAGTCGCCGGCGGCTTCGTCCTGGAACGCTGGGCCGACGAAGAGGCCGCCGAGAGTGTCGGTGACCGCAAGATCGTCGCCCACGCCGTCGGCCGTGCGGCTCTGGCCTCGGCCGGGGCGCCGCGTCCCCTCGCTATGGCCGTGACCGGCGGTGCGGTTCCCCAGCGGGTGCGGGCCCTGCTGGCTCCGCCTCCCGCGCGCCGGAACCTGCCCTTCGTGGCGGGTGGCATGCTGCTGGCCGCGTGCTGCGCCAGCCTTGCCGGCGCCGCGTCCGACAGCGACCACATGGTGGACAGCGCGCACTGGGCACAGTGCGCGCTGCACGCGGGCACCGCCGGTGCGCCGTCGCAGCATCAAGACACGCCCGACTCCTGCTGCGGTGGTCACGAGCGTCAGGGAGAAGGGAGCACCGACCGTGACCGGCGTGAGTCTCGCGCTACCCCGTCGCCAACGTGGCCGGTGGGCTACCAGTAGTGGCGGCGGCCGCCGACGGCGTGGCCGACGGAGCCGAGGAGGAACAGGATGGCTCCGATGACGAGCAGGATGATGCCGATCGTCCACAGAATGCCGATGTGCAGGACGAATCCGACGATGAGCAGGATGACGCCAAGTGCGATCATGGCGCTCTTCTTTCTCTCCGGCCGGTGTGCTGGCCGCTGATGAGCTGTTCGTAGCCTTCGGTGGGGTAGCCGCGGTCGTGCATCAGTGAGGTCACCAGCCGATCCGCGTCGTACGGCGTCTTCAGGGCGGTCCACGAACTCGCGCCGGTAGGCATCGGACCGACCTCCTACTGAATTCCTATTTCCCCATATTTCCTGTTTGCTATGAATCATTCCTGAGCGGAAGGCTTCCTCACGGCGCATCCGTGTCGAGCAAGGCATCGCTCACCTGAAGAACTGGCGAGCTCTGACCCGCCACCTCGGCCGCCGCGAGCCGCGCCGCGAGGGCACGAGCCGCCGGGTTCACCTGGCTGTGTGAGATTTCGTGAGACGTGAGAGGGTCTGGGGCGTGAGTGAGACACCACCGAACACCCTGCAATACCGCTTCGACGGGCCAGAAGACGCTCCGGTCCTGATCCTGGGTCCCTCACTGGGTACCACATGGCACAGGTTGTAGAGACCGTCCAGGGGCGTCTACGCCAGTCCGGCGTGGGCGTGAAATCGCAGGTCAGGGCCTCCTGGTCCGGGAGGGTCCGCCCAGTTGGTGATGGCTGCGTGATACGCGGGTGATACGGCGAGGTTCCGCCGGGGTTCGTTCTGGCGGGACTTCTGCGCGGAGCCGTGAGACTCGAAGCCGCACAGGAGTGCTCCTGTGCGGCTTCGCCGTGAGTTCGCCTGGGCTCGCAGGGCGTGACCCATCGGCTCCTCTTGCAGGTCGTGTTCCGGCGATGCCTCCAGGGGCGCGGATTTGCGATCGCACCCTTCACTACGGATTCGTGGGGCGACAGGCATCGCCTGCAAGCCAGACGCGGCGTTGACGTCGAGTTTGCGTACTTCCCGCATGGCTCGAGCACGCACATCACCGAGTTCTTCCACAGCACTCCGCATGGAGCGCTATCGCGGATGGACCGACTCGACCGAGAAGAGCCGTGGTTGCACGTCAGTCGCGATCTTGGCTGCCTGGTCCATGTGCACACGGGCCTCAGGGTTCTCAAGCATCGCCTTGTAGTGCTCCTCGGTCTCCCACTGGGCGTAGTTGATCACTCGTTCGCCGTCGAGTGAGGCGTGGAAGTTGGCGCATACGAAGCCGGGCTGGTGCCTCATGGTCTCCTCGGTCGCACGGGCGAGCAGCTCGATCAGCTCGTCCTGACGGTCCGGGGACACCGCGAACACGTTGATGAGGGTGGCCACGGGGCGGGTCGTGTCGACCTGAACGGTAACAGTCATGTGGTTATTTCTCCCCTTACCTGTGGTGGGGTTGTCGCGTTCGGCCGGGCATTCGCTCGAACGGAGGCGAGTGGCAAGACCTCGGCGTTCGGCGAGAGTTGCCGGTACGCCTTCCAGGACGTTCCGTAGACGGTCAGCGGACAGGCCGCCGCTCTGTGCCAGTAGTGCCGATCCACCGCTCTTGCCGTTCAGGAACCGCTTGACCAGCCGCGCGGCCTGCAGCCCGACGCCTTCGACACCGACGGCGGCCTCCAAGCGGCGCATGCCCGCACCGACCGAGGACTCCGAGCCGGGTGGTGCGGCCAACCTCCTCGATGTCCAGCGTGCGTACGCACTTCTGCACGCTCGTAGCCCTTGGCCACGGCGCCGTCGCCTCGCCCGTCAGGTACGGCTTGAAGGGACAATGCCCGCGTTGACGAAAAGCAGCGTCGGGTCCGGTGTGGGCAACGGGGCGCTGGGGACGACGGTGGGGCCGAGCTCGGCGAAGAAGTCGAGGAAACGGCGGCGGATCTCGGAGGTGCGCACGGTGGGCCCCGGGTGGCTACAGGGGCTGGGCGGCCAGGGTTCGCGCGGGATGGCGGGGCCCAAGGAAGACCGCGACTCCGTGGCCGCCAGGGGAGGGGTGAGTGGCCTGGGTCCAGCCCTCGCGGCGGTAGAAGGCCATGGCCCGGGCCGACCGGAGGGAGGTGAGCAGCCAGGCGCGGCCGTCCGGGGCCTCCTCGGTCACCGCCTTCAGGAGGCCGGCCGCGATCCCGTTTCCGCGAGCGGTGACACGGACCGCGAGCTCGTCGACCTCGCGAGCCCCGCACAACC
Organism: Streptomyces sp. NPDC023481; assembly: GCF_055560195.1. Classification (NCBI taxonomy): domain Bacteria; kingdom Bacillati; phylum Actinomycetota; class Actinomycetes; order Kitasatosporales; family Streptomycetaceae; genus Streptomyces; species Streptomyces sp. NPDC023481. The sequence goes on from NZ_JBVHJE010000004.1 coordinate 14,726, forward strand.
ACTCCTCGGTACGACTCGTCCCCAGACCGGCGGCCGCCTGCGGATAGCAACGGTCGACCGGGAAGGGTACGGGCGTATCCCAAGCGGTAGCGAAACCCACGGCATTCTGTCCGTCGAAGGCGAGTGCGGCGGTGAACCCCGGAGGCCGTACGTCCGCAGCGAGCCGTGCGACGAAGGCGTCCGCCCTCTCCTCGTCCTCGTTCCAGGGCGGTGCGCAGAACGCGTCAGCATAGACGGAGCGCAGGTCCGCGCTGTGCGGCAGGAGAGCGTCGGACGTGACGACACGGATGTCCATCACGCAGCCACCGCTCCGGCCGCCACCGGATGCAGGGCCCCGTACTCCAACGGTGCCGACGGATCGATCGACACGTCCAAGGGCGCCGGCTCGGCCCCGGCCCGCACGAGGAGGTCACCGACGGCGGCGATCATCGCGCCGTTGTCCGTGCACAGCCTCAGCGGCGGTACCCGCAGTGCGATGCCAGCCGCCCGGCAGCGCTCCTCAGCCAATGACCGCACCCGCGAGTTCGCGGCGACCCCGCCGACGACGACCAGCGTGCCCACCCCGTGCTCCACACAGGCGGCGACTGCCTTCCGGGTCAGGACGTCGGCGACCGCCTCCTGCAGCGACGCGGCCCCGTCGTGGACGGCCAGTTCGCGTCCGGCGTGGGATTCGGCCCAGCGGGCCGCCGCCGTCTTCAACCCGGAGAAGGAGAAGTCGTACGAACCCGGAAGCGGGCGAGGGAAGCCGACGGCGCGTGGATCGCCCTCGCGGGCAGCGCGGTCGATGGCCGGACCGCCGGGATACGGCAGGCCGAAGGCCCGTGCGACCTTGTCGAAGCACTCGCCGGCGGCGTCGTCGAGGGTGTCGCCGAGGTGGGCGATCGGATCGCTGGCCAGGTCGCGCACGAGGAGCAGCGAGGTGTGGCCGCCGGAGACGATCAGCACCATGCACGGGTCGGGCAGCGGGCCGTGCTCCAGGGTGTCGGCAGCGACGTGGCCGGCAAGGTGGTGCACGCCGTAGAGCGGGACACCCAGCGCGTAGGCGATCCCCTTCGCCCCTGCGAGGCCGACCTGGAGCGCGCCAGACAGGCCCGGTCCGGTGGTGACGGCGACCGCACCGATGTCGCACAGGCGCAGCCCCGCCTGGTCCAGTGCTCGCCTAACCACCGGGCGCAGGGCCTGCAGATGGGCGCGGGAGGCGATCTCGGGCACCACGCCGCCGTAACGGGCATGTTCGTCCATGCTCGACGCCACCGCATGGCCGAGCAGGCGTCCGTCCCGGACGAGGCCCGCACCGGTCTCGTCGCAGGACGACTCGATACCGAGAACGATCGGAGAGCCCATGATGCACCTTCCTGCGAACCTAAAGTTATTGCGAACATTCTGCAATAAGTGGGCCCGTGACGTGAATCCGACCTGGCCTTGGAGGGTGAGCGGTGCGATGAGGTGTTCGAGGATGCCGCTGAGCAGGGGGTTTTCCGATTCTTTGACCGAGAAGTGGCGGGGGCTTTACTGCGACAGGCTTGTAGCTGCAACTGATACGCAGAAAGCTGAAAGGCGCGGCTGAAAACAGCCGCTCACCGAGAAGTAAGGGTCACTCCCCATGACCACCACACCTGATCCCGCTTCCGCCCGGCCGACCGCTCCGGCCGCGGTTCGCGGCATCTCGTGGCACCGCATCCGTACCGCGATGACCCGCAAGGAGTGGGCGAGCGTCGGCGGGATGGCGGCCTTCATCCTGGCGCTGCATGTCATCGGCTGGTTCACGCTGGTGGCGCTGGTCGCGCCCGAGCACTACAGCCTGGGCAAGCAGACCTTCGGCATAGGCATAGGCGTGACCGCGTACACCCTTGGCATGCGGCACGCCTTCGACGCCGACCACATCGCGGCGATCGACAACACCACCCGCAAGCTGATGGGCGAGGGCAAGCGCCCGCTGTCGGTCGGCTTCTGGTTCTCCCTCGGCCACTCCACGGTCGTCTTCGGCCTCGCGTTCCTGCTCTCTCTCGGCGTAAAGGCGCTGGCCGGTCCCGTCGAGAACGACAACTCCGAGCTGCACGACATCACCGGCTGGATCGGCACGACCGTCTCCGGGACCTTCCTCTACCTCATCGCGATCATCAACCTGATGATCATGGTGGGTATCTGGAAGGTCTTCCGGCAGATGCGTGCCGGCCAGTTCGACGAGGCCGCCTTGGAGGAGCAGCTCAACAATCGCGGGTTTATGAACCGCCTGCTCGGGCGAACGATGAAGACGATCACCAGGCCGTGGCAGATGTACCCGGTGGGCCTCCTCTTCGGTCTCGGCTTCGACACCGCGACCGAAGTGGCGCTGCTCGTCCTCGCCGGCTCGAGCGCCGCTGCCGGGCTGCCCTGGTACGCCATCCTGTGCCTGCCGATTCTTTTCGCGGCCGGCATGTCGCTGCTCGACACGATCGACGGCTCGTTCATGAACTTCGCCTACGAGTGGGCGTTCTCCAAGCCGGTCCGCAAGGTCTACTACAACCTCACCATGACCGGCCTGTCAGTAGCGGTGGCGCTCATCATCGGCACGGTCGAACTGTTGGGCCTGGTGGCGGACCAGGCCGACCTTCACGGCGCGTTCTGGGACTGGATCTCCGGCCTCGACCTGAACATCGTCGGCTACGTCATCGTCGGCCTGTTCTTCGCCACTTGGGTCTTCGCCTTCGCGGTGTGGAAGTTCGGCCGCATCGAGGAGAAGTGGGAGGCGGGCATGGCCGGCGCGGTGCCGGCGCAGCAGGCCGCCGAGTAGGGGACCTCTGGCGGCGTCGGCTCGCACCGACCGGCGTCGCTCTCCGTTCGGTGGAGCCGGACGATCGTCATCGGCGTCGCCCGACATGCCGTGGTCGCCCTGCTCGCGACGGAGACCGATGGGGCCCCGGCCGGGCGCGAGGATCGACAGAATGCAGGTCGAGTCGCACATCACGTTCGCCGACGACACCCTGACGAGGCCCACCGCCAGCGGTGCGCCTCGGCCACTGAATGGGGGAGATCCATCTCCTCAACCGGGCGCGAACCTTAGGCAAGTTCTCCGCGGAGCCACTCTTCCTGCGATCGCAAGGCCGTTCACGCTCTGGTTGCCGTGTATGTCCTGAGCGAGGAACGAGCAGCTGGTCGTCACTGCCCAAGGCTGACACGAGCTTCAGCCCGAGCTGGAAATTCTCCACTCGGGCGCCCGCGCCTTCACCCGCTGCAGCGGGCACATCGGCCGTACAAAAGCAGCGAACCAGCCGCGCCTACGTGAAGACCGGCCAGTTCCGCGATCCGCTCCACGGCGTCCTTCAGGTGATCGGCCGCCAGATCGCCCACCTGGCCGCATGCTTCGCACACCGTGTGATGGTGTGGCTCGGAGCTGACGCCATAACGCTTGGGCCCCGGTCCGTGGACCGCGTGTGTCAGGCCGGCGTCGGTCAGGGTCTCCAGGGTTCGGTAGACCGTCGCCTGGTCGAACGGCACGGCCAGCCGACGTAGTTCGCTGCAGACCTCCGCGGACGAGAGGTGGGCTCCCGATGCAGAGAGCAGCCTGAGGGTACACAGGCGACTGGCGGTGCAGCGCAGGCCGTGGAGACGTAGCAGCGTGGGGAGTTCCGAGGGCGTCGCCGAGCCATGGTGGGCCGACGGCGGAGTCGCGGTCACGTGTCTGCCTTTCTCGCCGCGGTCGAGGAGTCGGGTGCACGGGCTGCCTTTATGGCGCCGGCGCGACATGCGAGGTCCTAGGTCCAACGCCTGATCGCAAGGTACCGTTCTTACTGCTAGCGTGCACCTGCATACGACTCGCAATAACGTCGGAGGACGTTGGACATGGCGCTTTACACGCTCCCGGAACTTCCGTACGACTACTCGGCGCTCGCCCCGGTCATCAGCCCGGAGATCATCGAGCTGCACCACGACAAGCACCACGCGGCGTACGTGAAGGGCGCCAACGACACGCTGGAGCAGCTGGCCGAGGCGCGGGACAAGGAGTCGTGGGGCTCGATCAACGGGCTGGAGAAGAACCTGGCCTTCCACCTCTCGGGCCACATCCTGCACTCGATCTACTGGCAAAACATGACCGGCCCGAAGGACGGCGGCGGCGAGCCCCTGGCCCAGGACGGCGTCGGTGACCTGTCGGACGCGATCACCGAGTCCTTCGGCTCCTTCGCCGGCTTCAAGGCCCAGCTGACCAAGGCCGCGGCCACCACCCAGGGTTCGGGTTGGGGTGTGCTCGCCTACGAGCCGCTGAGCGACCGCCTCATCGTCGAGCAGGTCTATGACCACCAGGGCAACGTCGGCCAGGGCTCGACCCCGGTCCTGGTCTTCGACGCCTGGGAGCACGCCTTCTACCTGCAGTACAAGAACCAGAAGGTCGACTTCATCGAGGCCATGTGGCAGGTCGTCAACTGGCAGGACGTGGCCAAGCGCTACGCCGCCGCCAAGGAGCGCGGCGACAGCCTGCTGCTCAAGCCGTGACGCCGTAGCACACCTCAGGCGTCCTGCCTCGTGATCGTCTTCTCACCCTTCACGTCGGCAGGCGGTACAACGAAAGGCTCCCGCAAGGCAGATCCTTGCGGGAGCCTTTCTGTGGCCGGCGCCCGCCCGAGTCAGGTCAACCTGCGTCCGCGGTACGAGCGTTCCACCGCTCCTCGACCTTGGCCAGCCGCCAGTAGCCGATGGCCGCGGCCCAGACCACCACGAACAGGCCGACGATGACGTAGCCGACGTTGTCCAGGTCCAGGCCCGCGATCCAGCCGGAGGCGTCGTCACTGAGGCCCAGCTTGTCGTGCAGCACCCCGACCAGCTCGATCGTGCCGACGAAGAAGGCCACTGCGATGGACAGGCCGGTGATGGTGAGGTTGTAGAACACCTTGCGGACCGGGTTCGAGAACGCCCACTGGTAGGCGAAGTTCATGAAGGTTCCGTCCAGGGTGTCGAACAGGCTCATACCGGCCGCGAAGAGCAGCGGCAGGCACAGGACCGCGTACCAGGGAAGGCCGGCCGCGGCGCCGTTACCGGCCAGGGCGAGGAGCAGCACCTCGGTGGTGGTGTCGAAGCCGATGCCGAAGAGGAAGCCGAGCGGGAACATCTGGCCGGGACGGCGGATGGACTTGGTGAGCCGGCCCAGAATGCGGTTCATGAAGCCGCGCGAGTCCAGGTGGGCCTCCAGCTCCGCCTCGTCGTAACGTCCGGCTCGCATCGCCTTGAAGACGCGCGCGATCCCGACCAGAGCGACCAGGTTCAGGGCGGCGATCAGGTACAGGAACCCTCCGGAGACGGTGGTGCCGACGGTGCCGAGGACCTGGTGGGTGTGGGAGCCGTCGTTCATCAGGGTGCCGGCGAGCTTCGCGCCGCCGGCGACCAGCGCGGCCATGGCGACCACCACACTGGAGTGGCCGAGCGCGAACCAGAAGCCCACCGACACCGGCCGCTGGCCGTCGGCCATCAGCTTGCGGGTGGTGTTGTCGATCGCGGCGATGTGGTCAGCATCGAAGGCGTGCCGCATACCGAGGGTGTAGGCCGTGATGCCCAGACCCACCCCGAACGCCTTGGTCCCGACCTCGTAGTGGTGCGGCACGACGAGCAAAAAGAGGATGCCGAAGGCGACCACGTGCAGGGCGACGATGACAGCCAGGAGGCCGGCGGTTCGGACGGTGTCCTCGCGGCGCCAGCGGAAGGAAGGGGCGGCGGTGGTTTCGGGCACGCCTGGGGACAGGGTCATACGGTCACGCTCCAGCACCTCGTGGATCAGTTTCGTGCTGCCGTGGCCGGTCTCCTGGCTGACGGGTCATCGCGCCCGCCCCTGCCTTCCCGGCCGTGAGGCCAGTGGCAACGCTTGGGGCGGGAACTCCCCGATCACAGTGGCGAGGGCCGCTCCGGACTGAGTCCCTGAGGGACTGTCACCGGTCTTCCCGAACACCACGGCCCGCCCACCCTAGAAGGCAGGAGGTCGCGGCTGCAAGGCTGCACAACTGATGAGGTATGGAGGCAGGGTGCCGGTGACTGCGATGATGGGCCCATGCATCTCGTCCCCGCGGAACGTGCCGGGCAGCGGACCATCGACGGCCATCGGGTCTGCGACGCCATCGCAGCCGTCGGCGAGCCCGGGCGGGTACGCGCCTGGGCCGACCGTTTCTCCCTGCTCTCCGATCCCGGACGCCTGTCCCTGCTGCTGGCCCTCCACGAGGCGGGCCCCATCGCCGTCTCTGACCTCGCCGTGGTCACCGGGATGCGGGACACCGCCGTGTCCCAGGCCCTGCGTCTGCTGCGGGCCGCGGGCGCGGTGGAGGGCGAGAAGGACGGTAGGGTCGTGCGCTACCGCCTCGTCGACGGCTCCCTCGCCGCGTTGCTGAGCCACTGCACGTCACACGATGCAAGCGCCGACAGCACAATGTCGCGAGGAGCAAGTGGCGCAGGACCACGATAAGGATCGCAGCTGCGCGCCATTGCCGCCGGTCTCGGACAGGGCCAACAGCGGCTCTTGAACCGGGAGGAGTGTTGATGGACCGCATTCGCCGAAGCCTTTTCCGCTGTCCAGCAGTCGGCACCAGAAGGACGGATTCCGGGCTGGGGCGGCGAATTTCCTGATGCAGCTTTCGCCACGTCCGGCTGTGGACGAGTTGGTGTTCACCTGCCCCTCATGGAACTCCTCCCGGCGGCGTGCGGCGTGCGGCGTGCGGCGTGGGGTCGTCGCTCCGGCCGGTCGGTTCAGGCGTGTGCGTGCCCGGTGCGGCGGCGAGAGATTCGGCTGAGGAGGAGGTCCACGACGAGGAAGGCGGCGAGTGGGATCCCGAGCAGCGGGACGTAGTAGCCGACCACGGCGACCATCGCTGCGCCGGGCACCAGCACGTACACCGGTACCTGCCGCCAGGCGCCGCGGGGGATCGGGCGGCCGAAGGCGGAGCCGCGGCCGCGCTGCCACCACATGCGGTAGCCCCAGAGGGTGAGCAGGACCAGGGCCAGGGCGAGGACGGCCAGCGCGATCTGGTTGGCGAGGCCGAACAGGGTGCCGGTGTGGGCGTCGATGCCCCACCGGGTGAGCTCGGCCGGCATCGGGTAGTCGGCGAAGCGCAGGACGTCGGTGACCTTGCCAGTGGCCGGGTCGACGGCGATCGAGTCCTGGCTGGGGCCGCTGCCTGGGCGGACCCGCCTGAATCGCCGGCCGTGTGGGGTGGGGCGGTGGTGGGCGGTTCGACGGACGGGGGCGCTGCTCCCGGGGCGTACGGGTCTCACCTCATCGGTCGGTTGATCGGAACGGTGAGTTCCGCGCCGTTGGTGTGATGTGGAGCACCCAGTGGCCTGTGAACGCCGGGGCCGGCCGAGGTAGTGGACGTCATAGGCCGGCCGGACCGCATGCACGGCCCGGCCGACTCGGTGGGACTCCTCGGCGTTGCGCTGCGACTGGAACAGGGAGTCGGCCGATGCGGGCCGCCTTCGCCTTGTCCTGGGGCGATGGATCAGGCGATCCCGTCCAGCTTGCCTTTCCTGGCGTCGTCGACCAGGGAGGAGAACTGGTCGGCGCTCATCTGGACGCGCTGGCCGAAGTCGTCGGTCAGGACGATGCGGCGGTCGTCGGGGGCGGTCGGGTCGACGAATAGCTGGGGACAGCCGCAGTTGCAGTTGCCGCAGAACGTGGCCACGGGCTCCAGCCCGCTGGTGTCGGTCATGCTGCTCCACCTCCGTGGACATGGGCGTGCGGCGCTCCGGTGTCCGGGCCGGTGCCGCGGGGACTGTCCGGGGGATACCCGGCGCGGATGCGGCGGACGCGCGACCCCGACGTATCCAGGGGGCGCGGGGATGGCGGGTGTGCGCTGCTGCTCCTTGGAGTGCTTCCGGTGCTTCGATTTCGCCAAGGTGGCCGGGAACTGAACGGCACCCGCATCCGACTCGTAAGGAGGAGGCGGGTCGAACACGCAACAGCTCCGTGGGCGGTGATGCGTATGCCTGGGCCGGGGGAGAGATCCTTTGGACGCGTGGCAGCATCAGGTGTCGTGAGTGTGTCCCTGGTGGTGCGGAGCGTGCGCGCGGCGGTGTTTGCCGCGCTGTGCGTGCTGCTCGCTGCCGGAGGGCATGCCCTGGCAACGGGCATGGCGCCGCCGGTGTGGGTGCAGGCCGCCGGGTTTGTGCCGGTGTTCGCGGTGGGCTGTCTGTGGGGCGGCCGTGAGCGGTCGCTGGCCGCCATCGGCATGGGGACTCTGGCTTCCCAGGGCGGGCTGCACCTTGTCTTCCACGCCGTGCAGCCACACCACGCTGCGATGGTCATGCACGGCATGCCGATGCCCTCTGCGCATGCGTTGACGCCGCACGCCGCCGCCGTCCACGTCGGGGCGGCCCTGCTGCTGACCTGGTGGCTGCGGCGCGGCGAGGCGGCACTGTGGTCGCTGCTGCGGCGGACGGTCGCGTTCGTGCCGGGGCTCGCCGCCTGGTGGCAGGTGTCCGGCGAGGCATGGCGCGCGCCGGCCGGGCCAGTGCTTGTGCGTCGGGCCGCCGGTGAGCGGTGGGCCTTGCGGCAGGTACGGCTGAGGTACGCCGTGCACCGGCGGGGGCCGCCGGCAGGGATGTCGTACGCGTGTCGTACGTGATCTGAACCCGACATCCCCTTCTCTCATCCGTACGGAGATCCATCACCCATGTCCAGGACCCGCACCACCCTGCGCCGCGCCGGCGCCGTCACCGCCCTCACCGCCGCCGGGCTCCTCGCCGCCGCGGGCGTCGCTTCCGCGCACGTCACCGTCCACCCCGACAGCTACGCCAAGGGCGCCACGGACGGCGTGCTGACTTTCCGCGTCCCCAACGAGGAGGACAACGCCTCCACCACCAAGGTCCAGGTCTTCCTGCCGACCGACCACCCCGTCCTCGGCGTCCTGGTCCATCCGCAGGACGGCTGGACCGCCAAGGTCACCAACACCAAGCTCAAGACCCCCGTCAAGACAGACGACGGCACCATCACCGACGCCGCCTCCGAGATCACCTTCACCGGTGGCAAGATCGCACCCGGGCAGTACGAGGACTTCAACGTCGCCTTCGGCCAGCTGCCCGACGACGTCGACCAGCTGACCTTCAAGACCCTGCAGACGTACTCCGACGGCAAGACCGTCCGCTGGATCGAGGAGGCCCAGGGCGGCCAGGAGCCGGAGAACCCGGCACCCGTCCTCAAGCTCACCGCCAAGGGCGCGGAGGACGGAGCCGGCGCTTCGACCGCCCCGGCCGCGAGTTCGAAGAGCTCCGAGAGCGCCAAGCCGACCGCCTCGGCGAGCGACTCGACCGCCCGCGGTCTCGGCGTCGCCGGGCTGGTCGTCGGCGTGCTGGGCCTGGCAGCGGCGGGCTTCGCCGTCGTCCGCGGGCGCTCCGCCGGATCCCGGGCCGAGTAGCGCGCCCGCCCTGCCGGCGGAAGCCCGTCGGCAGGGCGCCGGTCGGTTGCCTCCTGCGCGCTCCGTCGTCCGATCAGACGGCTACCGGATCGGCGACGCCGTACCCGGCCTCGACGATGGCCGTGCGCAACCGCTCGTCGTCGAGATCTTCCTTGATGCTCGCCGCGCAGTGCTCGCAGCTCATGCCGGTGACGTTGTGCTCCTTCTGGTGCATGAGGGAACTCCCGGGCGCTGTAAGGGGCTCGGGTGGCGTGCGAATCCGCGGGTGCGGGTGTTCACGCCGACGCCGTCACCTCGGAGGTCGGCTGGGCGGACCACAGAGTTCCGCGTGACGCACTTGTGTATGACGTGATGTGGGTGTACGCGGGAAAGGAGCCCGGGACGTCGCGGCGAGAATGCGTCCGCGGACCGGGAACTCACCGCCCTCTTCTTCCGACTCCTCTCGGAGAACGGACAGGAGGTGGGATGGACGGTCTGGATGTGCGGATGCGCGAGGTCGCGTGCCGCCATGGCCGGGTCGAGGCCGTGTGCGGGGTGGACCTCGACATCGAGGCGGGCGAGCGAGTCGCGCTGACCGGCACCAACGGGTCGGGTAAGACCACGCTGATACGTGCCGTGCTCGGCCTGCATCGGCAGGCCGACGGGCAGATCTTGGTCGGTGGCCGAGGCACCGGTACGGCGGCCGAGTGGGCATGGCGGCGCCGGGCGTGCGCGTGGATTCCGCAGAAGCCGGCGGTGGGCCGTTTCCCGCTGCTGGGAGATGAGCTGCTGGCCAGCAGTGGGGCGCCGCGCGAAGCGGGGGAGGCGGCGCGCAAGCTCGGCGTCGGGCCACTGACCGGCCGCCCGCTGCACACGCTGTCCGGGGGCCAGCTGCAGCGCATGTATCTGGCCCGCGCGGTCGGGTGTGTCGCCGCCGGGGCGGGGGTGCTGCTGGCGGACGAGCCGACGGCCGCCCTCGACTTCGCAGGGCAGGAGGAGGCGGCCGACGTACTGCTGTCGCTGCCGGTGACCGTCGTGGTCGTCACCCACGACCGTGCGCTGGCCGACCGCTGCGACCGGGTGCTGGAGATGGCCGCCGGCCAGCTGCGGGAGGCCCGGTGAACAATCTCGCCGCCGCCGACCTCGGAACGCTCCTGCAGCTCATACCCGTCCAACGGGCGGGCCTCGCCCTGCTGTTGGCGGCGGCCGGACTGCCGGTGATCGGCGTGGTGATCGTCGGGCTCGACATCATGCCGGTGCGGTTCGCCATGATGCACGTCGCTCTGCTCGGCATCGCCGTCGGACTGCTCACCGGGCTTGATCCGATGCTGTGCGCGCTCGTCGCCTGTGCCCTCGCGGGTGCCGGTGTCGCGCCGCTCGCCCGCACCCCGGACGGCCTGTCCGGGGCGATGGGCCTGCTGATGAGCCTGGCGATCGCCGCCGCGCTGCTGGTCCTGGCCGTCTCCGGGGTCAACGCGCAGGGCGCGTTCGCGCTGCTGTGGGGCTCGATCCTGTCGGTGGGCACCTCCGACCTGTGGTTGCTGGGCGTGCTCGCCGTCGTCGTACCCGCGCTGTTCTGGTGGCGCCGCCGCGACCTCGCGCTGCTGCTCTACGACCGCGAACTCGCCCTCTCCTCCGGGGTGCGCGTCGACCGGCTCACCCTCCTGCTGCTCGTGCTCGTCGCGGTGTCCGTCGCCGGGGCGATCAAGCTGACCGGCGCGCTGCTCGTCGACGCGCTGACGCTGTTGCCCGCGCTCGCCGCCCGGCGGCTGGGCACGTCCCTGAAGTCCATCACCGCCTGGGCGGTCGGCATCGGCGTCGCCGTGAACCTCACCGGGTTCCTCGTGGCGCTGAAGCTCGACTGGCCACCCGGTCCCGTGCTCGTCCTGACGGCCGGGGTCCTGGTCCTGGCCGTCCATCTCATCCCCGAACGGAGAATCCGCTCATGGCGCGCACCTGCGTCCGCATCGTCCGTGTCCCTTCCCTCGTCGCACTGAGTCTGACCACCGCGCTCGCGCTGACCGCCACCGCCTGCGGCTCCGACAAGGCCGACAGCGGTGGCAAGACCGCGAACAAGAACGGCGGTGGCCCCGTCGTCGTAGCCACCACCACCTGGGAGGGAGCCCTCGCCAAGGCCGCCGGTGCCAAGGACGTGAAGGTCATCGTCCCGTCGTCCGTGCAGCACGCCCCGGACTACGACCCCAAGCCGTCCGACCTCGCCGCGGTCGCGGGCGCGGACTTCGTGCTCTACGCGTCCTTCGAACCGTACGCCAAGAAGATCAAGGACGCTGCCGGGTCGAGCGCGAAGCTGGTCGAGATGAACCTCGACAACGACGTGGCCACCACGAGTGCGGACGTCACGCGCCTGGGCAAGCTGTTCGGCACCCAGGACGCCGCCATGAAGTGGAATGCCTCCTTCAAGAGTGAGTACGGCACGCTGCAGAAGGAGCTGAAGGCCGCGTGGCCGGGCGGCAAGGCGCCGGCCGTCGTCGCGCAGGTCTTCTCCGTCTGGTCGACGAAGATGGCGGGCGCGGAGCTGCGCGGCACGTACGGCCCGCAGGCCGTGACCGCCAAGCAGCTGGCCGAGCTGGAGCAGAAGAAGCCCGCGTTCGTCTTCGACAACGTCCACATGACGACGGGGACGGTGCTGCCGGACTCGGGTGCGCGGCAGGTGGAGATCGTCAACTACCCGGGCAAGGACCTGGACCTGCTGGCGGTCTACAAGAACGCCGCCGAGACCATCAAGAAGGCGATGACTTCTTCGTAGGGCGTACTGAGGTGAGTGCGGGCCGCCCGGAGATTCCGGGCGGCCCGCTGCCGTTGGGTCAGACGGATTGCGCGAGAGGCCCCGGCGCCTGCGCGGAGCACCGCTCCCGAAGGCGGGCCCGGTCCGGCTTGCCTGCCGGGGTGAGGGGCAATTCCGGTACGAGCAGCAGGCGTTCGGGGTGCTTGCGCCGCTCCAGGCCGCGCGCGTCCAGGTGCGCGCACAACTGCGCCAGTGTCGGCGCCTTGCCTCGCGGCACGACGCAGGCCGCCAGCCGCTCGCCCATCACCGGATCGGAAACGCCGACGCACACCACGTCCCGTACGAGCGGATGTGCCGCCAGCTCGATCTCCACCTCGGCCGGGCTGATGTTGGCCCCGCCCCGGATGACGACGTCTTTCAGACGCCCGACGATCCGCAGGTTCCCGTCCTCGTCGATGAGGCCGAGGTCGCCGGTGCGGACCCAGCCGTCGGCGGTGCGGTAGCGGCCGTCGAGGTCGGGGGCGGCGACGTAGCACAGCGGGGTCATCGGGCCGCGGGCGACGATCTCGCCGACCGAGCCGCGCGGCGCCTCCTGTAGTTCGGGGGTGCCGGGGACGGCGATGCGTATGTCGGCGACGAGCGGGTCCGGATGGCCGGCGAGGACGCCCGGCATGTCGCCGCGCAGGGGCGGGTCGGACAGTCCGGTGTGGCAGTTGACGCCGTCGGCCGAGCCGTACAGGTTCACGACCGGACAGCGGAAGACGCGCCGGGCCTCCTCGGCCGTGGCCTCGTCGAGCGGTGATCCGCCGACGATGAGCGCCGTCGGGGGAGAGAACGCCGGATGGTGTCCCTCCGCGATCCGGTCGAGCATCATTCGGATCATGGTGGGCACGCCCAGGACGTGGGTGGGCTCGTGTGCGGCGAGCGCGTCCAAGGCCGCCTCGGGCGTGAAGTGGTCGAGCAGGACGAGCGTTCCGCCGTGCCGGGCGAGCGTGACGGCGGTGCCGCTGCTGCCGAACGCGGACGCCAGCGGCACGAGGAAGAGGCAGCGCGGCGGCTGTCCGTCCAGCATGAGCGAGGCGAGGAAGTTGCCGCGCCCGCCGGCCAGCGCGTTGTGCGAGTACGCCACCATCTTCGGTTCGGCCTCGGACCCGGAGGAAACCAGGATGCGGGCGGCGGAGTCGGGGTCGGGACGTGCCGGGCGGAAGGACGTCGGGTCGGTGCGTAGCAGCCTGGAGAAGGCGACAGTCCCCTCCGGGGCTCCGGGCCCGGCGGCGACCACCGTGCGCATGGTGGGGAGTTCACCGGCGAGGGTGAGCAGATCGGCGGCGTGGTGGTTTCCGCGGTGCTCGGTGACGGCGATCACGGCGACCGCTTCCGCCCGGCCCAGCAGCGAGGCAGCCTCGCGTGTGCCGCGGCCGACCGGGAAGGGCAGGGCGATGGCGCCCAGCGCGGCCAATGCGAGGTCTGCGATGACGGCGTTCCGGCCGCTCGGGAGTTGTATGCCGACCACGTCACCGGCGCGTATGCCGAGCCCGGACAGACCGGCGGCCAGACATCGCGCCTTGCGGTCGAGGGCGGTGTAGCAGAGTTCCCCCTTGGCGTCGATGACGGCGGTGCGGTGCAGGCCGGCGATCTGGCGGGACCGGTAGAGGCTGTAGAGGTCCAGGTCCGGGCAGGTGCCGTCGACGGCCCAGGTGCGGCGCAGCTCGGCGGGCAGCAGGTCGTGCAGGTCCACGGTCATGCGAAGCTCCAGGGGGCGGGGACGGCGGGGGCGCCGTGTGCGTCGCGGCTGACTGAGTTGGAGGCGAGCAGGGTGGCGAGGTCGGTGACGACCGGGACGGCAGCCAGGCCGCGGTCGCGTAGCCGCTCCAGCGCCTGCGCGGTGGGCAGTTCGCTCACGTCGTAGGGGGCCGCGGACAGATCCGCGAGGGCGACCCAGCCGTCGGCGGTGCGCAGCGGGCGGCGGAATCCGGCTGGTCGGCGCGGGTCGAGCCCCTGCGCGGCGCGTGTTCGGTGGGGTGCGGTGAGTACGTCGGCGGCGCCGAGCAGCGACGAGTCGACGCGTACGCCGCGGCCGGTGCGCTCCCGCAGCAGCAGCCCCGCCAGGATCGCCTCGCCACCGAGCAGGCCGCCGAGCACGTCCAGCAGCGTCATCAGGGAAGGAGCGGGCGGCTCGTCGGCGGGCCGCACCGCCTCGCCCACCCCGGTGCGGGCCTGCACCATGAAGTCGGTGCCCATGGGGGCCGCTGGCAGCCGGTCCGCCCAGCCGCTGGTGTAGGCGTAGACGAGCGCGGGGTTGGCGCGGGCCAGGTGCTCGTGGTCGAGGCCAAGACGGGCGGCCGTGCCCGGCGCCCAGTTGTGCAGGAACACGTCCGCGTCGGCGGCCATCTCGCGCAGCCGCTCCCGGTCGGCCGCGGACTTGATGTCCACCTCGACGGCCTTCTTGCCTCGGTTCAGCGCCAGCCAGCGTGCCGAGACGCCGGAGCAGGCGGGCGGCATCCCGCGCAACGGGTCGCCGCCCGGCGGCTCGATCCGGATCACTTCCGCACCCAGCAGGCCGAGGAGGTGGGCGGCGAGCGGGGCCTGGATGCGCCGCCCGGCTTCGAGGACGGTGAATCCGGCGAGGGGCAGGCCATCGGTGGGTAGGGGGTTGGTCCTGCCGGAGGTGTACGCCGCGTCGTGCGGGGTCAGCTTCCAAGGCGCCGCACCGTCGTACTCGGCCGCCCTTTCGGCGAGCGAGCGCAACGGGCACACGTTGGCGCCGGACACCTCGGCGGCGTATCGGATCCGCGCCCAGGAGCTTGCCCGCACCGCCTCGTGCAACGTCTGCGGGAAGGGCGCGCAGGCCGTGGCGTATCGGAACTGGAAGGGCTGCCACCCTCGGCGTATCGATTCTTCCGGGGCGTCGAGGGTGCGCCAGAACGACGCCCACACCCCCGGGTCGAGCGTCTCCAGCTCGAAGACGATCCCGTCGGCCGATGTGAACGGTGGTCCGCCCGGGGCGAGTTCGGTGGCCTCCCCTTCCTCGGCCCCGGCGGCTGCCAGGTACTGGGAGACCGTGAGCAGCCCTACCCGCTCGACGCTGACCTCGACCTGTGTGACGTTCAGGCCCCGTGCCCGCGCCAGCAGCCCGGCCAGCAGGCCCTGCACGGCGAGCACTCCGGTGGCGGTGGAGGCGTAGTCGGCGGCGAGGCCGCGCGGGGTGCCGTCACGGCGGCCGTGCACGGCCATGATGCCGGTGGTCGCCTGGACGGTGGCCTCGTCGGTCGCGGCCTCGCCCCACGTGGTGCGGGCGGTGACGCCGCCGACGTCGCGTCCGCCGACGGTGAGTCGGCTGCCGGAGCCTCCGTCCGTCCGGGCGCCCAGCAGCCGCAGATGCTCGGTGACGAGAGCGTCCGCCGGGCCCGGCGGACCGGAGTGCTCCAGACGGAGGCCGTCGAGTGGTCCGGCCGTCCGCGCGACGGCCGGTGTGGCTGGAGTTGCCATGCCTCTCCTTTCCTGACGCGCGGGAACCCGGGGACGGTCGCCCCCGACCTGTTCCACGGAAGAGGGAGTCGGACGGCCGGCGGCCGGGGTTCCCGCAGACCTTGAGGAAATGACGGAGACCCGCATGGAGGAGATCACTGGTACGCCCCACTGCCCTGCGGACACGGCGGACTTGAGGGATCGCGTCGCGGAGTTCGTGCGCAGACGGGTGGCGCCCTGCGAGCCTGTGCTGGACGCAGGCGGCGCGGAAGCGACCGCCGTACTGCGCAGGCTTCAGAGCGAGGCGAAGGCCGAGGGGCTGTGGGCGCTGCCGCTGCCCTCGGAACTCGGCGGCCAGGGGTTGCCGCTGCGGTCGTACGCCCATGTTGCCGAGGCCGAGGGAGCCAGCGACCACGGCCCGGCCGCCCTCGGCTCCGCCCCCCTGCTGGACGTGTTGATGCTGTGGCGGCACGGCAGCCCTGCCGTCCGAGAGCGGTACGCCGAGCGCCTGGTCGCCGGCGAGATACGCGCCTGCTACGCCATGACCGAGCCCGAGACGCCGGGCACCGACCCCTTCCTCACCACCACGCGTGCCGCCCCCGGGGACGATGGGAGCTGGCGGGTGAGCGGGCACAAATGGTTCACCAGTGGGGCGGCCGACGCCGACCTCGTCACGGTCCTGGCCCGCACGGAGGGCGCACCGCCGGACCGCGAGGGACTCTCGCTGCTCCTGGTGCCGACCAGCTCGCCCGGCTTCCGTGTGGTGCGGGAGCTGCCGGTGCTCGGCGCGGGCGGCCAGTGGGAGATCGAACTGGACCGGGCCGTGGTCGACGGCGACCACCTGATCGGCGAGCGCGGCAAGGCACTCGACGTCGCAGCCGAACGGCTCCAGCTCGGCCGCACACTGCGCTGCCTGCGCTGGCTGGGGCAGGCGGGGCGCGCCTTCGACCTGATGCGCGCACGCGCGACGACCCGCACCCGCTCCCGAGGCCCGCTCGCAGACCTCCAACTCGTCCAACGCCATGTCTTCGAATCCCTGCTCGCGCTCCGCACGACCCGCCCGCTCGTGTACGAGGCCGTGGCCCTCCTGGACGCTGGCCTCGACGCCCACGTGGAGGTGGGCCTGGCCAAGGTGGCCGCCGCCCGCACCCTCCAGCAGGTGGCCGACGCGGCGATCCAGGTATACGGCGCCGCCGGGCTCGGCCCGGACACCGCCCTGCCCGCGCTGTTCCGCACCGGCAGAGCGGCCCGCATCCTCGACGGCCCGGACGAACTGCACATCACCTCGGTCGCGCGCCGGGTGCTGCGTACCACCTAGATTTCATTGGTGCCGAGGAGGACGGTGAGCGCGGCGAGCGCGTAGGCGAGGAAGAAGTCGCCCCAGATCAGTTCGTGCCGCGTCGCCGTCCCGGCTGTGAGGTCGTAGCAGCCGTCCAGGAGACGGCCGTCGCCCGAGAGATGGGTGCGGACCAGCTCATTCAGTACCTGGACGGCTCGTTCGCGTCTGCCGAGCTTGAGCAGGGCCACTGCGGTGATCGCGGCGGCGGACGTGTCGAGAGGGCTTCCCGGGTGGGTCTCGTCCGCCGGTGGGATGGTGTGGGCCGGGATCAAGTGGCGTGCGGCGTCCGACAGATCGGCGGCGCCGAAACGGTGTACGGCGTCGGCCGCGGCCAGCAGCAGCCAGGCCCGGCCGCGGCTCCAGCCGGGCGGCGGATCGTCGCACGGGACCCAGCCCTCAGGCTGCTCGTACCGCCAGGACCAGCCGAAGGCGCCCTCGCCTACACAGAGTTCGAGGTGGCGACGCAGATGGCTCTCGGCCGCCTGTGCGTCCACCGTTGCCAGGAGCGGGACCATGCCGGGCACGCCGTCCACGCGGGCCAGGAGGCGGGGTCCGCCGAACGCCGAGCCCCACGGGACGAGGCCGAGTTCGGCGTCATACGCATCGCGGCAGGCATGGGCCGCGCGGTCCCGTAGCGCGGCGGCCTCGGGAGTGTCGGCGAGCGCGGTCCCGTACCAGAGGATCAGTCCGCGCGCGGCCGTGTCGGCGTGTATCCAGTTCGCGAGCCGGCGAGTGCATTTCGCCGCCGCCTCGCGAGCGCCGTCGTCCCCTGTGTAGCGGGCGCGCAGCCACAGCAGCCCTGCCCAGAAGCCGCCCGTCCACGAGCCGCGCCCCGTCGTCGTCCACCGGCCGGTGCCGGGATCGGCGAACAGAGGGAAGCGATCGCCTACCTCGGCCTGGGTGACGGCCGCCCGCTCCAGAACGGTCTCCAGCGCAGGGGCCGCCCACTCGGGAACGGCAGGGCAGGGCGGGGGAACGATCCCGCCCGAGCCCTTCTCCGCACGGGCCGTACTCATCGCCGCGCGCCCGAACGCCGCTCACGCACCGACCACATCAGCGCCACGACGCAGGCCCCCGCGAACTCTCCGGCGACCAGCAGCCACCCCGTCCCGTACCGCCCGGCGTCCGCCAGCAGCCCGAACAGCGGCGGACCGATCGCGAACCCGGCGAAGAAACCCGCCGAGACCAGCGCCGAGTCCTGCCCGGCCCGGCCGGGCGTCGCACGCTGCATCACCAGCACCATCGAGACCGCGTTGGCGGCCACCGCGAAGACGCCCACAGCCACCGCCGCACCCCACGCCAGCGGGTGCGCGTACGCCGAGGCCGCCAGCAGCAGCGCAGCCCCCACAGCACCACCGGCCAGCCCGCCCGGCAACCACACCGCCCGGCCCGGCTGCCCCGCCACCTTCGACCAGCCCACCCGCCCGGCAATGCCCGCGATGCCCAGCACCGCCACCAGCGCACCGGCCGCCGTCGGCCCGAGCCCGAGCCGCCGCACGCCGTACAGCGAGAGATACGTGTTCACCGACGCGATGCCGCAGCCCAGCAGCAGGGAGAAGACCGCCAGCCAGGCGATGGCGCCTCGCGGCACCCACGAGGCGGGCGCGGCCTTCGGCGGCGGGTCGGCGGGCAAGGCGCGAGCCGCCCAGACGGCCGCCGGCACGGCTGCGGCGGCCGCCGTCCACACCGCGCCCCGCCAGCCGACCGCTCCCGCCAGCGCGGCCAGCGGCAGCCCGGCGGCGAACGCGCCCAGCTGCACCCCGGACTGCTTCATCCCGGTCACCGAGCCACGCCGCTCGGCCGGTACGACGGCCAGGATCGCCTTGTTCGTGGCGGGATTCGCCAGCGCCTGTGGCAGCCCGCCCAGCGCGACCGCCGCCAGCAGGAACCCGGCGCCCGGTGCCGAACCGATCAGCGCCAGTGCCACCGCCGACACCAGCAGCAGCGCTACCAGGCAACGGCGCGGGCCCAGCCGGTCCACCACACGCCCGCCCGCCGGGGAGAGGACGGCCGCCGCCCCGAAGCCGACGGTCGTCGTCAGCCCCAGCACGGTCGGCGACACCTTCAGGTCGTCGACCAGCCGCGGTCCGAGCGCGCCGAGCAGGAACAGCTGCATCATCGAGAAGGCCATGGCGCCGGTCAGCAGTGCCGTCATGGCACCGGTCGCGCGTGCCGGGCCGCTTCCCGTCACTGTCTGGATCTGACTCTGACTCTGCCTCTGGTCCGCCGTCACCGACGTCCTCCTCCCCACCCGGACAATCTCCGGGGCTTCGAGAGGAGTCGGGCTCGACCTCCGACGAGTTCCGGCCCAACTATGTGGCCTGGGTCACAAGTTCCGGGTTGAGGGAGGCATAGTCCGATTCCCGTACCCCCCGGTGACCATGGAAGCGCGGATGCGAGGATGAGGCCGCCATGACTGCTGGGTGGTGTTCTCGCACAGTACGGGCCGCGGTGTTCGCGGCCGTCTCCGTGCTGCTCACCGCCCTGGGCCACATCATGATGTCCGGAACCGCGGTGCCCTGGTGGGCCATGGCCACGGGCGCACTCGCGACGGGCGGCATGGCCTGGGGGCTGGCCGCCCGGGAACGCGGACCGCTCCTGGTCGTCTCCGTCGCGGTGGCCACCCAGGCCCTGCTCCACTCGTCGTTCTCGCTCGCCCAAGCTGTCGTACATCCGACACCGTCCGGCGGGAGGTCGCTCGCCCAGCAGTGGCTCACTTACCTCCTGTGCGGTTCACCGTCGGGTTCGGGCGCCATGGGTCACGGGATGACCTCCATGGGGCACGGCATGGCCGCCATGCACTCCATGGGCTCGATGGGCTCGATGGACCACACGGGTTCCGCGGAGTCCGCCGGCACCCTTGGCCATGACATGGGCGGCATGTCCTCGACCGGCATGCTCGTCGCCCACCTGCTGGCCGCGCTCATGTGCGGTCTGTGGCTCGCGTATGGCGAACGCGCCGCGTTCCGCATCCTGCGGGCCATGGCCGGCCGGCTCTTCGCGCCACTGCGCCTGCTCCTCCGGCTGCCCGTGCCGCCGCAACGGCCGCGCGTCCGGGCCCGCCGAGCGGAGTCGGACCGGACACCGTGCCGCCTGCTCCTCACCCATGCGATCACCTATCGGGGTCCGCCCACCGGGACCGCTGTCGCCTGACGACAGCCGGTTCCCCGAGGCCGCCCCCACAGCCGTCCATCTGTCGGTTCGCTGCCTCGGGCATCGGTCGTGCGCTCCCTGCCCGGCCGTCCATCCCATCACCGGTTCTACCGTGCCGCCCGCTGCCGCCCTGCGGCGTGCGGCGGCCGGACACCGGCGTGCCTGATTCCCGAGAAGGACAGATCCCAGGTGATCACTCCTGCCCTGCTTCCCTCGCGCGAAGAGTCGAGCGAGAGCTCGAGAGAAGACTCGATCACGGCTTGGGCGCTCGCCGCCCGCAGCGGTGACGCCGATGCCGTCGACCTCTTCGTACGCGCCCTGCACCGAGACGTCCGCCATTACGTGGCGTACCTCGGCGCCGACCCCCAGAGCGCCGACGACCTGACCCAGGACACCTTCCTGCGGGCCCTGGGCAGCCTGCACCGGTTCGAGGGCCGTTCCTCGGCCCGGACGTGGCTGCTCTCCATCGCCCGCCGCGCGGTCATCGACAGCATCCGCTACAGCTCGTCCCGCCCCCGCCTGTCGGACACGGACGACTGGGAGTCGGCCGCCGAACGCACCCAGCCGTGCGACCTGCCAGGCTTCGACGAGGGCGTCGCGCTTACCGAGCTGCTGGACACACTCCCCGACGACCGCCGCGAGGCATTCGTCCTCACCCAGATGGTGGGACTTCCCTACGCGGAGGCGGCCCTCGTCAGCGGTTGCCCGATCGGCACGGTGCGCTCGCGGGTCGCCCGTGCCCGCACTTCCTTGATCGCGTGGCTGGACGAGGCCGAGCACTCGTCACCAATGGCGGCAGCGGCCTGACGGGTCGTACGGAGTCGGCCCGGATCGCCAGGTGATCCGGGCCGAGTGACCTATGCGGCGGCGGGCAGCACGTGGTCAGCCTCGGGCGTACTTGCTGATGTCGCCTCATGCGCGCAGCCGACTCCTTGGAGTTACGGGTTGATCGTGGGTGTGCTGGGCCTGGCCGCGGCGGCGCCTTCGCCATTGTGCGCAGCTGCTCTGGCGGATCTCGGCCCGAGTGAGGTGTGCGCCGAGCGGTCGTCTTCTTCGGGCCTACGGCAAAGGGCGTGCCAGAACTCGGCCTTGTCTGACCGACTCCTCCGTGTCCCGTCACCGATGCCGCCGCCTGCGGCTCCTTTCTCTGCGAATTTCAGTCAACGGCGCCAGCGATGGTGATGCAGGTCACGATTAAATTCCGGAACTCGACTCTTCGTCGACCCGACTACTGGGACGGTACGGCTACTACTGCCATCACTTGCACGACGGTTCGATGCGACCAGGAAGGCTCGGCATGGCCGATATCCCGTTGTCACCCCGCTCTACCGGTGTGACCCGCCGCAGACTGTTGCCGCCTCCCGCACTCTGCGGATTCCTGCTCCTGCTGGTGCTGCTGTTCTCGGTGTCCTACTCCGTCGGGTCGGCGGCGGGGCCGGTGGCGCCCGGCATGCACGGCACCGGAGGAACCGGGGGCAGCGGCGGGAGCGGTGGGAACGGCGGGGGCATGGACGACATGCCCGGGATGAGCCATGGGAGCGGTGAGTGATGGCGGTCGAACCGACGGCGAGCCTGGTCGTCACCGACATCACCGTAGGCGGGATGACCTGCGCGGCCTGTGTGCGGAGGGTGGAGAAGAAGCTCGCCAAGCTGGAAGGCGTCACGGCCACGGTCAACCTGGCCACCGGGCTCGCCCGGGTCAGCCACCCGGCCGATGTCGCGCCCGAAGCCCTCGTCGCCGCGGTCGAACAGGCCGGATACCAGGCCGCACTGCCCGTGAGTGACGACGGCGAGGATTCCGAGGCGGCGGACGAGGACGAAGCCGAGTCCCGGCGCGAGCGGGTACGGATCACGGTCACCGCGCTGCTGGCCGTGCCGGTCCTGGTGCTGTCGATGGCGCCGGCCCTGCAGTTCCGCAACTGGCAGTGGCTGTGTTTCGTACTGGCCGCCCCGGTGGCGGTGTGGAGCGCCTGGCCCTTCCACCTCAGGGCGCTGCGCGGGCTGCGTCACTCCACGGCCACCATGGACACCCTGGTCTCGCTGGGGGTCGTGGCGTCGTTCTCGTGGTCGGTGTACGCGCTGTTCCTGGGCGGGGCGGGCGAGCCCGGGATGCGGATGTCGTTCAGCCTCCTGCCTTCCGCGTCGGAGGGCATGGCGCACCTGTATCTGGAAGCGGCCGTGAGCGTCCCGCTGTTCGTGCTGACCGGGCGGTTCCTCGAGGGGCGGGCCCGGCGGGGGACCGGGGCGGCGCTGCGGTCGCTCGCCGAGCTGGCGGCCAAGAAGGTGTCCGTACGCGACGAGCTCGGCGAGCGGTCCATCCCCATCGAGCGGCTGCGCGTGGGGCAGGTCTTCGTGGTGCGCCCGGGTGAGCGGGTCGCCACCGACGGGCGGGTGACGCAGGGCACCTCCGCCGTGGATCTGTCCCTGGTCACCGGCGAGAGCGAGCCCGTGGAAGTGAGCCCCGGCTCGGCTCTGGTCGGTGGTGCCGTCAACGCCGGTGGACTGCTTCTCGTCGAGGCCACGGCGGTCGGCGCGGACACCCAGCTGGCTCGGATCACCCGCCTCGTCACGGAGGCGCAGGCCGGCAAGGCACGGGCGCAGCGGCTGGCCGACGCGGTCGCCGGAGCGTTCGTACCCGTGGTCCTCGCCATCGCGGTGACCGTGCTCGGGTTCTGGCTGGGTGCCGGAGCCGATCCGCAGGCGGCCCTCACCGCCTGTGTGGCCGTTCTCGTCGTGGCCTGCCCGTGCGCGCTGGGGCTGGCGACACCGACCGCCCTGATGGCCGCCACCGGGCGTGGGGCGCAGCTGGGCGTGCTGGTGAGGGGGCCACAGACGCTGGAGGCCCTCCAGCACGTGGACACGGTCGTCCTGGACAAGACCGGCACGCTGACCACCGGTCACATGACGGTGGCCAAGGTCACCGCCCTGCCGGGCACGATCGGGCAGGAGACGGTGGTGCGGCTGGCCGGGGCAGTGGAGCAGGGCTCCGAGCACCCCATCGGACGGGCGATCACCGCTTACGCACGCCGTACGGGGGAGGACGAACCACTGCCGGAGGTGACGGACTTCGCCGCGATCCCCGGCTACGGGGTCAGCGGCCGTGTGGATGGCCAGAAGATCGAGGTCGGCGCGCCGGACGGCAAGCTGCCGCGCGCGCTGGCCAAGGCGCTGGCCGCGGCGGAGGAGGCCGCGCACACACCGGTTCTGGTGCGGGTGGACGGCCGGGCGAAGGCGCTGATCGCCGTCGGCGACATAGTGCGCCCCGGCAGCTACCGGGCGGTGGACCGGCTGCGCCGGCTCGGCATCCGCCCGGTGCTGGCCACCGGCGACCGCAAGGCGCCTGCCGAGGCCGTCGCCGCCGCGCTCGGCATCGACGAGGTGCACGCCCGCTGCACCCCCGAGGACAAGGCAGCCCTCGTACGGGAACTGAAGCAGGAGGGCGCAAGGGTCGCGGTGGTCGGCGACGGTGTGAACGACGCCGCAGCACTCGCCGGCGCCGACCTGGGCATCGCCATGGGCAGCGGCACCGACGTGGCCATCGGCGCGGCCGACCTGACCCTGGCCCGCGGAGACATCGAGGCCCTTGTCGACGCGGTCCGCCTCGCCCGGCGCACGTTGGGCACGATCCGGGCCAATCTGGCATGGGCGTTCGGCTACAACGTCGTCACCGTGCCGCTGGCCATGGTCGGCCTGCTCGATCCCATGGTCGCCGCCGCGGCGATGTCGGTGAGCTCCGTGCTCGTGGTGGCGAACAGCCTGCGGCTGCGCACCTGGCAGCCGTCACCGGCCCGTGGCCGGGCGCACGGGACGGGAGGGACGCGCGGCGGGAAGGTGGGTGTCCGATGAGGCGGATCACAGATCGGGTCTCCTCGCTGGGCGGCCTCGACCGGCGGCGGTTGCGGGACGGCACGCTCGCGGTCCTGGTGCCCGTCGCGGCGTGCAGTGTGGCGTTGGCGGGACTGACCGCCTGGGTCGGTACGGGCAGGGCCGGCAGCCCGGCGCGTATCCGCGTCACGCAGGGGCGGCTCCTGCTGCCGTCCGCCGGAGTCCCGGAGACGGCGGCGTTCTTCCGCATCGCGAACGAGGGCGGCTCCGCCGACACCCTCGTCCGGATCACCGCACGTGACGTCCCCGGCGACGTCACGCTGTCCCGGCATCGCATGAAACAGGGCAACGCGGCCTACCCGTCGGAGACCGGCTCCGTCTCCGTCGCGGCGGGCGACAGCCTCGCCATGTCGCCGAGCGGGATCGACCTGACGGTGCCCGTGCCTTCGGACGCGTGGCATTCGGGCGATCTCGTGCCGTTCACCCTGGAATTCCGACGCAGCGGCCCGGTCAGGGTCCTGGCCGTGGTGGTGCGGCCGGGTACGGTGTCGCTGCAGTAGTCGTTCCCTGCGCTCCCTGCGGCGCCCGTCGAGCGCGTGGTCGGCGACCAGGCCGAGGCCCTCGAAACCCGCACCACTCCCACGGACGGGCCGACGGCCAGGACGCGCACCGACGCGGTCGCGACGTGGGAGGCCCAGAACCCGAGCACCTCCCACGGCCCCACTACGTCGAGGTCTTCGGCGTCTTCGAAAAGCAGCACACCGAGGGTCAGGTGGTCGGCCATGGCAGCGCACACCAGTGCCCCGCTACGGACGGCAAGGGGGCTTCCCGGGGCCGTTTCTCCGAGCCGGCAACGGTGCCTCCCCGAGTAGTCGTCGACGAGCCCGGACCGGTTCCATGGAGACGCCGTCCACCAGAGGCATCGGGGGCGAAGCGGCGCATGGACGGATGCGGTCGTGCCTCGGCCGCTCCGCACGCCGGCGCGTGCCACCGTGTGTGGCCACGGGCGGTGGACTCCTCCCAGCCCGCGCGGCACGACGCCGCAGAGCGCCGGTAGGGAGCGGCGGGGGGGTGACCTGACGTCCGGACTCCCGTATGCCGCGGGGCGGGAGTCCGGTCCGACGGGATGGTGGCGATCGCCGGTACCGAGGCGATGCCCCGACCGGTCCACAGGGTCGGCGCGGAGCCCGGGCTCCGACGGCCGGCGGCCACCGGGCACGGGCCGGGCCACGCTCGGGAAGGCGAATTCCATCGTGGCCCGGTGCAGTCATCGTGGCACGGCGCCGGCGTGCCGGGGAGCGCCGACGTCGGACTGTCCCACGTGAGGATTGTCCCCGCCACGCCGGGGAACCGACGGGCGCCATTCGACGACTATGTGAGAACGGCCCACCCACCGTCCAGTCGGCACGGTGCTGGTACGGCACTCCGGGCTCACCGGTTCGACGTCGGTGAAATTCGAGCGATCGCCCGGGAACTGGGGCGCCCTTCCATCCGACTGTTTCAAGACAGCGGCCGAATCGGGCCACTGGAGCGGCGTCACGGCGGTCCGATCGCCGGGCGTCCGGCACGTGTGCCCCGCACCGCCCACCCAGCACGAGGTATCAATGACATCCACGGACTCGGAAAAGCTCAGCCCGCCCGCGCCAGCCGGTGACGGAGCCGAGACCACGGCCACCGCGACCGCCACGAAACCGACGACGACCGTCCCCGCCCGGCGACCGGGGGGCTTCGGCGCCCTGCTGGCACGGCTGCACTTCTACGCCGGGATCATGGTGGCGCCGTTCCTGCTGGTCGCGGCGGTCACCGGCCTGCTGTACACCTTCACGCCGCAACTGGACTCGCTCGTCTACGGCAAGGAACTCCACGTCGCCCACACCGGCGACAGCGCCCGGCCCTTGTCCGAACAGATAGCCGCCGCACGCGCGGAGCATCCGAAGGGCACGCTGACCGCCGTGCGCCCGGGAAGCGGCGATGACACCACACAGGTGGACTTCTCCCTGCCCGAACTCGGCGAGAAGACCCACACCGTCTACGTCGACCCGTGCACGGGCAAGGTCAAGGGGCAGCTGACCACCTGGTACGCCGAGACCCCGCTCACCACGTGGCTGGACGCCCTGCACCGCAACCTGAACCTCGGGACCGTCGGCCGGTACTACTCGGAAATCGCGGCCAGTTGGCTGTGGGTCCTCGTCCTCGGCGGCCTGGTCCTGTGGTGGCGCCGCCGGCACGGCAAACGGACCGCGCAGCGCCTGCTGCTGCCGGACAGGACCGCGAAAAAGGGAGTGCGGCGCACCCGCAGCTGGCACGCCGCGACCGGGCTCTGGCTCTCCGTCGGCCTGCTGGGCCTCTCGGCCACCGGCCTGACATGGTCGCGCTACGCCGGAGCGAACTTCGGCGAGGCTCTGGACGCGCTGCACTCCCACACGCCCGCGGTGGCCACCTCCCTGACGACCGGCACGAAAGACTCCGGCGCCACGAAGAGCGTCGACCCGGCCGCGATAGACGGCGTCCTGAAGGCGGCCCGTGCCGACGGCGTGGACGGGCCGGTGTCGATCGCGGTACCCGCGGACAGCGGCACCGCCTGGACCGTGACACAGACCCGCAACCTCTGGCCGGTCGGACGCGACAGTGTCGCCGTCGACGCGGCCACCGACCATGTGACCGACCGGATCGCCTTCGCCGACTGGCCGGTGATGGCCAAGCTCACCCGCTGGGGCATCAACGCCCACATGGGCACCCTCTTCGGCCTCGTCAACCAGATACTCCTCGCCCTCCTCGCCACCGGCCTGATCTGCGTGACCGTCTGGGGCTACCGCATGTGGTGGCAGCGCCGCCCCACCCGCTCCGACCGCCGTGCCGTCCTGGGCGCCCCGCCCGCCCGCGGAGCCTGGCGCGCCCTGCCGTCCTGGGCGGTCGCCGTCGGAATCGTCGTGGTCGCCGTGGTCGGCTGGGTCATTCCCCTGTTCGGCATACCGCTGGCCGCGTTCCTCGCAGTCGACCTGGCCGTGGGCGCGCTCCGGAGTCGCCGTACGCCCGGATCTGCATCCACCGGCTGACCGCCCCCTGGGCCGGGGAACGTGTCGTGACACCACCCCGGCCCGGTGAACACGGCGGGCGCCGCAGGTCATACTCCTGAGGGGTGACACGCACCATGTCCGGGAACTCCCCCCGGATCCGCGACGACTCACTTGGGGACGGCACCGGGTGAACACGTGAGCCGGTGCCGTCCGTACCAGGAGGCGTACGGACGCCTCACCGACACCCAGGAGTTGCGCCATGGCACGGAACCAGTACCTCGTCACCGGCATGAGCTGCGAGCACTGCGCCGCAAGCATCACCGAGGAGGTCTCCCAGATCCCCGGTGTCACCGAAGTGGACGTCGACGTAACGGCGGGATCCGTCTCCGTCGACGGCACGGACCTGGACGACACGCGGGTGCGCGCGGCGATCGTGGAGGCCGGATACGAGGTCACCGAAAGGGTCGCGGCCTGACGCATCCATCCCCTTTCTCGGCCGCCCGGCGGACACAAGCTTCGGCGGCCGGGAGAGCGGACCACTCGTCAGCACGCGCCAGGACGCCTGGGGCCGGGAAGGGGACGGTGGCCACGCGGGCCGGACACGGCCCGGTTCACCGCCAGGTACAGCACCCCGCTGGTCACCATCCCCGCGCCGGCCCCGACGAGGGCCCCCGGCACCCCGTCGACGAAGGAGCCGAGCCAGGCGTATCCGCCGACGAGCATCACGGTGGTGAGCGCGGACAAGGACCACGCCTTGGTCAGGTACTCGCCCGCCGCCGACCATTTTCGCGAAGCGGTGACCGGCGGCTCCCAGGGCCACGCGCCATCCACCGAGGTCGCCCGCCTGCGGAGTGTTCCGGGCACGACAGCTCACCCCCGTTTCCTCGTCGCTGTGCCGCCCACCGCGTTCCGGTCGGCCCGACCGTTTCCTCCCCACCCGGAGCCCGGGAAAACAACGGGCAGACGGTTTCGTGCGGCGTGCTGCCGACGGGTGCGAGCCGGACCAGGATCACCGTTCCAAGCTCCACCGTGCCGGCATGGCGCACCCCGGGTTTCTTCCCCGGTGACCGAGTGACGTCACGCGAGCAGGGCGAACATGACCGCCATTCCCAGCGCCATCGCCGCGTGACATGCCGGTGCCAGAGCACCGGTGTGGCCCGCCTCCGTCACGGGGCCGTCCGCCGGATGCCGCCCGTCCCCGTGCCTGTCCCGCGCCCGGTCGAGTGCACGGGTCAGCCAGGTCAGTCCAAGACCCCCCAGGGCGACCGCGAGAAGCACCGCCGCCGTGACGGGCCACACCCCGGTCAGACTCATGGAGGCGATCCCCGAGCCACCCGACATGTCCATTCCGGCCATGTCATGCATTCCGCTCGCCCCGGCATCGCCGGACATGGTCGTGGACGTATCCATCGCCGCCACCATCCACGCCATCGCCCCCATCATCACGACGTGCGGAAAGGCGGCGAGCACCGCCCGCCCCGGTGATGCCCCCTCAGTGCGGAAAGGGGCGGCAGCCATGAACCACAGCGCGCCCACACAGAACAGCACGACCTGCGGCACGACCGGCAGGTCCATGCCCCACGGCCAGGCCATCGCGATCATCAACGCCCCCATGGCCGCGTGCAGCGCGTGATCCACCCGCTCCGCGATGCCCGCTCCCGGCAGAACCAGCCTCCACACGCCGTACAGGACCGGCACGGTGAACATCAGACTCAGAACCCAACGCAGCCCGCTCGCGGCAATCACCAGGCCACCCCAACTCCAGGACGCCGCACGGCGCCGACGAACAATTTCGGGCTGGACGCACGGGCATTGGGTGAACGCATGGAAGACGGGCAGGCACCCGCGGCACGCGCCACCGCAGGGGCCACGGCGGCGCGGGCATCGAGGCACCTGGCCCTCATCCAACGAGAACGCGTACCTGGCGAACGGCCACAACAGGAGTCGATGCGACGCCAGAACGAGTTCCGGAAGCCCGCTATGGGCGCGGTCACACCGGTGGCGGGAGAGGCCGCTCGGCAAGATCGCCGATGCGGAGGCAGACACCACCGATGCGCCTACGGGCTCGGCAATCCCGGCCCGCGAAGACGTGCGACGAGAGCTGAGCGGTGCGGTCGTCGGGGTCGGTGGCACAGCAGGGCTGGGCGACTGTCGATGTGGCCCGTTGAGGTGGCCGGCGAGGTCGGCGCCCAACTCGCCGCTGGCGACCCCCGACCGCGCAGTTCACCTTCGTGTGCCGTTGTGCTCGGCCGGGATCACGTTCGGGGTGTTGTGTGCAGGGGATTGAGCATGTCCTGCGGTTCCTGAGCGGGAGCGAGATGGGGGCGGGAGGATGGGCGAGTGCTGTCCCCGGCCCATGGTCTGACTCATGATATTTCTGACCGAAGTGTCTCGATCACACGGTGTCGGCTGTAGGTCGGGGATGGTGCGTTGCCGGTGCCGGGCCGGCGGGTGTGTCCCGATAGGGGCCTGTCGATAGTTGTGGCGTCCTCACGATTCTGACCGTCCGACGCGGTCCGGTACCGGCAACGCGATACGCCATCGGGCCGGAAGGGGAACGGGCATGTGCAGTTCGGCACTGTCCAGTACGACGTCTGCTCCGCGGGCCCGCCGTTGTCGCCCTGTGGGGGAGGTGGTGCTGGGCGTGGACACGCACCGGGACGCCCATGTGGCTGCGGTGCTCTCCTTGACGGGGGCGGTGCTCGCCACTGACGAGTTTCCGGCCACCGCTGCGGGATATCGCGATCTGCTGAAGTGGGCCAGGAAGTCGGGAACCGTGGGGCGGGCCGGCGTGGAGGGGAGCGGTTCCTATGGGGCGTCCCTGTCCCGCTATCTGCTGGCACAGGGCGTGGACGTGTTCGACGTGAATTGGATGGACCAGGCGGATCGTCGGCGGCGCGGCAAATCGGATCCGCTCGATGCCCAGAACGCGGCGCGAGCCGTGTTGAGCGGGCGAGCCCGCGCCCGGGCCAAAACGGGCGACGGGCCGGTGCAGATCGCGAGAATGTACAAACTCACGAAGGCGTCGGCCGTCAAAGCCCGCACCCAGGCCATCAACCAGCTCAAGTCCGTCCTCGTCACTGCTGACCCCGCCTTGCGGGAGGAACTTGCCGGACTGGGCAACGCCGAACTCCTCCGGACCTGCGCGCGATTCGCGGACGTGAGCGGTCACGAGGAGGCCGGGGAGGAGTCGGTGCTGCAGGCCACTCGGATCACGTTGGGTCTGCTGGCTCACCGGATCGGCCAGCTCTCCGAGCAGATCCGGGACGTGGAGACTCGTCTTGCCCGGCTCGTGGAATGCCATGCCCCGCACCTGCTCGACGTGGTGGGCATCGGCCCGGACACGGCAGTCACGTTGCTGATCACGGTGGGGGACAACCCGGAACGGCTGGACAGCGAGGCGTCGTTCGCCGCGCTGTGCGGGGTCAGTCCTGTCGAGCGCTCCTCGGGACGCCGGCAGTTCCGTCGCCTCAACCGCGGCGGCGACCGGCAGGCAAACGCCGCGCTCCATCGCATCGTGTTCACCCGCCTGCGGGTCGACCCGCGTACCCAGGACTACTACGAGCGCCGGATCAAGGAGGGCAAGACCCGGCGCGAAATCGTCCGATGCCTCAAACGCTACGCGGCCCGCGAGGTCTTTCACCTGGTCAGACAGCCACAGTCAGGAACCCGCTCATAGGGGCTGTCGTGAGACGTGAGAGGGTCTGGGGCGTGAGTGAGACACCACCGAACACCCTGCAATACCGCTTTGACGGGCCAGAAGACGCTCCGGTCCTGATCTTGGGTCCCTCACTGGGTACCACATGGCACATGTGGGACCGCCAGGTGCCGGAGTTGGCCGGGCAGTGGCGGGTTCTCCGGTTCGATCTGCCCGGTCATGGCGGGGCCCCGGCGCAGCCGGCCGGTTCGGTTGCCGAGCTGAGCGCCCGACTGCTGGCCACGCTGGACGCGCTCGGGGTGCAGCGGTTCGGTTACGCGGGCTGTGCGCTGGGCGGGGCGATCGGCATGGAGCTGGCCCTGCGCCACCCCGCGCGGGTGGCCTCGCTGGCGCTGGTCGCGGCCTCGCCCCGGTTCGGAACCGCGGACGAGTTCCGGCAGCGCGGGGTGGTCGTCCGCACCAACGGGCTCGACCCGATCGCCCGGACGGCGCCCGACCGCTGGTTCACCGGGGGGTTCGCCGCCGCGCAGCCCGCGATCACCGAGTGGGCCGTACAGATGGTCCGCACCACCGACCCGGGCTGCTACATCGCCGCCTGCGAGGCCCTCGCCGCCTTCGACGTACGGCCCGAGCTGGGCCGGGTCGGGGTGCCGACCCTGGTGCTGGTCGGCTCCGACGACCAGGTCACCGGCCCCGCCGAGGCCCGTACCCTGGTCGCCGGGATCCCCGACGCCCGGCTCGCGGTCGTCCCCGGCGCTTCCCACCTGGTCCCCGTCGAGCAGCCCGCCGCCGTCACCGACCTGCTCGTCCACCACTTCTCCACCGCCTGGCAGCAGCCCTTCGACACCGGGCAGAGCGTGTTGCCGACCGCCCCCGCCGCCGCGGTCCTGGCCGCGCCGCCGCAGCCCGTACCGGTCGCCGAGGCCGCCCCGGCGGCCGTACCGGACCGGCCCGCCGGGCCGCCGGAGCGGTATGAGACCGGGCTGAAGGTCCGCCGCGAGGTGCTCGGCGACGCGCACGTCGACCGGGTGCTGGCGCAGGCCGACGGGTTCTCCGGGGACTTCCAGGACCTCGTCACCCGCTACGCCTGGGGCGAGGTCTGGGACCGCCCCGGCCTTGACCGCCGGACCCGCAGCTGCGTCACGCTCACCGCGCTGGTCGCCGGCGGCCACCTGGAGGAGCTGGCCGTCCACACCCGGGCGGCGCTACGCAACGGGCTGACCCCGGACGAGATCAAGGAAGTGCTGCTGCACGCGGCCGTCTACTGCGGGGTACCCGCCGCGAACAGCGCGTTCCGGGTGGCCCGGCAGGTCATCCTGGAGGAGACCACGCCCGCCGAGTGACGCCTGCCGGGACATGCCCGCCGAGTGACGCCTGCCGGGACATGCCCGCCGGGTGACGGGCGCCGGTGACGTCCGCCGGGCGGCCGCAGGCGGCAGGATGGGGAGCCATGAAGCTCACGAAGAAGTCCCACGCCTGCGTCCGCCTCGAGAAGGAGGGGCGCACGCTCGTCATCGACCCGGGCGGCTTCAGCGAGGAGGACGCCGCGTTCGGCGCGGACGCGATCCTCGTCACGCACGAGCACCCGGACCACTTCGACGAGTCCCGGCTGCGGGCCGCCATGGAGCACAACCCGGCCGCCGGGATCTGGACGCTGAAGTCCGTCGCCGACCGGCTCACGGCGGCTTTCCCGGGCCGTGTGCACACCGTCGGCCACGGTGACACCTTCACCGCCGCCGGTTTCGACGTCCAGGTCCACGGCGAGCTGCACGCGGTGATCCACCCGGACATCCCGCGCGTCACCAACGTCGGCTACCTGATCGACGACGGCAGGGTCTTCCACCCCGGTGACGCGTTCACCGTGCCCGACCGGCCGGTGGAGACGCTGATGCTGCCCGTGATGGCCCCCTGGAGCAAGATCGCCGAGGTCATCGACTACGTCCGCGAGGTCGCGCCGCGGCGCGCCTACGACGTCCACGACGCCCTGCTCACCGACCTCGCCCGGCCGATCTACGACGGCCACGTCGGCCGCCTCGGCGGCACCGACCACGCGCGGCTGGCGCCGGGGGCGTGGACGGAGCTCTGAGCCCGTTGTCAGAGGCTCCGGGTAGGTTGTGGGGCATGCGCATCGCTACCTGGAACGTGAACTCGATCACCGCCCGCCTTCCCCGGCTGCTGGCCTGGCTGGAGAGCAGCGGCACGGACGTGCTCTGCCTCCAGGAAGCCAAGATCGCCGAGGAGCAGTTCCCGTTCGACCAGCTGCGCGAGCTGGGCTACGAGGCGGCGGTCCACGCGACCGGCCGGTGGAACGGCGTGGCGGTGCTCTCCCGCGTCGGCCTGGAGGACGTCGTCAAGGGCCTGCCCGGCGACCCCGGCTACGACGGCGTGACCGAGCCCAGAGCCCTGTCGGCGACCTGCGGCCCGGTCCGCGTCTGGTCGGTGTACGTGCCGAACGGCCGCGAGGTGGGCCACCCGCACTACGCGTACAAGCTCCAGTGGTTCGAGGCACTGAAGGCCGCTGTGTACGGCGACGCGCAGGGCAGCCGCCCGTTCGCCGTCCTGGGGGACTACAACGTGGCGCCGACGGACGACGACGTCTTCGACCCGGCCGCGTTCGAGGGCGCCACCCACGTCACCGCCGCCGAGCGCGCCGCCCTCGCCGCCCTGCGGGAGGCGGGCCTGGACGACGTGGTGCCGCGCCCGCTGAAGTACGAGCACCCGTTCACGTACTGGGACTACCGCCAGCTCTGCTTCCCGAAGAACCGCGGCATGCGCATCGACCTGGTGTACGGCAACCAGCCGTTCACCAAGGCCGTCAAGGACGCCTACGTCGACCGCGAGGAGCGCAAGGGCAAGGGTGCCTCCGACCACGCGCCCGTGGTGGTCGACCTGGACGTGTGATGCCACGCTGGGTCCATGCACCTTCCGTTCCGGGACCACCGGCACAAGAAGAACGGTGACGCGCGGCCGCCCGCCGACCCGGAGGCGGTCGCCGCGCTGCTGTCCGAGTGCGATCTGCTGCGCTCGCAGGCCGCCCGGGCGGGAGTCCGCCTCGACGACACCCCGGCCTCCCTTGAGGCTCTGGACCAGATGGTGCCGCGCTGGCGGGACGACCCCGAGACCCTGCCCGGGCTGGGTCACGACGCCGGGCTGTACCTGGGCACGGTCGTGGTGCGCACCGTACCCGGCGCCGCCTGGGAGCTCCGGTCCGACGGCGAACCCGTCGTACGGCTCGCCTCCGGCCGGGTGGTGGAGGTGGTGCCGGCCGGGCAGGAGTGGGCGGCGAACGGCGCCCCCGAACTGTCCCAACTGTACGCGGAGATCGCCGAGAGCTGACGCCCCCGCGGGAGGGAGAGGGCAGGCGGCCGGCCGCAACGCCCCGCGTCGCGCGCACCCGTTGGCCCACGGCGACGGTCACCCCGACAACGCCGCCCCGGCGTCCCGCACCAGCTGCCAGACCCTCGCGCCAACCGTCCGCGCCTCTCTGCCCACCCTCGCGCCAGCCCCGCCGGCGCTGTCCTGACGGCCCCCGCGCCAACCGTCCGCGCATCTTTACCGCCCCTCGAACCGGCCGCCCGCGCCTCTTTGCCGACCCCCGCGCCGGCCGCCCGGGCCTCTTTGTCGGCCCCCGAACCGGCCCGCCCCGGCCTCTTTGCCCACCCCCTCACCAGCCGCCCGCGCCTTCCTGTCGGCCCCCGAACCGGCCGCCCGCGCCTCCCTGTCGGCCCCGCGTCCGCCCCCTCCCACGCCCCCCGACCGGCCCTCGCGTCGAGCGCCCGGGAGGAGTTCCTCCATGCCGGGAGGCTCATCGCCGCCGATCTCGACTACGATTTGCCGTTCATCCCCGTGGTGATGGTGATCGAGCCGATCCGCATCGGGATGTGCACGCTGCTCTCGTGGTGCGCCGACTGGGTGTCCCGGCGTGAGCGGCGCAGCCCCAAGACCAAGGGCGTGGCGGTCGCCGCACCCGGGCCGGGGGCGCTGCTGCCGGGTGGGGTGCCCCCCACGGCCCCGCGACCGTGAGGGGGGCGGCAGTTGACACGGGCCAGGCTCGTCCGGCGGCAGCCGGAGATCACTGCTCGCCGAGCGGGACGGACACGTACGACGGGTCGTCCACGGGCGAGGAGAAGGTCAGCTGCGCGCCGGACGGGTTGTGCTCGGCGTAGAGCGGGTCGACCGTGTCGACGACCAGCGCGAGGCGGTGCCCGGCGGGGACGTCGTAGGCCGTGGAGAACAGGTCCAGGTCGACGGCGAAGGGCTCGCCGGGCGTCCGCCCGTGCCAGGTGTACGGCGCGTGCGTGACCAGTTTTCCGAGGCCGAGGGGTCCGACGTCGTACAGGTAGGCGATGAGCGTGCCGCTCTCCTTGGTGGGGGTGAGCGTGGTGTGCAGGCTCGCCGTGCCGCGTACCCGCTGCGTGCCGCCGTACCGCTCCGACTGCCACACGGCCGCCCAACGGCGTGGCAGCAGCGGCATCGAGGCGATGGGCGGCAGGTGGGCGACCTGGTCCAGGATGCTGGAGAGGAAGACGATCCCACCGTCCGCGCCGGAGTCGACGCCCGCGTGCAGGGTGGTGGAGCCCGCCAGGGCGATCTTCCGCCGGGTCGCGGTGACCGACTTCCAGTCCGGGTAGCCCTCGTATCCCCCCGCGCTACGGGACTTCAGCCGGACCGGCTGCTCGCGGTCGACGCCGTTGTCGGCGCCCCGGAGGTAGTGGTCGAACCAGCGCCGGGTGTCCGTCCAGACGTCGTTGGGCAGCCCGAACAGGCCGGTCAGCTCGGCTGTCGCGTGGTCGCCGGGGCGCAGTTCGAGCCGCTTGGGGACCGTCAGTTTGTCGTAGAAGGAGGCGTACTGGTTCACCGGGAAGACGGTGTCGCCCCAGGCGTTGGCGAGCATGACGGCGGCGCCGTTGCTGTTCAGCTGGTCGACGTAGGTCGTGGCGGAACGTTTCCGCCCCCAGTCGATCATCTGCTGTTCCGTCGACAGGTCCGAGGAGTACAGGTTGTCGAAGATGGTGCGCAGTTCGGGGCTCTCGCGGCCGGTGAGGGTGGCCGCGCCGTCCAGCACGGCCGCCGCCTGGAGGTGCTGGGTGCGCCCGGAGTAGATCGAGTCGATCAGGTCGGCCCAGCCGCTGAGCGCGGCGACCGCCTTCACGCGCTTGTCGTGGGCGGCGGTGAGCAGGCTGATCCCGGCGCCGTACGACACCCCCGCCATGCCCACGTGGGCGGGGTCGGCCGGGGTGTTGGCCAGGGCCCAGTCGATGACCTTGGAGGCGTCCGCCACATCGGGCGGACCGGCTACTTCTATCTCGCCACCCGACTGCCAGAAGCCGCGCACGTTGTAGGTGAGCACCACATACCCGGCGTCGGCGAGCTGCTGGGCCTGGGCCAGGTACTCGACCTGGGGCAGGGCCCAGCTGGTGGGCAGCACGAGGAGCGGGTAGCTGCGGGTGCCGTCGGCGCCCTCGGGCGTGAGGACGTTGGCCTTCAGTACGGTGCCGCCGTCACCGGCGATGTCGACGAACCGGATGGCCGGGGCGGCCGCGGCGGCGGGTGCCACGCCGACCACGGTGCCGGCGATCAGCGCCGCCGACACGGCTCCGGCGGCGGAGGTGCGCAGAGCGGTACGACCTTGTCCCATGGGTCACTCCTTACGTGTGTCCGTGCAAAGTGACCCGACGGTAACGGCGCGCTCTTACCGCAAGTAACCCGTCGGTAAGTTACGTACGGGTAAAGATTGTTGAAGCATCACTCGACACCACCCGGCCCGCCCCGCGTCACCCGGCGCCGGTGACGGCCTCCGGCAGGGGAGTCCGCGCCGCCCGCGTCACGTCCGCCACCAGCTCCACCACATCGGGGCCGTACGCCTCGGAGTTGACGACCTTCAGCAGCAGCACGAAGGAGCCGTCACCGTACCTGCGGGCCAACCGCTCGTGCTCGCGGGCGAGATAGCGGGTCGCGG
The DNA here is from genome assembly GCF_055560195.1 of Streptomyces sp. NPDC023481. Lineage (NCBI taxonomy): Bacteria > Bacillati > Actinomycetota > Actinomycetes > Kitasatosporales > Streptomycetaceae > Streptomyces > Streptomyces sp. NPDC023481. The sequence continues at coordinate 51,235 of NZ_JBVHJE010000004.1, forward strand.
CCTGGTTGGTGATGGCGCGCTGGCCGCAGAACAGGAACACCGGGCGGGTGCCCGGCCGGTCGCCCGCGGTGAGCCGGGCGAGCAGCACGTACTCGTCGCGGCCCGCGTCCATCCGGTACTCCTGCGCGCCGATCCGGAAGGCGCCGACGTCCGGACCGGCCGCGGCCTCCGCGTCCATTCGCACGCCCGGCAGCAGGGAGGAGAGATGGGCCGCCATCCGGCGGTTGGAGGCCGGGCCGCCGACGCAGAACTCCGTGCGCTCGCCGACCCCCTGCTGTGCCACGTCGTGCGCCACCACCCGGGCGTGCGCGCGGCAGTCCTTGATGAGGGCGGACAGCTCCAGCAGGGCGAACACGTCGTGCCGCATCACCGCCAGTTCCGGCCCGCCCGCGTTCCGGTTGACCACCAGCAGGGACTCGGAGTGGTCCGGCAGCCCGAAGAAGGCCTGCTTGCGCCGCAGTCCGCGCCGCCACAGACACGTGCGGGCGAGCCAGCCCAACGCGGCGGAGATGCCCGCGGCTATGACCCCCAGGACGATGTTGCGCACGTCGTCGTTCATGGCCGCGCATGGTAGCGGGCCCGGCTCCGGCCCGGGCGCGGGCGACGGCCATGGGGCCCAGGGGTACTGTCGGTATTACCGGCAATCCGGTTACGCTGCGCGGACTGTCCCGACGGGAGGTACGGATGGGTCGTCCTGGTACGCGGAAACTGGCTGTCCTCGCGGTCTCGGCCGCCATGGTGTCGGTGGGGGCGGCGGCGCCACCCGCCGCGACGGCGAACGCGCCGGCACACGCGGCGCCGGCGAAGGTCCCCGTGGCCGTCGGCTACGGCGGCGCGGTCGCCAGCGTCGACGCGGACGCCTCCGCCGCCGGCATCGAGGTACTCAAACGCGGCGGCAACGCGGTGGACGCGGCCGTCGCCACCGCCGCCGCGCTCGGCGTCACCGAGCCCTACTCCGCCGGCATCGGCGGAGGCGGCTACTTCGTCTACTACGACGCCCGGACCCGCTCGGTGCACACCATCGACGGCCGCGAGACCGCACCGCAGAGCGCCGGCGAGGACCTGTTCACCGAGAACGGCAAGCCGCTCGCCTTCGCGGACGCCGTCAGCAGCGGGCTGAGCGTCGGCACCCCGGGCACGCCCGCCACCTGGCAGAAGGCGCTGGACGAGTGGGGCAGCCGACGGCTCGGCACCCTGCTGAAACCCGCCGAGCGGCTCGCCCGCGGCGGCTTCACGGTCGACGACACCTTCCGCTCGCAGACCGCGTCCAACGAGACCCGGTTCCGCTACTTCCCCGACACCGCCAAGCTGTTCCTGCCCGGCGGAAAGCTGCCCGTCGTCGGCTCCAAGCTCAGGAACCCCGAACTCGCCCGCACCTACGAGGAACTGGGCCGCAAGGGCGTCGGCGCGCTCTACCGCGGGGATATCGGCGACGACATCGTCAAGGCCGTCGAGAAGCCGCCCGTGGACCCCGCCTCCGGCTGGAACGCCCGCCCCGGCAAGCTCGCCGAGAAGGACCTCGCCGTCTACCGCGCCAAACTCCAGGCGCCCACCCGGACGTCGTACCGCGGTCTGAACGTGTACTCCATCGCGCCCTCGTCCTCCGGCGGCACCACCGTCGGCGAGGCCCTCAACATCCTGGAACGGACGAACCTGTCCAAGGCCAGTGAGGTGCAGTACCTGCACCACTTCATCGAGGCCAGCCGGATCGCCTTCGCCGACCGCGGGCGCTGGGTCGGCGACCCCGCCTTCGAGGACGTACCGACCAGGCAGCTGCTGTCCCAGCGGTACGCCGACTCGCGCGCCTGCCTGATCAAGGACGACGCGGTGCTCGCCAGCCCGCTCGCGCCCGGCGACCCGCGCCACCCGGCGGCCTGCGGCCGGGGCGGTACGGCGGCCCCGACGACCTACGAGGGCCAGAACACCACGCACCTCACGGTCGCCGACAAGTGGGGCAACGTGGTCGCCTACACGCTCACCATCGAGCAGACCGGCGGCAGCGGCATCACCGTCCCGGGCCGGGGCTTCCTGCTCAACAACGAGCTGACCGACTTCTCCTTCACCCCGGCCAACCCGGCCGTGCACGACCCGAACCTGCCGGGCCCGGGCAAGCGCCCGCGGTCCTCCATCTCCCCGACGATCGTCCTGGACCGGCAGGGCAGGCCGGTGGTGGCGCTCGGTTCGCCCGGCGGCGCCACCATCATCACCACCGTGCTGCAGACGCTCACCGAGTTCCTCGACCGGCATCTGCCGCTGGTCGACGCGATCGCCGCACCGCGCGCCAGCCAGCGCAACGCCGCCCGGACCGAACTGGAACCGGCGCTGTACGACAGCGCCCTGCGGGGGAAGCTGGAGGCCATCGGGCACCGCTTCACGCCGAACCCGGAGATCGGCGCGGCGACCGGCGTGCAGCGGCTGCCGGGCGGGAAGTGGCTGGCCGCCGCCGAGAAGGTACGGCGCGGCGGCGGCTCGGCGATGGTGGTTGACCCGGAGCGGTAGGGGCCACACCTCCCGGCACGGGGGCCGTGACCGTCACCACTCCGGTGCGGCCTCCCGGCGCGGGGCCGTGGCGGTCACAATCCGGTGCGGCATCCCGGTGCGGAGGCCGTGGCGGTGTCACAACTCCGGTGCGGGCGGCCGGGCTTCCCCGACGGCGAAGTCCAGCCGCCCGTCCCTGACGTCCACCGTCACCCGGCTGCCCTCGGTGACCGTGCCGTTCAGCAGCAGCCGGGACAGCTGGTTGTCGACCTCGCGCTGGATGGTGCGGCGCAGCGGCCGGGCACCGTACTCCGGCTGGTAGCCGCGCTCGGCCAGCCAGTCGACGGCCGCGCCGGTGAACTCCACCGACACGCCCTGCCCGTCCAGCAGCCGCCGGGTGCCCTCCAGCAGCAGATCCGTGATCTGCCGCAGCTGTTCACTCGTCAACTGCCGGAACACCACGATCTCGTCGATCCGGTTGAGGAACTCCGGCCGGAAGTGCTCGCGCAACGGCCGCAGGATCTGCTCGCGCCGCGCCTCCTCGTCGGCGTCCGCGCCGCCCGGACCGAACCCGATGCCGGCACCGCGCCGGGTGATCGCCTCCGAGCCCAGGTTGCTGGTCATCACGATGACCGTGTGGGTGAAGTCCACGGTCCGGCCCTGGGAGTCGGTCAGCCGGCCGTCGTCCAGGACCTGCAGCAGGATGTTGAAGACGTCCGGGTGGGCCTTCTCCACCTCGTCCAGCAGGAGCAGCGAGTACGGGTGCCGGCGCACCACCTCGGTGAGCTGACCGGCCTCCTCGTGGCCGACGTACCCGGGCGGGGCGCCGACCAGCCGCGAGACGGTGTGCCGCTCCTGGTACTCGCTCATGTCGAGGCGCACCATCCGCTCCTCGCTGCCGAACAGGGCCTCCGCCAGCGCCCGGGCCAGCTCGGTCTTGCCGACACCGGTCGGGCCGAGGAAGAGGAAGCTGCCGATCGGCCGGCGCGGGCTGGCGAGCCCGGCGCGGGAGCGCAGCACCGCCTCGGACACCACGGCGACCGCCTCCTCCTGGCCGACCACCCGCTGGTGCAGGTGCTGCTCCAGGCCGAGCAGCCGCTCCTTCTCCTCCTGGGTCAGCCGGCTGACCGGGATGCCGGTCTGCCGGGACACCACCTCGGCGACGGCCTCGGCCGTCACCTCCAGGTCCAGCCCCTCGTCGGCCTTCTCACCGCCGCTGGCCTCGGCGATCCGCTGCCTCAGCTCGGCGATCCGGTCGCGCAGCTGCTTGGCCTGCTCGTAGTCCTCGTCGGCGACCGCCTGGTCCTTGTCACGGGCCAGCTGTTCGCTCTCGCGCTCCATCGCGCGCACGTCCGTGCCCTTGGTACGGGCGCCGAGCCGGACCCGGGCGCCCGCCTGGTCGATCAGGTCGATCGCCTTGTCCGGCAGCCGCCGGTCGGTGAGATACCGGTCCGACAACTCCACGGCGGCGAGCAGCGCCTCGTCGGTGTAGCGGACCTGGTGGTGGGCCTCGTACCGGTCGCGAAGGCCGCGCAGGATCTCGATGGTGTCCTCGGGCGTCGGCTCCGGCACCAGGATCGGCTGGAAGCGGCGGGCCAGCGCCGCGTCCTTCTCGATCCGGCGGAACTCCTCCAGCGTGGTCGCGCCGACGATGTGCAGCTCGCCGCGGGCGAGGGCGGGCTTCAGGATGTTCCCGGCGTCCATCGTGCCGCCCTCGCCGCCCGAGCCCGCGCCGACGACGGTGTGCAGCTCGTCGATGAAGACGACCAGCCGGTCGGAGTGGGCGCGGATCTCCTCCACGATGGTGTTCAGCCGCTCCTCGAAGTCGCCCCGGTAGCGGGTGCCGGCCACGACCCCGGTGAGGTCCAGGGCCACGACCCGGCGTCCCACCAGGCCGTCGGGGACGTCCCCGTCCGCGATCCGCTGGGCCAGGCCCTCCACGACGGCCGTCTTGCCGACGCCCGCGTCGCCGATCAGCACCGGGTTGTTCTTGCCGCGCCGGGAGAGCACCTCGATGGTCTGCTCGATCTCGGTGTCCCGGCCGATCACCGGGTCGACCCCGCCCTGCCGGGCCAGGTCGGTCAGATCACGGCCGTACTTGTCCAAAGTCGGCGTGCCGGTGGGCCGCTGCCGCTGCCGTTCCGGACGCGGCTGGGTGCTCTCCGGGGTGTCAGGGGGCACGGAGCCGCCCGCGAACCGGGCCGCGTGCAGGATGTGCCCGGCCGCCGAGTCCGGGTTCGCGGCCAGCGCGCTCAGCACGTGCTCCGGCCCGATGTACCCGGCGCCGCTGGCCCGCGCCATGTCGTGCGCGTCCAGCAGGGCCCGCTTGACCGCCGGGGTCAGCGAGAGCGAGGTGGGCGGCGGTGCCTCGCCGGGCGGGTGCTGCACCGGGCCGGCCCGGTCGTCGATCTCGTGCGCGAGCGAGTCCGGATCCGCTCCCGCCCGGCTGAGCAGGCTCCGGGTGGGTTCGGCGGCCACGGCCGCGCGCAGCAGGTGCTGGGTGTCCAGGTCCCGGCTGCCGTGCTCGGCGGCGTACTGGGCGGCCCCTCTGACCAGCTCCCGGGCCGGCTGGCTGAGCAGGCGGCCGATGTCGATGTGGCGGGGCCCGGGGGCTCCGCCGGCACCACCGGTTCCGCCGAAGAAGCGGGCCAGGAATTCGCCGAAGGGGTCAGGAGGGTAGCCGTTGGTCATCGCGTGGGTTCCTTCGCAGACGACATGCGGAGCGGCCGGGTAACCCGGGGGCGGGGCACTCATGCCCACGATGACACGATCCGTGGGGCCGGGCATGTCCGCCCGGATGCGCGGGGACGGTGCGCTGCGCGGGCTTCGACGGCCGCGTGTGCCTCCGGCGGCGTGCGGGGTGCGGGGTTCGGGGGAGTGGGGGGCGTCCGCGTCCGCGTGGCCGGGCCGCCGTACGTCCGGTACGGTCCCGCGCTGGTCGGGCTGGTCGGGCTGGTCGGGCTGGTCGGGCTGGTCGGGCTGGTCGGGCTGGTCGGCGTGCGGCCGGGGTCCGGGGGCGGGCCTTCGGGACGGCATGCCGGGTGGCAGGTGACCGGGACGTGTGGCGGCTGCGGTCGTGTGGGTCGGCGGCCCCGGCACGCCGGGCGGGGTGTTCGGTGCGGGGTGCGGACGAGTCGCCCGCGTACGCGTTGCGGAGCCGGATGTCCGTACGGTCCCGCGCTCGCCGGGTGGGGCAGCGTGCGGCCGGGGTCCGGGGGCGGGCCTTCGTGACGGCGTGCGGGGCGGCCTCTGACCCGGGCCGGGGTCGGCCGGCTTCGGTGGCCGGGGGCGCGGTGGGGGCGTCCGCGTCCGCGGGGCGGGGCCACCGGGCCGGTACCGCACTCCTCAGGTCGGCACGCGTGCGATCAGGTGCCGAGGCCCGACTTCGTGACGGGCGTGTGCGGTGGCCGGGGCCGGGGCCGGTGCGCTCCGGCGGCTACAAGGGTGTCCTCGTCGTCCGTGCCCGGGGCGGAGCCGCGTGTCCGGTGTCGCGCCCGTGGCGGAGCCGCGTGTCCGGTGTCGCGCCCGGGAGGTCGGCACGCTTGCCGTCACGGGGCCGAGGTCCGGATCCGTGACGGCGTGCAAAGTGGCCGGTGGCCGGTGGCCGGTGGCCGGGCGCGGGGCCGGGGTGCGTCGCGTCGTGGGCATCCGGCGCCCGCCTGGCGGAGGCACCCCCGCCCCACCCCTCAGAGGGCCTCGCGGGTCGTCAGGATCCTGGGGCCCGACTCCGTGATCGCGACCGTGTGTTCGACGTGTGCGGCGCGGGAGCCGTCGTTCGTGCACAGGGTCCAGCCGTCGGGTGCCTCGTGGTAGCCGTCCTTGCCGCTCGCGATCAGCATGGGCTCGATGGCGAGGACCATGCCGGGGCGCAGGGGCAGGCCCCGGCGGGGGCGGCCCTCGTTGGGGACCTCGGGGTCCTCGTGCATGCGACGGCCCACGCCATGGCCGCCGAAGCCCTGCGGGATGCCGTAGCCGGCCGTACGGCAGACCCGGCCGACGGCGTGCGCGATGTCGCCGATGCGGTTGCCGACCACGGCCGCCTCGATGCCCGCCACCAGCGCCCGCTCGGCGGTCTCGATCAGCCGCAGGTCGTCCGCGCGTCCGCGGCCCACCACGAAGCTGATCGCCGAGTCGCCGGCCCAGCCGTCCAGCACCGCGCCGCAGTCGACGGAGAGCAGGTCGCCGTCGCGGAGCCGGTAGCCCGTGGGGATGCCGTGCACGATCGCGTCGTTCACCGAGGCGCAGATCACCGCCGGAAAGGGGGTGGGCGCGAAGGAGGGGCGGTAGCCCAGGAACGGCGACGACGCGCCCGCCTCCCGCAGCACCTCCCGGGCGACCTCGTCCAGCTCCAGCAGGGAGACGCCGACGCGGGCGGCCTCCCGTACGGCCGTCAGGGCCCGGCCGACGATCCGGCCCGTCGCGTGCATCGCGTCGATCGATGTGTCCGTCTTCAGTTCCACCATGCCAATTACTATACCGGTATTTGAATGGGGTGCGTCGGCCGGGGCGGTATTAGAATGGGCCGCATGGTGCGCACCCCCCTCACCCCCGAAGAGCGCGAACGCGGCGAGCGGCTCGGCCTGCTGCTGCGCGAGGCGCGCGGCGGCCGCAGCATGGCCGATGTCGCCGCGCAGGCGGGCGTCTCGGCCGAGACGCTCCGCAAGATCGAGACGGGGCGGGCGCCGACGCCGGCGTTCTTCACCGTGGCCGCGCTGGCCGGTGTCCTCGGCCTGTCGATGGACGACCTGATCGCCCGGTGCGCCCTCGTGCCCGTCTGAGCGCGCGCCGCAAGGTGCGCCCGCGCAACTGCCAAGAACCCGCAAGGAGTTCACCGCGCGCTGCCCGAAAACTCCGCGTAGCAAGCCCGTAACACGACTGGTGTTGCCTACCGGGCGTCAGTGCTGGCGGTCGGGTGGGAGCTGGGCGATGACTGGGCAGCAACGTCCGGACGGGCAACGGGAGTTCGCGAGCTACCTGGACGCCCTGCTGGCGCGCCTCGATCCGCGAGGCGGCTGGTGCGGGGTGTTCTGGCAGCGCGACCCCGAGGGCATGCGGGCCTGCCTGGACGGGCGCGAGGTGCCGCCCTGGGACGTGGTGGAGGCGCTGCTGGAGGACCTCGGCGGGGCGTACGGCCCCGCCGCCGCGGCGGCCGAGCGGGAACGGGCCCGCGCCCTGCACGCCGCCGCGCTCACCGCGTACGACGCCCGGCCCGGCGCCCGGGACGCACTGGCCGACCGGCTCGACGTCATGCTCCGCGAGCAGCGGTACGCCGCGGAACGCCAGGCCGAACTGACCTGCCGGCTGTCCGCGCCGCTGTCCGCACAGGAGGCCGCGTCACTCCGCCTCGACCTCGCCTGGGCCCGCGACGACCACGAACGCGCCACCGCCCGCTGCGTCGAGCTCCGCTCCCGGCTGGAACGGGCCGCCGACCGCCTCGCCCCGCCCGCCCCCACCCCCGCACCCGAGGCCGTACCCCCCTCCGGGGCCGCCCCTCAGCCACCGCCTGCGGAGCCCGACTCGGCGATCGCCGCCGCCCCCGCCGCACCGCGCAAGCGACGGCGCGGCAGCGCCCGGTTCGCAGGGCTCGCGGAGGGCGAACAGGTCGCCCCGGTCGTCGTACCGCAGACACCCGCGGCCGGGGTGCCGGGGGCTCCCGCCGGGCGGCGTACCCCGCGAGGGGCGCGGTTCGCCGGGGTGGAGGAGGTGGCCGAGCCGGTGCGGGTGGCCGTAGCCGCCATGGACGAGGGGGCCGTGGCGGCCGTCGCCGCGGTCGTGGCGCGACTGGCGCGGCTGCGTACCGAGGGCCGCAGCGGGGAGGCGCACGCGCTGCTGGCCGAGGCCGCGGGGTGGCCCGTGGGCCGGCTGCCGCTGCTCGCGGACGCCCTGCACCGCGCGGGGCTCGGCGCCGACTGGGCGACGCTGCTGTGGGAGGCCGCCGCGCTGCCCGCGGAGCACCTGGTCGCCGCCGCCGACGCGCTCACCGCGGCCGGGCGGGACGGTGACGGACGGCAGGTGCTCCGGCAGGGCGTCGCGCGGCCGGCGGAGCAGATCGGGGCGGCGGTGCTCCGGCTGGACGCGGAGGAGCGGGAGCGTGAGGTGCGGGCCCTGCTGGACGCCTACGTGCGGGTCCGGACGCCCGAGGAGGCCGCCCGGTGCGTCGCCGCCCACCCCCGCCGCCTGGTCCCGCTGCTGCTCCGGGCCGCACGCGGCGTCTCCGAGGAGCGCCACTGGGACCTCGTACACGCGCTGCGCGTCGCGGGCCACGCGACGTGACGGAACCCGGCCCGGCGCCCCGTCCGGGCTCACCCCGCCTCACAACCGCTGGCCCACCGGAGTGTGAAACGTGATCGACTCGGCCCGTTGACGGCGATGGTCTTGGCAAGGGGCGCCCGGAGGCTTACTTTCGTCCCTCTACGGCCTATTCTACGGGCGTAGAGGCTCTGACGTCGCGTCGAAGGAGCAGCTCATGGCCAACGTCGTCCGCGCCGCTCTGGTCCAGGCCACCTGGACCGGCGACACCGAGTCCATGGTGGCGAAGCACGAGGAGCACGCCCGCGAGGCGGCCCGCAGGGGCGCGCGGATCATCGGGTTCCAGGAAGTCTTCAACTCCCCCTACTTCTGCCAGGTCCAGGAGCCGGAGCACTACCGCTGGGCCGAGCCGGTGCCCGACGGGCCGACCGTGCGCCGGATGCGGGACCTGGCGCGCGAGACCGGAATGGTGATCGTCGTACCGGTCTTCGAGGTCGAACAGTCCGGTTTCTACTACAACACCGCCGCCGTGATCGACGCCGACGGCAGCTACCTCGGCAAGTACCGCAAGCACCACATCCCGCAGGTCAAGGGCTTCTGGGAGAAGTACTACTTCAAACCGGGCAACCTGGGCTGGCCCGTCTTCGACACCGCCGTCGGCAAGGTCGGCGTCTACATCTGCTACGACCGGCACTTCCCGGAAGGCTGGCGGCAACTCGGCCTGAACGGAGCACAGTTGGTCTACAACCCGTCCGCGACCCACCGGGGCCTGTCCGCCCACCTGTGGCAGCTGGAGCAGCCGGCGGCGGCCGTCGCCAACGAGTACTTCGTCGCCGCCATCAACCGGGTCGGCCAGGAGGAGTACGGCGACAACGACTTCTACGGGACGTCGTACTTCGTCGACCCGCGCGGACGCTTCGTCGGCGACGTCGCCGGCGACAAGGACGAGGAACTCCTGGTCCGCGACCTGGACTTCGACCTCATCGAGGACGTGCGGCAGCAGTGGGCGTTCTACCGCGACCGCCGCCCGGACGCCTACGAAGGGCTGGTGCAGCCGTGAACGACCTGTACTCCCGCCACCGCCGGGTCCTGCCGGACTGGCTCGCCCTGTACTACGACGACCCGATCGAGATCACCCACGGCGAGGGACGCCACGTCTGGGACTCGGCCGGCCGCCGCTACCTGGACTTCTTCGGCGGCATCCTCACCACGCTCACCGCGCACGCGCTGCCCGAGGTCACCAAGGCGGTCAGCGAGCAGGCCGGCCGGATCATCCACTCCTCGACCCTCTACCTCAACCGGCCGATGGTCGAACTCGCCGAGCGGATCGCCCAGCTGAGCGGCATCCCGGACGCCCGGGTGTTCTTCACGACCTCCGGCACCGAAGCCAACGACACCGCCCTGCTGCTCGCCACCACCTACCGGCGCAGCAACACCGTCCTCGCCATGCGCAACAGCTACCACGGCCGGTCCTTCAGCACGGTCGGCATCACTGGCAACCGCGGCTGGTCCCCGACCTCCCTGTCCCCGCTGCAGACCCTGTACGTCCACGGCGCGGTCCGCACCCGGGGGCCGTTCGCCGGCCTGGACGACCGCGCGTTCATCGACGCCTGTGTCGCCGACCTGAAGGACATCCTCGGCCACACCCGGCCGCCGGCCGCGCTGATCGCCGAACCCGTCCAGGGCGTCGGCGGCTTCACCTCGCCACCCGACGGACTGTACGCGGCCTTCCGGGAACTGCTGACCGAACACGGCATCCTGTGGATCGCCGACGAGGTGCAGACCGGCTGGGGGCGCACCGGCGACCACTTCTGGGGCTGGCAGGCGCACGCCCGCAGCGGCCCGCCGGACATCGTCACCTTCGCCAAGGGCATCGGCAACGGCATGTCCGTCGGCGGGGTCGTCGCCCGCGCCGAGATCATGAACTGCCTGGAGGCCAACAGCATCTCCACCTTCGGCGGCACCCAGGTCACCATGGCCGCCGGCCTCGCCAACCTCGCCTACCTGCTCGAACACGACCTCCAGGGCAACGCCCGGCGCGTCGGCGGGCTGCTCATCGAGCGGCTTCGGGCGGTCGCCGCCCAGCTGCCCGGGGTACGCGAGGTACGCGGCCGCGGACTGATGATCGGCGTTGAACTGGTCCGGCCGGGCACGGACGAGGCCGACCCGCGGGCCCTCGCCGCAGTCCTGGAGGCGGCACGCGAGGGCGGGCTGCTCCTCGGCAAGGGCGGCGGCCACGACACCACCGCCCTGCGGATCACCCCTCCGCTGTCGCTGACCGTCGCCGAGGCCGAGGAGGGCGCGGCGATCCTGGAAGACGCGCTGAGGAGCACGTACTAGAGAACGGGCGTACGGCCATGACCACCATCCCGGAGTCCCGCCACCCCCTCCTGCCGGAACCGGCGCTCTCCGTCCGCCAGGTGCTCACCCTGGAACGGGTGCTCGCCGGGGAGCCCGAGGTGGTGGCCGGCGCCGCCCAGCTGGACCGGCCGGTGCGCTGGGTGCACGTCGCCGAGGCCGCCGACGTCGGCGTGATGCTGAGCGGCGGCGAGATGGTCCTGACCACCGGGGTGCTGCTCGCCGGGGACGAGGCCCGGCAGGCCGAGTACGTCCGGTCCCTGCACCGGGCGGAGGCGGCGGCCCTCGTCCTCGGCCTCGGGCGGGCCTTCCCCACGCCGCCCGAGGTGATGCGCCGGGCCGCCGAGCGGTGCGGGCTGCCCATGGTCGTCCTGCACCGGCCGTTCCCGTTCGCCGAGCTGACCGAGGAGGTGCAGTCCCGGCTGGTGCGGCGCAAGTACGCCGCGATCAGCCTGTCGGAGACGGTACGCACCGCGCTCACCGGGCTGATCACGGCCGGGGCCCCGCTGCAACGGCTGCTCGACGAGGTCGCCCGGCACAGCGGCTGCCCGGTCGTCGTCACCAACCTCGCCCACCGCGTCCTCGGCACGGCGGGGGAGCGGCCGGCGGTGGACGACGTGCTGCGCGACTGGGAGCGGATCGCCCGGCAGGCGGGCGGCGACGGCGAGGGCTGGATCCACGCCGAACTGGGCGGCCGCGGGGAGCGCTGGGGCCGGCTGCTGCTGTGCGGCTACCGGGGCGACGCGGCCACCGGGCGGCTGCTCGCCGACCGGGCCGCCGAGGCGCTGGTGCTGCACCGGATGCTCGACGCCTGTGCGCACAGCTGGGAGGAGCAGTCCGCGCAGAGCCTGCTGACCGACCTCGTCTCCGGGGTCCTACCGGCCCGGCAGCTGCTGCCTCGGGCCCGGGCCGCCGGGCTGCCGGTGAACCGGCGCACGTTCGTCCCGCTCGTCGTCCAGGGCCGCGGTACGGACCAGCTCGACCGGGTGCTGCGGCTGCTGGGGCTGCCCGGCATCGTCGCCGAACTCGCCGACGGGACGGCCGCCGTGCTGCTCAGCCTCGCCCGCGACCAGGACGCCGACGCGCTCACCGCGCACTTCGCGACCCGGCTGCGGGCCCAGGCGCCGGCCGTGGTGGCCGCCGCCTCCTCCCGTACCGGCTGGGAGGAGGTGCCCGCCGGGCTGCGCGAGGCCCGGCACGTCGCCGACGCCGTCGCCGGGTCCTCGGCCGCCCTGGACCTGCCGGCCGTCGTCCGCCTCAAGGACGTCCATCTGCGCGGGCTGATCCGGCTGCTGCGCGACGACCCGCAGGTGCAGTCCTTCGCCGAACGCGAGCTGGACGGGCTGCTGTGCGGGGCCGAACCGGAGCTGCTGAACGTCCTGCGGACCTATCTGGCGACGGGCCGAAACAAGTCCCGCACCGCCCAGCTCCACCATGTCTCCCGGCCGGCCCTCTACCGCCGCCTGGAGGCCATACAGACCCGCCTGGGCGTCGACCTGGACGACTTCGAACAGGCGGCCTCCGTGCACATCGCGCTCCTCGCGCACGACGCGCAACAGGGGTGAAACATGCGACGACCTGCGAAAACGGCGGTGAAACATGGGACCGGGCACGCGTGACACGGTGGCACGCCGACCGCCCGCGGACGTGACACGCTGCCAGTCCACCCGGCCCCCGGGGCTTTCTAGGCTCACCGGACACCGAGCTACCGGAGGTCCCGATGAGCCGAGTGATCCGTGCCGCCCTCTTCCAGACCGCCTGGACCGGCGACAAGGAGTCCATGATCCGGGTGCACGAGCAGGCGGCCCGCGACGCCGCCGCCCAGGGCGCCCAAGTCCTCTGCTTCCAGGAGCTGTTCTACGGCCCCTACTTCTGCCAGGTCCAGGACAAGGCGTTCTACGAGTACGCCGAGCGGATCCCCGAGGGCCCGACCGTGCGCCGCTTCCAGGCCCTCGCCCGCGAACTGGGCATCGTCCTGGTGCTGCCCATGTACGAGGAGGAGCAGCCGGGCGTCCTGTACAACACCGCCGCCGTGATCGACGCGGACGGCTCCTACCTCGGCAAGTACCGCAAGACGCACATCCCCCAAGTGCAGGGATTCTGGGAGAAGTTCTACTTCCGCCCCGGCAACGGCGGCTGGCCCGTCTTCGACACGGCCGCGGGGAGGATCGGCGTGTACATCTGCTACGACCGGCACTTCCCGGAGGGCTGGCGGGCGCTGGGCCTCGCCGGCGCCGAGATCGTCTTCAACCCCTCGGCCACCTCGCGCGGCCTGTCCCGCTACCTCTGGCAGCTGGAGCAGCCGGCCGCGGCCGCGGCCAACGAGTACTTCGTCGGCGCGATCAACCGGGTGGGCGTGGAGGACCTGGGCGACAACGACTTCTACGGCACCACGTACTTCGTGGACCCGGAGGCCCGGTTCGTCGGCGAGGTGGCGAGCGACAAGGAGACCGAACTCGTCGTCCGCGACCTGGACCTGGCCAAGCTCCGCGAGGTCCGCGACCGCTGGCAGTTCTACCGCGACCGCAACCCCGCCGCCTACGGCCCGCTGACGGCGCCGTAGCACCGCCCCGGACCGGCGCGGGGCCGTACCCGACGGGGGGCTCCGCCGCGTGGGCGCGACCGGCCGCCACGCTCCCCGCACCCGACCACGAAGGAGGAGGCCCATGACCCGCCGAACAGTCATCCGCGGTGGCCTGGTCATCACCGCGTCCGACGAGATCCACGCCGACGTCCTCATCGAGGACTCCCGCATCGTCGCCCTCGCCGCACCCGAGTCACAGGACTGGAGCGCGGACCGCACGATCGACGCCACCGGGAAGTACGTCATCCCGGGCGGCGTCGACGCCCACACCCACATGGAACTGCCGTTCGGCGGCACCTTCGCCTCCGACACCTTCGAGACCGGCACCCGGGCCGCCGCCTGGGGCGGTACGACGACCATCGTGGACTTCGCGGTACAGAGCGTCGGCCACACCCTGCGCGAGGGCCTGGACACCTGGCACGCCAAGGCCGAGGGCAACTGCGCGATCGACTACGCCTTCCACATGATCGTCTCCGATGTGAACCAGGAGACGCTCAAGGAGATGGACCTGCTCGTCGAGGAGGGCGTGACCAGCTTCAAGCAGTTCATGGCCTACCCGGGCGTCTTCTACTCCGACGACGGGCAGATCCTGCGCGCCATGCAGCGCTCCGCCGAGAACGGCGGCCTGATCATGATGCACGCCGAGAACGGCATCGCCATCGACGTGCTGGTGGAACAGGCCCTGGCCCGCGGCGAGACCGACCCGCGCTACCACGGCGAGGTCCGCAAGGCCCTCCTGGAGGCCGAGGCCACCCACCGCGCCATCCGGCTCGCCCAGGTCGCCGGCGCGCCCCTGTACGTCGTGCACGTGTCGGCGGCGGAGGCGGTCGCCGAGCTGGCCCGGGCCCGCGGCGACGGGCTCAACGTGTTCGGCGAGACCTGCCCGCAGTACCTGTTCCTGTCGACGGACAACCTCGCCGAACCCGGCTTCGAGGGCGCCAAGTACGTGTGCAGCACACCGCTGCGCCCCAGGGAGCACCAGGCCAGGCTGTGGCAGGGCCTGCGGACCAACGACCTCCAGGTCGTCTCCACCGACCACTGCCCCTTCTGCTTCACGGGCCAGAAGGAACTCGGCCGGGGCGACTTCTCGAAGATCCCCAACGGCCTGCCCGGCGTCGAGAACCGTATGGACCTGCTGCACCAGGCCGTCGTCGACGGGCACATCTCGCGCCGCCGCTGGATCGAGATCGCCTGCGCCACCCCCGCCCGGATGTTCGGCCTGTACCCGAAGAAGGGCACCATCACCCCGGGCGCCGACGCGGACGTCGTCGTCTACGACCCGCACGCCGAGCAGGTGATGTCCGCCGAGACCCACCACATGAACGTCGACTACTCGGCGTACGAGGGCAGGCGCGTCACCGGCCGCGTCGAGACGGTCCTCTCGCGCGGCGAACTCGTCATCGACCGGCGCGAGTACACCGGCCGTGCCGGGCACGGCGTCTTCACTCCGCGCTCCACCTGCCAGTACCTGAACTAGGAGAGTCGTCCATGGACTTCGGACTCGTCCTGCAGACCGACCCGCCGGCCTCCCGCGTCGTCAGCCTGATGAAGCGGGCCGAACGCAACGGCTTCCGCTACGGCTGGACCTTCGACTCCGCCGTGCTCTGGCAGGAACCGTTCGTGATCTACAGCCAGATCCTGGCGAACACGGAGAGACTGAAGGTCGGCCCGATGGTCACCAACCCGGGCACCCGCACCTGGGAGGTGACCGCCTCCACCTTCGCCACCCTGAACGACATGTTCGGCAACCGCACCGTCTGCGGTATCGGCCGCGGCGACTCCGCGATGCGCGTCGCGGGCCGCACCCCCAACACCCTCGCCCGGATCAGCGAGGCCATGAAGGTCATCCGGGCCCTCGGCCGCGGCGAGGAGGCCGACCTCGGCGGCACGAAGATCCGCTTCCCGTGGATCAGGGAGGGCGCCGAACTCCCCGTCTGGATGGCCGCGTACGGCCCGAAGGCACTGAAGATGGCCGGCGAGGAGGCCGACGGGTTCATCCTCCAGCTCGCCGACCTGTACCTGACCGAGTACATGGTGAAGGCCGTCAAGGACGCGGCGACCGCCGCCGGCCGGGACCCGGCCGAGGTGACGGTCTGCGTCGCCGCCCCCGCGTACGTCACCGAGGACGACTCGCCCGAGGCCCTCGCCCACGCCCGCGACCAGTGCCGCTGGTTCGGCGGCATGGTCGGCAACCACGTCGCCGACCTGGTCACCCGGTACGGCGAGCACTCCGCGCAGGTCCCGGCGGAACTCACCGACTACATCAAGGCCCGGCAGGGCTACGACTACGCCCACCACGGGCGCAGCGGCAACCCGGACACCGCGTTCGTGCCGGACGAGATCGTGGACCGGTTCTGCCTGATCGGGCCCGTGGAGAAGCACATCGAGAAACTGACCGCGCTGCGCGCCCTGGGCGTCGACCAGTTCGCGGTGTACGACATGCACGACGCCCGGGAAGCCACCATCGACGCCTACGGCACGCGCGTGATCCCCGCCGTCAACGCCTGACCCCGACCCCCGTCCACCGAGTCCCCCCACGCTCCCCCCACGCCCCCCTTGGTCTCCCCTCCCCGCCGTCCCCGGGGAGGGGGCTGGTGCCCGCACGGCCTCTCCCGATCCACCCCTCCCCGATTGGCCAGCCCATGACCGACACCGCTCCCCCGGCCGTACCCATATCCGGCCAGGTCACCCACCCCGACGGGCGCGTGGAACTCGCCCCCGGCACACCGCCGCCCAGCGGCCGCTACGCCAACGAGGACCTGCTGCCGGTCCCCGCGGCGGGCCGCACCTGGACCACCTACAACTTCTCCGCCCTGTGGGTCGGCATGGCCCACAACACCGCGTCCTGGACCCTGGCGTCCGGGTTGATCGCGGTGGGCATGGACTGGAGACAGGCGGTGTTCACCATCGCCCTGGCCAACCTGGTCGTACTGGTGCCGATGCTGCTGACCGGGCACGCCGGCCCCAAGTACGGCATCCCGTTCCCGGTGTTCGCCCGCGCCTCCTTCGGGGTGCGCGGCGCCAACCTGCCCGCGGTCGTGCGGGCGTTGGTGGCGTGCGGCTGGTTCGGCATCCAGACCTGGATCGGCGGCGAGGCGATCTACTTCCTCGCCGGGAAACTGATCGGCGACGGCTGGCGGAACGCCTCGCACGTCGGCGGGTACGCCTGGACCATGTGGCTGTCCTTCGCGATCTTCTGGGCCGTTCAGGTCGCCATCATCCACCGCGGTATGGAGACCATCCGCCGCTTCGAGAACTGGGCCGCGCCCTTCGTCCTGGTCGGCGCGATCGTGATGCTGTGGTGGATGAGCAGCAAGGCCGGCGGCGTCGGCCCGCTCTTCGACCAACCGTCCAGGCTCGGCTGGGGCGGCGACTTCTGGAAGCTGTTCTGGCCCTCCCTCATGGGCATGATCGGCTTCTGGTCCACGCTGTCGCTGAACATCCCCGACTTCACCCGCTACGGGAAGAGCCAGCGGGCGCAGACCTGGGGCCAGGCGCTCGGCCTGCCCACCACGATGACCCTCTTCGCGTTCCTGTCCGTGCTGGTGACCTCCGGCTCACAGGCCGTCTACGGACAACCCGTCTGGGATCCGGTGCAGTTGGCGGCGAAGACGGACAACCCGGTCGGGCTGCTCTACGCCCTGGTCACCGTGCTGGTGGCCACCCTGTCCGTGAACATCGCGGCGAACCTGGTCTCCCCGGCCTTCGACTTCTCCAACGTGGCCCCTCGCAGGGTGAGTTTCCGCACCGGCGCGCTGATCACCGCGGTCCTCGCCGTGCTGATCTTCCCGTGGAAGCTGTACTCCGACCCGCAGGGCTACATCTTCACCTGGCTCGGCCTCGTCGGCGGGCTGCTCGGCACGGTCGCGGGCATCCTCGTCGCCGACTACTGGCTGCTGCGCCGCACCCGGCTGGACCTCGCCGACCTGTACCGGGCGGGCGGCCGCTACTGGTACCGGGGCGGCTGGAACTGGCGGGCGGTCGTCGCCTTCCTGGCCGGCGGGGTCCTCGCGGTCGGCGGGGCGAGCTTCAAACCCCTGCTCGACGGCCGGCCGATCCCCGCCCTGGCCTCCCTCGCCGACTACGGCTGGGCGGTGGGCCTCGCCACCTCCCTGGTGCTGTACCTGGGCCTCACCCTGGTCGCCCCGCCGAGAACGGTTTCGGGGTGAGGGCGGCACGGGCGGGCACGCGCGGCGGGATACACCGGCGGACCGGGTTCAGCCCCGGCCGCCGCCGAGCGCGGCCACCGCGGACCTCGCGGCCTTGATGGCGCCCTTGTTGATCTCCTCCGTGCCGGGGGCCTTCCTGGTCTCGAAGTCACTGCCGTTGTAGGTGACGACGACGAGGGCGTTGGCGACGCGGACCAGCACGACGCCCTCGCGGGTCTGCTGCTTGTCCTCCGTGGTGAGGTTCACGACGGAGTAGGCGCTGTCCCCGAGCCCCGGCACGGCCCCGCCGCCGCTCTTCTCGGCGACCCGCTGCTCGTAGTCCTTCCTCGCCTCCTGCTCGGACGCGCCGAGCTCGAACGACACGTCGAGCCAGCGGTAGTCGTAGCCCTTCAGGGCGTTCCAGGAGCAGGTGCGGCGCAGGTCGGTGTCCGTCGACGGGATCTCCTTGCCGGCCGGCTTCGCGCCCGGCACCAGGGAGGTGACGATGGACGCGGGCACGGCGGCGCAGGGGGCGGGCGCGGTGCTGTACGTGCGCGCCGCCCCCTCCGCGGAGGGGGCGGCGGTGGCGGCGGACCCGGCGGGCGTCTGGTGGGCCGCCGGGGGCCCCGCGGCGTCCGGCGGCGTGGCCGGCCCGGACGTCAGCGCCCAGCCGGCGCAGGCGAGGACGGCGACCGGCGACAGACGCGCGGTGAGAGCGATCGGCAGAGGAAGGGAACGCACGGCGCACTTCTCGTGGGGGAGGGGGTGCGGAGGGGTCCGCAGGGTGGACGGGGACGACAGTGTCACACGACTGCCTGTGGGGCGGAAGTGCCAACGCACTGCGTACCCGGCCCGTCACGGCAGCCCGGGCAGGGTGTGGTGCTTTGCCCGGTATCCGCCGTGCCCGCGGCCGCCGTTCGGGTCTACGGCACCCTCGCGGTCCACTCCTCGGAGGCGAACTTGGTGCGTGCCAGCTCCTCGGCCCGGGCCAGTTCCGCGTCGGTCACCTCGCCCCGCGTCAGGCCGTAGCGCGCCCGGAACGACTCGATCATCCGGTCGATGACGGCCTCGCGCGGCAACCCGGTCTGCCGGCGCAGCGGATCGACCCGCTTCTTCGCGCTCCCGGTGCCCTTGTCGGACAGCTTCTCCCGCCCGATCCGCAGCACCTCGACCATCTTGTCCGCGTCGATGTCGTACGACATGGTCACGTGGTGCAGGACGGCACCCGGGCCGCCGTCCGGCCCGACGATCCGCTTCTGCGCCGCGCCCGCGATCTTGCCCTGCTCGGTGGCGATGTCGTTCAGCGGCTGGTACCAGGCCCGGATGCCCATGTCACCGAGGGCGCCCAGCACCCAGTCGTCCAGATAGGCGTAGCTGTCCTGGAAGGACAGGCCCTGGACGAGCGACTCGGGCACCGACAGCGAGTAGGTGATGGTGTTGCCCGGCTCCACGAACATCGCGCCGCCGCCCGAGATCCGGCGCACCACCTCGATGCCGTGCCGCGCCGCGCCCTCGGGGTCCACCTCGTTGCGCAGCGACTGGAAGCTGCCGATGATCACCGCGGGGGCGCCCCACTCCCACACCCGCAGGGTCGGCGGCCGCCGGCCCGCGGCGACCTCGGCGGTCAGCACCTCGTCCAGCGCCATGTGCAGGGCGGGCGGCTGCGCGGCCTCGTGGATCAGCCGCCAGTCGTAGTCCGTCCAGTCCGTGGCCCGGGCGAGCGCCCGCCGCACCGCGATGCCGACGCCGTCCGCGGTCAGCCCGTACATCACCGTCCCCGCGGGCAGCGCCGCCTCGATCCGCGCGGCCAGCCCCGCCGCGCCGGTGTCGGCGGGGGCGCCCTCGAGGGCGCCGTTCACCGCGTCCAGCGCCTCGTCCGGCTCCAGGAAGAAGTCGCCCGCCACGCGCACGTGCCGCAGCACGCCGTCCTCGACCTCCACGTCCACGACGACGAGCTTGCCGCCGGGCACCTTGTACTCACCGTGCACCGCAGGACCTCCGTTCCCACCGCACGACCCCAACACCGGCCGCGGGCGGGGTGTTCCCGGGCGCCCGCGGCGCGGACCGAGCCGAACGCGGAACTCCCCGGCCGCTCCCCGGCGGGGGCGGCCGGGGAGGAGCCCGGCGATGAACGGGGTGTCAGTGGGTCATGCGTGGCGGTGCGAGTGCCGGTTGCCCGTGATGACGCGGTAGAGGGCGAGGAGGATCAGGGAGCCGACGATCGCGGCGATCCAGGTGGAGAGATCGAAGAACCCGTCGATGGAGTCGACACCGAAGATCACCTTGCCGAGCCAGCCGCCCAGCAGACCGCCGGCCACACCGATGAGCATGGTGATGATGATGCCGCCCGGGTCCTTGCCCGGCATGATGGCCTTGGCGATGGCGCCGGCGAGCAGGCCGATGATGATCCACGCGATGATGCCCATGTGCGTCTCCGTCTCGTCGTATAAAGCCTGTGTTAGCTCCCCGTCTGTACCGTCTGGGCGCGGACAAACGTCCTGGTGTCGAAAATCCGGAGACTCCACGCGGGCACACTCGTCGCTCATCTGTGACTTCGCACTCTCCGAAGAGCGCCCCTGATTGGTCCTGGGTCTGGTGGGAAGTCGGAGGTGCACAGCCCGCCCGCGGTGACCCCGGAGCGGGTCGAGTCCCGGGTGAGGCACGTCAGCGTTCGCCCGTCACCTTAGGAGTGCCGTGACCGTTCGCATCGGAGTGGAAGAAGAGTTCCACATCGTCGAGGTGGAGACGGGCCTGCTCGCCCCGCGAGCCGACACCATGCTGGAAAAGCTGCCCGACGGCACCTTCACGACCGAACTGCAACAGGCGACCGTCGAGTGGAACAGCGGTGTGCACGACAGCCTCACCGGCCTGCACGACGACGTGGTCCGCGCGAGACGCCGGCTCGACGCCGCGGCGAGCGCCCACGGGCTGGCCGTGGTGGCCGCCGGTACCGTGCCGCTGGCCCGGCCCCAGGACACCCGCCCGACCGCCGGGAGCCGCTACCGCCACATGGTCGACGAGTACCGCATGATCGCCGAGGAACAGCTGATCTGCGGCACCCACGTCCACGTCGACGTGCCCGACCGCGACCTGGCCGTACGCCTCATGTGCGAGGTGGCCCCGTGGCTGCACGTCCTGCTGGCCCTGTCCGCCAGTTCGCCGTTCTGGCTGGGCACCGACACCGGCTACGCCAGCTGGCGGACCATGGTGTGGCAGCGCTGGCCCACCGCCGGCCCGCCGGCATGCTTCACCGGCGCCGCCGACTACGACGCCGCCGTGCAGGGCCTGATCGACTCCGGGGTCATCAGCGACGCGGGAATGATCTACTACGACATCCGGCCGTCCGCCCACCAGCAGACCCTCGAACTGCGCATCTGCGACGCCTGCCCCCGCGCGGAGACGGTCGTGCTGATCGCCGGGCTCTTCCGCGCCCTGGTGACCGAGGCCCGCGAGCGGCTGGAGACGACGGACGCGCCCGGCTGCCCGGGCCGGCACGAGTGGCTGCGCGCCGCCGCCTGGCGGGCCGCGCGTTCGGGCCTCGAAGGGACCTTGGTCGATCCCGTCACCCGGCACGAGGCACCCGCCGCCCAGGTGGTCCGGCGCCTGCTGTCCCGGGTGCGCCCGGCGCTCGAAGCCGTCGGGGACTGGCAGGTGGTCCGGGACCTCGCGGAGCGGGCCCTCGCGGCCGGCAGCGCCGCCCACCGGATGCGCCGCACCGCCGAGGCCGACGATCTGCTCGCCTGCACCGACCTCGCGATCGCGGAGACCCGGGGCGACGAGCACCCGCGCCGTCGGCCCGCCGCCCCCGCCCGGCGCGTCGCCTCCGCGGGGCTGCCCGTCGCCTCCCCCTCCGGGGCGGGCGGGGCCGGGACCGGAGGCCGCTGAGCCGTACCGGGCCCCCGGCCCCTCGACACGCCACGCCCTCGACACGCCGTACCGACTTCCGTCCCGTCCAGACGACCGTCCCGTCCACACCCCCGTCCCGAAGGAGAAGCACCACCGTGTCCAGCAGCTCCGGCCACATACCGGTGGGGGGCCCGTCGCGCACCCCGCGCCCCCCGTACGCGCAGCGAGGAGGTGAGCGCGGATGTGCGGCCTGAGCGGAGAGATCCGCTTCGACGGCACCCGGCCCGACCTGGCGGCCGTCGAGCGCATGAACGACCGGCTCGCCCCCCGCGGACCCGACGGCGAGGGGATCTGGTCACGGGACGCCGTCGCGCTGGGACACCGCCGGCTGAAGATCATCGATCTCACCGAGCGCGGGGCCCAGCCGCTGACCGACGCCGAGCAGCAGATCACCGGCGTCTTCAACGGCTGCATCTACAACTACCAGGAGCTGCGCAGGGAACTGTCGGCCCTCGGGCACCGGTTCCGGTCCACCTCCGACACCGAGGTCGTCCTCACGGCGTACCGGCAGTGGGGCACCGCCTGTGTCGACCACTTCCACGGCATGTTCGCCTTCGCCCTCGTCGAGCACCGCACCGGCCGTCTGGTCCTGGGCCGCGACCGGCTCGGCATCAAGCCCCTGTACCTGGCCGAGACCCCGGGGCGGCTGCGGTTCGCCTCCTCGCTGCCCGCCCTGCTCGCGGCCGGCGGTGTGGACACCTCGCTCGACCCGGCCGCCGTCCACCAGTACCTCAGCTGGCACGCGACCGTGGCCGCGCCCCGGACCGTACTGGCCGGGGTGCGCAAGCTGCCCCCGGCCACCGTGCGGGTCGTGGAGCCGGACGGCACCCACCGGGACCACCGGTACTGGCAGCCGTCGTACACGCGCCGCCCCGAGCACTCCGGCATGGGCGCCTCCGAGTGGCGGGACGCGGTACTGGAGGCCCTGCGCACCGCCGTACGGCGGCGGATGGTCGCCGACGTGCCGGTCGGCGTCCTGCTGTCCGGAGGTCTGGACTCCAGCCTGATCGTGGCCCTGCTGGCCGACGAGGGGCAGCGCGACCTGGCGACGTTCAGCGTCGGCTTCGAGGCGGAGGCCGGTGACGAGGGGGACGAGTTCCGCTACTCCGACCTGGTCGCCAGGGAGTTCGCCACCGACCACCACCAGCTGGTGGTGCCCTCGCAGCGGGTGTCGACGGCCCTGGACGGGGCGGTCGCGGCGATGAGCGAACCCATGGTGAGCCACGACGTGGTCGCCTTCCACCTGCTGTCCGAGCAGGTGTCCAAGAACGTCAAGGTCGTCCAGAGCGGGCAGGGCGCCGACGAGGTCTTCGCCGGCTACCACTGGTACCCCGAACTGGCCGCCGCTGCCCGCGAGGACGAGCCCCAGCGGTACGCCGAGACGTACTTCGACCGGCCGCACGCCGACCTCGCCGCGATGCTGCACCCGGACATGCTGCCGCCGGACGACGTCTCCGGCCGGTTCGTCCGGGAGCACATGGCGGCGCCGGGAGCCGAGACGGCGCTCGACGCCGCCCTGCGCCTCGACACCCATGTCATGCTGGTGGACGACCCGGTCAAGCGGGTCGACAACATGACGATGGACTGGGGCCTGGAGGCCCGCGTGCCGTTCCTCGACCACGAACTGGTCGAGTTGGCCGCCGCGTGCCCACCCGAGCTGAAGCTGGCCGACGGCGGCAAGGGCGTCCTGAAGGAGGCCGGCCGCAAGCTGCTGCCCCGCGAGGTGGTCGACCGCCCCAAGGGCTACTTCCCGGTCCCGGCGATCACCCACATGGCCGGACCCGTCCTGGACCGGGTGCGTGCCGCGCTGGACGCCCCCGAGGCGAAGCGGCGCGGACTCTTCAAGGACTCCTACGTCGCCGAACTCCTGGCGGCCCCCGACCGACACCGCACCAAGCGCGGAGCGAACGCGCTGTGGCAAGTGGCTTTGCTGGAGATATGGCTGCAGACGAACGGAATCTGACCGGGGAACCCCCCGCGGTCCCGCCGCCCGACGCCGGCCCCGCCGGTGCCGGGCGGCCGTCCACCGTCCACCCGCCGCGGCCGGCCGCGGACGGCCGGGCCCCCGCCTTCGCCGCGCCCGCCCGTGTCCCGCTGCCGAACGCCTCCGGGCCGCGCGAGGCGACGACCCGGCTCATCGCGCACGGCTGCTGGTACCCCTCGGCCGACCCCGCCGGCACCACGGTCGCCTTCATCTGCGACCGGGGCGGTGTGCCGCAGCTGTGGACGGGCCCCGCCGACGGGGAGGCCGTCCACCTGCTGGACGACGGGCCGGACCCCGTGACGGAGGTGTCCTGGTCGCCCGACGGCCGCTGGATCGCCTACACGACGGCCCCCGGCGGCGGCGAGCACACCCGGGTGCTGTGCGTCCGCCCCGACGGCAGCGACCGGCACGTCCTCGCCGGGGCCGAGCCGGGCAGCTCGGCCCACCTGGGCTGCTGGGCGCACGACGGGTCGGCGGTCGCGGTCACCGTCGCGATCCCCACCGCGAGATCCACCGTCCTACCCGGCCCGGACACCGCGACCGGGACCGGCGCGTCCGGGCCCGTCCCGGCCGACGGCCTGCCGGCCCCCTGGCAGGGCCGCACGGGCGACACCGGACTCCTCGGCCCGGCACCCCACACCGACCCCGGCCCCGCACTGCCGTCCCCCGTCCTGACCGTGGGGACGACGGTGACCGGCGCACCGCGCGGCGGCACCGCGGCGGCGGCCGGGTTCGGCGACGGACTGTCGGCGTACCTCGTCGACCCCGACGGTGTCGCCGCCCCCGTCCTGCTCGCCGTCGAGCGGGACGCGGCGACGCTCCGCGTGTGCGACCTCAGCCGGGACGGCGCGCTCGTGCTGCTGCGCCGGGGGCCCCGCGGCCGGCGGGAGGCGGTCGTGCTGCGCACCGCCGACCACGAGACGACCTGTGTCGTGCCGGTGGCCGACGGGGACCCGTGGATCGGCGGCTTCTCCCCCCGCGCCGACACCCTGTGGCTGCGCAGCAACGCCCACCGGGAGTTCGCGGTCCTGCTCGCCGCCGCACTCGACCCGCAGGGGCGGCCGTGCGGCTGGTCGGTCGGCGCCGCGCGCGAGGACAGCGACCTGGAGCTGCTGCGGTGCTCCCGCGACGGCGGCCGCGCCGTCCTCGCCTGGAACGTCCGGGGCATGAGCGAGGTGGAGGTGCTGGACACGGACGCGTCAGGCCCGCCCGGCGCGGACCCGGGCACCGCCCGCCCCGTGTCCCTGCCGCACGAGGTCGTCACGCGCGTCGCGGACGCCGGCCCCCGGCTGCTGCTGGCCCTCTCCGGGTCCCGCCGCCGCCCCGGCATCTGGTGGCTGCCCGACGGCGCGACCCCGGTACGCACCCCGTGGTCGTCACGGGACGAGGACGCCGTCCCGCCGGGCCGCCCGCCCGTACGACCGGTGCCGCTGCGGCCCACCGCACGGGACGGGCTGGAGCTGAACGGCTGGTACTACCGCGCGCCGGGCCGCGGCCCCGGCGAACCGGCGCCCTGCGTCATCCACCTGCACGGCGGACCCGAGGACCAGGAACGCCCCGTCCTCGACCCGCTGTACCACGAGATCCTGGGGCGGGGCCTGGACATCTTCGCGCCCGACGTCCGCGGGTCCTCCGGATACGGCCGGTCGTTCGTCGACGCGGACCTGGGCAGGGGACGGTTCGCGGCGATCGACGACGTGGCGGACTGCGCCGCCCACGTGGTGCTGGCCAGCCCGGCCGATCCCGCCCGGCTGGCCGTGATGGGCCGCTCGTACGGCGGCTACCTCACGTTCGCCTCCCTGGTGTGGCACCCCGACCTGTTCCGCACCGGCGTCGCGGTGTGCGGCATGTCGGACCTCACGACGTTCTTCGCGGGCACCGAACCCTGGATCGCCCAGTCGGCGGCCCACAAGTACGGCCACCCCGAACGCGACCGCGAACTCCTGCGGTCCCTGTCACCGATGAGCCGGATCGACGCGCTGCGGGCACCGGTGCTCGCCGTGCACGGGGAGCACGACACCAACGTGCCGCCGGGGGAGTCCGAGCGGTTCGTCCGGGCGGCCCGCGACCGCGGTGTGCCCGCCGAACTGCTCACCCTGCTGGACGAGGGGCACGAATTCCTGCGCGCCGACAACCGCCGGCTCTTCCGCCGCGCCGCAGCCGACTGGCTGGAACGCCACCTGACCACCTGACCGCCCGATTACCTGACCACCTGACCGTCCGACGACCTGCCCCGGAGGTCCGCGTGGCCGGACCGGCCCGGGGTACCAGGACAGCCCTGTCACCGTGCGAGGAGGGTGAAATGACCGCGAAAGGGCCACCGGCGCGCGGCCGGGGGGCCGGGCGGCCGCGGTTGCGCGAGACGGCCGCCGAGGTGTTCGGCTGGGCGGAACTGCGTCCCGAACAGCTCACCGCCATGGAGTGGGTGCTTCAGGGACGGGACTGCCTGGTCGTCATGCCGACCGGATCGGGCAAGTCCGCCGTGTACCAGGTCCCCGGCCTGCTGCTGTCCGGGCCGGTCGTCGTCGTGTCACCGCTGCTCGCCCTGCAACGCGACCAGATCGCGGGGCTGCCCGGCGGCGACCGCGGCCCCGGTGCCGTCGCCGTCAACTCCGACCTGGGCGCGGCCGAGACCGAGGAGGCCTGGGCGGCGGTACGCGAGGGCGCGGTCCGCTACGTCTACCTGTCCCCGGAGCAACTGGCCAAGGACGAGGTCGTGCAGCGGCTGACCGAGGCGGACCCCGCCCTCGTCGTGGTGGACGAGGCCCAGTGCGTGTCCTCGTGGGGCCACGACTTCCGGCCCGACTACCTGCGCCTGGCCCAGGCGGTACGGCGGCTGGGCCGGCCGCCCGTGCTCGCGCTCACCGCGACCGCCGCGCCCCCGGTACGGCAGGACATCGTCGAACGGCTCGGCATGGACCGGCCGCGGCAGCTCGTCACCGGATTCGACCGCCCCGGCATCAGGCTCCAGGTGCGCCGCCACCTGGAGGACGGCGAACGGCGGGCCCGGGTCCTGGAGGACGCCGCCGCCCTGCCCAAGCCCGGCATCGTCTACACCGCGACCCGCAAGGACAGCGAGTCCTACGCCGCCGAGCTGGCCTCCCTCGGGCTCGCCGCCAGCGCCTTCCACGCGGGACTGCGGGCCGCCGAACGCCACCGGGTCCACGAGGCGTTCCTCGCCGGTGACCTGGACGTCGTCGTGGCGACCTCGGCCTTCGGGATGGGCATCGACAAGGAGGACGTACGGTTCGTGCTGCACGCGTCGCTGCCCGGCTCCCTGGACGCCTACTACCAGGAGATCGGGCGCTGCGGCCGCGACGGACGGCCCGCCCTCGCGGTACTGCACTACCGCACCGAGGACACGGGCATGCAGGCGTACTTCAGAAGCCGTACGCCCCGCCCCGAGGCCGTGGACGCGGTCGTACGGGCGGTCCACGCCCACCGGGACGCCCCGGCGGACCTCGGCGGGCTGCGCCGGGACACCGGCATGTCGCGGGCCCGGGTCACCGCGGCCGTGAACCTGCTGGAGGAGTCCGGCGCCGTGGCCACGGACGCCTCGGGCGCCGTCCGTCCGGCCGCGGACATCGCGCCGGCGCACGCGGTACGGCGAGCCCTGGAGACCGCCGAGGCCCACAAGCGCATGGACCGCTCGCGCGTCGACATGGCCCGGGCGTACGCCGAGACGACCGGCTGCCGACGGCGCTTCCTCCTGGGCTACTTCGGCGAGGAGTACGAGGCACCCTGCGGCAACTGCGACGTGTGCGACGAGCGGGAGGACGGCGACGGCGGCGCGGCGGGCGAACGGCACCCGGACGCCGGTGCCTATCCGACCGGGGCCGCGGTACGGCACGGCGAGTGGGGCCGCGGCACCGTGCTGAGCGAGGACGGCGACCGCATCACCGTCCTCTTCGACGAGGTCGGCTACCGCACGCTCTCCCTGGACGCCCTCGCCGACCGGGACGACCTGCTCACCGTGGTGACCGGTCCGGACCCGGACCGGCCGGAGCCGAGGGGGTGAGCGTGAGGAGCGTACGCAGCGCCCGCGCCACCGAGGGCAGCTCGGTGTCGAGGTAGAAGTGGCCGCCGTCGAAGGCGAGGAGGTCACCCGGGCGCGTGGAGTGGGCGAGCCAGCCGCGGGCGTCCTCGACCGTGACGACCGGGTCGGCGGTCCCGACCATGACGGTGAGCGGGATGTCCAGGGGCGGCCCCGGCAGCCAGCGGTAGCGCCCGAGGGCCCCGTAGTCGGCGCGGAGCGTGGGCAGCACCATCTCCAGCAGTTCCGGGTCGTCCAGGACCCGGCTGCCCGTACCGCCCAGGCGGCGGATCTCGGCGATCAGGGCCGCGTCGCCCTCCAGGAGGTCGCTAGGCCGGGGCTCCGGGCCCGGGGCGCCCCGCCCGGACAGGATCAGACGCAGCGGTGTGGCCAGGCCGAACTCGGTGAGCACACGGGCCGTTTCGTAGGCGACGACCGCGCCCATACTGTGGCCGAAGAACGCGTACGGGCGCTGCGGGCCCCGGGCCAGCTCCTCGGCGACGGTCCGCGCCAGATGGGTGAGGGAGGTCAGCGCGGGCTCCCGCCGGCGGTCCTGGCGCCCCGGGTACTGGACGGCCACCACGTCGATGTCGGGCGCCAGGGCCCGGGTCAGGCCGAGGTAGGCGCTGGCGGCGCCGCCCGCGTGCGGGAAGCAGACGAGCTGGAGCCCGCCGCCCTCGGAGCTCGCGAACCGCCGCAACGAGCGGCTCTCCACTGCGGACATGTCGGTTCCAATCCAGCGGCCGCCGCGCCCCGGCCGGTCGGGCCGGGGCGCGGCAGCCGCTTGTCGTAGCGAACGGCTGGGAGGAAGGGGCCGGGGTCAGACGGACAGACGGGCGTCCGCCTCGGCGGGCGGGAGGAAGCCGGCCTCCGTGAAGAAGGCCACGTACCGCCGGAACAGGTCGACCGTCATCTCCGGGCACTCGATCCCGGTGCCCTCCAGCGCCTCTTCGGACAGGCTCGTGTCGACCGGCGGGTAGAAGGTCCCGTCGCCCTTCACCAGCATCTCGAACGCCTCCAGCAGCGGAAGCATCACGTTGTCGGAGTCCGACCGCACCAGGGCGCTCCAGGAGTCCCAGTCCAGCTCCTCCAGCACATGACCCCGGGCCCGCAGCTCGGTGACGAACTCGGCGAAGGTCATGTGGCTCTGGTTGTAGAGGTGGAAGGTGCCCGGGCCGGTCCGGTCCGACAGGGACAGGGCGACCACCGCGGAGCTGACGTAGTCCACGGGCGTGAGCGGGACCGCGGTGTCCAGGCCGGCCGGGACGGCTCCGGCCTGGATCAGCCCGCGCAGGCTCAGCCACACGAAGTCACGGGTCTGGCAGGCGCCGTTGACCGCGTCGCCCGAGACGACGTCCACGCGGTACACGGACACGGGCAGACCCCGGTCGCGGGCGATGCCGATGACCTGCTCGGCGACCCACTTGCTGCGCAGGTAACCGCTGGGCAGCGCCTCGGCGGGCCCGGTGGGGTCGTCCACGCCCAGCGGCCGCCCGCCCGCACCCTCGCCCGCGAACACCCCGATGGTGGACACGTGGTGCACCGGTACGGTGCGGTGGCGTGCCGCGAGCCGCAGCACCTCCTGCGTGCCGCCCACGTTGGCCGCCTTCAGCGTGCCGAACGGGTGCAGCCAGTGCACCTGGGCGCCGCCGTGGTAGACGACGTCGACCGTGCGGGCCAGGTCGTCGAACTCCTCCTCGCTCAGGCCGAACCGGGGCTCGGCGAGGTCACCGACGACCACCTCGATCCGGGCGGGGTCCACCTCGTCCCACACGCGGTAGTACCGCAGGTTCTCCCGCAGCCGCCGCAGACCGTCCGCCGCGTCCCGCGCGCGGACGAGGCAGTGCAGGGTGCCCCGGGTGGAGCGCGACAGGTCGCGCAGCAGGAACGCGCCGAGGAAGCCGGTGGCGCCGGTCAGGAACACGTGTGCCGGGTCGTCCACCCGGCGTACGACCTCGGCGGCGGGCCGGATCGCCTCGTCCAGGCGGATCTCCGCCGCGTAGTCCTCGCCCTGCCGGCCGCCCGCACCATCGACCAGGGTGGTCAGCAGGAACTCCGCCAGCGCGCGGGGCGTGGGGTGGTCGAAGACCAGGGTGCCGGGCAGCCGCAGGTCCAGCTCCGAGCCCAGCTGGTTGCGCAGCTCCACCGCGGTGAGCGAGTCGAACCCGAGCCCGGTGAAGGCCCGTTCGGCGTCGAGGGACGACGGGTCGCCGTGGCCGAGGACCGCCGCGGTGGCGGCGAGCACCACGTCCTGGACGAGCCCGAGCCGTTCGCGTTCGCCGGCCGTGCTCAGGCGCCGTGCCAGATCGCCCGCCGTGCGCTCGGAGTTGTTGGCGGCGCGCCGCACCGGCCTGCGCACGAGGCCGGCGAGCAGCGGCGGCACCTGCGCGGGGCGCTCCCGCATCGCGGCGAGGTCCAGCGGGGTGACGACGGGCGCGGGAAACGGCAGGGCGAGGGCGGCGTCCAGCAGCCGGGGGCCCTGCTCCGCGGAGATGATGCCGAACCCGGCACGGGTGATGCGGGCGATGTCGGCATCGTCCAGGTCACCGGTGATGCCGGAGTCCTGGGCCCACAGCCCCCACGCCACCGAGGTGCCGGGCAGGCCCCGGGCGGCGCGCAGGGCGGCGAGCCCGTCCAGGAAGGCGTTGGCCGCCGCGTAGTTGGCCTGGCCGGCACCGCCGATGACCCCCGCGAGGGAGGAGAACAGCACGAAGGCGGACAGGTCCAGGTTCTCGGTCAGTTCGTGCAGGTGCCAGGCCGCGTCGGCCTTCGGCGCGAACACGGCGTCGAGGCGCTCCGGGGTGAGGTCGGTGACCAGCCCGTCGTCGATGACACCGGCCAGGTGCAGGACCCCGCTCAGCGGGTGCTCGGCGGGTACGGCGTCGAGGACGGCGGCCAGCGCGGACCGGTCGGTGATGTCGGCGGCGACCACGGTCGCCGTGGCACCCAGCGCGGCCAGTTCCGCCCGCAGCTCCTCGGCGCCCGGCGCGGCGGGGCCCCGGCGGCTGACCAGCAGCAGCTGCCGCACCCCGTGCTCGCGCGCCAGGTGGCGGGCGAACAGGGCACCGAGGCTGCCGGTGCCGCCGGTGACGAGGACCGTGCCCTCGGGGTCCCAGGGGCGGGCGTCTGTCCCTGGGCGGGGGGTGCCGTTCGCGGGGCGGGGGGCGTGTCCTGGGTGGGGGGCGCGCGACACGCTCGGCAGCAGGACGCGGCCGTCGCGGACGGCGGCCTGGGCGGCTCCGGAGGCGACCACCGCGGACAGGGGGCCCGCGAGGGCATCCGGGTCGTCCGTGTCGGCGTCCACGAGGACGATCCGGTTCGGGGCCTCCGACTGCGCCGAGCGCAGCAGACCCCAGTCGGCCGAGCCGGCCGGGTCGAGGAACGTCTCGCCCCCGGTGGCCACACCGCCCCGGGTCACCACGACCAGCGGTACGGCGCCGGGCCGCTCGTCGGCCAGCCAGCGCTGGACGAGGCCGAGGGTGGCGTGCCGGTGCGCGCGCACGGCGGCGACGGTGTCCGCGCCCCGCGGGTCGACGGGCGGCCTGAACACCACGACCGCGTCGGCCTGGCCGCGTTCGGCCCGCGTGATCGCCTCGGCCAGGCCGAGGCCGCCGGTTCCCGCGCCGGCAAAGGCGGCGGAGGCGGCGGTGCGGCGGTCGAGGTCCTCGCCGACGACGGCGAGGGCCGGTGCGGTGAGCGGCTCGGGCAACGGCGTGGCCCGCCACTGCACGCGGAACAACGCGTCGGCGTCCCGGGCCACGGCGTCGCGCACCCGGCCGGCGTCCACCGTGCGGCGGGTGACGGCACGGGCGAACGCCACGGGCTGGCCGGAGCGGTCGGCGAGACGCACGGCGACCGTGTCCACGCCCGTCCGGACCAGATGCGCGCGCAGCGCGGTGGCCCCTGTGGCGTACAGCTGGAAACCGCTCCACTCGACGGCGAGCGTCTCCTCGCCCCCTTCCGGGTGCGGGCCGGTGAGCCCCCCGGCGTACAGGGCCGAACGCAGCAACGCCGGGTGCAGGCCGAAGTCGGCGGCCTCGCCGTGCAGCGCCTCGTCGAGGACGACCTCGGCGAAGACCTCGTCGCCGAGCCGCCAGGCGGCGGTGACACCCCGGGCCGTGTCCGGGTCCGCGAGGCCGAGCGCGGCCGCCTCGGGCGGCGGCCACGCGACCGGGCCGAACGGCGCCCTTGCCGTGCCGGGGCCCAGCCGCCCCCGCGCGTACACCCTCCACGGCAGGTCGCCACCGTCGGGGCGGGCGTGCAGGGTGAAGGCCCGCGCCAGGTTCCCGTCCGGCTCCTCGACGGACAGCTGGAGCTGGAGCCGGCCGTCCTCCGGCAGCGTCGGCGGCACGTCCAGGACCAGTGACTCCACCGCACCCGTGCCGAGTTCGTCACCGGCGCGCATGAGGGCGTCCACCAGGGCCTCCGGCGGCAGCGCGACCACTCCGAGGAGGGCGTGGCCGAGCAGCCACGGATGGCTGCGCACCGAGACACGGCCGGTGAACAACGCGCCCCGACCGTCCGCGTGTTCCACCTGGGCGCCGAACAGCGGGTGCCCGCCCGACCGGACACCGAGACCGGCGGCGTCCACGGCACCGGCGACGGGCCTGATCCAGTACCGCTCGTGCTGGAAGGCGTAGGTGGGCAGGGGTGATGCGGTGTGACGGGCGCCGGTACCGGCGAAGAAGGCCGTCCAGTCCACCGGTATGCCGTGGGTGTGCAGGGCGCCGAGGGCTTGGACGAGGGTGCGGGTTTCATCGTGGTCGCGGCGCAGGAGGGGGATGGCGGTGGTGTTGTCGATGGTGTCGTGGGTGAGGGCGGTGAGGACGGCGTCGGGGCCGATCTCCAGGAAGAGTGTGGTTCCGGCGTCGTGCAGAGTGTGGAGTGCGTCGGTGAAGCGGACGGTGCCGCGGATCTGGTCGGTCCAGTAGCGGGGGGTGCGTAGTTCGTCGGGGGTGGTGATGCGTCCGGTGAGGGTGGAGACGAGGGGGATGCGGGGTGGGTGGTAGGTGAGGGTGGCGGCGATGTCGTGGAACCGGTCGAGGATGGCGTCCATGTGGGGGGAGTGGAAGGCGTGGGAGACGGTCAGGCGTGCGGCCTTGCGTCCCTGTTCCTTCCATCGGGTGATCTGCCGTTCGACTGTGTCGGTGTCGCCGGAGATCACGGTGGAGTGCGGGCCGTTGACGGCGGCGATCGCGATGGTGCCTGTTTCGTGGGTGAGTGCGGTGCGGACTTCGTCTTCGGTGGCTTGGATGGCGGCCATGGCGCCGCCGTGGGGGGCGGCTTGCATCAGGCGACCTCGGGCGGCGACGAGTCGTGCGGCGTCGGGGAGGGAGAGGATGCCTGCGGCGTGGGCGGCGGCGAGTTCGCCGATGGAGTGGCCGGTGAGGTAGTCGGGGGTGATGCCCCAGGACTCCAGGAGTCGGAGGAGGGCGACTTCGATGGCGAAGAGGGCGGGTTGGGTGTATGCGGTGCGGTGCAGGTCGTCGCCGTCGGTGAGGATGTCTCTCAACGGGCGGGGAAGGTGCGGGTCGAAGGCGGTGGCGATCTCGTCGAAGGCGGTGGCGAAGGCGGGGAAGGCCGTGTAGAGCTGTCGGCCCATGCCGAGTCGTTGGGCGCCCTGGCCGGTGAACAGGAACGCCGTTTTACCGGAGCGGCGGATCTGGGACGGCTGGACGCCGACGCCCTGTGCCAGTTTCCTTACTGCTTCGAGGAGTTCCTCGCGATCGGCGCCGGTCACCACGGCACGGTGGTCGAACGCGGCCCTTTCCGTGGCCAGGGAGAGGGCGACGTCCTGCGTCGGCAGTTCGGGGTGGGCCTCCAGGTGGGCCACCAGCCGTGCCGCCTGGTCACGGACCGCCTGCGCGCTCTTGGCCGACAAGACCCAGGGGACGACGGGAAGACCGGGGCGGGCGGAGTCGGTGTCGGGGGTGTCCTCGGCGGGGG
The DNA here is from genome assembly GCF_055560195.1 of Streptomyces sp. NPDC023481. Classification (NCBI taxonomy): domain Bacteria; kingdom Bacillati; phylum Actinomycetota; class Actinomycetes; order Kitasatosporales; family Streptomycetaceae; genus Streptomyces; species Streptomyces sp. NPDC023481. Next base: position 84,921 of record NZ_JBVHJE010000004.1, read on the forward strand.
CCTGTTCGACGATGACGTGGGCGTTGGTGCCGCTCACGCCGAAGGCGGAGACGCCCGCGCGGCGGGGCCGGCCCTCGACCGCGGGCCACTCCCGCGCCTCGGTCAGCAGCTCCACCGCCCCCGCGTCCCAGTCCACATGGCTGGACGGCTTCCCCACGTGCAGGGTCCGCGGGAGCACCCCGTGGCGCATGGCCTCGATCATCTTGATCACACCGCCCACACCGGCGGCGGCGACCGAGTGGCCGATGTTCGACTTGAGCGAGCCGAGGTAGAGAGGACGGCCGGCGGGGCGCCCCTGACCGTAGGTGGCCAGCAGCGCGTGGGCCTCGATGGGGTCGCCGAGGCGGGTGCCCGTGCCGTGCGCTTCGACGGCGTCCACGTCCAGGGGGCTCAGCCCGGCACTGGCCAGGGCCTCCCGGATGACGCGCTCCTGGGAGGGGCCGTTCGGCGCGGTCAGACCGTTGCTGGCGCCGTCCTGGTTCACCGCCGTACCCCGGATGACCGCCAGGACCCGGTGGCCGTTCTTCCGCGCGTCGGACAGCTTCTCGACCACGAGCAGGCCGACGCCCTCGGACCAGCCGGTGCCGTCGGCGTCGTCGGAGAAGGACTTGCAGCGGCCGTCGGCGGCCAGGCCGCGCTGCCGGGAGAAGTCCACGAAGCCGCTCGGGGAACCGGAGACGGTGACGCCGCCCGCGAGGGCGAGCGTGGACTCGCCCGAGCGCAACGACTGCACGGCCATGTGCAGCGCCACGAGGGAGGAGGAGCACGCCGTGTCCACGGAGACGGCCGGGCCCTCCAGGCCGAAGGTGTAGGCGATCCGGCCGGAGGCCACGCTGGAGAGCTTGCTCGTCATGAGGTAGCCCTCGAGTTCCTCGGGGCCCTCGCGGTCGAGGTAGCTCTGTTCCACGAGGCCGGCGAACACCCCGGTGCGGCTGCCCCTGAGGGCGGCCGGGTCGAGGCCGGCGCTCTCCAGCGCCTCCCACGCGGTCTCCAGCAGGACCCGCTGCTGCGGGTCCATGCCCAGGGCCTCGCGCGGCGAGATGCCGAAGAAGGCCGCGTCGAACTCAGCCGCCCCGTCCAGGAACCCGCCCTCACGGGTGTAGGACTTGCCCGCCTTGCCGGGCTCCGGGTCGTACAGGCCCTCGATGTCCCAGCCGCGGTCGGTGGGCCAGGGCGTGATGCCGTCCACCCCGTCGGCGACGAGCCGCCACAGTTCGGCGGGCGAGGTCACACCGCCCGGGTAACGGCAGGCCATGCCGATGACGGCGACGGGCTCGCTACGACCGTCTTCCAGCTCGGTGATCCGCTGCTTGGCCTTGTGCAGGTCGGCGGTGACCCACTTGAGGTAGTCGACCAGCTTCTCCTCGTTGGTCTGCTGGTCGTTCGGTCCCTTGGCGGCGGGAGTGTGCTGGGCCCGGTCGTTGGACTCGGTAGCCATGCTGGTTCGTTTCTCCTCGGTCCGGGCGGGAGCGCCGCGGGGGCGCTCCCGCCGAGGTTCAGCCGGCGGAGCGGCCGAGCTGGTTGTCGATGAAGGCGAAGAGGTCGTCCGCCGTCGCAGTCTCGATGGACTCGGCGGCATCCGACGGGCCGTCTTCGGGCGTGTCCGCCGGCGTGATCCGCCCCAGCAACTCCTTGAGCCGGGCGGCGACCGCGGAGCGGGTCCGCTCGTCGCCGGGCGCGTCCGCGCCGAGCAGGGCCGCCTCCAGGCGGTCGAGCTCGGCCAGGGCGGAGGGCCCGCCCGGTGCGTCGCCCAGGTCCAGCCGGCCCAGCAGGTGCGTGGTGAGCGCCTCGGGGTTCGGGTGGTCGAAGACCAGCGTGGAGGGCAGCCGCAGCCCGGTGGCGGCCGTCAGCCGGTTGCGCAGGTCGACGGCGGTCAGCGAGTCGAAGCCGAGGTCCTGGAAGGCCCGTTCGGCGGCGACCTCGTGGGCTCCGGCGTGCCCGAGCGCCGCCGCGACCTCGCCGCGCACCAAGTCGAGCACCATGGGCTCGCGCTCCTCGGCGGGCAGGGCGGCCAGCCGCTCCCGCAGCGGGACCCGGCCGGCGGCGGCGCCCGTGACGTCCGCGCCGTGCGCGGCGCCCCGGCGGCCCGGCACGCGGACCAGGTCGCGCAGCGCCGCCGGTACCCGCCCGTGTGCCCGCAGGGCCGCGAGGTCCAATGGCAGGGCCGCCAGCTGGGCCGCGCCGTCCGCGACCGCCGCGTCGAGCAGACCGAGGCCCTCCTGGGCGGAGATGAGCCGGAAGCCTTCCCTGGTGTAGCGCTTGAGGCCCGCTTCGCCGAGACCGGCGTTGATGCCGCCGCCGATCTCGGCGGGGTCCCACAGGCCCCAGCCGATCGCCGTGGCCGGCAGGCCCTGCGCGGCCCGCAGCCCGGCGAGCGCGTCGAGGAACGCGCTGGCGGCGGCGTAGTTGGCCTGCCCCGGTCCGCCGAGGACGCCCACGCTCGACGAGAACAGGACGAAGGCGGACAGGTCCCGGTCCCGCGTCAGCTCGTGCAGGTGCCAGGCGGCATCGGCCTTGGCCGCGAGGACCCCGGTCAGGTTCGGTGCGGTCAGATCGGCGATCAGCCCGTTGTCGAGGACGCCCGCGGTGTGGACGACCGCGGTGAGGGGGTGCTCGGCGGGGATGCCGTCCACGACGGCCGCGAGCGCGGCACGGTCGCCCGCGTCGCAGTCGGCGACGGTGACCGTGGCACCCGCCCCGGCCAACTCCGCGGCCAACGCCTCGGCGCCGGCTGCGGCCGCGCCCTCCCGGCCGAGCAGCAGCAGGTGCCGTACGCCGTGCTCGGCCACCAGGCGGCGGGCGACCAGAGCGCCCAGCGCACCGGTGCCGCCGGTGATGAGGACGGTCCCTTCCGGGGACTTGGTGAAGCCGGGGACGGACGGGCCGGAAGCGGACTGCGCGGGGGCGGCCGTGGCGCCGTGGCGGCGCAGGCGTGGCACGCGGAGCTCGCCGTCGCGTACGGCGGCCTCGGGCTCGCCGGCGGCGACGACCGCCGACAGCAGCGCGTCGAGCTCGTGCGGCTCGCCCCCGCCGTCCGGCCGCCGTTCCTGGTCGAGGAGGAAGATCCGGCCCGGTGCCTCGGCCTGGGCGGAGCGCAGCAGACCCCGCACTCCGGCACCGGCCAGGTCGGTGACCTCCTCGGCGCCGACGGTGACGGCACCGCGGGTGACCACGGCCAGCGGGACGTTCACGAGCCGCTCGTCGGCCAGGTACGCCTGGACCAGGACGAGGGCGTCACGGGTGCGCTGATGCAGGCCGCCGACCACTTCGGTGCCCGACGCGCCGTCGGCCCACACGAGCAGGCCGTCGACGGGGGCGCCCGCCGCGACGGCCTCCGCCGCTTCGGCGAGGGTCGGGTAGACGGGGCCGGTGCTCCCGCCGTCGCCGGAGCCCACCACGGCCCAGCGCAGGGACGTCCCGGCGGCCGGCGGCTCGGCGGTGCCCCACTCCGTGCGGTACAGCGGCAGGGCCGCCCGGCCGGCGGCGGCGAACCGGTCGTACGGCACGTCCCGGAAGACCAGCCGGCCGACGGTGAGGACCGGTTCGCCGGCGGCGTCGGTGAGCCGGACGGCCACGGTGCGCTCGTCCACGGCCTGCCATCCGGCACGGACGACCGTGGCGCCGCTCGCGTGCAGCCGCACGCCGTGCCACTCGGCGGGGACGAGAGCGGTGCCCGGCCGGGCCGGGGAGACCGCGCCGGCCTGCTCCACCGCGCGGAGGGCCGCCTCCAGCAGCTCCGGGTGCAGTCCGTAGCGGACGGCGTCCGGCAGCAGTTCGTCGGCGAGCGTCACCTTCGTACCGCTGTCGTCACCGACGGGGCCCACCGGCTCGGCGGCGGCGGACAGGGTGCCGTCCGCGTACGCGGTCCAGCGGGCGCCCTCCTCGGCCGGCCGGGCGTACAGGGTGAAGGGACGCGGGCCCGGTTCGCCGGTACCGGTCACGGCGAGCTGGATTTCCGTCTCGGCCGTCGGCGCGAGCACGAGCGGGGTGTGCGCGGTGAGGGAGTCGAGCGTGCCGAGGCCCAGCTCGTCACCGGCGCGTACGACGAGGTCCACGAGCGCGGCGGCGGGCAGCACGGGGGCGTCCAGGACGGCGTGCTCCTCCAGCCACGGATGCGTCCCGACGGAGATCCGGCCGCTGAACAACACCTGGTCGCCGCCCGCCGCTTCGACCTTCGCGGCGAGCAGGGGATGACCGAGCGAACCCCATCCGCGCCCCTCCTCGCCCGGCGTGCCCGCCTTGCGCTCCATCCAGTAGCGCTCGCGTTGGAAGGCGTAGGTGGGCAGGGGTGCCGGGGTCGCGGCTGCGGGACGGAGGTAGGCGTGCCAGTCGACCGGCAGGCCCGCGGTGAACGCCTGGGCCATGGCGGAGAGGAGGCTGCGGGTTTCGTCGTGGTCGCGGCGTAGGAGGGGGATGGTGGTGGTGTCGTGGAGTGTGTCCTGTGTGAGGGCGGTGAGGACGGCGTCGGGGCCGATCTCTACGAAGACGGTGGTTCCGGCTTCGTGGAGGGAGGTGAGGGCGTCGGTGAAGCGTACGGTGCCGCGGATCTGGTCGGTCCAGTAGTCGGGGGTGCGTAGTTCGTCGGTGGTGGTGGGGCGTCCGGTGAGGGTGGAGACGAGGGGGATGCGGGGTGGGTGGTAGGTGAGGGTGGCGGCGACCTGGCGGAACTCGTCGAGGATGTCGTCCATGTGGGGGGAGTGGAAGGCGTGCGAGACGGTCAGGCGGCTGACTCGGGTGCCCTTGGCGCGCCAGGTCTCCATGACTTCGGTGACGACGTCTTCGTCGCCGGAGATGACGGTGGCGCGTGGGCCGTTGACGGCGGCGATGGCCACGCGTTGTCCGCCGTGGGGGAGGAGGGAGGCACGGACCTCCTCTTCGGTGGCCTGGACGGCGGCCATCGCACCGCCCTCGCGGGCGGCTTGCATGAGTCGTCCTCGTGCGGCGACGAGTTGTGCGGCGTCGGGGAGGGAGAGGATGCCGGCTGCGTGGGCGGCGGCGAGTTCGCCGATGGAGTGGCCGGCGACGTGGTCGGGGGTGATGCCCCAGGACTGCAGGAGTCGGAAGAGGGCGACTTCGATGGCGAACAGGGCGGGCTGGGTGTATTCGGTGCGGTGCAGGGTCTCGGCGTCGGTGAGGATGTCGTTCAGGGGGCGGGGCAGGTGGGCGTCGAGGGCGGTGGCGACCTCGTCGAAGGCGGTGGCGAAGGCGGGGAAGGCGGTGTAGAGCTGTCGGCCCATGCCGAGTCGTTGGGCGCCCTGACCGGTGAACAGGAACGCCGTTCCGCCCGAGCGGCGGATCTGGGACGGCTGGGCACCGCCACCCTCGGCCAACTGCCTGGTGGCGTGCAGGAGTTCTTGGTGGTCGGTGCCGGTCACGACGGCGCGGTGGTCGAACGCGGTGCGTTCGGTGGCCAGGGAGAGGGCGACGTCGTGTGCCGGCAGGCCGGGGTGGGCCTCCAGGTGTGTCACCAGACGCGCCGCCTGGTCACGGACCGCCTGCACGCTCTTCCCCGACAACACCCACGGGATGATGGGGAGTTCGGTGCGTTCGACGGATCCCTGCCCCACCGTGACCGCCGGGGGCTCCTCGATGATCACGTGGGCGTTGGTGCCGCTGATGCCGAAGGAGGAGATGCCCGCGCGGCGGGGCCGGCCGTCGGTCGTGGGCCATTCCCGTGCTTCGGTGAGCAGTTCGACGGCACCGGCGTCCCAGTCCACGTGGCTGGAGGGGTTGTCGGCGTGCAGGGTCCGGGGGAGTGTGCCGTGGCGCATGGCTTCGATCATTTTGATGACGCCGCCGACGCCGGCTGCTGCTTGTGAGTGGCCGATGTTGGATTTGAGGGAGCCGAGGTACAGCGGCTGGCCGTCTGGTCGTCCTCGTCCGTAGGTGGCCAGCAGTGCCTGGGCTTCGATGGGGTCGCCGAGGCGGGTGCCGGTGCCGTGTGCCTCGACGGCGTCGATGTCGGTGGTGTTCAGGCCGGCGTTGGCGAGGGCCTGCCGGATGACGCGTTCCTGGGAGGGGCCGTTGGGTGCGGTCAGGCCGTTGCTGGCGCCGTCCTGGTTCACGGCCGTGCCCCGGATGACGGCCAGGACCTGGTGGCCGTTCCTGCGGGCGTCGGAGAGGCGTTCGACGAGGAGCAGGCCGACGCCCTCGGACCAGCCGGTGCCGTCGGCGTCGTCGGAGAAGGACTTGCAGCGGCCGTCGGCGGACAGACCACGCTGACGCGAGAACTCCACGAACGTGGTGGGCGTGGCCATGACTGTGGCACCGCCGGCGAGCGCCAGGTCGCACTCGCCGTTGCGCAGCGCGGCCGCGGCCATGTGCAGGGCCACCAGCGAGGAGGAGCAGGCCGTGTCGACCGTGATCGCCGGGCCTTCCAGACCGAGGGTGTACGACAGCCGGCCGGAGGCGACGCTGCCCGCGCTGCCCGCGGCGAGATAGCCCTCCAGCTCCTCCGGGACGGACCCGGTGGCGGTGGCGTAGTCGTGGTACATCACACCGGTGAAGACACCGGTGCGGCTGCCGCGCAGCCCGGCCGGGACGATGCCCGCGTTCTCCAGGGTCTCCCAGGCGGTCTCCAGCAGCAGGCGCTGCTGGGGGTCGGTGGCGGTCGCCTCGCGCGGCGACATGCCGAAGAACTCCCGGTCGAACAGGTCGGCGTCGTGCAGGAAGCCGCCCTGGCGGACGTACGACGTGCCCACCCGGTCCGGGTCCGGGTCGTACAGCTTCTCGATGTCCCAGCCCCGGTTGGACGGGAACTCGCTGATGGCGTCCACCCCGCCCGCGACCAGCTCCCACAGGTCCTCGGGAGAGGACACACCACCCGGGTACCGGCACGCCATGCCGACGATCGCGATCGGCTCGGTGGAGGCGGAGTCCGCGGTGACGGCGACCGCCCCGGAGACCTCCTCGCCGCCGGACAGTTCGGACGCCAGGTGTGCGGCGAGGGCGGCGGGGTTGGGGTGGTCGAAGACGAGGGTGCTCGGCAGGCGCAGTCCGGTGGCGTTGTTGAGCTGGTTGCGCAGTTCGACGGCGGTCAGGGAGTCGAAGCCCAGGTCCTGGAAGGCACGTCGGACGTCGACGGCTGTGGCGTCGGCGTGTCCGAGGACCGCGGCGACCTGGGCTCGTACCAGGTCGGTCAGGGCCTGCTCCCGTTCCTCCGGGGACAGGCTGCCCAGGCGCTCGGCCGGCGAAGAGGCGGCCGCGCCCCGCGCGTCGCTCGCGCGTCGCGGTCCGGCGGGGACCAGGGCGCGCAGGAGCGGGCTCGGCGGTTCGTGCCGTGCGCGCAGGGCCGCGGTGTCGATGCGGCTGACGGCGAGGACCGGTTCGCTGCCCGCGAGGGCGGCGTCGAACAGCTCCATCGCCTCCTCCGCGTGCAGCGGCAGGAGCCCCAGGCGCTTGATGCGCTGAAGGTCTGTTTCGTTCAGTTCGCCGCTGAGGGTGCTGGTCTGGTTCCACAGGCCCCAGGCGAGGGAGGTGGCGGGCAGCCCGTGGGCTGTGCGGTGTTGCGCGAGGGCGTCGAGGTAGGTGTTGGCGGCGGCGTAGTTGGCCTGCCCGGCGTTGCCGATCAGGCCGGCGATGGAGGAGTAGAGGACGAAGGCGTCGAGGTGCCGGTCAAGGGTGGCCTGGTGGAGGTTCCACGCGGCGTCGGTCTTGGGTTTGAGGACGGTGTCCAGGCGTTCGGGGGTCAGGGCGGTGAGGACGGTGTCGTCCAGTACTCCCGCGGTGTGGATCACTGCCTTCAGAGGGTGGTCGGCGGGGATGGTGGCGAGCAGTGCGGTGACTGCTTCCTGGTCGGAGACGTCGCAGGCGGCGAGGGTGACCTGGGCTCCCAGGGCGTGGAGTTCGTCCTTGAGTTCGGTGGCTCCCGGTGCGTGGGGGCCGCGTCGGCTGACGAGGAGGAGGTGGCGTGCGCCGTGGGTGGTGACCAGGTGGCGGGCCAGTACCGTGCCCAGTGTTCCGGTGGCGCCGGTGATCAGGATGGTGCCCTGGTCCCAGTTGACGGTGCGTCCGGTGCCGGTGCCGGTGCCGGTGCCGGCGGTCGTGCGGGTCAGGCGGGGAACGTGGGTGATTCCGGCGCGTATGGCCAGTTGGGGTTCGCCGGTGCCGAGGATCCGCGGGGTGTCGAGGTCGGCTCCGGGCTCGAGGTCGGCCAGGACGATGCGGCCGGGGTGTTCGGTCTGTGCGACGCGGACCAGTCCGGTCACGCCGGAGGCGGTGAGGTCGGTGACGTCTTCTCCGGTGACGGCCAGGGTGCCGCGGGTGACGACGAGCAGGGTGCGGTCGGCGTTGGCCTCGTCGGTCAGGAACTGCTGTATGCGGTGGAGGGTTTCGTGCAGGACCTGGGGTGTGGAGCGTCCTGCGGAGACGACTTCCAGGACCTCGGTCTGGTCGGGGGCCGGTGTCGTGGCCGGGGTGGTGCCGGCGTCCGGCAGGGCTTTCCACCGCACTCCGAACAATCCGTCCCGGCCGCCCGCGGCCGCAGCGCCCCGCAGCGCCTCCCGCGACAACGGACGCAGCACCAGCGAAGCGACGGTCGCCACCGGCGCACCGGAACCGTCGGCCACCGTCAGACCGACGGTGTCGGAGGAGTCCAGGGAGAAGCGGACCCGGAGCGTTCCGGAGCCCACCGCATGGAGCGTGACACCCTCCCAGCCGAAGGGCACGAGGGCCTCCCGGTCGGGGTCCACCACGCCGGGCAGCAGGGTGTGCAGGGCGGCGTCCAGCAGTGCCGGGTGCAGGAGGTAACGCCCCGCCTCGGCGCGCAGCGCCTCCGGGAGGGCGACCTCGGCGAACACCTCGCCCTCGCCCAGCCAGGCCCGCCGCAGCCCGCGGAACGCCGGACCATAGGCGTAACCCAGCTCCTCCAGACGCTCGTGGACACCGTCCAGCGGCACCTCGCGCGCACCCGCCGGCGGCCACACCGTCAGCGACTCGCCGCCGGACACCTCCGCAGGGGCCAGCCGCCCGCGGGCGTGCAGCGTCCACGCGCCCTCGCCGCCGTCCCCGGCACCGCCGTCCGAGTCCTCCGGCTCGGGCCGCCCGTACACCTCCACCCCGCGGCGCCCGGCGTCATCGGCCTCACCGACGACGACCTGGACCTGCACACCACCCCGCTTCGGCAGCACCAACGGCACCGACAGGGTCAGGTCCTCCACACGGGAGGCGCCGGTCTGCTCGCCCGCACGCGCGCAGAGCTCGACGAACGCGGTGCCGGGCAGCATCGTGGTGCCGAGGACCGTGTGGTCGGCCAGCCAGGGATGGGTGCGCAGCGAGATGCGGCTGGTCAGCACGTACTCGTCCCGTGAGGCCAGACCCAGCGAGGCACCCAGGATGGGGTGCCCGACGGCCCTCAGACCCAGCCCCTCGGCGTCGGCAGAGGCGTCGACGGGGTCGAGCCAGTAGCGCTCGCGTTGGAAGGCGTAGGTGGGCAGGGGTGCCGGGGCTGCGGCTGCGGGACGGAGGTAGGCGTGCCAGTCGACCGGCAGGCCCGCGGTGAACGCCTGGGCCATGGCGGAGAGGAGGCTGCGGGTTTCGTCGTGGTCGCGGCGTAGGAGGGGGATGGTGGTGGTGTCGTGGAGTGTGTCCTGTGTGAGGGCGGTGAGGACGGCGTCGGGGCCGATCTCCAGGAAGACGGTGGTTCCGGCTTCGTGGAGGGAGGTGAGGGCGTCGGTGAAGCGTACGGTGCCGCGGATCTGGTCGGTCCAGTAGTCGGGGGTGCGTAGTTCGTCGGTGGTGGTGGGGCGTCCGGTGAGGGTGGAGACGAGGGGGATGCGGGGTGGGTGGTAGGTGAGGGTGGCGGCGACCTGGCGGAACTCGTCGAGGATGTCGTCCATGTGGGGGGAGTGGAAGGCGTGGGAGACGGTCAGGCGCACGGCCTTGCGGCCCTGCTCCCGCCACCGGGCCACCTGCCGTTCCACCGCCTCGGTGTCACCGGAGACGACCGTGGACAGCGGTGAGTTGACCGCGGCCACCGCGATGACGCCCGATTCCTCGGCGAGCGCCGCGGTGACCTCTTCTTCGGTGGCCTGGACGGCGGCCATCGCACCGCCCTCGCGGGCGGCTTGCATGAGTCGTCCTCGTGCGGTGACCAGTCGAGCGGCGTCGGTGAGTGAGAAGACGCCGGCTGCGTGGGCGGCGGCGAGTTCGCCGATGGAGTGGCCGGCGACGTGGTCGGGGGTGATGCCCCAGGACTGCAGGAGTCGGAAGAGGGCGACTTCGATGGCGAACAGGGCGGGCTGGGTGTATTCGGTGCGGTGCAGGGTCTCGGCGTCGGTGAGGATGTCGTTCAGGGGGCGGGGCAGGTGGGCGTCGAGGGCGGTGGCGACCTCGTCGAAGGCTGTGGCGAAGGCGGGGAAGGCGGTGTAGAGCTGTCGGCCCATGCCGAGTCGTTGCGCGCCCTGACCGGTGAACAGGAACGCCGTTTTACCGGAGCGGTGTGCCTGCACCGGGCGGACAGCGTCGCCGTGCGCCAACTTACGCACGCCTTCCAGCAGTTCCTCACGGTCGGCGCCGGTCACCACCGCACGGTGCTCGAACGCCACCCGCTCCGTCGCCAACGACCTGGCGACGTCCTGCGCCGACAGCCCCAGCTGGGCCTCCAGGTGTGTCACCAGCCGCGCCGCCTGATCGCGCAGCGCCTGCACGCTCTTGCCCGACAGCACCCAGGGGATCACCGGCAGCGCGGCCTGCTCGGGGGCGTCCTGCTCCTCGGCGGTGGCCGGGGGCTCCTCGATGATCACGTGGGCGTTCGTCCCGCCGAAACCGAAGGAGGAGACGCCCGCACGGCGGGGCCGGCCCTCGACCGCGGGCCACTCCCGCGCCTCGGTCAGCAGCTCCACCGCCCCCGCGTCCCAGTCCACATGGCTGGACGGCTTCCCCACGTGCAGCGTCCGCGGGAGCACCCCGTGGCGCATGGCCTCGATCATCTTGATCACACCGCCGACACCGGCCGCCGCCTGCGCGTGACCGATGTTCGACTTGAGCGAGCCCAGGTACAGCGGCTGCCCGTCCGGACGTCCCCGGCCGTACGTGGCGAGCAGCGCCTGCGCCTCGATCGGGTCGCCCAGACGGGTGCCCGTACCGTGCGCCTCCACGGCGTCCACGTCGCTCGTGCCCAGGCCCGCGTTGGCCAGCGCGGCGAGGATGACCCGCTCCTGGGAGGGGCCGTTGGGTGCGGTCAGGCCGTTGCTGGCGCCGTCCTGGTTGACCGCCGTACCCCGGATGACGGCAAGGACCCGGTGGCCGTTCTTCCGCGCGTCGGAGAGTCGTTCGACGAGGAGCAGGCCGACGCCCTCGGACCAGCCCGTGCCGTCGGCGTCGTCGGAGAAGGACCGGCAGCGACCGTCGGTCGACAGACCACGCAGCCGGGAGAACTCCACGAACGCCGTCGGTGTCGACATCACGGCCACACCGCCCGCGAGCGCGAGGTCGCACTCGCCGTTGCGCAGCGCGTTGACGGCCATGTGCATGGCGACCAGCGAGGAGGAGCAGGCCGTGTCGACCGTGACGGCCGGGCCCTCCAGACCGAAGGTGTACGCCATCCGGCCCGACGCGATGGAACCGGCGCTGCCGCTGAAGAGGTAGCCCTCGTTGCCCTCGGCGGGCAGGTGGGGGCGGGAGCCGTAGTCGTTGTACATCGCACCGGTGAAGACACCGGTGCGGCTGCCGCGCAGCCCGGCCGGCAGGATCCCCGCGCTCTCGAAGGTCTCCCAGGCGGTCTCCAGCAGCAGGCGCTGCTGGGGGTCGATGGCGGTCGCCTCGCGCGGCGACATGCCGAAGAACTCCGGGTCGAACAGGTCCGCGTCGTGCAGGAAGCCGCCTTCGCGGACGTACGACGTTCCCGGCCGCTCGGGGTCGGGGTCGTAGAGCTTCTCGATGTCCCAGCCCCGGTTGGACGGGAACTCGCTGATGGCGTCCACCCCGCCCGCGACCAGCTCCCACAGGTCCTCGGGAGAGGACACACCGCCCGGGTACCGGCACGCCATGCCGACGATCGCGATCGGCTCCTGTGCCCTGTCCTCGGCCTCGCGCAGCTGCCTGCGCGCGTCACGCGCGTCGGCGATGGCCTTCTTGAGGTATTCGCGGAGTTCCTGCTCGTTCGCCACTGATCTCAGCTCCCCGTCGTCATGTGGCTCGTACGTGGTCTCGTGGGTCGTGCGGTGGTGTGCCGCGGCGCCGGCACGCCGGGCGTGCGCAACCACCCGGGAGCCGACCCCCTCGTCGGCTCCCGGAGCGGTCGCCCGTTCAGTTCAGGTCGTCGAGGAGTGCGAACAGCTCCTCGTCGCTCGCGTCGACCAGGTCGTCGGCCGTCTCGTCGGCGGGTGCGCGGCCGCTCGCCCGCTCGGCGACGCCCAGCAGTTCGCGCAACTGCCCGGCGACGCTCTCGTAGGCAGCGGGATCGGCGGCCGCCGACTGGATGGCGGCCCGGAGCCGGCCCAGCTCCTCGACCACCGAGTCGGCGGGCGACGCCGGCTCCACCTTGAGCTGCCCGTGCAGATGTGCGGCGAGGGCGGCGGGGTTGGGGTGGTCGAAGACGAGGGTGCTGGGCAGTCGCAGTCCGGTGGCGTTGTTGAGCTGGTTGCGCAGTTCGACGGCGGTCAGCGAGTCGAAGCCCAGGTCCTGGAAGGCCCGTTCGGCTTCGACGGCTGCGGCGTCGGCGTGTCCGAGGACCGCGGCCACCTGGGTGCGGACGAGGTCGGTCAGAACCTGTGCACGCTCCTCCTCGGACAGGTTGCCCAGGCGCTCGGCCAGCGAGGGGCCCGCCTCCTGGCCGCCGGACCGAACGGCCGGGGCGGCGGTGCGGCGGCGACCGACCGGGGCCAGATCACGCAGCAGCGGCGGCAGGGCTTCACCCGCCTTGCGCAGCGCGGCCGGGTCGAGTCCGCTGACGGCGAGGACCGGTTCCGTGCCCGCCACGGCGGCGTCGAACAGTTCCATCGCCTCGTCCGTGGCCAGCGGCTGGAGGCCGATACGGGCCAGGCGGCGCAGGTCGGTGTCGTTGAGTTCGCCGCTGATCGTGCTGGTCTGGTTCCACAGGCCCCAGGCGAGGGAGGTGCCGGGCAGGCCTTGTGCGGTGCGGTGTTGGGCGAGGGCGTCGAGGTAGGTGTTGGCGGCCGCGTAGTTGGCCTGCCCGGCGTTGCCGATCAGGCCGGCGATGGAGGAGTAGACGATGAACGCGTCCAGTTCTGCGTGGAGGGTGGCCTGGTGGAGGTTCCAGGCGGCGTCGGTCTTGGGTTTGAGGACGGTGTCCAGGCTTTCGGGGGTCAGGGCGGTCAGGACGGTGTCGTCCAGGACGCCGGCGGTGTGGATGACGGCTTTGAGGGGCCGGTCGGCGGGGATGGTGGCCAGGAGCGCGGTGACGGCGTCGGTGTCGGAGACGTCGCAGGCGGCGAGGGTGACTTCGGCTCCCAGCGCGTGGAGTTCGTTTCGGAGTTCGGTGGCGCCGGGTGCGTCGGGGCCGCGTCGGGAGACGAGGAGGAGGTGGCGTGCGCCGTGGGTGGTGACCAGGTGGCGGGCCAGTACCGTGCCCAGTGTTCCGGTGGCGCCGGTGATCAGGACGGTGCCCTGGTCCCAGTGGATGCGGTGTCCGGAGTCGGGTTGGTGGGTGGTGCGGGTGAGGCGGGGGATATGGAGGGTGCCGGCGCGGAGGGCGAGTTGGGGTTCGCCGGTGGCGAGGATCTTGTGGGTGTCGAGGTGGGTTTCGGGTTCGAGGTCTGCCAGGACGATCCGGCCGGGGTGTTCGGTCTGTGCGACGCGGATGAGTCCGGTGACGCCGGCGGCGGCGAGGTCTGTGATGTCCTCGCCGGCGACCGCGAGGGCTCCGCGGGTGACGACGAGCAGGGTGCGGTCGAGGTTGTTGTCGTCGGCGAGGAACCGCTGGACCTGGTGCAGGGTGTCGCGCAGGACCTCGGGTGTGGTCCGTCCGGCGGATACGGCCTCCAGCACCTCGACGTTTTCGGGTGCCGGGACCGGAACAGTGCGGGTGTCGGCCAGGGGCTTCCACCGCACGCCGAACAAGCCGTCCCGGCCGCCGGGGGCCGCCGCTTCCCGCAGTGCCTCCCGTGACAAGGGACGCAACGTCAGCCCGTCCACGGTCGCCACCGGGGCACCCGTGCCGTCGGCCACCGTCAGCGACGCCTCCAACGTCTCGGAATCCTGGTCGGACACTGTCAGGCGGACGCGCAGCGAGGTGGCGCCCACCGCGTGGAGGGTGACCCCCGACCACGCGAACGGCAACCGCGCTCGGCCCGCCTCGTCCACCACGCCGGGCAGCAGGGTGTGGAGGGCGGCGTCCAGCAGTGCCGGGTGCAGCAGGTAACGCCCCGCCTCCGCACGCAACGCCTCCGGGAGGGCCACCTCGGCGAACACCTCACCCTCACCCCGCCAGGCCCGCCGCAGCCCACGGAACGCCGGACCATAGGCGTAACCCAGCTCCGCCAACCGTTCGTAGGCGCCCTCCAGAGACACCTCGCGGGCGCCCGCCGGAGGCCACACCGTCAGCGGCTCGCCACCGGACACGTCCGCCGGAACCAGCCGTCCCCGGGCGTGCAGCGTCCACGCGGCCTCGCCGGCGTCACCGGACCCGGCGCCCACGTCCTCCGGTTCGGGCCGCCCGTACACCTCCACCGCCCGGCGCCCGGCGTCATCGGCCTCGCCGACGACGACCTGGACCTGCACACCGCCGCGCGCCGGCAGCACCAAGGGCACCGACAGCAGCAGTTCGTCCAGCGTCCCGGTACCGGTCTGTTCGCCGGCGCGCGTCGCCAGCTCCACCAGAGCGGTGCCCGGCAGAACGACGTTCCCGTCGACGGCGTGTTCGGCCAGCCAGCCGTGGGTGTGCGGCGACAGCCGTCCCGTGAAGACGTGGGTGTCCCGGTCGGCCAGGTTCACGGCCGCGCCGAGCAGAGGGTGCAGGGCGGGCGTCAGGCCCAGGCCGGCGGCGTCCAGCGGGGCGCCCGGGCCGTCCAGCCAGTACCGCTCGCGCTGGAAGGCGTACGTGGGAAGGCCGACTCGGCGCGCGCCGGGCAGGACCCTGGTCCAGTCGGGTCCGGCACCGCGCAGCCGCAGCAGGGCCAGTGCCGTCGCCACGGACTCCGCCTCGGGCCGGCCGCGCCGCAACGCCGGGGCGAGCATCCCGGCCTCCTCGGTCAGGCAGGTCTCGGCGAGCGCGGTCAGGACACCGTCCGGGCCCAGCTCCAGGTACTCGGTGACGCCCTCGGACTCCAGGAACCGCACGCCGTCGTGGAACCGGACGGTGCCGCGGATGTGGCGGACCCAGTAGTCGGGTGACGTCAGCTCCTCGTCGGTGGCGAGGACGCCCGTCACGTTGGAGACGACGGGGATCGCGGGCGCCCTGAAGGTCAGGTCCGCGATGCTGTCGCGGAACTCCTCGAGGACCTCCTCCATGTGCGCGGAGTGGAAGGCGTGCGAGACGGCCAGCAGCCTGACCCTGGCGCCCTTGGCCCGCCAGTGCTCCATGACCTCGGTGACGGCGTCCTCGTCACCGGAGATCACCGTGGCGCGCGGGCCGTTGACGGCGGCGACGGAGAGACGCTTCTCGCCGTACGGGAGGAGGGAGGCACGGACCTCGTCCTCCCCGGCCTGGATCGAGGCCATCGCACCGCCCTCGCGGGCGGCCTGCATCAGGCGGCCGCGCTCGGCGACCAGGACACAGGCGTCGTCGAGGTCGAGCACGCCGGCCAGATGGGCCGCGGTGACCTCACCGAGGGAGTGCCCGAGCAGGTAGTCCGGCCGCACACCGTAGTGCTCGAAGAGGCGGTACAGGGCGACTTCGACCGCGAAGAGCGCGGCCTGGGTGAAGGCCGTCTGGTCGATCAGCGCGGCGTCGGCCGACGTCTCCGGCGCGAACAGCACCCCCTTCACGGGACGGACCAGCTCCAGGTCGAGGCGGGCGCACACCTCGTCCAGCGCCTCGGCGAACACCGGGTTCGTCTCGTACAACTCCCGGCCCATGCCGAGCCGTTGGGCACCCTGCCCGGTGAACAGGAAGGCGGTCCTGCCGGGGCGGCCGGTACGGGCGCCGACCACCCCGGGGACCTGCCGGCCGTCGGCGGAACCGGCGAGCGCGGCCAGCCCTTCGAGGAGCGTTTCGCGGCTGTCGCCCAGGACGGCCACGCCCCGGTCGAGCAGGGCGCGCCCGGTGGCCAGCGTGTAGGCGACGTCGGCCGCCTCCAGCCCGGGCCGCGCCTCCACGAACCGGCGCAGGCGCTCGGCCTGGTCGCGCAGCGCCTTCTCGGTCTTGCCGGTGAGGATCCACGGCAGGACACGGACGGGCGCACCGGACGTCCCCGCCGGGCGGCGCTCGGCCGGGGGTTCCTCGATGAGGACGTGGGCGTTGGTGCCGCTGATACCGAAGGAGGAGATGCCCGCGCGGCGGGGCCGGCCCTCGACCGCGGGCCACTCCCGCGCCTCGGTGAGCAGTTCCACCGCGCCCGCGTCCCAGTCCACATGGCTGGACGGGTTGTCGGCGTGCAGCGTCCGCGGGAGCGTCCCGTGGCGCATGGCCTCGATCATCTTGATGACGCCGCCGACACCGGCGGCCGCCTGGGAGTGGCCGATGTTCGACTTGAGGGAGCCGAGGTAGAGGGGACGCTCGGTGGAGCGGTCCCGTCCGTAGGTGGCGAGCAGTGCCTGGGCTTCGATGGGGTCGCCGAGGCGGGTGCCGGTGCCGTGTGCCTCGACGGCGTCGATGTCGTCGGTGTTCAGGCCGGCGTTGGCGAGGGCCTGCCGGATGACGCGTTCCTGGGAGGGGCCGTTGGGTGCGGTCAGGCCGTTGCTGGCGCCGTCCTGGTTCACGGCCGTGCCCCGGATGACGGCCAGGACCTGGTGGCCGTTCCTGCGGGCGTCGGAGAGGCGTTCGACCAGGAGCAGGCCGACGCCCTCGGACCAGCCGGTGCCGTCGGCGTCGTCGGAGAAGGACTTGCAGCGCCCGTCGGCGGACAGACCGCGCTGACGCGAGAACTCCACGAAGGTGTTCGGGCTGTTCATCACCGTGACACCGCCCGCCAGTGCGAGGTCGCACTCGCCGTTGCGCAGCGCGTTGACGGCCATGTGCATGGCGACCAGCGACGAGGAGCAGGCCGTGTCGACCGTGACGGCCGGGCCCTCCAGACCGTACGTGTACGACAGGCGGCCGGACAGGACACTGGAGAGGTTGCCCGCGAGCAGGAAGCCCTCGAACTCCTCCGGGGTGGCCTCCAGGCGCGAGGCGTAGTCGTCGTACATGGCGCCGGTGAACACACCGGTCTCGCTGCCGCGCAGCAAGGCCGGGTCGATGCCCGCGCTCTCGAAGGTCTCCCAGGCGGTCTCCAGCAGCAGGCGCTGCTGGGGGTCGGTGGCCGTCGCCTCGCGCGGCGACATGCCGAAGAACTCCCGGTCGAACAGGTCGGCGTCGTGCAGGAAGCCGCCCTGGCGGACGTACGACGTGCCCACCCGGTCCGGGTCCGGGTCGTACAGCTTCTCGATGTCCCAGCCCCGGTTGGACGGGAACTCGCTGATGGCGTCCACCCCGCCCGCGACCAGCTCCCACAGGTCCTCGGGGGACGACACACCACCCGGGTACCGGCACGCCATGCCCACGATCGCGATCGGCTCGTCGGCGCGCGCCCCGGCGCGCCCGCGCCCGTCCCGGCTCCCGGGGGCCTGGGACGCCTGGGTGGCCTGGGTGGCCTGGGTGGACACCGCCTCGGTCAGCAGGTACGCGGCGAGCGCGTGCGGTGTCGGATGGTCGAAGACCGCCGTGGTGGGCAGCCGCAGACCGGTGGCGGCGGTGAGCCGGTTGCGCAGGTCGACACCGGCCATCGAGTCGAAACCGAGGTCGTTGAAGGAACGGGCCGGGTCCACGGCCGCGGCGCCCGGGTGGCCGAGCACCGACGCCACGGTGGCCCGCACCACGGCCAGTACGGCGTCGCCCCGCTTGGCCTCCGGCAGGCCGGCGATCTCCCGTGCCCAGTCGGAGCCGGCGCCGCCGGCCGGACCGGCCTGCGCGGCCCGCCGCGGACGCGGGCGCACCAGGCCCCGGTACAGCGCCGGAACCGGCGCCGCCCCGTCCGCGGCGAGCCTGGCCGGGTCCAGGACCAGGGGGGCCAGCAGCGGCTCGTCGCCGGCCAGTGCCAGGTCGAACAGCGCGCGACCCTGGTCCGGGGTGAGCGGGGTCATGCCGGCGCGTGCCCAGCGGGCGAGGTCGGCGTCGGTGAGGGACGCTCCCATGCCGTGCGTGGCGTCCCACAGGCCCCACGCCAGCGAGGTCGCGGGAAGACCCCGCGCGGCGCGATGCTGGGCGAGCGCGTCCAGATAGGTGTTGGCCGCCGCGTAGTTGGCCTGGCCCGCGGTGCCGGTGAGACCGGACACGGACGAGAACAGCACGAAGGCCGTCAGGTCCAGCTCGCGGGTCAGTTCGTGCAGGTGCCGGGCCGCGTCCGCCTTGGGCCGCAGTACGGCGTCCAGCTGTGCCTCGGTCAGCGACTCCAGGGTCGCGTCGTCCAGGACGCCGGCCGTGTGCACGACGGCGGTCAGCGGGTGCTCGGCCGGGACCGAGGCGATCAGGTCCGCGACGGCGTCCCGATCGGCGGCGTCGGCCGCGGTGACCGTCACCTCGGCGCCGAGCGCGGTCAGTTCCTCGGCCAGCTCGGCGGCGCCCGGCGCGGCGGGGCCCCGGCGGCTGCTCAGCAGCAGGTGCCGTACACCGTGCCCGGTCACCAGGTGCCGGGCGAACAGCGCGCCGAGGCCGCCGGTGCCGCCGGTGACGAGGACGGTGCCGTCGGGGTCGAAGCGGGGGGTGGGCGCCCCGGCCGCCCGGAGGGTGCGGGCGAGCCGGGGCGCGTGCAGCCGGCCGGCGCGCACGGCCAGCTGCGGCTCCTCGGCGGCGACCGCGGCGGGCAACAGGGAGTCCGCCGCCGGGTCGTCGTCGAGGTCGATCAGGACCAGTCGGTCGGGGTGCTCCGACTGCGCGGAGCGGATCAGGCCCCAGACGGACGCGCCCGCGAGGTCCACGTCGTCGGTGGGGCGTGCGGCGACCGCGTGCCGGGTCACCAGCGCGAGCCGGGAGCCCGTGAACCGCTCGTCGGCCAGCCACCGCTGGACGAGGCGCAGCACCCGACGGGTGGCGGGCCGCGGATCGCCCGCGTCGTCCGGGGCGGTGGGCACCCGGAGGACGACGACGTCGGCCGGCTCCGCGAGGTCGAGCGTGTCACCGGCCTCGGCCCAGGTCAGGGCGGTGTCCGGGGCGGGCGACGGCAGCTCCTGCCACTCCACGGTGAACAGGGCGCCGGAGCCGGTCTCCGCCGCCGCCGCGAGACGGTCCCGGGGGACGGCACGCAGGGCCAGCTCCAGGTCGGCGACGGGGGCGCCGGTGCCGTCGGCGACGGTGAGGGAGGCGTGGTCGGGGCCGGCGGGCGAGATCCGGGCGCGCAGCCGGGAGGCGCCCGCCGCGTGCAGGGCGACGTCGTTCCAGGCGAACGGCAGCCGGATCAGCGCCGGGTCCGTGTCGGCGCCCGCGTCGAGCACCAGCGGGTGCAGTACGGCGTCGAGCAGCGCGGGATGCAGGCCGTACGCGGCCGCGCCCTCGGCCTGCGCGTCGGGCAGGCGCACCTCGGCGAAGACGTCGGTGCCGCGCCGCCAGACGGCGCGCAGCGCCTGGAAGGCGGGACCGTAGGCGTAGCCGAGGGCGGCCAGCCGGTCGTAGACGTCGTCGAGGCTCTCGGCGGTGGCGCCGGCCGGCGGCCAGGTGACGAGGTCGGCGTCGGCGGCGGGCGCCGCGGCGGCCCCGGCGAGCAGGCCGGTGGCGTGCCGGGTCCAGGTCGGGGCGCCGTCGGCGGTGTCGGGGCGCGCGTGGACGGTGAACGGGCGCCGTCCGTCCCGGTCGGGCGCGCCGACCGCCACCTGGACGCGGACGGCTCCGCGCTCCGGCAGCGGCAGCGGCGCCTCCAGTGTCATCTCCGCCACGTGCGGGACACCGAGGTGGCCGCCCGCGGCGACGGCGAGTTCGAGGAAGGCGGTGCCCGGTGCGATGACCGTACCGACGATCGCGTGGTCGGCCAGCCAGGGCTGGGCGGCGCGCGACAGGACGCTGGTGAACAGCGCGTCCTCCCGCTCGGCGAACTCCACGGCGGTGGTCAGCAGCGGGTGCCCGGCCGGATCCAGGCCGAGGCTGCGGGCGTCACCGCGCGGCGCCGCGTTCAGCCAGTAACGGGTGCGCTGGAAGGGGTAGACGGGCAGCTCGGTGCGCACCGCGCCGGGGAAGAAGGAGGCCACGTCGAGCGGGGCGCCCTGCGCGTACGCCGTGGCCACCGCGGTCGCGAAGGTCTCCGCCTCGGGCCGGCCGGAACGCAGCACCGGCACGGCGGTGACCGCGGCGGCCGGGGTGCCCTCCAGCGTGCGCCGGGCCAGTGCCGTCAGCACGGCGTCCGGGCCGACCTCGACGAGGACGCCGGCCCCGTCGGCCGCGAGGCGTTCGGTGGCCGCGGCGAACCGGACGGTCTCGCGGATCTGCCGCGCCCAGTAGTCGGGCGAGGCGAGCTGCTCGGCGGTGGCGGTCTCGCCGGTCACCGTCGAGACGATGGGGATGCGCGGGCGGTGGAAGGTGAGCCCGGCGGCCACGGCCCGGAACTCCTCCAGGATGCCGTCCATGTGCGGGGAGTGGAAGGCGTGCGAGACCGCCAGCCGGTGGGTGCGGCGGCCGGCCTCCTGCCAGCTGCGGGCGGCCTCCGCCACGGCTTCGGCGTCCCCGGAGATCACGACGGACGACGGAGAGTTGACGGCGGCGACGGACACGGCGGACTCCCGCCCGGCGAGCGAGGCGGCGATCTCCTCCTCGGTGCCCTCGACGGCGACCATCGCGCCGCCCGCCGGTGCGGACTGCATGAGCCGGCCGCGGGCGGCGACCAGGACCGCGGCGTCCTCCAGGGACAGCACCCCGGCGACGTGAGCGGCGGCGAGTTCACCGATCGAGTGCCCGGCGAGCAGGTCGGGGGTCAGCCCGTGGTGGGCCAGCAGCCGGAAGAGGGCCACCTCGACGGCGAACAGCGACGGCTGGGTGTAGGCGGTGAGGCCGATCAGCCCCGCGCCCGCGCCCTCGCCGAACAGCACGTCGCGCAGCGGCACCTCCAGCAGACCGTCGAAGGCCGCGCACACCTCGTCCAGGGCGGCGGCGAACACCGGGTGGGCGGCGTACAGTTCGCGGCTCGCCCCGGCGCGCTGCGCGCCCTGGCCGGTGAACAGGAACGCGGTGCGGGCCGGCGCGTCCGCGGTGCCGGTGACGGTGTTCGGGGCGCCGCCGCCCGCGGCGAGCCCGGTCAGTCCGGCGAGCAGGTCGTCGGCGCCGGCGGCGAGGACGACGGCGCGGTGCTCGAAGGCGGTGCGGGTGGTGGCGAGGGAGAAGCCGACGTCGGCGAGGCCGGCGTCGGAGCCGGTGAGGTGCGCGGCCAGCCGGGCGGCCCGCTCGCGCAGCGCTTCGGGGTCGCGGGCGGTGACGACGTACGGCGCGGGTACGGCGGCGGGGGCGGCGGTGCCGGCCTGGGCGTCGGCGGTGACCGGGGCGGTGACCGGGGGCGCCTCCTCGACGATGAGGTGGGCGTTGGTGCCGCTGATGCCGAAGGAGGAGACCGCGGCACGCCGGGGACGGCCGGCCCCGGGCCACGGGCGTTCCTCGGTGAGCAGGGCGACGGTGCCGTCGGACCAGTCGACCCGGCTGCTCGGCCGGTCCACGTGGAGCGTCCGGGGCAGCACGCCGTGCCGCATCGCCTGGACCATCTTGATGACCCCGCCGACGCCGGCGGCGGCCTGCGCGTGGCCGATGTTGGACTTCAGCGAGCCGAGGTGCAGGGGGCGGTCGCCGTCGTGTCCGGGGCCGTAGACGGCTTTGAGGGCCTCCGCCTCGATGGGGTCGCCGAGGCGGGTCCCGGTCCCGTGGGCCTCGACGGCGTCCACGTCCGCCGCGGTCAGGCCGGAGTCGGCCAAGGCCTGCTGGATGACACGCTGCTGGGACGGGCCGTTGGGGGCCGTGAGCCCGTTGCTGGCCCCGTCCTGGTTGACGGCGGAGCCCCGGAGCACGGCCAGGACGGGGTGGCCGTTCCGCACCGCGTCGGACAGCCGTTCCAGCAGGAGCAGGCCGACGCCCTCGGACCAGCCGGTGCCGTCGGCGTCGTCGGAGAAGGACTTGCAGCGGCCGTCGGCGGCCAGCCCGCGCTGGCGGGAGAACTCCACGAACATGCCCGGCGAGGACATGACGGTGGCGCCGCCCGCGAGGGCGAGGTTGGTCTCGCCGGAGCGCAGCGAGCGGATCGCCAGGTGCAGGGCGACCAGGGAGGAGGAGCAGGCCGTGTCCACCGTGATCGCCGGGCCGACCAGGCCCAGCTGGTAGGCGATACGGCCGGACAGGACACTGGGGGTGGTGCCGGTCAGCACGCCGCCCTGGACGGACTCGGGGGCGTCGTCCATCCGCGGCCCGTACTCCAGGGCGGTGGCGCCGACGAACACCCCGGTGCGGGTGCCGCGCAGCCGCGCGGGGTCGATCCCGGCGCGCTCGACGCTCTCCCACGCGGTCTCCAGCAGGAGGCGCTGCTGCGGGTCCATGGCCAGGGCCTCGCGCGGGGAGATCCCGAAGAACGCGGCGTCGAAGTCCCCCGCGTCGTGCAGGAACCCGCCGTGCCGCACGGAGCTGTGGCCGGGCCGGTCCGGGTCGGGGTCGTACAGGTCCTCGGGCCAGCCGCGGTCGGCCGGGAACGCGGTGATGGCGTCGCCGCCCTCGGCGACGAGCCGCCACAGGTCCTCCGGCGAGGCCACGCCGCCGGGGTAGCGGCAGGCCATGGCGACGACGGCGACGGCCTCGCCGTCGGCGCCCACCGCCGCCGCCTCCTCCTGGGCGGCGGCCTCGCCGAGCAGTTCGGCCTCCAGGAACCCGGCCAGGTCCTGCGGGGTCGGGTGGTCGAAGAGCAGGCCGCCGGGCAGCTTCAGGCCGGTGGCCCGGGCGAGCGTGGCGCGCAGTTCGGTGGCCATCAGGGAGCTGAAACCGAGGTCCCGGAAGGGCGTGTGGCCGGGCACCCGCTGGCCGGGCTCGTACTCCAGGACCGCGGCGATGTGGGTCTGCAACAGGTCCTCGACGGCGCGCCTGCGCTCCGCCGCGCCCAACGGGGCCAGGCGGCGGCCCAGTTCGCCGCGCGGGGCGAGGGCGGCGGGGGCACCGGACGCGGCCTCGGGGAGGGCGGCCGGCAGCGGGGCGACGGCCCCACGGGCACCGCCCAGCCAGTAGGGGCGGCGCTGGAAGGCGTACGTCGGCAGCTCGACATGACGCGCGGGACGGCCGCCGTACAGGGCGGTCCAGTCGGGCTCGGCACCCCGGGTGAACGCGGTGGCCAGCGCGGCCTGCGCGGTCAGCGGCTCGGAGCGGCCGGCCCGCAGCAGCGGGACGGCGGCCACGGCGGTGGCGTCCTCGGCGCACTCCTCGGCGAGGGAGGACAGCACACCCTCCGGCCCCAGCTCCAGGAAGGTGCGCACGCCGGCGCTCTCCAGGGTGCGGAAGGCGTCGAGGAAGCGCACCGGGCGGCGGACCTGCTCGACCCAGTAGTCGGGCGAGTTGAACTCCCCGGCGGCCACCGGCTCCCCGGTGACCGTGGAGACGACCGGAATGACCGGCTCCGAGTAGTCGAGCGAGGCCGCCACCGCGCGGAACTCCGCGAGCATCGGGTCCATGTGCGGCGAGTGGAAGGCGTGCGAGACGGTCAGACGCTTCGTGCGGTGACCTCGGTCGCGCAGCACGGCCGCGACCTCCTCGGCCGCGTCGGCGTCACCGGACAGGACGAGGGAGCGGGGGCCGTTGACGGCGGCGACGGCGAGCGCGCCCTCGCGGCCCGCGAGGAGCGGCAGCACCTCGGCCTCGGTGGCCTCCACCGCGATCATCGCGCCGCCCGCGGGCAGCGCCTGCATCAGCCGGGCCCGGGCGGCGACCAGCCGCGCGGCGTCGGCGAGCGAGAACACGCCCGCGACATGGGCGGCGGCCAGCTCGCCGACGGAGTGGCCGGCGAGCCGGTCGGGCCGCAGCCCCCAGCTCTCGACCAGGCGGAACAGGGCGACCTCGACGGCGAACAGCGCGGGCTGGGTGACACCGGTCTCGTGCAGTGCCGCCCCGTCGGCGATGAGTTCGGCGAGCGGGCGCGGCAGCAGCGGGTCCAGGTGGGCGGCGACCTCGTCGAAGGCGGTGGCGTACGCCGGGAACGCCGCGTACAGCTCCCGGCCCATGCCGGTGCGCTGGGCGCCCTGACCGGTGAAGAGGAACGCCAGCCCGCCGGGCCGTACGGCCCCGGTGACGACGGAGACGGCGGGGGTACCGGCGGCGAGCGCGTCCAGGCCGGCGAGCAGCGCGTCGCGGCCGTCGGCGACGACGACGGCGCGGTGGCCCAGGAAGGTACGGGTGGTGGCCAGCGCCCGGCCGACGTCCTCGGCCGGCTGCCCGGGGTGCTCGGCGGCGAAGGCACGCAGCTTCGCGGCCTGGGCGCGCAGCGCCTCCTCGTCGTGCCCGGTGACGATCCAGGGCAGCGGGGCGACGGCCGCCGGGGCGGCGGGGCCGGAGGCGGCGGCGGTCCTGGCGGGGGCCTCGCCGACGACGACGTGGGCGTTGGTGCCGCCCATGCCGAAGGAGCTGACGCCCGCGACCAGCGCCCGGTCCTCGTCCGGCCAGGCCGTCAGCTCCCGCTGTACGGCGATGCCCAGCTCGTCCAGGGCGATCCGCGGGTGGGGTGCCTCGAAGTTCAGGCTGGCCGGGAGCCGCCGGTGGTGCAGGCTGAGCAGCGTCTTGATCAGGCCGGCGATGCCCGCCGCGCCTTCCAGATGGCCGATGTTGGTCTTCACGGAGCCCACGCGCAGCGCGGTGCCCGCCGTGCGGCCCCGGCCGAGCGCGGCACCGAGCGCCGCCGCCTCCAGCGGGTCGCCGACCGGGGTGCCGGTGCCGTGCAGTTCGACGTACTGCACCTCCTCGGGAGCGATCCCGGCACGCTCGTACGCCTCGCGCAGCACCGCCTCCTGGGCGGCCGGGCTCGGCACCGTGAGCCCGTCGGTGGCGCCGTCGTTGTTGACGGCGCTGGAGCGGATGACGCCGTAGATCCGGTCCTGGTCGGCCCGGGCCCGGCTCAGCGGCTTCAGCAGGAGCACACCGCCGCCCTCGCCGGGCACGAAGCCGTTGGCGCGGGCGTCGAAGGTGTAGGTGGTCCCGTCGGGCGACAGCGCACCGAAACGGGACTCGGTGACGACGTTCTCGGCGAGCAGGTTGAGGTTCACACCCGCCACGAGCGCGCTGTCGGCCTCGCCGGCGCGCAGGCTCTCGCAGGCCAGGTGGACGGCCACCAGCGACGACGACTGGGCGGAGTCCACGGTCATGCTCGGACCGTGCAGACCCAGGTGGTACGAGACGCGGTTGGCGATGACACCGCGGTTGACGCCGGTCATCGTGTGCTGGGTGACGGCCTCGGCGCCGTGCAGGTACAGCAGGCTGGTGTAGTCGTCGCGCAGGGTGCCGACGAACACGGCCGTCCGGCTCCCGCGCAGGGCGGCGGGGACGACCCCGGCGTCCTCCAGCGCTTCCCAGGCCAGCTCCAGCACCAGCCGCTGCTGCGGGTCCATCGCCGCCGCCTCACGCGGGGAGATGCCGAAGAACGGCGCGTCGAACGCGTCCACCGCGTCGAGGAAGCCACCGCGCCCGGCGCCCAGGGACCGCCCGTCCGGGCCCCAACGCCCCTCCGGCACGGGGGTGATGGCGTCGGCGCCGCGCGTGAGCAGGTCCCAGAACGCGGCGGGGGAGCCGGCTCCCGGAAGCCGGCAGGACATGCCGATGACAGCAATCGGCTCCGCCCGGTCCCCGGACGCGCCGCCCTCCCGGGTGGGTGCTGCGTGGGTGTCGTGCTCGCTGGTCGTCACTGTCGGGTGCCCTCTCCGTACTGCGTGTCGCAACGGTCCAAGACGTCCGCCTGCGCATGCGGAGCCCGGACGGCTCGGCGCGCGGCCTGCCAACGACGTTATGCAGCCGGGTCGTCCGAAGATCCAACGAGTGATCACGGTCCGGTAATCGGCGCCCGGGCACCGCGTCGCGGTGCGTCGCGTTACTCCTCGGTGAGCCCCGGGTTTCCGGCCTGCGGATAGCTTTTCGGCGTAGTTGTCACCCTCATCGCTCTTTCACTCCTCACCAACCGGAGGAAAAGAATGTCGAACACCGCCACCGCCGTCGAACTCCCCAAGGAGCTCGAGGCGCATCTCGAAAGCTATGTCGCCGCTTTCAACTCGGGCGACGCGGAGAGCGTCAACGCCCATTACACCGAGGCCGGCATCATCGTCTGGGAGAAGGGAAATCCGGTGAGCGGCGCGGACCGCCGGGCCGCCATCACGGAATTCCTCGCCACCATGCAGCCGCACATCGAGACCGACGTGCGGGAGGCGTACGTCACCGGCGACACGGCCCTGCTGGTCGTGGACTGGACCATGGAGATCAACACCGCGAGCGGCACGGGCCGCGAGAACCTGCGCGGCGTCGGCCTGGACGTCCTGCGCAAGCAGGCGGACGGCTCCTGGCTGTACGCCGTCGACGACCCGTTCGGCGAGGAGCCGCGCGACTGACGGCACGGGTCACGCGAGCGGGCACACGCGAAGAGGCCGGGCTCCCCCAGGGGAGCCCGGCCTCCTCCGTCGTACCGGACCGCGGTACGGGTCAGACGGTGATGGCGGCGACCGGACGGTCCACCGCCATCAGCCACTTGCCGCCCTCCACGCGGCGGATGACGTCGGTGCAGGTGCCCTTGATCTGGACCGGCTCGCCGTCCTCGCCGGGCAGCCCCAGCTCGAAGTCGACCACGATGAGCGTGACGTCGTCGGCGGTGTAGGAGTGCTTGACGACGGACTTCAGCGTCGGGCCCTTGGCGAGCAGGTCGATGATGCCCTTCGTGCGCGCCTCACCGGTCAGCGGGGCGCCCGTCAGGTTGGAGATGGCGTCGTCGCGGTAGAGGTTGTCGAAGGCGGCGCCGTCACCGGAGTTGAAGATCTTCAGGAAGACGTCGTTCTGGACCTCCGGGTCATCGGTGAGTTCCAGGCTGTACAGGTCGACGTCGGGGGTCGAGGCGGTCATGTGCGACTCCTTCTTCGTGTGATTGGTGTGATTCATGTGATGGGCGGATCAGCCGTGTCCGGCTGTGGTGTGCGCGACCGCGCGCCGTGCCGGCGCCCGGAGTCGTCAGGCGGCCCGCGGGGCGTGCCCGAACTTCCCGTCGAAGAACGTCAGCGCGGCGTCGTCGCAGCCCCGTCGGCAGTCCAGCACCCTGCCGACGAAGATCGTGTGGTCGCCCGAGACGTGCGCGTCCGTCACGTCGCACTCCAGCCAGGCCAGCGCGCCGGCCAGGAGAGGGGCGCCCGTGTGCTCGCCCGGCGCCCATTCGACGCCGTCGAACTGCGCGAGCCCGAGGGTGCGCTTCTTGTCGGCGAAGTGCCGGGCCAGCGGCTGCTGTTCGGCCGACAGGATGTTCACGCCGAAGTGACCGGCCCCGGTCAGCTCGTCGAACATGACGGCGCTGTGATCGATGGAGACCAGCACGGTCGGCGGAGTCAGCGACACCGAGCTGAAGGCGTTGGCCGTCATGGCGTGGATGTGGTCGCCGCCCACCGTGAGCACGGTGACGCCTGTGGCGAACTGGGACATCACATCCCGCAGCGAAGCGGCTCCGACAGACGTGCGCAGCCCCGTCCGCGAGGCCGCGGGTTCGAGTTCTGCGGATGCAGGAGTCATTTCCCCTCTTCGGATTCGGGTTGAGGGTCCCCTACGCAACAAAGGGGTGGGTGGAAAACGTATCCGCTCGGCACTTTCCCGCGCTCAATCGCCAGGTAATCGACGGTCTACGGCCCCGCCCGCAATGCCCGATGACCGCGCCGTTACCGCACACTGCCGCGCATTCGGTCATGTTGGCCACATGACCGATGTTGCGCATGCCCCCGCCGGACCACCGCAGTTGGCAGAACCCCATCTGGGGACCGTGCTGGCCTCCGCAGGCCTGGACGCCGAATACGTCAGGGCGGAGGGCAATCTCCTCTACCAGCGGGGCGAGGACGGCCGCGAGGTCGCCGTCGTGGACTACGCGGGCGGATACGGCTCCCTCCTGCTGGGCCACAACCACCCCGCCATCACCGCGTACGCGAAGGAGCTGCTGGACAGCGGCGTTCCGGTGCACTCGCAGTTCTCCCTGCACCCGGAGGCCGCCGAACTGGCCCTCGCCCTGAACCGGATCATCCGCCGCGAGACCGGCGACGACGAGCCGTTCTTCGCCGTCTTCGCCAACACCGGCGCCGAGGCCAACGAGGCCGCGCTCAAACACGCCGAGCTGGACCGGGGCGTCCGGCTCGGCGCGCTCCTGGAAGCCGTGGGCAGCGGCCTCGACGCGGTACGCGAAGCGGTACGGGACGGCTCGGCGACCGTGCCCCCCGGGATCCTCGCCCGCTTCGGCGTGGACGCGGACCTCCCGGGCCCCGCCGCGCTGGCCGAACTGACCGACCGCCTCGGCGCCCACAACGAGGCCCAGGCCGGGCGCCCCCCGGTCTTCCTCACCCCGGAGGGCTCCTTCCACGGGAAGCTGGTCGGCACCGTCCAGCTCACCCACAACGAGGGCTACCGGGCCCCGTTCCGGGCGCTCGCCGCGCAGGCCCGGTTCGTCCCGCTCGACCAGCCGGGCGCCCTGCGCAAGATCGTCGACGAGGAACGCGGCACCCTGTTCGGGCTGGCCCTGGAGGACGGCCGGATCCGGCTGACGGAGCACGAGACGCCCGTCGTCTGCGCGTTCGTCCTGGAACCGATCCAGGGCGAGGGCGGCATCCGCGAGCTGTCGCCGGAGTTCGCCCGGGAGATCCAGGAGGTCTGCGCGGAGATCGGCGCACCGGTCGTCGTGGACGAGATCCAGAGCGGCATGGGCCGCACGGGCGACTTCCTGGCCAGTACACGCCTGGGGCTGCGCGGCGACTACTACACCCTCGCCAAGAGCCTCGGCGGCGGCCTCGCCAAGATCTCGGTGCTGCTGGTGCGCGCCTCGCGCTACCACGGCGAGTTCGAACTGGTCCACAGCTCGACGTTCGCCAAGGACGGCTTCTCCAACCGCATCGCCCTGAAGGTCCTGGAGCTGCTGGAGGCCGACGACGGCGCCGCGTACCGCACGGCCGCGGGCCTGGGGGAGCGGCTGCTGGCCATGCTGGGCTCCGTACGCGCGGACTTCCCCGACGTCGTCAAGGACGTCCGCGGCCGTGGCCTGATCCTCGGCCTGGAGTTCCACGACCAGTCGGACGCACCGGTCCCCGCGATCGCCGAGGCGGCCCGGGCCGGCCTGTTCGGCTACCTCGTCGCGGGACACCTGCTGCGCGGCCACCGGGTCCGTACGTTCCCCACCGCGAGCGCCCCCGGCACCCTGCGCTTCGAGCCGTCCATCCTGCTGTCGGACACCGACATCACCTGGCTGGAGACGGCCCTGCGCGACACCTGCGACATCATCCGGGGCGGCTATCAGCGCCCCCTGGCGCTGCCCGCCGGCTGACGCACGCAGACCGCCGAAGGCCGGTGCCCGGGACGGAACCACCGCCCCGGGCACCGGCCTTCGTCCACCCTGCGCCTGCGCGCCCCGGCCGGGCGGGAGCCCGGCACCGAGCCTCGTCCGGCAGGTCTTGGCAGGGAGCCCGGCACGAGCCTCGCCCGGCGCACCTTCGTACGGCCGGCACGAGCTCGGTCCGGTACGCCTTCGCAGCATCCCGGACCCGCGCCCTCGTCCGGTACGCCGTCGTACGGCACCCGGCACGGGCTTCGTCCGGTACGCCGTCGTACGGCACCCGGCACGGGCTTCGTCCGGTACGCCGTCGCACGGGACTGTCACGGCCTTCGTCCGGTACGCCGTCGTACGGAGCCCGGTGCGGGCCCTGGCGCGGCCCGGCAGGAGAGCCCGCCCGGTACGCCGCCGGGCGGGACCCGGCGGCCGGCCGCGTCCCGCCCAGCGGGTTTCCTCCTCACTCAGCGTGCACCCGGCATCCCGGCCGGGGCGCCGGGTCAGCCCTGCTTGAAGGCCTCGACCAGGCTCGCCAGGCTGTGGTCGGCGTGGCCCTGCGCGACGCGGCGCTCGATCAGCGCCTGGATGGACGCCGAGAAGTCGCTGTTGATGCCCAGCTGCTTGCTCGTGGCGACCAGGTGCTCGATCGCGGCCTTGTTGACACCGAGGCTGGAGACCTCGGTCTCGAAGCTCGCCGAGTCGATCTCCTGGGCGCTCTGCGGGATCGACGGGGTGATGACGTGCTCGATCCAGGTCAGGGCGAACGGCGTGAACGCCTCCGCCGAGACGCCGGCCGAGTTGACGAGGGACACGGCGTGGAAGTAACCCGCGAGGCTCGACCACAGCAGCGACAGCAGACCGAGGTCGTAGATCATCGCCACGCCCGTGTCCGCGCCCAGGTACACGTTGTTGCCGGCGAGCGGCTTCAGCAGCTCCTCGTGCTCGGCGAACACCTCCTGGGCGCCCGCGTAGAAGATCAGGGCCTGGGGCAGGCCGATCATCTGCGGGACGGCCATGATGGCCCCGTCCAGGTAGCGCACCCCGTTCTGCTCGGCCCAGACGGCGAGGGCGCGGGCGTCCTCGGGCGTACCCGAGGTGAGGTTGATGACCACCTTGCCCTTGAGCTCGTCGGCGGCACCGGTGAGCAGGTCGTTCAGCACCTCGTACGTGGAGACGCACGCCACGACGACCGGGCTGGCCTCGATCGCCTTCCGGATGTCGGCGGCGAAGACCGCGCCCTGCTCGACGAGCGCGTCCGCCTTGTCGGCCGAACGGTTCCACACGGTGGTGGCGTTGCCGTTCTTCACGAAGGCGGTGGCCAGGGCCGCACCCATCATTCCCAGTCCGAGGACGGTCACCGGGCCCTGGTTCGTGTTCGACATGTACTTGCTCCTCAGTTCTACTCGATATCAAGACGCCACCGAAAGGCGGCGTACTACAGGAAGAGGCTGTCGGGGTCGAGGCCGAGCAGCGTGCGGCCATACACCTCGAGCCCCATGTTGGGGGCCATCAGACCGTGCCGGGACAGGCCCTGAAGGTCCCGGTAGAAGCGCTGGAACGGCGCCTTCCGGGAGAGCGAGCCGGCACCGCTGACGGAGTGGAGTGCCTCCAGGGCCTCCTGGGTGAGCAGGATCGCGGCACCGGCCTTGCCGCGCACCTGTGCCTTCTCCTCCCAGCTCGGCTGCTCGCCGGCGTCGGCGCGCTCCTGGAGGAAGCCGAGGTAGGTCTCGGCGAGCGCCTCGGCGGCCTCGATCTTGCTGTGCGCCAGCGCGACCTGGATCTGGGTCACCGGGTGCTGCGCCTGGTCGGTGACGTTGCTGTACGCGAGCGGCTTGCCCTTGACCGTGGCGACGAGTTCCTCGTACGCGGCGCGGGCCATGCCGATGTAGACGGCGACGGACTCGGCGACGACGAAGCTGATCAGGCTGTAGTCGCGCCCCTGGGAGCCGGTGACGGCGCTGCCGCCGCTGGTGCCCATCACGGCGTCCTCCAGCGTGACGACCCGGTGGGCGGGGACGAAGAGGTCCGTCGCGCTCGACGTCGAGCTGCCGGTGGCGACGGCGGCCGAGACGTGCCAGTCGTCGGCGATCGTCAGCTGCTCCACCGGGACCATGGCGTACACCTCCTCGACGGTGCCGTCGGGGTGCTCCAGCTCGGCCGCGAGCAGGTCCCAGTGGGCGCCGCGCACTCCGGAGTTGAAGCGCCAGGCACCGTTGAGGACGTAACCGCCCTCGGCCGGGACCATCTTCGCGGTCGGCGTGAAGCCGCCGGAGATGCGCACCGAGCCGTCCTTGAAGATCTCCTCCTGGGCCTGCAGCGGGTACAGCGTCGCCATCCAGGCGCTGGAGATCCACGCGACGGCCACCCAGCCGGTCGAGCCGCAGCCGCGGGAGATCTCGGTGATGATCTCGACCTGTTCCTTCAGCGAGAGGTCCAGGCCGCCGAAGCGCTTCGGCACGGCGATGCGGAAGACGCCGGCCTTCTCCAGGAGGTCGATGTTCTCCTGGACTATCCAGCGCTGGTCCTCGGACGCCAGGCCGTTGGCCCGCAGCGTCGGGACGATTTCCCGGACCGCCTTGAGAATGTTTTCCGCTTCAGTCGACCTGACGGCCATCCCGGCTCCTTGGTGGGTTCGGCGGGGGTGAAAGGAATGGCGCGGATCTGCCGACGCCGTTTTCCGTTTCGGGGCCCGAACAAACTAAGTGAGACCGGACCATCCCCCGGCCACCGACGAGTAACCGTCCCGTCCCGGCCAAGCTAACCAGACATCCGGTCAGGTGCCGGCACCGGTCGTCCACCGGACGGTAATCCGCCGATCTGCGGGCCTCTTTAAACCCGCGGAGACGGACGATTATCAGTCAATGGGAAACGGTGGATGGATTTCGGTCAACTGCAACTAGGGTGATTGTTCGTTCAGGTGACCACAGCAGCGCTTGATTCCTGGACAACGGAGCTACGTTGTGTACAAGGGGACTGGAATGAAGCACAGGAAAGAGTCGTTCTTCGGGGACGCGCGCACCACGCGGCGCTCGATACTCAAGGCCGGCGCCGCCGCAGGGGCGCTGGGCGCCGTCGGTGTCGCGACGGCCCCCACCGCCTCCGCCGCCGAGACGGTGACCGAGGCCGGCCGCAGCTATGACGCCATCGTCATCGGCGGCGGTTTCGCCGGGGTCTCGGCGGCCCGGGAACTCAAGGCCAAGGGCAAGCGCACGCTGATCCTCGAAGCCCGCGACCGCGTCGGCGGCCGGGCCTGGTCGAGCACGTTCTCGGGACTGCCGATCGAGTTCGGCGCGACCTGGATCCACCCCAGCCAGACCCTGATCTGGGGCGAGGTCCAGCGCCTGGGCATCGCCACCGTGGACGACCCGAACCCCGACTTCGCGGTGTTCGCCACGGAGTCCGGCGGCTACGCCAAGCAGGACCTGACCTTCCTCGACCAACAGGACGCCCTGCTGCGCAAGTTCGTCGAGGGCGCCGAGACCTACCTGCCGCGCGCCTACGACCCCTTCTACCGCGAGGACCTGCTGGTCGACCTCGACAAGCTGACCCTCGGCGACCGGGCGCGCCAGCTGCGGTTGTCGACGCTGGAGATGAACTGGGTGAGCGCCACCACCGGCGCGTACGGCGGCGGCTTCGAGCGGGGCTCGCTCACGCAGCTCGCCCACTGGTGGGCGCTGTGCGGCTACAACACCGAGACGTTCCACGGCATCAACGTCACCCGCCCGGTGGGCGGGATGAAGGCCGTCATCACCCGGATGCTGGCCGAGAGCGGCGCCACCGTCGTCTACAACGCCCCCGTCACCAAGGTCAACGACAACGGTTCGCGGGTCCAGGTCACGGCGGGCGGAACGGTGTACGACGCCGCGGCCGTGGTGGTGGCCGTACCGGTGAACACCTGGAACTCCATCACCTTCAGCTCCGGTCTGCCGGCCGAGTTCTCCCGGCTGAGCACCCAGACCGTCGGCGTGCCGACCGCCAAGAAGGTCTTCATCCAGGTCCAGGGCGACATCGGCCGCCCGCTCGTCAACGGCAAGAGCGGCGCGCTGCTCGACCTGGTCCTCGCGCACGCCGACAAGTCGTCCCAGGGCACGGTGCTCATCGGCTTCAGCGTCAGCCCCAACCTGGACGTCACCAGCGTGTCGCAGGTGCAGAGCGCCGTCAGCGAGGTGCTCCCGGGCACCAAGGTGCTGTCCGTCAAGGGCCAGGACTGGGGCAAGGACGCGTACTCCAAGGGCGGTTGGACCTTCAAGCGCCCCGGACAGCTGCTCGGCTCGCTGCGCACCGTCCGGCAGCCGTACGGCCGGCTGGTCTTCGCGGGCAGTGACATCGCGACCGGCTGGGGCGGCTATGTCGACGGCGCCATCGAGACCGGCATCCGCGCCGGTGGCCTCGCGGCCGGCCTGACCACCGCCGCCGCGAGGAGCTGATCCCGCACGGACCGGACCGCCCGCTCCCCGGGGGACGGGGAGCGGCAACCGGCTGCACTTCACCACGAGTTCGACGTGCCGACGATCACAGATCGTTGTGGTATTGGCTCAATTTTTTAGTAGCATTGGTTGTGTTCCCGGCGTATGGGGGGGTGAGCCCTGCGCCGGCCATCGACCATGCTGAGGAACTATGTGGTTCAGGATGTTGGGTCCGTTAGAAGTCATATCCGGGGGACAACCCATCTCGCTGGGGGGCAGCAAACAGCGGGCGACGCTCGGATACCTCCTCCTCCACCCCAATCAGACGGTCCCGATCAGCAAGTTGCTGAAGGCCCTGTGGAGCGTCGAAGAAGCTCCGATGACCGCCCGTAAGATCCTGCAGAACTCCGTCTGGAGCCTGCGCCGCAAACTCGGGGACGGCTCGGCGGAGGTGCCCGTGGCACTGCGCACCCAGCCCCCGGGCTACTCGCTGGACGTCGCCCTCGACCGCGTGGATCTGCACCTCTTCCACCGGTGGGTGCGCGAGGGCCGCGCCCGGCTGGAGGCGGGGCAACCCGACGACGCCGCCACGCTGTTGAGCGACGCCCTCCAGCTGTGGCGCGGCCCGGCCCTCGCGGACCTGACCGAAGTGGGCGTCCTGTGGCCCGAGCTGACCACGCTCCAGAACATGCGGCTGGACGTCCTGGAGGACCTCTTCGAGGCCCAGCTCGCCTGCGGACGCCACTACGCCGTACTCGGCGAACTGGAGTCGCTCGTGGAGGACGAGCCGCTGCGCGAACGCGCCTGCGGCCAGCTCATGCGCGCCCTGTACCGCTGCGGACGCCAGTCGGACGCGCTGGGCGTGTTCAGCCGGCTGCGCGCCCAGCTCGTCGAGGAGCTCGGTCTCGAACCCAGCCGTGAACTCCAGCAGCTCCAGCAGGCGATCCTCACCCACGACCCCGTCCTCCAGCTCGCGCCGGCCCCCGCCGCGCCCTACTCCGTGCAGGGCACGGCGGCCCTGTCGCACGGCCCGGCGCAGACGGCGCCGAAGACCTTCGGCCCGCGCCCCGTCCCCGACAGCCCGGACCCCGCCCCGACCCGGCCCAACCGCCGGAACCCGGCCCCCCGTCCGCACGAGCCGGACCCGGCGGGTGTCCTGTCCGCCCCGGTCCCGACCCTGGCCCTCGCTCAGGCGCCGCCCGGCTCCCCGGGCGCCGGCGCCGCGGCCGACGGCAGGCCCCCGGCCTCCTCCCGGGTGCCCGTCCAGGGCTCCGGGCCGAGCCCCCGCCGCCCGGCGCTGCGGGCCGTCCTCCCCGCCCCCGCGCCGGCCCCCAAGGCACTGTCGGCCGTCGGCGCGGCGCCGAGGAACGGCACCGCGGCGCACGCCCCCGTACGGGACCTGCCGCCGACGGGCACCGGTACGCCCGCCGCCGCCTCCGCGGTCCGCCGCGAGGCCAGCCTCCTGCTGGTGCGGGCCGAACCCGACCCCGCCGCGGCCGACGCCGGCGAACTCGACGCCCTGATGGACGGGGTGGGCACCCTGATCCACCAGGAGATCGAACTCTGCGGCGGCACGGTCGTGTTCTCGCTGCACACGCTCACTCTCGCCCTGTTCCCGGCGGAGGACGCCGACGACACCGAGTACCCGCTGCGCGCGGCCCGCGCCGCCACCGCCCTGCGCACCGCGCTGACCGCCTC
The DNA here is from genome assembly GCF_055560195.1 of Streptomyces sp. NPDC023481. Classification (NCBI taxonomy): domain Bacteria; kingdom Bacillati; phylum Actinomycetota; class Actinomycetes; order Kitasatosporales; family Streptomycetaceae; genus Streptomyces; species Streptomyces sp. NPDC023481. Next base: position 120,592 of record NZ_JBVHJE010000004.1, read on the forward strand.
CGCGTCGGCGGCGGGCGCCCCCGCGACCGCCCGCACGGAGCTGCGCACGGCCGTCGCCACGGGCGCCGTGCTGGTCAGCCAGTCCCTCGGCGGCAGCCGGCCGCCCAGGGTCTACGGCGCCACGGTGAAGGAGTGCGAGGCGCTGCTGGCCCTGTCGGCCTCGGACGGGACCCTGGTCTGCGACCGCACGCGCGAGGAGACGAGGGAGCACTTCGCGTACGAGGAGATCCCCGGCACGCCCGTCCGCTGGAGGCTGCTCGGCGCCGTGGAACCCGATCCCGACGCGGACGACGACGCCCACCACCGCGAACTCGACCTGCTGGAGGGAGTGATGGCCCACAGCAGCCGGTGGTCGCAGCCACACCTGATCACCGTGCTGAGCACCGAGGAAGCCCCCCGCCGCCGGATGCTCGGCAAGCTGGAGGAGTTCGCCGGCGGGGAACTGGACAGGGCGCAGGTGCTGACCTGGCAGCGGCAGGACGCCGTCGACGCCGGCCCCTTCGGTCTGCACCGCAAGATCATTTCCAGGTTCTCGGGGCTGTCGAAGTCCGATCCCCCGTGGGCGGTCCGCCGCAAGGTCAGCGCGACCGTCCAGCGCCTGGACGCGGGCAAGAGCTGCATCAACTGGCTCGTCGCCCGCTGCACCTCGGTCCTGGAGACGTCTAACCGCTCGCCCGAGCGGCTCGGCGCCGACGAGTGGCAGGAGGTCTGGCGGTACTTCCTGGAGGCCGTCGCCCACGACGGCCCGATCGTCCTGATCGTCCACGACCTGCACCTCGGGGACACGGCGACCAGGGAGCTCGTCGGCCTCATCGCCCGGCTCCCCGGCAGCATCCCGCTCACCGTCGTCGCGGGCGCCGACCCGGAACTCCTGCGGCACGCCGACTGGTCCTCGGACCGGCGCTCCGCCACGACGGTGCTGCTCGACGAGCCGTCCGAGGACGAGCTCACCTGCTCGGACGAGGCCTGCCTGCCCGTCCAGTGAGCCCGGCGCGGGGGCCCGCGGCGGCCCCGGCTCTTCATCCCGGATCCACCCCGTGTGCACCGGCCGGCGGCGGGGACTGTCAGTGGGCCGTGTTCTGATGGGGGACATGATCGAAGAGACGGAAACCATCGAGGAGTTTCTCGCCCGCTGCTCGGCCGACGTGGAGCAGGCGGTCCGCAAGGCCGCCGCGGCCGAGATCCTGCCCCGCTTCCGCCGCCTCGCCGCGCACGAGGTGGACCAGAAGAACGGCCCGCACGACCTGGTGACCGACGCCGACCGCCTCGCCGAGCTGCGGCTCACCGAGGACCTCGGCGCCCTGCTGCCCGGCTCCGCCGTGGTCGGCGAGGAAGCGGTCCACGCCGACCCGGGGGTGTACGAGGCGCTCCAGGGCGACGCCCCGGTCTGGATCGTGGACCCGGTCGACGGCACCCGCCAGTTCGTACACGGCGACGACGGCTTCTGCACCCTGGTGGCGCTCGTCCAGCGCGGCGTCGTACGGGCGTCGTGGACCTACGCGGCGGCGCGCGACCAGTTCGCCACCGCCGTCCGCGGCCACGGCGCCTTCCTGGACGGGCAGCGGCTGTCCGCGGGGGCGCCCGAGCCCGGCCGGGACCTCGTCGTCGCCACCTCCCACCCGGACTACACCACCGACGAGCAGAAGCGCGCGCTGCGCGTGCTGTGGACCGACGGCCTCGCCCCCCGCGCGTGCGGCTCCGCCGGCCTGGAGTACCTCGCCGTCGCCCGGGGCGAGCTGGACGCCGTGGCGTTCTCCTGGGAGGCCGCCTGGGACCACGCGGCCGGTCTGCTCCTGGTCGAGGAGGCGGGCGGCGCGCACCTCACCCTGAGCGGCGAACCGTTCCGCGTCACCGGCGGCAACGCGCTGCCGTTCACCGCCGCCCGGGACGCCGCGACCGCCCGCCGGGTGGCCGGCCTGCTGCGCGGCGCGCGCTGACCCTCCGGGGCCACCCGGGCCGGGGGAGTGTCGGTCCCCCGGCATATCCTGATCCAGAATGGCCATCGGCTGACGAAGGGGTCCGAAGGTGCCGTCGATGCTCGATGCGGTCGTGGTGGGTGCGGGACCGAACGGACTGACCGCTGCCGTGGAGCTGGCGCGCCGCGGCTTCTCCGTGGCCCTGTTCGAGGCGAAGTCCACGGTGGGCGGCGGTGCCCGCACCGAGGAACTGACCCTCCCCGGCTTCCGGCACGACCCGTGCTCGGCCGCCCACCCCCTCGGCGTCAACTCCCCGGCGTTCCGCGCCATGCCCCTCGACCGGTACGGCCTGGAGTGGCTGCACGCCCCGCTGCCCATGGCCCACCCGTTCCCGGACGGCAGCGCGGCCGTGCTGTCCCGCTCGGTGGCCGAGACCGCCGCCTCCTTCGGACCACGCGACGCGGGGCCGTACCGCAGGCTGGTCGAGCCGCTCCTCGCCAACTGGGACACCCTCGTCCGCGACTTCATGTCCCTGCCGCTCACCGCGCTGCCGCGCGACCCCGTCACCCTGGCCCGTTTCGGCCTGGTCGGCCTGCCGCCGTCGACCTGGCTGATGCGCCGCTTCAGGGACGAGCGGTTCAAGACCCTGTTCGCCGGCCTGGTCGCCCATGTGATGGCACCGCTGGGCGGCCTGGCCACCAGCGCCGTCGGGCTGGTCTTCGCCCTGTCCGCGCACGCCCGCGGCTGGCCGGTGCCCCGCGGCGGCTCCCAGGCCATCTCCGACGCCCTCGCCGCCTATCTGACCGACCTCGGCGGCGCGGTGCACACCGACTACGAGGTCAAGCGGCTGGACGACCTGCCGCCCGCGCGCGCGTACGTCTTCGACACCTCGCCCACCGCGCTCGCCCGCATCGCCGGCTTCGGCGACACGTACGCGCACTACCGCTACGGCCCCGGCGTCTTCAAGATCGACTACGCGCTGGACGGACCCGTGCCGTGGACCGCGCCCGAGGCCCGCAGCGCCGGCACCGTGCAGATCGGCGCGAGCCGGGCCGAGATCGGCACCGCCCTGCGCGACGCGTCCCGGGAGGGCCGCGCCCCCGACAGACCGTTCATGATCACCGTGCAGCCCAGCGTGGTCGACCCCACCCGCGCCCCCGAGGGCAAGCAGGTCTTCTGGACGTACGGCCATGTGCCCAACGGCTGGTCAGGGGACCTCACCGACGCCATAGAACGCCAGCTGGAGCGCTTCGCCCCCGGCTTCCGCGACCGCGTGCTCGCCCGCGCCACCGCCGGGCCCGCCGAGGTGGTCGCCCGCAACGCCAACTACGTCGGCGGTGACATCGCCTGCGGCGCGGCCTCCGGACTGCAGCTGCTGCTGCGCCCCCGGCTGTCCCTCTTCCCGTACCACACGCCCCACCCGGCCGTCTTCATCTGCTCCTCGGCCACCCCGCCCGGGCCCGGCGTGCACGGCATGTCCGGCCACAACGCGGCCAAGGCCGTCTGGCGGAGACTGAGGCAGACGACATGACCACCCTCACGCTCGTCCGGGGCGACATCACCCGGCAGCACGTCGACGCCCTCGTCAACGCGGCCAACTCCTCCCTGCTCGGCGGGGGAGGCGTGGACGGCGCGATCCACCGGCGCGGCGGCCCCGCCATCCTCGCGGAGTGCCGCGCCCTACGCGCCTCCCGCTACGCCAAGGGCCTCCCCACCGGCCAGGCGGTCGCCACCACGGCGGGCGAACTGGACGCCCGCTGGGTGATCCACACGGTAGGCCCGGTCCACAGCCCGGACGAGGACCGCTCGCCCCTCCTCGCCTCCTGCTACCGCGAGTCCCTCCGCGTCGCCGACGAACTCGGCGCCCGCACGATCGCCTTCCCGGCCATCTCCACCGGTGCCTACCGCTGGCCGCTCCAGGACGCGGCCCGCATCGCGATCGAGACAGCCCGCGCCACTCCGACGGCCGTCGAGGAGATCCGCTTCGTCCTCTTCGACGACCCGGCGTACGAGGCATTCGCCCACCAGGTCACCTGACCTCACCCCCGCCGAGCCGACTGGCGCACCCCCGTTCGTCCGGTGGACCGGCTGACGCGTGCCCTGCGCCCCCGCCAGACCGTCTCATGCGTGCCCTACGCCCCCGCCAGACCGGCTCATGCATGCCCTGCGTCCCCGCCAGGCCGGCTCATGCGTGCCCTGCGTCCCCGCCAGGCCGGCTCATGCGTGCCCTGCGTCCCCGCCAGGCCGGCTGACGCGTGCCCCGCGCCCCCGCCAGACCCGCCACGCGTGCCCCGGCCGTCAAACCGTCCGCCGCGCGCCCCACCCGCGCGCCCCGCCCCGAATCACCCGAACGGCGTAGTACCCGGTGCGTCCGGCCGCTGTGTCGACCACGCTCGGAGTGCTCCCGTGCTTCCTGTGAGCGCCGGGGCGGTGGATGAAACGGGGCGGCAGAAAGGACATGCTCATGAGCCAGGCAGCGCAGCCCAGCGGACCGGCCTTCCGGGGTGGCTCGCGGCAGCCGGGGGCGCGGGGCGGTGGCTGGGCGACCGGTGGTGTCACGTTCGCCGGCGTCCTAATGCTGTGCAACGGCGTCCTCGCCGTCCTCCAGGGCATCGCCGCGGTCGCCCACGACGACGTCTACTTCCGCCTCGGCGCCTACGTCTACAAGATGAGTCTCACCGGCTGGGGCGTGATCCACATCGTCCTCGGCGCCCTCGTCCTGCTGACCGGCATCGGCCTGCTCCTGGACATGGCCTGGGCCCGCCTCGCCGGTCTCCTCATCGTCGCGCTCAGCCTGATCGCGCAGTTCCTCTTCCTGCCGTACCAGCCCATCTGGTCGTTCGTCATCATGGCGATCGACGTCTTCCTGCTCTGGGCCCTGGCGACCCGCCGGGAAGCGGTGGACTGAGGCGTACGGCGCCCTCCGCCCGGCTCCCGCAGCGTCCTGCCGAGCACGTGCCACCCCGTCGGGAACAACCCGGCGGGGTGGCCCGCGTCACCGGCACCGCACGCTCCTCGGCGCGGCCGGCCCCGGGTCGCCGGCCGGTCCCGGCCCGGCACCGGGGTCCGGTCCCCGGGGCCGCGCCCCTGCCCGCCGCCCCCACGGGACCGCGTGGCATCATCGGCGGGTCCGGGACCGCAGTCGTACGCACGGTGAGGCGTACCAAGAGCCGAGAAGCACGAGACGCACCCATGAACCCTGCCCTGCTGGACGACTTCTCCCTGGAGATGACCGGCAAGGACGTGCCCGGTCTGGAGGAGGCGCGGGAGAGCATCCCGCCGGGCACCCGGATCAACATCACGTTCCTGGCCGGCGAGGACACCGCGACCCGGCTGGCGGCCGCCCGCGCGGTCAAACGGCTCGGTTTCGTCCCCGTACCGCACATCTCCGCGCGCCGCCTGCCCTCCCGGGGCGCCCTGGAGGAGTTCCTCGCCGGGCTCGCGGCCGACGGCACCGCCGGGAACGTGTTCGTCGTCGGCGGCGACCCCGGCCGCCCCGAGGGCCCCTACCCGGACGCCCTCGCCGTCCTGCGCACCGGACTGCTCCGCGGCCACGGCGTCCGGCACGTCGGCATCACCGGCTACCCCGAGGGCCACCCCGGCATAGCCGACCGGACCCTGTGGTCGGCGCTCACCGAGAAGGCGGCGGCCATCGGCGCCGACCGGTTCACCGGGGACGTCATCACCCAGTTCGGCTTCGACGTCGACCCGGTCCTCGGCTGGCTGGAAGCCCTGCGCGCGCGGGGCGTGCACCTGCCCGTCCGCATCGGCGTCCCCGGCCCGGCCGGAGTGCGCCGGCTGCTCGGCTACGCCACCCGGTTCGGCGTCGCCACCAGCGCCTCCGTCGCCCGCAAGTACGGCCTGTCGCTGACCAACCTGGTGGGCACGGCCGGCCCGGACCGGTTCCTGCACACGCTGGCCGAGCGCCACGACCCCGGCCGGCACGGCGTGGTGAAGGTGCACTTCTACACCTTCGGCGGACTGCGGGCCACCGCCGAGTGGATTACCCGGTTCCGGCAACCGCACCTCGCCTGACCCCAGGCCAGGCCCAGGTACGTGTCGGATTTCCGCCAGCCTCGGGCCGCGCGATCGCCGATGCTGGAGGCATGCGGACAGGAATGCACCTCGACCGGGAGCACTGCGTGCGCGCCGTGCGCTCCAAGGACGCGCGGTTCGACGGATGGTTCTACACGGCCGTCCTGACCACCGGGATCTACTGCCGGCCGAGCTGCCCGGCCGTGCCGCCCAAGCCGGAGAACATGACGTTCCACCCGAGCGCCGCCGCCTGCCAGCAGGCCGGGTTCCGGGCCTGCAAGCGCTGCCGCCCCGACACCAGCCCCGGCTCCCCGGAGTGGAACCGGCGCGCCGACCTGGTGGCCCGGGCCATGCGGCTGATCGCCGACGGGGTCGTGGACCGCGAGGGCGTACCCGGCCTCGCCGCCCGCCTCGGCTACAGCACCCGGCAGGTGGAGCGCCAGCTGCTCGCCGAGCTGGGCGCCGGCCCGCTCGCGCTCGCCCGGGCCCAGCGCGCCCAGACCGCGCGGCTGCTGGTCGAGACCAGCTCGCTGCCCATGGCGGAGATCGCGTTCGCGGCCGGCTTCTCCTCGATCCGCGCCTTCAACGACACCGTCCGCGAGGTCTACGCCCTCTCCCCGAGCGAGCTGCGCGCCCGCGCCCCGAGGAGCGGCCCGGGCACCCCCGGCGTGCTCACCCTGCGGCTGCCGTTCCGCGCCCCGCTGCACCCGTCCAACCTCTTCGGCCACCTCGCCGCCACCGCCGTACCCGGGGTCGAGGAGTGGCGCGACGGCGCCTACCGCCGCACGCTCCGCCTGCCGTACGGCCACGGGATCGCCGCCCTCGCCCCCCGCCCCGACCACATCGCCTGCCGCCTCACCGTGAGCGACCTGCGCGACCTGACCGTGGCCATCAGCCGCTGCCGCCGCCTGCTCGACCTGGACGCCGACCCGGTCGCCGTCGACGAGCGGCTGCGCGCCGATCCACTGCTCGCCCCGCTGGTCGACCGGGCCCCCGGACGCCGGGTGCCGCGCACGGTGGACGAGGCCGAGTTCGCGGTGCGGGCCGTGCTCGGGCAGCAGGTGTCCACGGCCGCCGCCCGCACCCACGCGGCCCGCCTGGTCACCGCGCACGGCAAACCCCTGGACGACCCCGAAGGCGGCCTCACCCACCTCTTCCCCGACCCCCAGGCGCTGGCCTCCGTCGACCCCGAGACCCTGGCGATGCCCCGCACCCGGCGCACCACCCTCACCACCCTCGTCCGCCAACTCGCGGACGGAGAGCTGCATTTGGGAGTGGGCGCCGACTGGGCCGAGGCGCGGGCCCGGCTGCTCGCCCTGCCCGGCTTCGGGCCGTGGACGGCGGACGTCATCGCCATGCGCGCCCTGGGCGACCCCGACGCCTTCCTCCCCACCGACCTCGGCATCCGGCGCGCCGCGCAGGAACTGGGCCTGCCGTCCTCCCCGGCCGCGCTGACCGCCCGAGCGGCCGGCTGGCGGCCCTGGCGGGCGTACGCGGTGCAGTACCTGTGGGCGACCGGCGACCACCCGATCAACTTCCTCCCCGCGTAACGGTTTTGGTAAGGATCTCCACCATGAAGCAGCACACCGTCATCGACAGCCCCTACGGCCCCCTCACCCTCGTCGCCGACGACGGCGTCCTGTGCGGTCTCTACATGACCGAACAGCGCCACCGTCCGCCGGAGGAGACCTTCGGCACGCCCGACGACTCCCCGTTCGCCGAGGCCACGGAGCAGCTCGCGGCCTACTTCGCGGGCGAGTTGAAGCAGTTCACCGTCGAACTGCGCCTGAACGGGACCCCGTTCCAGCGCCGCGTCTGGGACCAGCTGACCCGTATCCCGTACGGCGAGACCCGCTCCTACGGCCAACTCGCCGACGCCCTCGGCAATCCGCAGGCGTCCCGCGCGGTCGGCCTCGCCAACGGCAAGAACCCGATCGGCATCATCGTGCCCTGCCACCGCGTCGTCGGCGCGAGCGGTGGCCTCACCGGCTACGGCGGCGGCCTGGAGCGCAAGCGCCGCCTGCTGGACTTCGAACGCGGCGCGGGCCTGTTCTGACCGGTCCCCGGCCCGCTACCCGGCGGCCTCCGCGCCCAGCCGGCCCAGAAGCAGAGGCAACGCGGTGCCGATGGGCTCGCGCACGACCTCGTCGGCGATCTCGTCGTACGGCGTCGGCTCGGCGTTGACGATGACCACCCGGGCACCGTGGTCGGCGGCGACACCGACGAGGCCGGCGGCGGGCTGCACCTGGAGACTGCTGCCCACGGCGACGAACACCTGGCAGGCCTTGGTGATGGCCAGGGCCTCGCCGAGGACCACCGGATCCAGCCGCTCGCCGAACATCACCGTCGCCGACTTCAGGATGCCGCCGCACTCCAGGCACGGCGGGTCCTCCTCGCCGGCCTCCACCCGGGCCAGGGCGTCCGCCATCGGGCCGCGGGCGTGGCACCGCGTGCAGACCACACTGCGGGCGCTGCCGTGGAGTTCGAGCACCTTGCGCGCGGGCATCCCGGCGAGCTGGTGCAGCCCGTCCACGTTCTGGGTGATGACCCGGACCGGGACGCCCGAGCGCTCCAGTTCGGCGACGGCCCGGTGCGCCGCGTTCGGCTCGGCCGCGAGGGTGCGGTTGCGGCGCCGCATCTGCCAGGACCGGCGCCGGATGTCCGGGTCCGCCATGTAGTACGCGTACGTCACGAGCTTCTCGGCCTCCGGATCCCGCCGCCACAGCCCGTTCGGCCCGCGGTAGTCCGCGATCCCGGAGTCGGTCGAGATACCGGCCCCGCTCAGCAGGGCGACAAGAGGCTTGGCCATGCCTTCGAGGGTAGGTGCTCGCGTCCCCGTACGGCCAAGATCACGCCACCCGGTGGCCGTTCTCCAGCTCCGCCGTGCCCGAACCGGCCGCGAGGACGTCCAGCGCTGCCAGTACCCGCAGGCCCAGCGCGCCGGGCAGGTGGGCGGTCAGCTCCTCGCGCGCGACCAGGCGCCAGGACAGCAGCTCCTCCTCCTGCAGGCGGATCGCCTTCAGGTCGGTCTCGGTGAGGACACCGCCGTCGTACAGGTACGCCACCAGCGGCGGCCGGTCCGCGCCGTGCACCCAGTCCACCGCCAGCAGCCGGCCCAGAGCACGGTCGAGGCCGATCTCCTCCAGCGTCTCCCGGCGGGCGCCCTGGCGCGGGGTCTCCCCGGTGTCGGACTCGACGGTCCCGCCCGGAAGCGCCCACCCCTCCCGGTAGTTCGGCTCGACGAGCAGTACCCGCCCCTCGGCGTCCCGGAAGAGCGCGGCGGCACCCGCGAGGACACGGGGCAGGCTCGCGATGTACGCGGCGAAGTCAGGCGTGGTCGTCATGGGGGGAAGGGTAACCAGCCACCCGGCCGCTATGCCCCGCTCGTCGCCAGGCGCAGGGTGCGTTCGGCCAGCGCGCTGATCCGTACGCCGTCGAAGCCGAACACCGCGCTGCGTACCGTGTCCTCCAGCGGGTCCCGCCAGCGCGCCGGGATCGCGTCCGCCCCGGTCAGGACGCCGGCCACCGAACCGGCCGTCGCCCCGTTGGAGTCGGTGTCCAGGCCGCCGCGCACGGTCAGCGCGATGGTCCGGGTGAAGTCGCCGTCGCCGTAGAGCAGTCCGGCGGTGAGCACACCGGCGTTCGGCACCGTGTGGATCCAGCCGAGTCCGGCGGTCTCCTCGGCGACCGTGGCCAGCGTCACCTCCCAGGGCAGCCGTGTCTCGTGCAGCGAGGCGACCCGCCGTACCGTCCGGGCCAGCCGGCTGCCCGCCGGGACCACCATCAGCGCGGTGTCCAGCGCGTCCCGCACCGTGGGGGCGGTGAAGGCCGCCGAGATCAGCGCGGCGGCCCACATGGCGCCGTAGACGCCGTTGCCGGTGTGCGAGAGCACCGCGTCCCGGCGGGCCAGGCCGGCCGCCCGGACGGGATCGCCGGGGCAGGTCCAGCCGTAGACGTCGGCGCGGATCAGCGCCCCGATCCACTCCTGGTACGGGTTGTCGTACGTCGCCGTCAGCGGTGGCTTCAGCCCGTTCGCGAGGTTGCGGTACGCGGCCCGCTCCGCCGTGAACGTCTGCAGGTACGGCAGTCTGAGCAGCCACAGGTCGCCGACCTGCTCGGTGCTGAAGCCGAAGCCGTGGGTCTCCAGCAGGTGCAGGCCGAGGATCGCGTAGTCGACGTCGTCGTCCCGGCAGCTGCCGTGGATCCGGCCGCGCACGCAGCTGCGCCACTCCGGGCGCATCACGGCGGCCTCGGCGGGGTCGGCGGGCTCGGGCAGGTAGTCGGTCAGCGGCAGGGCCGCGGCCCGGCGCAGATAGCGGTCGATACGGTCGCAGGTCCACACCTCGCCCTGCTCCACCGGCTTGCCGAGCATGTTGCCCGCGATCCGGCCGAGCCAGCCGCCGTGCACACGGTCGGCGAGGTCCCCTCCGGGGCGCTCGGTGCTCATGACAGGGGTGTACCCGTTCTGCCAGGCGGCTCCCAGCGGCTTCCCAGGGTTCGGGCGGGGCATGACGCCAGGGGTGTCCTGCGGTTATGGTCACACCGGCGCGACTGGCCCCGCCGTGCGCGGGGCCCGGAGAGCAAGGGGAAGACAAGGTGGCGGACGCTGCAGTGAACGGGACCCGTCGGGTGCTCATCGCCGCGGACAAGTTCAAGGGCTCGCTGACGGCCGTACAGGTCGCCGAGCGGGTGACGGCCGGGCTGCGCGGGGTCGTGCCGGATCTCGACGTCGAGGCACTGCCCGTGGCCGACGGCGGTGACGGGACGGTGGACGCGGCGGTCGCGGCCGGGTTCGAACGCCGGGAGGTACGGGTCGCCGGCCCGCTCGGCCAGGAGGTCACCGCCGCGTTCGCGCTGCGCGAGGGCACCGCGGTGGTGGAGATGGCCGAGGCGAGCGGGCTGCAGCGGCTCCCGGCCGGCGTCTTCGCGCCGCTGACCGCCTCCACGTACGGCTCCGGGGAGCTGCTGCGCGCCGCGCTGGACGCGGGCGCGCGGACCATCGTGTTCGGCGTCGGCGGCAGCGCCACCACGGACGGCGGCGCGGGCATGCTGTCCGCGCTGGGCGCGCGGTTCCTGACCGAGGCGGGGGAGCCGGTGCCCCCGGGCGGCGGCGGACTCGCCGGCCTCGCCCGCGCCGACCTCTCCGATCTCGACCCCCGGCTGTCCTCGGTGGACCTGGTACTGGCCAGCGATGTCGACAATCCGCTGACCGGGCCGAAGGGCGCGCCCGCGGTGTACGGCCCGCAGAAGGGTGCCTCCCCGGACGACGTGGCGGCCCTGGACGCGGCGCTGGCCCACTTCGCGAAGGTGCTGGAGGCCGAGGCGGGCCCGCGGGCCGCCGGGTACGCGGCGTCGCCGGGGGCGGGCGCCGCGGGTGGCATCGGCTACGGCGCGCTGCTCCTCGGCGCGCGGTTCCGGCCCGGTATCGAGGTCATGCTCGACGTGCTGGGCTTCGCCCCCGCCCTGGAGCGGGCGTCCCTGGTCATCACCGGGGAGGGCTCGCTGGACGAGCAGACACTGCACGGCAAGGCGCCGGCGGGGGTGGCCGCGGCGGCGCGGGCCGCGGGCAAGGAGGTCGTGGCCGTCTGCGGCCGGCTCACCCTGCCGGCGGAGGCGCTGCGGCGGGCCGGCATCTCCGAGGCCTACCCCCTGACCTCGGTCGAGCCGGACGTCGCCCGCTGCATCGCGGACGCGGGCCCGATCCTCGAACGCCTCGCCGCCCGCATCGCCGAGGACCACCTGAGCTGAGTCCCACTGAGCTGAGTCCCACCGAGCTGAGTCCCAGGGCCGGACATGCCGAGGGGCCCCGGATCCGACACCGGATCCGGGGCCCCTCGGACAAGCACCGCTACGGCAGCTGCGCCGCCCGGGCCTCACGACGGTTGCCGCGGAAGTTGTTCACCCGGCGGGCCGTCGCGAACAGCGGGATCACCGCGCCCATGACGAGCTGCAGCGCGCACCCCGTCTGGAGCAGCAGCTGACCGCTGGGCGCGTCGAAGGCCCAGGCCGCCAGCAGCCCCATGGACAGCACGATCCAGCCGAGCACCGCGCCGGCCAGCCGCCCCCGCGGCTTCGGGTACTCCACCCGGCTCACCATCAGCCACGCCGTGCCCAGGATCGCCAGCAGCGTCGCCACGAACGGCAGCTCCAGCAGCACGATCGAGACGACGGTCAGCGCGCCGAACGGCGAGGGCATGCCCTGGAACATGCCGTCCTTCAGCGTCACGCAGCTGAACCGGGCCAGTCTGAGGACCACGGCCAGCAGCACCACGATCGCCCCGACCGCCGCCACCCGCTGGTGCGCGTCGTCGGCGACCATGCCGTAGACGAGCACGAAGTACGCGGGCGCGAGGCCGAAGCTGATCAGGTCCGACAGGTTGTCCAGCTCCGCGCCCATCGGCGACGAGCGCAGCTTGCGCGCCACCAGGCCGTCGAACAGGTCGAAGACCGCCGCGCAGAGCATCAGGATGACCGCCGTGGCCGCGCTGTGGCGGGCCATGCCGGACTCCTGGCTGCCGGTCAGGTGCGGGATCAGGATGCCGGTGGTGGTGAAGTACACCGCCATGAAGCCGCACGTCGCGTTGCCCAGGGTGAGGGTGTCCGCTATCGACAGGCGCAGCGAGAGGGGCATCTCCTCCTCGTCGTCCGTCTCGTCGGCCTCGGGCACCCAGCCCGCCTGGGTCTCCGGATCAATCACGGTCAATGCGAGTCACCCCAGCCACGGTCTTCTGTCCGACCTCGACCGCGACCTCCACGCCCTCGGGCAGGTAGAGGTCGACACGCGAGCCGAAGCGGATCAGACCGATTCGGTCGCCCTGCTCGACCTTCGTGCCCTCCGGGAGGTAGGGCACGATGCGGCGGGCCACCGCGCCGGCGATCTGGATCATCTCGATGTCGCCGAGTTCGGTGTCGAAATGCCAGACTACGCGCTCGTTGTTCTCGCTCTCCTTGTTGAAGGCCGGAACAAAGCCGCCGGGGATGTGCTCGACCGACGTCACGGTGCCCGCGAGGGGCGCGCGGTTGACGTGGACGTTGAGCGGGCTCATGAAGATCGCGACGCGGGTGCGCCCGTCCTTCCACGGCATGATGCTCTGCACCACACCGTCGGCGGGCGAGATGACCCGGCCCGTGGCGATCTCGCGCTCGGGGTCGCGGAAGAACCACAGCATGCCCGCCGCGAGCGCGGTGGCGGGCACGGCCACGGCCTTGGCGGCGCCCGAGCGGCGGGCGCGGACCAGGCTGAGGGCTGCGGTGGCGACGGTCGGGAGAAGCCACGGCGATGCTCCGCGCGCGAGGCGTGCGCCTACCAGGCTGTCGCGGTGTGCAGAGGTTTGGCTGTGGGGCATGGATGACCTTCGTAGCGAATGATGCCGCGCTCGGACGGGGGACGGCGGCTTTCCCGGGATCGTACCGGGCGCGGGCCACAACTCGGCAAGCCAGGAAGCCGAGTCGGCGGCCGAAGACGGTCTACGGGGTGTGATCTTCTTCTCGAAGAAAACACCCCGTAACCGGACAATCAACCCTGGAATCGATACTCCTCGAGCAGCCTGCGGCCGATGATCATTTTCTGGATCTCGGCGGTACCTTCACCGATGAGCAGCATCGGCGCCTCGCGGTAGAGGCGCTCGATCTCGTACTCCTTCGAGAAGCCGTAGCCGCCGTGGATCCGGAAGGCGTCCTCCACGACCTCCTTGCAGTACTCGGAGGCCAGGTACTTCGCCATGCCGGCCTCGAGGTCGTTACGCTCCCCGGAGTCCTTTTTGCGGGCCGCGTTGACCATCATCGCATGCGCGGCCTCGACCTTGGTGGCCATCTCGGCCAGTTTGAACTGGATGGCCTGGTGCTGGGCGATCGCCTTGCCGAAGGTGTGCCGCTGCTGGGCGTACCGCACACCCAGCTCGAAGGCCCGCTGGGCGACACCGCAGCCGCGCGCCGCCACGTTGACCCGGCCGACCTCCACGCCGTCCATCATTTGGTAAAAACCCCGGCCGGTGACCCCGCCGAGCACCCGGTCGGCGGGCACGCGCAGGCCGTCCATGATCAGCTCGGTGGTGTCGACACCCTTGTAGCCCATCTTGTCGATCTTGCCGGGGATGGTGAGGCCCGGCCGGACCTCACCGAAGCCCGGCTCCTTCTCCACCAGGAAGGTGGTCATCGACTTGTGCGGGGCCGTGCCCTCGGGGTGTCCTTCGTCACTGCGGACCAGGACGGCCACGAGCGAGGACGTGCCGCCGTTCGTCAGCCACATCTTCTGGCCGTTCAGGACGTACTCGTCGCCGTCCCTGACCGCCTTCGACGTGATGGCGGACACGTCCGAGCCCAGGCCCGGCTCCGACATCGAGAAGGCGCCCCGGATGTCGCCGGCCGCCATCCGCGGCAGGAAGTGGTCCTTCTGCTCCTGCGTGCCGTGCTGCTTGAGCATGTACGCGACGATGAAGTGGGTGTTGATGATGCCGGACACCGACATCCAGCCACGGGCGATCTCCTCCACGCACAGCGCGTAGGTCAGGAGAGACTCGCCCAGGCCCCCGTACTCCTCGGGGATCATCAGACCGAACAGACCCAGCTCCTTGAGCCCGTCCACGATCTGCTGCGGGTACTCGTCGCGGTGCTCCAGCTCCGTCGCGACGGGAATGATCTCCTTGTCGACGAAGTCGCGGACCGTCGAGAGGATCTCCTGCTGGACGTCGGTCAGACCGGCGGTCTGGGCGAGACGGGCCATCGTCACTTCTCCTGCTGCTTCGGCTCCGGGCGGCCCGGCTGCTCGCCGCCGCGCTCCTTGGTGTACGTCTCGGTGGGCACCATCACCTTGCGGCGGAAGACGCACACCAGGGTGCCGTCCTGCTTGTAGCCCTTGGTCTCGACGTGGACGATGCCGCGGTCGTTCTTCGACTTCGACGGCCACTTGTCGAGCACGGTCGTCTCGCCGTAGATCGTGTCGCCGTGGAAGGTCGGCGCCACGTGCCGGAGCGACTCGATCTCCAGGTTTGCGATCGCCTTGCCGGAGACGTCCGGCACGCTCATGCCGAGCAGCAGGGAGTAGACGTAGTTCCCGACGACGACGTTCCTGCCGAAGTCCGTCGTCTTCTCCGCGTAGTTCGCGTCCATGTGGAGCGGGTGGTGGTTCATGGTGAGGAGACAGAACAGGTGGTCGTCGTACTCCGTGACCGTCTTGCCCGGCCAGTGCTTGTACGTCGCCCCGACCTCGAACTCCTCGTAGGTGCGTCCGAACTGCATCGCGCTCAGGCCTCCGGGATCTCGAACGTCGACGTGCGGGTCATCCCCGCCGCCCGCCCCTTGCCGGCGATGACCAGCGCCATCTTCCGGCTGGCCTCGTCGATCATCTCGTCGCCGAGCATCGCGGAGCCCTTCTTGCCGCCCGCCTCGGACGTGTAGTAGTCGTACGCGTCCAGGATCAGCTCGGCGTGGTCGTAGTCCTCCTGGGACGGCGAGAAGATCTCGTTCGACGCCTCGACCTGGCCGGGGTGCAGCACCCACTTGCCGTCGAAGCCGAGCGCGGCGGCCCGCCGGGCGACCTCGCGGTACCCCTCGACGTTGCGGATCTGCAGGTAGGGACCGTCGATCGCCTGGAGGTCGTTGGCGCGGGCGGCCATCAGGATCTTCATCAGGATGTAGTGGTAGGCGTCCGCCGGGTAGCCGGGCGGCTGCTCGCCCACGACGAGGGACTTCATGTTGATGGAGGCCATGAAGTCGGCCGGGCCGAAGATGATCGTCTCCAGCCGCGGCGAGGCCTGCGCGATCGCGTTGACGTTGTTCAGGCCCTGGGCGTTCTCGATCTGCGCCTCGATGCCGATCCTGCCGACCTCGAAGCCCATGGTCTTCTCGATCTGCGTCAGCAGCAGGTCCAGCGCGACGACCTGCTCGGCGCTCTGCACCTTCGGCAGCATGATGCAGTCGAGGTTCTGGCCGGCGCCCTCGACGACCGTCACGACGTCACGGTACGTCCACTCGGTCGTCCAGTCGTTGACGCGCACGACGCGTGTCTTGCCCGTCCAGTCGCCCTCGTTGAGGAACTTGACGATGGTGTGCCGCGCCTCGGGCTTGGCGAGCGGCGCGCACGCGTCCTCCAGGTCGAGGAAGACCTGGTCCGCCGGGAGGCCCTGCGCCTTCTCCAGGAAGCGGGGATTGCTTCCCGGCACCGCGAGACACGAGCGGCGGGGACGCAGACGGTTGACGGTCATGCGGGGACCTCCAGGGGGTCGAGCTTGTTCGCTTTCCGGATCTCGTCCACGATGCGGCCGATGATCCCGGTGATGTCGAAGTCCTTCGGGGTGAAGACGGCGGCCACCCCGGCGGCCCTGAGCTGCTCGGCATCACCGCCTGGGATGATGCCACCAGCGATCACCGGTATGTCGGTGGCGCCGGCCACACGCAGCCGCTGGAGCACGTCCGGGACCAGCTGGGCGTGCGAGCCGGACAGGATCGACAGGCCGACGGCGTGCACGTCCTCGGCCAGGGCCGCGTCCACGATCTGCTCCGGGGTGAGCCGGATGCCCTGGTAGACCACCTCGAAGCCGGCGTCCCGCGCGCGGACCGCTATCTGCTCGGCGCCGTTGGAGTGCCCGTCCAGGCCCGGCTTGCCGACCAGGAAGCGCAGCTTGCCCACGCCCAGGTCGCGGGCGGTGGCGTCCACCTTGCCGCGGACCTCCGCCAGCGCCGAGCCGGCCTCGGCGGGGACGGCGACCGGCGCGGAGGAGACGCCGGTGGGCGCCCGGTACTCGCCGAACACCTCGCGCAGGGCGCCCGCCCACTCGCCGGTGGTGACCCCGGCGCGGGCGCACTCCAGCGTGGCCTCCATGAGGTTCTCCGTGCCCGCGGCGGCCTCCTTCAGCCGCTCCAGCGCCTTGCAGGGGCGCGGGTGGTTGAAGGGCGGCTGGTAGCGGGTGTCCCGCCACTTGCGCAGCGACTCCACGACCCGGACCTCCACCTCCGGGTCGACCGTCATGATCGCGGTGTCCAGGTCGGCCGTGAGCGGGTTCGGCTCGGTGCCCTCGAAGATGTTGACGCCGATGATCTTCTCCTGCCCGGACTCGATCCGGGCGCGGCGCTCGGCGTGCGAGGCGACCAGCTGCGACTTCAGGTAGCCGGACTCCACGGCGGCCAGCGCGCCGCCCATCTCCTGGATGCGGTCGATCTCCGCGAGGACCTCCCCGACCAGCTGGTCCACCTTCGCCTCGATCACCTTCGAGCCCTCGAAGATGTCCTCGTACTCCAGCAGGTCGCTCTCGTAGGCCAGCACCTGCTGGATGCGCAGACTCCACTGCTGGTCCCAGGGCCGGGGCAGGCCCAGGGCCTCGTTCCACGCGGGCAGCTGCACGGCACGCGCGCGTGCGTCCTTGGAGAGGGTCACGGCCAGCATCTCCAGCACGATCCGCTGGACGTTGTTCTCCGGCTGCGCCTCGGTCAGGCCGAGCGAGTTGACCTGGACGCCGTAGCGGAACCGGCGCTGCCGGGGGTCCTCGATGCCGTACCGCTCGCGCGTGACCTTGTCCCAGATGCGGCCGAACGCCCGCATCTTGCACATCTCCTCGATGAAGCGGACGCCCGCGTTCACGAAGAAGGAGATGCGGGCGACCACGTCACCCATGCGCTCCTGCGGCACCTGGCCGGAGTCGCGCACGGCGTCGAGCACGGCGATCGCGGTGGACATCGCGTACGCGATCTCCTGCACCGGCGTGGCCCCGGCCTCCTGCAGGTGGTAGCTGCAGATGTTGATCGGGTTCCACTTCGGGATGCGGGAGACCGTGTACGCGATCATGTCCGTCGTCAGCCGGAGCGAGGGTCCCGGCGGGAAGACGTGCGTCCCGCGGGACAGGTACTCCTTGACGATGTCGTTCTGGGTCGTGCCCTGGAGCCTGGTGATGTCAGCGCCCTGCTCCTCGGCGACGACCTGGTAGAGCGCCAGCAGCCACATGGCGGTGGCGTTGATCGTCATCGAGGTGTTCATCTGCTCCAGGGGGATGTCCTGGAACAGCCGGCGCATGTCACCGAGGTGCGCGACGGGCACGCCCACCCGGCCGACCTCGCCGCGCGCGAGGATGTGGTCGGGGTCGTAGCCGGTCTGGGTCGGCAGGTCGAACGCCACCGACAGGCCGGTCTGGCCCTTGGCGAGATTGCGCCGGTACAACTCGTTGGACGCCTCGGCCGTGGAGTGGCCGGCGTACGTCCGCATGAGCCACGGACGGTCCTTCTGACGCTCTGTCATGGATGACTCTCCGGGCCTCAGACGTTCCGGAAGCGGTTGATGGCATCGATGTGCCGGGCGCGCTTCTCCTCGTCGCGCACGCCGAGGCCTTCCTCGGGCGACAGGCACAGCACGCCGACCTTGCCCTGGTGCAGGTTGCGGTGCACGTCGTAGGCGGCCTGGCCGGTGTCCGCCAGGGAGTAGACCTTCGACAGGGTCGGGTGGATCTTGCCCTTGGCGATGAGGCGGTTGGCCTCCCAGGCCTCGCGGTAGTTGGCGAAGTGGGAGCCGATGATCCGCTTCAGCGACATCCACAGGTAGCGGTTGTCGTACTCGTGCATGTAGCCCGAGGTCGAGGCGCAGGTGGTGATGGTGCCGCCCTTGCGGGTGACGTAGACGCTCGCGCCGAACGTCTCGCGGCCGGGGTGCTCGAAGACGATGTCGATGTCCTCGCCGCCGGTCAGCTCGCGGATGCGCTTGCCGAAGCGCTTCCACTCCTTGGGGTCCTGGGTCTGCTCGTCCTTCCAGAACCGGTAGCCCTCGGCGTTGCGGTCGATGATCGCCTCGGCGCCCATTGAGCGGCAGATGTCGGCCTTCTGCGGCGAGGAGACGACGCAGATCGGGTTGGCACCGCCGGCCAGCGCGAACTGGGTGGCGTAGGAGCCGAGACCGCCGCTGGCGCCCCAGATGAGCACGTTGTCGCCCTGCTTCATGCCGGCGCCGTTGCGGGAGACCAGCTGGCGGTAGGCGGTGGAGTTGACCAGGCCCGGGGCGGCGGCCTCCTCCCAGCTGAGGTGGTCCGGCTTCGGCATCAGCTGGTTGGACTTGACGAGCGCGATCTCGGCGAGGCCGCCGAAGTTGGTCTCGAAGCCCCAGATGCGCTGCTCGGGGTCGAGCATCGTGTCGTTGTGGCCGTCGGAGGACTCCAGCTCGACGGACAGGCAGTGCGCGACGACCTCGTCACCGGGCTTCCAGGCGTTCACGCCCGGCCCGGTGCGCAGGACGACGCCCGCGAGGTCGGAGCCGATGATGTGGTACGGCAGGTCGTGCCGCTTGGCCAGTTCGTTGGTGCGGCCGTAGCGCTCCAGGAACCCGAACGTGGACAGCGGCTCGAAGATCGAGGTCCACACCGAGTTGTAGTTGACCGAGGAGGCCATGACGGCCACCAGGGCCTCGCCCGGGCCGAGTTCGGGCAGGGGGACCTCGTCGAGGTGGATCGACTTGCGCGGGTCCTTGTCGCGGGTCTCCAGGCCCGCGAACATCTCCGTCTCGTCCTTGTGCACGGTGATCGCGCGGTACGAGTCGGGCAGCGGCAGAGCGGCGAAGTCGGCGGACGTGGCGTCCTTCGACTGGATCGCGTCCAGGATGTCCTTCACGGTCACGGTGTTGCCTCCGGCGGTGAGCGCCCTGAGGGAGGGGCGCCTGAGGGATCGTCGGTGCTGCGATGAGTGCGCTTGAGGGTTTTCGAGGGGTGTGCCGTCGGTTCGGCGCGGTGGTGCTTGGCAGCGCTTTGTGGCGCGGGAGGTTGCCTGTGACGCAGGCGTCCGGGCGCGCAGGTGGTGTGCCTGCCGGGACAGCCCGGACACCATCAACGTATGACACCGCGTGTCACGTCGCAAGGCACCGAGTGCCAGAAATAGCTCTCAGATGAAATCTTTACGCAACAAATGAGCGATGATCGATCAGCGTCGGGGCTAAGGAAACGGGCTGGGGACGGCACCCAGTGCCGTCCCCAGCCCGTTTCTCCCGCTCCGGCCCGGTCAGGACCGCGCTTTCAGCGCCTGCTCGATGGTGCGCATCACCTCGTCCAGCGGCGCGTCGGTCCTGGCCACCGTCACCAGGACCTCCCCGTGGGCGGCGGCGGTGGCCGGCGGGGTGCGCGGGGCGCTCTCGCGGCCGGCCCCGATGCCGGTACCGAAGGTCCTGCGCACGATCGCGAAGGCATGGTCCAGCTGGGCCTCCACGTCCCCCTGGCCGCCCGCCCGCAGCCAGCGCCGCAGCACGTGGTTGTGCGCCGTGACCACCGCCGAGGCGGCGACCTCGGCCAGCAGCGGGTCGTCGTTGGCGTCGTCGGCGTGCGCGTGCTCGTCGAAGTGGCCGAGCAGATAGCGGGTGAACAGACGCTCGTAGCGGGCCACGGAGGCGATCTCGGCCTCGCGCAGGGTGGGGACCTCGCGCGTGAGCTTGTAACGGGCGACCGAGATCTCCGGCCGCGCCGCGTACATCTTCATGACCTCCTTGATGCCGCGGCACACGGTGTCGAGCGGATGCTCGTGCGCGGGCGCGGCGTTGAGGACCGCCTCCGCGCGGATCAGCGTGTCGTCGTGGTCCGGGAAGATCGCCTCTTCCTTGGAGCGGAAGTGGCGGAAGAAGGTGCGCCGGGCGACCCCGGCGGCGGCGGCGATCTCGTCGACGGTGGTGGCCTCGTACCCCTTGGTCGCGAACAGCTCCATGGCTGCCGCCGCCAGTTCTCGGCGCATCTTGAGCCGCTGGGCGGCGGCGCGACTGCCTGCGGCACTTTCCGGCGCGTCGGGCGTAGCCGGTGTACGGGACGACTTGGCGGGCTGGGACATGACCCGAACGTACTGCATCCGCGCAGCTCGATGCGCAGGTCCGGGCTCTTCCCCGCCCGCGGGGGGCGGGGAAGGGGCGGGCCGGACGGGCGGGGCGAACGCGGGGCCGAGCAGCCCGCCCCAGTCCGTCCCCGCCCGGAACCGGTCGCCGGCGCCGTCAGCGGCGGGCATACTCGCGGAAGCCGCGGCCGGTCTTGCGGCCGAGGCAGCCGGCCGCCACCAG
Source organism: Streptomyces sp. NPDC023481 (assembly GCF_055560195.1). Classification (NCBI taxonomy): domain Bacteria; kingdom Bacillati; phylum Actinomycetota; class Actinomycetes; order Kitasatosporales; family Streptomycetaceae; genus Streptomyces; species Streptomyces sp. NPDC023481. The sequence continues at coordinate 141,544 of NZ_JBVHJE010000004.1, forward strand.
GTGCTCCAGCAGCGGCGCCGGGGCGAGACCCGGGTCGCGGAACTCGCGGTGCAGCACCTTCTCGATGGCCAGCGAGACGTCCAGACCGACCACGTCCAGCAGCTCGAACGGGCCCATCGGGTAGCCGCCGCCGAGCTTCATCGCCGCGTCGATGTCGTCCAGGGTCGCGTAGTGCTCCTCCACCATCTTGATCGCGTTGTTGAGGTACGGGAACAGCAGCGCGTTGACGATGAAACCGGCCCGGTCGCCGCAGTCCACCGCGTGCTTCCCGATCCGGCCGCAGACCTCGCGCACCGTGGCGTGCACGTCGTCGGCGGTCAGCACCGTGCGGACCACCTCGACCAGCTTCATCGCCGGGGCCGGGTTGAAGAAGTGCATGCCGATCACGTCCTGCGGGCGCGAGGTGGCGCGGGCGCAGGCGACGACGGGCAGCGACGAGGTGGTGGTGGCCAGGACCGCGCCCGGCCTGCACACCTTGTCCAGCGTGGCGAACAGCTGCCGCTTGACCTCCAGGTCCTCCGCGACCGCCTCCACGGCGAGGTCCACCTCGGCGAAGGCCTCGTAGGAACCCGCCGGGACGATCCGCTCCAGGACCTCGGCGGCGGCCTCGGCGGTCAGCCGGCCCTTGTCCACGGACCGCGCCAGGGACTTGCCGATCCGGGCCCTGGCCGCCTGGGCCTTCTCCTCGCTGCGGGCGGCGAGCACGACCTGGTAGCCCGCCTTGGCGAACACCTCGGCGATCCCGGAGGCCATGGTGCCGGAGCCGGCGACCCCCACCGAGCGGACCTCCCGGCCCGCGCCGGTCGAGCCGTCCGCCGCCGGGGTCAGCGGGTCCGGCACCACGGTGCCGCTGCCCGGTGCCTCGTACGTGTAGAAGCCGCGCCCGGACTTGCGGCCGGTCAGGCCCGCCTCGCTCAGCTGCTTGAGGATCGGGGCCGGCGCGTGCAGCCGGTCCCGGGACTCGGCGTACATGGCCTCCAGGACCGTGCGCGCGGTGTCGACGCCGATCAGGTCCAGCAGGGCCAGGGGGCCCATCGGCAGGCCGCAGCCGAGCCGCATGGCCGCGTCGATGTCCTCACGGGAGGCGTACCGGGCCTCGTACATCGCGGCCGCCTGGTTGAGGTAGCCGAACAGCAGCCCGTCGGCGACGAAACCGGGGCGGTCGCCGACCGCGACCGGCTCCTTGCCCAGCTCGATCGCGAGGTCGGTGACGGTGGCGACGGCCTGCGGCGCGGTCAGCACCGAGGAGACCACCTCGACCAGCCGCATGGCCGGCGCGGGGTTGAAGAAGTGCAGGCCGAGCACGCGCTCGGGGCGGGCCGAACCGGCGGCCAGCCGGGTCACGGACAGCGCGTTGGTGCCGGTCGCCAGGATCGTCTCCGGCCGGACGACACCGTCCAGTTCGCGGAAGATCTGCTGCTTGATCTCGTACGACTCCGGGGCCACCTCGATGACGAGGTCGGCGTCGGCCGCCGCGGCGAGGTCGGTGGTGGTGCGCACCCGGGCCAGGGTCCCGGCGCGCTCCTCCTCGGTGAGCCGGCCGCGCTCCACGGCACGGGCGGTGGCGGCCTCCAGGGCGGTGACCGCCTTCGCGGCCTGGGCCTCGCTGATGTCGATGCCGATCACCTCGCGGCCGGCCCGCGCGAGGACCTCGGTGATACCGGTGCCCATGGTGCCGAGGCCGACCACGGCGATCGTCCTGAGCGGGGACAGGGAAGAGCCGGACTGGGGGGACAGGGGAGTGGCCATCGCGGGACTCCAGGAATGAGGGTGACGACGAGGAACGCGCCGGGTGCGCCCGGGGGCGCACCGCGGTGCGAGGAGGAGTGCGGGTGTTGCCGGGCTGCGAGCGCACACGCCCGGGGCCGCCGGTGCCGCGGGCGTGCACACGCCCGGGAATGGCGGAACGTCCGACCGGCTCTGTCCCGAAGCCGGGTCGTACAGCGGTACACACGGCGTACCGAACCGACAGAACGCGCTCGCGACGGCCGCGTCACCAAACCGTCGCCAGCGGAGATGCGAGAGGGTTACTCGCTCGAATGAGCTTAACCGGCGGGTAACGAGCGCGCCAGCCCCCGGGCGGAAACCGACTTTGTGATGTACCTCCCTCGCCGGCCCCGCCCCGCCTACGCTGGACCTCGTGGACGAAGAGTTGCGATCGCTCACGGAACGCTTACGGCAGGAGTCCGGCGGCTCGGCGGCGTTCGAGAGCCTGCTGGCCACCGGGGACCACGACACCCTCGCGGAGGTGCTCACCGCCCCCGGCCAGCCGCTGTGGGCCCGCGAACTGGCCGCGTTCCGCCTCGGCACCGCGGGCGACCGGCGCGCCTTCGAGTCCCTGGTGCTGCTGCTCAACCACCGCGACCCGCCGCGCTGCGCCTCCGCCGCGCACGCCCTCGCCCGGCTCGGGGACCCGCGCACGGCCCGCGCCGCCGCCGCCCTCGCCACCAACGAACTCCGCGTCGCCTACGCCCTGCACCCGGTGCGGCTCCTGGTCGCGCTGCGCGCCCCCCAGTCCGTGCCCGCGCTGATCACCACCCTGGAGCGGCGGCTGCGCCCCCACGACCCCTACCGGCGCGTGGCCCTGGCCTGCGTGGAGGGCCTGGGCGCCCTCGGCGACCCCCGCGCCCGGCGCGTCCTGAGCGAGGCCCTCGCGCACCCCGCGCTCGCCGAGGCGGCGGTGCACGCGCTGGCGCGGCTCCCGCAGGAGCAGCCCAGCTGACGCCGGGTCAGCCGGCGAGCGTGCGCACGTACTGCACCTCGGGCACGGACACGCCGGCCGCCTCGAAGGGCTCCTCGACGCCGTCGGGCCGGAACCCGGCGCGCTCGTAGAACCGCCGGGCCGGGGCGTTGCCCTTGAGGACCCACAGCAGCATGCGCGGATACGACGCGCACCGCTCGGCGGCCGCGGCCAGCAGGGCCCGACCGATCCCCGCGCCCGTGTGCGCCGGGTCGACGTAGATCGCGTACAGCTCGGCGTCCCCGGTGTGCGACTCCCCGTCCCGGTACGGCCCGTACGCCGCCCACCCGAGCACCGCGCCGTCCCGCGCGGCGACCAGGTTCACCACGTCGGCGCGCCGCCCGAACCCGGCCCGCCGCCGCTCGGCGTCCGCGGCGACGCTCAGCCCGTCGAGATACACCTGCGGCACGAGCCCCCGATAGGCACGCTGCCACCCGCGAACCCGGATCTCGGACACCCGCTCACAGTCGCCGAGCGCCATCTCCCGGACCACCGGGGCACGCATACGGCCACCCTCGCGTGCGCCGGGCGCGGGGATGCGGGTCGGTTCGCTCATGACCCCCATGGTGGACCACGGCACCGACAACGCCCCCGCCCGGCCGGGCCGTTGCCCGGGGCGGCGGGCTCGGCCCCGGGCCGTCGGGATCCTAGTGGCGCCGGCCCAGCAGGCCGTGCAGGGTCGGACCGGTGGACGCCGGTGGAGCCGACCTGGGCTTCAGTGGCTTCGGGTCGGGGGACTTGGCGCAGACCGCGTCGGCCGGGCCGGTGCCCCGGGGGACCGTGCCGTTGCCCAGGTACGCGGCCAGGTAGGCGTCCAGGCAGGTGTTGCCGCTCAGCGTGACGCCGTGGTTGCCGCCGCCCTGCTCGACCACCAGGCTGGAGCGGGCCAGCAGCCGGTGGACCGTCACCCCGCCGGGGTACGGGGTCGCCGCGTCCTCGGTCGCCTGGAACAGCAGCGCCGGCGGCAGCGCGCTGTTGGCGACGTCCACCGGCCGGCGCGGGCCGGTCGGCCAGAACGCGCAGGGCGCGTTGTACCACGTGTTGTTCCAGGCCATCAGGGGCGCCTTCGCGTACACCTTCCAGGCGTCCGCACGCCACCGGTCCCAGTCGCGCGGCCAGGGGGCGTCACGGCACTGCACCGCCGTGTAGACGCTGTAACCGTTGTCGCCGGAGGCGTCCACGGCGGCGATGTTCCGGTACACCGTCACCAGCGGCCCGGCGTCCCCGCGGTGGACGTAGGCCGCGAACGCCTCGGCGAGGTAGGGCCAGTAGCCGTCGTAGTAGGCGCCGGCCATGAAGGTGTCCTCCAGCTCCGCCGCGCCGACCTTCCCCCCGGCCGGCTTCCTCGCCAGCGCGGCCCGCATCGCGTACCAGCGGGCCTCGATCCCCGCGGGGTCCCGGCCGAGCCCGTACGTCGAGTCGTACCGGGCGATCCAGGCCATCAGCGCGCGGTGCCGGCCGTCGAAGGCGTACTCCTGGGCGAGGTTGTCCCCGTACCAGACGCCGGTCGGGTCGACGATCGAGTCCAGCACCAGGCGGTGGACGCGCCGCGGGAACAGCTTCGCGTAGACCGCGCCCAGATAGGTGCCGTAGGAGTAGCCGAAGTAGCTGATCGCCGGCGCGCCGAGGGCCCGGCGGACGGCGTCCAGGTCCCTGGCGGCGCTGACCGTGTCCAGGTACGGCAGCACGTCGGCGTACTTGCGGCCGCAGGCCGCGGCGAAGGACCGGGCGCGGTCGAGCCCGGCCCGCTCCAGCGTGGGGGCGGCCGGCACGGAGGCGGGGCGCACCGGCGCGAAGTGGCCGGGCACGCAGTCGAGGGCCGGCCGGCTCCGGCCGACCCCGCGCGGGTCGAAGCCGATGACGTCGTACCGGGCCGCGACGTTCTTCGGCAGCGCCGAGGCGACGAACCCCGCGAGGGTCAGCCCGCTGCCGCCGGGTCCGCCGGGGTTGACCAGCAGCGGGCCCTGGGAGGACCGGGCGGTGTGCGGGACGCGGGACAGGGCGAGCGTGATCTGCCGGCCCGACGGTCTCGCGTAGTCCAGTGGCACCTTCACGAAGGCGCACTGGAGCCGGGGGTAGTCGCTGGTGCCGCACTTCTTCCAGTCGAGTCCGGCGCTCTTCCGGTCGGGTCCGGCCGGCCGGGCGGCCTGCGCGGGTGGGGCGGTGACCGAGCCCGCCAGGACGGCGGCGGCCGCGGCCGCGCACAGCAGGGCTGCGCGTGTTCTCATGCGGGTCCTTACGGGACGGAGGGTCTCGGCGAACCGCGAGGCTCACGGTTCTCGCCGGATCGTCCCGGAATCGGACCCCTGAAGAACGCGTCGGGGCCATAGTTGACCCAATTGGGCCGTGGGATGCCCCCTAACGCCCGGACCCGCTCACATCAGGCTGAGCTGGACCGGTTCCGGCGCGGCCGGGCCCGGCGCCGGTTCGGCCGGGCGGATCCGGCGGGCCCGGCCCGCGCGCGTGGGCCCGATGCCGTACTCCTCGGCCAGCTCGTGCACCTGACGGGTGATCCGGCGCTGGTACCACCTGGGCGCGTACGCGCCCTCCGCGTACAGCCGCTCGTACCGCCGTACCAGGTGCGGGTGGTGCTGCCCGAGCCAGGCCATGAACCACTCCCGGGCGCCCGGGCGCAGATGCAGGGTGAGGGGGGTGACGGAGGTGGCCCCCGCCGCCGCGATAGCCCGTACCGTCGCCCGCAGCTGGGCCGGGTGGTCGCTCAGGAACGGGATCACCGGCGCCATCAGCACCCCGCAGCCGATCCCGTGCTCCGTGAAGGTGCGCACCACGTCCAGCCGGCGCTCGGGCGCGGGCGTGCCGGGCTCCACCGTGCGCCACAGCTCGCCGTCCAGGAAGCCGACGGAGACCGAGACGCCGATGTCCGTCACCTCGGCCGCGCGCACGAGCAGGTCCAGGTCGCGCAGGATCAGGGTGCCCTTGGTGAGGATCGAGAACGGGTTCGCGTGGTCGGTGAGCGCGGAGATGATGCCCGGCATCAGCCGGTAGCGGCCCTCGGCGCGCTGGTAGCAGTCGACGTTCGTGCCCATCGCCACGTGGTCGCCCTGCCAGCGCGGCGAGGCCAGCTGGCGGCGCAGCACCTCGGGGGCGTTGACCTTGACCACGATCTGGGTGTCGAAGCCGATGCCCGTGTCCAGGTCCAGATAGCTGTGCGTCTTCCTGGCGAAACAGTAGACGCACGCGTGCGAGCACCCCCGGTACGGGTTCACCGTCCACTCGAACGGCATGCGCGAGGCGCCCGGCACCCGGTTGAGCACCGAGCGGGCCCGCACCTCGTGGAAGGTGATCCCGCGGAACTCGGGCATGTCGAACGTACGCGTCACGGCGTCCGCGCCGAACAGCGCCGCGTCGGCGGCCCGGCCGTGTTCGCCCTCGTCCGTGAGGTTCTCCCAGCGCATGGACGCCTCCTCGCTCGCACCTGGCCCCAGAATAGAACATCTGTTCCCATGATCGTGCGGACCCGGAACGCGGACCCCGATTTGGGCGGCCGGGCGGCGGAGTGGTTGGCTTGCCCCAACCCCGAGGAACCAGGTCGTGGAGGAACGCAATGGCGCAGGTCGAGGCCACTACGGAGCGGGTCGTCGCGGCGGACGCGGAGAAGGTGTTCGACGCCCTCGCCGACTACCGCGGCACCCGGAGCAGGCTGCTGCCCGAGCAGTTCAGCGAGTACGAGGTGCGCGAGGGCGGCGACGGTGAGGGCACCCTCGTCCACTGGAAGCTCCAGGCCACCAGCAAGCGGGTGCGCGACTGCCTGCTGGAGGTCACCGAGCCCACCGAGGGAGAGCTGGTCGAGAAGGACCGAAACTCCTCCATGGTCACCACCTGGCGTGTCACCCCCGCCGGCGAGGGCGGCTCCCGCGTCGTCGTCACCACCACCTGGCAGGGCGCCGGCGGCATCGGCGGCTTCTTCGAGAAGACCTTCGCCCCCAAGGGCCTCGGCCGGATCTACGACGCCCTGCTGGCCAACCTCGCCGCCGAGGTCGAGAAGTAAGTCCCCGGCACCCGGGGGTCGTTGGCCCCCGTCACCGGTTCGAGTGGAAACACATACCGACCGGGTCGGCGCCGTAACTCGTCGCACTTGCTCGGAGTTGTCGCTTCGCGCGGCAAATCTGCGGCAGGTGTGACGAGGGGAGCGCTACATGGGCGGGATCACTCTGGAGCGGACGGAAACGGTCGCCGCGCCACCCGGCCTCCCCGCCCGGGCGCCCACGCAGGCCGCCGAACCGAGCCCCCGCCGGGTCCGGCTGGTCTTCACCGGGCTGATGCTGGCCCTGCTGCTCGCCGCCCTCGACCAGATGATCGTGGCCACCGCCCTCCCGAAGATCGTCGGCGAACTGCACGGCTTGGACCGGATGTCCTGGGCGATCACCGCCTACCTGCTCACCTCCACCGTCGGCCTGCCGGTCTACGGCAAACTCGGCGACCTGCTCGGCCGCAAGGGCGTCTTCCAGTTCGCCATCGCCGTCTTCGTCCTCGGCTCCGCGCTCGCCGGCCGGGCCGGCACCATGGACCAGCTCATCGCCTTCCGCGCGGTCCAGGGCATCGGCGCCGGCGGACTCATGATCGGCGTACAGGCGATCATCGCCGACATCGTGCCGCCCCGGCAGCGCGGCCGGTACATGGGCCTGATCGGCGCCGTCTTCGGCCTCGCCTCCGTCGCCGGACCCCTGCTCGGCGGCTACTTCACCGACCACCTCTCCTGGCGCTGGTGCTTCTACGTCAACGTCCCCTTCGGCCTGCTCACCCTCGCCGTCGTCACCGCCGTCCTCCGCCTCCCCAGGCCCCGCGTGCGCGCCCGCCTCGACGTCCTCGGCACCCTGCTGCTCGCCGCCGCCTCCACCTGCCTGGTCCTGCTCACCAGTTGGGGCGGCACCCGGTACGCCTGGGACTCCCGGCAGATCCTCGGCCTCGGCGCGGGCGCCCTCGCCGCCACCGTCCTCTTCCTCGCCGCCGAGCACCGCGCCGCCGAACCCCTCATCCCGCTGCGGTTGTTCCGTGACTCCGTCTTCACCGTCAGCGGACTGGTCGGGCTGGTGATCGGCGTCGCCCTGTTCGGCGCGGCCAGCTACCTGCCGACCTTCCTGCAGATGGTCGACGGGGCCAGCGCCACCGAGTCCGGGCTGCTGATGCTGCCCATGATGGCCGGCGTCGTCGGCGCCTCCATCATCGGCGGACAGCTCATCAGCCACACCGGCCGCTACAAGATCTTCCCCGTGCTCGGCAGCGCGGTCGCCGCCGCCGGCATGTGGCTGCTGTCCCGGCTGCACACCGACACACCCCGGCTGCACTACAGCATCTGGATGGCCGTCCTCGGCACCGGCATCGGCCTGGTCATGCCCGTCCTCGTCCTCGCCGTCCAGAACTCCGTGCGCCCCACCGACCTCGGCAGCGCCACCAGCGCCAACAACTACTTCCGGCAGATCGGCGGCAGCGTCGGCGCCGCCGTCTTCGGCACCCTCTTCGCCGACCGGCTCACCTCCGCGCTGCGCCGGGAACTGCCCCCGCGCGCGGGCGCCGGCCTGCCCGACGCCGACTCCCTCACCCCGCAGCTCGTCCACGCGCTGCCCCCGGCCCTGCGCGACGCCTACATCCGCGCCTACGCCGACGCGATGCCCCGGATCTTCCTCTACCTCGTCCCGGTGCTCGTCCTCGGCCTGCTCATCGCCTTCTTCCTCAAGGAGAAACCGCTGGTGTCCCACAACACCGCCGAAACGGAGCCGCAGACCATGACCGCCCCGATCCCCCAGGCCCGGTCCCCGCACGCCGCCGGGATCCCCGTCTGCGGCACGGTGCAGCACCCCGACGGCACCGTCGTGCCCCGCGCGGCCCTCACCCTCATCGACGTCGCCGGACAGCAGATCGGGCGGGGCGCCAGCGGCGAGGACGGGCGGTACGCGCTCGGCACGCCCGGCTCCGGGGCGTACGTGCTGATCGCCGCCGCCGGCGGGCACCAGCCGCAGGCCGTCTCCGTCACCGTCGGCGAACGCCCCGTCGAACTCGACGTCGTCCTCGGCGGCGCCGGCCGCCTCGCCGGCAGCGTCCGCACCGCCGACGGCACCCCCGTCCGGGACGCCACCGTCACCCTCACCAACGTGCACGGCGAGGTCGTCGCCACCACCCGCAGCGGACGCGAGGGCGGCTACGTCATCACCGAACTGGTCGCCGGCGAGTACACCCTCGCCGGCAGCGCACCCGCCTTCCGGCCCGCCGCGCTCCCGGTCACCGTGCAGGCCTCCCGGGAGACCCGGCAGGACGTCGAACTCGCGGGCGGCGCCGTACTGAAGGGCACCGTCCGGGCCGGCGGCGGACGCCCCGTCGAGGACGCCCGGGTCACCCTGCTCGACGCCGCCGGCAATGTCGTGGACACCCTCACCACCGGACCCGACGGAACGTTCCGGTTCGTCGACCTCTCCTCCGGCGAGTACACCGTCATCGCCGCAGGTTACCCACCGGTCGCCACAGTGCTGCAGGTCGCGGGCGGTGGCCGCACCGAACGGGATCTCCAGCTCGGCCACGAGGACTGAGCCGGGGCGCCTTTCGGTGCGCCGGAGCGAACCGGTGAGACCAATTCCAGGATTGGCACACATCGCGACCGGCCGTCCCCGTACCGTAGTGGCGGGCGGCACAGATCGTTTGCGGACAGCCGTGGGGAGAGAGGGCCTGGGCCATGGACCGTGGCAGCGAGCGGGACGCGACTCCCGGGCGCGGCGCCGGCGACATCACGGCGGGCCGGATTCCGCTGGCGGTGGTCGTCGTGGACCGCTCCGGAACAGTGTCCCACTGGAGCAGTGGCGCGGCGCGCCTGTTCGGCGTGGGCAGGGAGGACGCCGTCGGACATCCCGCGGCGGACCTGCTGCCGGTCTCCGGCGCCCTCCCCGAGGAGAGCGCGGCACCGGATCCCCACCCGCTCCACGACGGGCCCGGACCCGACCTGGAGACCTCCCTCGGCGGGCACAACGGGTACCCCACCGCCGGCCGCGCCCGCGTCGCCCCACCCGATCCGCTGTCCGGCGGCGAGGAGCGGCTCGACGTGCTGTGGTGGGCCTACCCGCTGGTCGGCCCGGATCCCGCCCGGCTGCTCGTGCTCGCCGCCGACGCCACCCGGCTGCGCGAGGAACGCGGCTACGACGACGAGACCGCCGAACGCATCTCGCCCGGCTTCGCCCGTCACACCGAGCTGCCCGCGTCCGAGGAACTCGAACGCCGGCTGCCCGACATCCTGCCCAACATGGGCCCGGGACTCAGCGCCCGCATCGTCTCCCAGGTCCTCGAACTCGGCTACCCCATCCTGGAGTTCAGCCAGTACGAGCGGGTGCCCGTGACCCCGTACTGGGGCGTGCCCCGCCGTCCCGGACGCACCCGCGCCGAAGTCGTCGTACCGCAGCAGCGGACACCGGCCGTGGTCCCGGCCGGCGCCGAACAGGACCTGGAGTACGCCGCCGTCCGCGAGCGCCTGGAGTTCCTCAACGAGGTCAGCTCCGCCATCGGCTCCTCCCTGGACCTCGGCGAGACGATCCGCGAGGTCACCAGCGCCGCCGTACCCCGCTTCGCCGACTTCGCCGGCACCCACCTGCGGGCCGCCGTGCTGGCCGGCGAGGGCTTCCCGGACGGACCGCCGGACGCCAGCACCGTGATGTTCCGCGTCTGGGTCGAGCACAACGACGAACCCGGCCGCTGGGACGACACCGTGCCCGTCGGCGAGGCCTTCGCCTTCCCCGAACACACCCCGTTCTACCAGTGCATGGAGACGGGCGAGCCGGTCCTCGTCCCGAGGGTCACCGACGAACTGTCCGAACGCATCTCGGGCGAGTTCGAGAAGCGCGACCTGCGGCCGCTGATCACCGGCCGGTCCCTGCTGATCGTCCCGCTCAAGGCGCGCAACGTCGTCCTCGGCTTCATGGTGCTCATGCGCCGCCCCGACCGGCCCCAGTTCGACGACATGGACCGCACCACCGGCGCCGAACTCGCCGCCCGCGCGGGCCTCGTCCTCGACAACGCCCGCATGTACACCTACCAGGAGAACGTCGCCGACACCCTCCAGGACAGCATGCTGCCGCAGGTCACCCCGCGGATGGCCGGCTGCGACATCGCCACCCGCTACCTGCCCGGCACCCGGCTCGGCCGGATCGGCGGCGACTGGTTCGACACCATCAAACTGTCCGGCTCCCGCACCGCGCTCGTCGTCGGCGACGTCATGGGCCACGGCCTCAACTCGGCCGCCATGATGGGCCAGTTGCGCACCGCCGTACAGACCATGGCCACCATGGAGACCCCGCCCGCCCAACTCCTGCGCAACCTCGACGACCTGGCCCGCAGGCTCGGCGACACCTACCTCGCCACCTGCCTGTACGCCGTCTACGACCCGATCCGCGGCGAACTGAGCCTCGCCAACGCCGGCCACATCCCGCCCGTGCTGGTCCGCGCCGAGGACGGCAGCAGCGAACTCCTCGACCTGCCCACCGGCGCACCCGTGGGCGTCGGCGGCGTCCCCTTCGAGGCCGCCACGGTCAAGGTCAACCCCGGCGACCGGCTGGTGCTGTGCACCGACGGCCTGGTCGAGGTCCGCGGCACCGACATCGGCGAGGGCCTCGCGGCGCTCTGCGAGTCCGCCGCGCACCCCGCCGCCTCCATGGACGACGCCTGCGACACCATCATCCGCGCCCTCAACACCCACGGGGGCCGCAAGGACGACGTCGCCCTGCTCATGGCCCGCCTCAACGGCATCCCCGACGACCACGTCGCCGCGTGGCAGCTCGACACCGACCCGCGCGAGGTGGGCCGGGCCCGCCGCCTGGTGCGCCGGCAACTCCTCGACTGGGGCCTGCCCCACGCCGTGGAGACCGCCGAACTGCTGGTCAGCGAGGTCGTCACCAACGCCGTCCGGCACGCCGAGTCCGACCGGGTCGGACTGCGCGTGGTCCGCACCGACGCCCTGCTGTTCGAGGTCACCGACGACGAACCCGCCCTGCCCGCCATGCTGAACGCCGGACCCCACGACGAGTCCGGCCGCGGCCTGCGCGTGGTCAGCCGGCTCGCCCGGGAATGGGGTGCCAGCGCCACCGGCCACCACAAGACCGTCTGGTTCGAACAGACCATCCCCATCTCGTGAAGGTGACCGCCCGACCCTTGCCCCGGACCCGCTCGACGCGATATCCCGATCACGGAACCGACCGTGGGGAGAGCGCATGAACGTCTCGGACAAGTACCGCAACGCCTGGGAGAGTTACTGGCGCGACACCTCCGACGCCCGGGGCGAGGCCATCTGGGACTCCGATCCCGCCCTGAGCGCCGCACCGCACAGCGAACTGCTCCTGCCGCACGCCGACCCCGACCGCACGATCGTGGACCTCGGCTGCGGCAACGGCACCCAGACCCGCTACCTGGCCACCCGGTTCGCCCGCGCCGTCGGCGTCGACCTCTCCCACGCGGCCGTGGAGCACGCCCGCCGCGCCGCGGACGGCGAAGCCGTCGAGTTCCAACAACTGGACCTCACCGACACCGACGCCGTACGCGCCCTGCACCAGCGCCTGGGCGACAGCCACGTCTACATGCGGGCCGTCATCCACCAGAGCGAACCGCACGCCCGGCCCGCGGTCGCCGCCGCCGTCGCCGAACTCATCGGCGCCGAGGGCCGCGCCTTCGTCGTGGAACTCACCTCCGGCTCCCGGGACGTCCTGCGGCGCGCGGCGTCCGAACCGGCCGGTCCGGGACCCAAGCTCCAGCGGGTCTTCCAGTACGGACTCAAGCCCGCCGACGCCTCCGACGACGAGATCCCGCGTCTGCTCGCCGGGGCCGGCCTCAAGGTCCTGGCCGACGGCGAGACGACCGTCCCGCAGACCGAGCACCTGAGCGACGGCACCCGCATCGACCTGCCGGCCCGCTGGTTCGTCCTCGCCCGGGCCTGACCGGGACCCGGCACCGCCTCCCGCGGGCGGGTCGTAGCCTGCCCGCCGCCCGGCGCGTAACGTGACCGACCATGAAGATCCTCATCAGTGCCGACATGGAGGGTGCCACCGGCGTCACCTGGCCTGCCGACGTGCTGCCGGGGACGCCCCAGTGGGAGCGGTGCCGGTCGATGTTCACCTCGGACGTGAACGCCGCCGTCGAGGGCTTCTTCGACGGCGGCGCCGACCAGGTGCTCGTCAACGAGGCCCACTGGACCATGCGCAACCTGCTCCTGGAGCGGCTCGACGAGCGGGTCGAGATGCTCACCGGCCGGCACAAGGCGCTGTCCATGGTGGAGGGCGTCCAGCACGGGGACGTCGACGGCATCGCGTTCGTCGGCTACCACGCGGGCGCCGGCATGGAGGGCGTCCTCGCCCACACCTACCTCGCGAACCAGATCACCGGCGTGTGGCTGAACGACGTCCGCGCCAGTGAGGGCCTGCTCAACGCGCACGTCGTCGCCGAGTACGGCGTCCCCGTCGTCCTCGTCACCGGTGACGACCTCGCCTGTGAGGACGCCCTCGGCTACGCGCCCGAGGCACCGAAGGTCGCCGTCAAGGACCATGTGTCCCGGTACGCGGCCGTGTGCCGGACCCCGGCCAGGACCGCGGCCGACATCCGCGCGGCGGCCAAGGAGGCGGCACGGCTGGCGGTCCGTCACGAACCCGCTCAGGCGGGTCCGTTCACGGTCGCCGTCGAGTTCGACGCCGAACACCTCGCGATGGCCGCCACCGTCGTCCCCGGCGTGGCACGGATCGCGGAACGCAAGGTGGCGTACACCAGCGCCACGATGTACGAGGGGATCAGGACGTTCAAGGCGGTCACCACGATCGCCTCCGCCGCCGTGGAGGAGCAGTATGGCTGACCAGCACGCCGACGAGCTGTCCCTGGACGAGGTCGTCGAGTTCACCTCCGGCCTGATCCGCATCGACACCACCAACCGGGGCGGCGGCGACTGCCGGGAGCGGCCCGCCGCCGAGTACGCGGCCGAGCGGATGGCCGGGGCCGGCCTGGAGCCCCTGCTGCTGGAGCGCACCCCGGGCCGCACCAACGTGGTGGCCCGGATCGAGGGCACCGACCCGTCCGCCGACGCGCTGCTGGTCCACGGCCACCTCGACGTCGTCCCCGCCGAGGCCGCCGACTGGACGGTCCACCCCTTCTCCGGCGAGGTCCGGGACGGCGTCGTGTGGGGGCGCGGCGCCGTCGACATGAAGAACATGGACGCGATGGTCCTCGCGGTGATCCGGTCCTGGGCCCGGCGGGGCGTCCGGCCCCGCCGCGACCTCGTCATCGCGTTCACCGCCGACGAGGAGGCCAGCGCCGAGGACGGCTCCGGGTTCCTCGCCGACCGGCACCCCGAACTCTTCGAGGGCTGCACCGAGGCCATCGGCGAGTCGGGCGCCTTCACCTTCCACGACGGGTCCGGCCGGGAGATCTACCCCGTCGCCGCGGGCGAGCGGGGCACCGGCTGGCTGAAGCTCACCGCACGCGGCCGCGCCGGACACGGCTCCAGGGTGAACAAGGAGAACGCGGTGACCCGGCTCGCCGCCGCCGTCACCCGCATCGGCGAACACCGGTGGCCGCTCCGGCTCACCCCGACCGTACGGGCCGCCCTCACCGAACTCGCCGCCCTCTACGGCATCGAAGCCGACTTCAGGGAGGTCGACCGGCTGCTGGACAAGCTCGGCCCCGCGGCCCGGCTGGTCGAGGCCACCCTCCGCAACAGCACCAGCCCGACCATGCTGGACGCCGGTTACAAACTGAACGTCATCCCGGGCGAGGCCGTCGCCTACGTCGACGGACGCTACCTCCCCGGCACCGAGGAGGAGTTCACGGCCACCCTGGACGAACTGACCGGCCCGGACGTCCGATGGGAGTTCGCCCACCGTGAAGTCGCCCTCGAAGCACCGGTGGACGCCCCGCTGTTCGCGCGGATGCGGGCCGCCGTCGAGGAGTTCGCACCCGGCGGGCACGTGGTGCCGTACTGCATGCCGGGCGGCACCGACGCCAAGCAGTTCTCCCGGCTCGGCATCACCGGCTACGGCTTCGCCCCGCTGAAACTGCCCGCCGGCCTCGACTACCAGGCGCTGTTCCACGGCGTGGACGAACGGGTACCCGTGGCGGCCCTGCACTTCGGGGTCCGGGTCCTCGACCGCTTCCTGCGGACGGCCTAGACGATGGGGGAGCCGGTGCCGACAACGCCGTACGGATCGTGGCCGTCACCCATCGACGCGGCGCTCGCCGCCGCGCACGACGGACGGCCGGAGTGGGTGGACTTCGTCGGCGACGAGGTCTGGTGGACCGAGCCCCGGCCGGCCGAGGGCGGCCGCCGCGCGCTGGTCCGGCGGCGCACCGACGGCCGGGAGGAGTCCGTGCTGCCGGCGCCGTGGAACGTCCGCAGCCGGGTCATCGAGTACGGTGGCCGGCCGTGGACCGGGCTCGTGCGGGACGGCCGCCCGCTGATCGTCTTCGTGCACTTCGCCGACCAGCGGCTGTACCGGTACGAGCCCGGCGGCGAACCCGTCCCGCTCACCCCGCTCTCCCCGGTGGGCGGCGGCCTGCGCTGGGCCGAACCCCGGGTGGACCCGGCCCGCGGCGAGGTGTGGTGCGTGCTGGAGGAGTTCACCGGGGACGGTGCCGGCGACGTACGGCGCCTCCTGGCCGCCGTACCGCTGGACGGCTCGGCCGCCGACGACCGCGGGGCCGTCCGGGCACTGGCCGAACCCCGGCACCGGTTCGTCACCGGCGCCCGGCTCTCCCCGGACGGCCGGCGGGCCGCATGGCTGGGGTGGGACCACCCGCGGATGCCGTGGGAGGGGACGGAACTGCTGGTGGCCGCGGTGGGGGAGGACGGCCGGCTGACGGACGTGCGGACAGTCGCCGGTGGACCGGATGAGGCGGTCGCGCAGGTCGAGTGGTCGACGGACGGCAG
Organism: Streptomyces sp. NPDC023481; assembly: GCF_055560195.1. Lineage (NCBI taxonomy): Bacteria > Bacillati > Actinomycetota > Actinomycetes > Kitasatosporales > Streptomycetaceae > Streptomyces > Streptomyces sp. NPDC023481. The sequence continues at coordinate 157,179 of NZ_JBVHJE010000004.1, forward strand.
GATTCTGTACACCAGCGACCGTGGCGGCTGGTGGAACCTCTACCGCGACGGCATCCCGCTCTGCCCGCGCGAGGAGGAGTTCGGCGGGCCGCTGTGGCAGCTGGGGCTGCGCTGGTTCGCACCGCTGGAAGACGGTCTCCTGGCGGTCGTACACGGTCGAGGGTCGACCGTACTCGGCATACTGGACAGCGAATCCGGTGAACTCGTCGACGCCGCCGGACCGTGGACGGAGTACACCCCCGCCCTCGCCACCCACGGCCACCGTGTCGTCACCGTCGCCGCGAGCCCGCGTACCGCGTACGAGGTGGTCGAACTCGACACCGCCACCGGCCGCGCCCGCGTGATCGGCGCCCGGCACCGGGACCCCGTCGACCCCGCGCACTACCCGGAGCCGCAGATCCGCACCTTCCCCGGTCCGGACGGCCGCGAGGTGCACGCGCACGTCTACCCGCCGCACCACCCCGCACGGACCGCGCCCGACGGCGAACTCCCGCCGTACGTCATCTGGGCGCACGGCGGCCCCACCAGCCGGGCGCCGCTCGTGCTGGACCTGGCGATCGCCTACTTCACCTCGCGGGGCCTCGGCGTCGCCGAGGTCGACTACGGCGGCTCCACCGGATACGGCCGCGCCTACCGGGAGCGGCTGCGCGAACAGTGGGGCGTGGTCGACGTCGAGGACTGCGCGGCCGTCGCCCGCGCCCTCGCCGAGGAGGGCACCGCCGACCCCGCCCGGCTGGCCATCCGGGGCGGCAGCGCGGGCGGCTGGACCACCGCCGCCTCCCTGACCACGACCGACGTGTACGCCTGCGGCACCATCATCTACCCCGTCCTCGACCTCACCACCTGGGGCCCCGGCGAGACCCACGACTTCGAGTCCCGCTATCTGGAGTCGCTGATCGGCCCGCCCGCCGAGGTGCCCGCCCGGTACGCCGAACGCTCCCCGACCGCGCACGCCGACCGGCTGAGCGTGCCCTTCCTGCTGCTCCAGGGCCTGGACGACGTCATCTGCCCGCCCGCCCAGTGCGAACGCTTCCTCGCCCGGATCGCCGGCCGGGGCGTGCCGCACGCCTACCTCACCTTCGAGGGCGAGGGCCACGGATTCCGTCGCGCCGACACGATGACCCGCGCCCTGGAGGCCGAACTGTCCCTGTACGCCCAGGTGTTCGGACTGGAACCGGCACCGCGGGTGCCGAAGGTGGAGCTGACCTTGTGACGGAACCCGTCCGGCCGCAGGCGGCCCTGGACGTGCCGCGCGGCTGGGACCCCGACCCCGTGGCCGGCCCCCATGTCCTGGCCCGGCACACCGAGTTCGGGTACCTCGCCGGCACCGACGCCGGCGTCCGGCCGGCGCCGTAGGCTGGTCGCATGCCGCACCCCCCGTCCCGGTACCTCGCCGAGGGCCCCCGTGTCGCCCTCCGACCCTTCACCCTCGACGACGGCCCCGAGTTCACCGCGCGGGCCCGCGAGAGCAAGGACCTGCACCGGCCGTGGCTGTTCCCGCCGGCCGGCGACGAGGCGTACGCCGAGTACGCCGGGCGGCTCATCGAGGACCCGGACCGGGCCGGCTTCCTGGTGTGCGAGAAGGACGGCGGGGCCATCGCCGGTTTCATCAACATCAACAACATCGTGCGGGGCGGCCTGCAGTCCGGTGCCCTCGGCTACGGCGTCTTCGCGCACGCGGCCGGGCGGGGCCTGATGCGCGAGGCCATGGAGCTGGTGATCGGGTACGCGTTCGGGCCGCTGGGCCTGCACCGGCTGGAGATCAACGTCCAGCCCGGCAACGCCGCCTCCATCGCCCTGGCCCGGGGCGCCGGCTTCCGCCTGGAGGGCTTCTCCCCGGACATGATCTACGTCGACGGCGCCTGGCGCGACCACGAACGCTGGGCCCTCACCGCGGAGATGCGCGGGGGAGCGGCGCGGCCGAGCTGATCGTGGCGCCGGGCGTTACCGGCCGTATCCGGCGGGTACCCGCAGGGTATGGACCGCATCGATCACCTGGAACATCTGGACAAGCACCTCGTCGAAGAACTGGCTCAGGTGGCGCGCGAGACGGTACGCGACGAACTGCGCGAGCAGTCGCGCAAGCGGCGCCGTACCGCCATGCTCTACGCAGCGTCGGGCGCCGCCGCCCTGTACGCGGGCGGCGCGGTGGCCCTCGCCGTGGGCCTGGCCCTGGCGATCGGACTGCCCGGCTGGGCCGCGGCACTGATCACCGCGGCGCTGCTGGGCGTGGTGGCGTACGTCCTGCGGGGCGCCGCCCACTCCGGCCCCTCCGAGCACGGTCACCACACCGCGCACCGCGTGCTCGGCGGCAGCGCGCCGGGCGCCCCGCCGAGCGGCCTCGGCATGCCGTACCCGCCGATGCCGCAGACACCTCCCGAGGCATCCATCGACCCCGACGGCCCGCACCACAGGGCCTGACGGCCACGTCCGACCGTCGCAGGGCGTGACAGGGGAAGGGGGCGGGGCGTCTGCCCCGCCCCCTTCCCCGCGTTCAGCCGGTGAGCTGCGGCAGCACCTTCGTCCGGTAGAAGTCGAAGAAGCCCCGCTGGTCCGGCCCGATCTGGTTCACGTACACCCGGTCGAACCCGGCGTCGGCGAACTCGCGCAGCGCCGACACGTGCTCGTCCACGTTGTCACCGCACACCGTGTTGTCCCGCACCATGTCCTCGGTGACCAGCTCCTGCAACTGCTCGAAGTGCCGGGGCGAGGGCAGCACCTGGCCCATCTCGCCGGGCAGCAGCTCGTTGTACCAGAGCTTGTGCACCGTACGGACGCACGCGTCGCGGTCGCTGCCGTAGCAGACCTTCGTGCCGCCGCTGACCAGCTTCATCCCGCCGCCGCCCTTGCGGAACCGCGTGACCATCTCCTCCTCCGGCATCATCGTGATGTAGCCGTCGGCCACCCGGGAGGCCAGCGCGGTCGCCTTCGGGCCGAAACCGGAGATGTCGATCGGGACGGGCTCGTCGGGAACCGTGTAGAGGCGGGCGTTCTCCACGGTGTAGTGGGTGCCGTGATGGGTGACCTCCTCGCCGGTGAACAGCCGGCGCATCACCTGGATCGCCTCTTCCAGCATCTCCAGGCGCACCTGGGTCGGAGGCCAGCGGTCGCCGAGGATGTGCTCGTTCAGCGCCTCACCGGTGCCCACGCCCAGCCGGAACCTGCCCCCGGTCATCACCGCGCTGGTCGCCGCGGCCTGGGCCACGACCGCCGGGTGCATCCGCACGGTCGGGCAGGTCACCGCGGTCTCGATGGGCAGCGACACGGCCTCCGACAGCGCGCCGATCACCGACCACACGAACGGGCTCTGCCCCTGTGCGTCGTTCCACGGATGGTAGTGGTCGGAGATCCACAGCGCCTGGAAGCCGGCCTGTTCGGCCATCCGGGCCTGTTCGACGAGGGCAGCGGGGTCGTGCTCCTCGCACGCCAGGAAATAGCCGTACTCGGGCATGGGCAAACCTCCGCGGAAGCTGACGTGGTCCGTTCCCGGCCCGGGTAACCGGGCGCGACCGGGCGAAACGCCACCGCGGCGGCGGTCACGGGGACGGCGTTCGGGTGCTCCCGGGGGCGTAACGGGTGACCCGCGCGGAGTTTGGGTGCCCCTGCCCCGGTTACGCGGAAGACCTCGGACGAGCCAGACCGCCGGAGGCGCACCGTGAGCCGACCCCGCGTCGTGATCGTCGGCGCCGGTTTCGCCGGGTACCGGGCTGCCCGCACGCTGGCCCGGCTGACCCGGAACCGGGCCGACGTCACCCTGCTGAACCCCACCGACCACTTCCTGTACCTGCCGCTGCTGCCCCAGGTCGCCGCCGGCGTCCTGGAGGCCCGCCGGGTCGCCGTGTCCCTGCCGGACACGCTGCGCGGGGTGCGCCTGGTGCTCGGCGAGGCGGACGGCGTCGACCTGGACGGCCGTACCGTCCACTACCGCGGCCCCGAGGGCGGTGCCGGCAGCCTCGGCTACGACCGGCTGGTGCTGGCCGTCGGCAGCGTCAACAAGCTGCTGCCGGTCCCCGGGGTCGCCGAGCACGCGCACGGCTTCCGCGGGCTGCCCGAGGCGCTGTACCTGCGCGACCACGTGACCCGGCAGGTGGAACTGGCGGCCGCCGGGGACGACCTCGGGACCAGCGCCGCTCGCTGCACCTTCGTGGTGGTCGGCGCCGGCTACACCGGCACCGAGGTGGCCGCCCAGTTGCAGATGCTCACCGACCGGCTGGCCCGCCGGAACCCGCTGCCCGCGGGCGTGCGGCCGCGCTGGATCCTGCTGGACGTGGCGCCGCGGGTGCTGCCGGAGCTGGACGAGCGGCTCTCCCGTACGGCCGACCGGGTGCTGCGGGCCCGCGGGGTGGACGTGCGGATGGGCACCTCCGTGAAGGAGGCCACCTCCGACGGGGTGCTCCTCACCGACGGGGAGTTCGTCGCCTCGCGGACCCTGGTGTGGTGTGTGGGCGTACGGCCCGATCCGCTGGTGGAGGCTGCCGGGCAACCGTTGGAGCACGGCCGGCTGATCGTCGACCCGTACCTGCAACTGCCGGGCCGCACCGACGTGTTCGCCTGCGGGGACGCGGCGGCCGTGCCCGACCTCACCCGTCCGGGGGAGTTCACGCCGATGACGGCGCAACACGCCTGGCGGCAGGGCCGGGTGGCCGGGGAGAACGTGGCCGGCTCGCTCGGCCTCGGCCGGCGCCGGCGCCCGTACCGCCACCGGGACCTGGGCTTCGCCGTCGACCTGGGCGGTGTCCGGGCCGCCGCCGACCCGTTCGGCATCCCGCTGTCCGGCCCGGCGGCGGCCGCGGTCACCCGCGGATACCACCTGGCCGCGCTGCCCGGCAACCGCGTCCGGGTCGCCGCCGACTGGCTGCTGGACGCCGTACTCCCGCGCCAGGGCGTCCAGTTGGGCCTCGTACGAGCCTGGTCGGTGCCGCTGGACACGGCCTCACCCGAACTCGCGCGGGTACCCGGCGGCCCGGACCCGCCGCCCGCCCAGGCAGGAGACGACACCATGACACACCCGGACAACCGGCCCGACGAACCCGCCAAGGACCAGCCCGGCGGGGAGCCCGCCAGGAACCAGCCCGGCGGGGAGCCCGCGAAGAACCAGCCCGGCGGCGAGCCCGCCGTCCACCAGACCGAAAGGGAACCGGCCGGGAGCGAGCCGTCCGGGGGCGGGCCGGACCATCCGGCTCCCGGCCCCGTCAAGCGCGCCGACGCCCCCGAACCCGCCGGACCGGACGATCCCGCGGACCGCCCGAACCCGTCCGACTGAGCGCCCCCGGCGCTCCCCAGCGCAAGGAGACCGAGGAGACACATGAACACCGACGAACTCGCCGAACTGGGCCAGCAGTTGCGCGTGGACAGCGTGCGGGCGTCCGCCGCCGCGGGATCCGGACACCCCACGTCCTCCATGTCCGCCGCCGACCTGGTGGCCGTCCTGCTCGCCCACCACCTCCGCTACGACTTCGAGCGCCCCGACCACCCCGCGAACGACCGCTTCGTCCTCTCCAAGGGCCACGCCTCACCGCTGCTGTACTCCGCGTACAAGGCGGCCGGCGCGATCGAGGACGGCGAGCTGGTCACCTTCCGCAAGCTCGGCAGCCGGCTGGAGGGCCACCCGACGCCCCGCCGCCTGCCGTGGGTGGAGACCGCCACCGGCTCCCTCGGCCAGGGCCTGCCCGTCGGCGTCGGCATCGCCCTCGCCGGAAAGCGACTGGACCGCACCGGCTACCGGGTGTGGGTGCTGTGCGGCGACAGCGAACTGGCCGAGGGCTCCGTGTGGGAGGCAGCCGAACACGCCGGCTACGAGAACCTGGACAACCTGATCGCCATCGTCGACGTCAACCGGCTCGGCCAGCGCGGCCCCACCCGGCACGGCCACGACCTCGACGCCTACGCCCGCCGCTTCCAGGCCTTCGGCTGGCACACCGTCGAGATCGACGGCCACGACGTCGACGCCATCGACCGCGCCTACGGGGAGGCGCTGTCCACCACCGGGCAGCCCACCGCGATCATCGCCCGCACCCTGAAGGGCAGGGGCGTCGCCGCCGTCGAGGACCGCGAGGGCCTGCACGGCAAGCCGCTGCCCGAGGCCGAGGACGCCATCGCCGAACTCGGCGGCCCCCGCGACCTGCACGTCCGCGTCTCCGAGCCGCAGGCCGCCGCCGCGCTGCGCTCGCACACCACCGAGGCCGTCCGGCTGCCCCGCTACGACCAGGGTGACGAGGCCGCGACCCGCGACGCCTTCGGCAAGGCCCTCGCCGCGCTCGGCACCGCCCGCGGCGACGTCGTCGCCCTGGACGGCGAGGTCGGCGACTCCACCCGTACCGAGGAGTTCGCCAAGGAACACCCCGACCGGTTCTTCGAGTGCTACATCGCCGAGCAGCAACTCGTCGCCACCGCCGTCGGCATGGCCGCCCGCGGCTGGATGCCGTACGCCTCCACGTTCGCGGCCTTCCTCACCCGCGCCCACGACTTCGTCCGCATGGCGTCCGTCAGCGGGTCCGGGCTCAACATCGTCGGCTCGCACGCCGGTGTCGCGATCGGGCAGGACGGCCCCTCCCAGATGGGCCTGGAGGACCTGGCGATGTTCCGGTCCGTGTACGGCTCCACCGTGCTCTACCCGTGCGACGCCAACCAGACCGCCCGCCTGGTCGCCACCATGGCCGGCCTGGAGGGCATCCGCTACCTGCGCACCTCCCGCGGCAAGACCCCGGTGATCTACGGCCCCGACGAGGAGTTCCCCGTCGGCGGCAGCAAGACGCTGCGCTCCGGCGACGACGACCGGCTGACCATCGTCGCCGCCGGGGTGACCGTCCCCGAGGCGCTGGCCGCCGCCGACCGGCTCGCCGCCGACGGCATCCGGGTACGGGTGATCGACCTGTACTCGGTCAAGCCCGTCGACGCCGAGACCCTGCACCGGGCCGCCGAGGAGACCGGCTGCCTGCTCACGGTGGAGGACCACCACCCCGAGGGCGGCATCGGGGACGCCGTCGCCGAGGCGTTCGGCGACGGCCGGCCGGTGCCCCGCCTGGTCCGGCTCGCGGTCCGCACCATGCCGGGCTCGGCCGCCCCCGACGAACAACTGCACGCGGCCGGCATCGACGCCACCGGCATCGCGGCGGCGGCCAGGATGCTCGTCGAGGAGGCGGTCGTGCGATGACGTCCGGCGACGCCCGGACCCTACGGGCGGGCCGCCGCACCGTGCGGATCCAGCGGCCGGGGAAGGTGCTCTTCCCCGGCCGCCGGGGCGTCCGGGAGTACACCAAGGGCGACCTCGCCGACTACTACCGGTCCATAGCCCCCTACCTGCTGCCGCACCTGCGAGGCCGCCCGCTGACCCTGGAACGCTGCCCGGACGGCCTGGACGGCCAGCGGTTCCTGCAGAAGAACACCCCCGAGCACTACCCGGACTGGATCACCCGCGCCGAGGTCGCCAAGGAGGGCGGCACGGTCACCCACGTCGTGTGCGACGACACCGCCACCCTCCTCTACCTCGCCGACCAGGCCTGCGTCACCCTGCACCGCTGGCTCTCCCGCACCGACCGGGCCCACGGCCCCGACCACCCCGACCGGCTCGTCATCGACCTCGACCCGGCCGGCGACGACTTCGCCGCCGTACGCGACGCGGCCCGCTGGACGCGCGAGCTGCTGGACGAGCTGGGCCTGCCCGCCGCGCCCATGACCACCGGCTCGCGCGGCCTGCACCTCGTCGTCCCGCTGGACGGCCGGCAGGACTTCGACGAGGTGCGCCGGTTCGCCCACGACGTCGCCGAGCTGGCCGCCTCCCGGCACCCCGACCGGCTCACCACCGCGGCCCGCAAACAGGACCGCGGCGACCGCCTCTACCTGGACGTGCAGCGCAACGGCTACGCCCAGACCGCCGTCGCCCCCTACAGCGTCCGCGCCCGCCCGGGCGCCCCGGTCGCCGTGCCCCTAGCCTGGAACCAGGTGGACGATCCGACGCTGGACGCCCGCCGGTGGAGCATCGCCGACGCCGTCGACCAGGCCCGGACGGACCCGTGGGGCGGCCTGCCCCACCGCGGCCGCTCCCTGGCCCCCGCCCGACGCCGTCTCGATGACATGCGCTCCTGAGGTTTGGCCAAGGGAGGAACGGCCACACGCAGGGAAGAGGTGGCCATGTCGAACACAAACAGCACGTCCAGTTCACAGAGTTCACAGAAAGCACAGGACTCACAGAAGTCCAAGAACTCGGAAAACTCCGACAACACGCACGAGACGCAGGACGGTACCCACCGCGAGGCGAAGAACCGCCGACCGACCCCCATGGAGGTGCTGCGCCAGGCGCGCAGCCAGCTCGCCGAGCTCACCGGACTCGCCCCCGAGTCCGTGTCCTCCTTCGAGGAGACCGACGACGGCTGGTCCCTCGAGGTCGAGGTCCTGGAACTCGCCCGGGTCCCGGACACGATGAGCCTGATGGCGAGCTACCAGGTCGAGCTGGACCCGGACGGTCAGCTGACCGGGTACCGGCGTGTCCGCCGCTACGAACGCGGCAGGGCCGACGCGCGCGGTGGCCGCTGAGCCACAGCGCGTCACCCACCGTCCGCGCGAACCGTGCACCCACTACGCAGGAGGAGGAATCGCCGGCATGACTGTTGTTCCGGCACAGCAGACCGGAGGCGGAGGCGGCAGCAGCGGCCTCTACGACGTGCTCGAGCTGGTCCTGGACCGAGGTCTCGTGATCGACGCCTTCGTCCGCGTCTCCCTGGTCGGCATCGAGATCCTGAAGATCGACGTCCGGGTCGTCGTGGCAAGCGTCGACACGTACCTGCGCTTCGCCGAGGCGTGCAACCGCCTGGACCTGGAGTCCGGCCCGAACAAGAGCCCGGGCCTGCCCGAGATCGTGGGCGAGGTCACCGAGTCCGGTGCCCGCGGCAAGTCCAAGGGCGCGCTGTCCGGCGCCGCGCAGACCATATCCGACGCCTTCAACCAGGCGCGCCAGGAAGGGGAGACCGAGTCCCGGCCGCGCGCCCGCAAGGCCCCGGCGCGCCGTAAGGAGGAGCAGGAGTGAGCACCTACGTCTACGGGATCACCGCCCGGTCCCACCCGGCGCTCCCCGAGGGCATGACCGGCGTGGGCGAGCCACCGCGCGCCGTCCGGGTGCTCACCGCCGGTGACCTCGCCGCCGTCGTCAGTGACGCGCCCGAGGACCTGCGCCCCAAGCGCCGGGACCTGCTCGCGCACCAGAACGTGCTCGCCGAGGCGGGCGCGGGCGGCTGCGTACTGCCCATGCGGTTCGGCAGCATCGCCGACGACGACGAGTCCGTCACGTCGGTTCTGGGCGAGCGGGCCGAGCACTACCAGGAGCGGCTGCGCGAGCTGGACGGCAAGGTCGAGTACAACGTCAAGGCCACCCACGTCGAGGAGGCCGTCCTGCACCGCGTGATGGCCGAGAACGCGGACCTCCGCGGCCTCGCCGAGGCCAACCGCAGGTCCGGCGGCGGCAGCTACGACGACAAGATCCGCCTCGGCGAGATGGTCGCCGCCGCCGTGAAGGCCAAGGAAGCCGAGGACGCGCAGGAGGTGCAGGGACAGCTCACCCCGGCCGCTTCCGCCGTCAGCGTGGGCCCCGAGTCCACCGGCTGGCTGCTGAACGTGTCGTTCCTGGTGCCGCGGAGCACCGCCGAGGACTTCCTCGCCATCGTCGAGCAGATCCGCAAGAGCCACGCTCACCTGGACCTCAGGCTCAACGGGCCGTTGCCGCCGTACAGCTTCGTCGAGCCCGGACCGTCGCAGCCCGCCGGCAGCACGGCCGGAGCGGACGCCGGCGCGCAGTAGAGCTGCGGGCCCGGACGGAAAGGAGACCACCGTGGGACTGATCGGCGAAGTGCTGATGCTGCCGTTCGCGCCCGTGCGCGGCAGCGCCTGGGCCATCAGGCAGGTGCTCCGGGAGGCGGAGCGGATCTACTACGACCCCGCCACCGTACGGGCCGAACTCGCCCGCCTCGAAGAGCAGTTGGAGGCGGGCGAGATCACCGCGGAGGAATTCGACCAGCGCGAGGACGAACTTCTCGACCGGCTGGAGACCGCTATGCGCTCCGGCGACACCACAGGCAACGGGACGTGACATGAACCGAACCGCACTGGGCCTCGCCGTAGGGGCCGGATACCTGCTCGGACGTACCAAGAAGCTCAAAATGGCCCTCGCGGTCGGCTCCCTGGTGGCGGGGAAGAAGCTGAACCTCAGCCCGCGGATGGTCGCCGACCTGGTGAACCAGCAGCTGAAGAACAACCCCCAGTTCAAGGAGATCGGGGACCAGCTCCGCCAGGACCTGCGGGGTGTCGGCAAGGCCGCCACCGGCGCGATGGTCGAGCGGCAGATGAGCACGCTCGCCGACCGGCTGCACGGCCGTACCGCGCAGGTACGCGACCAGCTCTCCGGCGACGTGCCGACCGGCTCCGCCGACGACCAGGACCAGGACCAGGACGAGGAGCAGGAGGAGCAGGAGCCCGAGCAGGAGCGGGGCGAGCGGGAGGAGCCGGCGAAGAAGGCTCCCGCGAAGAAGACCGCGGCCAAGAAGGCTCCCGCCAAGAAGGCCCCGGCGAAGAAGGCTCCCGCCAAGAAGACGAGCGCGGCCCGCAAGACGGCCGCGAAGAAGACCGCCCCGGCCGGTGGCGCGACCGGCCGGCAGTCGAAGGGCGGCGATGAGCGATGACCGACACCCTTGGAACCGCGGCCTCCAAGGCCGGCAAGGCCACGGGTGGGGACAAGTCCAACCCGCTGACCGACCTCGCCCACAGCGAGGCCGCCGACCGGCTCAAGGAAGAGGCCCAGGAATACCTGTCCGCACAGGCACAGCGGCTGCTGTCCGGCCTCGGCCGCAAGCTCGGTGAGACCACCGTCAAGCTGAACGACATCGCCGAGGGCAACAGCCCGGGCTTCGCCAAGCTGGCCCTCGACGGCGGTCGCAAGATCGCCGAGGGCAAGGGTCCGCTGCGCTCCGCGCTGGAGCTCGGCGCCTCCCGCGTCAAGGACAACGTGCTGGACACCGTGCGCAACCTCGGCGGCGGCAAGGGCAAGAAGGGCGGCGCGGGCAAGAAGCCCACCGTCATCATCGAGTCCGTCGACGTCGGCGTGCCGCTGCGCACTGCCTACGACCAGTGGACCCAGTTCCAGGACTTCTCCACCTTCGCCAAGGGCGTCAAGAGCGCGAGCCGCAGCGACGACACCCACTCCGACTGGCAGGCGAAGATCTTCTGGTCCAGCCGCAGCTGGAAGGCGCAGACGACCGAGCAGATACCCGACTACCGCATCCAGTGGACGTCGGAGGGCGCCAAGGGCACCACCAAGGGTGTGGTCTCCTTCCACCGGCTGGAGGAGAACCTCACCCGGGTACTGCTGGTCATCGAGTACTACCCGACCGGCCTGTTCGAGAAGACCGGCAACATCTGGCGCTCCCAGGGCCGCCGGGCCAGGCTGGACCTGAAGAACTTCGCCCGGTTCATCACCCTCAAGGGAGAGGCCGAGGACGGCTGGCGCGGCGAGATCCGCGACGGCGAGGTGGTCCGTAGCCACGAGGACGCCGTCGCCGAGGAGCAGTCGGAGGAGGAGCAGCCGGAGGGCGAAGAGGGCACGGAGGAAGAGGAGACCGGACAGGAGGAAGGGGAAGAGGAAGAGGAGCCGTACGAGGGCGAGTACGACGAGGAAGAGGGGTCGTACGAGGCCGAGGCCGGCGAGGAAGGCGAGGAGCCCGAGGAAGAGGCCGAGGAGGCCGAGGAGGACGGCCAGGCCGACGGGGAAGACGCCTACGAGGACGAGTACGAGGACGAAGAGGAGCCCGAGGAAGAGGCTGAGGAGGCCGAGGAGGGCGAAGAGGAGCCCGAGGAAGAGGCTGAGGAGGCCGAGGAGGGCGAAGAGGGCGAGGAGGAGCCCGAGTACGAGGCCGAGGAAGAGCCTGAGGAAGAAGAGGAAGCGGAGCCCGAGCCCGCGAGGCGCGGGGGCCGTCGATGACGAGCCGGTTCCCCGAAGGGGGGCGGTTCCCCGAGCCCTATGGCCAGGGCTCGGGGGCGAACCTCGCCGACATCCTTGAGCGGGTACTCGACAAGGGTGTCGTCATCGCGGGCGACATCAGGATCAACCTGCTCGACATCGAACTGCTCACCATCAAGCTCCGCCTCATCGTGGCCTCGGTCGACAAGGCCAAGGAGATGGGCATCGACTGGTGGGAGACCGACCCGGCGCTCTCCTCCCGGGCCCGCCGGGACGAGCTGGCCCGGGAGAACGCAGAGCTGCGCGAACGGCTCGCCCGGCTGGAGGAACTCGAGTCGGGCGGCACCCCGAGGGAGGCACCATGACCCGACTGCGGTACGTGTACGCCGTCTGCCGCCCCTTCGGGACACCCCTGCAGGCCGAGCTGAGGGGCGTCCTGGGCGCCCCGCCGGCACTGCTGCACCACCACGGGCTCGTCGCGGTGGTCAGTACGGTCCCGGAGGCGGACTTCTGCGAGGACGCGCTGAAGGCCCACCTGGAGGACCTGGACTGGCTGGCCGCGACCGCCCGCGCCCACCAGGGCGTGGTCGACGCGCTCACCACGGTCACCACCCCGCTGCCCCTGCGGCTCGCCACCGTCTTCCGCGACGACAGCGCCGTACGCAGCATGATCGAGGCCCGCGAGGACGACTTCCGGCGCCTGCTCGACCGGCTGCACGGCCGTGTGGAGTGGGGTGTGAAGGTCTACCTGGAGCCCGAGCTCGCCGAGCCCGTGCCGGCCGCCGCGGCGCAGCCCGCCAGCGGGCGGGACTATCTGCGCAGCCGGCGCCGGCACAGCCACGAGCAGGAGGAGCGGTGGCAGCGGGCCGAGCGGTTCGCCCACTCCCTGCACGAGCGCCTCGCCGAGCGGGCCGAGGAGTTCCGCATGCACCGCCCGCAGAACCCCACGCTCTCCGGAACACCGGGCCAGAACGTGCTCAACGCGGCCTACCTGGTGCCCCGCGCGCATTCCGAGGAGTTCGTGGAACTCGTGGACCGTACGAAGGACGAGGCCCCCGGAATGCGAGTGGAACTCACCGGGCCCTGGGCGGCCTACTCGTTCTCGGAATCCGAGGCCGGGTCCGGCGCGGAATCCGGAGCCGGGTCGGGCGCGGGAGCCGAGGCCGGCGCGGGAGCGGGGGAGGGCCGGTGACCGTCGTCGAACGCCGTGAGATCGCCCTGGTGGACCTGCTGGACCGGCTGCTGGCCGGAGGAGTCGTCCTCACCGGCGACATCACGCTGCGCATCGCGGACGTCGACCTCGTCCGGATCGACCTGAACGCGCTGATCAGCTCCGTGAACGAGCAGGTACCGTCGCCCTTCGAGGAGCTCCGATGACCGCGCAGACCCGGCGCAACCGGCTCGACCTGGAACCCGACACCGTCGAACGCGACCTGGTGAAGCTCGTGCTCACCGTGGTGGAACTGCTGCGCCAGCTGATGGAACGGCAGGCCGTCCGCCGCTTCGACACCGGCGAGCTGACCGAGGAGCAGGAGGAGCGGATCGGGCTCACCCTGATGCTCCTGGAGGAGCGGATGGCCGAGCTGCGGGACCGCTACGGCCTGCGGCCCGAGGACCTCAACCTGGACCTCGGGCCGCTGGGCCCGCTGCTGCCCCGCGAGTGACACAGCCACCGGCCCCTGGCACTCAGGGGCCTCACTAGCCCCACAGGCCCCACGGGGTCCCGTGGACCGCCGGTCAGGCCTCCTTCCGGCACAGGATCTCCCCGTGCAGGACCGCGAACCAGCCGTCCTCCCGCCGTCCCCACTCCCGCCAGGCGTCCGCCACCGCCCGCAGCTGCTCGGCCGTGGCGTGGCCGCCCTGCGTGGCCCGGTCGGCGTACGCGGAGGCGACCGTACGGTCCGCCCACAGGCCGCTCCACCAGGCCCGCTCCTCGGCGGTGGCGAACGTCCAGGTGCTGGAGGTGGCCGTGATGTCCCTGAGGCCGGCCGCCCGCGCCCACGCCGTCAGCCGGCGCCCGGCGTCCGGTTCGCCGCCGTTGGCGCGGGCCACCCGCTCGTACAGGTCCAGCCAGTCGTCCAGGCCGGCTACCGCCGGATACCAGGTCATCGCCGCGTAGTCCGCGTCCCGCACCGCGATGAACCCGCCCGGCTTGGTCACCCGGCGCATCTCGCGCAGCGCCCGCACGGGGTCGCCCACGTGCTGGAGCACCTGATGGGCGTGGACCACACAGAAGGTGTCGTCCGGGTAGTCCAGGGCGTGCACGTCGGCCACCGCGAAGTCCACGTTCGTCAGACCGCGGCCGACGGCGGTGGCCCGGGCCTGCTCCAGGACACCGGCCGCCCGGTCGACGCCGGTGACCCGGCCGTCGGGGACCAGTTCCGCCAGGTCCGCGGTGATGGTGCCGGGGCCGCATCCGATGTCCAGGATCCGCATGTGGGGCTTGAGCGCGCCGAGCAGATAGGCCGCGGAGTTGGCGGCGGTCCGCCAGGTGTGCGAACGCAGCACCGACTCGTGGTGCCCGTGCGTGTAGACGGCGGTCTCCTGCGCTTTCGGCATGGCTGTACCCCTTCACCCTGGTCAGGCACCCGGCGGGCTGTCCGCCCGCCGGTGTGCCTTCACGGTACGCGGGCGTGCCGCATGGTGAGACCGGTGTTTCGCTATGTGGACAGGCGGGGTGCGTCACTGCGGGCTGCGGGCTGCGGGCTGCGGGATCCGGTGGACGGTCGGCTGTCCACGGGATCCCGTCGACCGTCGAGTGCCTGCGGGATCCCGTCGACCGGTCGTCAGGATCCCGCGGGCAGCGGACGGTAGACCGTCAGCGCCTCCGGCAGCTTCTCCAGTGTCACCTCGCCCGACACCGCCGTGACCTCGCCGTCGTACGCCAACGGGGTGCCCGGGGCGATGCCGGTCAGCCGCAGCCGGTTCACCTGTACCGCCGCGTGCGCGGGCGACCGGGTGAGGGGGCCCGCCGCGGCCGCCGCGAGCAGCCGCAGCGCGGGCCTGCGGCTGCCGTGTACCACCCGCACGTCCAGCAGGCCGTCCGCGAGATCGGTGCGACGGCCGGGGGCGAGGCCCATGCGGTGGTAGACGCCGTTGCCCACGAACAGCAGCCACAGCGGGCGCCGCTCGCCGCTCATCTCCACCTCCAGCGGATGCTGGTCGGCGCGCAGCACGCGCAGCGCGCCGACCAGCCCGGCCGGCCAGCCGCCGATCCGGTGCGACCAGCGGTCCCGGGCGCGGACCAGCTCCGGGTACACGCCCAGGCTGAGCGTGTTGAGGAACACGCCCTCGGTGTCCCGGTCGGCGAACCGGCCGACGTCCACCCGGACCGCCTCGCCGTGCCGGACGGCCCGGGCCAGCTGGCGTTCGTCCTCGACACCCAGGTCGTAGGCGAAGTGGTTGAGGGTGCCGCCCGGCAGCACCGCCAGCGGCAGGTCGTGCCGCAGGGCGACCTGGGCCGCCGCGTTCACCGTGCCGTCGCCGCCGCACACCCCGAGCACCCGCGCCCGGGTCGCCGCCTTCGCCAGCTCGTCGCCGACCTCCTCCGGCGCGCACTCCACGATCTCCGCCCCCGGCAGCGCGTCCTGCAGTGCCCGCACCCGCTCCGCGGTACCCGAGGCCCGGTTGGCGACCACCACCAGGCCGTCGCCCTCGGGCAGCGAGGGTGCCTGCGCCCGGGGCCGGGCGGGCCTGAGCAGCTGGGCGCGCGTCGGCACCAGGCGCCGTACCAGGAACGCGGCGCCCGCGCCGAGCGCCGCCCCGGCCAGCACGTCGCTCGGGAAGTGCACGCCCGTGTACACCCGGGACGCCGCCACCGAGAACGCCACCGGTGCCACCGCCGCACCCCACGCCGGCGACTCCAGCGCCACCCCGGTCGCGAAGGCCGCCGCGGACGCCGCGTGCCCGGACGGGAAGGACGTGGTGATCGGCTGCTGCTTCAGCCGCCGGACCAGCGGCACCGGGTCCAGTACCGGCCGGGCCCGGCGCACCGAGCGCTTGCCGAGGGTGTTGATGGTCAGCGAGGCCAGGCCGAGCGAGGCCAGGCCCCGGGCTGCCGCCCGGCGGGCCCGGGGGGTGCGGCTGGCGGCCACTGCGGCGGCGGTGGCGAACCACAGCACTCCGTGGTTGGCGCTGCGGCTCAGGCGGGGCAGGACGCGTTCGGCGCCGGGCCAGTTCCAGGCGGCGGCGGCCTCGAAGAGCCGGCCGTCGAGTTCGAGCAGCTTGCGCATCGGGGCCCGGGCGGCGGTCGCGGGCGCGGTCAGGTCCAGGTCTGGGCTCATGGGGTGCGCTTACCCTGAAGTGCCCGTTTCTTGTGCCGCCGCCGCGCCGGCCACCCGAGCGCCGCAGCCGCCCCTCCGCACGATAAGCGTTTGCTCCCGACCCCTGTCACCTCGCAGAATGCGTCCCCATGGGACATCTGGAAGCCGCGCACCTGGAGTACTACCTCCCCGACGGGAGGGCGCTCCTCGGCGACGTGTCCTTCCGGGTCGGCGAGGGCGCCGCCGTCGCCCTGGTCGGGCCGAACGGCGCGGGCAAGACGACGCTGCTGCGGCTGATCTCCGGCGAGCTGAAGCCGCACGGCGGCAGCGTCACCGTCAGCGGCGGCCTCGGGGTGATGCGCCAGTTCGTCGGGTCCGTACGGGACGAGACGACCGTACGGGACCTGCTCGTGTCCGTCGCCCCGCCCCGGATCCGGGAGGCCGCGCAGGCCGTCGACCGGGCCGAGCACGCCCTCATGACCGTCGACGACGAGGCCGCCCAGCTCGCCTACGCGCAGGCCCTCGCGGACTGGGCGGAGGTCCGGGGCTACGAGGCCGAGACGCTGTGGGACATGTGCACCACCGCCGCGCTCGGCGTCCCCTACGAGCGCGCCCAGTGGCGGCAGGTGCGCACCCTCTCCGGCGGTGAGCAGAAACGGCTCGTGCTGGAGGCGCTGCTGCGCGGCACCGACGAGGTGCTGCTGCTGGACGAGCCCGACAACTACCTCGACGTGCCCGGCAAGCGGTGGCTGGAGCAGCAGCTCGGGGAGACCCGCAAGACCGTCCTGTTCGTCTCCCACGACCGTGAACTCCTCGCCCGCGCCGCCGAGAAGATCGTCTCCGTCGAACCGGGACCGGCCGGCGCCGACGCCTGGGTGCACGGCGGCGGCTTCGCCACGTACCACGAGGCCCGCCGTGAACGCTTCGCCCGCTTCGAGGAGTTGCGCCGCCGCTGGGACGAGAAGCACGCCCAGCTGAAGAAGCTCGTCCTGAACCTGCGTCAGGCCGCCGCCGTCAGCCACGAGATGGCCTCCCGCTACCAGGCGGCGCAGACCCGCCTGCGCAAGTTCGAGGAGGCCGGCCCGCCGCCGGAGCCGCCCCGGGAACAGGACATCACCATGCGCCTGAAGGGCGGCCGTACCGGCGTACGGGCCGTCACCTGCGAGGGCCTCGAACTGACCGGCCTGATGCGGCCGTTCGACCTGGAGGTCTTCTACGGCGAACGGGTCGCCGTCCTCGGCTCCAACGGTTCCGGCAAGTCGCACTTCCTGCGGCTGCTCGCCGGCGAGGACGTCGCGCACACCGGGGAGTGGAGGCTGGGCGCCCGGGTGGTGCCCGGGCACTTCGCGCAGACCCACGCCCACCCCGAACTCCAGGGTCGCACCCTCCTCGACATCCTCTGGAAGGAGCACGCCCAGGACCGGGGCGCCGCCATGTCCCGGCTGCGCCGCTACGAGCTCACCCAGCAGGCCGAGCAGGCCTTCGACCGGCTGTCCGGCGGGCAGCAGGCCCGCTTCCAGATCCTGCTGCTGGAACTGGCCGGTGCCACGGCGCTGCTGTTGGACGAGCCCACCGACAACCTCGACCTGGAGTCCGCCGAGGCTCTCCAAGAGGGCCTGGAGGCCTTCGACGGCACGGTCCTCGCCGTCACCCACGACCGCTGGTTCGCCCGCTCCTTCGACCGCTTCCTGGTCTTCGGCTCCGACGGCCGGGTCCGCGAGACGCCGGAGCCGGTGTGGGACGAGCGGCGGGTGGAGCGGGCCCGGTAGCGCGGGCACCCGCTCGCGCGCGCCCGGGGCCCCGTATGTTCGTACAGTGGATGCAGGAACGCGCGCCCCGTGGCCTTCCCTCCCGGGAGACACCCTGGGGCAGTGCGTGCCGGGCGGGTACTCGAAGCCCATGAACGAACACGACGAGCGGGGCACCACGATGACCGGAGTCGACCCCAGCCGGCTGGACGATCAGCAGCTCATGAAGGAGCTGGAGACCATCCACCGCACGCGCCACGACACACTGCTGTACGGCTCCAACGACGCGCTGCGGGCCCACAACGAGCGCATGGCCCAGCTGGAGGGCGAGTACCTGCGCCGCAACCCCCGCCGCCTGGTCAGCGCGGCCCGGACCCGTGAGGGCGCCCGCGAACGCGGCTCCGGCGAGGCGGCGACTCCGGGCACCTCCGGCACCTGACCGGCGCCCCCGGGGCACAGCGCACACGGGAAGGGCCGGCCCTCGACGGGCCGGCCCGGCACACCCCGTCAGGGGTCAGGGGTCGGACGTCAGCCGGTCTCGCCGGCGAACACGTGCACGAACGCGTCGCAGAACGCCTTCAGGTCGTCCGGCTTGCGGCTGGTCACCAGCTGGTTGGAGCCGTGGTCGCAGATCTTCACCTGCTCGTCCACCCATGTCCCGCCGGCGTTGCGGATGTCCGTCTGCAGGCTCGGCCACGACGTCAGCACCCGGCCGCGTACGACGTCCGCCTCCACCAGCGTCCACGGCGCGTGGCAGATCGCGGCCACCGGAAGGCCCTGCTCGAAGAAGTCCCGCACGAAAGCGACGGCCTTCTCGTCCATCCGCAGGAAGTCCGGGTTCGCGACCCCGCCCGGCAGGACCAGGCCACCGAACGAGGCCGCCGACGTCTCACCCACCACCTCGTCCACCGGGAACGTGTCCGCCTTGTCCAGGTGGTTGAACGCCTGGATCTCTCCGCGCTCGGTCGACACCAGCACCGGCTGGTGCCCGGCGTCCGATGCCGCCTTCCACGGCTCGGTCAGCTCGACCTGCTCGACGCCCTCGGGTGCCACCAGAAACGCGATACGCATGTTCCTCAACTTCCCTTCGTCTTCCGCGGCGCCGCACGGTGGGCCCGGGCGCACCACTTCCGCGCCCGCGCCGCCCGCCGGCGCCGCACCGGTTCCTCGCCGCCCGGCTCCCGCTCAGGCGCCGCCCACCAGCGCTTCGGCCAGTTGCTGCACGTTCTCGTACCGGTCCCCGTGCCGGAGCCCGGCCACCGCGTCGATCAGCCCGCCCGGCGCGTTGCCGCGGCGCAGCGCCCGGGCCAGCTCGCCCGGCTTCGCGGGGAACGCGTGCCGGCTCAGGTGCCGGGCCAGCTCCATCCTGGTCCGCTCCAACGACGCCGCGGCACCCAGACCGCCCACCGGGCCGGCCCAGACGTCGGGGTCGTCGTCCGCGGCCGGCTCCGGGTCGTGCCACTCCTCCACGCGCGTGGGGTGGCCGGACCGCAGCAGACCCTGCAGTTCGTGCTTCATCTCGTCGTCCCGGTGGACGCTCAGCCGGTCACTGCCTCGCTGCATGTCTCCCTCCAGAGGGTCGAAGGTCCGGACCGCGTACCCGGTGCCACGCGTCCGACACCGAAGTGCCCGGCACGAAAGCGTCCGGCACGGAGGTGCCCGGCGCGGATTCCGGGCCGCACGGCGGTCACTGCTTGTCCCGGCCCGGCAGGAACTCCTGCACCTTCGCCTTCAGCCCCTGCTTGATCATCGAGCCCCGGTCGGCGTCCCCCTTCAGGATCGACGACGCCGTCGCCTCCATCTGCTCCCAGGTGGCGTGCGGCGGGATCGGCGGCACCGCGGGATCGGTCAGGAACTCGATCAGCGCCGGCCCGTCCGCGTCCAGCGCGGCCCGCCAGCCCTTCTCCACGTCCTCCGGCTTCTCCACCCGGATCCCGGTCAGCCCCAGCGAGCGGGCGAACGCCGCGTACTGCACGTCCGGGATCGACTGCGACGGCAGGAACGACGGAGCACCCTCCATCGCCCGCATCTCCCACGTCACCTGGTTCAGGTCCTGGTTGTTCCACACGGCAACCACCAGGCGCGGATCCGACCAGCGGTCCCGGTACTTCGCCGCCGTGATCATCTCCGCCAGGCCGTTCATCTGCATCGCGCCGTCCCCGACCAGCGCCACCACCGGCCGGTCCGGATGCGCGAACTTCGCGCCGATCGCGTACGGCACCCCCGGGCCCATCGTCGCCAGCGTCCCGGACAGCGAACCCCGCATGCCCGGCCGCATCGTGATGTGCCGCGCGTACCAGTTCGCGACCGAACCCGAGTCCGAGGTCAGGATCGCGTTGTCCGGCAGCAGCGGGTCCAGCGCCCGCGCCACGTACTCCGGGTTGATCGGATCCGCCGCCAGCCCGGCCCGCCGGTCCATCGTCTCGTGCCAGCGCTTCACGTTCGCGCACACGGTGTCGTACCACTCGCGCCCGCGGCCCTCCGCCTTCAGCAGGGGGATCAGCCGCCGCAGCGTCGCCCGGGCGTCACCGACCAGGTTCACCTCGTACGGATACCGCATACCGATCATGTGCGCGTCGATGTCGATCTGCACCCCGCGCGCCTTGCCGAAGTCCGGCATGAACTGCGTGTACGGGAACGACGAACCGATCGTCAGCAGCGTGTCGCAGTCCCGCATCAGCTCGTACGACGGCCGGCTCCCGAGCAGTCCGATCGGCCCCGTCACGTAGGGCAGCTCGTCACTGAGCACGTCCTTGCCGAGCAGCGCCTTCGCCACCCCGGCGCCGAGCAGCTCCGCGACCTCCCGCACCTCCGCGACCGCGCCCGCGGCGCCCTGCCCGATCAGCACGGCCACCTTGTCGCCCGCGTTCAGCACGTCGGCGGCCCGGCGCAGCGCCTCGTCGGTCGGCGTCGCCGTGAAGTCGCTCATCCCCAGACTCGACGGCACCATCTTGAACTCGTGCGTCGGCGGGGAGTAGTCCAGCTCCTGCACGTCGGCCGGGATGATCAGCGCCGTCGGGCAGCGCCGCGCGTACGCCGTACGGATCGCCCGGTCCAGCACGTTCGGCAGCTGCTCGGGGACCGTCACCGTCTCCACGAACTCCGAGGCGACGTCCTTGTACAACGTGTGCAGGTCGACTTCCTGCTGGTAGGAGCCGCCCATCGCGGTCCGGTTGGTCTGGCCGACGATCGCCAGCACCGGCACGTGGTCCAGCTTCGCGTCGTACAGGCCGTTCAGCAGATGGATGGCACCCGGCCCCGACGTCGCCACGCACACCCCGAGCCGGCCGCTGAACTTCGCGTACCCGACCGCCTCGAAGGCGGACATCTCCTCGTGCCGGGACTGGATGAACCGCGGCTGGTCCTCGGCGCGGCCCCAGGCGGCGAGCAGCCCGTTGATGCCGTCGCCCGGATAGCCGAAAACCTGTTCCACACCCCAAGCGCGCAACCGCTCGAGGATGTGGTCCGAGACCTTGGTGCTCATGGAGAGACCTCCCGGTGGGTTACCTGTTACCTGGCGGACGATGCGGTCAGTGGGTACCGAGTCACCTGCGCGGGGGACGGAAAACCTCCGGTACCCGCACCGGTGACCCGTACGGCGGCACCACGCGCGCACGGTCACCCGACCGGCCCCGCCTGTCCCGCGAATGGGCTCCGGCCGCGCGCGGTACGACCGGCCGCGGGCTGTCATGGCAGCGAGGGCACGCCCTGTGTCCTCTACCCGGACGCCGCACGGCGTTGCCGTCGTACCGGTGCGCCGGCGTACCGCCCGGCCGTCGCCGTCCGCCGAGGAGCCCCTCCCATGCGCCGCACCGCTCGCGCCCTGTCCACCGCCTTCGCCACCGGTGCCGTGCTTGCCCTCACGGGTGTGGCGGGTGCCTCGCCGGCTGTGTCCGCCGGTTCCGCCGTCTTCGCCGAGGCGGGCCCCGGCGCGGGGGGCGACTCCGTGGTCTGCGATCCCGTCCTCGGGTCGGTGTCCGTACCGCCGGCCGACGCGGGTGCACCGGCGGCCGGCCCGGAGGGCGCGTCCTGCGGGCCGGAGGGGGCGGTGCCCGTCGGGGGCGGGCCGGCGGGGACCGGTGCCGGTGCCGACGGGACCGGGCAGGCGGGTGCGGGCGCGGGCGCCGGTGGTGCCGGCCGGGTGGGTCTCGGTCCGGACGGGGCCGGGGCCGATGGGGGCGGCCCCGCAGGGGTAGGGCACGAGGACGCCGGGGGAGAGGGGGCCGGGAAGACCGGTGCCGGGCGGGACGGCGCCGGGAGGACCGGTGCCGGGCAGGACGGGGGCGGCCGGGAGAGCGCCGGGCGGGACGCGGCGGGCCAGGACGGCGGCGGGCGGGACGGTGAGTGGGAGCAGGGGGCCGGCCGGGAGTGCGCGGACGCGGGGGCCGGTGACTGCGGTCAGGCCGGCCACGCGTGCGGGGAGTCGGGCGGGGCGCGCTGCCCGGACGGTGACGGCCAGTCCTGCCGCGGCTCCCACGACGACACGGGCTGCGCCTCGGCCGCCGTACAGCACGGCGTGGACGGCGGGCAGGGCGGCGCCTTCAACGACTCCGTCCCGGCCCTCGCCGCCGGCGCGGCCTGCATCGCCGCCGCCTTCGCGGGTGCCGGCTACCGGCTCCACGGCCGCAGGCGCTCACGGGGAGGCCGGGTGGCCGGGATGTGACCCGGGCGACCGCGGACACCGCCCATGGAGGGCCGCCCGACGGGTACCACCCTCCCGGGGACGCCGGGAACCGATCACGGAACACGTTCAACGTTCAAGGTGACGGTTCGGGGGAAGGCTCCGCGGCAGGAGATCACCGACCACGGCACGGTCCGGACGCCCCACGGGTCCCGCGCACCGCGACCCGCGAGGACAGGACCCACGGCCCACGAGGACAGCGGACGGCACGGCCCCTACAGGGCACGGCGGCACGGCCCGTACAGGGCGCGACGGCACGGCCCGTACAGGGCGCGACGGCACCACGGACTGCGCGGAGGCGGACATGCGGCGGACGGACCCAGGGGAGGACCACGGCCCCGTCCGCTACGGTCCGCCCCTCCCCGCCGACGGCCTGCCCGTACTCCCCGAACTCTCCGCCGTACTCGCCGCCGCCGCGGCCCGCTCCGACGCCCAGCCCGTCGGCGGCGCCCCCGCCCTGCTGGAAGCCGCCTGCGGCTACTGGACCCGGCGCGGCCTGCCCACCGTCCCCGACCAGGTGGTCGCCGGACCCGGCGCCCCCGCCCTGCTGCTCGCCCTGACCGCCGCACTCGCCGGCGACGGCGCCGACGTCCTCGTACCCCGCCCCTGTGCGGCCTGGTGGGCGCCGTACGCCCGGCTGCTCGGCCGGCCCGCCTACCACGTGCCGACCGCCGCCGAGAGCGGTGGCGTCCCCGACCCCTACGCCCTGCTGGAGACCGTCCGCCGGGTCCGCTCCGAGGGCGGCGACCCCCGGCTGCTGGTGCTGTCCGTCGCCGACGACCCCACCGCCACCGTCGCCCCGCCCGAACTGCTGCACGAGGCCGTCGAGGCCGCCACCGCCGAGGGCCTCCACCTGGTCAGCGACGAGACCTGGCGCGACACCCTGCACGACCCGCGCGGGACCGTCCTGCTCAGCCCCGCCGAGATGTGGCCCGACCAGGTCACCGTCGTCACCGACCTGGCCGGCTCCCTGCTGCCCCCCGGCTGGCCCGCCGCGGTCGCCCGCTTCCCGGCCACCGACGGCGGACGGCACCTGCACGCGCGCGTGCTCGACATCCTCACCGCCCTCGGCGCGCGCGTCGCCGCACCGGTCGCCGCGGCCGCCGGCTACGCCCTCGACGAACCCCCGCCCGTCACCGAACGCCGAGAGGCCACCGTACGGCTGCACGCGCGCGTGGCCGCCGCCGCGCACACCGCGGTCGTCACCGCCGGCGCGCTCGCCCGGCTCCCGCAGGCCGGCCGCCACCTGTACGCCGACCTCGGCCCGCTGCGCGAACCCCTCGCCGCCCAGGGCGTGGGCGACGCCCAGGACCTGGAGGACCTGCTCACCGCCCGGCTCGGCATGCCCGCGCCCGGCGGCCACCGCTTCGGCGACGACCTCGGCGCGCTGCGCGTACGGCTCTCCACCGGGCCCCTGCTGGGTGGCACGGACGAGGAGCGCACGGAATGCCTCACCTCACCCGTGCCGTTGGAACTGCCGCACGTGCGACGCGCGTTGGAATCCCTGCGGTCGGTCTTCGACGATCTCCGCGACGACGCTCAGCGATGGGAGCCTCCTCGATGACGCAGCAGACGCAGCAGACGCACGAGCCGGGACCGGCCACGGCCTCCACGGTGGCTGCGGCTACGGCGGTCACGGCGGCCACGGCCACGACGGACGCGGCGGGGACGGCCACGACGGACACGGTGACCGGCGAGGCCGGCGCCCCGGCTCCCCTCGCGTCCCCGGCCCCGTCGCTGGCCGAGCCCCGCCCGCTCGGCGAACGCCGGGTGTGGCCCCGTACCTTCCACGACCGGCTCACCGCGCCGCTGCCCGGTCTGAAGGCCCTCGCCCGCTTCGCCCGCGAAGGCGCCGTACGCCCCGACCCCGACGGCCTGGCGGACATCCCCCGCCTGCCCTACGAACCGGCCCCGCTGCCCCGCGTCGACACCCGCACCCTGGCCGTCACCTGGGCGGGCCACGCCAGCTGGATCGTCCGCGTCGGCGGGCTCACCGTCCTCACCGACCCCGTCTGGTCGCGCCGCATCCTCGGCACCCCGGCCCGCATCACCCCCGTGGGCGTGCCCTGGGACACCCTGCCCCGCGTCGACGCCGTCGTCATCAGCCACAACCACTACGACCACCTGGACGCCCCCACGCTGCGCCGACTCCCGCGCGACACGCCGGTGTTCGTGCCCGCCGGCCTCGGCGGCTGGTTCCGCCGCCGCCGGTTCACCGTCGTCACCGAGCTGGACTGGTGGGAGGGCGCCGAACTCTCCGGCGTCCGCTTCGACTTCGTCCCCGCGCACCACTGGTCCAAGCGCACCCTCACCGACACCTGCCACAGCCTGTGGGGCGGCTGGGTCCTCACCGCACCCGACGGACAGCGCCTCTACTTCGCCGGCGACACCGGCTACGGCCACTGGTTCTCCCGCATCGGCCGCCGCTACCCCGGTATCGACCTCGCCCTCATGCCCATCGGCGCCTACGACCCCCGCTGGTGGCTGAGCGACGTCCACTGCGACCCCGAGGAGGCCGTCCAGGCCACCCTCGACCTCGGCGCCCGCCGCATGGCCCCCATGCACTGGGGCACCTTCGTCCTCTCGGCCGAACCCGTCCTCGAACCGCTCACCCGCGCGCGGGCGGCCTGGGAGAAGGCGGGACGGGACCGCGAGGACCTGTGGGACATGCCGGTCGGCGCTTCGCGAGTCCTGGACTGAGCCGGGCCGCGCTCCGGCGTGGGGACCGTGCGCGGGATGCGCGGCACCGAGTCGTGCGCCTGCGGCTCGGCTCCGTGCGCCTGCGGTCTCCGCCCGTGGGCGCGGCCGGTCCCACCTCAGCCGGCGGCCCGCACCCGCCGCCACACCCCGGGTGCCGCGCTGACGAGGACGGTCAGCACCACCGCCACCAGCACGCCCTCCCACGGCTCCTGGAACAGCGAACCCCCGAGAATCCCGATCACCTGGTACGTGGCCGCCCACGCGAGGCATGCGAGCAGGTTCCCCCGCGCGAACCGCCGCAACGGCCACTCCGCCAGCAGACACGCCAGCATCACCGGTATCCGCCCCGCGGGCACGAGCCGCGACAGCACCAGCACGGCGATCCCGTGCTCCGCCAGCTTCCCCCGCGCCTGCGCCAGCCGCTCCTCCGGCGCCCGGTCCCGGATCGCCTCCAGCCACCGCGACCCGTTCTTCGACCGCATCCCGCGCCGCCCCAGCCAGTACAGCGCCGCGTCCCCCAGGAACGCGGCCAGCGACGCCGTCACGAACACCGACGCCAGCGAGAACGGCGCCGTCCGGTGGAACGCGACCACCGCCGCCGAACTCACCAGCGCCCCCGTCGGCACGACCGGCACCAACGCCCCGATCAGCACCAGCAGGAACAACGACGGATAGCCCACCGCCTGCTGCGCGGACCCGGCCGTCACGGCACGCGACGCGTCGACGAGCCACGTCACCGTGCGGCCTCCAGCCGCACACTCTCCCCGTGCCCCAGCCGGTGCACCGCCACCTGCGGCGCCGCCACCCCCGCCAGCCGCACGAACTCGTCACCCGGCGCGTGGAACTCGTGCGGACGCACCGCGTCCATGCCGACCGGCCAGTACGTCCCGTAGTGCACCGGCACCGCCACCCGCGGCGCCAGCTCGGCCAGCGCCCGCGCCGCCCGCCCCGCGTCCAGGTGCCCCTCCCCGAGATACGGCCCCCAGCCGCCCACCGGCAACAACGCCACGTCCACCGGCCCCACCCGCTCGGCCATCGCGTCGAACAGCCCCGTGTCCCCGGCGAAGTACGTGCGCGCCTCACCCTCCACGACATACCCCAGCGCGGGAGAACGCCGCGGCCCCACCGGCAGCCGCCGCCCGTCGTGCAGCGCCGGCACCACCCGGACCAGCAGCTCCCCCATCCGCACCTCGTCCCCCGGCACCACCTCGGTGACCCGCAGGTGCCGCAGCCGGCGCAGCCCCGGCACCGCCCGCGGCGCGCCCCGGGGCACGAGCAGCCGCGTACCCGGGCCGAAACAGGCCAGCGACGGCAGGTGCAGGTGATCGGCGTGCAGATGGGACACCAGTACCAGGTCCGCGCGCCGGGCCCCGGCGGGCGGCAGCACACCCCGGCGCCGCCGCAGATGCGCCAGCCGGCGAGCGAACAGGGGATCGGTCAGCACCCGGACGTTCGCATCCTCCACCGCGCAGGTGGCATGCCCCCACCAGGTGATCTCCACCGGCACCTTCTTCGCCTCCTTCACGTGACTCCCCGAAGCCTACGGGCAGGAGTAGGGTCGGCGGCGAAACCCGGGGGTGAGGGGGACGCCATGGGACAGCCGCGGGGTGCCTACGGCGCCTTCACGACCGTGCGGGTCACCGCCATCGCGAGCCTCACACCCCTGGAAGAACTGGAAGCCGACCCCTTCCTGGTGGACTCGCGCAGCCAGCACGCCATGTGCGCCCGCTGGGCCGCCGAACGCGGCTACGTCGTCGCCCGCGAACTCCTCGTCGGCGGCCTGCGCTACGACCACTGCGCCCTCTGGGACGGCGTCCGCCCCGGCGTGGACGTGTTCGTCGCCCCCAGCCACCGGGTACTGCGCCGGGCCCTGTCGTCCGTGGAGGAGTTCACCGCCGAGTGCGCCCGCCGGGGCGTACGCGTGGAGACCGTGGGCCGGGCCGAACCGTCGTACGACGCACAGATGAAGGCACGCGTGCACCGGCGGCTGTCCATGCCGACCGCCGGCTACGACGGACGGTGACTCCGACCGGTGCGACCTCGTGTGACAAGGTGAAGCGGGGCCCGACCGCGGCCCGCGAGGCGAGAGGGGCCCACCCGCCCACCCGGGGCGGACGGCCGGGACATGAGGTGTACGGGACGTGCGCGGCGTACGGTGGCGACGGATCGCCGGTCGGATCGGACGGAGCGTCACCGTATGGGCGGTCTCCACCGGCACCATGCTGGCCCTCGCCGCCCTCCTGCCCGACTTCCGGCTCCAGTCCGCCGACGGCGACAGCGCCACCCGCATCGCCGTCACCGCG
The DNA here is from genome assembly GCF_055560195.1 of Streptomyces sp. NPDC023481. Lineage (NCBI taxonomy): Bacteria > Bacillati > Actinomycetota > Actinomycetes > Kitasatosporales > Streptomycetaceae > Streptomyces > Streptomyces sp. NPDC023481. Next base: position 184,814 of record NZ_JBVHJE010000004.1, read on the forward strand.
GCCTGCGGCGCCGGTGCCTTCGGCGTCCTCTCCGTCGTCGTCTGGCCCCTCCTGGTCCGCCTGCTCCTCCTCGTCCCCGCGCTCGTCCTCGGTCTGCTCGTCTTCTTCCTCAACGGCTCGCTGCTGCTGCTCGCCCTGCGCATCAACCCCTCCGGGGCCGCCGAGGCCGCCCCGGAGACCGCCGTCATCGTGGCCGCCGTGATGTCCGCCGTGGCCTCCGCCACGGGGGCGGCCCTCACCGTGAGCGACGACGAGGCCTACCGGCGCCGCCTGCACCGCCTCGCCACCCGCGGCCGCCGGGCCCACCCGCCGTGCCCCGCCACGCCCGGGCTGGTCTGCGTCCAGCTCGACGGGGTGGGCCACGACGTGCTGGTGGAGGCGGTGCGCAAGGGTCTGATGCCCACGGTGGGGCGTTGGCTGTCCACCGCCGACGGCACACAGCCGACGGGTGGCGGTACGCGGCCGCCGGTCCACCGCCCTGACCAGACCCCCGACCCCGCCTCCGGCCCCACCCACCGCCTCACCCCCTGGCGCACCGACTGGTCCAGCCAGACCGGCGCCAGTCAGCTCGGCATCCTGCACGGCACCACCTTCGACGTCCCGGCCTTCCGCTGGTACGAGAAGGACCGCGGCGAGGTGATGGTCTGCAACCGGCCGACGAGCGCCGCCGAACTGCAAAGCCGCGCCGTACTGCACACCGCGGACGGTGGACTGCTCACCGCCGACGGCGCCAGCCGCGGCAACCTCTTCAGCGGCGGCGCCGGCGAACAGGCCCTGGTCCTGTCCATCGCCACCCGCCGCCGCGGCCGGGCCAACCGTTCCCGCGCCGGCTACTTCGCGTACTTCTCCGATCCCGCCAACGCCGTACGCACCGCCCTGTCCTTCGCCGCCGAGGTGGCCCGCGAGATCGGCCAGTCCACCCGCGCCCGCCTGCGCAAGCAGCGCCCGCGCGTATCCCGGGGCGGCCTCTACCCGCTCGTGCGCGCCTTCGCGACCGTGGTCGAACGGGACGTCGTCGTCGCCGCGGTCATGGGCGACATGCTCGCCGGCCGCACCTGCGTCTACGCCGACCTCGTCGCCTACGACGAGGTCGCCCACCACTCCGGCCCGCACAGCCGCGACGCCGGGAAGGTCCTGCAGCGCCTCGACCGGTCCCTCGCCCTCCTCGAACGCGTCGCCGAACACGCCCCGCGCCCCTACCGCATCGTCGTTCTCTCCGACCACGGACAGAGCCCCGGCGAGACCTTCCGCTCCCGCTACGGCCTCACCCTCGGCGACCTGGTCCGGGCCGGCTGCGGACTGCCCGTACCGCGCCGCGCGGAACGCACCCGCAGCGGCGCCGAGGCCCGCGCCGCCGTCCGCGCCGCCCTGCGCCGGCCGGTGGAGGAGCGGGAGGAGCGGTACCGCACCGCCCGCGGTCCCGAGCCGCTGGTGCTCGCCTCCGGCAACCTGGGCCTGGTCTCCTTCCCGGACGTCGCGCACCGCATGACCAAGGAGGAGATCGACGCCCGCCACCCCGCCCTGCTCACCACCCTCGCCAACCACCCCGGCATCGGCTTCCTGCTGGTGCGCAGCGAGGAACACGGCGGCGTGGTGCTCGGCGCCCAAGGAGCCGAGATCCCGCTCGCCGACCTCGACGACGAGCCCGGCCCGCTGGCCCGCTTCGGCCCCGGCGCCGCCGACGCCGTCCGCCGCACCCACACCTTCCCGCACACCGCCGACATCATGGTGAACTCCGCCTACGACCCCGCCGATGGCGAAGTCCTCGCCTTCGAGGAACAGATCGGCTCCCACGGCGGGCTCGGCGGCGCCCAGTCACGCCCCTTCCTGCTCTACCCGCGGGAGCTGTCCGCGCCGGCCGAGGACGGGACGGAACCGGTCGGCGCCGAGCGCATCCACCGCCTGCTGCGCCGCTGGCTGCGTGAACTGGACGGCCCCCAGGTGCCGCTGACCACGGACGCCGAGGAGGAGCAGGCCGCCTGAAATTCGGCTGCACCCGCACGGCAAGGGCGCCGGTGACGTCCTCGGCGGCCCGCTCCGCCCGCCGCCAGGCCTGCACCCCCCCACATCCCGCGCGCGGGCCGGTCTTCAGAGTGCGATGAGCCCGGATGTGATCGGATAGGACCATCCGGGAACCCGGAACCGCGACACTCGCGAAAGGAAGCATCGTGGCAACCACGCGCACCGCGCACACCGTCTGGGAAGGCAACCTGCTCGAAGGCAACGGAGTCGTCACCTTCGACTCCTCCGGCATCGGCGAGCAGCCGGTGTCGTGGCCCTCGCGCGCCGAGCAGGCGAACGGCAAGACCAGCCCCGAGGAGCTGATCGCCGCAGCCCACTCCAGCTGCTTCTCCATGGCCCTCTCGCACGGCCTGGCCGGCGCCGGCACTCCGCCCACCCGGCTGGAGACCAAGGCCGACGTCACCTTCCAGCCGGGCGAGGGCATCACCGGCATCCACCTCACCGTGCGCGGCGAGGTGCCCGGCCTGGACGCGGACGGCTTCCGTTCGGCCGCCGAGGACGCCAAGAAGAACTGCCCGGTCAGCCAGGCCCTGACCGGCACGACGATCACCCTGACGGCCGAGCTGGCCTGACGCTCGTCCGTCCCCGGATGCCGCGCCCCCGCGCCGTGGGGCGCGGCATCGCCCTACCCGGGACGGCGGGGGAACAGGGGGAGCGGAGCGGTCACGGGGACCGGCGACCGCACACCGTCGGCACTATGGCGCACACGGCATCCAGCACGCCCGCATACGGTGTCCCGTACACGGTCAATCGCATACGCAGCCGCTCCAGCCCGTCACGGTGACCGGTCAGCAGACCGCTGTCGCCGGTGCGCGCCGTGAACTCCAGCACCGCCGGCAGGAAGTCCGGCAGCTCCGCGCCGCTGCACTCCAGCCCGTGCCGGCGGTAGACCTCCTCGAAACCGGCCGGCGACATCCCGCGCCGTCCGGAGTCGCCGTCGTGCCACCGGCTCAGGTACAGGCCGTGCCGGCCCCCGGCGCCGAAGACCCGCACATAGTGTGCGGCCAGTTCCTCTCGCGGGGTGACGGCCGCGTGGTCGGTGAACGCGCGCAGCTGCGGGGCGGCCTGGCGCAGCAGCGGCAGCCGGGCGACGAGGTCGCCGTCCGGGTAGGTCAGGCAGAGGGCCGCCGCCTGGTAGAGCACCGAGTCCGAGGGCATCAGGCGTCCTTCGCGTCGGGCGGTGGGCGCGTGCCGGTCACGCACGCTCCCCTCGGTTCACCCCGTACTCAGAAGCTAGGGGCGCCCCCGGGAACCCACCCGTCCGCAGACCCGTACGGGTCACCCCCGGCCCGACGCGGGCCGTGCCACGGGCGTGCTCAGAGCCCCTCGCGGTGTTCCCGCAGCAGCTTCAGCGTGCGCTGCGCGGACGCGGCCCGGGTCGTCATGTGGTCCAGCACCTCCAGGTGCGCGGACACCTCCCGGCGCGAGTCCAGGTACAGCGCGCCGGTCAGGTACTCGGTGAACACCATGTCCGGCAGCTCCGGCTCGGCGAACCGGAACAGCGTGAACGGCGCGTACGTCCCCGGATGCGGGCCCGCCGCGAACTCCGCGATCTGCAGGGTGACCCGGTCCCGTTCGGCGTACTCCAGCAGCCGGTCCAGCTGGTCCCGCAGCACCTCGGGCCGCGTGCTCACCGGGCGTCTGAGCACCGTCTCGTCCATGATCACCCACAGGTGGGGCGGGTCGTCGCGCTCCAGCAGCCGCTGCCGCTCCATGCGCAGCGACACATGCCGCTCGACCGCCGCGGGCGAGGTCTGCCCGATCGTCCCGGCCTCCATCACCGCCCGCGCGTACTCCTCGGTCTGCAGCAGGCCGGGCACGAAGTGCGGCTCGTAGGAGCGGATGATCCGGGCGGCGCCCTCCAGGCTGACGTACAGGCTGAACCAGTCCGGCAGCACGTCGTGATACCGCTGCCACCAGCCCGGCTGGTTCGCCTCCTCGGCCAGCCGGACGAACGCCTCGGCCTCCTCCTCGGCCACCCCGTAGGTGGACAGCAGCACCTGCACGTAGGGGATCTTCAGCGCGACCTCGGCCATCTCCATCCGCCGTACGGTCGCCGACGCCACCCTCAGGACCCGGGCGGCCCCGTCGCGGCTGAGCCCCGCCGCCTCCCGCAGCTCCTGCAACCGCTTGCCGAGCACCACCTGGCCCACCGTGGGCGCAGCCCGCCGCTCACTCACGCCCCGCCCTCCCCTGTGCGCCGACCGCAGCGGGCAGCAGTGTGTCACGTGTCGCCGTCTCGCACACGTGCCCGAGGCAACGAATCGGTTCCGGACCGGCCCGACCAGCCCCGGGCGCGCACGCTCGGCGGCCGCCGGACCCGCCGGCCGGAACCACTCGACGGCGAGTCCGGCACCCGCCGGCTCCCCGGCCGCACGGGGGTGCAACCGGCCGCCGGCAGCGGGCGGTTGCCTCCCGCGTACGCGTCCCCGTCTCGCCCGCACCGCCGACGTGGCAGGCTGAACCGTACCCGTACCGCCCCGCGCGGGGACACACCGAAGGGAGCCCGGCCATGGCCGTCGAACCGCTGTCGCAGAAGGAGATCGAGGACCGGCTGGCCGAACTGCCCGGCTGGTCGGTCGACGGCGACCGCCTCACCCGCTCCTACCGGCTCGGCTCGCACTTCGCGGCGGCCGCGCTGGTCGTGCACATCGCCGGTGTCCAGGACGAGCTGGACCACCACTCCGACCTCACCCTCGGCTACCACACCGTCTCCCTGAGCGTCACCACCCACAGCGCGGGCGGCGCCGTCACCGCGAAGGACTTCGCGCTCGCCCGCAGGGTGGAGGACATCGCCCCAGGCCACGGTGCACACTGAGCGATGTGCTCGACTACGAGAAGGAAGCCGGCGACTACGACGCCTTACGCGGCGGCGAGGCCCGCGCGCAGGAGGCCGCACACGCCGTCCTCGGCCTGATACCCGGGCGGCCGGACCGCCTCCTCGACATCGCCTGCGGCACCGGGATCGTCACCCGGCGGCTCGCCGCCGCGAGCCCCGGGCTGCGGGTCACCGGCGCGGACCTCACCCCGGCCATGGTCCGCATGGCCTCGGCCCGGCTGCCCGGCGCGATCGTCCGGGCCGACAGCCGCCGGCTGCCCTTCCCCTCCGCCACCTTCGACGCGGTCACCAGCATCTGGCTGCTGCACCTGCTCGCAGACCCCGACGACGTCCGCGCCGCCGTCGCCGAGTGCGCCCGGGTGCTGCGGCCCGGCGGGACGTACGTCACCACGGTCGACAAGGCCGCCGCCCACGACGTCGGCAGCGACATCGACGCCGTCCTCGCGGGCCGCCCGCGCCGCCCGGCCGCCGACGCCCCCGCCACCGTCACCGCGCACGCCGTCCGGTACGGACTCCGGCCCGCCGGCCACGGCACCTTCCGCGGCACCGGACAGGGCCGCAGCCCCCGCACCACCATCGCCGACCTGCGCCGCGGCTGGTTCACCATGCTGCCGCCGGGCGAGCCGCGCACCGAGGAGTTCGCCGCACGCCTGGCCGCGCTCCCCGACCAGGACCGCCGGCGCCCCGACCCCCGGTTCAGCGTCCGCGCCTTCCGCAAACCGGCAGCCGACGAGGAACCGGGCACCGTGCCCACCGACTAGCAGGGGCCCTACGACCCACAGGTCAGCCTGTTGTACAGGTCTGGTCGCCCAGCCTGAAAACCGCCGGTTTCGCGTTCGTGCCCGACCAGCTCCCCGTGAACCCGAAGGCCACCGACGAGCCCGCCGCCACCCCGCCGTTCCAGGTCACGTTGCTCGCCGTCACCGCCGGACCCGACTGCGTGTAGCCGGCGTTCCACAGTTGCGTGATCTTCTGGCCATCGGGGAAGCTCCAGCCGAGGGACCAGCCGTTCCAGGCCGCCGGGCCGGTGTTGGTGAGCTGGACGTCCGCCTGGAAACCGTCCGACCACTGGTGGGTGATCCGGTAGGTCACGGTGCACGCACCGGACGGCGCAGGCGTCGTACCGCCGTCCCCGCCTCCACCGCCCCCGCCGTCACCGCCGCCGCCCGGGTCGGAGGTGTCGCCGTAGATGACGCCCCGGCCGTTGGTCGAGACGTACACGCGGCCGTACACCCGGGGATCGCCCGTGATCGCCGCACCCGTCCAACCCCACTGGTGGGCGTCGTCGTTGATACGCGTCCAGGTCGCGCCCTTGTCCGTGGAACGGTAGATGCCGCGCACCCCGCCGATCTTCGCGCTGGTGAACAGCGTCTGGTACGACGCCCCCGCCGCGGCCTTGCCGAAACCGATCGTGTCGGCCTGCTCGACGTTCGGCAACCTGGCGAAGCTCGCGCCGCCGTCCGTGGAGTGCCACAGGCCGTACGCGCCGTCCGCCGCCCCGCCCGCCAGCCAGATGTCGCCCTTCGTGCCGGGCAGTGCCTTGAAGCGCACGCTGTCACCGCTCGGCAGGCCCGCTGCCAAGGAGGCGGTGAAGCTCGCGCCGCCGTCCGAACTGACGTAGAACGTACCGGACTTGAAGCCGTAGAAGGTCTTCGGGTCGACCCGGTCCGACTCGACGGTCGCGCCGGACGGGATACCGCTCGACGCCGACCAGGACGTGCCGAAGCCCGTCGTGTACCGCACACCCGTACCGGCCGGGCTCCAGACGAACCGGCTGCCGTCCGCGGCCGCCGCCACCGTGCCGCCACCCGACACCCCCGACGGGTCGGTGCCCGCGAACCAGTTGGCGCCGTTGTCGGTCGAGAACGCGATGTGCGGACCGGAGTCCGCATCGCCGACGCGGACCACCCTGCCCGGGTCCGACTCGGCGAAGTCCAGGCTGGTGGTCGTGGTGAAGGTGGGGGAGGTGTACATCATCGACGGCACCTCGGTCAGGTCCGTGTGCCGGAAGCCGCCGATGTCACCGAGCGCGCTGAACAACCGGGCGTCACCGGAGGGCGGTGCCGCGAGGTCGTTCACCGCGGTCTCCTCCAGGCCCCGCACCATCGGCTTCACCGTGAACCGGCCGCCGCTGTCCCACTCCGCCAGGTTCTCGGTGCCGTAGAGCGTGGCGCCCGTCCCGTACATCATGCGGGAGGAGTCGAACGGGTCGATCTCCAGCGCCTCCGTCATCCAGCCCAGTTTCGGCGTCTGTTCGGGCGGCGACGGGTTCGCGCCGAAGGTCAGCCAGGGAGAGGAGGACACGTCGATCGTGTACCGGTTCGAGCGGTTCGGGTACGACGTGTAGTCCCAGGCCTTCGTCCAGGTGGCGCCGCTGTCGGTGGAACGGAACATCTGGGTGTCCGGCCACCAGGAGCTGTACGCGGTCGCCATGATGGTGGACGGGTGGAGACGGTCGACCGTCAACCCGCTGAATCCGTAGGACGTGTCGGCCTCCGCGACGGGGCTGACGTCCGTCCAGGTACCGGTCGCCGTCGCGTACCGCCACAGCCGGCCCTTGCCGCCGTCGTACGGGCCGCCCTTGTCGCTGTACGCGACGTACAGAAAGCCGTTCACCGTATCCAGTACGCCCTTGTGCGGAAGGTATCCCGTCGGCTGGCCCGCCAGCCGGGACCAGGTGGCTCCCGCGTCCGTCGAGCGGTACACCGCGTTGTCCTTGTCGGCGACGCCCACGTATATCGTCTTCGTCGCACTCCCGGGCGACCCTGTCGACTCGTCGAAGGTGACCCAGACGATGCCCTGGTTGTCGCTCGCGTAACCGGTCGAGTCGCTGGGATCCTGCTGGTAGTTGCCGGGATTCGGGAAGCTCGTCACCTGCGACCAGGTCGCCCCCGAGTCCGTCGACCGCCACAGACCCCTGCCGCTGGGCGCGCCCAGGTACAGCACGCTGTCCTTGTCCGGGTCGATCGCCAGCCGCTCGCCCATGCCCCGGCCCGGCATGTTGCCGCCCAGCTTGAACGGCAGGTCCGCCTTCCGCCAGCTCGCGCCCCGGTCGGCGGAGCGCAGCACCGCGCCGTTCGTCGGATCCCAGCTGTTGGTGTACGTGCCGACGGCCGCGTACACCTTGTCCGGGTCGACCGGGTCGGACGCCAGGCTGACCACGCCGGAGTGACCCCAGTCGTTCCAGCCGACCGAGTCCAGCAGCGGGGTCCAGGTCTTCGTCGCCTCCTGCCAGCGGTAGGCGCCGCCGATGTCGGTACGGGCGTAGACCAGGTTCTTCTCGGAGCGGTTGAAGACGATTCCGGGGACGAAACCGCCGCCGTCGATCCGCGCGTTCTTCCAGGTGTACGTGTCCGCGGCGAGGGAGGGGTGCGATGCGGACGCGGCCGGCGCGGACGCGGCCAGTGCGGGCGGGGTGCCGGCGAGCAGGCCCGCGGCGAGGGTGAACACGGCCGCGAGGATGCGGGTTCTACGCACGGTGGGGGTCTCCGGGACGTCAAGGTGTGAACCAGTGGGAGCGCTCCCATAGTGGGGATCGGGCCAGGGGTGGTCAAGATGCTTGAAGAGCCGAAAAGATTCGACCCGTCCGGTTGCGGAAAGGTCAGCCGACTCCCTGGGCAGCGCGACCGGTTGGCGCTACCTTTCCTCGCACCAGTGGGAGCGGTTCCGTTCGGTCGACGCGTCCGTCACGGCGCGCCCAGCTGCAAGGACTCGCTCATGAGACAAATCCCCCGTTCAGTACTCATAGCCGCCGTCGGTGCGGTCGCGCTCGTCTCGGGCGTGGTCGTGCCGGTGGTCTCCGCCCAGGGAGCCACGCCCGCCTGCACGGTGGAGTATTCCGTCACCGGCCAGTGGGGCGACGGCTTCCAGGGCTCTGTGAAGATCACCAACAACCAGGCCTCCCTCAGCAGTTGGAAGCTCACCTTCGACTTCGCCGGCGGGCAGAAGGTCACCCAGGGCTGGAACGCCAAGTGGTCCCAGTCCGGCACCACCGTGACCGCCGCGAACGAGAGCTACAACGGTTCCCTGGCCACCGGCGCGAGTGTCAGCGCCGGGTTCCTCGCCTCCTGGTCGGGGAGCAACACCGCGCCGACCGTGTTCAAGCTCAACGGCACCACCTGCAACGCCGACCCCGACCCGACCACCCCGCCGCCGACGACACCGCCCCCGTCCGGCGGCACCGCGCCCGCCCTGCACGTCGCCGGCAACAAGCTCGTGGACGCCGGCGGCACCGCCCGCCGTCTGCTCGGCGTCAACCGTTCCGGCGGCGAGTTCATGTGCGTGCAGGGGCGCGGCATCTGGGACGGCCCGGTGGACGACGCGGCGATCAAGGCGATCGCCGACTGGAAGGCCAACGCGGTCCGCATCCCGCTCAACGAGGAGTGCTGGCTCGGCCTGTCCAACGTCAAACCCGACTACGCCGGAGCGAACTACATCAGCGCCGTCAAGGAGCTGGTGAACCGCGTCGAGGCGCACGGCATGACCCCGATCATCGAACTGCACTGGACCTACGGCCAGTACACCGGGAACTCGGCCGGCTGCTCGGACGTGCACGCCACCTGCCAGAAGCCGATGCCCGACATGCAGTACAGCCCGTCCTTCTGGTCCTCGGTGGCGAGCACCTTCAAGGGTGATCGGGCTGCGGTGTTCGATCTGTTCAACGAGCCGTACCCGGACCGGGCGACCTCCAGTGTCACCGATGCGTGGAAGTGCTGGCGGGACGGGGGCAGCTGCCCCGGGATCCCGTACGAGGTCGCCGGTATGCAGGATCTCGTGGACAGCATCCGGGCGACCGGTGCCACGAACGTCATCATGGCCGGCGGGCTGGCGTACTCCAACGACCTCAGCCAGTGGACCGCGTACAGGCCCACCGACCCGGCCGGCAATCTCGCCGCCGCCTTCCACGTCTACAACTTCAACACCTGCTCCAGCGAGAGCTGCTGGAACTCCACCATCGCCCCGGTCGCCGCCCAGGTCCCCCTGATCGCCGGCGAGATCGGCGAGAACACCTGCTCGCACGGGTTCGTCGACCAGGTCATGAAGTGGTTCGACGAGCACGGCCTGTCCTACCTCGGCTGGACCTGGAACACCTGGGACTGCTCCTCCGGCCCGTCCCTCATCAGCGCCTACGACGGCACACCCACCGCCTACGGCACCGGCCTGCGCGATCACCTGCGCGCCCTGAACCCCTAGGTGCCGGGTGGGCCTCAGCCGGGGCCGGACCATGCCGGTCCGGCCCCGGCCACGTGCCCGACGCGGTGCCATGGCGACGACCCACACCGCAGGGCCGCCCCCAAGTCGCCGTCCACGGGCTCGTCGCCGCCGGTGGCTTTGCCGTGACGCGTCCCGTGTTTGCCGCTTCAGCAACACCGCTGGCCTTCGCACGGCATGCCGTCGCACTCTGACGGCACCCGGAAGAAAGGCTGACCACCATGGCGCACGACCACCACGAGACCCGGCACCGGCAGGGACACCAGCACGGACACCAGCACGGACACGTACACGGTACGGACATCGACTGGAACGAACTGGGCCCCCTGCTGGAGTCGCAGGCGGAGCTGTTCACCCCCGTCTACGAGCGGGCCATGGCGTGGCTCGGGCAGGAGGTGACCGAGCCGGGGCTGATCGTGGACGCGGGCAGTGGTCCCGGTGTGGTCTCCTGCCTGTTCGCCGAGGCGTTCCCCGGGGCCCGGGTCGTCGCCGTCGACGCCACGGCGCCGCTGCTGGAACGCGCCCGTGCGCGGGCGGCCCGCCAGGGCGTCGCCGACCGCTTCGACACCCTCGCCGGTGAACTGCCCTACGTACTGGACGGGTTGGACTATCCGGCGGACGTGCTGTGGGCCAGCCGCAGCCTGCACCACCTCGGCGACCAGCGGGCCGCGCTCGCCGCGTTCACCGAACGGCTCGCCCCCGGGGGCACCCTCGCCCTCCTGGAAGGCGGTCTGCCCTCCCGTTTCCTGCCCCGCGACATCGGCATCGGCCGCCCCGGCCTGCAGGCCCGGCTGGACGCCCTGGAGGAGGACTGGTTCGCCCGTATGCGCGCCGACCTACCCGGTTCCGTCGCCGAGACCGAGGACTGGCCCGCCCTGCTGGCCGCCGCCGGCCTCAAGCACACACGGACCCGCACATTCCTGCTCGACCTGCCCGCCCCCGTCTCCGACCGGGCCCGCGCCTACGTCGTCGCGCACCTGTCCCGCCTGCGCGAGGGCCTCGGTGACGCCCTGGACGCCGAGGACCGCGCCACCCTCGACCGGCTGCTCGACCCGTCCGATGCGGCGAGCGTGCACGTACGGCCGGACGTGTTCGTGCTGGGGGCGTACACCGTGTACACGGCGGTCCGCCGGGGGTAGTCCGGGCGCGCGGACCGGCGCGGCGTCGGCAACCGAGTCTGTCCCCCGGCCGCCCCCGCACGTGGGAAGCCGTCAGTTGTCGGCGAGGAACTGCTTGGCCAGCTTGTCGCCGAGGGAGACCGCGGCGCTGTGGCTCTCGATGGGGGAGACCTGGGAGTTCTTGAACAGGATGTAGGTCACGCCCGAGTCGGCGCCGCCGGTGGCCGGGTCGGGGTCGATGCCGAGCGCCTTGGCGGTGGCGTACGACGCCTCGCCGATGATCTTCGTGGGGCCGGTGTCGCCGACGACGGCGTACTCGACCTTGTTGTTGTAGACGACGGCGACCACGCCACCGCCCTTGATGCCGGCGCCGGAGTAGTTCCAGATGCCGCTGGTGCTGGGCACGACGACGTACGGCAGGGTCTCCGCCTTCAACGGCTTGCCGTCGGACTGGTGGAAGGCGGTGTCGTCCTGGTACCAGGGGTCGCGGTCCTCGTTGCAGTTGGCGGTGCGCTGGCCGTCGCAGTCGATGTCCATGTCGGCCTTCCAGAACACCGCGCCGTTCTTGCCGCACACGGGCACGGTGGCCGACGTCTCGTCGTCGGTCTTGTACTTGCCGTTGGATATCTGCGAACAGGACGTCACCTTGGCGAGCAGGTCGGCGGCGCTGACGGTGCCCTCCTGCGCGGAGCGGGGGGACGCGGAGGCGTGCGCGGGGAGGAGTCCGGCGGCGAGCAGTGCGGTGCCGGAGGCCGCGGCGAGGGTCAGTGTGCGCAGGCGCATGGGAACCCCTTCTGTTAGGAAAGTTTCCTTACGGATGCCTCCCTACGGTGGCCCTCTCGGCATGCCCTCGTCAACCCTCGGGTTGCGAACCGGCGAAACCTGTGCGTATTGCGGTGACTTACCGGGACGTAGAGACTGGACAGGCCGGATACATCACTCTTCGTCCGGCTTTGTCGGTGCTCCCCTTACCCGGAGGTGAGGGCTCATGTTCGTACGCGCGGTGTACGCGACCGGGGATCCGGCTCTGCTCGACACGGCCGTCCGGTCGCTGAACAGCGAGGGGCGGGACCTGCTGGAGGAACGCCCCGGGTACCGCGGGGCGGGCGTGTTCGCGAACCGGGAACTCGGCACGCTCCTCACGGTGAGCTGGTGGGAGTCCGAGCAGGCGCAGCACAACAGCGACGAGGTGATGCGGGAGCGGCGCGCGGGACTTCTGGAGCCGTTCGCCGGCACCCTGGCGGTCGCCCACTACGAGGCGGCGGTGTTCCACCAGATCACCCACCCGCGGCAGGGCGGCGGACTGCGCCTGACACGGATGGAGTTCGACCCCAGGGACGCGGATCTCGTCGTGGACACCTTCCGGGCCACGGTGGTACCGCGGGCCGAGGCGCTGCACGGACTGGCAGGGGTCACCCTGCTGATCGACCGTGAACGGGGGCGGGCCATGAGCGGCACCCTGTTCGTCGACCGTTCCTCCCTGGCCGCCTCGCGCGCGGCCGTGGTGGCCGTGCGCCACCAGGCGTCCGCGAAAGCGCACGTGGACGTCGTCGGCCTGGAGGAACTGGAGGTGGTGTACGCGGACGTGCGCTACGAGTGAGCCGAACCGGTACGTCCCGCACGCCACACCGCGCCCGGCCGTGCGCCCGCGCGACGGCGGGGCGCACGGCCGGGGCCGACGAAGGACGGAGCCGTCCTTCGGAGGTGCTCAGCGGTACGCGGCGGTGCTCAGTCCACGTCGAAGGTGGCGGGGTCGGGACCCAGGCGCCGGTCCTCGTTGAGGGCGCTGATCGCGGCCAGGTCCTCGTCGTCCAGGCTGAAGTCGAACACCTCGATGTTCTCCTTGATCCGCGACGGGGTCACGGACTTCGGGATCACGATGTTGCCGAGCTGGAGGTGCCAGCGCAGCACGACCTGGGCGGGGGTGCGGTCGTGCTTCCGCGCGATCGCGACGATCGCCGGCACCTCCAGCAGGCCCTTGCCCTGGCCGAGCGGCGACCAGGCCTCGGTGGCGATGCCGTGCTCGGCGTGCAGCTCGCGCGCCTCGTGCTGCTGCAGGTGCGGGTGCAGCTCGATCTGGTTGACCGCCGGGGTGACCGAGGTCTCCGAGAGCAGCCGCCGCAGGTGCTCGGGAAGGAAGTTGGAGACGCCGATGGCACGGGCCCGGCCGTCCGCGTACAGCTTCTCGAACGCCTTGTAGGTGTCGGTGTACGCGCCCCGGGACGGCAGCGGCCAGTGGATCAGGTACAGGTCGACGTAGTCGAGACCCAGCTTCTCCAGCGACGCGTCGAACGCGCGCAGCGTGGCGTCGTACCCCTGGTCGCTGTTCCAGAGCTTGGTGGTGACGAAGACGTCCTCGCGGGCCAGGCCGGAGGCGGCGATGGCCTTGCCGGTGCCCTCTTCGTTGCCGTAGATCGCAGCGGTGTCGATGCTGCGGTACCCGGCCTCCAGCGCCGTGGCGACGGCCCGCTCGGCCTCGTCGTCCGGCACCTGCCAGACGCCGAAGCCCAGCTGGGGCATCTCGACGCCGTTGTTGAGGATGATCGGGGGGACCTTGCTGCTCACGAGCCTCTTGATCCTTCGGTTGTCGACAGGTGGTACTCACATCGTCAACGATCAGGGGCCGCCGCGCATTCCTGACCGCGCGATCCGCTTGGTGTCGGGTTGGCGTCAGGCCCGGTAGAGAGCGTCGACCTCGTTCGCGTACGCCTTCTCGATCGCCTTCCGCTTCAGCTTCAGCGACGGCGTCAGCAGCCCGTGTTCCTCGGTGAACGGCTGGGCCAGGATGCGGAAGGTACGGATCGACTCGGCCTGCGAGACGAGGGTGTTCGCGGCGACCACCGCCCGCCGTACCTCCGTCTCCAGGTCCGGGTCGCGGACCAGCTCGGCCGGGGTGAGCCGGGGCTTGCCCCGCATCTGGAGCCAGTGTTCGACCGCCTCCTGCTCCAGCGTGACCAGGGCGGCGATGTACGGGCGGTCGTTGCCCACCACGATGCACTGGTTGACCAGCGGATGTTCGCGGACCCGTTCCTCCAGCACGCCCGGCGAGACGCTCTTGCCGCCGGAGGTCACCAGGATCTCCTTCTTGCGGCCGGTGATGGTCAGATAGCCGTCCTCGTCGAGGGAGCCGAGGTCACCGGTGGCGAGCCAGCCGTCGTGCAGGGTCTGGTCGGTGGCCTTGGGGTTGTTCAGGTAGCCCTGGAAGACGTTGTCACCGCGCAGCCAGATCTCCCCGTCGTCGGCGATGTGCACGGTCACTCCCGGGACGGGCTGGCCCACCGTGCCGTACCGGGTGCGCTCGGGCGGGTTCGCGGTCGCCGCGGCCGTCGACTCGGTCAGGCCGTAACCCTCGTAGATCTGCACGCCGGCACCCGCGAAGAACAGGCCCAGGCGGCGGTCCATGGCCGATCCTCCGGACATCGCGTTCCGGATACGGCCGCCCATCGCCGCGCGGACCCTCGCGTACACGAGCTTGTCGAACAGCTGGTGCTGCATCCGCAGCCCCGCCGACGGCCCCGGCCCGATGCCCCACGCCTTCGCCTCCACCGCCTCCGCGTACTTCACGGCGATGTCGACGGCCTTCTCGAACGGCCCGGCCCTGCCCTCCAGCTCGGCCTTGCGGCGGGCGGCGTTGAACACCTTCTCGAAGACGTACGGCACCGCGAGCATGAACGTCGGCCGGAACGCGGCCAGGTCGGGCAGCAGGGCGGCGGCGTGCATCTGCGGCTGGTGCCCGAAGCGGACCCGGCCGCGGACCGCGGCGATCTCCACCATCCGCCCGAAGACGTGCGCCAGCGGCAGGAACAGCAGCGTGGACGCCTCGTCGCCCTTCTTCGAGCGGAACACCGGCTCCCACCGCTGGATCATGGTGTCCGCCTCGAACATGAAGTTGCGGTGGGAGATCACACAGCCCTTGGGACGGCCGGTGGTACCGGAGGTGTAGATGACGGTGGCGACCGAGTCGGGGCCGACCGCCTGCCGGTGCCGGTGCACCACCTCGTCGTCCACGTGGGCCCCGGCGTCGTACAGCTCCTGCACACAGCCGGCGTCGAGCTGCCACAGCCGGCGCAGTCGCGGCAGCCGGTCGATGACGGTGGCGATGGTCATCGCGTGGTCCTCGTGCTCCACGATCGCCGCGGACACCTCGGCGTCGTAGAGCGTCCAGAAGCACTGCTCGGCCGAGGAGGTGGGGTAGATGGGCACCACCTGGGCGCCGATGGTCCACAGGGCGAAGTCGAAGAGGGTCCACTCGTAGCGGGTGCGGCACATGATCGCGACCCGGTCGCCGAACCGGACACCGTCGGCGAGGAGGCCCTTGGCGAGGGCCATGACCTCGTCGCGGAACTCGGCGGAGGTCACGTCCCGCCACTGGCCGTCGGGGTCCTTGCGGCCGAGCGCGATGTGCAGCGGGTCGGTCAGGGCATGGTCGAAGACGACGTCTGCCAGACCGCCCACCGGCGGCGCAGACGCCAGCGGAGGGTTGGTGAACTCGCGCAACCTCACTCCCCGTGTCTCGCGCCTCGGTGACTTCGTCCCTGTACCGCACAGCGCGGTGAAAGCTACCCCACCCGGTCGGTATCCGGGAGGGGTACGGAAACCGAGCAAACCTCACGTTCCACCCTGAAGACGGTCGTGAAATGCGCGCACATGGGGAAGGGCCGGACACAGTACTGACGGGTCAGTAAGTTTCGGTTCCGTAATCTCCACCGAATCTGTACGTGCCGATTACGGCGGCCCGCGCGCGGACGAAGGGCCGGGGGGAGGGGCCCAGGTCCGGGCCCGACGAGGTCAGCCGCCGGGACCCGGGCCCGGGCCCGGCGAGGTCAGCCGCCGCTGCGGCGCAGCCGCTCGCCGCCCGCCAGGATCGCCGCGGCCAGCGCTTTCGCGGCGCCCTCGGCCGGTGTCCGGCGGTGGCCGTGGACGAGAACGAAGTCGATCCTGCCCAGGTCCGGCAGGCCCGCACGGTCGGGCAGCCGGAACAGGTCCGGCGGGATCAGCCGGCGGGAGTGGGCCATCACCCCGAGGCCGGCGCGGGCCGCCGCGATCAGCCCGTTGAGGCTGCCGCTCGTACACGCGATCCGCCATGGACGGCCCTGCCGCTCCAGCACCTCCAGCGCCCGGGCCCGGGTGATGCCCGGCGGCGGATACACGATCAGCGGAACAGGCCGGTCGGCTTCCAGACGCAGCCCCTCCGCGCCGATCCACACCAGGTCGTCCCGCCAGACCAGCTCGCCGCGCGGGTCCTCCGGCCGCCGCTTGGCCAGGACCAGGTCGAGCTTCCCGGCGGCCAGCTGCTCGTGCAGCGTCCCCGACAGCTCCACCGTCAGTTCCAGGTCGACCTCCGGATGGTCGTGGCGGAAGCTCTCCAGGATCTCCGGCAGCCGGGTCAGCACGAAGTCCTCCGAGGCGCCGAAGCGCAGCCGGCCACGCACACGCGTGCCGGTGAAGAACGCCGTGGCCTGCTCGTGCACCTCCAGGATCCGGCGGGCGAACCCCAGCATCACCTCACCGTCCTCGGTCAGCTCCACCGAGTGGGTGTCCCGGGAGAACAGCTGCCGGCCGGCCGCGTCCTCCAGCCGGCGCACATGCTGGCTGACCGTGGACTGGCGCAGCCCCAGCCGCCGGGCCGCCTGCGTAAAGTTCAGCGTCTGGGCGACCGCCAGGAAGGTGCGCAACTGCGTCGGGTCGTACACGCCTGAAAGCCTAGACTGCTCATCGTCATACGTGATGACAGTGAGAGCGGTGTGCGGGATTCCCGATCGGCGTTCGGGAGAGGACCATGGAGAGGGGCGCCGTGGCCCCGGGGAACGCCCGTCACCAACGGAATCGGAGCACTGTGAAACGCCTGCGCCGGCCGAGCCGGATGCCGATCGACCCGTACATCCTGCTGCTGCTCGGGACGGTGGGGCTCGCCGCGCTCCTCCCCGCCCGGGGCACCGCCGCCGGCATCACCTCCGGCGCCTCGACGGCCGCGATCGCCTTCCTCTTCTTCCTCTACGGCGCCCGGCTGTCCACCCGTGAGGCGGTGGACGGCCTCCGGCACTGGCGACTCCATGTCACCGTCCTGATCTGCACCTTCGTCGTCTTCCCGGTGTTCGGTCTCGCCGCGCGCGGACTGGTCCCGTACCTGCTGACCCAGCCCCTCTACCAGGGCCTGCTCTTCCTGACGCTGGTGCCCTCCACGATCCAGTCCTCCATCGCCTTCACCTCGATCGCGCGCGGCAACGTGCCCGCCGCGATCTGCGCCGGGTCCTTCTCCTCCCTCGCCGGCATCGTCCTCACCCCGCTGCTCGCGGCGGGACTGCTCGGGGGCGACGGGGCCGGGTTCTCCACCGACTCACTGCTGAAGATCGTGCTCCAGCTGCTGGTGCCGTTCCTCGCGGGACAACTGCTGCGGCGCTGGATCGGCGGCTTCGTCACCCGGCACAAGAAGGTCCTCGGGCTCGTCGACCGCGGCTCCATCCTGCTGGTCGTCTACAGCGCCTTCAGCGAGGGCATGAACCAGGGCATCTGGCACCAGGTCAGCCCCGTACGCCTGGCCGGCCTGCTCGGCGTCGAGGCCGTCCTGCTGGCCGCGATGCTGCTCCTGACCTGGTACGGCACCCGGGCCCTCGGCTTCCACCGGGAGGACCGGATCGCCATCCAGTTCGCCGGGTCCAAGAAGTCCCTCGCTTCCGGGCTGCCCATGGCGAGCGTCCTCTTCGGCAGCCACGCCTCCCTGGCCGTCCTGCCGCTGATGCTCTTCCACCAGATGCAGCTGATGGTGTGCGCGGTCATCGCCAAGCGGCGCGCCCACGATCCCGAGGCGACCGCGGACGCGCCCGAGGGGTCAGCCCCGCACCCGGTCGAGGGGCAGCCGGAGGACCGTGTCCTGCGGTGACCGCAGGACGTCCGGGTCGGCCGGCTCCTCGTCGGTGAGCGCCCGGTCCCGGACACGTACCTCGTCCAGGGCGCCGGTGAAGAAGGCCCGGCCGTCCATGCGCTGGCCCAGATGGACGCCGAAGGGGGGGGAGGTGCGGCTGACGGAACCCGGTACATCGTCCACGGCATACCGCGCACGGTCGACCGCCGGCGACAGCCGCCCGCCGCCGCGGCGCAGTACGGCGTGATGCCAGAGGCCGTCGTTGTATGCGCTATCCGAGCGGACGTATGCGGTCTGCGGTGTACGCGCAGCCACACCTGCGGCTGGCTGGTGCCCACCCCGCCCATCCAGAGCAGCGGCTGCTCCCCGGCCGTCGCCGTGTACCGGAACCAGAGCGACGCCGTGAAGTCCTTCGTGCCCAGGGGGAGGCCGGCGCGGTACGGCAGACGTACGGCGTCGTCCGTGCCGTCGAACTCCAGCGCCCGGACACCCCTTCCGTCGCCCCGGGGCGCCCGACTACCGCCGCCGGGCGGGCGTGCGGGGCGAGGTCGGCGGTGACCGGGTCGGGGCCGCGGCGCGGGGCGAGCCAGTCCTCGGTGAAGCGGGCGAAGCGGATCTCGTCGCGGGCGTCCACCGCGCCGCCCTCGTACAGCGGGCCGACCGTGCCGGAGCCGACGCGCACCAGGTCGGAGTGGCCGGACCAGTCCGTGGTGACGCCCGTGCCGCGGTCGACGCTGTCCCAGATGCGGCCGCCGTCGTAGGAGGACCAGATCATCATCGTGCGGCGCCGGTCGGGGTCGCCGGGGCAGGCGAGCAGGAGACGGTCGCCCAGGCGCAGCAGCGAGCCCTGCACCTGCGGGGCGTACAGATCGGGCAGGCCGCTGAGCGAGGCGGTGAACCTGGTGCCGCCGTGGGTCCTGGGCGGCCTTGAACAGCACCTGCTGCTCAAACCCCGCTCGCACCGCGGTCGGTTGGGCGTGGGCCGGATGGGCGGGGAGGAGCGGTGCGAGCAGGCCGGCCGCGGCGGTGGCCGTGGCGAGTGCGGATGCGAGTCGGGCGCAGGCCTGACGGCACGTGCGATCCGCCTTCCATCGCCGGCGCCCGGTGCGCCCTACGCGCCGGTCGGCCATGCAAACGCGGTCGAAAGGCGTACCGGTCAGCTCTGGGCGGCCGGCTGCTGCAGGGCGATCCTGTCCTCGCCCGCGTACACGTTCATCGAGCTGCCCCGCAGGAAGCCCACCAGGGTCAGACCGGTCTCCGCGGCCAGGTCCACCGCGAGCGACGAGGGTGCCGACACGGCCGCGAGAACCGGGATGCCCGCCATGACCGCCTTCTGCGCCAGCTCGAAGGAGGCCCGGCCGGAGACCATGAGTATCGTCCGGGACAGCGGCAGTCCGTCGTTCTGCAGCGCCCGTCCGATCAGCTTGTCGACCGCGTTGTGCCGGCCCACGTCCTCGCGGGTGTCCAGCAGTTCTCCGTCCTCGCTGAACAGGGCCGCCGCGTGCAGGCCGCCGGTCCGGTCGAACACGCGCTGGGCCGACCGCAGCCGGTCCGGAAGGCCGGCCAGCAACTCCGGGGTGACCCGGAGCGGCGGTGTGTCGGCGATCGGCCAGCGCGCGGTCGTACGGACGGCGTCCAGGCTGGCCTTGCCGCACAGTCCGCACGAGGAGGAGGTGTAGACGTTCCGCTCCAGACCGAACTGGGGGAGCGTGACACCGGGCGTCGTCTTCACGTCCACCACGTTGTAGGTGTTCGAACCGTCTGCGGTCGCCCCGGCGCAGTAGACGATGTTCTGCAGATCGGACGCGGCAGCCAGGACACCTTCGCTCACCAGGAAACCGGCCGCCAGTGCGAAGTCGTCGCCGGGGGTGCGCATGGTGATCGCGAGCGGCTTGCCGTTCAGCCGGATCTCCAGGGGTTCCTCGGCGACGAGCGTGTCCGGGCGGGTGGAGACCGCGCCGTCCCGGATGCGGAGGACCCTGCGTCGTTCCGTGACTCGTCCCATGGTCTGATCAGCCCCGGTTTCTGTCTGTACTGGTAGCGGAAACGGCCGTTCGTGCGGAGGTTGCCGTGGGCCACGGGTTGTCCTGCGGCCGAGGGCGACCTCCACGGTCCATTGTCCTGCGCATGGGGAGTCACGCGACGGTCTGAGGGGAGCCGACAATCACGGCGCCCGATTGCTGTGGGTTCACCTGCCCTCGTACCCGTGAGTCACTGATCAGACTGGTGCATCCCGCTACCCACGGCACGAGGGGATCCCGGCATGAACGGCTCACGCATCGCCGCCATCGGTCACTACCAGCCCGCCAAGGTGCTCACCAACGGCGACCTGGCGGACATGGTCGACACCAGTGACGAGTGGATCCGCACCCGGGTCGGCATCCGGACCCGGCATATCGCCGGCCCCGACGAACCCGTCGACGAGCTGGCCGCGCACGCCGCCGCCAAGGCCCTCGCCGCGGCCGGCCTCGCTCCGGGCGACATCGACCTGGTCCTCGTCGCCACCTCCACCGCGATCGACCGCTCCCCGAACACCGCCGCCCGGGTCGCGGCCCGGCTGGGTATCCCGCGGCCCGCCGCCATGGACGTCAACGTGGTGTGCGCCGGCTTCACCCACGCGCTGGCCACCGCCGACCACGCGCTCCGGGCCGGCGCGGCCACCCGCGCCCTGGTCGTCGGTGCCGACAAGATGTCGGAGGTCGCCGACTGGACCGACCGTTCCACCTGCGTGCTCGTCGGCGACGGCGCCGGGGCCGCCGTCCTGACGGCATGCGCGCCGGGGGAGGAGCCCGGGGTCGGGCCGGTGCTGTGGGGGTCGGTGCCGGAGATGGGGCACGCCGTGCGGATCGAGGGGACACCGCCGCGGTTCGCGCAGGAGGGGCAGAGCGTCTACCGCTGGGCCACCACCCGGTTGCCGGCCATCGCTCGTCAGGCATGCGAGAAGGCGGGCGCGGCGCCCGAGGACCTCGCGGGGGTCGTCCTGCACCAGGCCAACCTGCGGATCATCGAACCGCTGGCCGAGAAGCTCGGGGCCGTCAACGCGGTGATCGCCCGCGATGTCACCGAATCCGGCAACACCTCGGCCGCCAGTATTCCGCTCGCCTTCTCCAAACTGGTCGAGCGAGGAGCGCTCAGCACCGGCGATCCGGTGCTGCTGTTCGGTTTCGGCGGCAATCTGTCGTACGCCGGGCAGGTCGTACGCTGCCCCTGAGCCCGGGATCCCGTGCACCGTCTGCCGCCTACGGAGACTTTTCACGTACGGTATGCGGGATCTTGCAGCATGTATACCGCCGACAATCGGCCGCCCGGCGACGGCTCCGCAGGCGGATACGCAGGTGAAACGCACTCCGAAACCTTGGTATTGTTGTCCATGTCGCCGCGGGGAACGCGCCCCGCAACGCGGCAGACACCTGGTCCGGGTGGCGGAATGGCAGACGCGCTAGCTTGAGGTGCTAGTGCCCTTTATCGGGCGTGGGGGTTCAAGTCCCCCCTCGGACACAACGATGGACAATGCGGTAGCGAGGGCCTCGACCTTACGGTCGGGGCCCTCGTTGCGTGTGCGTGTTCTTCGGCTCCCCCGACGAGGCCGCCCGGGATGAGGACGCGGCGACGTTCGCCGGGATCGCAGCCCAGGTGGCCGATCCCGTGATCGGCCCCACCCCGTTCACCATGACCTTTTCCGCGAGGTCGGCGATCCACTGCCCGGCCTTGTCAAATGACATCACTTCGGGCTCCGTGCCGGTCATCCGTCCTCGCGTTGCCGGTGGAGCGCGGCCAGGAGTTCCGCGGTCTCGGTGGCCACTTCGTGGTGTGGGCCGTGTACGAGCAGTACGTCCTCGTGCAGGGCCTCCAGGCAGGCTCGGGCCGCCTCCGGGTCGCCCTGGCCGAGGAGCAGCATGCCGATGTCCCGGCGCAGTTCCACGGCCGCGTCGCTGACGTCGCTCTCGGCGGCCCGTTCCATGGCGAGGACGGCCCGCAGTTCCGCCAACGCCTCGGTCACCCGGCCGAGTTCGCCGCGGCAGCGGGCGGCCTGGGCGCGGCAGTCGCGGGCGGCCTCGCCGGTCGGCCCGTCGGTGCGGCCGTACACCTCGGCCAGCGCCTCGAACTCGGGCAGGGCCGCCCGGTGGTCGCCGGCCAGTTGCCGGCTGACCGCCCGGCGGCGCCGCAGCCGCAGGACGGCCTTGTTCTCGGCGCCCAGGGCCCGGGCCAGCGGCTCGATCATCTCGCCCGCGACCTCGGCGGCCTGCGCGTAGCGCTCCTCCTCCATGAGGGCGACGTAGTGCGCGTCGACCTCCCGCAGCCGGGCCCGCAGCAGCTCCCGCTCGGGCGGGGAGACGACGTACTCGGCGGCGTGGTGGGGCGCCTCCGGGGCGGCGGGCGCAGGGGGACGGTTCGCGGCCCGGGCGCGGGGAGCGTAAGGGCGGCGGTAGAGGCCGGTCGGGTCCGGTGCCCCGGGCGGCCCGGCCTCTTCGAGGGCGGGGGGCTCTCCGGGGGCCGGCAGGAAGGGTGTCAGCCGCTCGTACACCTCCTGTACGTCCGCCGGCCGGCGCTCCGGGGACTTGTGGAGCAGGTGCAGCGTCAGCGCCTCCAGCTCCTCGGGCACGTCGGCCCGCAGCCGCCGCAGCGGGACGGGTACGGCCCGCACGTGCCGGTCCATCAGCTCGAAGTCGCTGCGCCCGCTGAACAGCGGTGTGCCGGCGAGGAGTTCGTGGAGGACACAGCCGAGTGCGTAGAGGTCGGTGCGCGGGGTGACGCGGGTGCCGTGTACCTGCTCGGGCGACATGTACTGGTGGGTGCCGACGGGCCGGCCGGAGGACGTCAGCCTGGTGGCGTCGGTCCGGAGGATCGCGGCGACGCCGAAGTCGAGGACCTTCACCGTGCCGTCCCGCGCGACCAGGATGTTGGACGGCTTGAGGTCGCGGTGCACCACGGGCACGTCGTGCGCGTACGACAGCACGGTGGCGACCTGGGCGACGACCGCCACCGCCCAGCCGACCGGCAGCGGCCGCTCCTCGCGCACGTACCGGGTGAGGGGGACGCCCTCCACCAGCTCCATGACGAGGAACAGGTGCTCGTGGGTGCTGTCGAGGACGGCGTCGTACACCTGCGGCACGCCCGGGTGCCGCACGCGGGCGGTGATCCTGGCCTCGCGGCGGAAGCGCCGTTCGAGCTCCCCGGCCAGCCGGGGTGTGGCGGCGACGGCCTGCGGCCGGATCCGCTTCACGGCGACGGGCCGGTCCAGCACCGCGTCGTAGCCCCGCCACACATCGCCCATGCCACCGCTGCCGAGCCGATCCAGCAGCTCGTAGCGGCCCGCGACCGGTCTGTCCGGCACCTGTCCCCGCCCCGCGTCCCGCACGGGCACCCACCCCGCCCCCGAGTCCCCTTGGTCCGCGGCCAGTTTCCCCGGAAAGGGATCACCGCGTCCAGCCGGGTCTGCGAGGGCGAGGCGGGTGCCACGCCCCCGGACGTCGTCAGAAGTCGTCCAGACCCTCCTCCCGGCGGATCATCCGCCAGGCCGC
Source organism: Streptomyces sp. NPDC023481 (assembly GCF_055560195.1). Taxonomy (NCBI): domain Bacteria; kingdom Bacillati; phylum Actinomycetota; class Actinomycetes; order Kitasatosporales; family Streptomycetaceae; genus Streptomyces; species Streptomyces sp. NPDC023481. Next base: position 208,388 of record NZ_JBVHJE010000004.1, read on the forward strand.
GCGGCGCGCACTGCGGTCGAGGTCCGACTTGAAGCCCCGGTCCGTGCCGAAGTACCGCTTGCCGAGCGTGTCGATCGTGGAGACGTGGTCCATCATGTTCTCCTCGAACTTCCGGTCGAAGACGACGCCGAAGTTCTCCTCGTCGTTGACGAGGGCGGCGGCCCGCACCTTCGGGTCCCTCTTCGTCGCGTTGAAGGCGGGGAGGACGTCCTGCTCGGTGAACTCCGTGCCGAACCTCGCGTTGAACCGCTCGATCAGCTCCGACAGCAGCGACTTCCCGGCGTCGTTCCCGCCACCGGCCCCGTCGGCGAACCCCCGGAGTTCGGCGGGGCCTTCGGGCAGCAGCGACTTGTCGAACTCGCCGGTCTTCTCGACGCGCAGGTGGCTGAGGTCGACCTCGCCTATGTCGACGCCGCCGTCCGCGGAGCGGGGCAGCCGGTTGAGCAGGTGGCGCCCGTACAGGTACAGCCGCTCCAGGTCGGCGTCCTGGTAGGGGACGATCTGCGCGAGGAAGCCGTACTTGCGGACGTAGTCGTTGAGGTGGGCCCGGAACTCCTCGGCGGTTTCCACGTCGTCCTCCTCCCCGCTCTCCAGAAGGGCGGCGAAGCGGGCGACGGCGGGGGAGAGGAGCCGGTACAACTCGGCGTGCAGCTTCTCCCACGCGGCCTGGGAGCCGCCGGCCTTCTCCTGCGCGTCGAAGTACGCGGCGACGAACTCGTCCATGTCCCGCTCGGAGACGATCGGCGCGGACATGACCCGGCTCTGGGCCGTGTACAGGAGGTTCGGGTCGGAGGGCAGGGTGTGCGCCTCCTCGAAGTACGGCCGGAAGGCGTCCTGGATGTCCTCCGCCTCGTTGACGAGGTCCAGAACGGCCAGGTCCGCCTGCGACTTGCGGTCGGCGGTGCGGTTGAGGCGCGAGAGCGTCTGCACCGCGGCGATGCCGGTCAGCGTCTTGTTGACGTACATCGTCGTGAGGAGCGGCTGGTCGAAGCCGGTCTGGTACTTCTCGGCGACGACGAGGATCCGGTACTCCCGCTGCCCCCTGCCGCCGGACTTCGCGGTCCTGTCGTCGGCGCGGGTGTAGGCGAACGCCTTGGGCAGCGCGCTCTCCGGCAGACCGCCGTTCTCCTTGCTCTCGGTGGTCTCCTCCCCGTCGACGGCGAGGGAACCGGAGAAGGCGACCAGGACGCCGAGGTCCGGGTACTTCGTGTCGTACCCACGGTCGGCGACATAGCTGCGGAGGGCGCGGGCCATCTGTACGGCCGAGTGGCGGGACGCCGTGACCACCATGGCCTTGGCCCGGCCGCCGAGCCGGCCGCGGGTGTGGGCGACGAAGTGCTCCACGATCACCTGGGCGTGCTGGGACACCGTGTGCTCGTGCAGGAGCGCGAACCGGGCCAGCAGGCTGTTCCCCTTGGCCGGGTCGACCTCCTTCTCGTCGTGGTTGAGGTTCGCCAGCTTCCAGTAGGTGTCGTACGTGACGTAGTTGCGCAGGGGGTCGAGGATGAAGCCCTCTTCGATGGCCTGCCGCATGGAGTAGGTGTGGAAGGGCCGGTAGACGGTCCTGCCGTTCTCCACCCCTTCCGTGCCGAAGAGTTCGAGGGTCTTCGCCTTGGGGGTGGCCGTGAACGCGAAGTAGGACAGGTTGGCGGCGCGGGAGCGCTCGACCGCCCTCGCCTTCAGCCTGTCCTCCACGGTGACCCGGGTCGCGCCCGGATCGTCCGAGTCGGCGTCCAGACCGAGGTCGCGCAGGGCCGACTTCACGGCGGTGGCCGCGTCACCGGACTGGGAGGAGTGCGCCTCGTCCACGATGATCGCGAAGCGGGTGCCCTTGATCTCGGTCGGGTTGCGCTTGATGTGGTCCAGCAGCGCCGGGAACGAGTGCAGGGTCACCGTGACGATCTTCCCGGTGTCCCGGGACAGGGCACGGGCCAACTGCTCGCTCTTCGCCCCGTGTTTCCCGTCCACCTTCACGACCAGGCCCTCGGTCTGGGAGAAGCTGCCGACGGTCGCCGACAGCTGGGCGTCCAGCGCGCGGCGGTCGGTGATGACGATGACCTTGTCGAAGACGGGCTCACCGGGCCTGATACGGCCCTCGGCGAGGGCGTCGGGGCGCAGCACGTGCGGATCGGTGGGGGCGTGCAGGTCGCTCAGGCGGTGGGCCAGCCAGCCGATGGTGTTCGACTTGCCGGAGCCGGCGGAGGCCATGACCAGGTAGTTCTGGCCGGCGCCGTGCACGGACGCGTGCGCGGTGAGCCTGCGGACCACGTCCCACTGGTGGAAGCGGGGGAAGATGGTCGACGTGGTGGTGCCGCCGCCGGGCGTCCGGTGCCGGTGCTGGTGCACGAAACGCTGGAGGAGGTCGAGCCAGTTGTCCCGCTGCCAGACCTCTTCCCACAGGTAGGACGTGGCGTACGTGCCGTGCGCGGTGGGCGCCGGGTTGCCGGCGCCGCCGGGCCGGCCGGGGCCGTTGGAGCCGGTGTTGAACGGCAGGAACCGGGTGCTCCTGCCGCGCAGCCGGGTGGTGACGAACACCAGGTCCGGGTCTACCGCGAAGTGGACGAGCGCGCGGCGCGTGAAGAGCAGCTCGGTGGGGTCGCGGTCGGTGCGGTACTGCTCCTTGGCCTGCTCGACACCCTGGCCGGTCAGCGGGTTCTTCAGTTCGGCGGTGGCGACGGGGATGCCGTTGAGGAACAGGGCCAGATCGAGGCGGCGGCCCCGGTCGGTCTGCCGGGTGGCGTAGGGCAGTTCGCGGACGACGGTGAGCCGGTTGGCCCGGTAGCCGTCGAGGACCGACTCCGAGGAGATGAGGTTGGGCTGGAAGAAGGCGACCCGGAGACGGACTCCGCGGTCCTTGACGCCGCCCCGCAGAACGTGGAGCAGCCCGTCGTCGGCGATGGCCCGGTCGAGGCGCTGCACGAATCCGCGCCGCGCCTCGTGGGGGTTGCCGCCGTAGACGGTGAGCAGTTCCTTCCACTCGTCGGGCTGGGAGGCGTCGATGAAGGAGAACAACTCACCGGTGTCCAGGCCCAGGTCGGGTCGGTAGCCCCCGGGGTCCGCCTCCCGCCAGCCGCGCTCACCGAGGGCGGCGACGATCGCGGAGCCGAAGGCCGACTCGTCGTGCACGGGGCTCATGCGGCGGCTCCTTCGGTCATACGGCGCCCGTCGGCGGTGGAGACGTCGAACTGCCCTGTCACCGCGGCGGTGATGAGGGCCCGGCGGCGCTCGGCCAGCAGGTTCAGCAACCGGTTCGCGCGCTGCCTGACCGCGAGCGAGTGCCGGGCGAGCGCGTCGAGCCGGTGCAGCGTCGACGCCTGGTCGCCGGGTTCGATGGAGGGGACCAGGAGATTGCCGTACTTCTCGGCGTTGACGTTCTGGATGGTCGCCTGGACGGTCCCCTCGCCGATCTGCTGCCAGTACGAGGGGGTCCGCGTGAAGTACCAGAGGAGCCGGGGGATTACCGCCCGGTGGTTCACGCGCGCCCGGATCAGGTAGCCGGCGTGGGCGGCCGGACCGAACCGGCTCTCGTACAGGAAGGACTTCCCCGCCGTGGCCCCGCTGCGGACGAACAGGAGGTCACCGTCGCCGAGGAGGTACGGCCGTGAGACGTCCGGCGGCAGGGAGGCGAACGTCTCCTCCCGCAGCGTGCCGTCCTCGGCGATGTCGGTCGTCCGGATGTACCGCGGCCAGTCCCGTCGCCGGTGCTCGGCGGGCTCGTTGGCGCCGTAGGAAGGCGGCGCGACGAGCAGGTGCTTGAGCCGGATCGTGCCCGCCGACGCCTGACGCAGCGTCACATCGATGACGGTGTCCTCGCGTTCTCTCAGCAGCCGCGTCAGCCGGAGCTGGGAGTCGGCCAGTCGGTCGATCCGGCCGGTCTCGACGTCGAGGAAGTCGGCGATGCGGCGCTGCTCCGCCGGCGACGGAAGGAACACCGGCCAGTCGCGCAGGAAGGCGTCCGGGACCCGCTGCTGGCCGGCGACCCCGTACATCTCCGCTTCGCCGAGTTTCAGGAAGCCGTGGGTGTTGAGGACGTAGAGCAGGAATCCCGGGTCGATGTGCTCGCCCGGCCGGACCACGTGGAGTTCGGTGGTCCCGGCGCCCACACCGCCGAGCAGCCCCTGGACGAGGACCGCGCGACCGGCCTCGAAGGTCGGGGTGATCTTCGGGACGAGGATGTCACCGTCCTGGAAGCGGGTGTACCCGGTGGCGACCGCCTTCTTGGTGCGCCGCCGGGACAGGTCGAGGCGGCTGCCCGGCCAGACCGCTTCCATCGGCAGGAAGGTCACCTCGTCGTCGTCCGCGAGCCTGTCGAAGGCGGGCGTCGCGGGGTTGATCCGGGCGAGGTGCCGCAGACGCAGGGTGGTGGTCATTCCGTGACCTCCCCCAGCAGCTCCCGGATTTCGGCCTCCAGCGCGCGCAGTTCGGTGTCGATCTCCTCCAGCGGCCGGGGCGGCTCGTACACCGAGAAGTGCCGCGTGAGCGGGATCTCGTACCCGATCTTCGTCTTGGCGTGGTCGATCCACGCGTCCGGCACGTACGGGTGGACCTCCCGGGCCAGGTACTCCTCGACGTCCTCGCCCAACGGCACGTTCTCGTAGTCCCGCAGCTCCGGGTCCGGCTCCGGCTCGCCCTTGACGAGCTGAACCTCGCCCTCCGGGTCCCGGACGCCGATCACCTCGCGCAGCGCCTTGTTGAACGGCGCCCCCGTGGGCCACGTCCCGCCGGCCTGCACCACCGCGTCCTTCAGTGCCAGCCAGGCCTCCTGTTTCGTCGCCCAGCTCGTGCCCGTCAGGGACGCGAAGGCGTCCGTCAACGCGGCGGCCTGGGGGAGTCTGCGGATCGGCTTGGACGCCTCCAGCTCGGTCGCCGTCTCCGGGGTGATCTCGAAGCGCAGCCTCAGCGGGCGCTCCACGGTGATCCGCCGGTAGCCGAAGTCCTCGTTGCGGAAGACCTTCACCCGGCCGTGCAGCGGGTGCTCCGGGTCGTCCGCCACGGTCAGCGCCTCGCCGTACAGCCTGACCACCGTGGCGATGTGGTCCGTGCCGAGCTGCTTGCGCTTGTCGCCCAGCGACTTGCGCATCTTCTCCCACTGGTCGCGGGCGTCCAGCAGGACGACCCTGCCCCGGTGGTCCGGGCTCTTGCGGTTGGTGAGGATCCAGAAGTAGGTGGAGATACCGGTGTTGTAGAAGAGCTGGTCCGGCAGGGCGACGATGCCCTCCAGCCAGTCGTTCTCCAGGATCCAGCGGCGGATCTCCGACTCGCCCGAGCCGGCGCCGCCCGAGAAGAGGGGCGAGCCGTTGAAGACGATCGCGATGCGCGAGCCGCCCCCGCCGTCGACTTCGACCGGCTTCATCTTCGAGATCATGTGCTGGAGGAACAGCAGCGAGCCGTCGTTGATGCGCGGCAGGCCCGCGCCGAAGCGGCCGGCCTCGCCGAGCGTCCTGTGCTCGGCCTCGACCTCGTCCTTGACCTTCTTCCACTCCACGCCGAACGGCGGGTTGGCCAGCATGTAGTCGAAGCCCTTGCCGGCGTGGCCGTCGTCGGAGAAGGAGTTGCCGAAGGCGATGTTCTCCGGGTCCTGGCCCTTGATCATCAGGTCGGACCGGCAGATCGCCCAGGACTCCGGGTTCAGCTCCTGCCCGTACACCTCCACCGTGGCGTCCGGGTTCAGCTCGGTGATCAGGTCGTCCATCGCGGAGAGCATGCCGCCCGTGCCGCAGGCCGGGTCGAGGACCGTGCGCACCGCGCCCGGGAGCTGGAGCGCGTCGCCGTCCGGGGCGACCAGCAGCCGCACCATCAACTGGATGACCTCGCGCGGCGTGAAGTGCTCACCGGCCGTCTCGTTGGACTGCTCGGAGAAGCGGCGGATCAACTCCTCGAAGATGTAACCCATGTTGTGGTTGGGCACGACCTCGGGACGCAGGTCCAGGCCGGTGAACCTGCCGATGACCTGGTAGAGCAGTCCGGCGCCGTCCAGCCGCTTGATCTGCTGGGCGAACTCGAAGCGGTCCAGCACACCGCGGGCGTTGTCGGAGAACGCGCCCACGTACACGGCGAGGTTCGCGGCCGCGCTCTGCGGGTCCGCGGCGATCTTCTTCAGGGTCAGGCCCGACCGGTTGTAGAAGGCGTGGCCCGCGGCCCGGCGCAGGAAGCGGTCCGGGTCGATGTCACCGTCCTGGTACCGCTCCGCGATCCGGGTGACCTCCTCGCGGGTCGGCTCCAGCACGCACTCCAGTCGCCGCAGCACCGTGAACGGCAGGATGACCTTGCCGTAGTCGGACTGCTTGTAGTCTCCCCGCAGGAGGTCGGCGACGGACCACGCGTGGTTCGCCAACTCCGTGTGCTTACTGCTGTTCAAGACTTCTTCCGCTTCCCTTCCAGGGCCGGTACGGATGACGTGGAGCGCGGCGGGAGGGTGGGGCCTCGTCCGTCCGCGTCATGAGTGGGGGAGGTCGCGCGTTCCGGGTGCGTGCGGGACCAGCTGCCCGGCCGTGAGGCCCTCGGTCGGCGGGACGAGTTGCCCGTCCGTGAGGCCGTCGGTCGGCGGGACGAGTTGCCCGCCGGTGAGGCCGTCGGTCGGCGGGACGAGCTGCCCGCCGGTGAGGCCGTCGGCCACGAGCCGCGCCGTCTCCTCGGCCAACTCCTCGGCGCGGCGGACCTGTTCACGCAGGGCGGCCACGTGCCGGAACGCCTCCCCGTAGCGTCGCTGTTCCGCCAGCGGCAGCAGGGGGACGCGCAGCCGGCCGGGGCTGAGGTGCAGGGTGGAGCTGCCGGTGGAGGCGCCGGTGAGGTTGGCCTCCGAGCCGAGGAAGCCGTACAGGAACCAGGAGTCGAGCCGCGCCGGGTCGGGCCGGAAGAGGTGCACGCCCGGGCCGAGCAGCACCCCCGCCTCGTCCTCGCCCGCGACCCGTGCGACGGGGCCCCGGCCGCCGGTCAGGCCCCGTACCAGCACGTCGCCGACGGCGATCTCCGGCACCTGCTCGGCGGCCTGCGCGTCCTCGATCCGTCCCGTCGGTCCGCTCCCGTGGGCGATGTCGGCGCCGGTGAGGGCCGGCCGGGCCGTCCCGCCGCCCGCCTGGGACCCGCTCCCGCCGTCCGCCTGCCTCGGCGTTCCGGGGGCCGCCCGCAGGACCTTCAGGGCGCCGCCCCGGGCCAGGTCGGACACCGTGGCCGAACGCCACTGGCGGGGCTCGGCGCCCGCGGCCGTCCACCACTGCGTGCCGGCCAGCGACGCGACCGACCCCGCGGCACCCGTCAGCGCCTCCCGGACGGCCACGGCCCGGCCGGCCAGCTGCCGCGGGTCCACGTCGGCCTGCGAGGCGCGCACCTGCCGGGCGGGCGTCACGTCGACCACCTCGTCGAGCAGGTCGACCACGCTCACCGCCCGCGCCACACCGGCCCGCGCCTCGAACCCGTCCGGGTCCCCGGCGTACGCAGTCCACGCCGACACGATGTGCTCGGTCACCCGCGCCCAGTCCACCGCACGGCCCCCGGCGCGCACCGCGGCCGTGGGCTCGCCGGCGGTGTCGACGAAGAGCACCGTCTGGGGCGCCGGCCAGGCCGGCTCCGGGCGTTGCAGCACCCACACCTGCAGGCCGATGTGCAACGGGATCGCCGCCCCCGGCGGCAGTGCGGCCACCGCCCGCAGCGCGCCGCTGCGGATCAGCTCGGCGCGGATACGGCGGCCGGAGGAGCGGGACGCCGTGGCCGGCGGGAGGAGCAGCACCGCGTGGCCGCCGGGTTCGAGGTGCGCCAACGCGTGCTGAACCCAGGCCAGTTCGGACTCGGCGCGAGGCGGGAAGCCGTACGCCCAGCGCGGGTCGTAGGCGAGTTCGTCGTGGCCCCAGTCCCGGTCGCCGTAGGGCGGGTTGCACAGTACGGCGTCGACGGTGAGGTCGGGGAAGGCGTCGGCGCGCAGGCTGTCGCCCGTGCGCACGGTGACGTTGGCGGCCGCCTCGGCCGTCAGGGTGAGGCCGACGGCGGAACGCCGGGCCTGGACGGGGACGCTGTCCTGCCCGTACAGCTCGCGGGCGCCGCGCGCGGCGGCGGCCGCCAGCAGGGTGCCGCTGCCGCAGGCCGGGTCGAGGACGCGGGCCGGGGAGCCCGGGACCAGGCGGGCCAGCAGGTCGGCGAGCGGGGCCGGGGTGCGGTAGGCGCCGCTGGCGGCACTGTCCTCCAGCTCCCGTTCCGCCAGCACGCTCAGCGCCGACTGCGCGCCCTCGTCGCGGACGCAGAGCAGCAGGGCGCGCAGCACGGGGATGTCGGCGTCGGTGAACCGGACCGGTTCCGTGTCCGGCACCACGTCGGCGACCTCGGCGGCCGCGTCGTCGGCCTGCTTCACCAGATCGGTGTCGGACAGCGCGAGCAGGCCGGTGAGGCCGTCGCCGGGGCGGCGGGCCGCCGCCAACACCAGCAGGAGCAGGTCGGAGGTGCCGGCGCCGGCGGGTTCGCGCAGGCGCAGGGTGGTGCGCAGCTCCCCGCTGGGCGTGGCCGCGGTGCGCTGTCCCCGCGAGGCGAGCCAGGCGCGGACCTCCTCCAGGTCGTACAGCGGGCTGCTGTCCGTGCCGCCGGAGGGCGCGGGGAAGTCCTCGTGCCGACGGCGCCAGTTGCTGACGGTGGCGCGCGTGACGCCCGCGATGCGGGAGATCTCGGCGGCGGTCACCTGGGCGGACGGCGCGGGTGGCTGCGACATGGATGTGGTCCTGGTCTGGGGGAGGCGTGGTCACACCCTACAACGCGCGTCAACCGCGCGAAACGGTTGGACAATGCTTTCACGGTAGGGCTCCCGTGCCCCTTCGCCCCTGTCCGGCCGGCTCCCGTCCGCCCCCACCCCTGATCCCCCCGTCGAATCCCTTGACGGCAACCCCCGGCCCCGGTTAACTCACGTCCTAAATTAAGCCATGAGTGCAATCCCTGAAGGGACACCGGGAGCCATGCGCAGGATCCGAGCCGCGGCCGTAGGCGCCGTCACCTTGTCTCTCGCCCTTGCGGCCACGGCCTGCGGAGGGGGGTCGTCCACCGGGGGCGGGTCCGGCGACTCGCCGAAGACGCTGACCTACTGGGCGTCCAACCAGGGTGCCAGTGTCGCCGTGGACAAGCAGGTCCTCCAGCCCGAACTCGACAAGTTCGAGAAGCAGACCGGCATAAAGGTGAAACTGGAGGTCGTGCCCTGGTCGGATCTGCTCAACCGGATCCTGACCGCGACCACCTCGGGCCAGGGCCCGGACGTGCTGAACATCGGCAACACCTGGAGCGCCTCCCTGCAGGCGACCGGCGCGCTGCTGCCGTGGGACCGGCAGAACCTCGCGAAGATAGGCGGCAAGGACCGCTTCGTGAGCTCCGCGCTCGGTTCGACCGGTGTGCAGGGCAGGGACCCGGCGGCGGTGCCGCTGTACTCGATGGCGTACGCCCTCTACTACAACAAGAAGATCTTCGCCGACGCCGGTATCGCCAAACCGCCGGCCACCTGGGACGAGTTGATCGCCGACGGCAAGAAGATCAAGGCGAAGGGGAAGTCGGTGCTCGGCGCCGAGGGCGCGAACCTCTCCGAGAACATCCACCACGTCTTCGTCTTCGCCAAGCAGCACGGCGCCGACTTCTTCACCGCCGACGGCAAGCCCGCCTTCACCGACCCCAAGGTGGTGGAGGCCGTGAAGAGTTACGTCGACCTGATGGCCAAGGACAAGGTCATCCCGGCCGGCGACGCCGAGTACGCGCAGAACCAGTCCGTCAGCGACTTCGCCAAGGGCAAGCAGGCGATGCTGCTGTGGCAGTCCGCCGCCGCCAACCTCAAGTCCCAGGGCATGAGCGAGGACACCTACGGCATCGCCCCCGTACCGGTCCGCTCCGGCACCCCCGGCCAGGGTACCCAGGTCAACTCGATGGTCGCCGGCATCAACATCGCCGTCTTCAAGAACACCCACAACCTCGACGGCGCCACGAAGTTCGTGAAGTTCATGACCTCCGACACCGAGCAGAAGATCCTCAACACCGCCTACAGCACCGTCCCGCCGGTCAGGTCCGCCCAGGACGACCCGGCGTTCGCGTCCCCCGACACCGCGGTGCTGAAGAACACCCTCGCCACGAGCGCCGCCGCGCTGCCGCAGGTGCCGTCGGAGTCGCAGTTCGAGACGACGGTCGGTACGGCCGTCAAGGAGCTGTTCGCCGACGCCGCGGCCGGCCGCACCGTGACCACCGACGCGGTCAGGGCGAAGCTGGAGAAGGCCCAGCAGCAGATGCCGGCGGCGTGACCACGATGACGACCACCGCACTGAGGGAACCGGTGCGCGAGACGTCCCCCGGCGCGGCGCGCGCGGCACGCCGCCGCCCCGGGCGGATCCGCCGCGCCGTGCTGCCGTACCTGCTGCTCCTGCCCGCGCTCCTGCTCGAACTCCTCGTCCACCTGGTGCCGATGGCGATCGGCATCGTGATGAGCTTCAAGGAACTCACGCAGTTCTACATCCGCGACTGGACCACCGCCCCCTGGAGCGGCCTGGACAACTTCCGGGTGTCGGTGGACTTCGACGCCCCGGTGGGCAGGGCGCTGCTGCAGTCGTTCGGTGTCACCGTCGGCTTCACCCTGCTGTCGGTCGGCCTGTGCTGGCTGATCGGCACGGCCGCCGCGGTCTTCATGCAGGACACCTTCCGCGGCCGCGGCCTGCTGCGCGCGCTGTTCCTGGTGCCGTACGCGCTGCCCGTCTACGCGGCCGTCATCACCTGGGTGTTCATGTTCCAGCACGACAACGGCCTGGTGAACCACGTGCTGCACGACCAGCTGCACCTCACCGGCAAGCCGTCGTTCTGGCTCATCGGCGACAACAGCTTCTACGCCCTGTTGACCGTGTCGGTGTGGAAGGGCTGGCCGTTCGCGTTCCTCATCGTGACGGCCGGGCTGCAGAACATCCCGCGGGAGCTGTACGAGGCCGCCGCGCTGGACGGCGCCGGGACGTGGCAACAGATCCGCCGCATCACCCTGCCGTCGCTGCGTCCGGTCAACCAGGTCCTGCTGCTGGTGCTCTTCCTGTGGACGTTCAACGACTTCAACACGCCGTACGTGCTGTTCGGCAAGGCCGCTCCCGAGGCCGCCGACCTGATCTCGGTGCACATCTACCAGGCGTCCTTCGTCACCTGGAACTTCGGCACCGGCTCGGCCATGTCCGTCCTGCTGCTGCTCTTCCTGCTGGTCGTGACGGGCGGATACCTGCTGCTGACCTCACGCGGACGCAGGAGGACCGCCGATGTCTAGTCCCGACTCCCCGCTGGCGCCGCCCCGTTCGTTCCGGTGGGCGCGGCGCGTGTTCCTCACCCTGCTGGCCGGGTTCGTGCTCACCCCGGTGTACGTGATGGTGTCCAGCTCGCTGAAGCCGCTCGCCGACGTCACGGGCCGGTTCCGCTGGCTGCCCAGCAAGCTGACGATCCGCCCGTACATCGACATCTGGTCGACCGTGCCGCTCGCGAAGTACTTCGTCAACTCGCTGATCGTGGCGAGCGCGGCGACCGTCTGCTCGGTGGTCGTCGCCGTGTTCGCCGCCTACGCCGTCAGCCGCTACACCTTCCGCGGCAAGCGCGTCTTCACGGTCACCGTGCTGTCGACGCAGATGCTCCCGGGCATCCTGTTCCTCCTCCCGCTGTTCCTGATCTACGTCAACATCGGCAACGCCACCGGCATCGCCCTGTTCGGCTCCCGCGGCGGGCTGATCCTGACGTACCTCACCTTCTCGCTGCCGTTCTCCATCTGGATGCTGATCGGCTACTTCGACTCGGTCCCGCGCGACCTGGACGAGGCGGCGCTGGTGGACGGCTGCGGCCCGCTGGGCGCCCTGTTCCGGATCGTCGTACCGGCCGCGGTCCCCGGCATCGTCGCGGTCGCCGTCTACGCGTTCATGACGGCCTGGGGAGAGGTGCTGTTCGCGTCGGTCATGACCAACGACACCACCCGCACCCTCGCCGTCGGCCTCCAGGGCTACTCCACCCTCAACGACGTCTACTGGAACCAGATCATGGCCGCCTCGCTGGTCGTCAGCGTTCCCGTGGTGGCCGGTTTCCTGCTGCTGCAGCGCTATCTCGTCGCGGGTCTGACGGCGGGTGCCGTCAAGTGACCGCCACCACCCCTGATCCCGAAGGGACTTCCGTGTCCGAACCCATCGACCTCGCCGCCTTCCCCCCCGACTTCCTGTGGGGCACGGCCACAGCGGCGTACCAGATCGAGGGAGCCGTCGCCGAGGACGGTCGCGCGCCCTCGATCTGGGACACCTTCTCCCACACCCCGGGGAAGACCGCGAACGGCGACCACGGCGACGTCGCCTGCGACCACTACCACCGCTGGCGCGAGGACATCGGCCTGATGCGGCGACTCGGCGTCAACGCCTACCGGATGTCCGTCGCCTGGCCCCGGGTGGTCCCCGGCGGGACCGGCCCGGTGAACCCCAAGGGCCTCGCCTTCTACGACGAGGTGGTGGACGCCCTGCTGGAGGCGGGCATCACCCCGTCCGTCACCCTCTACCACTGGGACCTGCCGCAGGCGCTCCAGGACCGCGGCGGCTGGCCCGAGCGGGACACCGCCCTCGCGTTCGCCGACTACGCCTCCGTCGTCGCCGAACGCCTGGGCGACCGCGTCACCCTCTGGGCCACCCTCAACGAGCCCTCCTGCTCGGCCTGGATCGGGCACCTGGAGGGCACGATGGCCCCCGGCTCGACCGACCTCACCGCCGCCGTCCGTGCCTCCTGCCATCTGCTCCTCGGTCACGGCCTCGCCACCCAGGCGGTCCGAGCGGCAGCACCCGGCGCACGGATCGGCATCGTCAACAACCTGTCCACCGTGCACCCGGCCACCGACCGCCCCGAGGACCGGGCGGCGGCCCGCCGGCACGACGGCCATGTCAACCGCTGGTGGCTCGACCCGGTGCACGGCCGCGGCTTCCCCGCCGACATGGTGGAGACCTACGGCGTCGAACTCCCGCTGTCCGAGGCCGATGCGGCGACCATCGCGGCCCCGCTCGACTGGCTCGGCCTGAACTACTACTTCCCGGCGTACGTCACCGACGACCCCGACGGGCCCGCGCCGTACGCCCGTTCCGTCCGCCGCGAGGGCGTCCCGCGCACCGGCATGGACTGGGAGATCGACGCCTCCGGCATCGAGACGCTGCTGCTGCGGCTCACCGACGAGTACGGCGCCCGGCGGATCCACGTCACCGAGAACGGCTCCGCCTTCCCCGACGTGGTGCGCCCCGACGGCAGCGTCGACGACCCCGAGCGCCGCGACTACCTCGAACGCCACCTGGCCGCCTGCGCCTCCGCCGCCCGCAGGGGTGCTCCCCTGGCCGGCTACTTCGCCTGGTCGCTGCTGGACAACTTCGAGTGGGCGTACGGCTACGACAAGCGCTTCGGCCTGGTCCACGTCGACTACCGCACCCAGGCCCGCACCATCAAGGCCAGCGGCCACCGGTACGCGGACATCATCCGCGTCCACCGCGGCCAGAACAGCCGGGCCGCCTGAGCCAGGGCCGCCGGGCCGCTTGAGCCACCCCGCCGGTCCGCTTGAGCCAGACCTGCCGGGCCGCCTGAGCCTGGCCCGGCCGGCAAGCGGGGCCGGCGGGCACGGGTGGGGAGCCCGTGCCCGCCGACCCCGCACCACCCCGCCTGCTCCCATGTCCGCGACACAGAACAGGAAGTGCACCCCCACCCACCAGGAGAGCCGCATGCCATCCCGTGCCCCCCGTGTCTCCCGCATCCCCCGCACCCTGCTCGCCGCCCTGGCCACCACCGCCCTGCTGGCCGCCGGACCGGTCCTGACCGCGCCCGCCTCCGCCGCCCCCGCCGCCGTCGGCTGGGACACCGACCGGGCGGCCGCCGCCTACGCGGTGAACCCGGCCGCCGTCACCGCCTCCGGCAGCGAGAACGCCGGCACCGCCCCCGGCCTCGCCTTCGACGGCAACGGCGCCACCCGCTGGTCCAGCGACTTCGCCGACGACGCCTGGATCCGCGTCGACCTCGGCTCCGTCATCCGCGTCGACCGCGTGGTCCTCGACTGGGAGGCCGCCTACGGCAAGCGCTACGTCCTGGAGGCGTCGAAGAACGGCACCGACTGGACGCCCTTCTACACGGAGACCGACGGCACCGGCGGCTCGGTCACGGCGTACACCCACCCCCAGGAGGTCACCGGCCGCTACGTCCGCCTGCGCGGCCTGCAACGCGCCACGCCCTACGGCTACTCGCTGTGGAGCTTCCGGGTCTACGGCGGCGAACCGGCCCCCGCCTCGACCACCCGCGCCAACCTCGCGCTGAACCACCCGGCGTACTCCGACTACTACCAGGACGCGAGCCACTCCCCGGCCTTCGTCACCGACGGCGGCTGGCCCGCGGACCTCAGGGGCGACACCAGCCGCTGGTCGAGCGACTGGAACACCGACCGCTGGGTGTCGGTCGACCTGGGCGCGCGGTCGACCATCGACACGGTGGACCTGTACTGGGAGTCCGCGTACGCCGTCGACTACCTCCTCCAGGTCTCCGACGACAACCGCACCTGGCGCACGGTCTACGAGCCGTCGCCCGCCGACATCGCCGCCCGCCGCGCGAACGTCACCTCACCGTCCGACGCGGCCGGCGTGCACGACAGCGTGAGGCTTGCCTCGCCCGCGACCGGCCGCTACGTCCGCATGCTCGGCAAGGAGCGCCGCTCCTTCTTCAACCCGGCGCCCGCCACCGCCCAGTTCGGCTACTCCCTCTACGAGTTCCAGGTGTGGGGTACGGGCGGCAGCGCCACCGCCGCCTATCCGGCGCTGCCCGCCGACCAGCCGGGCACGTACCGCACCACCTTCTTCGACGACTTCACCGGCGCGGCTCTCGACCGCTCCAAGTGGCGCGTCGTGCGCACCGGTACGGAGATGGGACCGGTCAACGGCGAGTCGCAGGCGTACGTCGACTCCGCCGGCACCGTCGCCACCCGCGACGGCAGCCTGGTGCTGAAGGCGGCATACTGCAAGGGCTGCACCCAGGCGGGCGGCGCCACCTACGACTTCACCTCCGGCCGCGTCGACACCCACACCCACGTCGACTTCACCTACGGCAGGGTCAGCGCCCGGATGAGGCTGCCGGTCGGCGACGGGTTCTGGCCGGCCTTCTGGCTGCTCGGCAGCAACGTCGACGACCCCTCCGTCTCCTGGCCGGCCTCCGGCGAGACCGACATCATGGAGAACATCGGCTACCCGGACTGGACCAGCACCGCCCTGCACGGCCCCGGCTACTCGGCCGACGGCAACATCGGTGCCCGCCAGACGTATCCGAACGGCGGCACGGCCGACCAGTGGCACACCTACGCGGTCGAGTGGACCCCGACGGCGCTGCGCTTCTTCGTGGACGACCGCATGGTGCAGGAGACGACCCGCAACAAGGTGGAGTCCACCCGGGGCCAGTGGGTCTACGACCACGACCAGTACGTGATCCTCAACCTCGCCCTCGGCGGCGCCTACCCGGCCGGCTGGAACAAGGCCACCACCCCCTACTGGGGCCTGCCTCAGCCCAGCGTCGACAAGATCGCCTCCGGCGCGGTCCAGGCCGAGATCGACTGGGTGCGGGTGGAACAGAAGAGCTGACTCCGCCGACCGGCCGGGCGTAGTGATGGCACTCGTTCCGCGAACTCCTGCGCCCGGCCGCAGTAGGGTCTGCCCCACCTGCTCCAGGGGGCTGGTCGGAGTGCCTGAGTCCGGCGCCGCATGATCGGCTGTCCGCACGTAGTTCGCGTGGCGGAAGGTGGACAGGTGAGGGTCCGGATCGGGTGCGTGGCATGGATCGTGGGCGTGGTGCAGTTCTTCGTCATCCATGGGATCGCCGAGTCGGCTTGGGTCAGACCGTACAGCTGGGCAGGGAACAACATCAGCGACCTGGGCAACGCTCACTGCGCTCTGCAGCCAGATCCTCAACCGCGGTATATCTGTTCCCCCGAGCACGGTTTGATGAATGTTTCGTTCGTCGTCCTGGGGCTGCTGTTCGTTGTCGGTGCCGCCCTGACCGGTGGTGCCCTTTGGCGCAGGGGACGGGCCGCTGCCGTGGCCCGTCTGCTGCTCGCCGGTGCCGGGGTGGGATTCGTGTTGGCCGGGCTGGCTCCTGCGGACGTGAACGAGAACCAGCATGCCCTGGGCGCCCTGTTCATCATGGCAGCGGGCAACATTGGTCTCGTCGTGGCGGGACTCGGCCTGGCAGAACACGTACCGGCACCCCTGCGGTGGGGCACCGGCCTGCTGGGAGCCACAGCGATCACGGCCTTCGGACTGTTCCTCTCCGGCCACTACCTCGGTCTCGGCATGGGAGGTATGGAACGGGTCGCCGCTCTTCCGCTTCTGTTCTGGGCGCTGATTGTCGGCGTTCGTGGGCTCATTCGTCGGTCGGGTCGTGTGCGAGAAGCGATGACAGCAGAGCGTCTCAGCCGCGCTGGTTGAGCGCTCTGGTCAGATCCCGGTCGGCTTCGAGATCGGCCCGGGTTTCGTCAAGCGCGCCAGTAGATCGACGTTCTGCTGTTCCAACCGGGTTGTTCGGCGCTGGAGTTCATCAGTGTCGGCAGGGGCGCCCGGCCCTGACTCCTGTCAGGCCTGGGTGCCCGTCGCCTGTGACAGGGCGTGACACGCTCGTTCGCCTCACGCAGGTGCCGGTCACCCCAGGCGGGCCGACGGCCGCCGTGGCCGACTCCTTCCTGGAGCGGACCACGGTGTTCCTGAGCTGGTCACGGGGGGTGGCCGGGGGGCCCTCGGCGGGTGGGGTGCAGGGCTTGTTGCATAGGATGCGCAGGTGCACGAATACAGCATCAGGCCCGCGACCCACGACGACCTCGACCAGGCCAGGTCCGTCATGCTCGACACCGTCTACCGGGACTTCGGTACCGGATACGTGCCCCGGTGGCACACGGACATCGTGGATCCGGCCGGCGCCTATCTGGCCTGCGGGCGGCACACGTTGCTCGTGGCCGTCGACGCGGACGGGACGGTCATCGGCACCGGCGCCCTCGACGCCCGCGGGCCGCAGCACCCGCCGAACCCGCGGTGGCTTGCCGAGCGGTACCCGTCCGGCGAGACCGCGCAGCTGCGCCGGATCTACGTCCGCCCCGGGCACCGGCGCCGGGGCGTCGCGCGCCAACTGGTGGCGAGGCTTTTGGAGTTCGCTGCGGTAGACGGCGGATACCGGTCCGTCTACCTGCACACCGACCCGGCCGTGCCCGGTGCCGAACCGTTCTGGCGGTCCCTCGGCACGGTCGTGCACGACGAGCGGCAGGACGCCGGCGGTGGGCAGCGCGTCGTCCACTTCGAACTGCCCCTGGAGGGGGTGGGGGAGGGGGAGCGGCACCAACAGGCGGCTTACTGGAAATGATTGTCATGTAAGCTGCTGTCCGATCCACCCGTGAGCCACCCGCGCCGACCCGAGCTGAGGACCATGCCTGCCCCGCGCCCCACCCGACTGCTGGCCGCCCTTCTCGCCACGCCCCTCCTCGCGGGCTGTTTCGCCACCGAATCCGGTACGGCGTCCGGCGCCGCCGCCGACGGCTCGCGGCTGCGGGTCGCCCTCGCCTTCCCGCCGGTCGAGCGGCTCTCCCCGTACGGCGACGACGCCACCATCCTCAGCCGGCTCGGCGTCACCGAGGGCCTGACCGCCCTCGACGGCAACGGCTCCGCGGCCCCGGCCCTCGCCTCCTCCTGGCGCCAACACGGCGAGAACGGCTGGGAGTTCACCCTGCGTGAGGCCACCTTCCAGGACGGCTCCGAGGTCACCGCCCAGGCCGTCGCCGCCTCCCTCGCCCGGGCCACCCACGCCAAGCCCGCCCCGGCGGCCCTGTCCGGCGTGACCCTCCGCGCCCAGGCCCTGGACGCGCACCGGATACGCGTCACCACCGGCCGGCCCGACCCGATTCTGCCGCTCCGGCTGTCCAGCCCGAGCCTCGCCGTGCTGTCCGCGAAGGCGTACCGGGACAAGGACCGCGTCGACCCGGTCGGCACCGCCACCGGCCCGTTCCGGCTGACCAAGGTCACCGGCACCACCTCCGCGTCCCTCGACCGGTACGAGGGCTACTGGGGCGGACGCGCCCGGGCGGCCGGCATCGACGTCCGCTTCGTCGCCGACGGCACCGCCCGCACCAACGCCCTGCGCGGCGGCGACGCCGACATCGCCGAAGCCGTACCCGTCGCCCAGGCCGCCACCCTCCCCCAGGGCACCCGGCGGGAGACCGCCACCACCCGCACCACCAGCCTGCTGCTCAACTCCCGCTCCGGGCCCTTCAGGGACGCCGGGCTGCGCGCCGCCGCCCGCGCCGCCGTCGACACCTCCGCCCTCGCCAAGGGCGTGTACGAGGGACACGCCGACCGCGGCACCGGCATCTACGGCCCCGCCGTCACCTGGGCCGCCGACCGGCACCGCACGCCCGCGGGCCGGCCCGCACCCAAGCGGCCCGACGGGACCGCGATCACCCTCGCCACCTACGACAACCGGCCCGAACTCCCTGAAGCAGCCCAGGTGCTGAAGCAGCAGCTGGAGCGGGCCGGATTCGACGTCCGGCTCGTCGTACGCGCGTACTCACGGCTGGAGAGCGACGCGCTCGCCGGCAGGTTCGACGCGTTCGTGCTCGCCCGCAACAGCCTGGTCGACACCGGCGACCCGGTCGCCGTCCTCGCCGGCGACTACACCTGCGACGGCGGCTACAACATCGCCCAGCTGTGCGACAAGGACATCGACCGGGCCGTGGCCGCGGCCGAAGGCACCGCCGACACCGCGAAGCGGCAGGACGCGGCACTGCGCGCCGAGGCGCGGATCCTCGCCACCGACGCCGTCGTACCGCTGGTCCACCAGCGCGTGATCACCGGCGTCGCCCGCCCGGTCAAGGGTGTACTGCTCGACCCGTACGAGCGCACCCTCATCGGCGCCGGCACCCGGCGCTGACCCGTGCGGACCGTGCTGTGGCGGGCCTGGCTGGCCGGCGCCCTGGTGTGCGGGATCGGGCTGCTGCCCTGGCTCAGCCGCACCGATCCCGCGCTCACCGTCCTCAGGGCCCGGACCCAGGAGCGTGACCCGGACCCCGCGGTGCTCGACGCCATCCGCGACCAACTCGGGCTGCATGACGGCCCGTTCATCCTGCTCGGACGCTGGCTCGGCGGGCTGGCGCGCGGGGACGCCGGCCGGTCCTGGATCTCCGGCGAGCAGGCCGGACCGGCCGTGCTCCAGGCGCTCGGCGCCTCCCTGCTGCTCATGGCGGCCGCGCTCGCCGTGGCCTGCTGCACCGCGGCCGCCGTCTGCGCCCGCACCCTGTACCGGGGCGGCCGGAGCCGGGCCGGCGGCACAGGGTCCGCGATGCTCGCCGCGTTGCCGGAGTTCCTCACCGCCTCCGTCCTCGCCACCGTCGTCGGCGTGCAACTGGGCTGGCTGCCCGCCCTCGGCTGGTACGGGCCCCGGTACACCGTGCTGCCCGCGCTCGCCCTCGGCCTGCCCGCCGGGGCCGTGCTCGGCCGGCTCCTCGACGACCAGCTGCCCGGCGCCCTCACCGAACCCTGGGTGCGGGCCGCCGCCGCGCGCGGGCTGTCACGGGCTCGCATCGCCCGGCAGGCGGTACGGCGCTGCCTGCCCGGACTGCTGCCCAACACCGCGCTGTTCGTCGTCGGCATGACCGGCGGCGCCGTCGCCGTGGAACAGCTCTTCGACATTCCCGGCCTGGGCCGCACCACCCTCCAGGCCGCCCTCGCCCAGGACCTGCCCGTCCTCCAGGCCGGCACCCTCGCGCTGCTGCTGCTCGCCGCGACCGCCGCCGGCACCGCCCGGATCGCCGTCCGTCTGCTCATCGGGCCGGCCCTGCGCGACGGCGCCCTGCCCGCCCTGCACCGGCCCGCGCCGGCCGCGCGCGGGACCGTACCGCTGCTCCTCCTCGGGGTGCTGCTCGTGGTCCTGGCCGCCGGCCTGCCCCGCGACCCGCTCGCCCTCGACACCACCGCGCGCCTCCAACCCCCGTCCTGGGCCCGTCCGTTCGGCACCGACGCGCTCGGCCGCGACCTGCTCGCCCGGGTCGCCCACGGCGCCCTCGACACGCTGCTGCTCGCCCTCGCGATCAGCGTCGGCACGCTCCTGGCCGGGCTGCTGCTCGGCCTGCTGCCCCGGCTGTCCGGGCCGCTCGTCGACACCGTCAACGCCGTACCGCCCGTGCTCGCCGCGCTGCTCGTCACCGCCGTCGCCGGCGGCGGCCCGGCCACCCCCGCGCTCGCCGTCGCCGCCGTCGCCTGGGCACCGCTCGCCGCGCACACCTCCGCCCTGCTCCGGCAGGAACGCGCCGCCCTCCACCTCACCGCCACCCGGGCCCTCGGCGCCGGCCGCTGGTACCTGCTGCGCCACGAACTGCTGCCCGCCGTCGTCCCGTCCGTCACCCGGCACGCCCTGCTGCGCCTGCCCGGCACCGCGCTCGCCCTCGCCTCCCTCGGCTTCCTCGGCCTCGGCGCCCAGCCGCCGTCCCCCGAGTGGGGCCACCTCCTCGCCGAGAACCAGCCCTACGCCGAACGCGCCCCCTGGGCGGTCCTCGCCCCCGCCGCCGTCCTCGCCGTCCTCGGCGCGCTGGCGGTGGAGTCCGCGGGCGCCGTGCGCCGCCGTCGCCCGTACCGTCGTACGGCCGGGACGGCGCCCGTGGCAGCGGAGCCGATGCCCCGATGAGCGACACCCTGCGGGCCGCCGCCCGCACCCGGGAGGCACCCCTCTCCCCGCTGCTGCGGCTGCTGATACTCACCCAACTCGCCTTCAATGTCGGCTTCTTCGCCGTGTTGCCGTTCCTCGCCGAGCACCTCGGCACGGCGATCGGCATGGCGGGCTGGCTGGTCGGCGTCGTCCTCGGGCTGCGCACCTTCAGCCAGCAGGGGCTGTTCGTGGTGGGCGGGGCCCTCGCCGACCGGTACGGCATCCGGCCCGTCGTCCTCACCGGGTGCGCGCTGCGCGTCGCCGGGTTCGTCTGGCTCGGGTACGCCGCGCGGACCTGGGCGGTGATCGGGTCCGTCCTGCTGATCGGGTTCGCCGCCGCGCTGTTCTCGCCCGCCGTGGAGTCGGAGGTCGCCCGGCAGGCGGTCCTGCGGGAGGAGGCGGGTGACGGGCCGCGCGCCCGGGTGCTGGCCCTGTTCACCGTCGCCGGGCAGGCGGGCGCCTTCACCGGCCCGCTGCTGGGCGGCCTGCTGCTGACGGCCGACTTCCGCACGGTCTGCCTGGCCGGAGCGGGCATCTTCACCGCGGTCCTCGCCGGGCACGCCGTCCTGCTGCCCCGGCACATCCCCGGCCGGGAACCCGTCCGGGTGCGCGGCGGCCTCGGACCGCTGGTGCGCAACCGCCGCTTCCTAGCCCTGTGCTGCGGCTACGGCGCCCAACTCGTCGCCTACAACCAGCTCTACCTCGCCCTGCCCGCCGAAGTGGAACGCGCGGCCGGCTCCCAGGCGCCGGTCGCCTGGCTGTTCGCACTGTCCTCCCTGCTGGTGGTCACCACCCAACTGCCCGTCACCCGGTGGGCCGGCCGCAGGCTCGGCCCGCGCCGCTCCCTGACCGCCGGGCTGCTGCTGACCGGCGCCGGGTTCGCCGCCGTCGCCGTGGCCCCCCGCCTCACCGGTACGGCCGGACTGGCGCCGCTCGTCACGCTGGTCGTCCTGCTCACCCTCGGCCAGATGCTGGTCGCGCCCGTCGCCCGGGCCTGGCTCCCCGACCTCGCCGAGCCGGG
The DNA here is from genome assembly GCF_055560195.1 of Streptomyces sp. NPDC023481. Taxonomy (NCBI): domain Bacteria; kingdom Bacillati; phylum Actinomycetota; class Actinomycetes; order Kitasatosporales; family Streptomycetaceae; genus Streptomyces; species Streptomyces sp. NPDC023481. The sequence goes on from NZ_JBVHJE010000004.1 coordinate 230,094, forward strand.
CCGCCTCGGCCTCTACACCGGCGCCCTCTCCTCCGTCTCCGGCCTCCTCGTCCTCCTCGGCAGCACCGCCTCCGGTGCCCTCCTCGATCTGGGCCTCCCCCCGGCCGCACCCTGGGCGGCTCTCGCGGCGATTCCGCTGGCAGCGGTCCTGACCCTGCCGGCGGACCGGACCCGGCCGGGCGACGGGGCGAAGACGGCGGGGGCCTGACACGTCGGCTCGGCGCCTGCCGGTTGGGTGCCCCGCCCAGGGGCGGGCGCGTCGTCGGCCGGCCACGTCTCCACGAGGGCGTTGATCCGCGGATTCACCGTCCGCGCGGCCGCCCCGGGAACGCATCCTCGACGCGGCGGAAGATCTCTTCCAGAGCGAGGGGATCCGCCGGGTCGGTGCCCAGGCGATCGCCGGGAAGGCCGCCGCGCGGGCCGGTCCGTCCGATCCCGGGCAGGCCGCGGCCGAGATCACCTTCGTCCTGGAAGGCGCGCAGGTCAGCGCGCAGAACGGAAGCGTCGAGCAGGTGGGGGAGCGGCTGATGAGGACCGTCGAGGGGATCCTGGACCGGTACGGCTCCCCCTCGGCTGAACGCGCCGTCCCCGGTGTCCGTATCCCCGGGCCGTGGGAGGATCGCTGGTCATGGGTGCGTCCGCTGCGGTGCGAGGTGTGCGAGCCGGGGTGTTCGCGGCGGTCTGTGTGCTGCTCGCCGCCGCCGCGCACGGCGCCGCCATGGGGGACATGCCGCCGCTGTGGGCGGACGCGGCCGGGTTCCTCGGCGTGTTCGGGCTCGGGTGGGCCCTCGGCGGGCGGGAGCGGTCGTTGCCCGGCATCGGTGCGGGCATGCTGGTCACGCAGGCGGCCCTGCACCTGGGCTTCGACGCGGCCCACCGCACCGGCGGCGGTCCGGCACACCGGACGATGACCCACCCGCACCCCGCGATGGCGGCCCACCCGTACCTCGCCGGCCACGTCACCGGCACGCATCTGCTCGCCGCCCACGCCACCGCCGCCCATCTGTTCGCCGCCCTGGTCGCCTCCTGGTGGTTGCGGCAGGGGGAGGCCGCGGTGTGGGCGCTGCTGCGCCGGGCCGCCGCGCTGGTGCCGGCCCTGGCCGCCTGGTGGCGAGGGGGCCCGCTGCCCGTGTCCGCCGGGCGGACGCCGCTCGCGCCGGCCGTCCCCGACCCGCCCCGCCGGACCCCGCTGCGGCACGCGGTGCACCGGCGCGGGCCGCCGCCCCGGATCCCGTACTCGAACCGACCACCGGCACACGTCACCCGTACGGAGATCCACTCACCCATGTCCACGACACGCACCATCCTGCGCCGCGCCGGAGCCGTCACCACGCTCGCCGCCGCCTCCGTCCTGCTCGCGGCCTCCGCCGCCTCCGCGCACGTCACCGTCCACCCCGAGAGCTACGCCAAGGGCGCCACCGACGGCGTGCTGACCTTCCGCGTCCCGAACGAGGAGGACTCGGCGTCCACCACGAAGGTCCAGGTGTTCCTGCCCACCGACCACCCCGTCCTCGGCGTCCTGGTCCACCCGCAGGACGGCTGGACCGCCAAGGTCACCAACAGCAAGCTGAAGACACCGGTGAAGACCGACGACGGCACGATCACCGAGGCGGCCTCCCAGATCACCTTCACCGGAGGCCGCATCGGCGCCGGGCAGTACGAGGACTTCACCGTGGCCTTCGGGCAGCTTCCGGAGGACACCGATCAGTTGGTGTTCAAGACCCTGCAGACCTACTCCGACGGCAAGGTCGTCCGCTGGATCGAGCAGCCGGCGGACGGCGACGACGAGCCGGAGAACCCGGCGCCGGCGCTGAAGCTGACGGCCGCCGCGGACAACGCGCCCACCACCAGCGCCCCCACCACCCGCTCCTCCGCCACCACCAAGGCGTCGGACACCAGCGACTCCACCGCCCGCGGTCTGGGCGTCGCCGGACTGGTCGTCGGCGTGCTCGGCCTGGCCGCGGCAGCCTTCGCGCTCGTCCGCAGCCGCGCCGCACGGCCGTAACGACACCCGCGCTGTCGGTTCACTCCGCCCCGCTGGATCCCGTCCAGTGGGGCGGAGTGCCCGCGCGGATCGAGTACAAGGGAGAAGTGAGTGAATGGGGGGCATGCTCTACCACTTCACGCACGACCACGACGGTGAACGGCTCAGCGGTGTGTACGGCGGGGACCCGTCCGGAGCCACCGCGGTGGTGCTCCATGGCGCCGGCACGAGCAGCGCGCGCCACCTGGTTCCGCTGGTACGGGAGTTCGTGGCCCACGGCTGTCGCGGGCTCGCCTTCGACTTCTCCGGGCACGGCGACAGCACGGGAAAGCTCCGTGAGTCGAGTCTGCGGCGACGGCTGGAGCAGGCCGTCGCCGTGATCGACGCGTACGCGGGGGCCGACGGGCCGCTGGTCCTGGTGGGGTTCAGCATGGGCGGCCAGACGGTGACCGATCTCGTCCGGCACTACGGGGACCGCGTGGCGGCGCTGGGGCTGTGCGCGCCCGCCGTCTACACCGCCGAGGCGTGGGACGTGCCCTTCGGGGACGGGGACGGCCGGTTCAGCGCCCTGATCAGGCGGCCGGACAGCTGGCGGGACGCACCCGGTCTGGACGTGCTCCGGGCGTACGAGGGCCGGGCGGTGCTCGCCGTACCGGGCACGGACGCGGTGATCCCGCCGGCGGTGACCGAGGCCGTACAGGATGCGCTGACCGCGCGTGCCCAGTACACGCGCTTCGATCTCCCCGACGCGGGGCACCGGTTGGCCGGGTGGTTCCGTGACCACGCCGACGACCGGCGGGCGTTCGCGGCGGCGGTGCTGACCGGCCTGGACGACCGCGGCTGGACGGCCACGCGCGCGTGGGTGTCCCGGCGGCTCGGCCACGGCCGGTCGGTCACCGACGCCCGCATCCTGTCCGGGGGGTGGAGCTCCCAGATGCGCCGGCTCACCCTGGACGACGGCACGGACCTGGTGCAACGGACCTTCGTGAAGCCGTTCTTCCGCCGCCACGGGCCCGGTCTGCTGGCCCGCGAGGCGTCCGTCCTGACCCTGCTCGCCGGGCAGGAGGGCATCCCCGCTCCCCGGCTCGTCGCCGCCGACCCCACGGCCGAACACTGCGACCACCCCACCCTGTTGATGTCCGCGCTGCCGGGCCGGGTCCGCGTGGACGAGGAGGACCTCGACCGGCGCCTGGACCTCCTCGCGGCCCAACTCGTCCGGGTCCACGGCGTCGTACCCGCCGAAACCCCGCGCACGTACCAGGCGTGGACGTCCCCGGAGCGCGTCCGTACCCCGGGCGGCCGTCTGTGGGAGCGGGCCGTCGACGTGATCCGCCGCGACCCGCCGCCGTACGAGGGCCGCTTCCTGCACCGCGACTTCCACCCGGGGAACGTGCTCTTCACGGGGGCCGGGCCCACGCTGCGGATCAGCGGTGTCGTGGACTGGGTCGAGACCTCGTGGGGGCCCGTCGACCTGGACGTCGCCCACTGCTCGACCGCGCTCGCGCTGCTGCACGGGCCGGCGTACGGGCTGGAGTTCCGCGACCGGTACGAGGCACACGGCGGCCGGGGCCTCGCCGACGGCCCCCGTCACCTGTACTGGCGCCTGCTCGACGCCCTGCACTACTGCCCCGACGCGGCGAAGCTCGCCGGGCCCTGGCGTGAGCTGGGCCGGGACGACCTCACGCCGGAGGTGCTGGGTGAACGGCTGGAGGCGTACGTGGACGGACTGCTGCGACGCCACGGTTGACACCGACGGGCGGACACCGAGGGGTACGTGCGGGCGGTCCCGTGCGCCACAGCCGGCCACCCGCGGCTCAGTGCGCCGCCAGCTCCAGCAGCTGAGGCCCCGGCTGCTCCGCCGGTACCCCCACCGCCGTGTTGCGCGCGTTGCGCCACAGCCAGGCGATGTCCCGGCCGAAGGACCACAGCAGCGAACCCAGCGCCAGCAGCACGATCGTGAGGTCGGCCGAGCGGGGCAGCACCTGCGCGCCCGCCACGAGCAGGCACACACCCTGGACGGCGGCGACGGTCTTGCGGGCGAACGACGGCGGCAGCGGGGCGGTCAGCCACGGCGCGAACCGGGCCGCGGCGACGAACGCGTACCGCATGCCGCCGATCAGCAGCACCCACGGCCCGAGCCGCGTCGACACGTACACGCTCAGCACCAGGATCAGGAACGCGTCGACCTCCATGTCGAAGCGCGCGCCGAGCGCCGAGGAGGTGCCGGTGCGGCGGGCGACCTTGCCGTCCACGCCGTCCAGCAGCAGCGCCACCGCGGTCAGGGCGACCAGCAGCGTCACCGGCGGCGCGCTCTCGAAGGAGTCCGCGACCAGCGCGGTCACCCCGCCGACCAGGACGGACCGGCCGAGCGTGACTCGGTTCGCGGGGCCGAAGGAGCGCAGCCGGGAGCGGTGCACGGCGCGGGAGAGGACGGCCCAGGTGGCGAACGCGAACACGAGTCCCGTCAGCCAGCCGGCCGGCCCCATGCCGATCGCCGAGCCGAGCAGGGCCAGCAGCAGGACCTGCACGCCCGCTCCCACAGCGGTCTCCTGCTGGAGCCTCGCGTCATACGTGTTGTTCAGGGCCACCGAACATCCTCCGGCCGAGTGACAGAGACGATCAACGCCGCGTACTGTGCGCGGCCTGTGCACAACTCGGTACGTGAACAACTTCCCGATCGTTCAGGAGGATGCCGATGAACCGGTCGGCCCGCGCGTTCTGGCTCCGCTCGCCCGGCCACGGAGAGCTGCGCGAGGTCACCCTCGCGGCCCCCGCCGAGGACGAGGTGCTGGTCCGCGCCCTGTACTCCGGGGTGAGCCGGGGCACCGAGACCCTCGTCTTCCGCGGCGGGGTGCCGCACAGCCAGCACACCGTGATGCGGGCGCCGTTCCAGGAGGGCGACTTCCCGGGCCCGGTGAAGTACGGCTACCTGAACGTCGGCGTGGTCGAGGAGGGCCCGGCCGCGCTGGTCGGCCGCACGGTCTTCTGCCTGTATCCGCACCAGAGCCGGTACGTCGTTCCGGTGAGCGCCGTCACCGTGGTGCCCGAGCGGGTGCCCGCCGCCAGGGCCGTCCTCGCCGGCACCGTCGAGACCGCCGTCAACGCCCTGTGGGACGCCAGGCCCCTGATCGGCGACCGGATCACGGTGGTCGGCGGCGGCATGGTCGGCTGCGCGGTCACCGCGCTGCTCGCCCGCTTCCCCGGCGTCCGCCTTCAACTGGTCGACGCCGACCCGGCCCGCGCGAAGACCGCCGAGGCGCTCGGCGTGGACTTCGCCCCGCCCGCCGACGCCCTCGGCGACCGCGACCTCGTCGTCCACGCGAGCGCCACCGAGGCGGGCCTCACCCGCGCCCTGCAACTCCTCGCTCCCGAGGGCACCGTGATCGAGCTGAGCTGGTACGGCGACCGCAGCGTGGCCCTGCCGCTCGGCGAGGCCTTCCACTCCCGCCGGCTCACCGTGCGCGGCAGCCAGGTCGGCACGGTCTCACCGGCCGCCCGGGCCGGCCGTACCTACGCCGACCGGATGGCGCTCGCCCTGGACCTGCTCGCCGACCCGGCGCTGGACGCGCTCATCACCGGGGAGAGCGCTTTCGAGGAACTCCCGGCCGTCATGCCCCGGCTGGCGTCCGGTGACATCCCCGCGCTGTGCCACCGGGTGCGGTACCCGGAGACGGCCTGACCTGAGAAAAGAGTGAGGAACGGCTGAACACGGGGAAGCGAAGAGCCGTACTACACGGCATCCCCCGGCGGGCAAGGCCGGGGGACCAGACGCGCCGCACCTGGAGGGTCGTCCGTTGTTCAGCATCACCGTCCGCGATCACATCATGATCGCCCACAGCTTCCGCGGCGAGGTTTTCGGCCCCGCGCAGCGACTGCACGGCGCCACGTTCCTCGTGGACGCGACGTTCCGCCGCCGGCAGCTGGACGAGGACGACATCGTGGTCGACATCGGCCTGGCCACCCGGGAACTGGCCGCCGTCACCGCCGAACTGAACTACCGCAACCTGGACGAGGAGCCCGACTTCCGGGGCGTCAACACGTCCACCGAGTTTCTCGCCAAGGTCATCGCCGACCGGCTCGCCGAGCGGATCGGGAAGGGCCTCCTCGGCGAGGGCGCCAAGGGCCTCGACGGGATCGCCGTCACCCTGCACGAGTCGCACATCGCCTGGGCGAGTTACGAGCGTGGCCTGTGACCGACCTGACCGTGGAGCGGGCCCGCCTCGGCTACGTGCCCGCGCAGCCCGTCGCCGCCGAGAACGCCGGAATCATCCCCATGTCCCTGCGCACCGTGCACTTCGTGATGCCGGGCGGCGTCGACGACCCGGCCGCGCCCAGCGGCGGCAACGCCTACGACCGCCGGGTCTGCCTCGACCTGCCCGGCTTCGGCTGGCAGGCCGTCCGGCACCCCGTGCCCGGCGGCTGGCCGCGCCCGGACGGCGCCGCCCGCGATCGGCTCGCCCGCACCCTGCGGAACCTGCCGGACGACACGGTCGTCCTCCTCGACGGCCTCGTCGCCTGCGGCGTCCCGGAGATCGTCGTCCCCGAGTCGGCACGGCTGCGGCTCGCCGTCCTCGTCCACCTGCCGCTCGGCGACGAGACCGGCCTGGACCCGGCCGTCGCCGCCGACCTGGACAGCCGCGAACGGGCGGTGCTGCGGGCGGCCGGCGCGGTGATCGCCACCAGCGACTGGGCGGTCCGCCGGCTCGTCGCCCACCACGGCCTCGCCCCCGACCGGGTGCACACGGCCGCGCCCGGCGCCGACATCGCGCCCCTCGCGCCCGGCACCGACGGCGTCTCCCGACTGCTGTGCGTGGCCGCCGTGACCCCGCGCAAGGGCCAGCACCGGCTGGTCGAGGCGCTCGCCGCGGTCCGGGACCTGCCGTGGACCTGCGAGTGCGTCGGCGGCCTCGGCCACGACCCGGAGTACGTCGCCCACCTGCGGGAGCTGATCGCCCGGCACGGCCTCGCCGACCGCCTGCACCTGACCGGCCCCCGCTCCGGCGCCGACCTCGACGCCTCCTACGCCGCGGCCGACCTCATGGTCCTCACCTCCTACGCGGAGACCTACGGCATGGCGGTCACCGAGGCCCTCGCCCGGGGCATCCCGGTCCTCGCCACCGACGTCGGCGGCCTGCCCGAGGCGGTCGGCCGCGCACCGGACGGCGGGGTGCCCGGCATCCTCGTCCCGCCGGAGGACCCGGCCGCGCTCGCCGCCGAACTGCGCGGCTGGTTCGGCGAACCCGACGTACGCCGCCGCCTCAAGGCCGCGGCCCGCGCGCGGCGCGCCGCGCTCGACGGCTGGGCGACCACCGCCCGCAGCCTGGCGGGAGTCCTCGGGCGGCTCCCGGAACCCCCGAGGAGGGTGGCATGAGCACGGTGCGCAAGGACGAGGCGGTGCCGGTCCGGTCCGGCCCGCAGGGGTTGATCCCGGCTCAGCCCGGGCCGGCGGAGGGGGAGTCCGTGCGGGACACCGCGAGGGGCCCGGGCGAGGACGTCCCGCCGACGGACGGCGGTGAGGACGCCGCCGGCGTCATCGCCGGTGCCGGGCCCGTGGGCCGCCCCGGCGAGCGGGCCACCGTACGGCTGCGGGACGAGGACGCGCAGGAGCCGCCGCGGTACGCGCCCGAATGGCTCCAGCTGCGCGAGGACGCCGACGCGGCGGCCCGCTCCGCGGAACTGCTCGACCCGTTGCGGATCCGGCTGGCCAACCTGCCCGGCCGGTCCGGCGGGCTGGTCGTGCACGACCTGGGCTGCGGCACCGGCTCCATGGGCCGCTGGCTCGCCCCCCGCCTGGACGGCGCCCAGCACTGGATCCTGCACGACCGGGACCCCTATCTGCTGCACTTCGCCGCGGTCGCCTCCCCGCGCTCCGCCGCCGACGGCAGCCGCGTCACGGTGGAGACCCGGCGCGGTGACGTCGCCCGGCTCACCCAGGACGCGCTGGCCGGTGCCTCGCTGGTGACCGCGTCCGCGCTGCTCGACGTCCTCACCCCGGACGACGTCGAGACCCTGGCGGACGCCTGCGCGGGCGCCGGCTGCCCGGCCCTGCTCACCCTCTCCGTCGCCGGCCGCGTCGACCTCACCCCGGCCGACCCCCTCGACGCCGAGATCGCCGAGGCGTTCAACGCCCACCAGCGGCGCGACGGACTGCTCGGCCCGGACGCGGCCACCGCGGCCTGCGAGGCGTTCGCCGAGCGCGGGGCGACGGTCCGGCTGCACCCGAGCCCGTGGCGGCTCGGCCCCGAGCAGCGGGCGCTCACCGAGCAGTGGCTGCGCGGCTGGGTGGGCGCGGCCGTCGAACAGCGCCCGGAGCTGCGCGAGCGCGCCGAACGCTATCTGCGCGACCGGCTCACCGCCTGCGCGGCGGGCACCCTGCGGGTCACCCTCCACCACAGCGACCTGCTGGCCCTGCCCCGGCCCACGGGCGGCACGCCATGACCGGCGCCACGGCAGCGGGGACGCAACTGCCGCACGCGCTCGCGCCGGACGCCGTACACGCGGACGCGGCCGAGACGGCCGGACTCCCCGGCGCCCGGCGCCCCCGCGCGCTGCGCACCCGGCTCGGCACCTGCGCCGGGCTCGGCATCCTCGGGTTCCTGCTGTGGCGGCTCGGTACCGGTGCGCTGGTCGACGGGCTGCGGAGGATCGACACCGGGACGGTGCTGGTCGCGCTGGCGATCGGCGGCGTCACCACCGTGTGCAGCGCGTGGCGGTGGCAGCTGGTGGCGCGGGGCCTGCGGCTGCGACTGCCGCTGGGCCCCGCCGTCGCCGACTACTACCGGGCGCTGTTCCTGAACGCGGCCCTGCCCGGGGGGATCCTGGGCGACGTGCACCGGGCGGTCCGGCACGGACGCAGCGCGGGCGACGTCCGGCGCGGCGTGCAGGCGGTCGTACTCGAACGCGTCGCCGGGCAGATCGCGCTGGCCGTGGCCGGTACGGCGGTGCTGCTGACCCTGCCGTCCCCGGTGCGCGCCGAGGTCCGCGGCTTCGCCCCCCTGGCGGCCCTCGCCGCCGTCGGCGCGCTCGCCGTCGTCGTCGCCGTCCGCATGAACCGGCCGCAGGGCCGACCGGGCGGTGGGGCGCTGCGCCGGACCCTCGGCGAGGCCCGCCGGGGCCTGGCCTCACGGCACGCCGGGCCGGGCGTCGCCCTGTCCTCCGTGATCGTCCTGGCCGGACACCTGCTGATGTTCGTCGTGGCGGCCCGTGACGCCGGCTCGGCCGCCCCCGTCGCGGTGCTGCTGCCGCTCGCGGTACTCGCCCTGCTGGCCATGGGACTGCCGCTGAACGTCGGCGGTTTCGGCCCCCGTGAGGGCGTCACCGCCTGGGCGTTCGGCGCGGCCGGGCTCGGCGCGGACACCGGGGTCGCGGTCGCCGTCGTCTACGGCGTGCTGAGCCTCGTGGCGAGCCTGCCCGGTGCCGCGGTCCTGGCCTGGCGCTGGTACGAGACGGTACGCGGCGCAACGCCGGCCCCCGCCGCCGAGCGCGCCGGCGCGGTCGGTGCCGGCCCGTCGTCCGGGGCCGCCCCCACGGGTCCCGGCCGCGGGTCCGCCCGGCGCTATTTCCGTCCCGTCGGCGAGGTGAGCAGCGCGAGATACGGCGCGAAGGATTCCGTGAGGCTCGCCAGCAGTTCCTTTCCCTTTTCCGCCGAACCGAGGGAAGGACGGCCGATGACGCCCGATTCGGTATAGGCGGACATTCCCAGGGTGAGCAGATGCCGGCGGTCGTCGGCGGTGAAATCGGCGGACTCGTGACCAGGACGGACGAATTCGGGGTGAGCGTGCAGCAGAATCGAGGTCTCGATTTCTCCGGCGTGCATGTCGGTGAGCAGCGAGGTGACCACCCCGGCCCGCTCCCGCGCGGCCTCCCAGTCCTCGGCGGCCGGGAACAGCGCCATCCGCTCGCCGCGCGCGGAGGCCTCCTGGACGACGTTGCCCAGTACGTAGTTCCCGCCGTGCCCGTTGACCACGACCAGCGCGTCCACGCCCGAGCGGCGCAGCGACGCCGCGATGTCCGTGACCACCGCGTGCAGGGTCACGGCGGAGATGCTGACGGTCCCCGGCCAGGCCGCGTGCTCGTGCGAGCAGGAGACCGTCACCGGCGGAAGGAGGTGCACCGGGTACGCGGCGGCGATCTCCCGCGCGACGGCGCAGGCCACCAGCGTGTCGGTGGCCAGCGGAAGGTACGGGCCGTGCTGTTCGAAGCTCCCCACGGGAAGGACGGCGACCTGTGCTGAAACGCCCGCCCCCCGGCTGCGTACGTCCTGCGTGGTGTCCGCCGGCAGAACGCCGTTCCCCGCCCCGTACGCCGCACGCGCACCCGAACCACTCATCTTCCCACGGCCTTTCGTCTCTGCTATAGGAATCAGATCATGACAGAAAACACCGGCGTCAACATCGGCGTACTCGGCACGAAGTCCCCGCGGCGATCGGGCGCCGAACGGGTGGTGAATGCGCCACTGCCCACCGTGTACGGAAAGTTCCAGGCGGTCGGCTACCTGGACCACGACCGCGGTGACGAGCAAGTGGCCCTGGTGTACGGCGAGATCGGCGCCGACGACGTGCTGGTCCGGCTGCACTCGGAGTGCCTGACCGGGGACGCGTTCGGCTCCCGGCACTGCGAGTGCGGGGACCAGCTGGAGGCCGCGATGCGCGCCGTGGTCGCCGAAGGCAGCGGCATCGTCGTCTACTTGAGGGGACACGAGGGCCGCGGTATCGGCCTGCTGGCCAAGCTGCGCGCGATGGCCCTGCAGGCGGAGGGCCTGGACACGGTGGAGGCGAACCTCGCGCTGGGCCTGCCGGTCGACGCCCGCGACTACCGCGTGGCCGCCGAGATCCTGCGCGACCTCGGGGTGCGGTCGGTGCGGCTGATGTCCAACAACCCGCGCAAGCGGGAGGCGCTGGTGCGGCACGGCGTCCAGGTCGCCGAGCAGGTGCCGCTACTGATCGAGCCGTGCGAGAGCAACATCACCTACCTGCGGACCAAGCGGGAGCGGATGGACCACCACCTGCCGCATCTGGACGCCGTCGCCCACGGCTCCTGACGCCCGGCCGCGGACGCGGCGGCCGCCGGCGGGTCAGTCCGTCACCGCCTCGTGCACCAGCCGCCGCAGCTCGGGGAAGACCTTCAGCTTCTTCGGGCGCACCTGGGTCATGAACTGCACGGTCAGGTCGTGGGCCGGGTCGACCCAGAACGCGGTGGTCGCCACGCCGGTCCAGCCGTAGGTGCCGAGGTGGGTCGGGGCGAGGGTGCGCGCCGGGTCGGTGACGACGGAGACGTTGAAACCGAAGCCGAGGCCGTCGTTCCCCGGTTCCCGGTGGACCGGCGCGCCGAGGGAGCCGATGGTGGCGCCGCCCGGCAGCTGGTTGCGGGTCATCAGGGCGAGCGTTCCCGGGGCCAGCAGCCGGACGCCGTCCAGTTCGCCGCCCCGGCGCAGCAGTTCCATGAACCGGTGGAAGTCGTGGGCCGAGCTGACCAGGCCGCCGCTGCCGGACAGGAACCGCGGCCGGCCGCGCACCGGCAGCCCCGGCACCGGCTCGATCCCGCCCGCGTCGGTCTCACCGTACAACTCGGCCAGCCGGGACGCCTGTTCGGGCGTGAGGTGGAAGCCGGTGTCGGTCATGCCGAGCGGGCGCAGGATCCGCTCGGCGAAGAAGACGTCCAGGGGCTGCCCGGAGACCACCTCGACGACCCGGCCCAGCACGTTGGAGGCGACCGAGTAGTTCCACTGGGTGCCCGGGTCGGACTGCAACGGCATCCGCGCGTACAACTCGACGGTCTCCGCGAGGTCCTTGCCCGGCGGCACCGAGTACTCCAGGCCCGCCTCGCGGTACAGCGCGTCCACCGGATGGCGGTGGTAGAAGCCGAAGGTGAGGCCCGCGGTGTGGGTCAGCAGGTGCCGGAGAAGGATCGGGCCGGCGGCCGGGCGGGTGCGGACGGCGGTGCCCGAACCCGCCACGTACACCCGGGGGTCGGCGAAGGCGGGCAGATGGCGCTCCAGCGGGTCGTCCAGGGACAGCCGGCCCTCCTCGACCAGCAGCAGCACCGCGACCGCGGTGACCGGCTTGGTCATCGAGTAGATCCGCCACAGCGTGTCCGCCTCGACCGGCAGCGCGGCCGACACGTCCCGCAGACCGTAGGTGGTCAGGTGCGCGACCTGGCCACCGCGGGCCACGGACACCAGGTAGCCGGGCAGCCGCCCCGCGTCGACGTGCCCGGCGAAGCACCGGTCCAGCCGGTCCAGCGCCCCGGCGTCCAGCCCCACCTGTCCCGGCTCCACGTCCTGTCGCAGCTGTGCCATCGCTCTCCTCCGGTCGCACGTCGTCCGCGATGCGTCCCCCGGCCGCCCCGCCGGGTACCGCGTCCCATGGTGACGCAGGGCTGCCCGGTGGCGGTGGTTCATCCGGGACGGGTGTGATCGATCCGACGCCGAGGGGGCTTCGGCGTCGCACCGGGACGGGTGCGTCCGGGCGGGTGCCGGCGCTACGGCGGCCCGCGCGCCACGCGAAGACGGGCGACCCGCACACGGTGGCCTTCGTCGCCGCCGGTCCCGGTAGTGCGCGGGTGGTGGGGCGGCCGCGATCTTCGGAGGCCCGGGAATGCGAGGGCCGCCCGGGCGGGTTGAGCGGGGTATGACTGCTGACCGGGATACGACCAAGGACTCCTCGCAGGACGCGCTGCTCGGCCTGCTCTCCGCCGGCCACGCCGGCGTGCTCGTCACCCTCCGGCGCGACGGCCGCCCCCAGCTGTCGAACGTCAGCCACGCCTACTACCCCGACGAGCGGATCATCCGCGTCTCGGTCACCGACGACCGCGCCAAGACCCGCAACCTGCGCCGGGACCCGCGCGCCTCCTACCACGTCACCAGCGGCGACCGCTGGGCGTACACCGTCGCCGAGGGCACCGCCGAACTGACCCCGGTCGCCGCCGACCCGCACGACGACACCGTGGAGGAGCTGGTCCGGCTCTACCGGGACGTCCTCGGCGAACACCCGGACTGGGACGACTACCGGGCCGCGATGGTCCGCGACCGCCGCCTGGTGGTGCGGCTGCGCGTCGAGCGGGCGTACGGCATCCCGAAGGGCTGAGCCGCGGCCGGGGCGCCGCTCACGGCGCCTCGGCGGTCCGCGCCTCGATCGCCCGCAGCACGGCGACCATGTCCTCGCCGCCGTGCCCCCGCGCCACCGTCTCCTCGAACAGGGCGTGGCAGACGTCGAGGAGCGGCGAGGCCAGGCCCGCCTTGCGGGCCGCCTCCGCGATCAGCCGGTTGTTCTTCAGCACGTCCAGCGCCGCCGCCTGCACCGCGAAGTCCCGCTCGCGCAGCTTGGGCGCCTTCATCCGGGACACCGCGCTGGCCATCGGGCCCGCGTCCAGGACGTCCAGGAACAGCTCGCGGTCCAGGCCCTGCCGCTCGGCGAAGTGGAAGGCCTCGGTCAGCCCGGTCACCTGGGTGATCAGGAAGATGTTCACCGCCAGCTTCATCAGCAGCGCGCCCGGCACCGGCCCGCAGGCGAACGCCTCCCCGCACACCGGCGCCAGCAGCGGCCGTACGGCCGCCACGGCGGCCTCCTCCCCGGCGAGCATGGCCACCAGCCGGCCCTGCTCCGCCGGCACCCGGGAGCCGGAGACCGGCGCCTCGACGTACCGGCCGCCGGCCGCGCGGATGTCGGCCTCCAGAGCGCGGGAGTACTCCGGTGAGGTCGTGCCCATGTGGACGACGGTCCGGCCGGCGACCCGTGCGGCCAGGTCGGGCGTGCCCCGGCCGAGAACCGCGTCCACCGCCGTCTCGTCGGCCAGCATCAGCAGCACCACCTCCGCTCGCGCGAACACCTCGGCGGGGTCAGCGGCGACCTCGGCGCCGGCCGCGCGCAACGGCTCCGCGCGGTGCGGGGTCCGGTTCCACACCACCAGGGGGGTGCCGGCCGACGCCAGGCGCAGGGCCATGGGGCGGCCCATCACTCCGAGACCGATGAATCCGACCTGCACGGGACGCCCTCCGCTGACACGGGCCGACTATGACAGTGGTCATAGTAGCCGCCGTTATGACGTCGGTCATAGGGTGAGGGCGAGGGCGACGGCGAGGACGGACCGGGGAACGGAGGGCACGATGACGCAGGCACGGCGCGGGCCGCGGGAGCGGATGGTGTTCAGCGCGGCCCAGCTCATCCGGCGGGGCGGGGTCACCGCGACCGGCATGCGCGAGGTCGCCGCGCACGCGGACGCACCGCGCGGCTCCCTCCAGCACTACTTCCCGGGCGGCAAGGAACAGCTGGTCAACGAGGCCGTCGAGTGGGCCGGGCGGTACGCCGGCAAGCGCGTCGCCCGCTTCCTCGCGGGGCTCGAACGGCCCACGCCCAGCGGCCTGTTCGCGGCGATGGCCGCGCAGTGGACGGACGAGTACGCGGCGGACGGCTTCGCGGCCGGGTGCCCGGTCGCCGCCGCCACGGTCGACTGCGCGGCCTCCGGCGCCTCGACCCGTCAGGCGGCGGCCACCGCGTTCGCCACCTGGCGGGGGCCGGTCGCCGAGGCCCTGGCCGGCCTGGGCGTCCCCGCCGCCCGCGCCGACTCCCTGGCCACCCTCATGATCGCCACCCTGGAGGGCGCGATCCTGATGGCCCGCGCCGAACACGACGTACGCCCCCTCACCACGGCCGTACGCGAACTGGGCCCCCTGCTCGACGCGGCCGTGGACTCCTGACCCCGCGTCAGCCCGCGGCGCGCTCCGCCGTGAGGTAGGCGATCACCATGTCGCCGAGCATGGTCCGGTAGTGCTCGCGCCGCCCCGGGTCCAGCAGGTCCCGGCCGAACAGGGCGCCGAACGTGGGCCGGTTGGCGACCCGGAAGAAGCAGAACGAGCTGATCACCGCGTACAGGTCGACCGCGTCCACGTCGGCCGTGAACAGCCCGGACGCCTGCCCGGAGGCGAGGATACGACGGATCACGTCCAGTACCGGGGACTCGGACCGCCCCGGTTCCCCGGAGGCCGCGATGTGCTCGGCACCGTGCATGTTCTCGATACCGACGAGCCGGATGAAGTCCGGGTACCGCTCGTGCTGGTCGAACGTCAGCTCCGCCAGCCGCCGGATCGCGGCCACCGGGTCCGGGTCCTCGACGTCCAGCTGCCGTTCGGCGTCCCGGACCACCCCGTAGGCCCGCTCCAGCACGGCCGTGAACAGCTGCTCCTTGCCACCGAAGTAGTAGTAGATCATCCGCTTGGTGGTGCGGGTACGGGCCGCTATCTCGTCGACCCGGGCCCCGTCGTAACCGGCCCGCGCGAACTCCTGCGTGGCCACGTCGAGTATCTCGCCCCGGGTCCGCACCGCGTCCCGCACCCGCCCACCGGACCGCACCGGTTCCTCGACGCTGGTCATCACAGCCCTCCGGCCCATGAACCGCCAAGCGACACGCTCGCTCGCGTGCGGGTGATTGTAGAAGCCGGGCCGGGGCGCCCGGGACGGGCTGCGCCGCCGTGGTTTCCGGGCGCCGGCGGCGCCGCGGCGGGGCGGTCGGTGGCTCGCGCGGGGCGCCGGTCGTGTGCCGCACCCGGCGGCCGCGCCCGGTTCCCGCCGGCAGGCTGCCGGCCGGGCCGGACGCGGAGGGCGACTCGGCCCCCTCCGCGAGCCGTTGACCCAAGGTGCCCCCGGCCCGCCGGGATGGCGGGCCGGGGGCACGGGGCCGCCTCCGCGAGCGGCGCCCATGGCGCGCACCCGGGTCGGTTACGGCTGGACGTTCCAGGCGGCGATCACCGGACGGTCGTGTTCCGTCGACAGACGGCTGACCGTGCCGGTGGCCAGCTGGAACAGGCGGCCTTCGGCGGGAGGCAGGCCCAGACGGCGGGCGGTGAGCACGCGCAGGAAGTGCGCGTGCGCCACCAGGACCACGTCCCCGTCGGTCAGGGCCGGCGCGAGCCGGGCCAGCACCCGGTCGGCGCGGGCACCGATCTGGGCCGGCGACTCGCCGGGATGCCCCTCGGGGCCCGGCGGGACGCCGTCGGTCCACAGGTCCCAGCCGGGCCGGGTGCGGTGGATCTCGGCGGTGGTGACGCCCTCGTAGCCGCCGTAGTCCCACTCGTGCAGGTCGGGGTCGGTGACGACCCCGGGGATGCCCGCCAGTTCGGCGGTGCGCAGCGCGCGGTCGTACGGGCTGGCGAGCGCGCGGGCGTAGGTCCGGCCGGTGAGGAGCGGGGCGAGGGACTTGGCCTGTTCCTCGCCGTGCTCCGTGAGGGGCAGGTCGGTCCAGCTGGTGTGCTGGCCCGACACGCTCCACTCCGTCTCACCGTGGCGGACCAGCAGGAGGTCCCCCACGGCGGGTCAGTCCTTCTTCTCGACCGCGTGGCCACCGAACTGGTTGCGCAGCGCGGCGATCATCTTCATCTGCGGGGAGTCGTCCTGCCGGGAGGCGAACCGGGCGAACAGGGACGCCGTGATCGCGGGCAGCGGTACGGCGTTGTCGATGGCCGCCTCCACCGTCCAGCGGCCCTCGCCGGAGTCCTCCGCGTAGCCGCGCAGCTTCTCCAGGTGCTCGTCCTCGTCCAGGGCGTTGACCGCGAGGTCCAGCAGCCAGGACCGGATGACGGTGCCCTCCTGCCAGGAGCGGTACACCTCGCGGACGTTGTCCACCGAGTGGACCTTCTCCAGCAGCTCCCAGCCCTCGGCGTAGGCCTGCATCATGGCGTACTCGATGCCGTTGTGGA
Organism: Streptomyces sp. NPDC023481; assembly: GCF_055560195.1. Taxonomy (NCBI): domain Bacteria; kingdom Bacillati; phylum Actinomycetota; class Actinomycetes; order Kitasatosporales; family Streptomycetaceae; genus Streptomyces; species Streptomyces sp. NPDC023481. The sequence goes on from NZ_JBVHJE010000004.1 coordinate 246,767, forward strand.
CCATCTTGGAGAAGTGCCCGGCGCCGACCCGCCCGGCGTGGACGTAGCCGTACGGGCCCTCCGGCTTGAGCGCGTCGAAGATCGGCTGGAGCGGCTCCACGTGCTGCTTGTCGCCGCCGACCATCAGCGCGTAACCGTTCTCCAGGCCCCACACACCGCCGGAGACACCGGCGTCGACGAAGCCGATGCCCTTGATGCCGAGGGCGGCGGCGTGCTTCTCGTCGTCCGTCCAGCGGGAGTTGCCGCCGTCGATGACCGTGTCGCCGGGGGAGAGCAGGTCGCCGAGTTCGTCGATGACGGTCTGGGTGGCCGTGCCGGCCGGGACCATCACCCAGACGTGGCGGGGCGCGTCGAGCTTCTCCACCAGTTCGGCCAGGCTCTTGACGTCCGAGACCTCCGGGTTGCGGTCGTAGCCGAGGACGGTGTGGCCGGCGCGGCGGATTCGCTCGCGCATGTTGCCGCCCATCTTGCCGAGACCGATGAGACCGAGCTGCATGATCAGTTCTCCGATGCGTTCTTGAGAGTGCGGTAGGCGGCGACGAGGGCCGTGGTGGACGGGTCGAGACCCGGCACGTCCGCGCCCTCGGTGAGGGCGGGTTCGACGCGCTTGGCGAGGACCTTGCCCAGCTCCACGCCCCACTGGTCGAAGGAGTCGATGTTCCACACCGCGCCCTGCACGAACACCTTGTGCTCGTAGAGGGCGATCAGCTGGCCGAGCACGGACGGGGTCAGCTCACGGGCGAGGATCGTGGTGGTGGGGTGGTCGCCGCGGAAGGTGCGGTGCGCGACCTGCTCCTCGGCCACGCCCTCCGCGCGGACCTCCTCGGCGGTCTTGCCGAAGGCGAGCGCCTGGGTCTGGGCGAAGAAGTTGGCCATCAGCAGGTCGTGCTGGGCCTTGAGTTCGGCGCTCAGTTCGCCGACCGGCTCGGCGAAGCCGATGAAGTCCGCCGGGATCAGCTTGGTGCCCTGGTGGATCAACTGGTAGTAGGCGTGCTGCCCGTTGGTGCCGGGCGTGCCCCAGACGACCGGTCCGGTCTGCCACTCCACCGGGGTGCCGTCGCGCTGCACCGACTTGCCGTTGGACTCCATGTCCAGCTGCTGGAGGTAGGCGGTGAACTTCGACAGGTAGTGGCTGTACGGCAGCACCGCGTGGGTCTGGGCATCGTGGAAGTTGCCGTACCAGATGCCCAGCAGGCCCAGCAGCAGCGGCGCGTTGGCTTCGGCGGGCGCGGTGCGGAAGTGGTCGTCGACGATCCGGAAACCGTCGAGCATCTCGCGGAAGCGGTCCGGGCCGATGGCGATCATCAGGGACAGGCCGATCGCGGAGTCGTACGAGTACCGTCCGCCGACCCAGTCCCAGAACTCGAACATGTTGTCCGGGTCGATGCCGAACTCGGTGACCTTCGTGCCGTTCGTGGACAGCGCCACGAAGTGCCGGGCGACGGCCTTCTCGTCACCGTCGAAGGCCTTCAGCAGCCAGGTGCGCGCCGAGGTGGCGTTCGTGATCGTCTCGATCGTGGTGAACGTCTTGGACGCCACGATGAACAGCGTCTCCGCCGGGTCCAGGTCGCGGGTCGCCTCGTGCAGGTCGGCGCCGTCCACGTTGGACACGAACCGGAACGTCAACTCCCGTGCGGTGTACGCACGCAGCGCCTCGTAGGCCATCGCGGGGCCGAGGTCGGAGCCGCCGATGCCGATGTTGACGACGTTCCGGATGCGCTTGCCGGTGTGGCCGGTCCACTCGCCGGAGCGGACCCGCTCGGCGAAGCCGGCCATCTTGTCGAGCACGGCGTGCACCTTCGGCACCACGTTCTCGCCGTCGACCTCGATCACCGCGTCCCGCGGGGCGCGCAGGGCGGTGTGCAGCACGGCCCGGTTCTCGGTGACGTTGATCCTCTCACCGCTGAACATGGCGTCCCGCAGCGCGAACACGCCGGTGGCGGTGGCGAGTTCCTGGAGCAGGGCCAGGGTCTCGTCGGTGATGAGGTGCTTGCTGTAGTCGATGTGCAGGTCGCCGACCCGCACGACGTACCGCTCGGCGCGGCCGGGGTCCGTCGCGAACAGCTCGCGCAGCCGCGGCTGGCCCTGGGAGCGGTGGTCGGACAGCGCGGTCCACTCGGGCCGGTTGGTGAGCTTCGGGAACTCTGCCATGTCAGGCGATCTCCTTGGCGGCCTCGCCCTGCAGGGCGATGGCGTACATCTCGTCGGCGTCGAGGCGGCGCAGCTCCTCGGCGATCAGTTCGGAGGTGGGGCGGACCTTCAGCGCGAGGGTGCGCGGCGGCTGGCCCGGCAGGGTCAGCGTGGCCAGCGGTCCCTCGGGGCGGTCGACGAGGATCTCGCCGTTCGCGGTGCCGAGGCGGACGGCCGTCACGAACGGGCCGGCGCTGTGCACCCGCTCCACCGGGACGCCCAGGCGGGCCTCGAGCCAGCGGGCGAGCAGTTCGGCGCTGGGGTTGTCGGCCTCGGCCTCGACGGCCGCCGAGGTCACCCGCACCCGGGCCTGGTCCAGGGCCGCGGCCAGCATCGACCGCCACAGGGTCAGCCGGGTCCAGGCCAGGTCGGTGTCGCCGGGGGCGTAGGTACGGGCCCGGGCGTTGAGCACCTCCAGCGGCCGCTCGACCGCGTACAGGTCGGTGATCCGGCGCTGGGCGAGCACGCCCAGCGGGTCCTTGGCGGGGGCCTCGGGGGCGTCGCCCGGCCACCACACGACCACCGGGGCGTCCGGCAGCAGCAGCGGCAGCACCACCGAGTCGGCGTGGTCGGACACCTCGCCGTAGGTGCGCAGCACGACCGTCTCGCCGGTGCCGGCCTCGGAGCCGACCCGGACCTCGGCGTCGAGCCGGGAGTGGGTGCGGTCGCGCAGGGTGCGGGCCTGGCGCCGGATGACGACCAGGGTGCGCGAGGGGTGCTCGTGCGAGGCCTCCTCGGCCGCCTTGATCGAGTCGTAGGCGTTCTCCTCGTCCGTGACGATCACCATCGTCAGGACCATGCCCACGGCGGGCGTGCCGATGGCGCGGCGGCCCTGCACCAACGCCTTGTTGATCTTGCTTGCCGTGGTGTCGGTCAGGTCGATCTTCATGGCCTGCGCCAGCTCCGTCCGTCTCGTGCGAGCATCTCGTCGGCTTCCCTCGGGCCCCAGCTGCCCGACGCGTACTGCGCCGGCCTGCCGTGCGCCGTCCAGTACTCCTCGATCGGGTCGAGGATCTTCCAGGACTCTTCCACTTCCTGGTGGCGGGGGAACAGGTTCGCGTCGCCGAGGAGTACGTCCAGGATGAGCCGCTCGTACGCCTCCGGGCTCGACTCGGTGAACGACTCGCCGTAGGCGAAGTCCATGGAGACGTCCCGGATCTCCATCGAGGTGCCCGGCACCTTGGAGCCGAACCGCACGGTCATGCCCTCGTCGGGCTGGACGCGGACGACGATCGCGTTCTGGCCGAGTTCCTCGGTGGCGGTGGAGTCGAACGGGGAGTGCGGGGCCCGCTTGAAGACGACCGCGATCTCGGTGACCCGGCGGCCCAGCCGCTTGCCGGTGCGCAGGTAGAAGGGGACACCCGCCCAGCGGCGGTTGTCGATGCCCAGCTTGATCGCGGCGAAGGTGTCGGTCTTCGACTTGGGGTCGATGCCGTCCTCCTGGAGGTAGCCGACGACCTTCTCGCCGCCCTGCCAGCCGGTGGCGTACTGGCCGCGCACGGTGTGCCGGCCCAGGTCCTCCGGAAGGCGCACCGACTTCAGCACCTTCAGCTTCTCGGTGAGCAGCGCCTCCGCGTCGAACGCGATCGGCTCCTCCATGGCGGTGAGCGCCATCAGCTGCAGCAGGTGGTTCTGGATGACGTCCCGGGCGGCCCCGATGCCGTCGTAGTAGCCGGCCCGGCCGCCGATGCCGATGTCCTCGGCCATCGTGATCTGCACGTGGTCGACGTACGACCGGTTCCAGATCGGCTCGTACATCTGGTTGGCGAAGCGCAGCGCCAGCATGTTCTGGACGGTTTCCTTGCCCAGGTAGTGGTCGATGCGGAACACCTGGTCCGGCTCGAACACCTCGTGCACGATCGCGTTCAGCTCGCGCGCGCTGGCCAGGTCGTGCCCGAACGGCTTCTCGATGACCGCGCGCCGCCAGGAACCCTCGGGCGGGCTCGCCAGGCCGTGCTTCTTCAGCTGCTGGACGACCTTCGGGAAGAACTTCGGCGGCACCGAGAGGTAGAAGGCGAAGTTGCCGCCGGTGCCGCGGGAGGCGTCCAGCTCCTCGACGGCGTCCTTGAGCTGCTTGAACGCGGTGTCGTCGTCGAAGTCACCGGGGATGAACCGCATGCCCTCGGCGAGCTGCTGCCACACCTCCTCGCGGAACGGGGTCCGGGAGTGCTCGCGGACCGCGTCGTGCACGACCTGCGCGAAGTCCTGGTTCTCCCAGTCCCGGCGGGCGAACCCGACGAGGGAGAAGCCCGGCGGCAGCAGACCGCGGTTGGCCAGGTCGTAGACGGCCGGCATCAGCTTCTTGCGGGACAGGTCACCGGTGACCCCGAAGATGACCAGGCCCGAGGGGCCGGCGATCCGGGGCAGCCGGCGGTCGCGGGCGTCCCGCAGCGGGTTCTCCCAGTCGGCGGCCGGTGCCACCGGGACCCGCACCGCCTCGGGTGCGGGTGCGGGGGCCCGGTCGGGTGCGTTGTCGGTCATCGGGCGTCAACTCCCTTGCTCTCCAGGGACTTCGCTACGGCGTCCAGAAGGTCCTGCCAGGCCACCTCGAACTTGGCGACACCCTCGTTCTCCAGCTGCCGGACGACCTCGTCGTAGGCGATGCCGAGCCGTTCGACGGCGGCCAGGTCGGCGCAGGCCCGCGCGTAACCGCCGGTCACCGTGTCACCGGTGATCTCGCCGTGGTCGGCGACCGCGTTCAGCGTGGCCTCGGGCATCGTGTTGACGGTGCCCGGTGCGACCAGTTCGTCCACGTACAGGGTGTCCTTGTACGCGGGATCCTTCACCCCGGTGGACGCCCACAGCGGACGCTGCCTGTTCGCCCGGTCGCCGGCGAGCGCCAGCCAGCGGTCGGAGGAGAACACCTCCTCGTACGCCTCGTAGGCCAGACGGGCGTTGGCGAGGGCCGCGCGGCCCTTGAGGGCGAGCGCCTCGTCGGTGCCGAGGGCGGTCAGCCGCTTGTCGACCTCGGAGTCCACGCGGGAGACGAAGAAGGACGCCACCGAGTGGATCGTGGACAGGTCGATGCCCCGTTCGCGGGCCTTCTCCAGGCCGGCCAGGTAGGCGGCCATGACCTCGCGGTAGCGGTCCAGGGAGAAGATCAGGGTCACGTTGACGCTGATGCCGAGCCCGATGACCTCGGTGATCGCCGGCAGACCCGCCTCGGTCGCCGGGATCTTGATCATCACGTTGGGGCGGTCGACCAGCCAGGCCAGCTGCTTGGCCTCGGCGACGGTCGCCTCCGTGTCGTGGGCGAGACGGGGGTCGACCTCGATGGAGACCCGGCCGTCACGGCCGCCGGTGGCGGTGTACACAGGATCCAGGATGTCGGCGGCGGTCCGCACGTCGGCGGTCGTCATCATCCGCACCGCCTCGTCGACCGTCACCCCCCGCACCGCGAGGTCGGCCAGCTGCTCCTCGTAGCCCTCTCCGGAGCCGATGGCGGCCTGGAAGATGGACGGGTTGGTGGTGACACCGACGGCGCTTCCGCTCGCCACCAGGTCGGCGAGGCTGCCCGAGGTGAGGCGCTTGCGGGACAGGTCGTCCAGCCATATCGACACGCCCTCGTCGGCGAGGCGCTTGAGGGCCCCCGGAATCGCGGTTGCTTCGGTCACTGTGATCATCTTTCTTTCGCGTCGATGGGGACGTCGGTGTCAGGCGCGCGCGGCGGCGAGCGACTCGCGGGCCGCCGCGGCGACGTTCTCGGGGGTGAAGCCGAACTCGGCGAAGAGGGTCCCGGCGTCCGCGGAGGCGCCGAAGTGCTCCAGCGAGACGATGCGTCCCGCGTCGCCCACGAACCGGTACCAGGTCAGGCCGATCCCGGCCTCCACGGCGACCCGGGCCCGCACGGCCGGCGGCAGCACCCGCTCGCGGTAGGCGCGCGGCTGCTCCTCGAACCACTCCACGGACGGCATGGACACCACCCGGGTGCCGATCCCCTCGGTCTCCAGCCGCTCCCGCGCGGCCACGGCCAGGTGCACCTCGGAGCCCGTCGCGATGATGATCACCTCCGGGACCTCGGTCGAGGACTCGCACATCACGTAGCCGCCCTTGGCCGCGTCCTCGTTCGGCGCGTACACCGGCACGCCCTGGCGGGTGAGCGCGAGCCCGTGCGGGGCGGGGTGCGTGGCGTGCCTCTTCAGGATCTCGGCCCAGGCGATCGCGGTCTCGTTGGCGTCCGCCGGGCGGACGACGTTCAGACCGGGAATGGCGCGCAGCGAGGCCAGGTGCTCGACCGGCTGGTGGGTGGGGCCGTCCTCGCCGAGCCCGACGGAGTCGTGCGTCCACACGTACGTCACCGGCAGCTGCATCAGCGCCGACATACGGACGGCGTTGCGCATGTAGTCGGAGAACACCAGGAAGGTGCCGCCGTAGATCCGGGTGTTGCCGTGCAGGGCGATGCCGTTCATCTCCGCGGCCATGGAGAACTCGCGGATGCCGAAGTGCACGGTACGGCCGTACGGGTCGGCCTCCGGCAGTGCGTTGCCCTCGGGCAGGAAGGAGCTGGTCTTGTCGATGGTGGTGTTGTTCGATCCGGCGAGGTCGGCGGAGCCGCCCCACAGCTCGGGCAGGACCGGGCCGAGCGCCTGGAGCACCTTGCCGGAGGCGGCGCGGGTGGCGACCGGCTTGCCCTCCTCGAAGACGGGCAGGGCGTCCTCCCAGCCCTCGGGCAGCTCGCCCTTGCTCACGCGGTCGAACAGCTCGGCCCGCTCCGGCTGGGCGGCGCGCCACTCGGCGATCCGCTTGTCCCAGGCCGCGTGCGCCTCGGCGCCCCGGTCCAGGGCCCGCCGGGTGTGGTCCAGGACCTCGTCGGAGACCTCGAAGGTCCGCTCCGGGTCGAATCCGAGCAGGCGCTTGGTGGCGGCGATCTCCTCCTCGCCGAGCGCGGAGCCGTGGGAGGCCTCGGTGTCGCGGGCGTTCGGAGCGGGCCAGGCGATGATCGTGCGCATCGCGATGATCGACGGCCGCCCGGTCTCGGCCTGCGCCGCCCGCAGCGCCCGGTAGAGGGCGGGGGCGTCGACGTCACCGTCGGCGGTGGGCTCGACGCGCTGGACGTGCCAGCCGTAGGCCTCGTACCGCTTCAGCACGTCCTCGGAGAACGCGGTCGCGGTGTCGCCCTCGATGGAGATGTGGTTGTCGTCGTAGAGGAAGACCAGGTTGCCGAGCCTCTGGTGGCCGGCGAGGGAGGAGGCCTCGGCGGAGACGCCCTCCTCCAGGTCGCCGTCGGAGACGATCGCCCAGATGGTGTGGTCGAACGGGGAGGTGCCCGCGGGGGCGTCCGGGTCGAACAGGCCGCGCTCGTAGCGGGCGGCCATCGCCATGCCGACGGCGTTGGCGGCGCCCTGGCCGAGCGGGCCGGTGGTGGTCTCCACACCGGCGGTGTGCCCGTACTCGGGGTGGCCCGGCGTCTTGGAGCCGTGGGTGCGGAAGGCCTTCAGGTCGTCCAGCTCCAGCTCGTACCCGGCGAGGTACAGCTGCGTGTAGAGGGTCAGCGAGGTGTGGCCGGGGGAGAGGACGAACCGGTCACGGCCGGTCCACTCGGGGTCGGCCGGGTCGTGTCGCATCACCTTCTGAAAGATCGTGTACGCGGCAGGGGCCAGGGCCATCGCGGTGCCCGGGTGCCCGTTGCCCACCTTCTGCACCGCATCGGCCGCCAGAAGTCGGGCGGTGTCCACGGCACGCCGGTCGAGGTCGGTCCACTCGAAGCCGTCGGAAGTCTGCGTCGTCATCTTCAAGAAGTCCTCGTTCAGTGCGAAATGGCTGGCCGGACGCGTTCAAACTTAAAAGTCTGACTTTTTCGACGGAAGGTCGGGGTGTGTCAGCCTGTGGTGAATCTGGGACAGTGATCGCGCGACAGGGACGGCACGAAAAGGACATGACAGCCATAAGAGACGAAGCTGGGGCTGACGGGATCAGAACCTTCCCCTTCCCGGCCGAGCTGGCCGTCGGCGGCGTGGGCATGCAGATCGGCCCCATGGGCGCCGAACGCCGCTGGCACGCCGACGCCCCCCTGCACCGCGTCCACCGCATCGACTTCCACGTGGTCATGCTCTTCACCGACGGCCCCGTACGACACATGGTCGACTTCGCCGAGTACGAGGCCGACGCCGGCGACCTGCTCTGGATCCGCCCCGGACAGGTCCACCGGTTCTCCCGCGAATCCGTGTACCGCGGAACCGTGCTGACCATGCAGCCCGGCTTTCTGCCCCGCGCCACCGTCGAGGCCACCGGCCTGTACCGCTACGACCTGCCGCCGCTGCTGCACCCCGAACCCGCGCAGCTCGCCGCGCTCCGCTCGGCCCTCGACCAGCTGCGCCGCGAGTACGAGGACACCGCCACACTCCCGCTCAGCCTGCACACGGCCGTCCTGCGGCACACCCTGACCGCCTGTCTGCTGCGCCTCGCCCACCTCGCCGCCAGCTCGGCGAAGACCACCGACCGGCAGGCCGACAGCACCTTCACCCGCTTCCGGGACGCCGTCGAGCAGGACTTCGCCACCAACCACAGCGTCAGCGCCTACGCCGACGCCCTCGGCTACTCCCGCCGCACCCTGGTCCGCGCCGTCCGCGCGGCCACCGGCGAGACCCCGAAGGGCTTCATCGACAAACGCGTCGTCCTGGAGGCCAAACGCCTCCTCGCCCACACCGACCTGCCCATCGGCCGCGTCGGGGCGGCCGTCGGCTTCCCCGACGCGGCGAACTTCTCCAAGTTCTTCCACCTGCACACCGGGCAGACACCGGTGGCGTTCCGGGCCGAACTGCGCTGACGGAACCGCGTCAGACGGTCCCGGCCCGCCCCGGCGGCACGCCGGCCAGCCACGGCATCCGGTGGACGAGGGTGTCCCGCATCCGGGTCAGCGCCTCGATCCGCTCCTGGAGTTCGGCCACCCGGCGCGCGCCCACCTCGTAGTGACCCGCGCAGGACTCGGCGTACGCGAACACCTCCGGCAGGTCGTTGTCGAGGTACCGGACGAACGACACGAACACCGTGTCGCCGGGCCCCGGCCGGGCCACCTCCATGAGGCCGGCATAGGCGACGAGCCCGAAGCCGAAGCGCATCGACGGGCTCGCGTAGGCGTCCCGGTCGACCCGCCGGAACGCCTCCGCGCCGGCCACCGCGTACTCCCGCCAGCCGAACCGGCGCACCACCAGGTCGCCCGGGGACAGCGAGGGATGAGCGGAGAGGAGGACCTCGCCGACCGCGTCACCGTGCATCGGCGCGCCGATCTCGTAGCGGGACAGCGGCAGTCGGTCACCTTCCGACATCAGCAGCACCATGCCGGGGTCGAGGGAGAGGAACAGGTTGCGGGACGAGGACCTGGCCGGGCGCCGGATCCGGTACGGCCACCTCGGTGATCTCCATGTCGCCGGGGGCGGGGAGTCCGTGCGGGCGGGCGGCGAGGCGGGCCTGAAGTCCCCTGCGGGCGAAGCGCGGTGTGGTCGTCATGGCGGCGACGCCAGGGGTTGGCGTACACGTGAAGGTCAACCCCCGGGCGCCGCCGCCCCCTTCCGGGTCAGTGCCCGAAGTCGAACCAGTTCACGTTCACGAAGTCGGCCGGCTGGCCGCTGGTGAAGGTGAGGTACACGTCGTGCGTGCCGGTCACGGCGCCGATGTTGGCCGGCACCGTCCGCCAGGACTGCCAGCCCCCGGTGCCGGCCACCGAGAAGCTGCCGACGGGCGCGTTGCCGCGGCTGTCCAGGCGCACCTCGACCAGCCCGCTGACTCCGCCCGCCGCGCCGCTCGCCACCCGCGCGTAGAACTGCCTGGCCGCCGTGGACCCGAAGTCGACGCCCTTGTACAGCGCCCAGTCGCCGTTCGCGAGGGACCCGATGTCCTGGCCTCCGCCGGTGTCCGTGGTGGCCTCCGGGACGACGCCGGACTGGCCGTCGTAGGACTCGGCCTGGATGGCGCTGTAGGCGTCCCGGTTGCCGGTCGGCGGGGGAGGGGTGGTGCCGCCCGAGGACTGCAGGACCTGCACGTAGTCGACGGCCATCGGGTGGCCGGGCTCGGTGCCGCTGTCCGGGCCGCCGCCGAACGCGTCCGGGAAGCCGCCGCCCATGGCGACGTTGAGGATCAAAAAGTAGCCGTGGTTGGTGGCGTTCGCCCAGGTCGCCGCGTCGACCTGGTTCGCCCGCACCGTGTGGAAGTTGACGCCGTCGAGGTAGAAGCGGATCTCCTCGGGGCTGGTCGAGCGGTCCCACTCCATCGCGTAGGTGTGAAAGCCGGCCTGACAGGTGGCGCCGGTGCAGGCGGTGGAGTTGCCGATGCCGGAGGTCTCGTTGCACGGGCCGCCCGGGTTGGTGCCGCAGTGCATCGTGGCCCAGTCGGTGTTCAGACCCTGGACGTTCTCCATAATGTCCAGCTCGCCGATGCCCGGCCAGTTCCAGTAGTTGCCGCGGAACGGCGCGCCGAGCATCCAGAACGCCGGCCAGTAGCCCTTGGCGGCCGCGCCGGTGACGTTCGGCATCTGGATCCGGGCCTGCACCCGCAGCTTCCCGCCGGCCGGGGGCTGGAAGTCGGTGCGGTTGGTCTCGATCCGGCCGGAGGTCCAGTGGCCGGAGGCGTCGCGGCGCGGGGTGATGAGCAGGTTGCCGTTCCCGTCCAGGGCGACGTTGCCGGTGCTCGACGTCATCGTCTCGACCTCACCGGTGCCCCAGTTGGCGGCACCGCCCGGGTAGGAGGTCCCGGTGTCGTACTGCCAGTTGGCGGTGTTGACGCCGGAGCCCGCCGCGCCGTTGAAGTCGTCCACGAAGACCTGCGTCCAGCCGGAGGGCGGAGCCGGCGCGGAGGCGCTGGCGGGCGCGGAGGCGGCGGTGGCCACGGCCGCGGCCAGGCCGAGTGCGGCGGCGACGGCGACCAGCGCGCGTCGCAGCGGGCGGGGTCTGGGGATGCCGGAGGATGCGCTCATGGGGAGCCTCTCGGGTACGGGAAGGGTGCGGGGGGTGTGAGAGCGCTCCCATGTGGGGCTGAGAGCGCTCTCACGGTGCCGCCAATGTGCTCTCCGGGCTCGTGACCGTCAAGGCTTGAAACAAAGAAAGTCGTTGCGGTGTGGGGGAGTTCAGTGGGTGAAGCGGTCGGGGGTGGGGCGCTGACCGGCAGCCGCCGGCGCACCGTGGGCACCATGCTGGCGCTTCCCGCGCCGCGGAGGTCTGCTAGAAGGGTGCAGGCGTGACGAAAGGTGTGGGTGTGAAGCTGACGATTCTGGGTGGCGGAGGGTTCCGCGTGCCCCTGGTGTACGGCGCACTGCTGACCGACCGGGGCGAGGGGCGGGTCACCGACGTCGTTCTGCAGGATCCCGACGACCGTCGACTGCATGCGGTGTCCCGGGTGCTGGCGGAGCAGGCCGCAGGTGTCCCCGACGCCCCCACGGTGACCGCCACCACCGACCTGGACGACGCCCTGCGCGGCGCCGACTTCGTCTTCTCCGCGATCCGCGTCGGCGGTCTGGAGGGCCGGGCGGACGACGAACGCGTCGCGCTCGCGGAGGGCGTGCTGGGACAGGAGACCGTCGGCGCGGGCGGGATCGCCTACGGTCTGCGCACGGTGCCCGTCGCCGTCGAGATCGCCCGGCGCGTGGCCCGGCTCGCCCCGGACGCCTGGGTCATCAACTTCACCAACCCGGCCGGCCTGGTCACCGAGGCCATGTCCCGCCACCTCGGCGACCGCGTCATCGGCATCTGCGACTCACCGGTCGGCCTCGGACGTCGCATCGCCCGCGTCCTCGGCGCCGACCCGAAGGAGGCCTTCGTCGACTACGTCGGCCTCAACCACCTCGGCTGGGTGCGCGCCCTGCGGGTCGCCGGGCGGGACGAACTGCCGCGTCTGCTCGGCGATCCCGCGCTGCTCGGCTCCTTCGAGGAGGGCCGGCTGTTCGGCGCCGACTGGCTGCGCTCGCTCGGCGCGGTCCCCAACGAGTACCTGCACTACTACTACTTCAACCGGGAGACCGTCCGCGCCTACCAGGAGGCCGACCGGACCCGCGGTGCCTTCCTGCGCGAGCAGCAGGCCGGCTTCTACGAGGAGGCGGCCGACCCCGGTGTCCCGGCGTTGCGCGCCTGGAACCGTACCCGGGCCGAGCGCGAGGCGACGTACATGGCCGAGAACCGGGAGAGCGCCGGTGCGGGCGAGCGCGAGGCCGAGGACCTGTCCGGCGGGTACGAGCAGGTCGCCCTGGCCCTGATGCGGGCCATCGCCCGCGACGAGCGCGCCACCCTGATCCTCAACGTCCGCAACCGTTCGACCCTGTCGGTCCTCGACGCCGAAGCGGTCGTCGAGGTCCCGTGCCTGGTCGACGCGAGCGGCGCGCACCCGCTCGCCGTCGATCCGCTGCCCGGGCACGCCACCGGGCTGGTGTGCTCGGTCAAGGCCGTCGAGCGCGAGGTGCTCGCCGCGGCCGCGTCGGGTTCCCGGGCGACCGCCGTGAAGGCCTTCGCGCTGCATCCGCTCGTCGACTCGGTCACCGTGGCCCGCAGGCTGGTCGAGCGCTACACCGAGGTCCATCCGGGCCTGGCCTACCTGACGTAGGGCGCGGAGGGCCGCTCCGCCGAGCGGCCCTCCGCCGTACCCCCGTGTCCGCCGGCCGGTCGGCCGGTCGGCCGGTCAGCCGATGAAGCCGGCCGTGATCGAGGTGAACTGCCAGTTGTCCTGGCTGATCCCGGAGCAGTTCTCGGCGACGCCGCCGCCCGGGCAGGGGCGGTCGCGGTTGACCGACCAGAAGGCGAGCCGCGCGATGTGGTGCGTGTTCGCCCAGTCCCGGATCTGGGTCCAGATCGCGGGGGTCGTCGTCTCCTGCTGGTCGGACAGGCCGTTCATGCCGGAGATCCCGATGTGCGCGTAGGCGGTCGCGTCGTCCCAGCCGAAGGTGGACTTCAGCTTGTTCTTCAGCCCCTCCGCCGCGGCCACGGTGTTGCCGTACATGTCCGAGCCGCCGCCGAAGTCGAACGGCATGATGGTGAACACGTCGATGTTCGCCCCCAGCGACTGCGCCTGCTCGATGAGCCGGTTGCCGTAGTACGTCGGCCCGGTGGTGGACGTGCCGAAGGTGACGATGGTCTTCAGGCCGGGGTTGGCCGCCTTGACCGTCTTCAGCGCGGTGAGGATCCTCGCCTGGACCGCCTCGTTCTCGAACTCGTCGGTGTTCTCGATGTCGAAGTCGATCGCCTTCAGGCCGTAGGCGTCGACCACCTTCTGGATCGCCCCGGCGAGGGCGCTCGGGGAGGAGCAGTTGGCGCCGAGCTTGCTGCCCTGCCAGCCGCCGAACGAGGGGACGACGTCACCGCCGGCGGACCGGATCTGGTTGATCGCGGTCTGGTCCACGCCGCCGGTCAGCGCCCGGCTGCCGTCCCAGGCCGGGGTGCAGCCGCCGGAGTCCAGCACGAACGCCATGGTGAACCACTTGGCGCCGGTCGCGTTCATCACCGTCGTCGGGTTCGGCGGATCTCCCCAGCCCTCGTACAGGTAGGGCGCCGCCTGCTTGAAGGTGGTGCCGCCGCCGCTTCCCGCGTCGGTCGTCACGGTCACCGCGTTGGAGGCGGGCGAGGTGTTGCCGGCCGCGTCGCGCGCCTTCACGGTGAAGGTGTAACCCGTGCTGGGCGACAGCCCGCCGACCGTGGCGGACGTGCCGGAGACGCTCAGGAGCTGGTTGGCGCCGCTGTAGACGTCGTACGCCGTCACGCCCACGTTGTCCGTGGCCGCGTTCCACTTCAGGGACACGCTCGACGACGTCTTGCCGGTGGAGGTGAGGCCGCTCGGCGCGGTCGGTGCCTGGGTGTCCCCGCCGCCACCGCCGCCGCCCGGGCCGTCCAGGCTGATGTCGTCGGCGTAGTAGGTGCCCTGTCCGTACCAGCCGTGGACGTACAGGGTGGCGCTGGTCTGCGTGGCCCCGGTGGTGAAGCCGAGGCTCAGCTGCCCGTACGCCGACGGGGACGTGGTCCAGGTGGAGGGGCCGCCGTTGACGCCGAGGTACACGTAGCTGCCGCGCACCCAGCCGCTGAGGCTGTACGTCGTGTTCGGCTGTACGGCGACGGTCTGGCTGCACTGGGCGTTGTCGCTGGACGTCACCGCGCCCTGCAGCGCCTTGGCGCCACCGTGCACGGGGGAGGAGACGACCGAGCCGAGGTTTCCGGTGCAGGTCCAGGGGGAGAGGCCGCCCGACTCGAAGCCGGGGTTGGTGAGGATGTTCGCCGCCTGGGCGGTGCCGGGGAGGGCGACGGCCCCGCCGAGCGCGAGGGCGGCGGTTCCGAGCAGGGCGAGGAGCCGGCGTCTGGGACGCCCGAGTTTTTGGCGCACGCTATCTCCCTGTGGGGATGGGGTGTTCGGGAGTGCAGGGGAGTGCGGAACCTGGTGCGCCAACGAATTTGGTATGGACCAATCGGCCTGTCAAGGAGACGGACAGAATTGGTCCATACCGGTGAGGGCGGGACCGGTGAGGGCGGGTCCGCCGCAGCGGCCGGGCCTACAGCGGCAGGACCTCCCCCGCCGCGGCGGCCCGCACCGGCGCCGGTACGGCGGGCAGCAGGACCTCGGAGTCCACCCGCTGCCGCGGAAGCGCCGCGGGCGCCAGCGGGCGTGGCCCCGACACCACCGTGTAGTCCTGCCCGAGGAACGGCGGCTCGATCACCCCCGGGTCCTCGCCCAGCGCCAGCTGCACCGCCGCCCACGGCGCGTTCACCCCACAGAGGGAGAGCTGGTGCAGGCCTCCGGCGGGCCTCGTGTTGACGTCCAGCAGCACCGGCCGGTCGCCGAGCATCCGGAACTGGATGTTGGACAGGTGGTGCAGCCCGAAGCCCTCCGCGATCAGGCGGGCCGGCGCCAGCCACCGCTCGTCCAGGGTGAAGCCCCGGCGGCGGCCGTTCTTGGTGCGTCCCACGGCGAGCCGCACCAGGTTGTCCGGGCCGGTCAGGCAGTCGACGGACACCTCGGGCTGCTCCAGACGCGGCATGACCAGCCAGTCCACGGGTTCCTCGGCCCGCCGCAGTGCGTCGACGACCAGGTCCAGCTGCACGTAGGGGCCCGGGAAGCCGTTCAGGCAAGCCAGCGAGAAGGGCGTCCGGGTGATCATCCGGAAGCCGGTCCCGCCCGCGCCGGCGGCCGGCTTGAAGCAGGGCCGGTGCCCGGACGCCTCCAACTCCCGCACGGCCGCGACGAGCTCGTCCGCGGTCCGGACCCGGTACCACGGCGGAACCGCGATGCCCACCGAGCGCACCGCCTCGTACGCGGTCGCCTTGTCCTCGAAGACGGCGACCGCCTCCGGTGTCGGCGCCAGCAGGGCCGTACCGGCCGCCGCGAAGTCGGCGCGGTGCGCCACGATCGCGGCCTGGTGCAGCCGGGGCACGAACACGTCGATACCGCGCCGGGCGCACTGGTCGAGGGCGTACTCCACGTACGCGGCCGGGGACAGGCCCTCCGGCTCCAGGTCGGCGGTGTCGGCGGCGGCCAGCACGGGGGAGTCGGGGTCGCCGTGCGTCGCGTGGATCTCCACCGCGCGGTCGACGGGATTTCTCCGCAGCTGATCCATGAAGAACACGTTCTCCGCGTACGTGCGGTTGAGCCAGACGCGTACGCGAGAGAGCATGCAGGCCGCCTTTCGGGGGTGTGCGGGCAGGGCGGAGCGGCCCGTGCCCGGGCAGGAGGGAGGAAGGGTCACCAAACGGCCCCGTGGAAAGGGGGAGTTGGGGGCGTCGGTGTCGGGGCGATCATACGGCCTTCGCGGGCCGCCTCGTGCAACGCGTGGGTTACGGATTTCCGGGGCTCCGGCCCGCTCGGCGGCATCCGGCGCCGGCCCGGCGGGAAGCTGACACGCGGACAGGTTGCTCTTGTCCAGGGACCGGTCGATGTGTTCTTGTTGTGTCATCGGATGATCGGAAGGGGCGCGCGGGTGGAGTCGACGGCCGGGGCCGGACAGCTACTGGCCATCAGCGACCTGCACATCAGCTACCCGGACAACCGTGCCCTGGTCGAGGAGATGCGTCCGCACAGCGACGAGGACTGGCTGATCGTGGCCGGTGACGTCGCGGAGACCGTCGCCGACATCCGGTGGGCCCTCGGCACCCTCGCCGGCCGCTTCCGCAAGGTGCTGTGGGCACCCGGCAACCACGAGCTGTGGACCCATCCGAGCGACCCGGTCACCCTGCGTGGCGCCGCCCGCTACGACCACCTGGTCGAGGTGTGCCGGGAACTGGGCGTCGTCACACCCGAGGACCCCTACCCGGTGTGGCGCGGCCCCGGCGGCCCGGTCGCCGTCGCCCCCCTCTTCCTGCTGTACGACTACTCGTACCTCCCCGCCGGCAGCACCACCAAGGCGGAGGGCCTGGCCTACGCCGAGAGCACCGGCATCATCTGCAACGACGAGTTCCTGCTGCACCCCGACCCCTACCCGACCCGGGAGGACTGGTGCCGGGCCCGGGTCGCCGAGACCGAGCGCAGGCTCGCGGAGCTGCCCGCGGACCTGCCGACCGTGCTGGCCGGCCACTGGCCGCTGGACCGGCACCCCACCGAGGTGCTGTGGCACCCCGAGTTCGCCATGTGGTGCGGCACCACACTGACCGCCGACTGGCACCGCCGCTTCCGCGTCGCCACCATGGTCTACGGCCATCTGCACATCCCCCGCACCACCTGGCACGACGGAGTCCGCTTCCTTGAGGTCTCCGTCGGCTATCCCCGCGAGTGGCGCAAGCGCCCGGACCCGCCGGGAAGGCTGCGCCGTGTCCTGCCGATGGAGGTCGACGCAGGTGATCGAGGAGCTGCTCCCGGAGTCGGTCGTGGCCGTGGAGGCACGCGCTGACGACCCGCTGTGGGACGCCCCGCTGTACCCGGCGGAGGAAGCGCTCGTAGCCAACTCGGTGGCCAAGCGGCGGCGTGAGTTCGCCGCCGTCCGCGGCTGCGCCCGGCGTGCCATGGAGAAGCTCGGCGTGCGGCCGCAGCCGGTGCTCATCGGCGACCGCGGCGCCCCGCTCTGGCCGGACGGGCTGATCGGCAGCATGACCCACTGCGACCGCTACTGCGCCGCCGCCCTGGTCCGCGCCACCGACCTCGCCTCCCTCGGCATCGACGCCGAACCCCACGGGCCGCTCCCGGAGGGCATCGGCCCCACCGTCTTCCTGCCCGCCGAGGCCACGCGGCTCGACGGGCTGGCCGCGCGGTGGCCCGCCGTGCACTGGGACCGCCTCCTGTTCAGCGCCAAGGAGTCCGTCTACAAGGCATGGTTCCCCCTCACCCGTAAGTGGCTGGACTTCTCCGAGGCCGACATCACCGTCCGGCCGGACGCCGGCGGCGCACCGTACGGCACCCTGCGCGCCGTACTCCTCGTCCCCGGCCCCCTGATCGACGGCCGACGGCTCCAGGTCTTCGAGGGCCGGTGGACGGTACGGGAGGGCGTGGTGGCCACGTCCGTGGTCATACCGCACGCCGACGCGGCCGAGCCGACGCGGCCCTGACACCCGGCCCAGGCCGGCCGCCGCGCCGGTACGCACACCTCCTGCGGTGCCGGCCCGGGGCTCAGGCCGGTGGCGGGCACCACTCGCGCAGCAGCCGGAAGAACGCCTCCTCGTTGCCCGCCAGTCCCGCCCGGGCCAGCGCCTGCTCCGCCTCGGCGAGCACGGCGGGCGGGACGACGGTGGGCCGGTCCGTGTCCGGTGGCCCGTCGAAGGCGGCGCGCACCGTGTGCAGCAGCCGCAGGTAGGCCTGTACGGCGGTTCGCTCACGGTCGGTCAGTACGGCGGTGGGCATCGGTCGGCTCTCCCCGAGTAGGCGTCACGGTCACGCGCTCTGCGGCGCACTCCCCAGCTTGCCGCCCACCACTGACAACGCCGTCCGGTCCCGCGCCGGTTAGCCCGCTCAGCCGAGGCGGAACCGCCCGCCAACCGGCGTCCCGGCACAGGGGAAACGGTTCACCGTCGGCGTCGTACCCGCGGGGAGGACTGCAGAGGGAGGACTGCAGTGGGAGGACCCGGAGGGACGGCGCAGGGATGGCGGAGGGGCGGCGCCGCTGCGGCGCACGGAATCGCGGCCCGCGGCCTTGAACGGCCGGCCCCGTCGCCGTACCGGACCGGCCGCGCCGGCCGAGTTGCCGCTGCCGTACCGCCCCGCTCAGCCGCGCCGACCGGGTCGCCGTACCGCATCCGCCGGCCGCGTCCGCCCGGTCGCCGTGCCGCCCGTCAGCCGTGCTGGCCCGGATAGCCCAGCGACGCCTCGATGCGGCCCGCCACGCCGTCCCGCTGCACCGGCACCCGCAGGGCAGAACCCGCCAGCCACGTCCGGCACTTGCTCGCCAGGAGCAGCCCGAAGGTCTCGGCGTCGCGTTCCTCGGCGAGGTCGAACCGGGTCCGGGCCGCGACCCGTTGCACCGCCGCCCGCAGCGCCTCCTGGTCGGTGTCGTCGCCCAGCAGCCGCGTCGCCGCGCCGACCCCCTCCACATGGAACCCGCAGTGGTCGGCCTGCATGTGCCACAGCTCATGGCCCAGGATCACCAACTGGTGGTCGGGGGCGGTGCGTTCCTCCACCACCACGACGTCCCGGTCGGCCAGGTCCAGCCACAGCCCGCTGGCCGTGCCGGGCGGGAAGGCGGCCGTACGGAAGTGCACCGGACGGCCGCGGCGGCGGCTCATCGCCTCGCACAGCGCCCGGTACAACTCCTCCGGCGGCGCGGGCGCCGGCAGCGTCAGCCCGCCCACCAGCTCGTTGCACAGCCGGCGCAAGTCCCTGCCGATGCCCACGGTCCTCCCCCGGCTCACGACTCGGGCCGCTTGACGCTCTCCAGGAGCATGTCGAGCCACTCGGCGACCTTGTCCCGGTGCTGGTCGGTGGGCAACTGCGCGGCCCGCCAGGCGATTCCGCGTACGCCGTGGTCCTGCAGCAGCCGCTCCAGGGGATCCTCCGCGGTCTCGGCTGCGGCCCGCTCCCGGTCCGCGAGTTTCTGCAGCAGTTCCTGCTCGGTGCGCTGCAGGGCGCCCGCCAGCGCCTCGGGGTCCTCCGCCGTGAGGAAACCGGCGTGCACCCGGAAGAAGCGCTGCAACGCGTCGCAGTGCTCCATGGTGGGCCGCCGGTCGCCGTTGATGAGGGCGCCTGCCTGCTGCCGGGACATGCCCGCGCCGTCGGCGATCTCCTGCTGGGTGTACCGGCGTCCGCCCGGCTTCAGCCGGGTACGGCGCAGCAGGTCCAGGCGCTGCAGGAAGCGGGCCTGGACATCCGGCTCGCCCGCGGGCCGGCCGCTCAGCAGGGCCCGGACCACCGGCTCCGGCACCCCGCAGGCGGTGGAGAGCCGCCCGACGTCGAAGACCTCGGCGTGCGGCACCCCGAGGCGGTCGGCGAGCGCGGTGACGCGGGCGACGACGGCCGGCAGCTGGGCGGTCGCCGAGGCGCCCGGATCCTCGTAGCCATCCGTCACCGACAGAACTCCTACGTCTCTAGAGGGCTTCAGATGCGTCCGTGCTTCTCACGAGCGGTCGCCGTGAACTTCCCGGAGAGTAGCCGGTGTCTCGAACTCACATCCAGGTGTCGCCACAACTGTGGCGAATTTCAGCCGTCAACCGGCATGAAATGCCACGATAGTTGACACGGCTCTCGCCTGGGCAGCAGGATCGCATCGCCGCGAGAAAGGCCGCAGAGGCAAGAGGGGTGACCTCCCGATGGCACATCAGGCAGGAGGGCAGCGGCCGGCACCGCGGCCCGTCCCCGAGAGCTGCGAGACCCAGGCCTACCTTCAGGACTACGGAGCACTGCTGGAGTACCTGTCCTGCCCGTCGCTGGTCGTGGACCGCCACTGGAACGTGGTCATGGCCAACAGCGCGTTCGAGACACTTTTCCGGGGCGTGCGCCCCCATCCGACGGCCATGCCGGGGGAGAACTTCCTCCGCTTCGTGCTGTTCCACCCCGACGCGGGCGAGGTTCTCGGCGAGCACGAGCCCGGCTGGTGCCTGCCCATGCTGGCCCAGGTCCGCTCCGCCCTGGAGACGCACGGTCACGACCACGAACTCCAGGCGGTGCGCCGGGAGATCGCCCAGGACCCGATCATGGAGGCTGCCTACCGGCAGGGCCTGCCGCACTGGATCCGGGCCGTCGGCGAGGCCGGGGCCCGCCTCGACGGCGCGGTACGCCTGCTGCACCACCCGGACCCGCGCCGCGGGCGCACCGAGTGCCGCATCGTCGAGGAGGCGTCGCAGCCGCTGCTGGAACTCGGCTACCGGCGCCTGACGATGATCCTGCGCGACCCCCGCCGGGCCGTCGCGCCGGTCCGGCGGGCGCGCCGGCCGCGCGGCACCGCCTCCCACCTGACCGTCGTCCCGTCCCCCGGGAACTGACCCGGCACCGTCGGCGTTCAGGTCGCCGACGGCGCCGGGTCGGTTCACTCCCGACCCCACCCCGTTACGCAAGTCGCTTGCGCTGCTTGCGCTAGCCTTGCGGTCATGACGCGACGACTTGCGGAAGTGGCGAAGAAGGTCGGGGTCAGCGAGGCCACGGTCAGCCGGGTACTCAACGGCAAGCCCGGAGTCTCCGACGCCACCCGGCAGGCGGTACTCACCGCTCTCGACGTCCTCGGCTACGAGCGCCCCACCCAGCTGCGCGGCGAACGCGCCCGGCTCGTCGGCCTCGTCCTGCCCGAGCTGCAGAACCCCATCTTCCCGGCGTTCGCCGAGGTCATCGGCGGCGCCCTCGCCCAGCTGGGACTCACCCCGGTGCTGTGCACGCAGACCAAGGGCGGGGTCTCCGAGGCGGACTACGTCGAACTGCTCCTCCAGCAGCAGGTCTCCGGCGTCGTGTTCGCCGGCGGCCTGTACGCCCAGGCCGACGCCCCGCACGACCACTACCGGCTGCTGGCCGAGCGCAACATCCCCGTCGTGCTCGTCAACGCGGCCATCGACGACCTCGGCTTCCCGGGCGTGTCCTGCGACGACGCCGTAGCCGTCGAGCAGGCCTGGCGGCACCTGGCCTCCCTCGGCCACGAACGCATCGGCCTGGTCCTCGGCCCCCGGGACCACGTCCCCTCGGCCCGCAAACTGGCCGCGGCCCGGGCGATCGCCGGCGATCTGCCGGAGGAGGCCGTCGCGCGGGCCATCTTCTCCCTGGAGGGCGGGCACGCCGCCGCCTCCCGGCTGATCGACCGGGGGATCACCGGCATCATCTGCGCCTCCGACCCGCTGGCGCTCGGCGCCGTCCGGGCCGCCCGGCGCAAGGGGTACGACGTCCCGGGCCGGGTCTCCGTCGTCGGCTACGACGACTCGGCGTTCATGAACTGCACCGAGCCCCCGCTGACCACCGTGCGCCAGCCCATCGAGGCCATGGGGCGCGCGGCCGTGGAACTGCTGAACGCCCGCATCGGCGGCACCGCCGTACCCGCCGAGGAGCTGCTGTTCGAGCCGGAACTGGTGGTACGCGGCTCCACCGCGCAAGCCCCGCGCGACTGATCCCCCAACAGATCCGGTCTGCTGTCGAATAATTACAGATTACGCGCGACATCTTGCGGACCGATGTCGGCGGTGCTTGAGTGTGCGGCGCCCACCGCTCCTGCCATGAGTGCCATGAGGGGTCCACCGATGACAAGCACCGGGTTCCGCCGTACCGTCGTCGCGATCGGCGTCTGTTCCTCCCTCGCCCTCGCCGCCACCGCCTGCGGCTCGGGCGACGGTCGCACGGCGGGCGGCAAGACCCGCATCACCGTCAACTGCGAGCCGCCCAGGAGCGCCAAGACCGACCGCCGCTTCTTCGAGGAGGACGTCGCCGCCTTCGAGGAGGACCATCCGGACATCGACGTCGTCACCCACGACGCCTTCCCCTGCCAGGACCCGAAGACCTTCGACGCCAAACTCGCCGGCGGCCAGATGGAGGACGTGTTCTACACGTACTTCACCGACGCCCGGCACGTGGTCGACGTCCACCAGGCCGCCGATCTCACCCCGTACCTCGGGGAACTGAAGAGCTACGACAGCATCCAGAAGCAGCTGCGGGACATCTACACCGTGGACGGGAAGGTGTACGGGATACCGCGTACGGCATACTCCATGGGACTGGTCTACAACCGGGCCCTGTTCCGCAAGGCCGGCCTGGATCCCGACAAGCCCCCGGCGACCTGGGACGAGGTCCGCGCCGCCGCCAAGCGGATCGCCGCCCTCGGCGACGGCACCGTCGGCTACGCCGACTACAGCGCCCAGAACCAGGGCGGCTGGCACTTCACCGCCGAGCTGTACTCCCAGGGTGGCGACGTCGTCAGCCACGACGGCACCAGGGCCACCATCGACACCCCCGAGGGCCGGGCCGTCCTGCGGAACCTGCACGACATGCGGTGGACCGACGACTCGATGGGCAGCAAGCAGCTCCTCGTCATCAACGACGTGCAGCAGATGATGGGTTCGGGCAAGCTCGGCATGTACCTCGCCGCCCCCGACAACATCCCGATCCTCGTCAAGGAGAAGGGCGGCAGCTACCAGGACCTCGCCCTCGCCCCCATGCCCGGCGGCAAGGGCACCCTCATCGGCGGCGACGGCTACATGGTCAACAAGAAGGACACGCCCGCCCAGATCCGCGCCGCCCTGAAGTGGCTCGACCACATGTTCCTCACCCCGGGCAAGGGCTTCCTCGGCGACTACGCGCGCGCCAGGAAGAACGACGCCCCCGTCGGCCTGCCCGAGCCACGCCTGTTCACCGGCGCCGCCGACGCCACCGACCAGCGGGTCAAGAAGGCCAACGCCAACGTCCCGGTCCGCAACTACCAGGCCTTCCTCGACGGCAACCGCAAGCTCAGGCTGAAGACGGAACCGCCGCACGCCCAGCAGATCTACTCCGTCCTCGACGCCACCGTCTCCGCCGTCCTCACCCGCAAGGACGCCGACATCGACCAGCTCCTCAAGGACGCGTCCGCCAAGATCGACAGCATTCTGGCCCGGGGCTGACCGCCATGACGAAGACGGCGCACACGGCGAGCGCGGGGAACCCGGCGAATCCGGCCGAGCGCCGGCCCCCGGCGCGCCCCGCCGTCCCACCGGCCCCGACGCCACCCCGGTCACGACACGGCGTTCGCCGCCGCCTGGCCGACCAGCTCCGGGCCTACGCCTTCCTCATCGGCGGACTGCTCTGCTTCGCCCTGTTCTCCTGGTACCCGGCGATCCGCGCCGTCGTCATCGCCTTCCAGACGTACACACCCGGCTCCCCGCCCACCTGGGCCGGCACCGCCAACTTCACCCGCGTCCTGCACGACCCCGAGTTCACGGCCGCCTGGCGCAACACCCTCACCTTCACCCTGCTGGCCCTCCTCCTCGGCTTCGCCGTCCCCTTCCTCCTCGCCCTCGTCCTCAACGAACTCAGGCACGCCAAGGCCTTCTTCCGGATCGTGGTCTACCTGCCGGTGATGATCCCGCCCGTGGTCAGCGCCCTGCTGTGGAAGTGGTTCTACGACCCGGGGACCGGCCTCGCCAACGAGACGCTGCGCTTCCTGCACCTGCCCACCTCGAACTGGTCCAACGGCACCGGCACCGCGCTCGTCTCCCTGGTGATCGTGGCCACCTGGGCCAACATGGGCGGCACCGTCCTCATCTACCTGGCCGCCCTGCAGTCCATCCCCGGCGAGCTGTACGAGGCGGCCGAACTCGACGGCGCGAACCTCCTCCAGCGCGTCCGGCACGTCACCGTCCCGCAGACCCGGTTCGTGATCCTGATGCTGATGCTCCTCCAGGTCATCGCCACCATGCAGGTGTTCACCGAACCGTTCGTCATCACCGGCGGCGGCCCGGAGAACGCCACGGTCACCGTCCTCTACCTCATCTACAAATACGCCTTCCTCTACAACGACTTCGGCGGCGCCTGCGCCCTGAGCGTCATGCTCCTGCTGTTTCTCGGCGCCTTCTCCGCCGGCTACCTGCGGCTCACCCGCTCCGAGGGGGACACATGAGCAGCACCCGCACCCTCGTCTCCCCGGCCGCCCTCGCCCGCCCCCGCGGAAGGGCCGCCTACTGGACGGTGTTCACGGCCGTCGTCGTCCTCTTCGCGCTCGCCTTCCTCTTCCCCGTCTACTGGATGGTGACCGGTGCCCTGAAGTCCCCGGACGAGGTGGCCCGGACCCCGCCCACGCTGGTACCCGAGCACTGGCACCTCGCCGGCTACACCGACGCCTGGAACCTGATGCAGCTCCCGCAACACCTGGTGAACACGGCCGTCCAGGCGGCCGGCGCCTGGTTCTTCCAACTCCTGTTCTGCACGGCCGCCGCGTACTCCCTGTCCAGACTCAGACCCGCCTTCGGCACGGTCGTACTCGGCGGCATCCTCGCCACCCTGATGGTCCCGGCGCAGGCCCTGGTCGTCCCGAAGTACCTCACCGTCGCCGACCTGCCGCTGATCCACACCAGCCTGCTCAACGACCCCCTCGCCATCTGGCTGCCGGCCGCCGCCAACGCCTTCAACCTCTACCTGCTCAAACGGTTCTTCGACCAGCTGCCCCGCGATGTCCTGGAGGCCGCCGCGATCGACGGCGCCGGCCCGCTGCGGATCCTGTGGTCCGTCGTCCTGCCCATGTCCCGGCCCGTCCTCGGCGTGGTCTCCATCTTCGCGCTGGTCGCCGTCTGGCAGGACTTCCTGTGGCCGCTGATGGTCTTCTCCGACACCGGCGAACAGCCGATCAGCGTCGCCCTGGTCCAGCTGTCGCAGAACATCCAGCTCACCGTGCTCATCGCCGCGATGGTGATCGCCAGCATCCCGATGGTGGCGCTGTTCCTCGTCTTCCAGCGGCACATCATCGCCGGGATCAGCGCGGGCAGCACCAAGGGCTGACGCCGCCACCCCTCCACAGAAAGGCACGCCCCGTGGGACAGCCCAGCCATGCCCGGAAAGACCCCGACTGGTGGCGCTCGGCCGTCATCTACCAGGTGTACGTCCGCAGCTTCGCCGACGGCGACGGCGACGGCACCGGCGACCTCGCGGGCGTCCGCTCCCGACTGCCCTACCTGGCCGAACTCGGCGTCGACGCGCTGTGGTTCACCCCCTGGTACCTGTCACCCCTGGAAGACGGCGGCTACGACGTCGCCGACTACCGGACCATCGACCCCGCCTTCGGCACCCTCGCCGAGGCCGAGAAACTCATCGCCGAAGCACGCGAGCTGGGCATCCGGACCATCGTCGACATCGTGCCCAACCACGTCTCCGACCAGCACCCCTGGTTCCGGGCCGCCCTCGCCGCCGGGCCCGGCAGCCCCGAACGCGCACTGTTCCACTTCCGGCCCGGACGCGGCCCGCACGGCGAACGTCCGCCGAACGACTGGCCGTCCCAGTTCGCCGGCTCCACCGAACCGGTGTGGACCCGCCTGCCCGACGGCGACTGGTACCTGCACCTGTTCACCCCCGGACAACCCGACCTCAACTGGGCCCACCCCGCCGTCCGCCGGGAACACGAGGACATCCTGCGCTTCTGGTTCGAACGCGGTGTCGCCGGCGTCCGCATCGACTCGGCGGCCCTGCTCGCCAAGGACCCGGACCTCCCCGACCTCGCCGCACACCCCGGACCGCACCCCTTCCTCGACCGCGACGAACTCCACACCATCTACCGCTCCTGGCGGCGCGTCGCGGACGAGTACGGCGCCGTGTTCGTCGGCGAGGTCTGGCTGCCCGACCCCGAACGCCTCACCCGCTACCTCCGCCCCGACGAACTCCACACCGCCTTCAACTTCCCTTACCTCACCTGCCCCTGGGACGCCGGCCGGCTCCGCGCCTCGATCGACGCCACCCTCGCCGCACACGCCCCCGTCGGCGCCCCGGCCACCTGGGTCCTGTGCAACCACGACGTCACCCGCACGGTCACCCGGTACGGCCGCGCCGACACCGCGTTCGACTTCGCCACCAAGGCCTTCGGCACGCCGACGGACCTGGTGCTGGGGACACGCCGGGCGCGGGCCGCGGCGCTGCTGTCGCTGGCGCTGCCAGGGTCGGTCTACGTCTACCAGGGGGAGGAGCTGGGACTGCCGGAGGCCGAGATACCGGTCGACCGTATGCAGGATCCGATGTACTTCCGATCGCATGGAGTCGACCCCGGCCGCGACGGCTGCCGGGTACCGCTGCCATGGGCCGACGGTATGCCGTACACGGGATTCGGTTCCCACGGGGAGCCGTGGCTGCCGCAGCCGGCCGACTGGCCCTCGTACGCAGTCGACCGTCAACTGGGGGACCCCGACTCCATGCTCACCCTCTACCGCCGCGCCATCGCCCTCCGCCCCCGCTTCGGCGACGGCCCCCTCACCTGGCTGCCCGCCCCCGACGGCGTGCTCGCCTTCTCCCGCGCGGACGGCGTGCTGTGCGTGGTCAACCTCGCGGCCACGCCCGCCGACCTGCCCGCGCACTCCCGGCTCCTGCTCGCCAGCGGCCCGCTGGACCCCGCGGGCCGGCTGCCGCAGGACACGGCGGCCTGGCTGCGCGCCTGAGCCGCAGTCGTACCCCCCTCGCTATCCCAGGCACCCCCACCACGAAGGGATCAGCACATGCACAGCAGCACCGCCAGATATGTCAGGCGCATGCCAGCTATGGGGGCGGTCGTCGCCCTCGCCGCCGGCATGCTCGTCGCCGTCGCCCCGGCCGCCCACGCGGCGGCCGGCGCCACACTCCCCTTCACCTCCGTGGAGGCCGAGTCGGCGGCGGGCAACGGTACGCGGATCGGCCCGGACTACACGCAGGGCTCCCTCGCCTCGGAGGCCTCCGGCCGGCAGGCCGTGCGGCTGGCCGCCGGGCAGCGGGTGGAGTTCACCGTGCCGCGCGCGTCCAACGCACTGAACGTCGCCTACAGTGTCCCGGACGGCCAGTCCGGGGCGCTCAACGTGTACGTCAACGGCACCCGGCTCGCCAAGACCCTCCCGGTGACCTCCAAGTACTCGTACATCGACACCGGCTGGATCCCCGGCGCCAGAACACACCACTTCTTCGACAACACCCGGATGCTGCTCGGGCAGAACCTCCAGCCCGGCGACAAGGTCGCCGTCGAGGCGGCCGGCGTCCAGGTCACCGTCGACGTCGCCGACTTCGAACAGGTCGCCCCGGCCGCCACGCAGCCCGCCGGTTCGGTGTCCGTCGTCTCCAGGGGCGCCGACCCCAGCGGCGGCGGCGACTCCACCCAGGCGTTCCGGGACGCCATCGCCGCGGCCCAGGGCGGCACGGTGTGGATCCCACCGGGCGACTACCGGATCACGTCCTCCCTGAACGGTGTACAGAATGTGACCCTCCAGGGGGCCGGCAGCTGGTACTCGGTCGTGCACACCTCCCGCTTCATCGACCAGTCGAGCTCCGCGGGCAAGGTCCACATCAAGGACTTCGCGGTCATCGGCGAGGTCACCGAACGCGTCGACTCCAGTCCGGACAACTTCGTCAACGGCTCCCTCGGACCCGACTCGTCCGTCTCCGGCATGTGGATCCAGCACCTGAAGGTCGGCCTGTGGCTCACGGGCGACAACGACAACCTGGTGGTGGAGAACAGCCGCATCCTCGACACCACCGCCGACGGCATCAACCTCAACGGCACCGCCAAGGGCGTCCGGGTCCGTAACAACTTCCTGCGCAACCAGGGCGACGACTCCCTCGCCATGTGGTCGCTGTACTCCCCGGACACCGACTCCAGCTTCGAGAACAACACCATCTCGCAGCCCAACCTCGCCAACGGCATCGCCATCTACGGCGGCACCGACATCGCCGTACGCAACAACCTGGTCTCCGACACCAACGCCCTCGGCAGCGGCATCGCCATCTCCAACCAGAAGTTCCTCGACCCCTTCCACCCCCTCGCCGGCACCATCACCGTCGACGGCAACACGCTGGTGCGCACCGGCGCGATGAACCCCAACTGGAACCACGCGATGGGCGCCCTGCGCGTCGACTCCTACGACAGCGCCATCGACGCGACCGTCGACATCACCAACACGACGATCACCGACAGCCCGTACAGCGCCTTCGAGTTCGTCTCCGGCGGCGGGCACGGCTACCCGGTGCGCAACGTCAACGTCTCCGGCGCGACCGTGCGGAACACCGGTACGGTCGTCGTCCAGGCCGAGGCGCAGGGCGCGGCCACCTTCAAGAACGTCACCGCCACCCAGGTCGGGGCGGCCGGCGTGTACAACTGCCCCTTCCCGGCGAACTCCGGCGCCTTCACCCTCACCGACGGCGGCGGCAACACCGGCTGGTCCAGCGCCTGGTCGGACTGCTCCACCTGGCCCCAGCCCGGTCAGGGCAACCCCGCACCGGACCCGAACCGGAACCTCGCCAAGGGCCGCCCGGCCACCGCGACCGGCTCGCAGGACGTCTACACACCGGGCAAGGCGGTCGACGGCGACGCGAACAGCTACTGGGAGTCCGCCAACAACGCCTTCCCGCAGTCCTGGACGGTCGACCTCGGCGCGTCCTACGCGGTGCGCCGCCTGGTGCTGAAGCTGCCGCCGTCCACCGCCTGGGGAGCCCGCACCCAGACCGTCACGGTGCTCGGCAGCACCGACGGCTCCGGCTACTCGACCGTCGTGGGCGCCCAGGGCTACCGCTTCGACCCGGCCACCGGCAACACCGCGACCGTGTCCCTGCCCGCCGCCACCAACCTGCGCTACCTCCGCCTGACCGTCAGCGGCAACACGGGCTGGCCGGCGGGTCAGTTCAGTGAGGTGGAGGCGTATCTGACATCCTGAGGCGACCCACGACCGTGCCCCGGCGCGCAGGCGCCGGGGCACGGCGCCGAGGGCGAGGAGGAACGGGGCCGCCCGGCGCCGGGCGTGCGGCACCGCACGGACCGCCGAGTTTCACATGGACGCCACCAGACCCTTCCCTGACGTTTGCTGCTCTTGGAACACTCGCTCCGCGCAGATTCCGTCAACTGGCGGCATCTGGGACGTCAGGACGAGAGGACCCTCACCCATGCCCGAAGTCAACCGGCGGCGCTTCCTGCAACTCGCCGGCGCCACCACGGCGTTCTCCGCGCTGGCCGGCAGCATCCAGCGTGCGGCCGCCCTGCCCGCCCACTACCGCACCGGATCGGTGGACGATGTCCAGCACATCGTCGTGCTGATGCAGGAGAACCGTTCCTTCGACCACTACTTCGGCTCGCTCCGCGGCGTCCGCGGCTTCGGCGACCCCCGCCCGGTCACCCAGAACGGCAGGTCCGTCTGGAAGCAGTCCGACGGCACGAAGGACGTCCTGCCGTTCCACCCCGACGCCGACGACCTCGGCCTGGCCTTCATCCAGGACCTCCCGCACGGCTGGAACGACGGCCACACCGCGTTCAACGGCGGCAAGTACGACAAGTGGGTGCCCGCCAAGTCCGCGACGACGATGGCGTACCTGACCCGTGACGACATCCCCTTCCACTACGCGCTCGCGGACGCCTTCACCCTCTGCGACGCCTACCACTGCTCGCTCATCGGCTCCACCGACCCCAACCGCTACTACATGTGGACGGGGTACACCGGCAACGACGGCACGGGCGGCGGCCCCGTCCTCGGCAACGACGAGAAGGGCTACGGCTGGACGACGTACCCCGAACGCCTGGAGCAGGCCGGGGTCTCCTGGAAGATCTACCAGGACGTCGGCGACGGCCTCGACGCGAGCGGCGGCTGGGGCTGGATCAACGACGCCTACCGCGGCAACTACGGTGACAACTCGCTCCTCTACTTCAACCGCTACCGTGACGCGGCTCCCGGCGACCCCCTGTACGACAAGGCCCGCACCGGCACCGACGCCCGCAAGGGCGAGGGCTTCTTCGACCAGCTCAAGGCCGACGTCCAGGCGGACCGGCTGCCCCAGGTCTCCTGGATCGTCGCCCCCGAGGCCTTCACCGAACACCCCAACTGGCCCGCCAACTACGGCGCCTGGTACGTCTCCCAGGTCCTGGACGCGCTCACCGCCAACCCCGACGTGTGGGGGAAGACCGCGCTGTTCCTCACCTACGACGAGAACGACGGCTTCTTCGACCACGTCATCCCGCCCTACCCGCCCGCCTCCGCCGCCCAGGGCAAGTCGACGGTCGACCCGGCGCCGGACCTGTTCAAGGGCGACGCCGGCCACGTCACCGGCCCCTACGGACTCGGCCAGCGGGTGCCGATGCTCGTCGTCTCCCCGTGGAGCAAGGGCGGTTTCGTCTGCTCCGAGACCCTCGACCACACCTCGATCATCCGGTTCATCGAGCGGCGCTTCGGAGTGCGGGAGCCCAACATCTCCCCCTGGCGGCGCGCCGTCTGCGGCGACCTGACCAGCGCCTTCGACTTCTCCTGCAAGGACACCGCGCCCACCGTCCTCCCCTCGACGGCCGGCTACCTGCCGAAGGACCACGACCGCCACCCCGACTACGTGCCCAAGCCGCCCGCCAACCCGTCGCTGCCCCGGCAGGAGCCCGGCAGCCGGCCCACCCGTCCGTTGAAGTACGCCCCGGTGGTGGACGGTTCGGCGGACACCGCGGCCGGGAAGTTCACGCTCACCTTCGCCTCGGGCGCGCAGGCGGGCGCGGTCTTCCTCGTCACGTCCAACAGCCGTACCGACGGCCCCTGGACGTACACCACGCAGGCCGGCAGGACACTGTCGGACACCTGGAACTCGGTCTACTCCGGCGGTGACTACGACCTCGCCGTGCACGGCCCCAACGGGTTCCTGCGCGTCTTCAAGGGCCGCAACAAGGTCGCCGGGACCGAGGTCACCGCCCGGCAGGCCGGGGACGACATCGAACTGGCCTTCACCAACAAGGGCTCCGGCACCGTGAAGCTGAAGCTGGCCAACGGCTACGGCGGCAGCCAGGTCACCGCGACCGTGCGTCCCGGCGCGACCGTGCGGCACACCGTCGCGCTCGCGCAGAGCAAGCGCTGGTACGACCTGACCGTCACCACCGACGCCGACCCCGCCTTCCTGCGCGGCTTCGCCGGACACGTGGAGAACGGCCTGCCCGGCGTCAGCGACCCGGCGATCGTCACGGGCTGAACGGGCGACGAACACCGCTCCGTGCGGTCTGGTCAGGTACCGGTCACATCAGGGCAATGGGCCCCGGTGACCACGCAGGCTGGTACCCGGATCCGCACGGGGCGGCGCGGACGCTCCGCTCCTGGGACGGCTCGCAGTGGACCGCCGCAGCCGGCCGGTGACGCCAGGGTGCAGCGCCAGGTGCAGCAGCAGGCCGGCGTCGCCTCCGGCGGCCTCGCACACCGGCCGCCGCCGTATGCCGTATGCCGTATGCCGTATGCAAGGTGCCGTAACCCGTATGCGGTATCCCGTGTCCCGTCCGCGCGCGGTCACAGCGCCGTGAGGTGCTCCGGCTGCTCCGGCTGACGCGGCACCAGTGAAGGCTCGCTCGTGGCCGACCCCGGCTCCAGGGCCAGCACCGCCGCCACCGGATGCTCATCCTGCCCGCCGTACCCCCCGGGCCGCCCGGCACCGCCGGAGTCGCCGTCTCCTGCGGGGGCCGCCCGGGTGAGCAGCACGACCCCCCACGCCGCCAGTCCCGCACCCGCCAGGGCCAGCAGTATCCCCGTGGGGCCGCCCTGCAGTCCCTGGCCCAGCAGGGTGAGGCCGATGACCGCGGCGGTGACCGGGTTGGTGAGGGTGACGACGGCCAGGGGTGCGCCGAGGCCGCCGCGGTAGGCGGTCTGGGACAGCAGGAGTCCGCCGACGGCGAAGGCGGCGACGAGCACCGCGACGACGATCACCTCGGTGCCGAGGACCGGGCCGGAGCGGTCGGTGGCCGCCACGGTGACCGTCTGGGTGAGGGCGGAGGCGACACCGGAGGCGAAGCCGGACGCGGTGGCGTGCCGGAGGCCCGGGCGGGTGCCGGGCCAGCTCAGCAGGCCGATGGTGGTGGCCGTCGTACCCGCGACGGCCAGGGCCTCGGTCAGGGACAGCACCCGGGCGGGCGCCGGGCCGGAGGCGGTGACCAGGAGGGCGGCCAGGCCGAGCAGGGTGAGTGCGGTCCCACGCCACTCGGCGGTGCTGACCCGCCGGCCGGCCGCGCGTGCGCCCAGCGGCACGGCGGCGACGAGGGTGAGGGCGCCGAGGGGCTGTACGACGGTCAGCGGGCCGTACTTCAGGGCGATGACGTGCAGCAGTGCGGCCGCTGCGTTCAGGCCGACCGCCGACCACCAGGCGCCGGTGCCCAGCAGCCGTACCAGGCCGGTGTCGGCGCTGTGGGAGGCGAGGCGTTCCTGGGCGACGGCGGCCAGCGCGTAGGCGACGGCCGATACGAGTGACAGGCCGAGGGCGGCCAGGGTGGCGGGGTTCACCGGCTCGCTCCCGCCAGGGCGGGCTCGGGGGTGCGCAGCCGGCCGGTGTCGCGGCCCGCCGTGGTGGCGGTGTGCCGCGGCGGGTGGATGACGGCGAGGGCGACGCCGAGCATGGCCGTGGCGACGATCGTGTCGAGCCAGTAGTGGTTGGCCGTGCCCACGATCACCAGGAGGGTGATCAGGGGGTGCAGCAGCCAGAGCACGCGCCACCGGGAGCGGGTGGCGGCGATCAGGCCGATCGCGAGCATCAGTGCCCAGCCGAAGTGCAGTGAGGGCATGGCCGCGAACTGGTTGGAGAGGTGGTCGCCGGCCGGGGGGCCGTACACGGAGGGGCCGTAGACGCGGGCCGTGTCGACGAGGCCGGTGCCGGTCAGCATCCGGGGCGGGGCCAGGGGGAAGGTGAACGGCAGGACGAGGGCGGCGCCGGTGACCACCGCGAGGACGCGGCGGGCCCAGACGTAGTGGGCGGGGCGTCGCAGGTAGAGCCAGACGAGGAAGGCGACGGTGGCCGGGAAGTGGACGGTGGCGTAGTAGGTGTTCGCCACGCGGACGAGGGTGTCGCCGTGCAGCAGTGCGGACTGCACGGCGGTCTCGTGGGGGAGGTGCACGGCCCGTTCCAGGTGCCATACGCGGTGGGCGTTGCGGTACGCCTCGCCGGTGTGGCCGATGGCCAGTCGCCGGCCGAGTTTGTAGACGAGGAAGAGCCCGGCGACCAGCAGGAACTCACGTATCAGAGGGGGCCGGGCCGGGGCTTCCGGCTCGGTGTCCGCCTCCGCAGGCTCGGATCGCGCGTTCATCCCCGGCCCCTTCGCTGACGGTGGTGCGTGTGGTGCGTGCGTGTGGTGCATGTGGTGCGCGTGCGCCCCGGTCGGCACCGGCTTTCATCGATACGTTGACGTACCGATACGACAGTGTACCGATACGTCAGTGTACCGATACGATCGAGTACCGGTACACTGGCGTATCGATTGAAGTGCGACACACTGGTATCGGGCTCGAGTGAGGGGAAGCACCGCATGACGTCGCAGGCCGCGGAGGGACCGGACACGGTCGTCGCCTCGCGCCGCTCCAAGATCACGCCGGAGCGTGAGCGGGAGTTCTTCGACGCCGTGCTGGAACAGATCCGTGAGTGCGGCTACGACTCCGTCACCATGGAGGGCATCGCCGCCAGCACCCGGTGCAGCAAGTCCACGCTCTACCGGCAGTGGAAGACCAAGCCGCAGTTCGTCGCCGCGGCGCTGCGCGCCAACCGCCGGGTGCGGTTCGACGGCATCGACACCGGCTCACTCGCCGAGGACCTGCGTCAGGCCGCGCTGGCCGCGGGCGACTGGTCCGGCAAGGACACCCGGCTGCTGCAGGCGCTGGGGCACGCGTGGACGACCGACCAGGAGCTGGCGCAGGCGCTGCGCGAGGCGCTGGTGAACCCGGAGATCGCCGCCCTGGAGGAGATCCTCGCCCGGGGCGTCGCCCGGGGTGAGGTCCGGGCGGGCCACCCGGCCCTGGAGTACATCCCCGCCATGATGTTCGGCGTGCTGCGCGTGCGGCCGGTGCTCAACGGTCAGTACGCCGACGCCGACTACCTGCTCCGGTTCGTGGAGGCCGCCGTGCTGCCCGCGCTCGGACTGACGTGAGACCCAGGCCGCCGTCCACGGGATGACTGGACGGTGACCTGCCCGCGCCGCACCGTGGGGACGGGGGCGGCGCGCACCCCCGGCCGGGTGGGGTTCCTCTTGAGCGGAGGGGAACCCCATCCGGCCGATCCGTGTCCCGGGGGCCGGGCTCAGACGTTCTGGCCGTTCCCGCCGCCGGACGAGACCTTG
Organism: Streptomyces sp. NPDC023481; assembly: GCF_055560195.1. Classification (NCBI taxonomy): domain Bacteria; kingdom Bacillati; phylum Actinomycetota; class Actinomycetes; order Kitasatosporales; family Streptomycetaceae; genus Streptomyces; species Streptomyces sp. NPDC023481. The sequence continues at coordinate 280,971 of NZ_JBVHJE010000004.1, forward strand.
ATTCCCTTGAGGACGTCGTCGATGACCGACAGGTTCTGCCCGGCGTCCACGCCGAAGCGGACCACCACGATCTGCCGGGTGTCGTTGGGCGAGGGGAAGGCGACCGACTCGACGTAGCCGTCGGCGCCCTTGCTGGTGACCGCCTTCCAGCGCACCAGGTAGCCCTTCTGCCCGGCCACCGTCACCGCCTCGGAGGCCAGTTGCCGGTGCGAGGTGATGCTGCCGTAGGTGGTGCCGCCGTACGACTCCTTGGCGTTGGCCGCGATGTCCGCCCTGGCGACCTCCTCGGCCGTGTCGCCCTTGGTGCCCAGCACCAGCGCCGGAGCCGTGTAGGCGCCGCCCGCGGTGCAGGTCTGGCTGGTGTCGCCCGGGCACTTGTAGGAGTCGCCGGAGGTCACCTGCGCGCCGACGTCGATCGCCTGTCCCGTCCAGCCCTTCGGTACGGGCAGGCTGATCCCGTTGACCCGGTCCGGTACCGAGCCGCCGCCCGGCACCTTCGGCGCCTCGGACCGCCCCGGGGACGGCGCGGTCCCGCCCGGGCCCCCGGAACCGCCGGGACCACCGGAACCGCCAGAGCCACCGGAACCGCCGGAGCCACCCGAGCCCCCGGAACCGCCCGAGCCGCCCGGTCCGCCGTTCTGCCCGCCGCCCGGCGCCTGCTGCGAGCCGGCCCGGTCGCCGCCGGTGCCGTCGTCCTTGGCGAGGACGTACACGCCCACCCCGACGCACGCCAGGACCGCGGCCGTCACCGCGACGGCTATGCCCGTGCGCAGCCCCCGCCGGGGCCCGGCCGGCGGCTGCGCGGGGAATCCGGGATACCCCGGATACTGCGGGTATCCCGGGTGGGCGCCGTACCCCGCGGACGCCGAGGGCACCGAGCCGGCCGGCTGCGGGCCGTTCACCGGCTGCGGGCCGTCCGCCGCCGGCAGGCCCGGGGGACCCCAGGCCGCGGCCGTGCCGGCGGGGCGGGTCTGGTCCGTCCAGGCCTTGCCGTCCCACCACCGCTCGGTGGGCGGGCCGTCGTGCGTCTGACCGGGGTCGGGGTACCACCCGGGAGGAGTCACCTGCGTCATGCCCCCACCGTATGAGGTGACCGTGAAAGTGGGATGAGAGGATCGGCGACCCGGTGCGCGGACCGCGGTGTTCCGCCCGGTTCGCTGCCCGGCCGCGTCGCACCGGCCGCCCTGTTGACACCCGGCCCGCTGGTCGGGCGGGCCCGCGCGTCGACCGCCCGCACCCTCTTTCACCCGGCCGGGCAACAGCTGCCCCGACCGGCCACCACCGGCACCGCCGGACGGCTACGCTCGGTCCCTGTACGTCATTCGGGCGACCTGGGGAGGTAACGGGATGACGGGGCCCGGGGAGGTAACGGAATGACGGAGGGACGGCCGTCGGCGGCCGGCTCGGCTCCCCTGTGGGAGCGGGACGCCGAGATCGCCACCGTCGCGCAGGCCATCGACGTCCTGTGCGCGGACCAGTCGTCCGCGGGCAGCCTGCTGGTCCTGCGGGGCGAGGCCGGACTCGGCAAGACCGCGCTGCTGGCCCAGATCCGCCGCATCGCCGAGCGCCGCGGCTGCGCCGTCTGGTCCGCCCGCGGCGCCGAGACGCTCAGATCGGTCCCGTTCCACGTCGTACGGCAGCTGCTCCAGCCGGCGCTGCTGTCCTTACTCCCCGAGGAGGCCCGCGAGTACCTCGGCGACTGGTACGACATCGCCGGCCCCGCCCTCGGCATAGCCGAACCGCGAGGGGACAACGCCGACCCGCAGTACGTCTGTGACGGTCTCGTCGCCGCGGTGCGCCGGCTGGCCCGCCGCGAATGGCCGCTGGTCCTCCTCCTCGACGACGCGCACTGGGCCGACCAGGAGACCCTGCGCTGGCTCGCCGCGTTCGCCGAACGCCTGGACGACGTGTCCGTGCTCGTGGTGGTCGCCCGCCGTCCCGGCGAGGTCAGCGGCGACAGCGCCCGCCTGCTGGACGGCGTGGCCGCCGCGGCGGGCCGCCCCGTCCACAACCTGAGCGCCCTCACCCCGGACGCCACCGCCGGGCTCACCCGCGCCACCCTCGGCCGGCACGCCGACGACCCGTTCTGCCGCGAGGTCTGGGCCGTCACCGGCGGCAACCCCTACGACACCGTCGAACTCCTCGCCAAGGTCCAGGACAGCGAACTCCAGCCGGTCGAGGCGCGGGCCGCCGAGCTGCGCGCCCTCAATCGGGCGGCCCGCGGCGGCGGGTTGGTCGACCGGATCAAGGGGCTCGGCCTGGAGGCCACCCGGTTCGCATGGGCCGCCGCCATCCTCGGCACCGGCATCAGCGTCGACATGGTCGCCCGCCTCGCCACCATGAGCGACGAACTCGCCCAGCACTGCGCCGAACTGCTGTGCAACGCCCGCATCCTCACCCAGCCCGAGCCGGCCGCGGGCGCCGAACCGGCCGTCGGCGAGCTGGAGTTCGTCCACCCGCTCATCGCCACCGCCGTCTACGACTCGATCCCGCCCGGTGTGTGCACGGCCATGCACGGCGTCGCCGCGCAGATCATCACCGAGCTGGACCGGGGCGCCGCCGAGGCCGCCCGGCACCTGCTCAAGGTGCACCCGGACGACGACGAGGAACTCGTGGAGCAGCTGCGCGAGGCCGCCCGCGAACACCTCGCCGTCGGCGCGCCCGACGCGGCCCGCCGCTGCCTGGAACGCGCGCTTCAGGAGCCGCCCCGCCCCGAGGTGCACGCGCGCGTCCTCTACGAGCTGGGCTGCGCCACCCTGCTGACCAACCCCGCCGTCACCATCGACCAGCTGCAGAGCGCGCTCGGCATGCCCGGCCTGGACGGCGACGACCGGGTCGACGCCGTCGTGCGACTGTCGCAGGCGCTGCTCCACAACGACCAGCTGGACGAGGCCGTCCGCACGGTCGAGGCCGAAGCCGCCCGGCACGAGGCGGGGCCGGTGCGGATGCGGCTGCAGGCGTTCCAGTTCATGTGGGAGGGCATCCACGGCGAGACCGTCTCCCCGGCCCGCTCCCGGCGCCTCGCCGAACTGGCCGGCACCTGCACCGGCCGGGACAACGCCGAACGCGCCCTGCTGATCCTGCGCGGCTTCGACGCGATGACCCACGGCGAGAGCGCCGACATGGTCATCGAACTGTGCGACCGCGCCCTGGTCAACGGCCGGCTCGCGCCCGGGCTCGGCTGGACCGACCCCGAGTGGGGCATGGAGCTGCTGATGATGCTCGGCAGCGCGTACGCCTACGCCGACCGGCTCGACCGCGCCGAGAGCCTGTTCGCCGAGGCCCGCCGCGTCTACACCACGGCCGGCTGGCGCGGCGGCCACCTCTCCCTGGCCAACGCCTTCCTCGGGCTCGCCTACCGCAGACAGGGCCGACTCCGCGACGCCGAGTCCACCCTCCGCGAGGCCCTGGCCCTCGCCGAACGCGTCGGCCGCCGGCTGCCTCTGTACTGGTCGGCCAGCTGCGGACTGGTCGACACCCTGCTGGCCCGGGGCCGGGTGGAGGAGGCCTGGTCGGTCGCCGAACAGTACGGCTTCGTGCCGCCGTACCCGTCCACCATCGTGCTGCCCGACATCCGCTCCGTGCGCGGCCGGCTGCTCCTTGCCGTCGGCCGCACCGAGGAGGGCATCAACGAACTGGAGGCCGCCGAGAAGACGGCCGTCTCCCGCGGCGGTCACAACCCGGTCCTCGCCCCCTGGTCCGTCGAGCTCGCGAAGGCGCTCGCCGGGCAGGATCCGGCCCGGGCCGCCCGGCTCGCGGCCGACGCCCGCCGGCAGGCCGAGCGGTTCGGCACGGACACCGCCATCGGCGAGGCCCTGCGGTGCGCGGCCGCCCTGGAAACGGGCCGGCGCGCGGTTCAGCTCGCCGCTCGCGCCGTCACCTACCTGGAGGCCTCGCCCTGCCAGTACGAGCACGCGGCGGCCCGCGTCGAGTACGGCATCGCCGCCCGCTCGGCAACGGAACTGCGCCGGGGCCTGGACCTCGCCCGGGCGTGCGGCGCGGAGGGTCTCGTGACCCGGGCACGGGAGGTACTGGAGACGGGACGGGGGCTGCGGTAGAGGGCGTCTCCCTTGTGCGCCCCCGGGACGCGGGCCGTGGGTTCGGCGGAGAGGCGGGCGGGTACCCGGCGGCCACCGCACCGGGACGCGGGACGCGGCCGTACGTGCGCGCGACGACACGCGACCACGCACGGCCGTATGCGACCGGAGGCGGCCGTACGCGACCAAGGGAGTGCGAGCCCATGAAGGCAGTCACCTGGCAGGGCAAACGGGACGTCCGGGTCGAGGAGGTGCCCGACCCGCGGATCGAGGAACCCACCGACGCCGTCATCCGCATCACGTCCACCGGACTGTGCGGCTCCGACCTGCACCTGTACGAGGTGCTCACCCCGTTCATGACCCCGGGGGACGTCCTCGGTCACGAACCCATGGGCATCGTGGAGGAGGTCGGCCCGGGAGTGCCGGACCTCGCGGTGGGGGACCGGGTCGTGGTGCCGTTCCAGATCGCCTGCGGCGACTGCTGGATGTGCCTGACCGGGCTGCCCACCCAGTGCGAGACCACCCAGGTCACCGGCGAGGGCATGGGCGCCGCCATCTTCGGTTACAGCCGCCTGTACGGTTCCGTGCCCGGCGCCCAGGCCGAGTACCTGCGCGTCCCGCAGGCCCAGTTCGGGCCGATCAAGGTGCCCGATGGCCCGCCGGACGACCGGTTCGTGTACCTCTCCGACGTGCTGCCCACCGCCTGGCAGGCCGTCGAGTACGCCGCCGTCCCGCCCGGCGGCACCCTCGCGGTCCTCGGCCTCGGCCCGATCGGTGACATGGCGTGCCGGATCGCCCTGGCCCGCGGGGCCGAGCGTGTCTTCGGCGTGGACCTGGTGCCCGAGCGGCTCGCCCGGGCGCAGCGGCGGGGCGTCGAGACGTTCGACCTCAGGGCCTTCGACAACGAGAAGTCGCTGGTCCAGGCCATCCGGGACGAGACCGCCGGCCGGGGCCCGGACGCGGTGATCGACGCCGTCGGCACCGAGGCGCACGGCAGTGCCGCCGCGAAACTCGCCCAGACGGCCACCGCGCTGATGCCCCGCAAGCTGAGCGCGCCGCTCGCGGAACGCTTCAGCATCGACCGGCTCGGCGCCCTGTACACGGCCATCGACCTGGTCCGCCGCGGCGGCACGATCTCGCTCAGCGGTGTCTACGGCGGCATGGCCGACCCCATGCCGATGCTCACCCTGTTCGACAAGCAGATCCAGCTGCGCATGGGCCAGGCCAACGTCCGCCGCTGGACCGACCTGATCCTGCCCTACCTGACGGACGAGGACACCCTCGGCGTCGACGACTTCGCCACGCACCGGGTGCCGCTGTCGGAGGCGCCGCACGCGTACGAGATGTTCCAGCGCAAGCAGGACGGCGCCGTCAAGATCCTCATGCAGCCGTAGCAGGGCGGCCGGGGCCGGCGCCGGGCTCAGCCGCGGTCCTCCTTCTCGCCGAGGATCGCGGCGAGGTCGTAGCGTACGGGCTCCTCCAGCTGGGTGTAGGTGCAGCTCTCCGGCGTCCGGTCCGGGCGCCAGCGGCGGAAGCGGGCGGTGTGCCGGAACCGCTGCCCGTTCTCCATGTGGTCGTAGGCCACTTCGGCCACCCGCTCCGGCCGCAGCGGCACCCAGGACAGGTCCTTCTTCCCGGACCAGCGGCTCGGCGCACCCGGCAGCCGGGCCGTCTCGTGCGCGGCCTCGTCCGTCCAGGCGGCCCACGGGTGCCCGGAGACGTCGTCCATCCGCAGCGGCGCCAGCTCCTCGACCAGCTCGGCGCGCCTCTTCATGGCGAACGCGGCCGACACGCCGACGTGCTGGAGCCGGCCGCTCTCGTCGTACAGGCCGAGCAGCAGCGAGCCGACCACCGGGCCGCTCTTGTGGAAGCGGTACCCGGCGACCACGACGTCCGCCGTCCGCTCGTGCTTGATCTTGAACATGGCCCGCTCGTCCTGGAGGTAGTGCAGGGTGGGCGGTTTGGCCACGACGCCGTCCAGGCCGGCGCCCTCGAACTGGTCGAACCACTGCCGGGCCACCTCGATGTCGGTGGTGGAGGGCGCCAGGTGCACCGGCGGGGTGGCCCCGGCGAGGGCCCGGTCCAGCAGGGCGCGGCGGTCGGTCAGCGGTACGTCGAGCAGGGCGTGGTCGTCCAGGGCCAGCAGGTCGAAGGCGACGAAGGACGCCGGGGTCTTCTCGGCGAGCATCCGCACCCGGGAGGCCGCCGGGTGGATCCGCTCGGTCAGCGCGTCGAAGTCCAGCCGGCCGGCGCGCGCGATCACGATCTCCCCGTCCAGCACGCACCGCTCGGGCACCCGCTCCTTCAGCGCCGCGACCAGTTCGGGGAAGTACCTGGTCAGCGGCTTCCCCGTGCGGCTGCCCAGCTCGACCTCGGCCCCGTCCCGGAACACGATCGACCGGAATCCGTCCCACTTGGCCTCGTAGTGCATCCCCGGCGGGATCTTCGCCACCGACTTGGCGAGCATCGGCTTCACGGGCGGCATGACGGGGAGATCCATGTCTCGATTCTGCTCGCACACCTATGGATTCGCCCGGTATGCGCGCTGTGCGGGGTGCGCCTACCGTGGCCGCATGGGTGATGCGGTGGAACTCGACGTGGGCGGCCGGACGGTACGGCTGTCCAGCCCGGACAAGGTGTTCTTCCCGGAGCGCGGTTTCACCAAGCTGGACCTCGCCCGGTACTACGCCTCCGTCGGCCCCGGCATCCTGCGCGCCCTGCGCAACCGGCCCACCACCCTGGAGCGCTACCCGGACGGCGTCGGCGGCGAGTGGTTCTACCAGAAGCGGGCCCCGAAGGGCATGCCCGACTGGATCCCGACCGCCCACATCACCTTCCCCAGCGGGCGCAGCGCGGACGAGATGTGCCCCACCGAGGAGGCCGCCGTGGTGTGGGCCGCCCAGTACGGCACCCTCACCTTCCATCCCTGGCCGGTGCGCGCCACCGACGTGGACCGCCCCGACGAACTGCGCATCGACCTCGATCCGCAGCCCGGCACCGACTACGCCGACGCGGCCCGCGCCGCCCAGGAACTGCGGGCCGTGCTGGACGAGTTCGGCGGCCTGCGCGGCTGGCCGAAAACCTCCGGCGGCCGGGGCCTGCACGTCTTCGTGCCCATCGAGCCGCGCTGGACCTTCACCCAGGTGCGCCGCGCGGCGATCGCGGTCGGCCGGGAGATGGAACGCCGGATGCCCGACCAGGTGACCATCAAGTGGTGGAAGGAGGAACGCGGGCGCCGGATCTTCCTCGACTACAACCAGACGGCGAGGGACCGCACCATCGCCTCCGCCTACTCGGTACGCCCCCGCCCGCACGCCCCCGTCTCGGCGCCGCTGCGCTGGGAGGAGGTCGGCGTGGCCGAGCCCCGGGACTTCGACCTGGCCACCATGCCGGCCCGGTTCGCCGAACTCGGCGACGTGCACGCCGGCATGGACGACCACGCCCACTCCCTGGAGGCGCTGCTGGAACTGGCCCGCCGGGACGAGCACGACCACGGCCTCGGCGACCTGCCGTACCCGCCGGAGTACCCGAAGATGCCCGGCGAACCCACCCGCGTCCAGCCGAGCCGGGCCCGGCAGAAGCCCTGACGGGCGGCGCGGCAGCGGGTCCGCACCGGCCTGCCGTTCCCCGGCACGGCCACCGCGCTCATCCCCGGCCTGCCGCCCGGCCCCGACGCGTACCCGGTGAAGGCGCGTACCGAGTGTTCCGGGCACCGGCCGGACCGGCGGCGCGCGGCTATTCTGATCGCCAGCCGCCGAGGAGGAGTCCCGAAGTGACCGAGGCAGTGTCGCGTCCCACGCTGGAGGCCGTGGCCGCGCGGGCCGGGGTGTCCCGGGCCACCGTGTCCCGCGTGGTCAACGGCGGCGACGGGGTCCGCGAGCCGCTGGCCGAGCGGGTCCGGCGGGCCGTGGAGGAACTGGGCTACGTGCCCAACCAGGCGGCGCGCAGCCTCGTCACCCGGCGCCACGACGCCGTCGCGGTCGTCATCGCCGAGCCCGAGGCCCGGGTGTTCGCCGACCCCTTCTTCGCCCTCCAGCTGCGCGGCATCAGCAAGGAGCTGACCGCACACGACAACCAGCTGGTGCTGCTGCTCACCGAGGGCCGCGCCGACCACGCGCGGGTGGCCCGGTACCTCGCCGGCGGGCATGTCGACGGCGCGCTCGTCTTCTCCCTGCACCTGGACGACCCGCTGCCCGGTCTCATCCGCGACGCCGGCGTGCCCACCGTGTTCGGCGGACGCCCCGACTGGGGCGCGGACGCGCGGGCGGAGGACCCGGGCGTGGTGTACGTCGACTGCGACAACCGGGGCGGGGCGCGCGCGGCCGTACGGCATCTGCTGGGCCTCGGCCGCCGGCGCGTCGCGCACCTCACCGGGGCGCTGGACCAGACCTCGGCGGTGGACCGGCTCGACGGCTACCGGCAGGTCATGGCCGACGTGCTGGGCGAGAGCGATCCCCTGCTGGTCGTGGAGAGCGACTTCACCCCGTCCGGCGGCGAACGCGCCATGCGGGAACTCCTCGAGCGCTGCCCGGACGTCGACGCCGTGTTCGCCGCCAACGACCTCACCGCGCTCGGCGCGCTCCGGGTGCTGCGCGAGAGCGGCCGGCGGGTGCCCGAGGACGTGGCCGTGGTCGGCTTCGACGACATGCTGCCGGTCACCGAGCAGACCGACCCCCCGCTGACCACGGTCCGTCAGGACATCGAGGAGATGGGCCGGCTGATGGCCCGCCTGCTGCTCCGGGGTCTGTCCGACGGCCGGGACCGGGACCGCGCGACGGCCGGCGGCCCGGACGCACCGGCCGGAGGAGTGATCCTGCCGACGACCCTGATACGCCGCGCCTCCGCGTGACCGCGGCGGCACCCCGCCGGGATCAGCCCTGCCCCGGCTCGCTCCTGATCACCGCGAAGCGGACCCCGTACGGATCGGCCAGCCTGGCCATGCGGCCCACGCCCGCCACGGTCGTCGCGGGCATCCGCACCGCCCCGCCGAGCCGCTCGGCCCGCGCCACCACGGCGTCGGTGTCCTCCACCTCGAAGTACGGCAGCCAGTACGGACCGGACTCCTTCCCGGCCGGATCGTCGGCCAGGTCCACCATCCCGCCGAACATCGCGTCCTCCCCGCCGCCGTCCGGGTTGACGCAGGTGTACGTCCCGCCGGGGAAGGGCACCCCGGACGTCTCCAGGCCGAGCACCCGCCGGTAGAACGCGGCGGCCGCCGCGATGTCCGGCGTGTACAGCTCGACCCAGCACAGCGCGCCCGGCTCGTTCGCCACGTCCACGCCCTTGGTCCGCCCCGGCTGCCAGATGCCGAAGTGCACGCCCGCCTGGTCGGCGAGGACCGCCATACGGCCCCGGTCCATCACGTCCGTCGGCGGGAACAGCACTCTGCCGTGGGCCCGTTCGGCGGTCTCGGCGGTGGTCTGGGCGTCCTCGGTGCGGAAGTACACCGTCCAGGCCGGGGGCGCCTGCCCGGGGCCGGCCGGCGCGCCGCCCGCCACGGTCCGGCCGTCCAGCTGGAAGAAGCCGTAACCGCCGGCGTCCGGCCCCGCCGACCGGAACTCCCAGCCGAACAGGCCGCCGTAGAAGGAGACGGTGCCGTCGATGTCGGGGCTGGTGACGTCGGTCCAGTTGGGCGCGCCGTCGACGAAACGGGTGGTGAGCATCTCGGCCCTCCTCGCAAGGGGTCCCGTCCTGTGCACTGCCGAGTCTCGCACCGCCCACTGACAATCGCCGCCGGGGCCCTCGGGCACACCGCGCCGCCCGCATGTCGTACCGGCTCCGCGCGCCGCCGTGCGCGTGCCGGGCCGGGGGAGCATCATCGGGGCGGCCGAGGACCCCTGGGCGTGCCGTTGAGCCGGCGTTGATCGAACGTTTTCCGGCGTCGGGCAGGCTCCTGGCCATGCACTTCGACACCCTCACCCCGGCCGACGAGACCTGGCAGGCGCAGGCCCTGTGCGCGCAGACCGGGCCGGACTTCTTCTTCCCCGACCCCGGCAGCTCGGTGCGCGAGGCGAAGCGCATCTGCGCCATGTGCGAGATGCGCCCGGCCTGTCTGGAGTACGCGCTGGCGCACGACGAGCGGTTCGGCGTCTGGGGCGGCCTCTCGGAGAAGGAACGCCTGGCCCTGCGCCGCACCGCCCACTGACACCACCGCGACACCACCGCCGACCGGACCCACGGGTCCCGTGAGCCCTGCAGGCCCCGCCGGCCATGGACACCGCGCCCCGCGCGCGTGCCGTCAGCCCGCTGCGCGTGCCGCCATCCGGGCCTTGCGCGCGGCCAGCTTCGCGTCGAACTTCGCCGCCTCCGCGTCCAGGCCGCCCATGTACAGCCCGAGTTCCTCCTGGGCCTGGAGCCCCTCGGGGCCGAGCCCGTCGATCTCCAGGACCTTCAGGAAGCGCAGCACCGGCTGCAGCACGTCGTCGTGGTGGATACGCAGGTTGTAGACCTCGCCGATGGCCATCTGCGCGGCGGCCCGCTCGAAGCCGGGGATGCCGTGACCGGGCATGCGGAAGTCCACGACGACGTCCCGCACCGCCCGCATGGTCAGGTCGGGGGCCAGTTCGAAGGCGGCCTTGAGCAGGTTGCGGTAGAAGACCATGTGCAGGTTCTCGTCGGTCGCGATGCGCGCCAGCATGCGGTCGCAGATCGGGTCCCCGGACTGGTGGCCGGTGTTGCGGTGCGAGATCCGCGTGGCCAGCTCCTGGAAGGCGACGTAGGCGATCGAGTGCAGCATCGAGTGCCGGTTGTCGGACTCGAAGCCCTCGCTCATGTGCGCCATGCGGAACCGTTCCAGCTGGTCCGGGTCGACCGCGCGGGAGGCCAGCAGGTAGTCCCGCATGACGATGCCGTGCCGGCCCTCCTCGGCCGTCCAGCGGTGCACCCAGGTGCCCCAGGCGCCCTCGCGGCCGAAGAGCGTGGCGATCTCGTGGTGGTAGCTCGGCAGGTTGTCCTCGGTCAGCAGGTTGACCACGAGGGCGATACGGCCGATCTCCGTGACCTTGGACTGCTCCTTGTCCCAGGCCTCGCCGTCCTCGAACAGGCCCGGGAAGTTGCGGCCGTCGCTCCACGGCACGTACTCGTGCGGCATCCAGTCCTTGGCGACCTGCAGGTGCCGGTTCAGTTCCTTCTCGACCACTTCCTCCAGCGCGTACAGCAGCCGCGCGTCGGTCCAGACGGACGGGCTGCCGAGGTGAGGGGAAGTGATCGTCACGGGAACTCCAGGGGGACGCCGAACAAAGGAAGTGGAAGGGGACGGTCCGGCGAGCGGTGCCGGAAAACCTACGTGATCGTAGGGTACGAACCCGTAGGTTACGAAGCCGTAGGTTAAGGCGGCCGTAAGGAACCGCTGATCAGCCCATCCTCCCGGCCCACCCCGGGTGCGCCGGACGGCCCCGGGAGCCGCAGGTCCCGGGGCCGTCGGGGCGTCGCGACCGTCCGGTCAGGCGTACAACTCGCGCAGCCGCACCGAGAGGCAGGTCACACAGCCCTCCAGCTTCTCGAACTCGCTGATGTCGACCGTCACCACCTCGTGGCCGAGGTCGGTCAGCAGCTCGGCGGTCTTCGGTGCGCTCGCCGCCATCAGCAGCTTGCTGCCGCCGAGCAGCACCACGTGCGCGCCGGACTCCTCCGGCACCGACAGGAAGCCCGGGAACAGTGACGGCCGGTCGATCTTCGGGATGTGCCCGATGACCGTGCCGTCGGGCAGCGCGGTCACCGCCGACTTCAGGTGCAGCACCCGGCTCACGGGCACGGCGACCACACGGGCGCCCAGCGGTTCGAAGGCCGCCCGCAGCTGCTGCACGCCGGCCGCGTTGGTCCGCCCGCCGCGGCCGACGTACACGGTCTCGCCGACCTTCAGCACGTCACCGCCGTCCAGCGTGCCCGGCTCCCATATCCAGTTCACCGAGCAGCCCAGGCGGGCCACCGCCTCCTCGACGCCGGCGGTCTCCGCCCGCCGGGACTCGGCGCCGGGCCGGGTGATCAGCGCCACGTTCCGGTACATGACGACGGTGTCCTCGACGAACACCGCGTCGGGGCAGTCGTCGGCCGGTTCGACCTCGATCGTCTCCCAGCCGTGCGTGCGCAGGGCCTCGACGTAGGCCTCCCACTGTTCGCCGGCGAGACCGGCATCGACCTTCTCCCGCTCGACGTGCGTCACCAGGCCGTCGGCGAGGCGGGGACCGGGGCGGCGGACGAGGGCCTTCTTGCTGGGCACGAGGGGCCTTTCGAATCGGTCGGTGCGATGGTGCGGTGTCCGGCGCCGAGCACAACGGCGCCGGTCCGTCATCATGCAGGGCGCTCGGGCCAGGACAAAACCTCGCCGCCCGCCCCGGGACGTCGCCGACCGGTCAGGCCGGGTCCCCGAGCGCCTCCGGTGTCGTCTCCCTGAGCACCCCTCCCTCCATCAGCAGCCAGCGGGTGATCCCGATCGACTCCAGGAACGGCAGGTCGTGACCGGCGACGACCAGCGCTCCCTGGTACGACTCCAGGGCCGTGGTCAGCTGCCGGACACTGGCCATGTCGAGGTTGTTGGTCGGCTCGTCCAGCAGCAGCAGGCGCGGTGCGGGCTCGGCGAGCATCAGTGCGGCCAGGGCCGCCCGGAAACGCTCGCCGCCCGACAGGGTGCCCGCCTGCTGGTCGGCCCGCGCGCCCCGGAACAGGAAGCGGGCGAGACGGGCCCGGATCCGGTTGGGGGTGGCGTCCGGCGCGAACCGGGCCACGTTCTCGGCGACCGACAGCGCGTCGTCCAGCACGTCCAGCCGCTGGGGCAGGAACCGCAGCGGGACGTGCGCCGTCGCCGTGCCGGCCAGTGGCGCCAGCTCCCCGGCGATCGTCCGCAGCAGCGTCGTCTTCCCGGAGCCGTTGCGGCCCACCAGGGCGATCCGTTCGGGGCCCCGCAGGTCGAGAACGCCCTCCACGCGCGCGTGGCAGGCCGTTTCCAGGTTCTCCAGCGTGAGCACCTGCCGGCCGGGCGGTACGGCGGTGTAGGGCAGGTCGACGCGGATCTCGTCGTCGTCCCGTACGGCCTCCACCGCGTCGTCCAGCCGCTCCCGGGCCTCGGCGAGCCGCTCCTGGTGCATGATGCGGTGCTTGCCCGCGGACTCCTGGGCCGCGCGTTTGCGCGCGCCCATGACGATCTTCGGTTCGCGTTTGGCGTCCCACATCTTCTGGCCGTACCGCTTGCGGCGGGCCAGTTTGACCTGGGCGTCGGCCAGTTCGCGCCGCTGCTTGCGCACATCGGCCTCGGCGACGCGCACCATGCGCTCGGCCGCCTCCTGCTCGACGGCCAGGGCCTCCTCGTAGGCCGAGAAGTTGCCGCCGTACCAGGTGACCTCCCCGGAGTGCAGCTCCGCGATCCGGTCGACCAGGTCGAGCAGTTCCCGGTCGTGGCTGACCACGATCAGGACGCCCGGCCAGGAGGCGACGGCCTGGTACAGCCGCCGGCGTGCGTACAGGTCGAGGTTGTTGGTGGGCTCGTCCAGCAGCAGGACGTCGGGGCGGCGCAGCAGCAGCGCGGCGAGCCGCAGCAGCACCGACTCGCCGCCGGACACCTCGCCGACGGTCCGGTCCAGGCCGATGTGGCCGAGGCCGAGTTCGCCGAGGGTGGCCAGGGCGCGTTCCTCGACGTCCCAGTCGTCGCCGACGGTCTCGAAGTGCTCGTCGGCGACGTCGCCCGCCTCGATGGCGTGCAGGGCGCGCCGCTGTTCGGCGATGCCGAGGGCCTGGTCGACGCGGAGCGCGGTGTCGAGGGTGACGTTCTGCGGGAGGTGGCCGATCTCGCCGGCCGCGCGGACGGTGCCGTCGGCCGGGACGAGTTCCCCGGCCAGCAGCTTGAGCAGGGTCGACTTGCCTGAGCCGTTGGCGCCGACGAGCCCGGTCCTGCCGGGGCCGAAGGCGATGTCCAGGCCGTCGAGGACGACGGTGCCGTCGGGCCAGGCGAAGGACAGGGAGTGGGCGGTGAGGGATGCGGACATGGGCGCCTCGCGAGGGGTGTGAGCGTTCGGGTGGACGCGTAGGGAGACACCGCGAGGCGGAAACCGGAGGCCGGCACGGAGGGCCACGGAAGAAGGCCTGTGCCGGGGGGACGGCTCGGACGCCGAGGTCGTACGCCGCGCACACCTCACCGGTGCGACGCGGTGCCTCAGGACCTCAGACGAGCAACGTCCTTCTCCAATCGACGGCAACAGAACCGTCATACACCGTAGAAGCGCGCCGGAAGGCTGTCAACGCATTAACGAAAACGCCGCCCACACGCGCGTGACGCTCACGAAGCCGTGTTCAGCAGGCGTCCCGCATCAGCTCGGCCAGGTCGTGGTCCAGGTCCAGCTGGAGGTGCTCCCGGCCGACCGGGACCAGGTCGTCGGCCGCCTCGAGGAATTGCCGTATCTCGCCCGAGCGCACATGCACGACGGCGGTGCCCTCCGGGGCGTGGAACTCCAGCACCGTGCGGTCGTACCCGTACGGCCGCACCCGGACGTCGCCGTGGCCCTCGGGGCCCTGCAGCCCGGCCGCGAGCAGTTCGCGGGAGAAGGTCCAGCACACGTCGACCCCCTCCAGGGTGGCCGGGGCCGGGAAGGTCATACGGACGGCGAACGGGTCGCTCCGGTCGTAGCGCAGCGTCGCGGGAATGCTCGGCATGCGCGGTGCGGCGGCGACGAGACGGGCCTCTACGGGCTGCTCGATGACGGTGGACAACGCGTTGCTCCCTCGTGACGGCTGGACGGCGCGCGGGTGTGCGGCACCCGGCACTGGAAGAGACGACGGAATCGGCCGGTGCGTGCACACGGGGAACAAGTGACCTCGGTCACCGCCTTCATGCACGGGAACGCACAGCTGTTCCCACGCGTCCCCGTCGCGCGCGGTACGGAAGGCCCTCTGGACGGCGCCGGGGCGGTGGGCTAGCTTCGCCCGCCATGAGGCGCTTGGGGAGCACGCGACGCGGGGGACGGGCGGGCCGGCTGGTGGCGGCGGGAGTGGCGTGCGCGGCGGCGCTGGCCGCCCTGACGGCCCCGGCGGCAGGGGCCCGCCCGCTGGGGCAGGGCGGCACCGGCCCGGTGGACTCCGGCCGGGCGCCCGGGCGCTGGGCGGCCAAGGACCCCGGCACGCCACAGGTCCGCTTCCGGGGGCTCGCGGCCGTCGACCGGCACACCGCCTGGCTGGCCGGCACCGGCGGTACGGTACTGCGCACCACGGACGGCGGCACCAGCTGGCGGAACGTCTCTCCGCCGGGTGCGGCCGACGCGGAGTTCCGCGACGTGACGGCGTTCGACGCGCGGCGCGCGGTGGTGCTGGCCATCGGCGAGGGCGAGGCGTCCCGGGTCTACCGCACCGACGACGGCGGTACGACCTGGACGGAGTCCTTCCGCAACACCGACCCGAAGGCCTTCTACGACTGCCTCGCCTTCTTCGACCGCCGGCACGGCCTCGCCCTGAGCGACCCCGTGGACGGCCGGTTCCGCCTGCTGTCCACCGCCGACGGCGGCCGCTCCTGGCGCGTGCTGCCGTCCGGCGGCATGCCGCCCGCGCTGGACGGCGAGGCGGGCTTCGCCGCGAGCGGCCAGTGCCTGGTCGCCTCCGGCCCCCGGGACGTCTGGCTGGCCACCGGCGGCGGCGCCCACGCGCGCGTGCTGCACTCCGCCGACCGGGGGCTGACCTGGACGGCCGCCGACACGCCGATCCCCGCGGGCGATCCGGCGAAGGGCGTCTTCGCGCTCGCCTTCCGCGACAGCGTCCACGGCATCGCGGTCGGCGGCGACTACCGCCCCGGCCAGCCGTCCCCGCAGGCAGCCGCGGTCAGCGCCGACGGGGGCCGCACCTGGCGGCCCGCCGCCGCCCCGCCGCCCGCCTACCGCTCCGGGGCCGCCTGGCTCCCCCACAGCCGCACCGCCGCGCTGGCCGTCGGCCCCACCGGCACCGACCTGACCACCGACGGCGGCCGCAGCTGGCGCACCATCGACACCGGTTCCTACGACACGGTGGCCTGCACGCCCGACCCGAGCTGCTGGGCGGCCGGCGAACACGGAAGGGTGGCACGGCTCGAACGGTGACGTGAGGACGCGGAACCCGGGTACCCGTTCCCTGCCGCAAAGGAAGGGAGCGATCATGCCAGCCGGTTCCAGCCCCAAGCGCGAGCGTCAGTACGAGCACATCAAGAAGAGCGCGCAGGAGCGGGGGGAGAGCACCGGGCGCGCCGAGGAGATCGCCGCGCGCACGGTCAACAAGGAGCGCGCCCGCTCCGGCGAGTCCAAGACCGCCAGCCGCAGCTCGACCCAGGACATGTCGTCGTCCAAGCGCGGCGGTCAGCGGTCGGGCAACCGGACGGGCCCGCAGGGCCCCACGCGCGACCAGTTGTACAACGAGGCGAAGCAGCGCGGCATCGAAGGCCGTTCGCACATGAACAAGGACGAGCTGCAGCGCGCCCTGAGGTCCAAGAAGGGCTGACGGCCGCCGGGCCGGACGCGCCGCGGCCGTCGACCGGGGGCGTCAGCCGAGTGTCTGCCGGTGACGGGCCAGTTCGGGGGCCGTCTTCGTGGCGATGAACTCCGTGATCCGGTAGGAGCACACGCCGGCCACGGTGAACGGGTCGCCCGCGACGAGCTCCTCGATGCGGGCGCGGTCCCCCGCGACGGCGAGGATCACCCCGCCGTCGCGGGGGTTCTTGCGCCCCGAGGCCAGGAAGAAGCCCTTCTCGTACTGCTCCTCCAGCCAGGCCACGTGGTCCGGCAGTACGGCGTCCACGGCGTCGAGCGGTGCGGTGTAGGTCAGTTCCAGTACGAACATGATCGCGACCCTACCCCCGCCGGCCGGGTGGCCCGCGCCGGGCCCGTAGAGTCACCCGGCATGACGATCGTCGGCGTACCCGCGGGCTGGCCCGCGACGGAGGAGGAGGCCCGCGCCGTGCAGGACGGGCTGCGCGGGCGGGTGGTGCTGGACGAGCCCGGACCGCCGCCCGGCACGGGCCGCGTCACGGGGGTCGACGTCGCCTACGACGACGCCCTGGACCTGGTCGCGGCGGCCGCCGTCGTGCTGGACGCCGCCACCCTGGACGTCGTCGCGGAGGCGACCGCCGTGGGCCGGGTGTCCTTCCCGTACGTGCCCGGGCTCCTCGCCTTCCGCGAGATCCCCACCGTCCGCGCCGCCCTGGAACGGCTGCCGTGCCCGCCCGGGCTCGTCGTGTGCGACGGCTACGGCCTGGCCCACCCGCGCCGCTTCGGCCTGGCCAGCCACCTGGGCGTGATCACCGGCCTGCCCACCCTCGGCGTCGCCAAGAACCCGTTCACGTTCACGTACGACGACCCCGGGCCGGAGCGGGGCCGCTCCGCGCCGCTGCTCGCCGGAACCGAGGAGGTCGGGCGGGCCCTGCGCACCCGGGACGGCGTCAAGCCGGTCTTCGTGTCGGTCGGCCACCGGGTGAGCCTCGCCAACGCCGTGGCGCACACGCTCGCGCTGACCCCGCGGTTCCGGCTGCCGGAGACCACCCGGCGCGCGGACGCCCTGTGCCGGCGGGCCCTGCGCGAGGCGGCGCGGGGCCCGGCCGGCGGCGGGGCTCAGGAATCCACGACGCGCCAGGCGCCGACCTCCTGGTACGCCGAGTCGTAGACGGCCGAACCGTCGCCGGGTTCCAGGGCGTAATGGCGCAGGTTGCCACCCCAGTACCGCAGGATGCGCTCCAGCTCGCCCACCCGGTCCCGCGCCACCGCGCCGTCGTCCACGGTCACCTCCAGTACGAACTTCACGTCCGCTCCGCCTCCTTGGGTCGTCCGGGATGAGCCCCCATCCTGCCGGACGACCACCCGCCCGTGCCCCGGGGCGGCCACGAGCTAGCGCCGGGCCGCCACCCGGAAGGTGATGCCCGCCGCGCGCAGCCGCTCGGTCAGGGCGTCGCCCATCGCCTGTGCCGTGGTGACCTGGCCGGCCGTCTCCGGAAGGTCGTCGAAGGCCAGGCACAGGGCCGCTTCGGCGAACATCTTCGCCGTCTCGTCGTAGCCCGGGTCGCCGCCCGCGACCTCGGTGTACACGCGCCGGCCGGCACCCTCGCCGACGAACCGCACCGAGAACCAGCTCTCCGCCCGCTTCCGCGCGCTCGGCCCCTCGCCCGGTGCGAGCCGGGCCGACAGCCGGCGCCGCACAGGCGGCAGCTGGGCCGCGGCCGCCACCGCGCCGACGGCGGCGACCCCGCCGAGGGCGACCGGCAGCCGCCGCACGGCCGCGTAGTGCCGGTAGCGGAAGTCCGGGCCGTACCGCTCCAGCGCCCGCGCCGAACGGCGCACGATCCCCGGGTCGATGGTGGGCAGCGGCAAGGCCCACGCGCCGACCTCCGCGGCGAACCTCGGCGTGCCGGCCGGCGCCGACACCCGGCGCCCGGGCAGCCGCGGCTCGTGCCGGGCCCGCTCGCGCGCGGCGGCCCGCATCCGCCGCCCGCGGGCCAGCTGGTGCAGGGCCGAGGCGAGGGTGCCGCCGGAGAAGGCCCCGGCGGCGGTCACATAGCCGTCGACGGTCAGCGGCACGCCCTCGGGGAGCTGCCGGACGGTGAAGTACACGCCCAGGTCGTGCGGTACGGAGTCGAAACCGCACGCGTGCACCAGGCGGGCGCCCGTCTCCCGCGCGCGTGCGTCGTGCCGGACGTACGTCAGGTCCACGAACTCCGGCTCGCCGGTCAGGTCCAGGTAGTCGGTGCCGGTGTCGGCGCAGGCGGCGACGAGGTCCTCGCCGTACAGCAGGTAGGGCCCCACGGTCGTGGCGACCACGCGCGCGTGCTCGGCGAGAGCCCGCAGGGTGGCCGGTTCGGCCGCGTCGGCCCGCAGGACGCCGACGTCCGCGCCGCCCGGCAGGCCGGCGCGCAGCCGTTCCAGCCGCCGTTCGTCGCGGCCGGCGACCGCCCAGCGCAGGTCCCCCGGCGCGTGCTCGGCGAGATAGTGGGCGGTGAGCGCGCCGACGAAGCCCGTGGCTCCGAAGAGCACGAGGTCGTACGGACGGTCCGTCCTGCTCATCCTGCTCATGACACCCCTAGGTTCGTGCGGACGCCGCACAGCCCGCGCCGCTGTCGGTGGCCGAGGCTAGCGTGAGGAGCGCGGAGCCCGACGACCAGCCCGGAGGCAGCGGTGGCCGTAGCCGGAAACGCCTTGGAGCAGCGGGAGGCCGGCGCACGCCCCGCGGCGGTCCGGTCACTCGTCCGGGTGAGGGATGGCGTGCGGGGCACTTGGCTAAGCGCTTGCTCGTTCAGGTCTTGTGCCCGGTGGAACGCGTTCCTAGCATCACCGGTGTTACATCGGTTGTGTCACACGCACGTGGGGGCTGGAGCATGACAACGGCACAGACGCCGCCGACGCCGGGCCACGGCCCGCTGACCGGCGTGCGCGTGGTCGAGCTCGCCGGCATCGGGCCGGGCCCGTTCGCCGCCATGCTGCTGGCCGACCTGGGCGCCGACGTGGTCCGGGTGGACCGCCCGGGCGGCCCGGGCCTCGCGATCGATCCGGCCCACGACGTCACCAACCGCAACAAGCGCTCGATCGTGGTCGACCTGAAGGCGCCGGACGGCCCGGCGCGCGTCCTGGACCTCGCCGAGCGCGCCGACATCCTCGTCGAGGGCTACCGCCCGGGCGTCGCCGAGCGGCTCGGCATCGGCCCCGCGGACTGCCACGCCCGCAACCCCCGCCTGGTCTACGGCCGGATGACCGGCTGGGGCCAGGACGGCCCCCTCGCCCACCGCGCCGGCCACGACATCGCCTACATCGCGCTCACCGGCACCCTCGGCATGATCGGCCGCCCCGACGAGCCCCCGGCCGTGCCCGCCAACCTCCTCGGGGACTACGCGGGCGGCTCCCTCTACCTGGTCGTCGGCGTCCTCGCCGCCCTGCACCACGCGCGCGCCACCGGCACCGGCCAGGTGGTCGACGCGGCCATCGTGGACGGCACCGCCCACCTGTCCGCGATGATCCACGGCATGCTCGCCGCCGGCGGCTGGCAGGACCGGCGCGCCGCCAACCTCCTGGACGGCGGCTGCCCGTACTACGGCACCTACGAGACCGCCGACGGGCGGTACATGGCGGTCGGCGCCCTGGAGGCCAGGTTCTACGAGGAGTTCCTGCGCCTGCTCGGCCTGGACGACGTGGACGACCTGCTGCCCGCCCGCAGGGACCCGGCCCGCTGGGGCGAGCTGCGCGCACGCGTCGCCGCCGCCTTCCGCTCCCGCACCCGGGCGGAGTGGACCGCCGTCTTCGAGGACTCCGACGCCTGCGTGGCACCCGTTCTGAGCCTCCGCGAGGCCCCCGGCCACCCGCACCTGGCCGCCCGCGGCACCTTCACCGACCACGACGGCATCACCCAGCCCGCCCCCGCCCCCCGCTTCTCCGCGACCCCCACCGCCGTCCGCACCGGCCCCGCCCGGCCCGGCGCGGACACGGAGGCGGTCGCCCGGGACTGGGGGACACCGGCCCGCCCCGCCGGCGAGCAGGACGCACCCGACGACCTCGTCACCGACCGCGGCCGACCCCGCACCCCGCTCGGCCCACCCTCCCGAAAGGCACCCCAGTGAGCACCGAAGCGTACGTGTACGACGCGATCCGCACCCCGCGCGGCCGCGGCAAGGCGAACGGCGCCCTGCACGGCACGAAGCCCATCGACCTGGTCGTCGGCCTCATCCACGAGATCCGCGACCGCTTCCCCGGCCTGGACCCGGCCGCGATCGACGACATCGTGCTCGGCGTCGTCGGCCCCGTGGGCGACCAGGGCTCCGACATCGCCCGGATCGCCGCCATCGCCGCCGGACTGCCGGACACGGTCGCGGGCGTGCAGGAGAACCGCTTCTGTGCCTCCGGTCTGGAGGCCGTCAACCTGGCCGCCGCCAAGGTCCGCGCGGGCTGGGAGGACCTGGTCCTCGCGGGCGGTGTCGAGTCCATGTCCCGGGTCCCGATGGCCTCGGACGGCGGTGCCTGGTTCAACGACCCGATGACCAACCTCGCCGTCAACTTCGTGCCGCAGGGCATCGGTGCCGACCTGATCGCCACCATCGAGGGCTTCTCCCGCCGCGACGTCGACGAGTACGCGGCGCTGTCCCAGGAGCGCGCCGCCACCGCCTGGAAGGAGGGCCGCTTCGACCGCTCCGTGGTCCCCGTGAAGGACCGCACCGGCCTGGTCGTCCTCGACCACGACGAGCACCTGCGCCCCGGCACCACCGCCGACTCCCTCGGCAAGCTCAAGCCGTCGTTCGCGGACATCGGCGACCTGGGCGGCTTCGACGCGGTCGCGCTGCAGAAGTACCACTGGGTGGAGAAGATCGACCACGTCCACCACGCGGGCAACTCCTCCGGGATCGTGGACGGCGCCTCCCTCGTCGCCATCGGCTCCCGCGAGGTCGGCGAGCGCTACGGCCTCACCCCGCGCGCGCGGATCGTCTCCGCGGCCGTCTCCGGCTCCGAGCCCACCATCATGCTCACCGGACCCGCCCCCGCCACCCGCAAGGCACTGGCCAAGGCCGGCCTCACCATCGACGACATCGACCTGGTCGAGATCAACGAGGCGTTCGCCGCGGTCGTCCTGCGCTTCGTGAAGGACATGGGCCTCACCCTGGACAAGGTCAACGTCAACGGCGGCGCCATCGCCCTCGGCCACCCGCTCGGTGCCACCGGCGCCATGATCCTCGGCTCGCTCGTGGACGAACTGGAACGCCAGGACAAACGCCGCGGACTGGCCACCCTGTGCGTCGGCGGCGGCATGGGCATCGCCACCATCATCGAACGCATCTGAACTCCCCGCGGAACCGAGCGACTTCAACGGAGACGACTGTCATGACCGAGAGCACCACCATCCGCTGGGAGCAGGACGACACCGGTGTCGTCACCCTCGTCCTGGACGACCCGAACCAGTCCGCGAACACCATGAACCAGGCGTTCCGCGACTCCCTCGCCGTGATCACCGACCGGCTGGAGGCGGAGCGGGACACCATCCGTGGCATCATCCTCACGTCCGCCAAGAAGACCTTCTTCGCGGGCGGCGACCTGCGCGACCTCATCCGGGTCACGCCGCAGACCGCGCAGGACCTGTTCGACGGCGGCCTCGCCATCAAGCGGAACCTGCGCCGCATCGAGACCCTCGGCAAGCCGGTCGTCGCCGCGATCAACGGCGCGGCCCTCGGCGGCGGCTTCGAACTGGCCCTCGCCTGTCACCACCGGGTGGCCCTCGACACCCCCGGAACCAGGATCGGCTGCCCCGAGGTCACCCTCGGCCTGCTGCCCGGCGGCGGCGGAGTCGTCCGCACCGTACGGCTGCTCGGCATCACGGACGCCCTGATGAAGGTGCTCCTCCAGGGACAGCAGTACAACGCGCGGCGCGCCCAGGAGAACGGCCTCGTCCACGAGGTCGCCGCCACCCCCGGGGAACTGCTCGACAAGGCCCGCGCGTTCATCGACGCCCACCCCGAGTCCCAGCAGCCCTGGGACACGCCGGGCTACCGGATCCCCGGCGGCACCCCCGCCCACCCGAAGTTCGCCGCCAACCTGCCCGCCTTCCCGGCGAACCTGCGCAAGCAGACGGCCGGCGCCCCCTACCCGGCGCCGCGCAACATCCTCGCCGCCGCCGTCGAGGGCTCCCAGGTCGACTTCGAGACCGCCCAGGTCATCGAGGCCCGCTACTTCGTGGAACTGGCCGCCGGGCAGACCTCGAAGAACATGATCCAGGCCTTCTTCTTCGACCTCCAGGCGGTCAACTCGGGCGCCAACCGCCCCCAGGGCGTCGAGCCCCGCCAGGTCCGCAGGGCGGCCGTCCTCGGCGCCGGCATGATGGGCGCCGGCATCGCCTACGCGTGTGCCCGCGCCGGCATCGACGTCGTCCTCAAGGACGTCTCCCTGGAGGCGGCCCTCAAGGGCAAGGCGTACTCCGAGAAGCTGTGCGCCAAGGCCGTCGCCAAGGGCCGTACCAGCCAGGAGAAGGCGGACGCGCTGCTCGCCCGGATCATCCCCACCGCCGAGGCGGCCGACCTCGCCGGCTGCGACGCGGTGATCGAGGCCGTGTTCGAGGACACCGCCCTCAAGCACAAGGTGTTCCAGGAGATCGAGCAGGTCGTCGCCCCCGACGCGCTGCTGTGCTCCAACACCTCCACGCTGCCCATCACCACCCTCGCCGAGGGCGTGCAGCGCCAGGCCGACTTCATCGGACTGCACTTCTTCTCACCGGTCGACAAGATGCCCCTGGTCGAGATCATCAAGGGGGAACGCACCGGCGACGAGGCCCTCGCGCGGGCCTTCGACCTGGTCCGGCAGATCAACAAGACCCCGATCGTCGTCAACGACTCGCGCGGCTTCTTCACCTCCCGGGTGATCGGCCACTTCATCAACGAGGGCGTCGCCATGGTCGGCGAGGGCGTCGAGCCCGCCTCCGTGGAGCAGGCCGCCGCCCAGGCCGGCTACCCGGCGAAGGTGCTCTCCCTCATGGACGAGCTGACCCTCACCCTCCCGCGCAAGATCCGCAACGAGACGAGGCAGGCGGTGCAGGAGGCGGGCGGCACCTGGACCGCGCACCCCGCGGAGGCCGTCATCGACCGCATGGTGGACGAGTTCGGCCGCACCGGCCGCAGCGGCGGCGCCGGCTTCTACGACTACACCGAGGACGGCAGGCGCTCCGGGCTCTGGCCGGGCCTGCGCGAGCACTTCACCCGGCCCGGGCACGAGATCCCGTTCCGGGACATGCAGGAGCGCATGCTCTTCGCCGAGGCGCTCGACACCGTACGCCTCCTGGAGGAGGGCGTCCTCACCTCCGTCGCCGACGCCAACATCGGCTCCATCCTCGGCATCGGCTTCCCCGGCTGGACCGGCGGCGTGCTGCAGTACATCAACGGATACGAGGGCGGCCTGCCCGGCTTCGTCGCCCGCGCCCGCGAGCTGGCCGAGCGCTACGGCGAGCGGTTCACCCCGCCCGCCCTGCTCGTGTCGAAGGCCGAGAAGGGGGAGACCTTCACCGACGGGCGCTGACCGGCCTCACGCGGACGGCGTGCCCCGGGACTCCGCCTCTGGGGCCGCCGACCCGTCCAGCCACTGGCGCAGCTCGTCCTTCAGCGACCGCTGGAAGGTGGTGAGCAGCGCCTGCACCACGAGCGGGTGCACATGGGCCGACAGCGACTTCACATCCCGCGTGTCGCGTTCGGCCACGGCCTCGCGCAGCAGGTCCGACAGCTCGTGTGCCGCCGCGCGCGCGTGGTCGGTCAGGACGGTCCGGGCGGCCAGGATCGTCTCCTGGGCCAGCGGTACGTCCAGCAGCTGCACCGCGAGCCGCAGCAGACCGCAGTCCACCCGGTAGGCCTCCCCGTCCCGGGTCACCACGTTCATCGCGGCCAGCCGGTCCACGTCCTCCCCGGTCAGCCGGCGTCCCGCCCGCCGCTCCAGCTCCGGGCGGGACACGCTCTCCACGGTGTCCGGTGCCCAGGAGGCGACCACCGCCCGGTGGATCGCCAGGTCGTGCGGGCCGAGGTCCGCCGGCAGCTGCCGCAGGTGCCGCTCGATCGCCGCCAGGGTCATGCCCTGCTGCTGCATCTCCTCGATCAGCGCGAGCCGGGCCAGGTGTTCGCGGCCGTAGTGGCCCACCCGGCGCGGACCGATCACCGGCGGCGGCAGCAGCCCCCTGGTGCCGTAGAAGCGGACCGTGCGGACCGTGACGCCCGCCCGCGCGGCCAGCTCGTCGATCGTCAGGGTGGGCTCCCCGGTGTCGGTCGTCATGCGCAGCAGTATCGCTGTCCCACCAATGGTGTGACAGCCGGGGAGGGCCCGTGGTGACCGTGTGAGAAGAACCGCTCTGTGACGTGGACCACCGCATGCCGGCCGAAACGTCTGGGAAGCTGCTGGCTTGGTCTGTGCCCCGACACAAGGGTGGTGCGGGCCGAGACCTGCACGAACCCCGGGCCCATGAGGTCCGGGCGTACCAGGAAGTGGAACCACCCGTGAGCAAGGAAGCCGTGGAATCGGCACAGGCCACCCTCCACCCCCAGGTGGCTCAGGTGGCCCAGGAGCCCGCGGACGCGGGCGACGCCGGTTACAGCAAGGACCTCAAGGCCCGCCACGTCAACATGATCGCCATCGGCGGGGCCATCGGCACCGGCCTCTTCCTGGGAGCCGGCGGCCGGCTGCACAACGCCGGTCCGGCGCTGGCCCTGGCCTACCTGGTCTGCGGCGTCTTCGCCTTCTTCGTCGTCCGCGCCCTGGGCGAGCTGGTCCTGTACCGCCCGTCCTCCGGGTCCTTCGTGTCGTACGCGCGCGAGTTCCTCGGCGAGAAGGGCGCCTATGTCGCCGGCTGGATGTACTTCCTGAACTGGTCGACCACCGGTATCGCCGACATCACCGCGATCGCGCTGTACACGCACTACTGGAGCATGTTCACCTCCATACCCCAGTGGGTGCTGGCGCTGATCGCCCTCGCGGTGGTCCTCACCGTGAACCTGATCTCGGTGAAGATCTTCGGCGAGATGGAGTTCTGGTTCGCGATCATCAAGGTCGCCACCCTCGTCGGCTTCATGCTGATCGGCATCTTCCTGCTGGCGACCCGGCACGACGTCGGCGGCAGCACGCCGGGCCTGGGCGTCATCAGCGGCAACGGCGGTGTCTTCCCGCACGGCATGATGCCCGTGGTCCTGGTCATGCAGGGCGTGATCTTCGCCTACGCCGCCCTGGAGCTGGTCGGTGTGGCGGCCGGCGAGACCGCCGAGCCGGAGAAGGTCGTCCCGCGCGCGGTGAACTCGATCATGTGGCGGGTCGGCGTGTTCTACGTCGGCTCGGTCGTGCTGCTCGCCCTGCTGCTGCCCGGCTCGGTGTACTCCGCCGACGAGAGCCCGTTCGTGACCGTGCTGTCCAAGATCGGCGTGCCGGCGGCCGGTGACGTGATGAACCTGGTCGTGCTGACCGCCGCCATGTCCTCGCTCAACTCGGGCCTCTACTCCACCGGGCGCATCCTGCGCTCCATGGCCACGGCCGGCTCGGCGCCGAAGTTCACCGCCCGCATGAACCGCAGCCAGGTGCCCTACGGCGGCATCCTGCTGACCTGCGCGGTCTGCGTGCTCGGCGTCGGCCTGAACTACCTGGTGCCCAGCCAGGCCTTCGAGATCGTGCTGAACGTCGCCTCGCTCGGCATCATCAGCACCTGGGTGATCATCATGGTCTGCCACGTGGTCTTCGTCCGCCGGGCCCGCGCGGGCCTGGTGACCCGGCCGCACTTCCAGCTGAAGTTCACCCCGGTCACCGAGATCGCCACCATCGTGTTCCTGCTGGTCTGCCTCGGCATGATGTGGAACGACGCCGAGGTCGGCCGCAAGACCCTGCTGCTCATCCCGGTGATCGCGGTCATGCTGGTGGCCGGCTGGTTCGGCGTCCGCCGCCGGGTGGCGCAGAACGCCGGCCAGGAGCCGACCGGGCTGCCTCGCTAGCCGCTCGGGGCCACTGTCGGTGGCATCGTCTACGGTGGCGTCACCACGACAGATCATGCGGATCCGGGGTGGCGCCACCGTGCCGTCGTGCCGAGGGCGTCCCGGCGGGGGAGCGGGGGACGGGCCGTGCGAACGGACGCGAGCGATGTGCTGGTACTGGGCGGGGCCGGTGTGGACACGATCGTCCACGTCCCCGAGCTGCCCCTGCCGTACGCCGACAGCTACATGATCGACTCGGGGATCCGCACCCGTGCCGGGCAGACCGGTGACTTCGTCGCCCTGGGCCTGGCCCGGCTCGGGCTGCGCACCCACCACCTCGACCTGCTCGGCGACGACCCGGAGGGCGCCCTCGTCCGCGCCCTCCACCGCGAGCACGGCATCGCCCTCACCGCGCTGCCCCAGCCCGCCGGCACCAGGCGGGCGGTCAACCTCGTCGGCCCGGACGGCCGCCGCCTGTCGCTGTACGACACCAGCCGCGCCCACCCCGACGACCGGTTCCCCGAGGCCACCCTGCGCGCGCTGACCGCCTCGAGCCGGCACGTCCACGTGACGATCACCCAGCCCTGCGCCCACGCCCTGCCGGTCCTCCGGGAGGCGGGCGTACCGCTCTCCACGGACCTGCACGACTGGGACGGCGAGAACCCGTACCACGAGCCGTTCGCCCGCGCGGCCGACGTCGTCTTCCTGTCGGCCGCCGCCCTCGCCGACCCCGAGCGGACCATGCGGCGCATCGCCGAGCGGGGCCGGGCCCGGACGGTCGTCGCCACCGCCGGGGCGGACGGCGCGTACCTGCTGGCCGACGGCGAGCTGACCCGGGTGCCGGCGGCGGCCCCGCCCGCGCCGGTGGTCGACTCCAACGGCGCGGGCGACGCCTTCGCCGCCGCGTTCCTCTACGGCCGGCTGAGCGGCGAGCCGCCCGAGCGGTGCGCCCGGTACGGCGCGGTGGCGGGCGCCCACGCCTGTACCGTCCCGGCCTCCCGCGCGGACGCGATAGGCCGGGCGGACCTCCTGCGACGGGCGGCCGGGACGGACCGGTGAGGCGTCAGTGCCCGTGCACGTCGTTCGTCGCCTCGATCTTCTGCCAGGACTTCGGCCGCTGCACCGCCGTGCCCGTCTTCACCAGGGAGCGGACCGCCGACGTGGCCGGCTTCGACGGCTGGAACAGCCAGGTGTCGAACAGCGCGGCCAGCGGCTTGCCGGACACCTGCTCGGCGTACCGCTGGAAGTCGGCCACCGACGCGTTGCCGTAGGCGTGCTCCTTCGGCCAGCCCTTCAGGATGGCGAAGAACGCGTCGTCACCGATCCTGTTGCGCAGCGCCTGGATGGCCAGGGCGCCCCGGTCGTAGACGGCGGCACCGAACTGCTCGTCCGGGCCCGGGTCGCCGGGCTTCACCGTCCAGAACGGGTCGTCGGCCGGGTGCGAGGCGTACACGTAGTCGGCGAGTTCCTGCGGGGTGCCCTCGCCCTCGTGCTCGGACCACAGCCACTGCGCGTACCGGGCGAAGCCCTCGTTGATCCAGATGTCCTTCCAGCCCTTGAGCGACACGGAGTCGCCGTACCACTGGTGGGCCAGCTCGTGCACGACCACCGAGGTGTTGGAGCCGTTCGCGAACTGCCGCGGGCTGTAGTAGACACGGGTCTGCGTCTCCAGCGCGTACCCGGTGGTGGTGTTCGGCACGTAGCCGCCCGCCGAGTCGAACGGATACGGCCCGAAGTAGCCGCTCAGCCAGTCCACGAGCTCCCCGGTGCGCTCCACGCTGGCCCGCGCGGCGCCGTCGTTGTCGCCGAGGTCCTTGCTGTAGGCGTTGACGACGGGCACCCCGCCGTCGGAGGTGCCGGTGGTGATGTCGAACTTCCCGACCGCGAGCGTGGCCAGATAGGTCGCCTGCGGCTTGTTCTCCCGCCAGGTGTAGCGGGTCCAGCCCAGCTTCGAAGAGGTCGACTGGAGCGTGCCGTTGGAGATGGCCTGGGTGCCGTCCGGCACCGCCACCGACACGTCGTAGGTGGCCTTGTCGCTCGGGTGGTCGTTGCTCGGGAACCACCACCAGGCCGCCTCGGGCTCGTCGGCGGCGACCGCGCCGTCCGGCGTGCGGTGCCAGGTGGAGAAGCCGTAGGCGCTCTTCGTCGACGGCACCCCGCTGTAGCGGACCACGACCGTGACCTGCGTTCCCCTGGCCAGCGGCGTCTTCGGGGTGACGACCAGTTCGTGCTGGTCGGACGTCGTGAAGGCCGCCTTGGTGCCGTTGACCCGCACCTCGCTCACGTCCAGCAGGAAGTCCAGGTCGAAGCTGGACAGATCCTGGGTGGTCCTCGCCAGGATCGTCGCCGTGCCCTGCAACTCGTCCGTCTTCGGCTGGTACTGCAGCCTCAGGTCGTAGTGGGCTACGTCGTAGCCGCCGTTGCCGTAGGTCGGGTAGTAGGGGTCGCCGATGCCCGGCGCGCCGGGGGACTGGCTCGCGGCCGATGCCGGGATCGCCAGCAGCAGGGAGGCCGCCGCCAGTGCGCCCGGGGCGATGATTCTGCGGTGCACGTCAGCTCCAAGTCGTCAGGACTGTCGGTCCGTTCGGAGAAGTCTGTTCGGAGCCTATTCAGTCCCTGTGGCCCCTGACCTGTCCATGACCCCTGCTGTCACACGATCGCCATTCAGCCGTCACGCACCATCAGAGAGCCCTCTTCTGTGCGGGAGTTGACCGGAGTACCGTCCGCGCATGCCGAAACGCACGCGCTCCACGCTCTGGAGAACGCTCGTCACCGCCGCCGTCACCACCCTGACGGCCGCCTTCCTCGCCCCGGCCACCGCCCAGGCCGCGCCCCGCGAGAGCCGCCCCGTCTACTCCTACGCCGACGCCGTCCGCGAGTCCGTGTGGGTGGACACCGGCCTCGACGAGGACGGCGACGGGCGGACCGACCGCGTCGCCGCCGACATCGTCCGGCCCGCCGAACCGGCCCGGCAGGGCCGCAAGGTGCCGGTCATCATGGACGCCAGCCCGTACTACTCCTGCTGCGGGCGCGGCAACGAGAGCCAGCTCAAGACGTACGACGCACAGGGCCACGTCGTCCGGATGCCGCTGTTCCACGACAACTACTTCGTGCCCCGCGGCTACGCCTTCGTCGGCGTCGACCTCGCCGGCTCCAACCGCTCCGACGGCTGCGTCGACGTCGGCGGCCGCTCCGACATCCAGTCCGCCAAGGCGGTGATCGACTGGCTGAACGGCCGCGCCAGGGCCTACACCAGCCGCACCGGCGGCACCCCCGTGCGGGCCGGCTGGACCAACGGCCACACCGGCATGATCGGCAAGAGCTGGGACGCCACCATCGCCAACGGCGTCGCCGCCACCGGCGTCAAGGGCCTGAAGACGATCGTCCCGATCAGCGGCATCTCCTCCTGGTACGACTACTACTTCGCCCAGGGCGCCCCCCTCTACGACGGCGGCCCCGACGACCTGGCCGGCTACGTCGAGAGCCCCGGCGCACAGGCGCACTGCGCGGCCGTACAGAAGAAGCTCGCCGACGGCAGCCCGCGCAGCGGCGACTGGACCCGGCTGTGGACCGAGCGGGACTACGTCAAGGACGCGGCCAAGGTGCGCGCCAGCGTGTTCCTGGTGCACGGCATGCAGGACCTCAACGTCCGCACCAAGCACTTCGGCCAGTGGTGGGACGCCCTCGCGAAGCACGGTGTGCAGCGCAAGATCTGGCTCTCCCAGACCGGGCACGTCGACCCGTTCGACTACCGGCGCGGCGCCTGGGTCGACACCCTGCACCGTTGGTTCGACCACGAACTCCTCGGCTACGACAACGGCATCGACCGCGAACCCATGGCCGACATCGAACGCCACCCCGACCAGTGGGTGACCTCCGCCGCGTGGCCCCCGCACGGCACCCGCGCCACCGTCCTGCACCCGGCCACCGGCAACCTGGCCGGCGTCGGCACCCTCGGCCTGCGCCCGGCCAAGGGCACCGAGACCTTCACCGACGACCCGGCGCGCGGCGAAACCGACTGGGCCGCGCACCTGACCACCTCCACCCCGGAGAAGGCCGGCTTCCTCACCGCGCCGCTCACCCGCGGGGTGCGCCTGTCCGGTTCCTCCACAGTGACGGTCAGGGCGACCCCGACCACGGCCTCGGCCCACCTCTCCGCCGTCCTGGTCGACGTCGGCCCGGACACCATCCGCGACTACGCCGACCCGGGCGAGGGCATCACCACCCTCACCGACCGCACCTGCTGGGGCGCGAGCACGGCCGGGGACAGCGCCTGCTTCAAGGAGACCAGGGCGAAGACGGCCGCCGTCGACTACACCGTGGTCAGCCGCGGCTGGGCCGACCTCGGCCACTACGCCTGGCCGGCGAAGGGCGTCCCGCTCACCCCGGGCCGGGCGTACACCCTCACCCTCACCCTCGCGGCCACCGACCACGTCGTCCCCGCGGGGCACCGCCTGGCCCTGATCGTCGCCGGCACGGACAAGGACCTCATCGACCCGCCGTCCACCAGGCCGACGCTCACCGTGGACCTGTCCCGTACGACGGCCGCCCTCCCGCTGGTGGGCGGTCCGGCGGCCTTCGCCCGGGCCACCTCCGGCGGCGGCGGGGCGCCCGCGCCGACGGCGCTGGAGGGCGTTCGGGCACCGCGCGCCGTCCGGCACGTTCCGGCGGGCTGACGGACCGGTGCGCGGCGGTGATCCGGGGGGCGGCGCCGGTTCGGCGGTGGCCGGGCATGGTGTCCGGCCGCGGGTAGGCGCGGGCCGGCCGCGCCGTTCCGCGCGCCCCCCGGGGTGGCTGGTCGTCGCGTCCGGCCGACCGGTCGGGCCGGCCGGTCGTCGCGTCCGGCTGACGTGTCAGGCGGTCGGTGACGCCAGTTCGGCCGCCTCGCGTGCGCAGCCCCAGGCCACCGTGATGCCGGCGCCGCCGTGGCCGTAGTTGTGCACCAGCACGCGGCCGTCCGGGAGCGGGAGGCGCTCCAGCCGTACCGCCTCCCGGGCCGGCCGCAGGCCCACCCGGTGCGCGAGCACGCGCGCCCCGGCGATCTCCGGGCGGACGGCCGCGCACCGGGCGACGATCGCCGCGGCGGTGGCCGGGTCCGGCTCCGGGGTCCAGTCGTCCTCCTCGGCCGTACCGCCCAGGAGCAGCCGTCCCGGCTGCGGAATGAAGTAGGTGGAGGCGGCCGAGGAGTGGTCGACGGAGGTGAACCAGTCGGTGACGCCCGGGTTCTCCACCACGACCAGCTGCCCGCGCACCGGACGCACCGCCGGGTCCGGCACCAGTGAACGCGCCCCGAGACCGGTGCAGTTGACCACCACGGAGGCGGGCACGGCGGCCAGGTCGGTCACCTCACGGACCTCCACCGCACCGCCCGCCGCCGCCAGCCGCTCGCGCAGCCACGCCAGGTGCACCGGCATGTCGATCACCGGCAGCCGCGCCGCGAGCCCCTCGGCCACCGCCCGCAGCCCCGGCACCCGCCCCGCCCACGCGCCCAGCTCCTCCAGCCGGCTCCCGTGGTGCACGCCGTCGAGCAGACGCACCCCCGTCTCGGCGGGATGCTCCGCCAGCTCCTCGTACACCCCGAGGGACGTCAGCGCCCACACTCCGGCCAGCGGCTCGGGTTCGATGCGGTACGGCCACCACAGGCCCCCCGCGACCGCCGACGTGGTCCGCTCGGCCGGCTCCCGCGTCCACACCCGCACCCGCCGCCCGGACTCGGCCAGCAGCACGGCCGTCGTCAGACCGGCGATCCCGCCGCCGACCACGATCACTTCGTCTCTCGGCTCACTGTCCACGGCAGGACGATAGGCCCGCGCGTCCGACGCCGGCAGGCCGGGGCCGTACCGGCGGCGACCGGCGCGGGACGCGGAATACGTGGCGGGGGCGACCGGCGCCGGAAGCGGAAAACGTGGCGGGGGCGCACACCCGCCGCCGTTAGGATCGACGTCCTGATGACTGCCACCCTCGTTGCCAAGAACCTCGCCGCCGGGCACGGTGACCGCTCGCTGTTCTCCGGGCTCGACCTGGTCGTCGCGCCCGGCGACGTGATCGGGCTGGTCGGTGCCAACGGCGCGGGAAAGTCGACCCTGCTGCGGATGCTCGCCGGGCTCGTCCGGCCCGAGCAGGGCGAACTGCGCCTGTCCCCGCCCACCGCCACCGTCGGCCACCTGCCGCAGGAGCCGGAGCGCCGGCCGGGGGAGACCGTCGGGGAGTTCCTGGCCCGCCGCACCGGGGTCGCCGAGGCCCAGCGGACGATGGACGAGGCCACCCAGGCACTGGTCGACGGCGCGCCCGGCGCCGACGACGCCTACGCGGCCGCCCTGGAGCGCTGGCTCGACCTGGGCGGCGCCGACCTGGAGGAGCGCGCGGAGGAGGTCGCCGACTCCCTCGGCCTGGCCGTGGACCTGGACCGGCCGATGACCGCCCTCTCCGGCGGCCAGGCGGCCCGCGCCGGCCTCGCCTCCCTGCTGCTGTCCCGCTACGACGTCTTCCTCCTGGACGAGCCCACCAACGACCTCGACCTGGACGGACTGGAGCGTCTGGAACGGTTCGTCACCGGCCTGCGCGCCGGCACGGTCGTCGTCAGCCACGACCGCGAGTTCCTCACCCGCACCGTCACCAAGGTGCTCGAACTCGACCTCGCCCAGCAGCGGATCAACCTCTACGGCGGTGGCTACGCGGCCTACCTGGAGGAGCGCGAGGTGGCCCGCCGGCACGCCCGCGAGGACTACGAGGAGTACGCCGACAAGAAGGCCGCCCTCCAGGACCGTGCGCAGACCCAGCGGGCCTGGATGGACAAGGGCGTGAAGAACGCCCGTCGCAAGGCGGGCAACGACAACGACAAGATCGGCCGCAAGTTCCGCAGCGAGGCCAGCGAGAAGCAGGCCGCCAAGGCCCGGCAGACCCAGCGCATGATCGAGCGCCTCGAGGTGGTCGAGGAACCGCGCAAGGAGTGGGAGCTGCGCATGGAGATCGCGTCCGCCGCGCGCTCGGGCGCGGTCGTGGCGACGCTGCGGGACGCCGAGGTGCGGCGCGGCGACTTCACCTTCGGGCCGGTCTCGCTGCAGATCGACTGGGCGGACCGGATCGCGGTGACGGGCGCCAACGGCTCCGGCAAGTCCACCCTGCTCGGCGCGCTGCTGGGCCGCGTCCCGCTCGACTCCGGTCACGCGGCCCTCGGCTCGGGGGTCCTGGTCGGCGAGGTCGACCAGGCCCGGGGGCTGTTCCACGGCCCGGAGACCCTGCTCGACGCCTTCTGCGCCGCCGTCCCCGACACCGAACCGGCGGAGGTCCGCACACTGCTGGCCAAGTTCGGCCTGAAGGCCGCCCATGTGCTGCGCCCGGCCGCGACCCTGTCCCCGGGGGAACGCACCCGCGCCGCGCTCGCCCTGCTCCAGGGGCGGGGCGTCAACCTCCTCGTCCTGGACGAGCCGACGAACCACCTGGACCTGCCGGCCATCGAGCAGCTGGAGGGCGCCCTCGACGCCTACACGGGCACGCTGCTGCTGGTCACCCACGACCGCCGCATGCTGGACGCGGTCCGGGTGACCCGCCGCCTGGAGGTCGCCGACGGCAAGGTGACGGAACGCTAGGCCCTCTTTTTCGGACTTTGCCGGCGTCGCGGGCCCCGGCACGCACATCCGCGGCGTCGTCGTCGGTCGCCGACGCTCCGCGTCGAGTGGGCGGGGGTGCCCGGCCACCGGTCCCGCCCGGTGACGCCCCCCCGGCTCCTGCCGGTCCGCGCCCGGCTCGGCCTCACCAGTGGTCCGCCGGGGCGTGCCGGGGCCGGGCGGCCCGCCCCGCCCCGGCGTCGCCCGTCAGCGTTTCTTCGGGTCCAGCAGGCCCGCGCGGCGCAGCGCGTCCGCCATCGCGCTGTTGGAGGGCGCCGGCGCCGCGGCCTGCCGGCCGCCGCGGTCGGCACCGCCCCGGGGCTGCCGCCGGCCGCCGCCCTGCCGCTGCTGCGGCGGGCGCGCCCCGCCACCGCGCTGCTCCTGCGGGGCCGCCTCGTCGTCCAGCCGCAGCGTCAGCGCGATGCGCTTGCGCGGGATGTCGACGTCCAGCACCTTCACCCTGACGATGTCCCCGGGCTTCACCACGTCCCGCGGGTCCTTGACGAACGACTTCGACATCGCCGAGACGTGCACCAGACCGTCCTGGTGGACACCGACGTCCACGAACGCACCGAAGGCGGCCACGTTGGTGACCACGCCCTCCAACACCATCCCGGCGGACAGGTCGGAGATCTTCTCGACGCCCTCCTTGAAGGTGGCCGTCCGGAACGCCGGCCGTGGGTCGCGGCCCGGCTTCTCCAGCTCCCTGAGGATGTCGGTGACGGTCGGCAGACCGAAGGTGTCGTCCACGAAGTCGGCCGGCCGCAGCGAGCGCAGCACGCCCGTGTTGCCGATGAGGGACGCCACCTCCTGGCCCGTGGTCTTCACCATGCGGCGGACCACCGGGTAGGCCTCGGGGTGCACGCTGGACGCGTCCAGCGGGTCGCCGCCGCGGATCCGCAGGAAGCCCGCGCACTGCTCGTACGCCTTCGGGCCGAGCCGCGCCACCTTCTTCAGCTCGGAGCGGGACGAGAACGGCCCGTTCTGGTCCCGGTGCGCGACGATGTTCTCGGCGAGCCCGGCCGAGATGCCCGAGACCCGGGCGAGCAGCGGCACGGACGCGGTGTTGACGTCCACGCCGACGCCGTTCACACAGTCCTCGACCACCGCGTCCAGCGAGCGGGACAGCTTCACCTCGGACAGGTCGTGCTGGTACTGGCCGACACCGATCGACTTCGGGTCGATCTTCACCAGCTCGGCCAGCGGGTCCTGGAGCCGGCGGGCGATGGAGACGGCGCCGCGCAGCGACACGTCCATGTCCGGCAGTTCCTGAGAGGCGTACGGCGAGGCGGAGTACACCGACGCGCCCGCCTCGGACACCATCACCTTCGTGAGCTTCAGCTCCGGGTGCCGGGCGATGAGTTCACCGGCGAGCTTGTCGGTCTCGCGGGACGCCGTGCCGTTGCCGATCGCGACCAGCTCGACCGCGTGCTCCTTCGCCAGCCGGGCGAGCTTGGCGAGGGCCTCGTCCCACTTGTTGGCCGGGACGTGCGGGTAGATCACGTCCGTGGCGACGACCTTGCCGGTGGCGTCGACCACGGCGACCTTCACCCCCGTACGGAAACCGGGGTCCAGGCCGAGCGTCGCACGGGTGCCGGCCGGGGCGGCCAGCAGCAGGTCCCGCAGGTTCGCCGCGAACACGTTCACCGCCTCGTCCTCGGCGGCCGTCCGCAGCCTGAGGCGGATGTCGATCCCGAGGTGGACCAGGACGCGGGTCCGCCAGGCCCAGCGGACCGTGTCCGTCAGCCACTTGTCGGCCGGGCGGCCCCGGTCGGCGATCCCGAACCGGTGGGCGATGACGCCCTCGTACGACGACGGGCCCTCCGTGGCCTCCTCAGGCTCCAGGACGAGGTCCAGGACCTCCTCCTTCTCCCCGCGCAGCATGGCCAGGACCCGGTGCGAGGGCAGCTCGGTGAACGGCTCGGCGAAGTCGAAGTAGTCGGCGAACTTGGCGCCCGCCTCCTCCTTGCCCTCCCGCACCTTCGCGGCCAAACGCCCGCGCACCCACATGCGCTCGCGCAGCTCGCCGATCAGGTCGGCGTCCTCCGAGAACCGCTCGGTGAGAATCGCCCGGGCGCCCTCCAGCGCGGCCTGCTGATCGGCGACGCCCTTGTCCGCGTCCACGAACGCGGCGGCCGCCGCCAGCGGTTCGACCGTGGGGTCCGTCAGCAGCCCCTCCGCGAGCGGCTCCAGGCCGGCCTCGCGCGCGATCTGCGCCTTGGTGCGCCGCTTGGGCTTGTACGGGAGGTAGATGTCCTCCAGCCGCGCCTTGGTCTCGGCGCCGCGGATCCGCGCCTCAAGCTCCTCGGTGAGCTTGCCCTGCTCCCGCACCGACTCCAGGATCGCGGTGCGCCGCTCCTCCAGCTCCCGCAGGTAGCGCAGCCGCTCCTCGATGGTGCGCAGCTGCGCGTCGTCGAGCATCTCGGTCGCTTCCTTGCGGTAGCGAGCGATGAAGGGCACGGTGGAACCGCCGTCGAGCAGTTCCACCGCGGCCCTCACCTGCCGCTCCCGTACGCCGAGTTCCTCGGCGATCCTGCCTTCGATGGACCCTGCTCCGAGGGACCCGGGTGTCGTCACGATCCCGTACCGCCTTCTCCACTCAAGGTTGCGCGGCAATTGTGGCAGGTGACACCGGCATCCCGGGGATCAGGGCACATCCGGCGGGGCGCCGGGCCTTCCGCGGGCCCCGGTCCGCCGGACGGGACCGCATGGCAGAAAAGGTGGGAAGGACGTCATTGCGGCCACGACCGGGGCCGCGAAGAATCGGGGGCATGGCGCAGCGCACCCTCCTCTTCGTCCTCTTCGACGGCGTCCAGAGCCTCGACGTCACCGGTCCGCTGGAAGTGTTCGCCGGCGCCGAGAAGCACACACCGGGCACCTACCGGATCCGTACGGCCTCCCTGGACGGCGGCCCGGTGCGCAGCTCCTCCGGCCTGACCCTCGTACCGGACGAGGCGCTCACCGCGGCGGCCGGCCCGCACACCCTGCTGGTCCCCGGCGGCGAGGGCACCCGCGCCCCCGACCCGCGGCTGACCGAGTGGCTGCGCACCCACGGGCCGCGCGCCCCGCGCCTGGTCTCCGTCTGCACGGGCGCCGTCCTGCTCGCCGCCGCCGGACTCCTCGACGGCCGCCGGGCGACGACCCACTGGGCGTACTGCGGCACACTCGCCCAGGACCACCCGGCCGTCGACGTCGACCCGGAGCCGATCTACGTCCGGGACGGGCACGTCGCCACCTCGGCCGGGGTGACGGCCGGCATCGACCTGGCCCTCGCCCTGGTCGAGGAGGACCTGGACCGGGACGTCGCCCTCGCGGTCGCCCGGCACCTGGTGGTCTTCCTGCGCCGGCCAGGCAACCAGGCGCAGTTCAGCGCCCAGCTCGCCGCCCAGACCGCCCAGCGGGCACCGCTGCGCGAGGTGCAGCGGTGGATCACCGAGCACCCGGCCGGCGACCTCACGGTCGACTCGCTCGCCGCCAGGGCCCGGCTGTCACCGCGGCACTTCGCCCGCGCCTTCCGGGAGGAGACCGGCACCACCCCCGGCCGCTACGTCGACCGGGTCCGCCTGGAACACGCCCGCCGTCTGCTGGAGGACACCCCCGCCGGCATCGAGGAGGTCGCCCGCGCCAGCGGCTACGGCACCCCGGAGGCCATGCGCCGCGCCTTCGTCAAGGCGCTCGGCACGGCCCCGGCCGAATACCGGCGCCGGTTCAGGCCGGCCCCCGCCCACTGAGAGGAAAATGATGCGGATCGCCCTGGTCGTCTACGATCGCTTCACCGCCCTGGACGTCGTGGGACCCTACGAGATGCTCAGCCGGCTGCCGGACGTGCGCCTCGCCTTCGTCGCCGAACGGGCCGGCCCGGTCCGGACGGACACCGGGTTCCTCGCCGTCACCGCCGACCGGGCCCTGGCCGAGCTGCCCGATCCCGACCTGGTGGTGGTCTCCGGCGGGCCCGGCACCATGGCCCAGCTGGAGAACCCGGCCCTGCTGGACTGGCTGCGCGCGGCCGACGAGACGAGCACCTGGACGACGTCGGTCTGCTCCGGCTCGCTGCTGCTGGCCGCCGCGGGACTGCTCCGCGGCCGCCGCGCGACCAGCCACTTCGCCGCCCTGGACCTGCTGCGCGGGTTCGGCGCCGAGCCGACGGGGGAGCGGGTCGTGACCGACGGCAAGTACGTCACCGCCGCCGGGGTGTCCGCCGGCATCGACATGGCGCTCACCCTGGTCGGCCGGATCGCGGGCGACGAACACGCCCAGGCCGTCCAGCTGCTGACCGAGTACGACCCCCAGCCGCCCTACGACGCCGGCTCCCCGCACAAGGCGCCCGCGTACCTGGTCGAGGAACTGCGCGCGGGCCGGCGGTTCAGCCTGGCGTAGAGACGCTCCAGGTGAAGCGCGGCCGACGGCGTTCCAGGAACGCGGCGACCCCCTCCGCGAGGTCGCCGCCTGCGCGGGCCTGCGCGGTCCAGTGGGCGTCGCGGTCGGTGCGGCCGTCGGCGAACTCCTTGGCGGCGGCCTGGGTGAGCTGCGAGCGGGACACCAGGACCCGGGTCAGGTCCGCGACCCGCTGGTCCAGGTCCCCCTCGGGCAGCACCTCGTCCACCAGACCGGTGGCCAGCGCCCGTCCCGTGTCGATCAACTCGCCCGTGAACAGCAGGTACTTGGCCGTGGCCGGACCCACCAGGGACACCAGCCGGCGGGTCGAGGAGGACGGGTAGACGACGCCGAGCTTCGCCGGTGTCACCCCGAACAGCGTTCCCTCCTCGGCCAGCCGCAGATCGCAGGCCGCCGCGAGCTGCGTCCCCCCGCCCACGCAGTGCCCGCGCACCGCGGCCAGGGTCGGCTTCGGGAACGCGGCCAGGGCCTCCTCCGCCGCGACCGCGAGACCCTGTGCCTCCTCCGGCGAGCCCTGCAGCGTGGAGATGTCGGCGCCCGCGCAGAAGGTGGCGCCCTCGCCGGTCAGCACCAGCGCCCGTACCCCGCCGTCACGGGCCAGCGCGTCCAGCAGCGGGGGCAGGGCCCGCCACATCGCGGTCGTCATGGCGTTGCGCTTGGCGGGATGACGGATCACTACGGTGGCGACGGAGTCGGTGACCTGGTGGGACAGCTGGGGCTCCATGCGGGGATCGTATCGTCGGCCTCGTACAACCCGACTAGTTCGCGAACCGGCGCCGGGGGAACAGGAACAGTCCCGACCGCGACCAGGTCATACGGAGTCGGTCAGAATCCGTTCGATACCCGCCGACTTGTGTTCAGACATCCGGGCCGGAGCGCATCGTTCCCAACACTCGACGTGTGGTGACAATCGAGCGCGAGGGTGGCGACCGGACGATGGACGACCAGGGGCGCGGGGACGGCCCGGGCCCAGCGGGGGGCGGCGCCGGGCGGCCGCCGGACCCCCTGCCGTACGAAGGTGTCTGGCGGTTCACCGCGGCCGCGGTGGACGCCTCGGTCCCGCAGGCCCGGCACGCGGTGCGGGACCTGCTGCTGCGCCAGGGGGTGCCGGTCTCCGACGACCTGGTGCACGGCCTGCTGCTGATCGTCTCCGAGCTGGTCACCAACGCGGTACGGCACGCGGCGCTGCTGTCGCCGGTGCTCGCCGTGGAGGTGGCCGTCGGAGCCGAGTGGGTGCGGGTGTCGGTGGAGGACAACCACCCCTACCGCCCCACCGCCCTGGAGGCCGACCACGGCCAGACCGGCGGCAGGGGACTGCTCCTGGTGCGCGAGGTGGCCCGGGAGGCGGGCGGGGTGGTCGACGTGGAGCACACCGCGAGCGGCGGCAAGGTGATCTGGGCCGCCCTCCCGCTCAAGCCCGCGGCCCCGCTCCAGCCGGCGCCTACCAGCCCGCGGACGGGCCCGTCAGTTCCCTGATCGCCGGGCGGGCCGCGTCCAGGACGGTCATGAACCAGGCCGAGAACGGGTCCGCGGCATGCCGCTCGGCCAGCTCGGCCGCCGTCACGAAGGCGGTCTGGGCGACCTCCTCGGGGTCCGGTCCGAGCGGCGCCTGCACCAGGCCGACGAACAGGTGGTTGAACTCCTGCTCCACCAGACCCGAGGCGGGGTCCGGGTGGTTGTACCGGACCGTGCCGGCCTCCGCGAGCAGCGACGGCGACACACCCAGCTCCTCGTGCGTGCGCCGGGCCGCCGCCGCGAACGGCGCCTCACCCGGGTACGGGTGGCCGCAGCAGGTGTTGGACCACACACCGGGGGAGTGGTACTTGCCGAGCGCCCGCTGCTGGAGCAGCAGCCTGCCCTGCTCGTCGAAGAGGAACACCGAGAACGCCCGGTGCAGCTGCCCGGGCGGCTGGTGGGCGGCGAGCTTCTCCGCCGTGCCGGTCGTCACACCCTTCTCGTCGACCAGTTCCAGCAAAATCGGCTCTGCGGTGCCCTCCGACGAGCTGTGCGTCGCGGTGGCAGGTGTGATCGGCATACCCATCCTTCGCCTCGGTCTTCGCACCCCAAGTCTGCCGTACGAATCCGGCACTCCCGGCACGTCCACGGTCCGCGCGCGGCGCGGCACCGGGAGTCGGACCCGGTAGCTCATCGTGCCCGGCGACCACCCGGGGGAACCGTCCGGGGACGCGCCGAACGGGAGTGCGTACGGTCAGTGGCACAGCCGCGCTTCGTGCTCCGCGTGGCCGCCCGGCTCCAGCTGGAAGGTGCAGTGCTCCACGTCGAAGTGGTGGCCGATGCAGCCCTGCAGCTCGTGCAGCATCTTCTCGTGCCCGATGGCGTTCAGTGCCTCGGAGCTGACCACCACGTGCGCCGACAGCACCGGCATGCCCGAGGTGATCGTCCAGGCGTGCAGGTCGTGTACGTCCTCCACGCCGTCCAGCGCCAGGATGTGCGCCCGGACCTCCGCCATGTCGACGCCCTTGGGGGCCGCCTCCAGCAGCACGTCCAGCGTCTCGCGCAGCAGCCTCAGCGTCCGCGGCACGATCATCAGCCCGATG
Organism: Streptomyces sp. NPDC023481; assembly: GCF_055560195.1. Taxonomy (NCBI): domain Bacteria; kingdom Bacillati; phylum Actinomycetota; class Actinomycetes; order Kitasatosporales; family Streptomycetaceae; genus Streptomyces; species Streptomyces sp. NPDC023481. The sequence continues at coordinate 321,952 of NZ_JBVHJE010000004.1, forward strand.
ACCAGCGAGGCGACCGGGTCCGCGGCCTGCCAGCCGGTGGTCAGGATCACCGCCGCCGAGATCAGCACCGCCACCGAGCCCAGCGCGTCCGCGGCCACCTCGAGGAAGGCGCCGCGCACGTTCAGGCTCTCCTTCTGGCCGCGCATCAGCAGGACCAGCGAGACGGAGTTCGCGACCAGGCCGATGAGGCCGAACACGACCATCAGGCCGCCCCGGGTCGGCGCGGGTTCCACGAACCGCTGGACCGCCTCGTACAGCACGTATCCGCCGACCCCGAGCAGCAGCAGACAGTTGGCCAGGGCCGCGAGGATCTCGGCGCGGGCGTAGCCGAAGGTGCGGTTGGCGCTCGCCGGGCGGTTCGCGAAGTGCACGGCGACCAGCGCCATGCCGAGGCCCACCGCGTCGGTCGCCATGTGGGCCGCGTCCGCGATCAGCGCGAGCGAGTCCGCGACCAGGCCACCGACGATCTCGACCACCATCACGGTGAGCGTGATGCCGAGCGCGATCCGCAGCCGTCCCCGGTACGCGGCCGTGGCCGTACCCGGGGCCGGCGCGTGGGAGTGCGCGTGCCCGTGGTCGTGCCCTGCCCCCATGACTACCGCCTTCCGTGTGCCTGCCCGAAGGCCCAGTGAACTACGGGGTAGGGGTATGGGGCAACGCGGCACTGAACACCGTTGTCATGTGCCGTGACCTGCGGAAACGTTCCGCAGGTCACGGCTGGTCCGGCTCACTGGCCGTGGTGCAGCCGCCAGCCCGCCCACGCCGACTCGACCATCTCCCGCACCCCGCGCCGGGCCCGCCAGCCCAGCGCCTCGGCGGCCCGCTCGGCCGAAGCCACCGCGCGCGGCGCGTCACCGGGACGGCGGGCCTCCACCACGGGCGCCCGGCGGTCCCCGGTGACCTCCCCGACGACCGTGATCAGCTCGCGCACCGAGACGCCCTCGCCCCGGCCGATGTTCAGCGTCAGATCGCCGGACAGGCCGCCGGCGTCCAGCCGCCGCGCCGCCGCCAGATGGGCCTCCGCGAGGTCGGCGACATGGATGTAGTCCCGGACGCAGGTGCCGTCCGGGGTCGGGTAGTCGTCGCCGAAGACGCGCGGGGCCTCGCCGCGGGTGAGCCGGTCGAAGACCATCGGCACGATGTTGAACACGCCCGTGTCCGCCAGCTCCGGCGCCGCCGCGCCCGCCACGTTGAAATAGCGCAGACAGACCGTGGAGATGCCGTGCGCCCGGCCCGCCGCCCGCACCAGCCACTCCCCGGCCAGCTTGGTCTCGCCGTACGGGTTCACCGGCGCGCACGGGGTGTCCTCGGTGATCAGGTCCACGTCCGGGTTGCCGTACACGGCCGCCGACGAGGAGAACAGCAGCCGGCCGACGCCCGCCTCGGCGACCGCGTCCAGCAGGGTGGCCAGGCCGCCCACGTTCTCCCGGTAGTAGCGGGTGGGCTGCGCCACCGACTCCGCGACCTGCTTGCGTGCCGCGAGATGGACCACGCCCGTCACGCCGTACTCCGCGCAGACCCGCTTGAGCAGGTCCCCGTCCAGCGTCGAGCCCCGGACCAGCGGCACCTCGGCCGGCAGCCGCGCGGGCACGGCGGCCGACAGGTCGTCCAGTGCCACGACGTTCTCCCCGGCGCCCGTCATGGCCCGTGCCACATGCGCCCCGATGTATCCGGCTCCGCCGGTGATCAGCCACGTCATGGTCGACCACCCTATGCCGAGCCGCCCGGTGTCCCGGTTGCCCGGGTCTGCCCCACCGGTTTGTGGGCCGGGCCCCCGATCCCCGATGATGATCGCGGCAGAGGCCGGGGCAGCTCCCCGGGGGCCGGGCCGTGAACGGCCGGTGAACACGGGCTCCGGCCCATCCGATAGCCTCTGCCGACATGCCGCCCGGGTGCCGCAGGCAGGGGCGCCCCACCACGCAGACGACCGGCGCCCGCGCGCCGGCACCCAGGGAGTGAGTTCGGTTGCCGACCGCCATCGTCACCGGTCAGCCGGTCCCCGGATCGACCCTGGAGCACGATCTGCGGTCCCTCGGCTTCGAGGTGCGGGTGGCGGCCGACGCCGCCGGGACGGAGTCCCTGCTCGCCGCCGTACCGGCCGACCGGCGCGTGGCCCTGGTCGACGCCCGCTTCGTCGGCCACCCGCACGCGCTGCGCCTCGGCCTGACCGACCCGCGCTTCCCCCTCGCCGCCGTGCCCGGCGCCGTCACCGCCCAGCCCGCCGCCCGGCAGGCGCTCACCCGCGCCCTGGCCCGCGAGACCTCCGCCGACGACGGCACCACCGGGTCCGGCGGCGCCCCCGCGCTCGCCGTGGACAGCCTCGCCGACCGCGTCGCCACCGCGCTCGACGCCGACGGCGGCGCGGTGCACCGGCCCGAGCTGGGCAGCCTGGTCGCCACCGTCCCGGCCGACCCGCAGGCCCGCAACGAGGCCCGGCAGGCCGTGGCCGCCGTCGACGACGAGGCCGTACGCCTGAAGTCGGCCGTGAAGTCCCGCGACGGCTTCTTCACCACGTTCTTCATCAGCCCGTACTCCCGCTACCTCGCCCGCTGGTGCGCCCGCCGCGGCCTGACCCCGAACCAGGTCACCACGGCGTCGCTGCTCACCGCGCTGATAGCGGCGGGCTGCGCGGCGACCGGCACCCGCGCCGGTTTCATCGCGGCCGGTGTGCTGCTGATCGCCTCCTTCGTCCTGGACTGCACCGACGGCCAGCTCGCCCGCTACGCGCTGAAGTACTCCACCCTCGGCGCCTGGCTCGACGCCACCTTCGACCGGGCCAAGGAGTACGCCTACTACGCCGGCCTCGCGCTCGGCGCGGCCCGCGGCGGCGACGACGTGTGGGCCCTCGCCCTCGGCGCGATGATCCTGCAGACCTGCCGGCACGTGGTCGACTTCTCCTTCAACGAGGCCAACCACGACGCCACCGCCAACACCAGCCCCACCGCCGCCCTCTCCGACAAGCTCGACAGCGTCGGCTGGACGGTCTGGCTGCGCCGCATGATCGTCCTGCCGATCGGCGAGCGCTGGGCGATGATCGCGGTCCTCACCGCGGCCACCACCCCGCGGATCACCTTCTACGTCCTCCTCGCCGGCTGCGCCTTCGCCGCGACCTACACCACCGCGGGCCGGGTGCTGCGCTCCCTGACCCGCAAGGCGCGGCGGACCGATCGGGCGGCCCAGGCCCTCGCCGACCTCGCCGACTCCGGACCGCTCGCCGCGGCCCTGCGGCGCCTGGCCGGCCGGGGGCTGCCCGGGATCGCCGTACCCGCCGTCGCCCTGCTCGGCGCCGCCGCCGTCACCGCGGCCTCGGCCCTCACGGACTTCGGTGGCCCGCTGCCGGTCGCCGGCGCCGCCGTGTACGTCCTCACCTCGGCCCTCGCCGTCGCCCGCCCCCTCAAGGGCGCCCTCGACTGGCTGGTCCCGCCCTTCTTCCGGGCCGCCGAGTACGGCACGGTCCTCGCCCTGGCCGCCAAGGCCGGGGTGAACGGGGCGCTTCCTGCGGCTTTCGGCCTGGTGGCGGCCGTCGCCTACCATCACTACGACACGGTGTACCGCATCCGCGGCAACGCCGGAGCGCCGCCGGCCCGGCTGGTGCGCGCCATCGGGGGGCACGAGGGGCGGACGCTGCTCGTCACCGTCCTCGCCGCGCTGCTCACCGCCGCGCAGTTCAAGGCCGCGCTCACGGTCCTCGCCGTGGCCGTCGCCCTGGTGGTGCTCGTCGAGAGCATCCGCTTCTGGGTGTCCGCCGGGGCGCCCGCTGTACACGACGAAGGAGAAACCGCATGATCGGCCTCGTGCTCGCGGCCGGCGCCGGACGGCGTCTGCGCCCGTACACCGACAGCCTGCCCAAGGCGCTGGTGCCGGTGGGGCCCGCGGGCATAGAGGACTCGATCACGGTGCTGGACCTGACCCTCGGCAACTTCGCCGAGATCGGGCTGACCGAGGTCGCGGTCATCGTCGGCTACCGCAAGGAGGCCGTCTACGAGCGCAAGGCGGCCCTGGAGGCCAAGTACGGCCTCAAGCTCACCCTCATCGACAACGACAAGGCCGAGGAGTGGAACAACGCCTACTCCCTGTGGTGCGGCCGTGACGCCCTCAAGGACGGCGTGATCCTCGCCAACGGCGACACCGTCCACCCGGTCTCCGTCGAGAAGACCCTGCTCGCCGCGCGCGGTGAGGGCCGGCGCATCATCCTGGCCCTGGACACCGTCAAGGACCTCGCCGACGAGGAGATGAAGGTCGTCGTCGACCCCGACAAGGGCATGACGAAGATCACCAAGCTGATGGACCCGGCCGAGGCCACCGGCGAGTACATCGGCGTCACCCTCATCGAGGGCGACGCCGCCCCCGAGCTGGCCGACGCGCTGAAGACGGTCTGGGAGACCGACCCGCAGCAGTTCTACGAGCACGGCTACCAGGAACTCGTCAACCGGGGCTTCCGCATCGACGTTGCGCCGATCGGCGACGTCAAGTGGGTCGAGATCGACAACCACGACGATCTCGCCCGTGGACGGGAGATCGCGTGCCAGTACTGACCCGGCTCATCCCCTCGCCGGTCGTCGTGGACATCCGCCCGGGTGCCCTCGACGACCTCGGCGGGGTCCTCGCCGACGAGCGCATCTCGACCTCGGGCCGCCTGGCCATCGCCGTCAGCGGCGGCTCCGGCGCCCGGCTGCGCGAACGGATCGCCCCCACACTGCCCGGCGCCAGCTGGTACGAGGTCGACGGCGGCACCATCGACGACGCGGTGCGGCTGGCCGGCGACATAAAGGGCGGCCGCTACGACGCGGTCGTCGGCCTCGGCGGCGGCAAGATCATCGACTGCGCCAAGTTCGCGGCGGCCCGGGTCGGCCTGCCGCTGGTCGCGGTCGCCACCAACCTCGCCCACGACGGCCTGTGCTCCCCGGTCGCCACCCTCGACAACGACGCGGGCCGCGGCTCGTACGGCGTGCCCAACCCGATCGCGGTCATCATCGACCTCGACGTGATCCGCGAGGCGCCCGTCCGGTTCGTCCGCTCCGGCATCGGCGACGCCATCTCCAACATCTCCGCGGTCGCGGACTGGGAGCTGGCGGCCCGGGTCAACGGCGAGAAGATCGACGGACTGGCCGCCGCCATGGCCCGCCAGGCAGGCGAGGCGGTGCTCCGGCACCCCGGCGGAGTCGGCGACGACGGCTTCCTCCAGGTCCTCGCCGAGGCGCTGGTCCTCACCGGCATCGCCATGTCCGTGTCGGGCGACTCCCGTCCGTCCTCCGGCGCCTGCCACGAGATCAACCACGCCTTCGACCTGCTCTACCCCAAGCGCGCCGCCGCCCACGGCGAGCAGTGCGGCCTCGGCGCGGCCTTCGCGATGTACCTGCGGGGCGCCCACGAGGAGTCGGCGTACATGGCCCAGGTGCTGCGCCGGCACGGGCTCCCGGTGCTCCCGGAGGAGATCGGCTTCACGCTGGACGAGTTCGTCCGCGCGGTGGCGTTCGCCCCCGAGACCCGGCCCGGCCGCTACACGATCCTCGAACACCTCGACCTCAAGACGAACCAGATCAAGGACATCTACGCCGACTATGTCAAGGCCATCGGTAGCTGAACTCCGTCCGGTCGTCCACCCCGCGGGGGTGAAGGACCGGCGCAGCGGTGAGCACTGGATGGGACGCCTCTACATGCGTGAGGTGTCCCTGCGGGTCGACCGCTACCTGGTCAACACCAGGGTCACGCCCAACCAGCTCACGTACCTGATGACCGTCTTCGGCGTGCTCGCCGCCCCGGCACTGCTGGTGCCGGGGGTCTGGGGCGCCGTCCTCGGCGTGGTGTGCGTCCAGCTGTACCTGCTGCTGGACTGCGTCGACGGCGAGATCGCCCGCTGGAAGAAGCAGTACTCGCTGAACGGCGTCTACCTGGACCGCGTCGGCGCGTACCTGACCGACGCGGCCGTCCTGGTCGGCCTCGGCCTGCGCGCCGCCGACCTGTGGGGCGGCGGCCGCGTCGACTGGCTGTGGGCGTTCCTCGGCACCCTCGCCGCGCTCGGCGCGATCCTGATCAAGGCCGAGACGGACCTGGTCGGTGTCGCCCGCCACCAGGCCGGCAAGCCGCCGGTCCAGGAGACCGCCGCCGAGATGCGCACCTCCGGGATGGCGCTGGCCCGGCGGGCCGCCGCCGCGCTGAAGTTCCACCGGCTGATCCTCGGTATCGAGGCCTCGCTGCTCATCCTGGTCCTCGCGCTCGTGGACCAGGCCCGCGGCGACCTGTTCTTCACCCGCCTCGGTACGGCCGTCCTCGCGGGCATCGCCCTGCTGCAGACCCTGCTGCACCTGGTGTCCATCCTCGCCTCCAGCAGGCTGAAGTGAGCGCGCCCGCGAAGGTCGGCGCCGTCGTCATCACGATGGGCAACCGGCCCGAGGAGCTGCGCGCCCTGCTGGACTCGGTCGCCCGGCAGGAGGGTGACCCGGTCGAGGTGGTCGTCGTCGGCAACGGCTCGCCCGTCCCGGACGTCCCCGAGGGCGTGCGGACCATAGAGCTGCCCGAGAACCTGGGCATCCCCGGCGGGCGCAACGTCGGCATAGAGGCCTTCGGCCCCAGCGGCCGCGATGTCGACATATTGCTCTTCCTGGACGACGACGGCCTGCTCGCCCGGCACGACACCGCCGAGCTGTGCCGCGAGGCCTTCGCCGCCGACCCCCAGCTGGGCATCATCAGCTTCCGCATCGCCGACCCCGACACCGGCGAGACCCAGCGCCGGCACGTGCCGCGGCTGCGCGCCTCCGACCCGATGCGCTCCTCCCGTGTCACCACCTTCCTCGGCGGCGCCAACGCCGTCCGCACCCGCGTCCTCGCCGAGGTCGGGGGCCTGCCCGACGCGTTCTTCTACGCGCACGAGGAGACCGACCTGGCCTGGCGGGCACTCGACGCCGGCTGGATGATCGACTACCGGTCCGACATGGTGCTGTACCACCCGACGACCGCCCCCTCGCGGCACGCGGTCTACCACCGCATGGTCGCCCGCAACCGCGTCTGGCTCGCCCGCCGCAACCTCCCCGCCCTCCTGGTCCCGGTCTATCTGGGCGTCTGGCTGCTGCTCACCCTGCTCCGCCGCCCCTCGGGACCGGCCCTGAAGGCATGGTTCGGCGGTTTCCGGGAAGGCTGGACCACGCCCTGCGGACCGCGCCGCCCGATGCGCTGGCGTACGGTGTGGCGGCTCACCCGACTGGGCCGTCCCCCGGTCATCTGACAAGCTCGTCCCTGTGCGCCGGTGCGCCCGCGCGCCGGCAGGACGAACGCGAACCGAAGACGAAGACGAAAGTTTGCACACCTGTGAGTGAGACCACGCACGACGGCACGGCCGCGCCGACCGCGGCCCCGTCGCCCGACGAGGGACTGACGGCGGCCGCGCTGGCCGCCAGGTACGGGCTCTCCGTGAGCGGCGCCCGGCCCTCGCTCGTGGAGTACGTCCGTCAGCTCTGGGGGCGCCGCCACTTCATCCTCGCCTTCTCCCAGGCGAAGCTGACCGCGCAGTACAGCCAGGCCAAGCTCGGCCAGCTCTGGCAGGTGGCCACACCGCTGCTGAACGCGGGGGTCTACTACTTCATCTTCGGCGTGATCCTGCACGCGAGCCGCGGCCTGTCCCAGGACGTCTACATCCCGTTCCTGGTCACCGGCGTGTTCGTGTTCACCTTCACGCAGAGCTCGGTCATGTCGGGCGTCCGCGCGATCTCCGGCAACCTGGGACTGGTGCGCGCCCTGCACTTCCCGCGCGCCTCGCTGCCGATCTCCTTCTCGCTCCAGCAGCTCCAGCAGCTGCTCTTCTCGATGATCGTCATGTTCGTCGTGGCGATCGGCTTCGGCAGCTACCCGGGCCCGTCCTGGCTGCTGATCGTGCCGGTCCTGCTGCTGCAGTTCCTGTTCAACACCGGGCTCGCGCTGATCGTGGCCCGCATGGGCGCCAAGACCCCCGACCTGGCCCAGCTCATGCCGTTCATCCTGCGGACCTGGATGTACACCTCGGGTGTCATGTTCTCCATCAACAAGATGATGGAGGGCCGCTCCGAGATCGCGGTCCGGCTGCTCCAGGTCAACCCGGCCGCCGTCTACATGGACCTCATGCGCTACGCCCTGATCGACGGCTACGGTGCCTCGAACCTTCCGCCGCACGTCTGGGTCATCGCCCTGTTCTGGGCCGTGGCCGCCTTCGCCGGCGGTTTCGTGTACTTCTGGAAGGCGGAGGAGAGGTACGGCCGTGGTTGAGACGGACACCGAGTCCGGCGGGGACCTGCGCCCGACGGTCATCGCGGACGACCTGCACATCGTCTACCGGGTCAACGGGGCCAAGACCGGCAGGGGCAGCGCGACCGCGGCCCTGAGCCGCATCCTCAGGCGGGGCTCCGACGACACGGCGCGCGGGGTGCGCAAGGTGCACGCCGTGCGCGGGGTGTCGTTCGTCGCCTACCGCGGCGAGGCCATCGGCCTGATCGGCTCCAACGGCTCCGGCAAGTCCACCCTGCTGCGCGCCATCGCCGGCCTGCTGCCCGCGGAGAAGGGCAAGGTCTTCACCGACGGCCAGCCCTCCCTGCTGGGCGTGAACGCGGCCCTGATGAACGACCTGACGGGCGAGCGGAACATCATCCTGGGCGGTCTGGCCATGGGCATGTCCCGGGAGCAGATCAAGGAGCGCTACCAGGACATCGTCGACTTCTCGGGCATCAACGAGAAGGGCGACTTCATCACCCTGCCGATGCGCACGTACTCCTCCGGTATGGCGGCGCGTCTGCGCTTCTCCATCGCGGCCGCCAAGGACCACGACGTCCTCATGATCGACGAGGCGCTGGCCACCGGCGACCGCAAGTTCCAGAAGCGCTCCGAGGAACGCATCCGGGAACTGCGCAAGGAGGCCGGCACGGTCTTCCTGGTCAGTCACAACAACAAGTCCATCCGCGACACCTGCAACCGCGTGCTGTGGCTGGAACGCGGTGAACTGCGCATGGACGGCCCCACCGAAGAGGTCCTGAAGGAGTACGAGAAGTTCACCGGCAAGTGACGCGTTTCGGCCAGGGCCCCGCCGGACCTCCTCCGGCGGGGCCCCGCGTCTGCAAAGGAAACGTCAACTCGGCCTGGCGTTAGGAATCTTGGCATCAATCGGTGTGTTGTTGTGATGTGCAGGACACCCCGACGGTCCGTGCATCGTTGTACAACGTAAGCTGTACCGGTGCCGGAAACCGGCAAGTGGGGCGATAACACGCGACACCCTGCGACGGGACGGCCCCCCGCGGTGCGGGGCGGCGTGTCCGAAATAGTGTGTATTGGGTCGGCAGTGTAGAACGGGAGATGTGACGGCAATGGCTACGGAAACTCCCCTGCTCAGCGCAGCATGTGCCGTCCCGGCCCCGGGCACCGCCCGATGACGGCCACCGGCACGGCGCCCGGTCTGGAACGCGCCACGCTGGACAAGGCCGCGGGTGAGAACTTCCCCGTGGCCCCCTTCTTCCTGCCCCGGGCCTGGCGCGAGGACCTCATGGCCGTCTACGGCTTCGCCCGCCTCGTGGACGACATCGGCGACGGCGACCTCGCCCCCGGCGGCGCGGACGCCCGGCTGCTCGGCGTGTCGCCCGCCGCGGCCGCGGACCGGCTGGTCCTGCTCGACGCCTTCGAGGCCGACCTGCGCCGCGTCTTCGGCGGCACCCCGAACCACCCGCTGCTGCGCCGCCTGCAGCCCACCGTCCGCCGCCGCGCCCTCACCCCCGAACCCTTCCTCGGCCTGATCGCCGCCAACCGCCAGGACCAGCTCGTCACCCGGTACGAGACCTACGACGACCTCCTCGCCTACTGCGAACTGTCCGCCAACCCCGTCGGCCGCCTCGTCCTCGCCGTCACCGGCACCTCCACCCCCGAACGGGTCCGGCTGTCCGACGCGATCTGCACGGCCCTGCAGATCGTGGAAGACCTCCAGGACGTCGCCGAGGACCTCGGCCGCGACCGGATCTACCTCCCCGCCGCGGACATGAAGCGCTTCCACGTCCGGGAAACGGACCTCGCCGCGAAAACCGCGGGCGCATCGGTGCGCGCCCTGGTTGCATACGAAGCACAACGCGCCCGCGATCTGCTGAATGAAGGCGCCCCTCTGGTGGGTAGCGTCCACGGAAGGCTGAAGCTGCTGCTCGCGGGGTTCGTGGCGGGGGGAAGGGCGGCGATCCGGGCGATCGCCGACGCCGAGTACGACGTACTTCCCGGCCCGCCCAGACCCGGCAAGGTCCAGTTGCTGCGCGAGGCGGGCGTGATCCTGCGAGGAGAGGGGTGATCCGGACCGTGGAGTCTCCGTCGCACGTGTCCGCGCCGGTACTCGCCGCCTACAGCTACTGCGAGGCCGTGACCGGGCAGCAGGCCCGCAACTTCGCGTACGGCATCCGGCTGCTGCCGACGGCCAAGCGCCGAGCCATGTCGGCGCTGTACGCGTTCTCCCGGCGCGTGGACGACATCGGCGACGGCGACCTGGCCGACGAGGTCAAGCTGACGCGCCTGGAGGACACCCGGGCGCTGCTCGCCCGGATCCGCGGGGGCGAGGTCGAGGAGGACGACACCGACCCGGTGGCCGTCGCCCTCAGCCACGCCGCGGACGCCTTCCCGATCCCGCTCGGCGGCCTCGACGAACTTATCGACGGCGTCCAGATGGACGTACGAGGGGAGACCTACGAGACCTGGGACGACCTGAAGACGTACTGCCGGTGTGTCGCCGGTGCCATCGGCCGCCTCTCGCTCGGCGTGTTCGGCACCGAACCCGGCGCCCGCGGCGCCGAACGCGCCGCCGAGTACGCCGACACGCTCGGCCTCGCCCTGCAGCTCACCAACATCCTGCGCGACGTCCGCGAGGACGCGGCCGGCGGCCGTACCTACCTGCCCGCCGACGACCTCGCCAAGTTCGGCTGCTCGGCCGGGTTCCACGGGCCGACCGCACCGGAGGGCTCCGACTTCGCCGGCCTCGTCCACTTCGAAGTGCGACGCGCCCGGGCCCTGTTCGCCGAGGGCTACCGGCTGCTGCCCATGCTCGACCGGCGCAGCGGCGCCTGTGTGGCCGCGATGGCCGGCATCTACCGCCGGCTGCTGGACCGCATCGAGCGCGACCCGGAGGCCGTGCTGCGCGGCCGGGTCTCGCTGCCCGGCCACGAGAAGGCCTACGTCGCCGTGCGCGGCCTGTCCGGCCTCGACACCCGGCACGTGACCCGCCAGGTCTCCCGGCGCTCGGTCCGGAGGCGCGCCTGATGCAGCGCACCGCGCCAGAGCCGGCCAGAGCGGACGACACGCGACAGGCAACCCCTCCCTGCGGCGTGGCGTCCCTGACTGCGACGGCCGGGCGTGCACCGTTCAACCAGCACACGCGCGCCCCCGGGGGCCGCGAGGCCCTGTCGGGCCTGCGGCCACCGCCGCGTGGGCACGACCGGCCACGAGGAAGCCGCGGACGAAGGGCGGCCCCTCCCCGCCCGGCCCGCGCAGCGCACGCGCACGTAGGGAAGGACGCACGATGAGCGACGGCTCACCCCCCGCACCGGCGCGGCCCGGCGCCCCGCGCACCACAGGCCGCAGTGCGGTCGTGGTCGGCGGCGGCCTCGCCGGGATCACCGCGGCGCTCGCCCTCGCCGACGCGGGCGTCCACGTCACCCTGCTCGAAGGCAGGCCCAGGCTCGGCGGCCTGGCCTTCTCCTTCCAGCGCGGCGAACTGACCGTCGACAACGGCCAGCACGTGTACCTGCGCTGCTGCACCGCCTACCGCTGGTTCCTCGACCGGATCGAGGGCGCGGCGCTGGCACCGCTGCAGGACCGCCTGGACGTGCCCGTCGTCGACGCCGCCAAGTCCGAGGGACGGCGGCTCGGCCGGCTGCGGCGCGACCCGCTGCCCGTCCCCCTCCACCTGGGGCGCAGCCTGGCCGCCTATCCGCACCTCTCGCTCGCCGAGCGCGCGGCCGTCGGGCGTGCCGCGCTCGCGCTCAAGAGGCTCGACCTCGCCGATCCGGCCCTGGACACCCAGGACTTCGGCAGCTGGCTGGCCGCGCACGGCCAGTCGGCGCGCGCCGTCGAGGCCCTGTGGGACCTGGTCGGCGTCGCCACCCTCAACGCGGTCGCGGGCGACGCCTCGCTGGGGCTCGCCGCGATGGTCTTCAAGACCGGTCTGCTGTCCGACCCGGGCGCGGCCGACATCGGCTGGGCCCGCGTCCCGCTGGGCGAACTGCACGACCGGCTGGCCCGCAGGGCGCTCGACTCCGCGGGCGTGCGTACCGAGGTCCGTACACGCGTCACCTCCGTCTCCTCCAACGAGAACGGGGCCTGGAGCGTTCAGGTTCCCGGCGAGACGCTCACCGCGGACGCCGTCGTCCTCGCCGTACCCCAGCGCGAGGCCCACGACCTGCTGCCGCCCGGCGCCCTCGACGCGCCCGAGCGGCTGCTGGAGATCGGCACCGCGCCCATCCTCAACGTCCATGTGGTCTACGACCGCCCGGTGCTCGCGCGGCCCTTCTTCGCCGCCCTCGGCAGCCCCGTGCAGTGGGTGTTCGACCGCACCCACGCGTCCGGGCTGCGCTCGGGCCAGTACCTCGCGCTGTCGCAGTCGGCCGCGCAGGACGAGATCGACACCCCCGTCGCCGAGCTGCGCGAGCGCTACCTGCCCGAGCTGGAACGGATCGTCCCGGGTGCGCGCGCGGCCGTGGTGGAGGACTTCTTCGTGACCCGGGAGCGCACGGCGACGTTCGCCCCCACCCCCGGCGTCGGGCGGCTGCGGCCCGGCGCCCGCACCAAGGCCCCCGGCCTGTACCTGGCCGGAGCGTGGACCGCCACCGGGTGGCCCGCGACCATGGAGAGTGCGGTCCGCAGCGGAGTGAGCGCGGCCGACGCCGCCCTCGGCGCCCTGGGCCGGCCCCGTCCCCGCCACCTCTTCGAGTTCGAGGAGGCGGCCTGATGCCCGATCAGCAGGCGGCGCGCCCCCGCACCCCCGGCACCGCAACAAGAGGAGAGACTGTGCCCCCTGTGCCCCCGGCCCCGACGCCCGCTCCACGGGCCGCGGTGGACGTCACCGCGCTGCTGGAGCGCGGCCGGACCCTGGCCACACCGGTGCTGCGCGCGGCCGTCGACCGCCTGGCGCCTCCCATGGACACCGTCGCCGCCTACCACTTCGGCTGGATCGACGCCGCCGGCAACCCCGCCGACGGCGACGGCGGCAAGGCCGTCCGCCCCGCGCTCGCCGTGCTCTCCGCCGAGGTCACCGGCGCCGCCCCCGAGGTGGGCATCCCGGGCGCGGTCGCCGTCGAACTCGTGCACAACTTCTCGCTGCTGCACGACGACCTGATGGACGGCGACGAGCAGCGCCGGCACCGCGACACCGTCTGGAAGGTGCACGGCCCCGCCCAGGCCATCCTGGTCGGCGACGCCCTGTTCGCGCTCGCCGGCGAGGTCCTGCTGGAACTCGGCACGGTCGAGGCCGGCCGCGCCACCCGCCGCCTGACCACGGCCACCCGCGCCCTGATCGACGGCCAGGCCCAGGACATCTCCTACGAGCACCGCGACCGGGTCAGCGTCGAGGAGTGCCTGGAGATGGAGGGCAACAAGACCGGCGCCCTGCTCGCCTGCGCCTCCTCCATCGGCGCGGTCCTCGGCGGCGCGGACGACGCCACCGCCGACGCGCTGGAACGGTACGGCTACCACCTCGGCCTCGCCTTCCAGGCCGTGGACGACCTGCTCGGCATCTGGGGCGACCCGGAGGCCACCGGCAAGCAGACCTGGAGCGACCTGCGCCAGCGCAAGAAGTCCCTGCCGGTGGTGGCCGCGCTCGCGGCCGGCGGTCCCGCCTCCGAGCGACTCGGCGAGATCCTCGCCGCCGACGCCAAGGCCAGCGACTTCGAGAACTTCTCCGAGGAGGAGTTCGCCGCCCGTGCCGCGCTCATCGAGGAGGCCGGCGGGCGCGCGTGGACGGCCGAGGAAGCGCGCCGCCAGCACACCGTCGCCATCGAGGCCCTCGACGCCGTCCACATGCCCGACCGGGTGCGGGACGCCTTCTCGGCGCTCGCGGACTTCGTCGTCGTACGAAAGAGATGATCACTATCGGCCTGATAAGCCTCGCGTAGTCGCCGGCCGGTGCCGAAGGGTTCACGGACACCGGCCGACGGCGGACCCACAGCAGCACGACTCGCACGACTGCACGAAGGGGAAGCCATGACAGCGACGACCGACGGAAGCACCGGGGCGACCTTGCCGTCCCGCGCTGCCGCGGCCAGCGACACCACCCTCACCACCCCCGAGACGGCCGGGGTACCCGAAGCCGCCGCCCGCGCCGCCCGCCGCGCCACCGACTTCCTGCTCGCCACGCAGGACGCCCAGGGCTGGTGGAAGGGCGACCTGGAGACCAACGTCACCATGGACGCCGAGGACCTGATGCTCCGCCAGTTCCTGGGCATCCTGGACGACGAGACCGCGGGGGCGGCCGCGAAGTTCGTCCGCGGCGAGCAGCGCGAGGACGGCGCCTGGGCCACCTTCTACGGCGGGCCCGGCGACCTGTCCGCGACCGTCGAGGCGTACGTCGCCCTGCGCCTGGCCGGCGACGCGCCCGACGCCCCGCACATGGCCAAGGCCTCCGCCTGGATCCGCGAACGCGGGGGCATCGCGGCCGCCCGGGTCTTCACCCGGATCTGGCTCGCCCTGTTCGGCTGGTGGAAGTGGGAGGACCTGCCCGAACTTCCCCCGGAACTCATCTACTTCCCCACCTGGTTCCCGCTCAACATCTACAACTTCGGCTGCTGGGCGCGGCAGACCATCGTGCCGCTCACCATCGTCTCCGCCAAACGCCCGGTCCGCCCGGCCCCCTTCGCCCTGGACGAGCTGCACACCGACCCCGCGCAGCCGAACCCGCCGCAGCCGCTCGCCCCGGTGGCGAGCTGGGACGGCGTCTTCCAGCGGCTGGACAAGGTGGTCCGCGGTTACCGCAGGGTCGCCGTGCGCAGACTCCGCAGAGCCGCGATGAACTCGGCGGCCCGCTGGATCATCGAACGCCAGGAGAACGACGGCTGCTGGGGCGGCATCCAGCCCCCGGCCGTGTACTCGGTGATCGCCCTGCACCTGCTCGGCTACGACCTGGAGCACCCGGTGCTGCGCGAGGGCCTCGCCTCGCTGGACCGCTTCGCCGTCTGGCGCGAGGACGGCGCCCGGATGATCGAGGCCTGCCAGTCCCCGGTCTGGGACACCTGCCTGGCCACCATCGCGCTCGTCGACGCCGGGCTCCCCGTCGACCATCCGCAACTGGTCAAGGCGGCCGACTGGATGCTCGGCGAGGAGATCGTCCGGCCCGGCGACTGGGCCGTTCGCCGCCCCCACCTTCCGCCGGGAGGCTGGGCGTTCGAGTTCCACAACGACAACTACCCCGACATCGACGACACCGCCGAGGTCGCCCTCGCGCTGCGCCGGGTCCGCCACCACGACCCGGAGCGGGTGGACAAGGCCATCGGGCGGGCGGTGCGCTGGAACCTCGGCATGCAGTCGAAGAACGGTGCCTGGGGCGCCTTCGACGTCGACAACACCAGCCCGTTCCCCAACCGGCTGCCGTTCTGCGACTTCGGCGAGGTCATCGACCCGCCGTCCGCCGACGTCACCGCGCACGTCGTGGAGATGCTCGCCGCCGAGGGCCTGGCCGACGACCCGCGCACCCGGCGCGGCATCGACTGGCTGCTCGCCGAACAGGAGCCCAACGGCTCGTGGTTCGGGCGCTGGGGCGTCAACTACGTGTACGGCACCGGGTCCGTGGTGCCCGCCCTGACGGCAGCCGGACTGCCCGGCTCGCATCCCGCGATCCGGCGGGCCGTGGCCTGGCTGGAGAGCGTCCAGAACGACGACGGCGGCTGGGGCGAGGACCTGCGCTCCTACAAGTACGCCAAGGAGTGGAGCGGCCGGGGCGCCTCCACCGCCTCGCAGACCGCGTGGGCGCTCATGGCGCTGCTCGCCGCCGGCGAGAAGGAGTCCAAGGCCGTCGAGCGCGGCGTGCAGTGGCTGGCCGAGACCCAGCGGGAGGACGGCACCTGGGACGAGCCGTACTTCACCGGCACCGGCTTCCCCTGGGACTTCTCCATCAACTACCACCTGTACCGGCAGGTGTTCCCGCTCACCGCGCTCGGCCGGTACCTGCACGGCGACCCCTTCGAGCGCCATCTGCTCACCAGGAAGCCGCTGTCCGGGGCCAAGGTGAGCTGAGGTGAGCAACCAGCCCGCACCGGCCCCGCTGCTGATCGCCTGCGCGCTCGGCATCGAGCACCTCGCCCTGCGCACCGGTGACCACGGCGGCGCCGGCGGGCCGGTCACCCTCGTCCGCACGGGCATGGGCCCCCGTGCGGCGGAACGCTCCGTCACCCGGCGCCTGGCCGGCCCGGCGGCGGCCGACACGGCCGTGCTGGCCACCGGTTTCTGCGCCGGGCTCGCCTCCGGCATGCACCCCGGCGACCTGGTCGTCGCCGAGGAGACCCGGGACCCGCGCGGGACCGTCCCGTGCGTGGGCACCGAACGGCTGGTCAAGGAACTCGTGCGGCTGCTGCCCGGCCGCACGGTCCACACCGGCCCGCTCACCGGCTCCGGCCACGTCGTCCGAGGGCCCGAGCGGTCCGATCTGCTCGCCACCGGCGCGATCGCGGTCGACATGGAGTCCGCGGCCACGCTGCTGGCCGCCGTCCGCACGGGCGAACGCCCGGTCGCGGCCGTCCGGGTGGTCGTGGACGCTCCCGAACACGAACTCGTCCGGATCGGCACGGTGCGCGGTGGAATAACCGCCTTCCGTGTTCTGCGTTCCATCCTTCCCGCATTTTTCGAATGGCACCGTTCTTTGCTGCTCCCCCGGAGGTGAGCCAGATGGCCATGCCGTTGCGCCAGTCCATCAAGGTCGCTACATACCTGGCTGAACAGAAGATCCGCAGGCGGGACAAGTTCCCGCTCATCGTGGAACTGGAACCGTTGTTCGCCTGCAATCTGAAGTGCGAGGGCTGCGGCAAGATCCAGCACCCGGCCGGTGTGCTCAAGCAGCGCATGCCGGTCGCCCAGGCGGTGGGCGCGGTGCTGGAGTCCGGTGCGCCGATGGTCTCCATCGCGGGCGGCGAGCCGCTGATGCACCCCCAGATCGACGAGATCGTCCGGCAGCTGGTGGCGAAGCGGAAATACGTCTTCCTGTGCACCAACGCGATGCTGCTGCGCAAGAAGATGGACAAGTTCACCCCCTCGCCCTATTTCGCCTTCGCCGTACACATCGACGGACTGCGTGAGCGGCACGACGAGTCCGTGGCGAAGGAGGGGGTGTTCGACGAGGCGGTGGAGGCCATCAAGGAGGCCAAGCGGCGCGGCTTCCGGGTGACCACCAACTCCACCTTCTTCAACACCGACACCCCGCAGACCATCATCGAGGTGCTCAACTTCCTCAACGACGACCTCAAGGTCGACGAAATGATGATCTCGCCCGCCTACGCCTACGAGAAGGCCCCCGACCAGGAGCACTTCCTGGGCGTCGAGCAGACCCGCGAGCTGTTCAAGAAGGCCTTCGCGGGCGGCAACCGCAAGAAGTGGCGGCTCAACCACTCCCCGCTCTTCCTGGACTTCCTGGAGGGCAAGGTCGACTTCCCGTGCACCGCGTGGGCGATCCCCAACTACTCGCTCTTCGGCTGGCAGCGCCCCTGCTACCTGATGAGCGACGGGTACGTGCCGACGTACCGTGAACTCATCGAGAAGACCGACTGGGACAAGTACGGCCGCGGCAAGGACCCGCGCTGCGCCAACTGCATGGCGCACTGCGGCTACGAGCCCACCGCCGTCCTCGCCACCATGGGCTCCCTGAAGGAGTCGCTGCGGGCGATGCGCGAGACCGTCTCCGGAAACCGGGACTGACCCGGTGACCGCCGTCCCCTTGGGCGTTCCCGAGGTACCGGTCCGCCCGGTCGCGCCGCGGCGGCCCTCGCGGCGGATCCAGGTCGGGCCGGTGGCGGTCGGGGGCGGGGCGCCTGTGTCGGTGCAGTCGATGACGACGACCCGTACCTCCGACATCGGCGCCACCCTCCAGCAGATCGCGGAACTCACCGCCGCCGGCTGCCAGATCGTCCGCGTCGCCTGCCCCACGCAGGACGACGCGGACGCCCTCGCGACCATCGCCCGCAAGTCGCAGATCCCGGTGATCGCGGACATCCACTTCCAGCCCAAGTACGTCTTCGCCGCCATCGAGGCCGGCTGCGCCGCCGTCCGCGTCAACCCCGGCAACATCAAGCAGTTCGACGACAGGGTCAAGGAGATCGCGCGGGCCGCCAAGGACCACGGCACCCCGATCCGCATCGGCGTCAACGCCGGTTCCCTCGACCGGCGCCTGCTCCAGAAGTACGGCAAGGCCACCCCCGAGGCCCTGGTCGAGTCGGCCCTGTGGGAGGCGTCCCTCTTCGAGGAGCACGACTTCCGGGACATCAAGATCTCGGTCAAGCACAACGACCCGGTCGTCATGATCGAGGCCTACCGCCGGCTCGCCGAGAGCTGCGACTACCCCCTCCACCTCGGCGTCACCGAGGCCGGCCCCGCCTTCCAGGGCACCATCAAGTCCGCCGTTGCCTTCGGGGCGTTGCTCTCCCAGGGCATCGGCGACACCATCCGGGTCTCCCTGAGCGCGCCGCCCGTCGAGGAGGTCAAGGTCGGCCTCCAGATCCTCCAGTCGCTCGGCCTGCGCCGGCGCGGCCTGGAGATCGTCTCCTGCCCGTCCTGCGGCCGCGCCCAGGTCGACGTCTACAAGCTCGCGGAGGAGGTCACCGCGGGCCTGGACGGCATGGAAGTGCCGCTCAGGGTCGCCGTGATGGGATGCGTGGTCAACGGTCCGGGGGAGGCCCGGGAAGCCGACCTCGGGGTCGCCTCGGGCAACGGCAAGGGGCAGATTTTCGTCAGGGGCGAGGTCGTCAGGACCGTACCGGAGTCGAAGATCGTGGAGACCCTCATCGAGGAGGCCATGAAGCTCGCCGAGCGGACGAGCGCCGCGGAACAGTCGGATTGAGGCAAGGCACGGACCGAGAGGGGGCCCGAGCGTGACCATTCTGGAGAGCATCCGTGGACCACGCGACCTGAAGGCGCTGTCCGAGGCGGAACTGGGTGAACTGTCCGAGGAGATACGCGAGTTCCTGGTGCACGCGGTGTCGCGGACCGGCGGCCACCTCGGGCCCAACCTGGGCGTGGTGGAACTGACCGTCGCCCTGCACCGCGTCTTCGAGTCACCCGCCGACCGGATCCTGTGGGACACCGGCCACCAGAGCTACGTCCACAAGCTGCTGACCGGCCGTCAGGACTTCTCGAAGCTGCGGGGCAAGGGCGGACTGTCGGGCTACCCCTCGCGCGAGGAGTCCGAGCACGACGTCGTCGAGAACAGTCACGCCTCCACCGCGCTCGGCTGGGCCGACGGCCTCGCCAAGGCCCACCAGGTGCTGGGGGAGAAGGGCCATGTGGTCGCCGTCATCGGTGACGGCGCGCTGACCGGAGGCATGGCCTGGGAGGCACTCAACAACATCGCCGCGGCCCGGGACCGGCCGCTGATCATCGTCGTCAACGACAACGAGCGCTCCTACGCGCCCACCATCGGCGGCCTCGCCAACCACCTGGCCACCCTGCGCACCACCGACGGCTACGAGAAGGTCCTCGCCTGGGGTAAGGACATGCTCCAGCGCACCCCGCTCGTCGGCACCACCCTCTACGAGTCCCTGCACGGCGCGAAGAAGGGCTTCAAGGACGCCTTCGCCCCACAGGGCATGTTCGAGGACCTGGGGCTGAAGTACGTCGGCCCGATCGACGGCCACGACGTCCGGGCCGTCGAGTCCGCGCTGCGCCGCGCGAAACGCTTCCACGGCCCCGTCCTGGTGCACTGCCTCACCGAGAAGGGCCGCGGCTACGAGCCTGCCCTCGCCCACGAGGAGGACCACTTCCACTCGGTCGGCGTGATGGACCCGCTGACCTGCGCACCGCTCGTCCCGTCCAGCGGGCCCTCCTGGACCTCGGTGTTCGGCGAGGAGATCGTACGGATCGGGGAGGAACGCGCGGACGTCGTGGCGATCACGGCGGCCATGCTGCACCCGGTGGGCCTCGCAAAGTTCGCCGAGCGCTTCCCGGACCGGGTGTGGGACGTGGGCATCGCCGAGCAGCACGCGACCGTCTCCGCGGCCGGCCTCGCCACCGGTGGGCTGCACCCGGTCGTCGCCGTCTACGCCACGTTCCTCAACCGCGCCTTCGACCAGCTGCTGATGGACGTCGCCCTGCACCGCTGCGGGGTCACCTTCGTCCTGGACCGGGCCGGTGTCACCGGCACCGACGGCCCCTCGCACAACGGCATGTGGGACATGTCCGTCCTCCAGGTCGTCCCGGGCCTCAGGATCGCCGCCCCGCGCGACGCCGACCAGCTGCGCGCCCAGCTGCGCGAGGCGGTCGCCGTGGACGACGCGCCCACCCTGGTCCGGTTCCCGAAGGAGTCCGTCGGACCGGGTGTCCCGGCGCTCGACCGGGTCGGCGGCATGGACGTCCTGCACCGCGCGGAACACCCCGAGGTGCTGCTGGTGGCCGTCGGCGTGATGGCCTCCGTGTGCCTCCAGGCCGCCGGGCTGCTCCAGGCCCGCGGCATCGGCTGCACGGTGATCGACCCGCGCTGGGTCAAACCCGTCGACCCGGAGTTGCCCGGCCTCGCCGCCCGGCACCGCCTGGTGGCCGTGGTCGAGGACAACAGCCGCGCCGCGGGCGTCGGTTCGGCGGTCGCGCTGGCGCTCGGGGACGCCGACGTGGACGTGCCGGTACGGCGCTTCGGGATCCCGGAGCAGTTCCTCGCGCACGCCAAACGCGGCGAGGTGCTGGCCGACATCGGCCTCACACCGGTGGAGATCGCCGGGCGGATCAGTGGGAGCCTGGCCGTCAAGGATGCGGACGGCACAGCCAAGGAGAGTGAATGACCACCGAGTTCGACCTCGGCGCCCTGCTCGCCGAGCGCGGAGCCGAGCGCTACGAGCTGCACGCGAGGCACCTCAACCCGCAACTGCCGCGCATGCTGCACACCATCGGCTTCGACAAGGTCTACGAACGCGCCGAGGGCGCCCACTTCTTCGACGCCGAGGGCAACGACTACCTGGACATGCTCGCCGGGTTCGGCGTGATGGGCCTGGGCCGCCACCACCCGGTGGTCCGCAAGGCGCTGCACGACGTCCTGGACCTGGACCTCGCCGACCTCACCCGCTTCGACTGCCAGCCGCTGCCCGGCCTGCTCGCCGAACGGCTCCTCGCGCACAGCCCGCACCTGGACCGGGTGTTCTTCGGCAACAGCGGAACGGAGGCGGTCGAGACGGCCCTGAAGTTCGCCCGGTACGCCACCGGCAGGCCCCGCGTCCTCTACTGCGACCACGCCTTCCACGGCCTGACCACCGGCTCCCTGTCGGTCAACGGCGAGCGCGGCTTCCGCGACGGTTTCGCCCCGCTGCTGCCCGACACCGCCGTACCGCTCGGCGATCTCGACGCCCTCGCCCGCGAGTTGGGCAAGGGCGACGTCGCCGCGCTGATCGTGGAGCCGATCCAGGGCAAGGGCGTACACGAGGCTCCGCCCGGCTATCTGCGGGCCGCGCAGGAACTGCTGCACCGGCACAAGGCGCTGCTCATCGCCGACGAGGTGCAGACCGGCCTCGGCCGCACCGGCGACTTCTACGCCTACCAGCACGAGGACGGCGTCGAACCGGACCTGGTGTGCGTGGCCAAGGCCCTGTCCGGCGGCTATGTGCCCGTCGGTGCCACCCTCGGCAAGGAGTGGATCTTCAAGAAGGTCTACTCGTCCATGGACCGGGTGCTGGTGCACTCGGCGAGCTTCGGCTCCAACGCCCAGGCGATGGCGTGCGGGCTCGCCGTGCTGTCGGTCATGGAGAACGAGCAGATCGTCGCCGGTGTGCGCCGGACGGGCGAGCTGCTGAAGTCCCGGCTCACCGCGCTGGTCGACAGGTACGAGCTGCTCGCCGACGTGCGCGGCCGGGGTCTGATGATCGGCATCGAGTTCGGCAGGCCGTCCTCGCTGAAGCTGCGCAGCCGCTGGTCAATGCTCCAGGCGGCCCGCAAGGGCCTGTTCGCGCAGATGGTCGTCGTGCCGCTGCTGCAGAAACACCGGATCCTCACCCAGGTCTCCGGTGACCACCTGGAGGTGATCAAGCTGATCCCGCCGCTGGTCGTCGACGAGGCGGACGTGGAGCGCTTCGTGGCCGCCTTCACCGCGGTCATGGACGACGCGCACAACGGCGGCGGCCTGATGTGGGACTTCGGCAAGACCCTCATCAAGCAGGCCGTGGCCAACCGCTGACCTTTTGCCTGTGGGGCAAGAAAATTGCCCCACGGGCAAGGGTGGGGCTCAATGGAGGCATGAACGCCTCAGACGCCGGGCCCGCGCCGGGCCCTGCCGAGGACGGCGGCCTGCCCGCCGTCGCTCCGCAGCTGCGCTCCCTGCGCCGGCGCGCCGGTCTCACGCTGGAGGCCGCGGCCCGCGCCGCCGGGCTCTCGCCGGCCCATCTGTCCCGTCTGGAGACCGGACACCGCCAGCCGTCGCTGCCGATGCTCCTCGCGCTCGCCCGTATCTACGGTACGACCGTCTCCGAGCTGCTCGGCGAGACGGTCGCCGACCGGGACGCGATCGTGCGGGCCGCCGACATGGAGCCGACCCGCGCGGGTGGCTGGACGTACGTCCAGGCCGGCGCGTCCGGCCGGGGCATGCAGGCCCTGCGGGTGCGGGTGCCGTACGGCTCGCAGGGCGACATCGTGCGCGTCCACCCCGGCGAGGAGTGGCTCTACGTCCTCACCGGGCGGCTGCGGCTGCGGCTCGGCGACACCGGGCACCTGCTCGGGCCCGGCGACAGCGCGCACTTCGACTCCCTCACCCCGCACCGCCTCGCCGCCGAGGACCACGACGGCGTGGAGCTGCTGTTCGTCCACACCCTGCTGCAGAGTCCCACGGCCACGATGTGCCTGGGCCCGCCGACCGGAGAGCTGCCATGAGTGACTACGAGACCGGTTTCCCGCGCTCCCTGTGGGTCCGGTTGATCATCTACATCGCCCTCGGACACGTCCTGGCCGCGTTCCTCTACCTGCTGTTCACGGTGGGCGGCAAGAGCTGACGGGTCAGTCCAGCAGGCGCTCGCGCAGCCGGTCGCGGGTCCCGGCCGAGAGGCCCAGGCCCCGCGCGAGGTACGTCTCCACGTCACCCCAGGTCTCCTCGATGCTCGCGAAGGCCGCCTCCAGGTACTCGGCGCGGGCGTCGAAGAGCGGGTCGAGCAGCTCCATCACCTCGGCGCTGTAGGCGGTGTCGGCGCTGCCGCTGCGGCGCACCCGGTAGCGCCGGTGCGCGGCGGCCGACTGCAGGTAGTCGGCGACGATCGCGTCCCGCTCCACCCCCAGGGCGAGCAGGGTCACCGCCATCGAGATGCCCGCGCGGTCCTTGCCGGCCGCGCAGTGCATCAGCGCGGGCACGCTGTCGTCGGCCAGCGCGTGCAGCACACGGGAGTGCTCGGCGGTGCGATCGACGACGATCCTGCGGTAGGAGGCGATCATGCGGGCCGCGCCCTTGCCGCCGTCCAGGATCGCGCGCAGCTGGTCGAGGTCGCCCTCGCGGACCATCGTCCAGAACTCGGCGCCGTCCGCCGGGTCGCTCAGCGGCAGGTTCACGTTCCGCACGCCGGGCAGTTCGACGTCGGGGCCCTCGAGCTTCTGGTCGGCCGCGTTGCGGAAGTCGAACACCGTGTGCAGGCCCAGGGAGGCGAGGAAGGCCGCGTCCTCCTGCGTCGCGTGCGCGAGATGGCCGCTGCGGAAGAGGACTCCATGACGCACCCGCCGTCCGTCCACGGTCGGCAGGCCGCCCACATCACGGAAATTGCGCACTCCGGCCAGCTCCGGCTCGGTCGACGGGACCTGCTGCGTCACGGGGGCTCCTCCCGGTCGGTCGCCGCCGTCGCGGCTCGTCGGCGGGCGCTCTGTCGACCATACGGCATCGATTTCCCGAGGCAATGAGTTGTCCACAGGCATTGCCAGCAGGCGGTTCGCCCCCGATGATGTTGGCACTTGCGCGGATCTGTTGGCACTTGTGAGGTCTCGATGGTGGACATCGCCAAAAACGGTCGTACCTGGCTCCTGTCGGGCCCCCACAGCAGCTACGCCCTGCATCTCACCGACGCGGACGAGCTGCTGCACCTGCACTGGGGGCCGCGGATCGCCCTCGCCGACGCCGAGGCGCTCGCGGTCCGCCCGCTGCCCGACTACTGGCCCTTCGAGTCCCCCCTCGACGGCCGCGAGGAGTACCCCGTCGAGGGCGGCCCCCGTTTCGTCCGCCCCGCCCTGTCCGTGCGCACCGAGGAGCGGCGCGGCACCGAGTGGCGCTTCACGTCGTACGACACGGAGGGCGACGAGCTGCGGCTGTGCTTCGACGACGACGGTGTGGGGATCACGCTGCACTACCGGATGCGCGGTGACGTGGTCGAGCGCTGGGTCACCGTCGAGAACGGCGGCCCTGCGCGCGTGGAGCTGCTGAGGGCCGACGCGGCCACCTGGACGCTGCCCGACCGCGAGGGCTGGCGGCTGTCCCAGCTGCACGGCCGCTGGGCCGCCGAGTCCCGGCTCACCGCCGCCCCCCTCACCTACGGCGAGAAGGTCCTCGGCAGCCGCCGCGGCCACACCGGCCACCAGCACCTGCCCTGGGTCGCCCTCGACACCGACGCCACCGAGGAGCGCGGCGAGGTCTACGGCTGCGCGCTCGGCTGGTCCGGCTCGTGGCGCATCGCGGTCGCCCAACTCCCGGACGCGCGCGTGCAGATCACCGGCGGCGCCGGCTACGACGACTCGGGCCTGCTGCTCCTCGCGCCCGGGGAGTCGTACACCACCCCGGTCTTCGCGGGCCTGTGGAGCGACGGCGGCTTCGGCGGCGCGAGCCGCGCCTGGCACGCCTACCAGCGCGCCTACGTCATCCCGGACGCCGACCAGGACCGGCCCGTGCTGTTCAACTCCTGGGAGGCCACCTTCTTCGACATCTCCGAGGAGCAGCAGCTCGCGCTCGCCCGCCGGGCCGCCGAGATCGGGATCGAGCTGTTCGTCGTCGACGACGGCTGGTTCGGCGCCCGCACCAGCGACCGGGCCGGCCTCGGCGACTGGACGCCCAACCCCGACCGCTTCCCGGGGGGCCTGAAGCCCCTCGCCGACCAGGTGCACGGCCTGGGCATGCGGTTCGGCATCTGGGTCGAGCCCGAGATGGTCAACCCCGACAGCGACCTGTACCGCGCCCACCCCGACTGGGTGCAGTACCAACCGGGACGCCGGCGGACGGAACTGCGCAACCAGCTCGTCCTCAACCTCGCCCGCGAGGACGTCCGGGAATACCTCTGGGAGCGGCTGGACACCCTGCTGTCCAGCGCCCCGATCGACTACGTGAAGTGGGACTTCAACCGCTGCTTCACCGACGCCGGCTGGCCCGGGGAGCCGTACCCGCAGCGCCTGTGGGTGGACCACGTCCGCGGCCTGTACGCCCTGCTGGACCGGCTGCGGGCGGCCCATCCCGGTGTCGCCTTCGAGTCCTGCTCGGGCGGCGGCGGCCGGATCGACCTCGGCGTGCTCGGCCGCACCGACCAGGTGTGGACCTCCGACAACACCGACCCGCTGGACCGGCTCGCCATCCAGCACGGCTTCACCCAGATACACCCCGCGCGCGTGATGGCGGCCTGGGTCACCGACAGCCCCAACACCCAGCTCAACGGGCGGGTCAGCTCGCTGCGGTTCCGGTTCGTCAGCGCCATGGCGGGCGTGCTCGGGGTCGGCGGAGACCTGACCGAGTGGAGCGCGCAGGAACTGGCGGAGGCCCGGCGGTGGGTGGACCTGTACAAGGAGATCCGCCCGGTCGTGCAGCACGGCGAGCTGTACCGGCTGCGGCCCCCGGCGGGCGGCCTGAGTGCCGTGCAGTACGTCCGGGACGGGGAGGTCGTCGTCCTCGCCTGGCTCCAGGCGCAGAGCCACGGCGAGCCGGTCCCGGCGGTACGGCTGCGGGGACTCGACCCGACCGCGTCGTACGAATGCCGCGAAACGGGCGAAGTGCATCGAGGTGCCGTACTGCTGCACCACGGGCTGCGCACCGGGCTGAAGGGCGACCTGGACGCGACGGTCGTCCGGCTGCGCCGCCTCTGATCGCGTCCCGACGTGGTTATTCCTGTTTGGCCGAGTTTTCCGCAGTGGCTCATCTCACCGTTCGTCAACCCCTCCTTACGGTCGCGTAGGTCACATCGAAAGGTGAATCATGGTCCGACGTGGCAGACGATTCGGAGAATGACAACGCATCAGTGATCGGGTCGTACGTGGCGGTGGGGGACAGCTTCACCGAGGGCGTCGGCGACCCCGGCCCCGACGGGGCGTTCGTGGGCTGGGCCGACCGCTTCGCGGTCCTGCTCGCCGACCGGCGCCCCGAGGGCGACTTCCAGTACACCAACCTCGCCGTGCGCGGGAAGCTGCTGGACCAGGTCGTGGCCGACCAGCTTCCGCGGGCCGTCGAACTCGCCCCCGACCTGGTCTCCTTCTGTGCGGGCGGCAACGACATCATCCGTCCCGGCACCGACCCGGACGAGGTCGCCGAACGCTTCGAACGCGCCGTGGCCCGGCTGGCCGAGGCCGCCGGCACCGTGCTGGTGACGACCGGCTTCGACACCCGGGGCGTGCCCGTGCTCAAGCATCTGCGGGGCAAGATCGCCACCTACAACGGGCACGTCCGGGCCATCGCCGACCGGTACGGCTGTCCCGTCCTCGACCTGTGGTCCCTGAAGTCCGTGCAGGACCGCAGGGCCTGGGACAACGACCGGCTGCACCTCTCGCCCGAGGGCCACACCCGCGTGGCGCTGCGCGCCGGACAGGCCCTCGGTCTCGACATCCCGGCCGACCCGGAGCAGCCGTGGCCGCCGCTGCCGCCCCGGGGCACGCTGGACATCCGCCGCGACGACGTCCACTGGGCCCGCGAGTACCTCGTCCCCTGGATCGGCCGTCGCCTGCGCGGCGAGTCCTCCGGTGACCACATCACCGCCAAGGGCACCCTGTCCCCGGACGACATCAAGCTGCGCATCGCCTCGGTGGCCTGACCCGGCGCGCGCCCTGGCACCCGTGGGGTGGCGGGGCGCGGTCGGCCCGGCGGCGCGATGCGGGCGGTGCGGTCGCCGTGCCCCTCGGGGGGAGAGAGGCCGGTGCGTTCTCCGTGCCCGTTCGGGGCGGCCCGCGGTCGGGTCAGCGGACCGTTCGGGGCGGGGCGGCCGGTGTTCCCCGGGGGCGTTCGGTCACCGGCTCTGTTCCGTCAACGTCTCCCGGTCCAGGCCCAGTTCACGGGCCAGGGCGTCGTCCACCCACTCCTGGGCGCGGGAGCGTGCCACCGCGCCCGGGTAGGACGTCAGCTGTACCGCGAGGCCGTCCAGCAGGGCGGTCAGCCGCAGTGCCGTACCGGCCGGGTCCGCGCAGGCGAACTCGCCGGCCGCCACACCCTCGGCGATGACCCCGGCGATCGCCGCCTTCCACTGCCGGTCCAGCTCCCGGGTGACCTCGCGCAGCGCGGGCTCGCGCAGGGCCACGGCCCAGCCCTCGATCCACAGCCGCCAGCCCTTGGCCTGCCCGGTCGGCGCGTACCAGCGCACCGCGGCCCGCAGCCGGCGCAGCGCGGTGGTCCGCCGGCCCACGACCTTGCGCAGCCGCGCGAGGTCGTCCTCGGCCGCGTACGCGAACGCGGCCGCGACCAGTTTCTCCTTCGTGGAGAAGTGGTACAGCACCAGCGCGTTGCTCACCCCGAGGGCCGCGGCCACGTCGGCGATCCGCACCGCCGCCACGCCCCGCGCCTCGATCTGCCCGATGGCTGCCCGCAGCAGTTCCTCCCGCCGCTCGGCCACACTCAACCGCACTCTTGCCACGCGCTCACCCTAGTCGCAGTCGATCGCAAGTGAGCGCCACCGGTCGCAGACGATCCCATCCCGTCGGCCGCCACACCGCTGTCACCCAACACCACCCCACCCCGGGTGAGTTCGGCCCCCGCCCGGTCCTCGGCGGCCCGACGTGCGCGCAACGGATCTCCGGAAGCGGCGCGGACGTACCCCTGCCTGCCCGGACTGTCGGACGGGCCGACCATAATGGAGGGCCTCACCCACTCCAGCGGGAGGTACCGTGACCGGTTTGCGTTCCTTGAGCTCCGGGCTCCGCGCGCTGCGGCCCGCGGCCTTCGGCGCGGACCCGGGCGGTGAGCGCATGGCACGCATCCGCCGCTCCCCCCACTTCGCGAACGGTGTCTTCCAGAACCCCGGCGGCCCCGCCCGCACCCGCCCCTCAGGCTCCACCGTGGACCTCGCGAAGGTGTTCCTGGACAAGGACACCCGGCCGTTGCGCGCCCCCAAGGGCACCGTCCCCGTGCACCCCACCACCTTCGCCGAGCTGGCCAAAGCGCCCGCGACGGGACTGCGGCTGACCTGGATGGGCCACTCCAGCGTGCTCGCCGAGATCGACGGCCACCGGGTCCTGTTCGACCCCGTCTGGGGCGAGCGCTGCTCCCCGTTCCCCTTCGCCGGGCCCAAGCGGCTGCACCCGGTGCCGCTGCCGCTGGCCGCGCTCGGCCCGGTCGACGTCGTCGTCATCTCCCACGACCACTACGACCACCTGGACCTGCCCAGCATCAGGGCACTGGCGGGCACGGACACCCTGTTCGCCGTGCCGCTCGGCGTCGGCGCCCACCTGGAGCACTGGGGCGTCCCGGCGGACCGGCTGCGCGAACTGGACTGGCACGAGTCCACCAAGATCGGCGGGCTGACCCTCACCGCCACCCCGGCCCGGCACTTCTGCGGCCGCGGGCTGCGCAACACCCAGCACACCCTCTGGGCGTCCTGGGCCGTCGCCGGTGACGAACACCGGATCTACCACAGCGGTGACACCGGCTACTTCGACGGCTTCAGGGACATCGGCGCCGCGCACGGCCCGTTCGACGCCACCATGATCCAGATCGGCGCGTACAGCGAGTTCTGGCGGGACATCCACATGACCCCCGAGGAGGGCCTGCGCGCCCACCTCGACCTGCAGGGCGGGGCGCCGCACGGCGTGCTGCTGCCGATCCACTGGGGCACCTTCAACCTCGCCCCGCACCCGTGGGCCGAGCCGGGGGAGTGGACGAAGGAGGCCGCCGAGGAGGCCGGCCAGGCGGTGGCCCTGCCCCGGCCCGGTGAGCCCTTCGAACCGGCCGGCAAGCTGCCCGCCGAGGCCTGGTGGCGAGGCGTGTCGGGGGACGTGCGGCGCACCTGGCGCTCGGTCGGCGCCTTCGTCGCGGAGCCGCCCACCCGCGCCGCCGGCAACCACGCGGACTGACCCTCGCCGGGAGGCCGGCGGGACACCCGGACACCCGCGCCACCGCGGACGCGGCCCTCGCCGACCGATAGCCAAAGCGAGCACGTTGCGTGACGACCGCCCCGGGTCGGGGCGGTCGGAGAGGGTGCACCGGGTCCCGACGGCGGCGATCCGGACACGGAGAGAGGGTGCGCGCGCGTCACCCGGAGCCTCGGGGCGCTCCGTCGCTCGTTCCGTTCGCGACCGCTTGTGAGCAGGTCGGATCGATGATGTCGAGAATTCGATCACCCACTCGTCGGTGGTCATGGGACTTTCGTACGACACCTCATACCAGAGCGGGACGCCCCTCGGGAGACTTTGTCAACTGCCCACCGCACATGATGCTGGGGCAACTACTGTGAGTGTCCGTCGGGCGACGCGCCGCCGGAACCACCGGTGCCCTCGGCCGACGCCGTGGTGACGCATGCCCGCATCGACGCATGCCCGCGCGCACCGCACGAGGACACAGGCCCGACGGACAGTACGAGGACGCAGATGTCTCACCTCCGAGCACCGGCCACCCGCGCCGACCGCCGTGAGGGCGGCCGGCACGGGCGGCCGGTCGCCCGACCCGCTCCCGCACTGCCCGATGCCCCGATACGGCCCCAGCTCATGCGGCTCGCCGTGCTGCCGCCCCTCGCTGTCGCGCTCAGCGCCACCGCCGCGGTCGTCTTCAGCGTCCGCTCCACCGGCGCCCGCACCGGCCCCGTCCTGTGGGCCGTGCTCTCCGCGGCGGTCACCGTGGCCGTCGCCGGAATCCTCATCGCCGCCGTGGCCGCCGACCGCGCCGCCCGCTCGGTCGCCGACCGCGTCGACGCGCTCCGCCGCACCGCCGCACGCGGCGAGGCCGACCTGCACGCCCTGGTCGACGCCCTCCGTCAGGGCGAGAAACCGCCGCAGCCCGGGCAGCGCCGCCGGCCGCCCGCGGACGCCGACGACTTCGACCTGCTCGCCGCCGACCTGGCCCGCGCGTACGACGGCGCCGTCACCGCCGTCGTCCGGGCCGCCCAGCTCTCCAGCCGGGCCGGCAGCGAACAGAAGCTGGAGGTGTTCGTCAACCTCGCGCGCCGCCTCCAGTCGCTCGTGCACCGGGAGATCTCGATCCTCGACGACCTCGAGAACGAGATCGAGGACCCCGACCTGCTCAAGGGCCTCTTCCACGTGGACCACCTGGCCACCCGGATCCGGCGGCACGCGGAGAACCTCGCCGTGCTCGGCGGCGCGGTCTCCCGCCGGCAGTGGAGCAACCCGGTCAGCATGACCGAGGTGCTGCGCTCCGCCATCGCCGAGGTCGAGCAGTACTCCCGGGTCAAGCTGGTGCCCCCCGTCGACGGCGAACTGCGCGGGCACGCCGTCGCCGACGTCATCCACCTGCTCGCCGAACTGATCGAGAACGCCACCGTCTTCTCCGCCCCGCACACCCAGGTGCTGCTGCGCGCCAACCTCGTCACCTCCGGGCTCGCCGTGGAGGTCGAGGACCGCGGACTGGGCATGCCCGTCGGCGAGCAGAGCCGGATGAACGCCCTGCTCGCCGACCCCGACCAGGTCAACGTCGCCAGCCTGCTGGCCGACGGCCGCATCGGCCTCTACGTCGTCTCCCAGCTCGCCCGCCGGCACCACATCCATGTGCGGCTGCAGACCAACATCTACGGCGGTGTGCAGGCCGTACTCGTGGTGCCGCAGGCGCTGCTGGGCAACACGCCGGTCGTGCCCGCGGCGGATGCCGGGGCGCCGCAGCAGGCACCGGCGAGCGCGGGTGCGTCCGCGAGCGGGACCGGGGGCGCCGAGGCCGGGGGGGCCGAAGTCGGGGGCGCCCAAGCCGGGGTCGGCCCTGGACGGCGGCGACACGCCCAACGCGGCCCCGGGCGGCGCGGCGCCGAGAGCGGTGCGCACGCACGGCACGGAGCCGTCCCCGCCCCCGGCCCGCTGCCCGTGCGCGGCGCCCAGGAGACGCGGCCCACTCCGGCCGAGGCCGTGCCCGGCGTCAGCGCCGAGGACCGGCGGGTGGTGGAGGCCCACGCGGGCGTGCTGTCCACCCCGCGCGTCGGACCGGTGCGCGGCACCATGGACAAGCCCCAACTGCCGCGCCGGCGCGCTCAGGAGCACATCGTGCCCCAACTGCGCGGCGGCCCCGCCCCCCGCCAGGACTCCGACACCGTCGCCGGCCACGACCCCGGCCTGATGGCCGCCTTCCAACGCGGGATCGGACTCGCCGAGGCCCAGCAGAACCTGGAGTCGGAACAGCCGGAGCAGCCGGAGCAGCCGGAGCAGCCGGGGTACGGGCATATGGGCTCGGCCCCCATGGAGGCCGCGCACATCTCGGGCGTGCACCTCCCGACCGCTGTTCCCGACCCCACCGAACCGGCACGCGTACGCCCCGACCACAGCGGCGGCCTGGAACACATGAGCACCGGCCACATGGGTGCCGGCCACATGGACACCGCCCATATGGACGCTGACGACATGGGTGCCGGCCACATGGGCACCGCCCACATGGGCGCCGACTACAGGGGCGTGGGCCACACAGGCGCGGACCCCACCGTGCCGGGCCACCCGGCACCGCCCCACCAGGCCCCGTCCATCACGGCCCCGCACATCACGGCCCCGGAAGGCACCCCTCCGCCCCCCATACCCCCGGCGCAAGCCCCCGCCGGATGACCGTTCCCGTGGCCCCGCGCCGTACCCCCGTCCCCACCCCCACCCCCAGCGCTCCCGCAGATCTTCGTACCCCAAGGAGTCGATCCACCATGGCGAGCGACGCGCCGACCGTCCCCGCATCCGACCTCGACTGGCTGCTGAGCGGCCTCGTGCAGCGCGTACCGCACACCTCCAGCGCGGTGCTCCTGTCCTGCGACGGGCTGGTGAAGTCCGTGCACGGCCTGGACGCCGACAGCGCCGACCACATGGCGGCCCTGGCCTCCGGCCTGTACTCGCTCGGCCGCAGCGCGGGCGTCCGGTTCGGCGACGGCGGCGAGGTCCGCCAGGTCGTCGTCGAACTGGACTCGACGCTGCTGTTCGTGACCACGGCCGGCTCCGGAACCTGCCTCGCCGTGCTGGCCGGCCGCGAGGCCGACGCGGCGGTGCTCGGCTACGAGATGGCGATGCTGGTCAAGAGCGTCCGCCCCTACCTGGTGACCGCTCCCCGGCAGCACGCCGTCGAATCCACCGCGGCGAGGCCTTGAGCGTGGCCGCAGCCGGCGACGGGCCCTGGCTGGACGACGCGGCGGGGCGGCTGGTGCGGCCGTTCACGGTCAGCAACGGCCGGACCAGACCCAGCATCGCCCTCGACCTGATGTCGCAGGTGATGTCCACCGGCGTCACCCCGCTCGGCTACCTCGGCCCCGAGCACGCCCAGGCACTCGACCTGTGCCGCGCGCCCGTCTCGGTCGCCGAGATCGCCGCCCAGCTGAAACTGCCCGCCGTGGTCACCAAGGTGCTCCTGTCGGACCTCGTCGACTGCGGCGCGCTGACCACCAAGCCGCCCGCGTACCACCACACACCCACCGACCGGTCCCTGCTGGAGGCAGTGCTCGATGGACTACGACGACAGCTGTGACCCGTTCCCGACCGCGCTCAAGATCCTGGTCGCGGGCGGGTTCGGGGTCGGCAAGACCACCTTCGTGGGCGCGGTCAGCGAGATCGCGCCGCTCAGCACGGAGGAGCTGCTCACCACGGTCAGCGTCGGCACGGACAGTCTCGACGGCGTCGAGAACAAGATGGAGACCACGGTCGCCATGGACTTCGGCCGGATCACCCTCGATCCGGGGCACGTGCTGTACCTGTTCGGCACACCCGGGCAGGAGCGGTTCTGGTTCATGTGGGACGAACTGTCCGAAGGCGCGCTCGGCGCGGTGATCCTCGCCGACACCCGGCGCCTGCAGGACTGCTTCGCCGCCGTGGACTTCTTCGAGGAGCGCGGGCTCGGCTTCGTCGTCGCCGTCAACGAGTTCGACGGCGCCCACCGCTACGACCCCGACGAGGTGCGGGCCGCCATCGACCTCGACCCGCGGATCCCGGTCGTGCGCTGCGACGCCCGGATCTCCAGCTCCGGCGTCCAGACCCTGCTCGTCCTCGTACGCCACCTCCTCGCCCACGCCCCGGCGCCCGCGCCCAGCCACGGCGCCCACAGGTGATCCCGCCCTACCGCCCACGGAGCCGCCACATGAGGTACGCCCACCGCCATGGAGCCCGGTCATGAGC
This sequence comes from Streptomyces sp. NPDC023481, assembly GCF_055560195.1. Lineage (NCBI taxonomy): Bacteria > Bacillati > Actinomycetota > Actinomycetes > Kitasatosporales > Streptomycetaceae > Streptomyces > Streptomyces sp. NPDC023481. The sequence continues at coordinate 355,534 of NZ_JBVHJE010000004.1, forward strand.
TACGAGCCGCCCCGGCCGGTCCGGGGTCTGCTGCTCACGCCCGAGGACAAGGAGGCCCCGGCCCGCGTCCAGCGGCTGCGCCGGCTCGGCCTCGCGGACCGGCCCGACCCGGCGCTCGACGCCTTCGCCGGCCACCTCGCCCAGCTCACCGGCGCGCCCTACGCCATGGTCAACTTCATCGGCGAGGACCACCAGTTCTTCGCGGGCCTGAGCGCCCCCGCCATCGCGCCGGTCGTCCGGGACGACGGCAGCAGAGCCGAGATCGGCCGGGTGCTGCCCCGCGACCATGGTTTCTGCCCCCATGTGGTGGTCCGCCATAAGGCTCTGGTTCTGGAGGACGTCCGCGACTATCCCCGGTTCGCGGGCAACCCGGTCGTCGACGAGTACGGCATCCGCTCCTATCTCGGCGCCCCCCTCATCGACAGCTCCGGCATGGCGCTCGGCACCGTGTGTGCCGCCGACACAGCGGCCCGCGCCTGGGGCCGGCCGGGCCTGGAGACCATCAAGGCGCTCGCCGCCGATCTCGTCGTACGCCTGGAACGCGGCGCGCAGGACGGCCTGCCGATCTGACACGCCGGGAGGGCGTGTAGGAAAGCTGAGGCGCCGGTTAAGAAAAGCTCGATGGACCCCGGCCCGCGCATACGGCAGATTGCAGGGTGATTCCACCCCTCTGACCCGGTGCGGGCTCCTTCGGCGTGCCCGTGGGCCGGGCCTGACTCACAGGAGCCCTAGCGTTGAAGGCGCTCGTCAAGGAGAAGGCGGAGCCGGGACTGTGGCTGACGGACGTCCCGGAGCCCGCCATCGGCCCCGGTGATGTCCTGATCAAGGTCATGCGGACCGGTATCTGCGGCACCGACCTGCACATCCGGGCCTGGGACGGCTGGGCCCAGCAGGCGATCCGCACGCCCCTCGTGCTCGGCCACGAGTTCGTCGGGCAGGTCGTCGAGACCGGCCGGGACGTGACCGACATCCGCATAGGGGACCGGGTCAGCGGCGAGGGCCACCTGGTGTGCGGCAAGTGCCGCAACTGCCTGGCCGGCCGCCGCCACCTGTGCCGGGCCACCGTCGGCCTCGGCGTCGGCCGCGACGGCGCGTTCGCCGAGTACGTCGCCCTGCCCGCGTCCAACGTCTGGGTGCACCGGGTGCCCGTCGACCTCGACGTCGCCGCGATCTTCGACCCGTTCGGCAACGCCGTGCACACGGCGCTCTCCTTCCCGCTGGTCGGCGAGGACGTGCTGATCACCGGTGCCGGCCCGATCGGCCTGATGGCCGCCGCCGTGGCCCGGCACGCGGGCGCCCGCAACGTCGTCATCACCGACGTCAGCGAGGAGCGCCTGGACATCGCCCGCAAGATAGGGGTGAGCCTCGCCCTGAACGTCGCCCGGACGACGATCGCCGACGGACAGCGCGAGCTGGGGCTGCGCGAGGGCTTCGACGTCGGCCTGGAGATGTCCGGGCGGGCCGAGGCCATGCGGGAGATGATCGCCAACATGACCCATGGCGGCAAGATCGCCATGCTCGGCCTGCCCGCCCAGGAGTTCCCGGTCGACTGGGCCCGGATCGTCACCTCGATGATCACCATCAAGGGCATCTACGGCCGTGAGATGTTCGAGACCTGGTACGCGATGTCGGTGCTGCTGGAGGGCGGCCTGGACCTCGCCCCGGTGATCACCGGCCGGTACGGCTACCGCGACTTCGAGGCGGCCTTCGCCGACGCGGCCGGCGGCACCGGTGGCAAGGTCATCCTCGACTGGACCGTGTAACCCCCTTCGACCGCGAGCACCTTCAGGAGAGCCCCCATGTTCGACACCGTCCGCGAGGACCTGCGCGCCACCCTCGACGAGATCCGCGCCGCCGGCCTGCACAAGCCCGAGCGGGTCATCGACACCCCGCAGTCCGCGACCGTCAACGTCTCGGCCGGCGGCCGCCCCGGCGAGGTCCTCAACTTCTGCGCCAACAACTACCTCGGCCTCGCCGACCACCCCGAGGTGGTCGCCGCCGCGCACGCCGCGCTGGACCGCTGGGGTTACGGCATGGCCTCCGTCCGCTTCATCTGCGGCACCCAGGAGGTCCACAAGGAGCTGGAGGGCCGGCTGTCGGCGTTCCTCGGCCAGGAGGACACGATCCTGTACTCCTCCTGCTTCGACGCCAACGGCGGTGTCTTCGAGACCCTGCTCGGCGAGGAGGACGCGGTGATCTCCGACGCCCTCAACCACGCCTCCATCATCGACGGCATCCGGCTGTCCAAGGCCCGCCGTTTCCGCTACGCCAACCGCGACCTCGCCGACCTGGAGGCCAAGCTCAAGGAGGCCTCCGACGCCCGGCGCCGCCTGATCGTCACCGACGGCGTCTTCTCCATGGACGGCTATGTGGCGCCCCTGGCGGAGATCTGCGACCTCGCCGACCGCTACGACGCGATGGTCATGGTCGACGACTCGCACGCCGTCGGCTTCGTCGGCCCGACCGGCCGGGGCACGCCCGAACTGCACGGCGTCATGGACCGGGTCGACATCATCACCGGCACCCTCGGCAAGGCGCTCGGCGGCGCCTCCGGCGGCTATGTCGCCGCCCGCGCCGAGATCGTCGCCCTGCTGCGCCAGCGCTCCCGCCCCTACCTGTTCTCCAACACGCTCGCCCCGGTCATCGCCGCCGCCTCCCTCAAGGTCCTCGACCTGCTGGAGTCGGCCGACGACCTGCGGGTCCGCCTCGCCGAGAACACCGCCCTGTTCCGCCGCCGGATGACCGAGGAGGGGTTCGACGTCCTGCCCGGCGACCACGCCATCGCCCCCGTCATGATCGGTGACGCGGCCGAGGCGGCCCGCATGGCCGAACTGCTGCTGGAACGCGGGGTCTACGTGATCGGCTTCTCCTACCCGGTCGTCCCGCAGGGCCAGGCCCGCATCCGCGTCCAGCTGTCCGCCGCGCACTCCACGGACGACGTCGACCGCGCGGTCGACGCCTTCATCGCGGCACGCGCCGAACTGGAGGCCTGACCAGGGCGGACACCCTGGGATAATGGGGGCATGATCGAGGCGCGGCGGCTCCACATCCTCCGTGCGGTGGCCGACCACCGCACGGTCACGGCGGCGGCGGCCGCGCTCTACCTCACCCCCTCCGCCGTCTCCCAGCAGCTGACCGCACTGGAGCAGGAGACCGGCCACCGCCTGGTCGAGCGCGGCGCCAAGGGCGTACGGCTCACCCCGGCCGGCGAGATCCTGCTCGGCCACACCAACGCGGTCCTCGCCCAGCTGGAGCGGGCCGAGGCCGAGCTGGCCGCCTACGGCTCCGGCGAGGCGGGCACGGTCACCGTGGCGGCCTTCGCGACCGGCATCGCCCAGGTCGTGGCCCCGGCCGTGGCCCGCCTCGCCCACACCGCGCCCGGCATAAGGATCCGCGTGCAGGACGCGGAGGGCGACGCCAGCCTGCCCATGGTGCTGGACCGGCAGGTCGATGTCGCGGTCGCCGTCGAGTACCGGGGCGCCCCGGCCGTCGGCGACCCCCGTCTGACCCATGTGCCGCTGTACGCCGAGCCGTTCGACGCCGTCGTACCGGTGGGGCACCGCCTGGCGGACGCTCCCGAGGTGCCGCTCGCCGAGCTGGCCAAGGACCCCTGGATCGGCCCGTACCCCGGCAACCCCTGTCACGACGTGGTCGTCCTGGCCTGCGAGAGCGCCGGTTTCCAGCCCCGCCTGGAACACTCCTCCGACGACTTCCGGGCCGTCGTCGCCCTGGCTTCGGCCGACGCCGGCGTGGCGCTCGTACCGCGGTCCGCGCTGCGCGGCATGGACCTCGCCGGTGTGGTCGTACGGCCTGTCGACGGTGTCGCCCCGACCCGCCGGGTGTTCGCCGCCGTCCGCCGGGGCGCCGAGGGACACCCGCTGATCCGCCCGGTGCTCCAGGCGCTCGGCGAGGCGGCGCAGGCGTGAGGCGTCCGTGACGGGGGCCGCGCAGGGTGACTGTCAGTGGCAGGGGTTACCTTGCGTGGCATGCCGGATGCAGAAGACGTACGCCGCCTCGCCCTGTCCCTGCCGGACACCACGGAGAAGATCGCCTGGAGCATGCCCACGTTCCGGGTCGCCGGAAAGATGTTCGCGACCCTGCCCGAGGACGAGACGTCCATCGCCGTGCGCTGCCCGAAGGACGAGCGCGACGAACTGGTGCTGGCCGAACCGGAGAAGTTCTGGATCGCCGACCACGAGGCCCAGTTCGCCTGGGTGAGAGCGAGACTGGCCGCGCTGGAGGGCGAGGAGGAGCTGCGGGACATCCTCGCCGACTCCTGGCGCCAGGCCGCTCCGGCCCGACTCCTGGAATCCCACCCCGGGTTGGGCGTCCCGCCCGGGCTCTGAGCACCCCGGTGGGCGGTGTCGTTCCGGGACGTGAGGGGGGCGACCACCGTGCTGATCCAGGTCCCGCCGACGTCCTCCACCGCATCCGCGTCTGCGACGTGACCGGCTCCCTCGCCAGGATGCCGGTCGGCCAGGACCTGGCCGGGGCGCTCGGGGCCGGCCACGTGCGGCCGGCCGCCGGCGCCCTGAGCCTGCTCGGGGCGGCGACCCCGCTCGCCGTCCCGCCGGTACGCGACCTGGTCCGGGCCGATGAGGCCACCGTCCGCCGGCCGCTGGGCAGCCGCGGGAATCACCCGCGCCCCGCCGTCGTCCTCCCGGCGGTGAGGAACCGGCCGATCCGCTCCCGCAGGCTCGCCGCGTCCAGTCCGTGCGCGGCCACGTGCTCCTCGATCGTGCCGTAGCGGCGCAGCTCGCGGCGGCCGACGCCGAGCCCGAGCACCCGGTGCGGCACATCGGCCAGCACCTCGCTCACCGCGCCTGTCGACGTCCCCGCCAGGTACGGCTCGACCAGCACGACGTCCGTGCCCGCCGCCTCCGTCGCCCGGCGCAGCCCGGCCGCGTCGAAGGGCCGTACGGTCGTCGCGTACAGCACGGTCACGTCCAGGCCCTCCGTGGCGGCGAGGACCGTCTCCAGCATCGGCCCGACGGCGACGACCACACCGGAGCGGCCCTCGCGGACCGGGTGGAAGCGCTGCCCGTCCACCGCCCGGCCCTGCCGGTTGGACTGCACGGACAGCCGCACGTACACCCGGTCGTCCCCCGCGGCGACCGCGTGCCGCAGCAGCGTCTCGGCCTCGTCCGGATGCCCGGGCACGTGCACGGTCCAGCCGTCCAGCGTGTCGAGGAGGGCCACGTCACCCGGGGACATGTGCGTGAAGCCACCGGCCGGCCAGTCGAAGGAGGCGGCTGCGCTGACCAGCACCGCGCCCGTGTCCTGGTGCCCCAGATCCAGCTTGAGCTGCTCGAACGGCCGCTCCACGAGGAAGCTGGCGAAGGTGTGCACGACCGGTCGCAGCCCGGTGAGCGCGAGGCCCGCCGCCGTGCCCACCAGCAGCTGCTCGCGGATGCCGACGTTGATCACACGGTCGGGGTGCCGGCGCTCGGCCTCGCGGAAGCCGTCCCGGCCGATCTCGGCCAGGACGACCGCGACCCGTGGATCCTCGTCCAGCAGCCGGGAGACGACGGGGGCGAGACGGTCACGCATGGTGTCCATGGCGGTGTGCCCTTTCATATCGGAACGTAGGGAAATACGAAGACAGGGGCGGGTCAGGCGTTCTTCGGCTCGACGCGGGCCACGACGACCCGCGGCCGGCCGGGGTGCGGCGCGGTGAACGCGTCGTACAGCGCCTCGTGGTCGCGCCCGTCGACGGTGGCCGCGGACCAGCCCGCCGCCTCGAACCGGGCGGCGATCCCGCCGGGCAGCGCGTGGCTCGCGGAGGAGTTGTCGATCACGACGGTGTGCAGCCGGTCGAGACCGGCCGGGCCGGCGAAGGCGATCGCCTCGTGGTTGCTGCCCTCGTCCAGCTCGGCGTCCCCGATCAGCACCCACACCGCCGGGTCGGGCCGGCCCTGCGCCCGCAGGCCCAGCGCGGTGCCCACGGCGATCGGCAGCCCGTGCCCGAGCGACCCGCTGCCGATCTCGGCCCCCGGCACCAGCACCCGGTCCGGGTGGTGCCCGAGCGGGGAGTCGTACGACCCGAAGCCGGGCAGCCAGTCCACCGGCAGGAACCCCTTCGCGGCGAGCACCGCGTAGTACGCCATGGGGCCGTGCCCCTTGCTCAGCAGGAACCGGTCCCGGGCCGGGTCCTCCCGCAGCTCCGGAGCGACCCTGAGCACCCGGTCGTAGAGCACCCACAGCGCGTCGAGCGTGGAGGTGGCCGCCGGGCCGTGCTTCTCGTCGCCGGTCATCATGCCCATCAGCCGGGGCAGGTCGTCATAGCCGTACGTGCGGCCCTGGTCCGTTGCGATCGTCATGCCGATGATCATGCAACCTCAACCGGACTTGAGGTCAACACCGGAAGGCGCGCGCGACCACCGATCCGAGTGCGGTATTGTTTCCCTGCGCGTTGCGACCGGGGAAACCCCAGGTCACACGGCAACGGGACGTGGCGCAGCTTGGTAGCGCACTTGACTGGGGGTCAAGGGGTCGCAGGTTCAAATCCTGTCGTCCCGACTGGAGACAGTCGCAGATCAGGGCCGGTTTCGGAGCTTCCGAAACCGGCCCTCGATCGTTCTCCGGGAGGCCGTTCCCCGAGCGGTGAGGAACTCCGCCCGCGGCGGTCGCGCCGGCCGTGCCCCCCGGGGGGGCGTCAGATCACCACGCCGACATGGGCCAGGGCCTGCTTCAGCAGCACCCCGTGGCCGCCCGGCATCTCGCTCTGCACGGCCGCGGAGGCGGCCTCCTGGGGGCTGAACCAGACGAGGTCCAGCGCGTCCTGGCGGGGCCGGCAGTCCCCGGTCACCGGCACGACGTAGGCGAGGGAGACGGCGTGCTGGCGCGGGTCGTGGTACGGCGTGACGCCGGCGGTCGGGAAGTACTCGGCGACCGTGAACGGCTGGAGTGAGGCGGGGACCCGGGGCAGGGCGACCGGGCCGAGGTCCTTCTCCAGGTGGCGCAGCAGCGCGTCGCGGACCCGCTCGTGGTGCAGGACGCGGCCGGAGACCAGGGTCCGGCTGACGGTGCCGTCCGGGCCGATGCGCAGCAGCAGGCCGACGCTGGTGACTTCACCGCTGTCGTCCACGCGCACGGGCACGGCCTCGACGTACAGGATCGGCATCCGGGCCCTGGCCATGTCCAGTTCGTCCGTGGTCAGCCAGCCGGGCGTGGTTTCGGTCATGTCAGACATTGCTTGATCATACTTTCCGGGTGGGGCGCCCGCCGGGTCGCGGGCACGTTCGGGCAGGGCCGCGTGGACGCCGACGAGTCGAGCCCGGCCGACGCCCCGCGCATCGGTCAGTACGTCCAGCGGTAGGCCGCCGCGACCCGGTCGGGGTCCAGGCCGGCGACGGCCGCCGCCTCGCCGAGCCGTACGGCGGTCACCGCGTCGGCGAGGACCGGGCCCAGCGCGGCCCGCAGCACAGGGTCGGCGCGGAATTCCTCGACGGCCTCGGGCAGGGACCGCGGCAGCCGGCGTACGCCCCGGGCCGCCGCCTCGTCGGGGCCGTAGCGCGCCGGGTCGCCGGTGATCTCCTCGGGCAGGACGCGGGCCGCCGTGAGGCCGTCGACTCCCGCGGCGATCACACAGCCGAGGGCGAGATACGGGTTGGCGGCCAGGTCGACGGGTTTGACCTCCATGTTGGCGTCCTGGTCGTGCCGGCCGGCCGTGCCCGTGATCATGCGCAGGGCGGCCTCGCGGGTCTCGTGGCCCCAGGCGGTGAACACCCCGGCCCACTGGGCGGGCCGCAGCCGCAGATAGCTGGCCGGGCTGGGGGCGGTGACCGCCGTCAGCGCCGGGAGGCGGGCGAGGACACCGGCCGCGAAGGATTCCGCGTCCGCCGTCATGCCGTACCGGCGCTCGCCGCCCGCGTGCAGGTTCACCCCGTCGCGCCAGCAGGACAGGTGCAGGTGTCCGCCGTTGCCGACGCCCTCGGCGGTCACCGCGGGCGCGAACGACACCCTGAGGCCGTGCCGCTGGGTCACCGCCCGGACGGTCTGGCGGACCAGCACACTGAGGTCGGCGGCGGCCACCGGGTCCCGCGCGCCCACCGAGATCTCGAACTGCCCGGGCGCGTACTCGGGGTGCAGCTGGTCGACGTCCACGCCCTGCGCGGCGCACGCGGCCAGCAGATCGGCGGTGTAGTCGCTCAGCCCGACCTGCCGGATCGCGCCGTACGCCGGACCGGAGACCGCCGGGACGAACTCCCCGGCGGGCGCCGAACCGAGTCCGACGGACCACTCGATCTCGATCGCGGCCTTGAAGGCGAGGCCGTGCCGTTCGGCGGCGTCGGTGACGGTCCGGCGCAGGAAGGTCCGGGCGCAGCCGGGATGCCGGGCACCCTCCTGGGTGATCCGGTCCACCGGCGCCCAGGCCCAGCCGGGCTGCGCGGCCAGCACCACCAGCTGGTCGAGGTCCGGGTAGAGTCGCAGGTCGCCGTCGGGGGAGCCGAGGACGTCGGTGGTGACGACGGAGTCGTGGGCGAGGAAGGTGTCGAACACCGGGGACATGCCGACGCCCCGGGACACGGCCGCCTCCAGCCGGGCCGGGGGGATCGTCTTGATCCGGCCGACACCCGCCGTGTCGACGTACGCCAGCACGATCCCGTGGACGCCCCGCGCGGACAGGTCGGCGGTGAGGGCGGCGACCCGGCGCAGGTCGCCGGGACGGCCGCCGGGCACCGGGTCGGCGAAAGTCGTCATACGTCCTCCTCGGCGTGGCCGCGCGGGCGCCCGGCCGCCCCGTCCGGCCGCCGGGGCCCTCGCGCACGCTTCCGGCCGCCCGCCCGGCGAGGCGGTCCGCCCTTCTCACGCGTCCGCCGTCATTGTGCCGCCCGCCGGTCGCGCTGTCCCGGCAACCGGGCACCGTGGGCGGTTCCGGGCACGTGGGACGCATGAGGAACACTGGACCGGTATCCCCGCCCCCGACCGGAAGCAGGACATGCCCGTCACGCCCGCCACCCTCCTGGACACCGCCGGACTGCCCGCCGGCCCCGCAGACATCCGGCTGATCGTCACCGACATGGACGGCACACTGCTGGACGACCACAAGCGGATCCCCGACGGCCTGTGGCCGATGCTCGCCGAACTGCGCCGGCGAGGGGTGCTGTTCAGCCCGGCGAGCGGACGCCAGTACGCGACCCTGCACCGGCAGTTCGCGCGGGTCGCCGAGGGCATGGTGTTCATCGCGGAGAACGGCACGTACGTGGTCCGCGACGGCGTGGAGCTCAGCTCGGACCCGCTCGACGGGTCCGCCGTCGCCGGGCTGGTCCGGACGGTACGGCGGCTGGTGGCGGACGGCGCGGACGTCGGCGCCGTGGTCTGCGGCAAGCGGGCGGCGTACGTCGAGCGGACCGACGAGGCGTTCCTGTCGGAGGTGCGCACGTACTACGTCGAGCACCGGATCGTCGAGGACGTCACCGCGGTCGACGACGACGTGATCAAGGTCGCGCTGTTCGACTTCGGCTCCGCCGAGCACAGCACCGCCCCGGCCCTCGCGGAGTTCGCCGGCACCCACCAGGTCGTGGTCTCCGGCGCGCACTGGGTGGACGTGATGAACCGCACCGCCGACAAGGGCGCCGCCCTGCGCGGCCTCCAGCGGACGCTCGGCATCACCCCGGCGCAGACCATGGTCTTCGGTGACTACCTGAACGACCTGGAGATGCTCGACGCCGCCGAGTGGTCCTTCGCCATGGCCGGCGCGCACCCCGAGGTGATCCGCAGGGCCCGCCACCTGGCCCCGTCCAACAACGACGCGGGCGTGCTGCGCACCATAGCCCACGTGCTCGGCCTGCGGGGCGGCCCGGAGAGCTGAGTGGCGGCCCGGCTCAGGGCTTCAGCGCGACCCCGCCGTACAGCGAGATCGGCTCGTCGGGCGTGCTCTCGGGCCGCCACCGTGCCACGGAGACGATCCCGGGCTCCAGCAGCTCCAGCCCCTCGAAGAACGTGCCCACTTCGGCGTGCGAGCGGGCGACCAGGGTGACCCCGCCGGCCGCGTAGGCCGCGATGCCCTTCTCGACGTTCTCGGGTTCGAAGTCGGCGGTCATCGTGGACAGCACCAGGCAACTGCCCGGTGCCAGCGCGCCGACGAGGGTGTCCACCAGGTCGTGGGCGCCGTCCTCGTCGGCGATGAAGTGGAGCAGGGCGATGAGGGAGAGGGCCACCGGGCGCTCGAGGTCCAGGACGCGGGCGGCCTGTTCCAGGATGCGCTGCGGATCGCGGGCGTCGGCCTGGACGTACTCCGTGACGCCCTCGGGGGTGCCGCGCAGCAGCGCGCCGGCGTGGGCCAGCACGATGGGGTCGTTGTCGACGTAGACGACGCGGGCGTCCGGGGCCACCGACTGGGCGATCTGGTGCAGGTTCGGTTCGGTCGGGATGCCGGTGCCGATGTCCAGGAACTGGCGGATGCCCCGCTCCCCGGCCAACGCCCGGGTGGTGCGGTGCATGAAGGCCCGGTTGGCGCGGGCGGCCTTCTGCGCGCCCGCGTCGATGCCGGCGATCCGCCGGCCCAGTTCCTCGTCGACCGGGTAGTTGTCCTTGCCGCCGAGGAACCAGTCGTACACCCGGGCCGGATGCGGCCGCGTGGTGTCGATGGTGTCCTGGATCTGCCGGCCCGTCCCCGTCACGTGCTGCTCCTCCACCCGTCCGGTCCCGGCGGTCGGTCCGGGACGTGCGGGGAGCAGTCTGACACGATCACGCGGCGCGTCGCAGGCAGTCTTCGGCCACCTGTTTGTCGAGCGCCGCCCGCACCAACGCGGCGGCCAGCACGGCCGGTTCGGTGTCCCCGGCCAGCCCGGCCAGGGTGCGGGGGTCCTCGGGCAGGCCGAGCCGCCCGGCGCCGGAGAGGGCCTTGCCGTCCAGGTAGGGCGCGATGTCGGGCCACACCCCCTGCGCCTCGCGCAGGAAGATGTCGGCGCCGGCCGGTCCGATGCCCGGCTCCTCCTGGAGCAGCTGCCCGAGCGTGCCGGGGTCGCCCTCCGCCTCCCGGTGCAGCCGGCGCAGGTCCCCGCCCCAGCGCTCGGTCAACAACTGGGCGCCCTCACCGAGTTGGGTGGCCGTACGCTCGTCGTACCGGCGGTAGCCGCCCCGGCCGAGCGCGTCCACCCGCCGCTGCCAGCCGGCCTCGGCCATCCGGCGGGGGCTGTCCAGGTGGTCCTCGTGCAGGGCCCGGGCGGCGGCCACCGCGACCGAGGCCCGGATCCGGGCGCTCAGCAGCAGTGACAGCACCAGCAGTCGGTACAGCGGCTGGGGGGTGTCCTTCAGGCGGATGCCCGCCTCCTCGGCGTACGTCCGCCCGTACCCGGACACCAGCTCGTGCACGACCCGTTCGTCGCGGTTCATGTCCGCACCGGCTACGGCTTGAGCGGGTCGTGGCCCAGCGTCATCAGCCGGTGCCGCCGGCGGGTGTCCTCGGGCGTGGACTCCGGCTCGGGCTCGTTCTCCGGGTCGGCCAGCTCGTCGACGGTGTCGACGACCCTGTACATCACCCGGACGTCGTCGTCGGTGAGGTCGGTACGGCGCTTCTGCAGGATGGCGAGGACGTGCTGCCCGGTGGGCGTGCCCGCCTCCTGCGGCAGCGGTTCCGCGTCCTCGTCGGCGTCCCGGACCCGCAGCCAGGCGGCGAGTTCGGCCGAGGTCATGTTCACCGCGCGGTGGAAGTCCTCCCACAGCGCCTCGATCTCCAGGGCGTCGGGCATGGCTCTGCCCCTTTCGTGCGGGAGTGGGTGTCCTAGCGCGCGGCGTCGTCGCGCGCGTGGTTCTCGGCCTGGAACATCCAGCGCTGCTTCTCCAGGTCGGCGGTGATCGAGATCAGCAGGTCCTGGGTGACCGGGTCGGCCTTCTCGGTCGCCTCGATCCGCTCGCGCAGCCGGTGGACGGCCTGCTCCAGCGTCGACACCATCAGCTCGACCACCTCGGTGTCGCGCAGCCAGCCGTCCTTGGTGCCGGGCAGCGCGAAGGTGGCGGCGACGGTCTCCGGCCGGCCGTCCGGCGAAACGCCCAGCGCGGCGGCGCGCTCGGCCACTGTGTCCGAGTGGTCCCGGGCCGTCGCGACCACCTCGTCCAGCTGGAGGTGGATCGACCGGAACCGGGGTCCGACGATGTTCCAGTGCGCCTGCTTGCCGATCAGCGACAGGCCGAGCAGGTCGACCAGGGTCTCCTGCAGGGCGGTCCCGGTGACGCCGAGCGCCTCCTCGGGCAGCGTGCTCTTGACCACGGTCATGGTGCGTACGTCCCCTTTCGTGAGCTGTGCACGGTCATGTCCGTCGGAGCGGGTGCCCGCTGCCCTGAGGGGCAAACCGGCTGATCAGCGGGGCAGCACCCGGTCCAGGAAGGCCAGCGTCACGGCGAGGACGTCCGCCTTGCACGTCTCGTGGAACACCTCGTGCCGCGCCCCCGCGAAGATCCGCTCCGTGTGCCGCCCGCCGCCCAGCCGCTCCACCCCCACCCGGCTTCCCGCCAGTGGCACCAGCTGGTCGTCGTCGCCGTGCAGCCACAGCAGCGGCAGCCGGCCGACCTCACCGCCCCGGGCCACGGTGTCGAGGGTCCGGGCGAACGCCTCCAGCGTCGGCCGCTTCATGGGGCCGTGCCAGACCAGCGGATCGGCGGCGTACGCGGCGCCCACGGCGGGGTCCCGGGACAGCGCGGCCGGGCTGATCGGCACGTCCGGGATCTCCTCCATCCCGAGCAGTCGCCCGGGCAGCTCCCAGGCGCCGATCACCGGGCCGGACAGGACCAGCGCGCTCAGCTCGTCGCCGTACCGCTGCGCGTAGCGGGCCGCGACCAGTCCGCCCATGGAGTGACCCACCATGACCAGGGGCAGGCCGGGGTGGGCGGCGCGGGCCAGTTCCGCCGCCGCGTGCACGTCCGTGACCACGTCCTCGAAGTCCTCGATCAGCACCCGCTCGCCGGCCGAGCGGCCGTGGCCGGCGTGGTCGGGCGCGTACACGGCGGCGCCGTGCTCGGTGAGCACGCCGGCCAGTTCCGCGTACCGGCCGGCGTGCTCGCCGTAGCCGTGCACCAGGAGGGCCAGCCGGCGGGGGGCCGGGTGCGGCCACTCGTGGACGACGAGGGGGCCGTGGGTGCCGTCGAGGGTGTGCTCGCGGGCGTGGGGCATCTCTCCTCCAGTTGCCTCGGTGAAGGTCCCGGAGGATCTTCCCAGGGGGGCGGTCGGGGGTCTATAGTCGAAAACTAGCAGTGCTAATTAAAGGGAGTTCCACCGGCGCTGCGCAGGTCCGTGATCCACAGCGTCGTAGGTCAGGAGTACCAGCCGTGCGTCCCGTCCACTTCGCGGCCGCCCGCCGCACCCCCATCGGCAAGCTGCGCGGAGCACTGTCCTCCGTGCGCCCCGACGATCTGGCCGCGACCGTGATCCGCCACCTGGTGGCCGACGTGCCCGCGCTCGACCCGGCCCGCGTGGACGACGTCTACTGGGGCGCCGCCAACCAGGCCGGCGAGGACAACCGCAACGTCGCCCGCATGGCCGCCCTGCTCGCCGGGCTGCCCGACTCCGTGCCCGGCGCCACCGTCAACCGGCTGTGTGCCTCCGGACTCGAAGCGGTCACCGCCGCCGCCCGCGCCATCGCCGCCGGCGAGGCCGACATCGTGATCGCCGGCGGCTCGGAGTCGATGAGCCGCGCCCCCTTCGTCCTGCCCCGCCCCGACGAGGCCCTGCCGCAGCGCGTCGAGACCCACGACACCCGGCTCGGCTGGCGGCTGGTCAACCCCGCCATGAAGGAGCTGCACGGCCTGCTCTCCATGGGCGAGACCGCCGAGGAGGTCGCCGGGCGGTACGGCATCTCCCGCGCCCGGCAGGACGAGTTCGCCCTGCGCAGCCACCAACTCGCCGCCGCCGCACGCAAGAACGGCCACTTCGACGACGAACTCCTGCCCGTCGAGCGGCCCGACGGCGTCGTGGTCGAACAGGACGAGTGCGTCCGCGAGGACACCTCCCTGGAGAAGCTGTCCCGCCTCAAGCCGGTCTTCCGCGCCGACGGCACCGTGACCGCGGGGAACGCCTCGCCGATGAACGACGGCGCGGCCGGCCTCCTGCTGGTCGGCGAGGAGGCGTTGAACGAGCTGGGCCTGGAGTCCCTCGGCCGCTATGTCGCCGGCGCCTCCGCCGGCGTCCACCCCGACGTCATGGGCATCGGCCCGGTCCCCGCCACCCGCAAGGTGCTGGCCCGGGCCGGCTGGGAGACCGCCGACCTCCAGGAGGCCGAGTTCAACGAGGCGTTCGCCGCGCAGGCCCTCGCCTGCGTCGACCAACTGGGCATCGACCCCGAACGGGTGAACCCCACCGGCGGCGCCATCGCCCTCGGCCACCCCCTCGGCTGCTCCGGCGCCCGCATCCTCACCACCCTGCTGCACCGGATGCGGCGCACGGGCGCGGAACGCGGGCTCGCCACCATGTGCGTGGGCGTGGGGCAGGGGAGCGCGGTGCTGGTCGAGCGGCACTAGGTCCTCTCTCTCGGATCAGGCCGGCTTCGGGAGGCGGTGCCTTTCGGCCGACCGCGACGCCGGCAGGATCCGAAAGAGGGCCCGGGGGGCCGCAACGGGGGCCCCGCAAGGGGATCACACGAGCCGCAGCAAGGGAAACGGAGCACCACCGCATGGCCACCCTGTCCGTCGCCACCATCCTCGCTGAGAACGCCCGGCGCCGCCCCGGCAGGACCGCCCTCGTCGAGGGCGACCTGCGGCTCACCTTCGCCGAGGTGTGGCGGCGGGCGCTGGCGCAGGCCGGCGCGCTCACCGGTCTCGGCGTACGGCCCGGCGACCGGGTCGCCCTCATGGCGCCCAACACCGCCGAGTTCCCGGTGGCCTACTACGCGATCGCGGCGGCGGGCGGTGTCGTCGTCCCCGTGCACCTGCTGCTCTCGGCCGGCGAGGTCGAACACGTCCTGCGGGACAGCGGGGCCACGCTGCTGCTGGTCCACCCGGCGCAGGCGGAGACCGGCGCGGCCGCCGCCCACGCCACGGGCACCCGAGTGGTCACCCTGGGCGCCGAGTTCGAGAAGCTCGCGGCCGACGCCGAGCCCCTCCCGTCGTACGTCACCCGGGCCGTGGACGACCCCGCCGTCGTCTTCTACACCAGCGGTACGACCGGTGTCCCCAAGGGCGCCGTCCTCAGCCACTTCAACCTGGTGATGAACGCGACCGTCAACGCCTTCGACGCCAACGACATCCGCCCCGACGACATCGCGCTCGGCGCGCTGCCGCTGTTCCACGCCTTCGGCCAGACGGTGTCGCTCAACTCCACCTGGCGGGCCGGTGCCACGCTCGTGCTGCTGCCCCGCTTCGACGCGGCCCGGGCCATCGAGCTGATGGTGCGCGAGGGCGTGAACACCTTCCAGGGCGTGCCGACCATGTTCGTCGCCCTCACGGCCGCCGCCGCCGACGCCGACCGGCTCCCCGCGCTGCGGGTGTGCGTCTCCGGCGGGGCCTCGCTCCCGGTCGCCGTGCTGGAGCGGTTCGAGGCCGCGTTCGGCGCGAAGATCTACGAGGGGTACGGGCTGTCGGAGACCTCGCCGACCGCCACCGTCAACCAGCCGGTGTTCGGCACGAAGCCCGGCACCATCGGCCACCCGCTGTGGGGCATCGACGTGGAGATCGCCCGCGCCGAGCTGGAGGGCCGGATCGAGCTGCTGCCACCCGGCGAGCTGGGCGAGGTCGTCATCCGCGGCCACAACGTCTTCTCCGGCTACCTCGGCCGCCCCGAGGCCACCGCCGAGGCCCTGGTGGACGGCTGGTTCCGCACCGGAGACCTCGGCACCAAGGACGACGAGGGGTTCCTGCGGATCGTCGACCGCAAGAAGGACGTCATCATCCGAGGCGGCTACAACGTCTACCCCCGGGAGGTCGAGGAGGTCCTGATGCGCCATCCGGAGATCGCCCAGGTCGCCGTCATCGGCCTCCCCGACGACCTGCACGGCGAGGAGGTGTGCGCCGTCGTCGTCCCCGCGCCGGGCGCCGCCCTCGACCCCGCCGCGCTCACCGAGTGGTCCAAGCAGCACCTGGGCAGGCACAAATACCCGCGGCGCGTGGAGATCGCGGACGCGCTGCCGCTCGGGCCGAGCATGAAGGTCCTCAAGCGGGAACTGCGGACGCGGTACACGGGCTGCTAGGCGGTTCCCGGGGCGCCGAGCGGTTCACGGGCCGCGGGGCCCGCCGGTGAGACGCCGGTTACGCCGGAACCATGCATGCGCATAGCATCGGTTTCTCCATGAACACGATGACGCTCTGGCACGTATCCGGCTGGGGGTTCGCCGCGCTCGCCTGCGCGGCCCTGCTCGTCGGCTTCTCGAAGACCGCGGTCAGCGGGGCCAACACGGTCAGCCTCGCGGTCTTCGCCGCGGTCCTGCCCGCCCGTGCCTCCACCGGCGTACTGCTGCCCGTGCTGATCGCCGGTGACGTGCTCGCCGTGCTCACCTACCGGCGGCACGCCCACTGGCCCACGCTGTGGCGGCTGTTCCCGGCCGTGGCGGCGGGCGTGGTGGCCGGCACGCTGTTCCTGGTGTGGGCCGACGACGGGATCGTACGGACCTCGATCGGCGCGATCCTGCTGCTGATGGCCGGGGTGACCGTGTGGCGCCGGCGCACCGCCGAGGCCCCGCGGGCGCCGGAGGCGCTGACGAGCCGGGCGGGCCGGATGAAGGCCCGCTCGTACGGCGTACTCGGCGGGTTCACGACGATGGTCGCCAACGCGGGCGGGCCGGTGATGTCGATGTACCTGCTGTCCGCGGGCTTCCGCAAGCTCGGCTTCCTCGGCACGTCCGCGTTCTTCTTCCTCATCGTGAACGTCTCGAAGGTGCCGTTCAGCGCGGGCCTCGGACTGATCGACGGGCGCTCACTGCTCCTCGACGCCGCGCTCGTGGTGTTCGTCGTGCCCGGCGCGCTGCTCGGCAAGTGGGCCGTGCACCGGATCGACCAGCGGCTCTTCGAACAACTCGTGATCGCGGCGACGGTCGTGGGCGGCCTGCAACTGCTACTGCGGTAGGCCCGCTGCCGGACCCGGCCCCAGGAGCGCCGGGACGTCCGCGAAGGAGTCCACGACATGGTCCGGGATGCCGGTCGCCTGCTCGTGCGTCTCCGGCCGGTACTTGCCCGTCCGCACCAGCACCCCCGTGAGCCCGGCCCGCTGCGCCGCGAGCACGTCCGACTCGATGTCGTCGCCCACCATCAGCGCCTGCCCGGCGCCCACCCCCAGCCGGGCCAGCGCCGCCTCGAAGAACGCCCGGGACGGCTTGCCCGTGACCTCCGCCGCCACGCGCGCCGCCTGCTCCAGCCCGGGCAGGAAGGCACCCGAGTCCAGCTGGAGCCCGGCCTCGGTCCGCCAGTACAGGTTGCGGTGCATGGCGACCAGCCGCGCGCCCCGCTGCAACTCGGCGAAGGCCCGGTTCAGCGCCGCGTAGTCGAACCCGGGCCCGGCACCGCCGATCACGACCACGTCGGCGCCCTCCTCGACCAGCATGACGTCACCCAGGTCGGCGGCGATGTCCCCGCTGTTCAGGAGCATGCAGCGGGCGCCCGGGAAGTGCGCGGCGAGATGGGCGGCGGTGATCGCGGGCGCGGTCAGCACGTCCTCCGCGCCGACCTGGAAACCGGCGTCCGCCAGCGACTCGGCGATCGACGCCCGGGTCCGTGACGTCGTGTTGGTCACCAGCACCACCCCGAGCCCGGCCGCCCGGAGGGCACGCAGCGCCGCCACCGCGCCGGGCAGCGGCTTCCACGACACGGTGAGAACCCCGTCGATGTCGACCAGCACGGCCCGTACGGGCGTCCTGTCCTCCATGACCCGACGGTACCGTCCGGGCTCGTTCAGTGCTGTGACCGCTCGTCGCGTGCGGGACGCCGGCGCAGCAGGTACGTGTCCATGATCCAGCCCTTGCGATCGCGGGCCTCCGCGCGCAGGCGCTCGATACGGGGGCCGGCCTCGGCGATCGGGCCGGAGACGAGGATCTCGTCCGGGGTGCCGATGTAGGCGCCCCAGTAGATGTCCATGTCCTCCCCGGCGTACCGCCGGAAGGCCTGGTGCGCGTCGAGCATCACGACCACGTCGTCCACGCCCTCGGGGAAGCCCTCGGCCAGCCGCCGCCCGGTGGTGATCTGCACCGGCCGGGCGACCCGGTTCAGGCCCGTACGGTGCCGGGCCACCAGCGCGGAGACACTGCTGATACCGGGCACCACGTCGTGCGCGAACTCCACCGCGCCCCGCTCCCGCACCTCCTCCAGGATGGCCAGCGTGCTGTCGTACAGCGACGGATCCCCCCACACCAGGAAGGCACCGGTGCCGTCCTCGTCCAGCTCCTCGGCGATCAGCCGCTCGTAGATCCCGGCGCGGGCGCTGCGCCAGTCCCCGACGGCCGGCGAATAGGCCGCCCCGCCCGCCTTCCGGTCCCGCTCCGGATCCCGGGCCTCCACCACCCGGTACGACCCCTCGGGCAGATGCGCGTCGAGGATGTCCCGGCGGAGCCGGGTCAGGTCGCTCTTCACCTCGCCCTTGTCGAGCAGGAAGAACACGTCGGTGCTCCGCAGCGCCTTGACCGCCTGCAGGGTCAGCTGGTCGGGGTCGCCCGCGCCGATACCGATGACATGAATCTTTCGCACCCCCCGAGTCTGCCGTACGCCGGGCTACCGCCCTCGGGCAGGGAGGGACCCAGGAGGGCGCGGCCCGGGGGCCTCGGGGATGCCGCGGGCGCCCTCGGATCAGGGGCCCAGTCGAGGGGCCTCGGCTCGCGGGTCCAGCGGGGGCACCCCCTGCTCCACCCGGTCGGCCAGTCGGCGTGCCCAGCGGGTGAGGCCCGGCAGGTCGAGGCCGTACGGGCGGTCCTCGCCCCGGCCGGTCTCCCACTCCTCGACCGCGTCGGCTCCACGCCGCAGCAGCCGGGCCCCGCCGACGGCGTTCCCGCGGGCCGCGTGGGTGAGGCCCACCGCCAGCTGGGCCAGGCCCCGCCACAGCGGGCGCTCGTCCGGCGGACCCGACTTCCAGGCGTCCTCGAACACCTCGTGCGCGTGGAACGGCCGTCCCTCGGCCAGCAGCGCCTGCGCCTCGGCGACCGTCTCCTCCGGGGCCCGTACGACCCCCTCCGGCTGCCGCGGCACCCCTTCGGCACCGTACGGCAGCGGGCGTCCCAGCCCGTCCCGGGGCCGCGCGTTCCGGGCCCGCCCGGCCGTGTCCCGGTCCCTGGCATCCGATGCGCCCGTGTTCGTCATACCGCCGATTGTGCCCCGCCCGGCCCGGGCCTTCTTCGGCGCACCCCTCGGCGTGGGGTAAAGTGCTGTCCGCGCGATCACGCGGGACACCGCGGGTGAGGGCAACGGGACGTGGCGCAGCTTGGTAGCGCACTTGACTGGGGGTCAAGGGGTCGCAGGTTCAAATCCTGTCGTCCCGACTGGAGACAGTCGCAGATCAGGGCCGGTTTTCGGAGGCATCCGAAACTGGCCCTCGCGCATTCCTGCGGAGCTCGTCTATATCGCCGCCTTCGCCCTCGAAGCGGGCACCTCGATGATGGAGTGGATGGGCGGCGACTTCCCGCCCACCTGGATTTACTCGCCCGACGGCCTGATCGTCTACGACGTCCGCGACGGCTAAGAGGTCGCGCAGACAGGCGGTCGGCAGACGGGGACAGGCACGGTTCCGTGATCACCAAGTTGTGACGTGCTGTGACCACCGGAGGCTGCGTGCCTGTGCTGCCGTCATGGCTGACCGAACCGCTGTGGGGACGGCTGTGGTGTTGGCGGTATCCCGGCGGTGACTGCGGGCGTCGACGCTTCGTAGCCGGGAGCGGCTGCTCGGAGGGCGGTGGTCAGGTAGCGGTGAACGATGTCCAGTTCGCCCGGGGTGAAGTCCTCGGCCGCCTCGACCAGGTTGGCGATGAGCGGGCCGAAGAAGGACCGGCCCAGTTCCACGGCTTTCTGCTCCACCGTCAGTACGACGCGTCGTCGGTCGTTCTCATCACGCCTGCGGCGGACGAGCCCCGGGCGCTCCAGCCGGTCGAGCAGGGCAGTGGTGCCGGCCGAGTTCAGCCGCAGCGCCGCACCGAGTCGTCCCGGGGTGAGGTCGGTACCCGCCCGGTCGGCGTCAAGCAGATGGATGAGGGCCCGCAGATCGGTCGGGTGCAGACCGTTTCGCGCGGCGAACTCGGCGCCGCGCAGATCGAGTTCCACGGTCACTGCGCGCAGTAGATGGACCAGCCGCATCGCGGGGTCGATGTCATCACTCACCGGGCTAGTATCTCGCCAAGCGAGATACTTGGTCAACGAGACGATTCCCCGGGGGTTCACCGTGTCCTCATCCCAGGAGTTCTTCGCCGCTTACGACGCACTGCTCGCCCGCTGGCCCACCGGTACCGCCGAGATCGACGTTCCCACCCCGTACGGGACAACCCGGGTCCACGCCTACGGCCCCGCCGACGCCACTCCGGTCCTCCTTCTGCACGGCGGCGGTTCCACCGGCGCGGTCTGGTTCGCCAATGCCCCGGCTCTTGGCACGCACCACCGGGTGCTGGCCGTCGACATCCTGGGCGACGCGGGACACAGCGTCCCCGGCGGGCGCCCCCTGCGCACAACCAACGACCTGATGGCTTGGTTGGACGCGCTGCTCGACGGCCTCTCCGTCCCCCGCACGCACCTGCTGGGCCACTCCTACGGCGGCTGGATCGCCCTGACCTATGCCCTGCACGCAGCGCGACGGGTCGATCGGCTGGTACTGCTCGACCCGACCCAGTGCTTCGCCGGCTTCCGCCCGGGTTTCCTGCTGCGCTCGCTGCCGGTACTGCTCCGTCCGACGCGAGCCCGCGCACACGCCTACCTGGACCGCGAGACCGCAGGGACCGACACCGACCTCGGCTGGAAGCGGCTCTACGCCTTGGCGGTCTCGGGCTTCGCGAACCGGAAACTGGTCGTCGGCCGCCGCCCGGACCCCACGGCACTGAGCGTTCCGCTCCTGGTCCTTCTCGCCGGCCGCAGCGACGCCCATGACGCCGCCAAAGTCGCAGCCTGCGCCCGCAAAGCCGTACCGGACGCCCGGATCGAGATCCTCGCCGAACTCACCCACTTCGCCATGCCCACCGCCTTGCCCACCGAGACGAACCACCGGATCGCCGACTTCCTGGCAGACGGCCAGGAGAAGCAAGCCGCCCCAGGCGCGGTGTGAAGGATATGAAGCGGAGCGGACTGCACTGAGGCCATTCAGCAGCTCGGTCGAAGAAGGCGTCAACGACCTCGATCCGGCGTTCATAGCAGCGGCGAGTCGTGCGCGAGCCCTAAGCCAGCAGGACCTCGCCGAAGATCGTCCCGGCCAGCACGACGTACACGGCGCAGGCGACGTAGTTCAGCGTGGCCGTCGCCTTGGTCGAGTCGACGAGGCGAGCATGGAAAAATCCCGACAGCACTCCGATGGATCCGTAGAGGATGACCTCCATCACGACGTCGATCGCCCCGAGCATGGCCATCTGCACTTCGGGGTTGTCCGCACTTCCGATGAACTGCGGGAGCACCGCGAGGAAGAAGAGGATGATTTTCGGATTCGTCAGGCAGACGACGACACCTCGCAGGTACCACCGGCCCGCCGTGACACCCCCGTGTCCACTGATCGCACTGCGCGCGTGACGCATCGTCACGTATGCCAGCCACAAAAGGTAGGCGGCGCCCAGCACCCTGACCGCGTCGAGTACTGAAGGGTGCGACCGGGCGATCGATCCCATCCCGGCGACGACGGCGGCGGCATAGATGCTCATGCCCGTACCGATGCCGAGGATGGCTTTGACCGCGGCCCGGCGCCCCCCTTCGAGACCCACTGCCAGCATGTAGGCCATATCCGGCCCGGGCGGACCGAGGAAAAGCAGGATCACCGCGATGTAGCCCGGCAGTACCGTCACGTCCACCATCGTCAACGACCTCCGGACCTGGCGTGGGGTGCGGGGGCTCCCAGGTGCCGGCCGTGATCACTCCGGGACGATGTGCGGCGGCCGGCGGCCGGGCACCTGATGCTGGCCTTGGAGGGTGTCATGAGATCTCCGAGTCGACGTAGAACCACCTTAGCCGGTTCTACCATGGCCGCATGCCGGGAGCAACCGGCTGAGCCGGTTCCGGGTTCGGTCATGGTTGTCCGGTGTGGCTTGGTTGCACGCGAAGCCCCTGGTGGGCGCGGGTGATACTGGTCGCAAACCCGCCCACCAGGAGCTTCGCCGCTTCCCCGGACCGTTCAGGAACGCGGGGTGAAGGTGAGGGGCAACCGCTTCGCCCCCGTGTTCCCGGAGTCGGGCAGCCACTCGGCGCCCTCACCTATGCGCAGATCGGTCATCCGCGTGGCCAGTGCCGTCAGGGCGACGTTCATGTCGGCCCTGGCGACGAAATGCCCCAGGCAATGGTGTATGCCGCCGCCGAACGCGAAATGGGGCGAACGGTCGGCGTCGAGGTCGATACGGTCCGGATTTTCGTACTCGGCCGGATCGGTGCCCGAGGAAAGGGTGAACAGATGGACTGTGGTGCCCTTTTCGATCGTGCACCCCTTGTGCTGGAACGTCTCGGCCGCCTCGCGCGAGACCCATCGGCCGATCGGGTTGACGCGTAGGACTTCCTCGACCGCCTTGACGGCGTAGCGGTCGGGGTCGGCGGCCAGTTTCTCCCACTGGTCCGGCTGCTTCGCGAACGACTGCACGGCCAGGGCCAGCTGATTGCGTGTCGTGTCGATCCCGGCGAATATCAGCAGGAGGATGAGGTTGATCAGCTCCTGGTCCGACAGCTTGCCGTCGTCCTCGTCCCTCGTTTCCACCAGGGTGCCGAGAATGTCGTTGCGCGGCGACTCCCTCCTGCTCCTCACCAGGAACTCCGCATACCGGGTCAGTTCGGCGACGGCCTCGTCGATGCGCGCGATGTTCTCCTTGATGGAAATGCCGATACTGAGCCCGATCGTGGAGGCCAGCTGGTGGATCTTGTCCCAGTCACGCTCGTCCACGCCCAGCATCATGCACAGGATCCTGGTCGAGTACGGTGCCGCGAATCCACTGGTGAACTCCGTTCGCCCCTCGTCGATCCATTCGTCTATCAGGTTGTCCGCCAGGGCGCGGAAGCGCGGACGCAAAGGCTCGATCCGGCGCGGCGAGAACGCGGGATTGACCAGGCGCCGGATCCTGTGATGCTCGTCGCCCTCCAGCACGAGCAGCGTCTTGCGCCACCAGTCGGCGAAGAGCCCGTCCGTCACTCCGTGCTGCGAGGGCCACTTGGCCGACCCCTGCGTCAGGTGCGGGTTCTTCAGCAGGAAGTTGCTGTCCTCGTAGGAGAGGACGGCGATACCCCAGTCGGTCTGCGCGTACCAGTCCGCGGCTCGTGCCTTCCGCATCTCCTCGGAGTCCATGCGGAAACTGTCGTCGTTCATGTCGATGTACACAGGGGCGGATTGCTGCACCATGGCTAACGTCTCCCAATCGTGAAACAAGGTGCCCGTCAAGGCCGCGTCGGTCGCCGATGCCCGCCCCCGCACCGAAACAGCGGCCACGGGGGCGGGCAAGGGATCAACCGGCGGTCAACGGGCCGATGCGGTAGAGGACCTCGTCGTGATGGCTGTCGGGGAAGAGGCTGCTGGGGAACAGCACGCGCGTCTCGACGTGGGCCGAGTGCTTCTTGGCGAACTGCTTGAGCACCATCAGGATCGCCTTGTTCTCGGCGGAGACCGTGGCCTCGACGTAACGGGCGCCCCGGGCCACCTGCCGGTCGGCCGCGGCCTGGAAGAGCTTCACCCCGAGGAAGGGGATGCCGTGGCGCGGATTGACGGCGGTCTGCCAGACGAAGTAGGTGTCGGGCTCGTCGGGGCGCCGGTAGCCGGTGAGGAAGCCGACGATTTCGTCGTTCACGGTCGCGATCAGCGACCCGTCGGTGAAGTCCCGGAACCACAGCGTGTAGTAGTAGATGCTGTTGGAGTCCAGGCCGGGGGTGTTCTCCACCAGTTTCCACACGGCGGTGGCGTCCTGGGGCGACGGTGCCCGGAAGACCGCCTGCTTCGTCGCGGTGGTGCGCTGGTCTGCGCCGGCTGCGGGGTTGGTGCTGGTCGTCATGGTCAGACCGCCTCGGTCTCTGTCGGCAGCGGGTGGGCCGTCATGGCGGGGTGGATCCCTTCTGCGTGGGGGGTACCGGGCGCGGTCATGCCGTGTCGTAGACGGCGCGTTGTACGAGGCGCAGCCCCTGATCGAGTTCGTCGCCGGTGATGGTCAGCGGGGGCAGCAGCTTGACGACCTGGCCGTACGCACCGGAGGTCTCGACGAGCACTCCGAGTTCGAAGGCCCGGCGTGCGGCGCGGCCGGCGTGCCGGGGGTCGGAAAGCTCCAGGCCCCACACCATTCCGCGGCCGCGGTAGGCGGATCCGCTGTGGTGCGCGGCGGTGTCGCGCAGCGCCGCCTCGATGGTCTGGGCGTGTGCCAGGGTCTGCTGCTTCAGCTTGTCGTCGGCCCAGTAGGCGTTGAGGGCGGCGGCGGCGGTGACGAACGCGGGATTGTTGCCGCGGAACGTGCCGTTGTGTTCGCCCGGCTCCCAGACGTCCAGCTCCGGGCGGAACAGGCAGAGCGACATGGGCAGTCCGTACCCGCTGATCGATTTGGAGACGGTCACGATGTCCGGGGTGATGCCGGCCTCCTCGAAGGAGAAGAACGCCCCGGTGCGGCCGCAGCCCATCTGGATGTCGTCGACGATCAGCAGCATGTCGTGCTGCCGGCAGAGCTCGGCGAGGCCGCGCAGCCACTGCGGGCGCGCCACGTTGATGCCGCCCTCGCCCTGGATCGTCTCCACGATCACCGCGGCCGGCTTGTCCAGCCCCGATCCGTGGTCCCCGAGCAGGTGCTCGAACCACAGGAAGTCGGGTGTCTTGTCGCCCATGTAGTGGTCGTAGGGCATGGGAGTGGCGTGCACGAGCGGTACGCCGGCGCCGGCCCGCTTGAAGGCGTTGCCCGTCACGGCCAGCGACCCCAGCGACATGCCGTGGAAGGCGTTGGTGAAGGAGACGACCGTCTCGCGCCCCTTGACCTTGCGCGCCAGCTTGAGGGCGGCTTCGACGGCGTTGGTGCCCGTCGGGCCGGGGAACATGACCTTGTAGGGCAGGTCACGCGGGCGCAGGATCATGTTCTGGAAGAACTCGAGGAACGCGCGCTTGGCCGTGGTCGACATGTCCAGACCGTGGGTGACGCCGTCGCGCTCCAGGTAGTCGAGCAGGGCGCGCTTCAACACCGGATTGTTGTGGCCGTAGTTGAGGGACCCGGCGCCGGCGAAGAAGTCCAGGTACTCGTGCCCGTCCTCGTCGTACATCCTGCTGCCCTGCGCCCGGTCGAACACGGTCGGCCAGCTGCGGCAGTAGCTGCGTACCTCTGACTCCAGGGTCGTGAAGACGCTCAGGTCGGGCTGGATCAGTGTCATGCCGATACCTGCTCGGGCCGGGTGCGCAGGACGAAGTCGGTGAAGGTGTCCACCGAGACGAAGTCGTCGGCGTCCAGGTCCTCCGGGTCGACGACCAGGCCGATGGAGTCCTCCAGGGCCATCAGCATCTCCAGCATGGTGGTCGAGTCGAGGTGCAGGTCGTCG
This sequence comes from Streptomyces sp. NPDC023481, assembly GCF_055560195.1. NCBI lineage: Bacteria > Bacillati > Actinomycetota > Actinomycetes > Kitasatosporales > Streptomycetaceae > Streptomyces > Streptomyces sp. NPDC023481. The sequence goes on from NZ_JBVHJE010000004.1 coordinate 381,097, forward strand.
AAGAGCTTCACCTCGCCGGTCAGACCGGTGACGGGGCGTTCGAGGACGTCGGTGAGGGCGTTCTCCAGGGCGGTGACGACGTTCTGGCGATCCATGGTGATGTCCTTGTGTGGGGTGAGGGGTTGCTGCGGTCCGGGTGGGAAGAGGATCAGCGGGCGAGACCGGCTCGCGGGGCCTCGGCGGTGCCCGGGGCGGCCGCGGTCTGTTCGATCAGAGCGGCCAGCTCCTTGCGGTCGACCTTTCCGTTGCCGTTGGTGGGCAGGGCGTCGAGGCGGATGCAGCGCCGCGGGATCTTGAAGGGCTCGATGTGGTCGCGCATGCCCTCGCGCACCTCGTCCGCGGTGATGTCGGCGACCACCGCGAGGAGCGCGCCCCGCTTGCCCTGGGGCGGCAGGACGGCGGCCGAGGTCACCCCGTCGACGCGGGTCGCGGCGGCTTCCACCTCGGTGGCGCTCAGACGGAATCCCCGCTCCTTGTACAGGTCGTCCCGGCGGCCGGAGAAGTAGAGGTAGCCCTCCTCGTCCAGCCGGCCGTAGTCGCCGGTGCGCAGCTCGGGGAAGAGTCCCTCCACGCGGGGGAAGCGCTCGGCGGTCAGCTCGGGGCGTTTCCAGTAGCCCGCCATGACGTGCGGGCCGCGCACGACGAACTGGCCGATCTGTCCGGGCGGCAGCCGGTTCCCGTCGTCGTCGATGACGAAGACCTCGGTGCCCGGCAGCGGCAGTCCGCAGGATCCCGGATGGTCGAGGTCTCCGTCCGGCGGCATGATGGCCGTGCGCTTGCACTCCGTGAGGCCGTACATGACCTGGATCCGCAGCCCGGGCAGTGCGGCGCGCAGCGCGGACATGGTGGTGTCGGACAGGGCCGCTCCGGTGTTGGTCAGCAGCCGCAGCCGGCTCGGCCCCCCGCTGCTGCGGCGGAGCAGCCAGGCGAGCCGGTCGGCGACGGAGGGTACGGCGGGCAGCACGGTCGCCCCGGATTCCTCCAGGCTGCGCAGCAGCGGGGGACCGACCTCGGCGACCGTGCCCAGGTGCAGTCGGGCGCCGCTCAGTGCCGCGAGGTAGACCTGGTAGAGGCCGTAGTCGAAGGAGAGCGGCAGCGGGCAGTACACGACGTCGTCGCTGCGGTACCGCAGGCACTCCTGGATCGCGGAGACGGCGAAGAGCACCTGCTGGTGGGTGCTGACCACGGCCTTGGGCAGCGAGGTGGTACCCGAGGTGTAGATCAGGCTGACGGGGTCCACGGTCAGGGCGCCGTGGCCACCGGGGGCGGGTGACCCGCCGGTGCCTGCGTCGAGCGCCGCCCGGAGGAGTTCGTCGAGCCCGAGGAAGCGCACGCCGTGCTCGGCGGCGGTCCGTCCCGCACCAGGATCGTCGGAGACCAGCAGCCCGGGTTCGCAGTCCCGCAGCACATGGGCGAGAGGGCCGCCGCGTACCTGTTCGTGCAGCACGCTGAAGACGGCGCCCAGGCGGGAGGCCGCGTACAGCAGCACGGTGATGCCGATCCCGTCGGTCGCGGTGACCACGATCCGGTCGCCGCGCCGCAGTCCTTCGCGTCGCAGGAGTGCGGCCATTCCGGTGGAGGCGGCGGCGAGTTCTCCGTAGGTCAGGCTGCGGCTGTGCGAACTGAGCGCGGGGGAGCGGGGGCTGCGGTCGGCGGCCGCCTCCAGCAGTTCGTGCAGCAGCTGTGGCGTACGGGCCATCAGGTCTCCTCGGCAACGGGGTCGGGGGCGTTCGCCGCGTCCGTCCTGCGGAAGGGGACGACAGTGGTGGCGGTGGCGGAGCACACGAGCTGGGGTGCGTCGAGGACTTCGGCGGCACTGCCTTCCGCTCCGGGCCGGGCGCCGAGGACTTTGTGCGCCTCGAGTTCGACCACCCGGCGCAGCCTGGTCTGCCGCACCAGCCGCCCGCGCGCCTCGATGTAGTCGCCCGGCTTCACGGGTGCGGCGAAGCGGACCTCGCTGTACTGGGCCAGCAGCCCCTCGTCGCCGTCCGTGCGGATGGTGATCTCGGTGACCAGGTCGCCGAACAGCCGCAGGATGCGGGCGCCGTCCACCAGGTCACCGCCGTAGTGGGCTTCCTCCTGGCCGACTCGTACGCGGAGGAAGGCCGTGGTCTGCGGGGTCGGTTCACCGCCGGCGCTTCGCTGGGCGGGGGCGGGGGCGGTGGTGCGGGTGCTGGGCGGCGACACGGCGTCAGGCTCCTTCGGTTCCTTGGATGCTGTTCGTCCGTTTTCGGCTGCCGCGCCGACGGCGCAGGGGACGCCGATGGCGACTGCGGCTACGACGTTCTGTTTGTGGGTGATGGACACGGACACCGAGGGCGGGGCCACTCGGGCGGCTCGCCCTCGGAAGCGGACGACGGGGGCGCCGTGCGGTGTGTGCTCCACGCATATCTCCCGCGGCGCCACTCCCTGGAGGAGACCCATGCCCAGGACCTTGAGGACGGCCTCCTTGGCCGCGAAGCGGCCCGCGAGGAACTCCAGGCGCCGGTGGCCGCCGAGGGTGTCGGCATGGGCCAGTTCCTCCGGGGCGAAGCTGAAGCGGAGGAACCAGGGGCGCTCGACCAGGCGGCCGAGTTCCGAGCAGTCGAGGACGTCCACCCCGACCCGGGCGGTCCGGCTGGGCGCGGTGGTCATCCGGATGCCGTGCGGACGTCGACGAGGTGCTGCTTGGCCAGCAGGTCCTCCGTGGTGTCGCGCTCCCGGACCAGATGGGCCCGGCCGCCGTGCACCAGCACCTCGGCCGGGAAGCCGTGACTGAGGAAGAGCCCGGGGGAGGCGGTGGGACCGTAGGCTCCGGACCGCTCCACCGCCAGCAGGTCCCCCGGCCGCACCTCCGGCAGCCGGACCTTCTTGGCGATGACGTCGTTGGGCGTGCACAGCGGGCCGGTCACGCTGTAGGGCCGCGGCGCTCCGGCGGGACGGTCCCCCACGTGGCGGACCGGGAAGTTGCGCTTGACGAAGCTCCCGACACCGACGGCGGCCATGTGGTGGTTGGTGCCGCCGTCGGCGACGACGAAGCTCTCCCCCATGGAGTTCTTCACATACCGGGCCCGGACGAGGTAGATGCCGGCCATGGCGGTCAGGAAACGGCCCAACTCCATGATCATCCGGCAGTGCGGGTTGCGCGCGGAGAAGGAGGAGAGAACGTCCGCCAGTCCGGTTCCCAGCGCGGCGAGGTCGAGGTCTTCCTCGTTCTCGAAGTAGGCGACGCCGAGTCCGCCGCCGAAGTCCACGGTCTCCAGGGGGAAACCGAGCCGTCCGGCCAGGTCCTCCGCGGTGGCGAGGATCCGCCGGGTGTTGTGGACGACGTCCTCGTGTTTCAGGAACCGTGTCCCCATGTAGGCGTGCACCCCCTTCACCCGGATGTGGCGCAGGGCCGCGAGCCGGTGCTTGGCCTCGCGCAGTTCGGCTTCGTCGATGCCGAACTGCCGGGGCTTGCCGCCCATGGCCAGTCCCGACCCCTTGCTGCCGAAGGCGGGGTTTACCCGCAGGAGCACCGGGAACTCGTCGCGGCCGGCGCTTGCCAGCAGCGAGTCCAGCAGGTCGAGTTCGTCCAGCGATTCGCAGACGATCGCGTGGATGCCGGCGTCGATGCACGCGCTGAGTTCCCGTGCGTCCTTGCCGGGGCCGAGGAAGATGATGTCGTGGGCCGCGACCCCGGCGCGCAGGCTGGTGACCAGTTCGGCATGGGAGGAGACCTCGGCGCCGGCACCGAACGAGTTCAGCAGTGCACAGACGCTGATGTTCGGGTTGGCTTTGAGCGAGTAGAAAACATCGACACCGTCGGGGAGCACGCCACGCAGTGCGCGGTATGTGCTTTCCAGGATGTCCGCGTCGTAGACGAACAGCGGAGTGCCGAACTCCTCGGCCAGTGCCGCCATCGTATTGCCCTGGATGTGGTCATTCGAGGTAGCCATGCAATCACTGCCATCCGCCGTCGTCGGGCCGGCGGATTACGGTCCGCTCCTTCATGGGTGAACTGCCTGGGGTGGATGTCCGTTCTTTCATCGCTCGCCTCTCTCACTGGTGTGTTCTCCAGCAATCACGATTCTGCGAGCTGTCGTACGGCGAAGGAAGGACTGACGGGTGGACTGAATCGGTCCTGACCTATTCAGGCCCCCTGTTCCGAGCGCGTGTCCGCCCAAGGGCTGCAGGCGGCCGCGATATTCCCCGTGTAGGCTGAATCAAACTTATGGAAAACGCCTGAATCCCGCAGTGGCGGCAATCTTCCCGCACAGCCGGGCCGGCCCCCGGCCATGAGGGGCGAGGGCACCTGGTCCGGACCGGCTCGGGTGCGAGCGGCTCAGTCCAACTCGTAGTACATGAGCGGCGCTTCGGCGCGCCGCAGACACCATTCGGCCAGCTGCGGGCATGCGGCGGCGGCGCGCACCCAGATCTGCTCCGCGGTCGACTCGGCCTCGTTCAAGGACGCGACGCGGAGGAAGAGACCGATGACGGGGTGCGGCCGTGACTGGTGGTGCACGCTGACGTGTTCGAGGACGTCCGGTGCGGCGGCTTCCAGCATCTGCCTGATCTCAGCGGGCAGGGGGGCGTCGCCGGGAGGGGAGACAGCGAGATGGACGAGGTACATGAGGCGACTGTCCTATTCGAATCGTCAATCCCTTCCACTGCTTGTCGACCAGCGGCCCTACGGACCGTCACGGCCGGATGAGCCCCCTCGCGACCGCGTGCACACCCGCCTGGAAGCGGCTGCGCGCGCCGAGGTGGTCCATGAGTTTCGTGGCGATGCGGCGTGCCGTCCGAGCCGACACGCCCAGCCGTGCGGCGACGGATTCGTCGGTGTGCCCCTGCGACAGCAGCCGCAGGACCTCCGTCTGCTGCGGACTGAGCCGCTGCGTGTCCGCGGGCAGGCCGGCGGCACCCATCGGCCGGGCGCACTGCCAGACGCAGTCGAACAGCGCCTGGAGCGACGAGACCACTCCCGGCGTGTGCAGGACCACTGCCCCGGCAGCGGTGTCGTCGCAGTCGGCGGCGACGACGGCGATCCTGCGGTCGCAGATGATCATGCGGTTCGGTAAGGAGGGGACGGTCCGGATGCGGCCGCCGAGCGTGGCCAGCCACTCCGCGTGCGCCACCGTGGCGGGGTCGTTACGGGCGCTGTCCAGATAGACGGTGCGCAGCCGCACGCCGCGCTCCAGCAGGTTCTCGGCGAGCGGCCGCGAACTGCGTACGTTGGCCGCCGTCTGGGCTCCGCCCGGAGCGAACGTCAGCAGCTCGTCCTCGACCCTGTCGTACAGGGTCGCCAGGTAATCGCGGACGCAGTCGACCCCGTTCAGGCGCAACAGCTCCTCCCTGTCCTGCGTGAACTCTGATTTGAGGCGTACGGCGGCAGCCTGCGCCTCCTGCACGCGTTGCTGCTGCGCGGCGAGCTCGGCCCGTTGCCTCGCCAGCAGGATGTCCGCGGCCAGGTGCGGGTCGACCGCGTGGAAGCTGCGGGGGTCCTCGGTGGAACTGCGTATCAGGGCCAGTTCGCTGAGGGTGTCGAGTGCCGTCAGCACCGCCCGCTCGGTGAGCCGGAGGCGGCGCATCAGGTCGGCCACACCGTCCTGCGGGTGCGCCAGCATCTCGCGGTAGACGACTTCCGCCGTGGCGTCCATTCCCAGAACATCGAACATGCGATTCCCCCTTGTGAGCAGCGTGCGGTAGCGAGACCGCGCAGGGCGGGAGTCCCGGTACCGGGAAGGTCACGACGGCCGGCGGCCGGACGGCACGGTCAGTCGGCGAGGCTCGACTTCTTGCGCTTGTTGGCGAGGAAGCGTGCCTTTTTCTCGCGGTTCCCACACGTGTTCATGTCGCACCATCTGCGGGTGTGACCGCGGCTGGTGTCGACGAACGCGGCTTGGCACGTCGGCGACGCGCACAGCGAGATCTTTCCTTCCCGTTCTCCCGAAAGGAGGCTGATCGCGTCGGCGGCGATCACGCTGAGCGCGTCTTCCGTGGAAGCGGAACCCAGCCGCCACTCCCGGCCGCCCTCAGGCGTCAGGATCGCCGAAGCCCGGCCGTGCGTACTGCAGTCATTGATGACCTGGAGGGCCGGACGGGGAATAGGGTCCCGGTTCGCGACGGCGGTGGCGGCTGCGTGAATCGATTCCCTGAGTTCCCGCGCGTGGTCGAGTTCGGACTGGCTGCAGGAGTCCACGGCGAGTCCGTGGAGCGCCAGCCAGTCCATGAAGCGCGACGGCACCGGAATGCGTTCCAGCGCCTCGCCGTATCGCTCCGTCCGGGTCCCCGTGAAGCTGGTCGCCAGCACTTTGCCCAGACGGAACTCGGGAAAATACACTACCGCCATGGAACCACCTTAGCCGGTTGCCCCCTGCCGTGCAAGCACACGGGAACCTGTGCGGACGGTCGCGCGCGACCCGGATCGCCGCGCCCCCCGTCCAAGGTCAACGACGGGTGCCCGAAGGCCCGTTGGGGAAACCCGGTACGGAACGCCGGCTGCGGCGGACCGGATCGTGGACCGTCCGCGACGGGCCTGAACAGGCCAGGACCGCTTCAGGCCATCCGTCGATCCTTCCTTCCCCGCACCCCCGCTCGTAGGGTCGTGATCGCCGGAGAATGCACCGGCGAAAGGGACGAGCGACGGAAGACCAGGGACCATGAAGATATTCGTCGACAAGGTCAAGTGCCAGAACCACGGACAGTGCGCGATCTCGGCCCCGACCAACTTCGAGCTCGACGCGGGCGGGGAGCTTCGGTACCGGGAAGCGTTCGACGAAGAGAACATCGGTGATATCGAGGACGCCGTCGACTCCTGCCCTCTGCAGGCGATCGCCCTGAAACCGTGAGGGCGGCGGTGGCCGGCAGGAGGCCGCGTGTCGGCATAGTCGGATCCGGAATAGCCGGACTGCGAGCGGCCAAGGCGATCCTCACACGCAAGGCCGACGCCGAGGTCGTCGTCTTCGGAGACGAGACGTACCGCACCTACAACCGGCCCGGTCTGACGAAGAGGCGGTATCCCCTGTCGGGTGCCCTCGAGAAGACCATCGCCGAGGATGTGCAGGTCAATGGCGCCGACGACGACGCTCTGACCTGGCGCCTCGGTACCGGAGTCGAGTCCGCCGACCTGCGGAACGGGACGCTGCGCCTGAGTACCGGCGAGACGTTCGCGTACGACGGCCTGGTGATCGCCACGGGCGTGCGCCCACGTACCTCGGTCCGGGGCGGCGGGGAGTGCGGGCTTCATACGCACAGAACCGTGCGGGGTCTGGGCGATGCGCGGTACATCCACCAGCGTCTTCAGGCGAGCGGGAAGGTGACGATCGCGGGCGCCGGTTTCGTCGCGTGTGAGGTCGCCTCACTGGCCAGGCAGTACGGTTGTGAAGTCCTCGTACTGGAAGCGCTGGGCCGCGGGCCCTTCGAGAGCCTCCTGGGCGAGCGCATCGCGATGTCGCTCGGCCGCTGGCTGGTCCGGCACGGCATCACGTTCCTCACCGGCGATTCAGCGAGGGAACTGCTCTGTGACGCGGAACCGCCGGAGGCGGAGCCCTCGCCCGACCGGTCCCTTTTCATCGAGGCGATCGGCAGTGTTCCCAATGTGGAGTGGCTGCACGGAAACGGCCTGGACCTGTCCGACGGGGTGCCCGTCGACGCGTACATGCGCGTGTCGCCGTGGACGAACGTGTTCGCGGCCGGGGACGTCGCGCGCTACCCGGACCCGTGGACGGCCGGAAGTCACACGCGCAGGGAGTTCTGGAAGAACGCGATCGACACCGGTGATCTCGCGGGAAGGTCCCTGGCGTCGTCCTTCGGCCACGATGCGGTGACCTCGCCGGTCGGATACTTCCCCAGCATGTCCACGGAAGTACTCGGACTGCGTATCCAGATCGCCGGCAACCCGAAGATCTCGGACACAACGAAGATCGTCTGCGGTGATCCGGACCGGCTGGACCAGGGAGTGCTCGTCGCGTACCTCCGTGAAGGCGTCACGGTCGGGGCCGCCTGCCTGGACACGGGCGCTCGGTTCAACAGCGCCTACATCAAGCTCCTGAAGTCGTTGCGGGAGCGCTGAACGGGCGGACGGGGCACCCCTCGACGGCCCCGGACCGCCGAGGGCCGGTTCCGGACGACTCCGGAACCGGCCCTCGGTCATTCCCGGGGACCGGTCGCGGACCGGCGCCCCGGACCGGGATCAGCGGGCCCGGGGTCAGCGGGCCCCGGCGAACGTTCCATGGCGTCCTGCCTGGCGTTTCTAGCGGAAGCGTGCGTCGCTGACCAGAGCATTCGCCGTCGCGTTCAGGTTGTGTTCAGGTTCGGAGGGTCCTTGGGCAACTCCACCACCAGAAGCGTCAAAAGTCCGGCAAAGGGGTCTGGGGGAAGCGCCGGGCGCCATGGCATCGTCCCTGCATGACGACTGATCACCTCATGCACAACCGGCCCGTGGGCCACATCCGTCACGCGGCGAGCAAGGTGCCGGAGGTGACCGTCTATTTCTGGATCATCAAGGTCCTGACGACCGGCATGGGAGAAACCGCCTCCGACTTCCTGGCCCATCTGCTCGGCCCCGTTCCCGCCGTCGGCCTCGGGGGCGTCGCCCTGGTGGTGGCCCTGGCGGTGCAGTTCGCCGTCAGGCGGTACGTGGCCTGGATCTACTGGACGGCGATCGTCATGGTCAGCGTGTTCGGCACGATGGCCGCCGATGTCCTGCACGTGGCCCTCGGGGTGCCGTACACGCTTTCGACGCCGTTCTTCATGGTCGCGCTGGCCGCCGTCTTCCTGCTCTGGTACCGCAGTGAAGGCACGCTGTCCATCCACAGCATCCACACCCGGCGCCGGGAGACCTTCTACTGGGCGACCGTGCTCGCCACGTTCGCGCTGGGCACCGCCGCGGGGGATCTGACCGCGACGATCGGCCTCGGCTACCTGGGGTCCGCCGTCGTGTACGGCGTCGCGATCGCCGTCCCCGCGATCGCTCACCGCTTCGGCGGCCTGAACGCGGTGGCCGCCTTCTGGGCCGCCTACGTCATCACGCGTCCGCTCGGCGCCTCCGTCGCCGACTGGATGGCGGTCGGCCGGAGCCGGGGCGGGCTCGCCCTCGGACTGGGGCCGGTCACGCTGGCCTGGACGGTGGCCATCCTCGGCTTCGTGGGCTATCTGGCCGTCTCCCGCAAGGACGTCCAGTACGTCCCGTACGACACCACGAAGTGACACGGCGAGGCGACGAGCCGTTGCACCGTCACCCGGCAGGCAGGCTGGACCCGAAGGGTGCCCCGGGCGCGTGCCCGGGGCCGTTCGCCGTTTCGCCACCGGCGGAGCGGCAGCCCCAGACCCGCACCGGCGTGCCGGTCGCCGGGATCCGCACGCCGGCCGGGCCCGAAGGGTCCTTCCGCAGCCGCGATTCCAGGAGTTGCCCGAATCCGGCAGGATGACGGCCGTTTTGCGCGCACGGACTTGCCGGCGCCTTGACGATCCGTTCTCTGCCCGTTCAACCGGCCGCCCACGCCCGCGTCGTGTCCCGTCCCTAAGGTCCCTGGGGGCTTCGAGGAAAGGGACTCATGGACGCACTCCGCGCGGTCCGGGCTCGCGGGATCACCAAGCACTTCGGCGACGTCGTCGCGCTCGACGGCGTCGAACTGGAGGTGACGCAGGGGCGGATCCACGGCCTGGTCGGCCCTAACGGTGCCGGAAAGACGACGCTGCTGGGTCTTCTGCTGGGGCTGGCGGTCGCCGACGGCGGCCGGCTGGAGATCCTGGGAACACCGGTCGAGCGAGCGCTCACCGCTCCCGACGGTGTCGCCGGCTTCGTGGACGCGCCAGGTCTCTACCCCTCGCTCACCGCCCGGCAGAACCTGGCCGCGCTGGCCGCGCTCCGCGGCCTGGACACGGGGACGGCGGGCATCGCCGACGCGCTCGGCGAGGTCGGCCTCACCGACGTCGCCGACGACAGGACCCGCGGCTTCTCCCTGGGCATGCGCCAACGGCTCGGGCTCGCCGCCGCCCTGCTCACCCGGCCCCGGCTGCTCGTGCTCGACGAACCGGCCAACGGCCTGGACCCGGCCGGCAAGAGACACGTGCACCGTGTCCTCACCCGGCTCGCCGCGGACGGCACCAGCGTGGTGCTCTCCAGCCACCGCATGGACGACCTGGAGACCCTGTGCTCCGAGGTCACGATCCTCGCCACCGGACGGGTCGTCTTCTCCGGGCCGCTGAGCGAGCTGGCCGCGGAGAGCCGTGAACTCGACTACCGACTGCGCACCTCCGACCCCGAGGCCACGCGCCGGGTCGTCGCCGACACGGTCGGCATCCGGATCGTCGACGACAGCGGCGTACGGCAGGACGCCGGCGTACTCGTCGTCCGCGCACGGGTGCCCGCCCTCGACGAACTCGTCGCCAAGGTCGTGCGGTCGGATGTCGCGGTGCGCGAACTCGCCCCCGTCGTCTCGCCGCTGGAGGCCGCGTTCCTCGCCCTCACCGAGCAGACGGAGGCCGCCCGATGACCGTGGGCACGGCCGAAGCCGGCGTCGCTCCCACCCGCCGTGTCCCGGTGTCGCGGGGCTACCGGTTCGAACTGGTCAAGCTGGTCTCGCAGTGGCGGATCCGGCTGCTGGTACTCGCCTGCTGGACCGCGCCGGCGCTCTTCGTCGCCGGGGTGAGCCGGCAGAGCGCCCTGCCCTCCGACACGCTCTTCGGCCGCTGGATGCACGCCACGGGCTGGGCCGGACCGCTGGTGACGCTCGGATTCGCGGGCACCTGGGCGTTGCCGCTGCTGACGCCGGTGGTCGCCGGTGACGTGTTCGCCGCCGAGGACCGGCTCGGCACCTGGCGTCATCTGCTGGTGGCGGTCCGCTCGCCCGCGCGGATCTTCGTGGCGAAGTCGCTGGCCGGCCTCACCGTCATCCTGCTGCTGGTGGCCGGCCTCGCCGTCTCCAGCGCCGTCGGCGGACTGGTGGCGGTCGGCAACCAGCCCCTGGTCGGACTGGACGGGCACCTGTTGACCCCGGGTGACGCGGCCGGCCACGTCCTGCTCTCCTGGACCGCGGCACTCGCCCCGACCCTCGCCCTCGCCGCGACCGGTCTGCTCGGCTCGGTCGCGCTGGGCCGCTCCCCGATGGGGCTGCTGTCGCCCCCGCTCGTCGCGCTCGCGATGTCGGTCGCCCAGATGCTGCCGCTGCCCGTCTCCCTGCGCCTCGCCCTGCCCACCTACGCCTTCATCTCCTGGAACGGCCTGTTCACCAGCCCGTCCCAGCTCGCCCCCATCCTGGTCGCCGTCGCGGTCAGCCTGGCGTGGGCGGTGCTCGCGACCGTCCTGGCCTACGCGCTGTTCGTGCGGCGCGACTTCACGAATCCGGCCTACGACGGTTCCGGGCACCGCGTGATCACCCTCGGCGTGCTGCCGCTGGCCGCGCTGACCGCCGTCACCGTCGGGGCGGTCACCGTGACGACGCCGTCGACGGGCTCCGGCATCGAACAGGACAAGGTACAGCGGTCCCTCGCCACCGTGTTCGCCCACCTCTACCGCCTGCAGACGCGACAACTCCACCGCCCCGCCGTCACAGAGGCCCGGCTACGGGCCACGGCGGCGTGCACCAAGAGCGACGGCCAGGCCGTCCAGGAGGGCGCGGGCAACGACTGGCGGTGCGTGGTGAGCTGGCATCTCCCCGGTGCCGCGGTCACGGGGACGGCCGTGTACCAGCTCGACATCACCTCGGACGGGCGGTTCGTGGCCGACGGCGACGGTCCCAAGGAAGTCAACGGCTACTTCCTGGTGCGGACTTCGACCGGCGACGCCCCGAATCCGCTGTGGCAGTTCGACGGCAACGTCGATCTGCTCGACACCCACTGAAGGGAACAATTCCGTGCAGGTAACCCGCCGGCGCCGGACCAGCGAGAAGAAACAGGTCGAGCTCTTCGGCAGACACGTCGGCCGCCGCACCCTCCTGGTGACGGCGGGCATCGCCGTCGCCCTCGGCATCACGGGCACCGCGGTCGCCTCGACCCACCGGTTCGGCACCGAGAAGGTCGGCCAGATGACCGCCAACGGCCAAGTGGTCTCCGCCGACCAGTACATCAAGCCCTACGGCAGCCGCACCGTCATCAACGACGGCAAGATCATGTCGTCGACGGTCAGCCCGGACGGCACCCACCTCGCGGCCTCCCTCGCCGACGGTGACGCGTCCCTGGTCGTCATCGACCCGGCCACCGGGCAGGTCGAGCAGAAGGTCGGCACCAACGCGGCGGACGACCTGCGCATCGCCAGCGGCGCGGTCGGCCAGGAAGGCCCGGCCTACTCGCCCGACGGCAAGTACCTGTGGCTGGGCCAGGCGGGCGGCTACACCCGGTTCACCGTCAACGCGGACGGCACCCTCTCCCACCCGACGGCCGTTCCGATCGCGGCCGACGGCTCCCGGCAGGCGCTGGTGGGCGCGGCCGTGTTCTCCGCCGACGGCTCCACCGTGTACGCCGCGGTCAACGGTCAGAACAAGGTGGTCGCCATCGACGCGGCGACCGGAACCATCGAGCGGACCTGGGCCGTCGGCAACGCCCCGCGCGGCCTCGCCCTGGCAGGCGGCAAGCTCTACGTCGGTAACGAGGGCGGCCGCCCGGCCTCGGCCGGCGACACCACCATCAACTCCTACGGCACCGACGTGGTGGCGAACCCGAGGACCGGCGCCAGCACCACCGGCACGGTCAGCGTCATCGACACCGCGGACCCGGCCGCCGCCGTCGGCACCATCGCGGTCGGTCTGCACCCGACCGCGGTCTACGCGAGCAAGGGCGCGGTGTTCGTCACCAACACCGCCGACAACAGCGTGTCGGTCATCGACAGCCGCAAGGACCGGGTCGTGCAGACGATCTCGACCCAGCCGTGGCCGGAGGCGTCCGTAGGCTACGAGCCCAACGCGGTCACCCTCACCGGCGACGGCCGGCTCCTGGTCACGCTCGGCCGCGCCAACGCCGTCGCCGTCTACCGTTACACGTCCCCGCACATGCCGGTCCGCTATGTCGGCCTGCTGCCCACCGACTACTTCCCGTCCGAGATCGCCACCGCCGGCGGGAAGATCGTCGTCTCCAACACCCGTGGTGTCGACGCCCTGCGCCCCGACGCCGCCGGCCACAACACCCACGACACCACGTCCAGCCTCACCCGGTTCACCCTGCCGAGCGACCAGGTGATCAGGTCCCGTACGGCCGACGTCTTCCAGCAGAACGGCTGGACGTCCCACTCGGTCAGGACCGCCGACGGCGACCGCCACAGGAAGGCCGTCCCGGTCCCGGCGCGCATCGGCGACCCCTCGACGATCAAGCACGTCTTCCTGCTCGTCAAGGAGAACCGCACCTACGACCAGGTCCTCGGCGACCTCCCGCAGGGCAACGGCGACTCCTCGCTCACCCAGTTCGGCGAGAACGTGACACCCAACCAGCACGCGCTGGCCCGGCAGTTCGGGCTGTACGACAACTTCTACGACATCGGCACCAACTCCGCCGAGGGCCACAACTGGCTGATGCAGTCGGACAACCCGGAGTACACCGAGTCGTCGGCCGGCGAGTACAAGCGCAGTTACGACACCGAGAACGACGCCCTCGGCCACCAGAAGACCGGGTTCATCTGGACCGGTGCGCAGGCGGCCGGCAGGTCCGTCAAGGACTTCGGCGAGTTCCAGTCGTACGAGAGCAAGCCGGCCGGCGCGACCTGGCAGAACCTCTACTGCGACAGCAGGAACATGGCCGCGACCGGCGCCGGCACCGCCTATCCCATCAGGACGGGCTCGGCGATCCCCTCCCTCAACGACGTGTCGGTACAGGGCTTCCCGCTGTTCGACCTCGACGTCCCGGACATCTACAAGGAACAGATCTGGAAGCAGGACTTCGAGAAGAACGGCCCGGCGAACCTGAACATGTTCTGGTTCTCCAACGACCACACCGGCGGCCCCGCGAACGCGGCCGCCGAGGTCGCCGACAACGACCTCGCGGTCGGACGGATGGTCGACGAGATCACGCACAGCACGTACTGGAAGGACTCGGCGATCTTCGTCGTCGAGGACGACTCCCAGGCGGGCCTCGACCACGTCGACGGTCACCGCGCCCCGGTCCAGGTCATCAGCCCGTACGCCCGGCACGGCACGGTCGACGACCACTACTACTCGCAGATCACCATGATCCGCACCATCGAGCAGATCCTCGGGATCCACCCGATGAACCAGCTCGACAGCGCGGCCACCCCGATGTACGGGGCGTTCACGCCGAAGGCGGACGACACGCCGTTCACGGCGGTGCCCAACCGGACCTCGCTGACCCTCGGCGTGAACCCCCAGCCGTCCTGCGGCTCGGACACCCCGGCCGCCCAGGACCCCAAGGCGGCGGCAGCACCCACGACCGTCTCGGTGGCGGCGGCCGAGAGGACGGTCGCGGCGCAGTGGCAGACCTGGGCCTCGCACCAGCGGCTGACCGGCAGGAACGCGGTGCCGGACTACGCCAACCCCGCCCAGATGAACCGCTACACCTGGTACCAGACCCACAACTGGGCCAAGCCGTACCCCGGCGACAAGAAGATCTACACGCCCGACGACGTTCCGGGCGCCTACCTCCCGTCCGCGGAGAACGACGGCTGACGCGGGCTGATCGCGTCGGGGTGCCGGGGTGAGGAGCGAGCGGACGCCACCCTGACCGACCAGGTGACCGCCCTCAGCGGCACTCCTCCACCGCGTCCCGGAGGCGGCCGACCGCGGCTGCGGCGCCTGCTCGCCGAGTACCGCTCGCTGGCCCCGATCCTCCAGGCGGGGGGCGGCACGAGAACGTCCGGGCGGCTGTTACCCCGGTCGTGGTGGCCGGGGTCGGACGCGGGTCACGGTGACGGTCACCTCGGCGGCCCCGTCGGCCAGGACGCGGGGCCGGTTCGCCGGGCCGGGCAGGACGCGTGCGTCGCCGGTGGTCGTGATGTGCCAGGTGCCCAGGGGGAGGGAGAGGGTGGTCGTCCGGGGGCCGTGCGGGAAGGGGCGGTAGGTGAGCCGGTAGGCGTCCGGGCCGGGGTCGTATCCGGCGGAGCGGACCGTGCCCGCCACCGCCTCCGCGTACGGCTCGGCGGTCAGCTCCTTGTGCGGGCGGAAGGCGCCGGTGCCGTCCACCGCGCAGTAGCCGCCGCCGTAGCACCAGACGTAGCCCGCCCAGCCGGAGGCGTACCGGCCCAGCGAGGCCAGGGCGTCGCGGTAGAAGGCGCCCATGTGCGGCAGCGTGCTGTCCGGCGGCCCCCACTCGCCGACGACCACCGGGACCCGGTAGCGCCTGGGGTACTCGGTGACGGCCCGCTCGTACGCCTCGATCCAGCCGGCCCCGGGGTCGTAGTCGGCGCCCGCCTCCATGGCGGCGTTGTAGAAGTGCGGCGCGTACACGACCCGGGGGTCGTCCACCCGGCCGAGTCCGGTGGGTACGCCCTTGCCGACGACCGGGGTCGGCTCGACGAACAGCCAGGCGTCCGGGTCGGCCGAACGGACGGCGCGGGCTAGGCGGTTGTACATCGGGGTGAGCTGCTCGCGTTCGACCCGGCGCGCGGCCGTCGCCAGGTCCTCGCCCGGCCTCGGCTCGCCCATCGGCTCGTTGATCAGGTCGTAGCCGAGGACGGCCGGGTGGTGGGCGAAGCGGGCGGCGAGGGTGTGCCACATCGCGGCCTGGGCGCGCCGCAGGTCCGCGTCCTCGTACAGATGGGTGAAGGCGCGCTGCACGGCGGGCTCGAAGTACTCGGCGAACCAGTCGTCGGGGTGCGCGGTGAACGGCAGTCCGTCGGTCCTGGTCGCCCACCCGGGTATCCCGCGGTGGCCGAACGCGGGCCCGAACACGTCCTGGTGGGCGTCGAGGACGACCTTCACGTCATGGCGCTGTGCCCAGTCCAGGACGCGCTCGATCCTGCGGAGGTATCCGCGGCTGTACCGTCCCGGTGCCGGCTCCAGGTCGTCCCAGAAGACCAGTAGTCGGGCGAAGTCGAAGCCCCGGGCGCGCAGGTCGCGCAGGTGGCGTTCGGTGATGCCGGTCAGGGCCGCCTCGCCCCGGTGCGTCTTGTCCTCGATGTTCCAGCCGCGCAGGGTGAGCACCCGCCCGCGCCCGTCGGTGAGCCGGGGGACGTCCTGCCCCCTGTCCTCGGCGTGGGCGGTGGCGGGGGCCAGCAGCGCGGCGAGGACCGCGCCCGCGGTCAGCATCGCTCGCAGCACGGGAAAACCTCCGGCGGCCCGGCCTCATGTCCCCCTGTCTCGGGGGCACTTCACGCCGGGCCCTCCCGTACTACCAGCTCCCAGCCGGGAAGGCCAGCGTGAAGTACCTCTGCCGTGCCCCGTGACGAGCACGGCCGCCTCAGTCGCGTGGCTCCCGTACGACCGCCACGTCACCGGGTGCCACGGTGACCGAGCCGGGGGCCGGCCTGCCGGTGAGCAGTTCCGTGGCGTTCCGCGCGACCGGCACCGACGCACCCCGGCCGGTGTGGTCGATGACGAAGAGGAAGTCCGCCTCCGGACCGCGCCTGCGGACCACCTCCACGCCGGGCGGCGCGGAGCGCACCGGTTCCACGCCCGCCTCGGCGCGGACGCGGTCCAGCAGGGCGGCCAGCGTGTCCGGGTCGGGCAGCGTCGCCAGGTACCAGGCGGCACCGGTGCCGTAGCCGTGCCGGGTCACCGCCGGGACACCCGCCAGCGGGCCGTCGGTGAACGAGGCGACCGCTTCGGCGCCCTCCAGCCGCAGCCGCTCCGACCACAGCGTGCCCGACGCGCCCTCCGGCACCGCGCCTCCCAGGGCGACGGGCGCGCCCGGCAGCAGCGGGAACGGTTCGTCGGAGCGCACACCCAGCACGTCGCGGAAGGCCCCCGGGTAACCGCCCAGGCGGACATGGCAGTTCTCGTCCACCGCCCCGCTGTGGAAGCCCACGGCGAGCGTGCCGCCGCGCTCGGCGAACGCGGCCAGGTTCGCCGCGCCGGCGTCGTCGACGAGGTAGAGGCTCGGCGCGAGCACCAGGCGGTACGCGGACAGGTCCGCGTCCGGCCGGACGAAGTCCACGGCGACCCCCGCGCGCCACAGCGGCTCGTACCAGGACCTGACCAGGTCCAGGTGGCGCAGCTCGCCGCTCGGCTGGGCCGGGAGTTCCAGGGCCCAGGAGGCGTCCCAGTCCCAGACGACCGCCACCTCGGCGGGGTTGGTGCTGCCGCGCACCTCGGCCAGCGCCTTCAGGTCGGCCCCGAGCCGCACCACGTCCTGCCAGATCCGGCTGTCCGTCCCGGCGTGCGGCACCATCGCCGAGTGCCACTGCTCGGCGCCCGCCTTCGACTGGCGCCACTGGAAGAACGCGATGCCGTCCGCGCCGCGCGCCACGTGCGCGAGCGCGTTGCGGCGCAACTGGCCCGGATCCTTGGCGCGGTTGACGGGCTGCCAGTTGACCGCGCCGGTGGAGTGCTCCATCAGCAGCCACGGGCCGCCCGCGAGCGAGCGCACCAGGTCGCCGCTCAGCGCGATGTCGATCTCCGACTCGGGGTCCGTGGACCGCAGGTAGTGGTCGTTCGAGACGACGTCCAGCTCGGGGGCCCACCGCCAGTAGTCCAGCGCCTCGAAGCTGAAGTTCACCATGAAGTTGGTGGTGGCGGGGACCGACGGGGCCGCCGTACGCAGCAGGTCCCGCTCCGCCCGGTACAGGGACAGCAGTTCGTCGGAGCAGAAGCGGCGCCAGTCCAGCTGGTGCGTCGGGTTGGGTACGGCACCGGTGGCGCGCGGCGGCAGGACCTCCTCCCAGTCGTGGTACCACTGGGACCAGAAGGCCGTGCCCCAGGCGGCGTTGAGGGCCGCCAGGTCGTCGCCGTACCGTGCGCGCAGCCAGCGCCGGAAGGCGACCGCGCTGGTGTCGCAGTAGCAGGCCGCGTTGTGGCAGCCGTACTCGTTGTGCACGTGCCACATGCTCACCGCCGGATGGTCCGCGTACCGCTCGGCGAGCGCGCCCGCGATGCGCAGCGCGGCCTCCCGGTAGGCGGGCGAGGACGGGCAGAACGTCTGGCGGCTGCCGTAGGAGAGCCCGCGGCCCTCCCGGTCCACCGGCAGCGCCTCGGGGTGGGCCCGGAAGAACCAGGCCGGCGGTGCCGCCGTGGGCGTGGCCAGGTCGGCGGCGATGCCGTTCTCGTGCAGCAGGTCCAGGACGGTGTCCAGGCGCGAGAAGTCGTACACGCCCTCGGCCGGTTCCAGCAGCGCCCAGGAGAAGATGCCGACGCTGACCAGGTTCACCCCGGCCTCGCGCATCAGGCGCATGTCCTCGGCCCACACCTCCTCGGGCCACTGCTCGGGGTTGTAGTCGCCGCCGTACGCGATGCCGGGGACGGACAGGGTGCGCTTCACGTCGTTCTCTTTCGGGTTCGGGCGCCTCAGCCCTTGTTGGAGCCCAGGGTCAGGCCGCTGACGAACTGGCGCTGGAGCACGAAGTACACGACCAGGGTGGGGATCGCGGTCAGCAGGGAGCCGGCGGCGACCAGGTTCGGGTCGGTGAAGTACTGCCCGGAGAGGTTGTTCAGCGCCGAGGTGATCGGCATGTTCTCACCGGTGGAGATCAGCACCAGCGCCCAGAAGAAGTCGTTGTAGATCCAGATGGACAGCAGGGTCGCCAGGGCGGCCATCGCCGGCCTGCACAGCGGCAGGGTGATCTGCCAGTACAGCCGCCACACCGAGGCGCCGTCGACCAGCGCGGCCTCGGTCAGCTCGTGCGGCAGCGAGCGCATGTAGTTGCTCAGCACGAACGCGCAGAACCCGGACTGGAACGCCACGTGGATGAGCACCAGGCCGAGCGCGGAGTCGTACAGCTTGCCGCTCGCGGTGATGCCCGGCAGGTCCGTGAGCAGGTACAGCCGGTACAGCGGGGTGATGATGACCTGCTGCGGCAGCAGGTTGCCGGCCGTGAACACCAGCAGCAGCGCGAGGTTGACCCGGAAGTCGAACCGGCTGACGTAGAACGCGACACAGGAGGACAGGAACAGCGTCAGCAGCACCGCGGGGATCGCGATGAGCAGCGTGTTGCCGAAGTAGTGCAGCATGTCCGACTGCTGGAACGCGTGGGTGAAGTTGTCCAGGCTCAGCTTGTCCGGCCAGGACACGTACCCCTTGGTGCTGGTCTCGCTGTAGGGGCGCAGCGCCGAGAAGACCGCCCACAGCAGCGGGGCGAGCCAGGCCAGCGCGGTGCCCGCGAGGAAGACGTGCAGCAGGACGCGGGCGGGGCGGATCGGGGCGCGCCGCTTCAGCGGGAGAGTGGTGCCGCTCATGCGCGCCGCTCCTTCCGGAAGGTGGCGATCAGGTAGGGGATGATGACGGCGAGGGAGATCACCAGCAGGACGACGGCGATGGCGGAGCCGTAACCGATGCGGCTGGACTCGCCGATGATGTTGTTGGTGACCAGGATCGACAGCAACTCGGTGCCCTGGGCGCCCTTGTTGAAGACGAAGACCAGGTCGAAGGCGCGCAGTGCCTCGATGATGGTGACGACGAGGACGACCGTGTTGGTCGGGCGCAGGGTCGGGAAGATGACGTTCTTGAACGTCTGCCACTCGCCCGCGCCGTCCAGCGCGGAGGCCTCCCTGAGCGACGGGTCGACGCTCTTCAGACCGGCCAGGTACAGGATCATCATGTAACCGGCGTGCCGCCAGGACGCGGCGATCAGGACGGCCCACAGGTTCAGGTGCGGGTCGCCGATCCAGTCGATGTAGTGGCCCGGCTTGTTGGCGCCGATGATGCTGTTGATCAGTCCCGTGTCCGGGTTGTAGATCAGCTGCCAGACGAACCCGATGCAGGCCATCGAGATGACGACCGGCAGGAAGAAGGCGGTCTGGTAGACCCGGGTGAAGCGGATCCTCTTGTCCAGCTGCACGGCGAGGAACAGGCCGAACGGCGTCGGGATCAGGATCAGTACGACGAACCAGATCACGTTGTGCTGGACGGCCGGCCAGAACTGCGGGTTGTCGGCGAACAGCTGGTGGAAGTTGTCCAGGCCGACCCACTTGATCGAGTCGAACCCGATGCCGTCCCAGGTGGTGAAGGCGAGGAGGATGGAGGCTAGGGCGGTGACCCAGACGAGGATCACGTGCAGGACCGTCGGCACGCCCGCCATCAGGGCGAGCGTGAACCGGTCACGGCGGGTCAGCAGGCGCCGGTGGCCCGTGACCCGCTTCTTGTCGGGCGCGGTCCCCGGAGCCGGCGGCGCGGCCGGCTCCGGGGTCTTCGTCGTCGTGTCAGTGCTCATCGGGGCGCTCACGACGAAGCGAAGATCGTCTTCTTCTGGCGTTCGATGGACGACAGCAGGCCGTCCACGCCCTTGGGGTTCTGCAGGAACTTCTGCAGGCCGGGCTGCATCACCGTGGCGGTGAAGTCGGGCCGGGAGTCGCGGTCCATGAACTGGGTGAGGCTCTTGGCGCCGGAGATCATCTCGAACGCCTTCTTCTGCAGCGCCGAGTACGACGCGGTGGAGGCCTTGGTCGAGGCGGCCACCACGGTCGGGTCGCTCTTGAGGTAGATCTCCTCGGCCGCCGGGGTGCCGAGGTACTCCAGCAGCTTCACCACACCGGCGTGGTTCTTCGGCGACTTGGAGACCATGAAGCCGTCGGTGGGCGCCTCGACGGTGTCCTGGCCGTACGCGGGGTTGATCTCCGGGAAGGGGAAGAAGTCGAGGTCGTCCAGGTCGGCCTTGTTGGTGAACTGCTGGCCGACGAAGGAGCCGAGGAGGTACATGCCGGCCTTCTTCGCCACCAGCGTCTGCGCCGCGTCCTGCCAGGTACGGCCCATGAAGCCGTCCTGGTGGTAGGGGAGCAGCTCGGACCAGTGGTCGAAGACGGCCTTGACCTTCGCGTCGGTCCAGGAGGCCTTGCCGGCCATCAGCTGGACGTGGAAGTCGTAGCCGTTGAGGCGGAAGTTGAGCTGGTCGAAGGTGCCCATCGCGGGCCAGGCGTCCTTGTCGCCGAAGGCGATCGGGACCAGGCCGTCCTTCTTCATCTGCTTGCACAGGGCGACCAGTTGGTCCCAGGTGGTGGGGACCTCGTAGCCGTGCTGCCGGAACACGCTCTTGCGGTAGAAGACCGCCCAGGGGTACGTGGTCAGCGGCACGAAGTAGTACTTGCCGTCCGCGCCCTTGCTGAGCTTCTTCATCGCGTCGGGGAAGTTGCCCCCGATCTTCTCCCACACGTCGTCGACCGGGCTGGCGAGGCCCTTGGCCGCGAAGAACTGCATGCGGTAGCCGGCGAACCAGTTGAACACGTCATCCGGCGTGCCCTGCAGATACGAGTTGATCTGCTCCTGGAAGGTGTTGTGGTCCTTGGTGTTGACATCGACCTTGATGCCGGACTGCTTGGTGAAGGCCGTGTAGATGTCGCCGTAGGCCTTCTTCGGCACGGCGTCGGACTGGTTGGAGCCGAGGGTGACGGTCTTCGGGTCGGAGCCGGACCCGCTGCCACCGCAGGCGGACAGCAGGGGTATGCCGGCTCCGGCGACCAGGGCGGCACCGCCCGCTCCGCGGAGCAGGGAACGACGGCTGGGACCGGTCAGGGACAGACCGGAGGGGGAGGGGCGCATGGCGGCTCCTGAGGAATGCAGGGTTCGGCCAAGGGGATGAGTTGATCACCGAAAGGTCTTCGAAACCGCTCAGAAACCAACTCGACCGAACATCGTGGGCGTAATAACAGCCGCATGTCCGCTCATGCGTCAATAGCTCCGGTGCCCACGGCAGGGTCTCTTGCCCGAAACGTAATCGTCACCGTCACCAGGTTCCGCCGGCGGTCGGAGGTCGAACCGTCGGCGGTGCGGTGTACTGGGCTCATGCCCTCGGGCGCAGGTCCCGCTCCCGTGGGTGTCGGCGATATGTACAGACATTCGGACCTGCTCGTGAAATGATGTCTTAACAAAGTATTGACAGCGGGCCCGGCAGAGGCTTGTATCCCGTCCCAACGCACTCGCGTCCCTTGCCCCGTCGCACGCACAGTGAGGTGCAGGAAACGATGGACCGCTCTTCTCGCCCCCGCTCCCGGGGACTGGCCCCCGTGGTGGCCATGGCCGCCGCGGCAGCCCTCACCCTCGCCGGCTGCTCCAGCAGTTCCGGCGGCAAGAAGGCCGAGGAGGAAGCGGCGAACGCCTCCGCTGGCAAGGCCGACACCCCCCGTATGACCGTCGCGCTGGTCACCCACCAGGCGCCCGGCGACACCTTCTGGGACACCGTCCGCAAGGGCGCCGAGGCCGCGGCGGCCAAGGACAACATCAAGCTGGTCTACTCCGCCGACCCCAACGCGGGCAACCAGGCCAACTACGTGCAGAACGCGATCGACCAGAAGGTCGACGGCATCGCCGTCACCCTCGCCAAGCCCGACGCCATGAAGGGCGTGCTCGGCAAGGCGCGGCAGGCCGGCATACCGGTGGTCGGCCTCAACTCGGGACTGAGCGACTGGAAGAAGCTCGGCCTGCTGGAGTTCTTCGGGCAGGACGAGAGCGTGGCGGGCGAGGCGTTCGGCAAGAAGCTCAACACCACCGGCGCCAAGAAGATCGTGTGCGTGATCCAGGAACAGGGCAACGTGGGCCTCACCCAGCGCTGCGACGGCGTGAAGAAGACGTTCCGGGGCACCGCTGAGACCCTGTACGTGAATGGCACCGACATGCCGTCCGTGAAGTCGACCATCACGGCCAAGCTGAAGCAGGACAAGTCCGTCGACACGGTCGTCACCCTCGGCGCCCCGTTCGCGCTGACCGCGGCGCAGGCGGTGGGCGACGCCGGCAGCAAGGCGAAGGTGGCCACCTTCGACCTCAACAAGGACCTGGTCAAGGCGGTGCAGAACGACACGGTCGAGTTCGCCGTCGACCAGCAGCCCTACCTGCAGGGCTACCTGGCGGTCGACTCGCTGTGGCTCTACAAGAACAACGGCAACTACAGCGGCGGCGGTGAGGAGCCGGTGCTCACCGGCCCGGCCTTCGTCGACAGGTCCAACGTCGACAAGGTCGCCGAGTTCGCCGCGAAGGGCACCCGGTGATGAGCATGGCCCGGCAGGCTGAACCGGCGGTGGACGTTCCGCCCGCGCCCGGACCGAAGCAGTCCGACGGTCGCACCGCCCGGCGCCCCCTGGCCCTCAGGCTGCTGGCCCGGCCCGAGGTGGGCGTCTTCCTCGGCGCCGCCGCCGTCCTGGTCTTCTTCCTGATCACGGCGCCACCGGTACGCGACGGCAGCTCGATGGCGAACATCCTGTACCAGTCCTCGACCATCGGCATCATGGCCCTCCCGGTGGCCCTGCTGATGATCGGCGGCGAGTTCGACCTCTCCGCCGGCGTCGCGGTGATCTCCTCCGCGCTCACCGCGAGCATGCTCAGCTACCAGCTCACCGTGAACGTGTGGACCGGCGTCCTCGTCGCCCTGGTCGTCTCCCTCGGGATCGGCGCCTTCAACGGCTGGATGGTCGTGAAGACCGGACTGCCCAGCTTCCTGGTCACCCTCGGCACCTTCCTGATCCTCCAGGGCGCCAACCTCGCCGTGACCAAGCTGGTCACCGGCAACGTCGCCACCGACGACATCAGCGACATGGACGGCTTCGCCCAGGCCAGGAGGATCTTCGCCTCCACCTTCGACGTGGCCGGGGTCCAGGTGAAGATCACCGTCATCTGGTGGCTGGTCTTCGCGGCCCTCGCCACCTGGGTGCTGCTGCGCACCAAGTACGGCAACTGGATCTTCGCCGTCGGCGGCAACAAGGACAGCGCCCGCGCGGTCGGCGTCCCGGTGACGTTCACCAAGATCAGCCTGTTCATGCTGGTCGGCTTCGGCGCCTGGTTCGTCGGCATGCACAACCTGTTCTCGTTCAACACCGTGCAGTCCGGCGAGGGCGTCGGCCAGGAGCTGATCTACATCGCCGCGGCCGTCATCGGCGGCTGCCTGCTCACCGGCGGCTACGGCTCCGCGATCGGCCCGGTCTTCGGCGCGTTCATGTTCGGCATGGTGCAGCAGGGCATCGTCTACGCCGGCTGGAACCCCGACTGGTTCAAGGCCTTCCTCGGCGTGATGCTGCTCGGCGCCGTCCTGATCAATCTGTGGGTCCAGCGCACGGCGACCCGGAGGTGAAGCGATGACCGACCCCACGACCCACGGCACCGTCGTGAAGGACACCCCGCCCACCGTCGACGGCCCCCTCGTCGAACTGCGCGGCGCGGGCAAGTCCTACGGCAACATCCGCGCCCTGCACGGCGTCGACCTGGAGGTCCACGCCGGTCAGGTCACCTGTGTGCTCGGCGACAACGGTGCCGGCAAGTCCACCCTCATCAAGATCATCTCGGGGCTGCACCAGCACACCGAGGGCGAGTTCCTGGTCGACGGAGAGCCGGTGCGGTTCAGCACCCCGCGCGAGGCCCTCGACCGGGGCATCGCCACCGTCTACCAGGACCTGGCCACCGTCCCGCTGATGCCGGTGTGGCGGAACTTCTTCCTCGGCTCCGAGCTGACCAAGGGCCCCTGGCCGGTGCGCCGGCTCGACATCGCCCGCATGAAGCGGACCGCGGACCGGGAACTGCGCAACATGGGCATCGTCCTGGACGACCTGGACCAACCCATCGGCACCCTCTCCGGCGGCCAGCGCCAGTGCGTGGCCATCGCCCGCGCCGTCCACTTCGGCGCCCGCGTCCTCATCCTGGACGAGCCGACGGCCGCCCTCGGCGTCAAGCAGTCCGGCGTGGTCCTGAAGTACATCGCCGCCGCCCGCGACCGCGGCCTCGGCGTCATCTTCATCACCCACAACCCCCACCACGCCTACATGGTCGGCGACCACTTCAGCGTCCTGCGCCTCGGCACCCTCGAACTGAGCGCCGCACGCAGCGGGATCGGCCTCGAAGAGCTGACCCACCACATGGCCGGCGGCACCGAACTCGCCGCGCTCAAGCACGAGCTGGCCCAGGTACGCGGCGTCGACGTGGCCGGACTGCCCGAGGAGGGCGACCTCAGCACACCCGTGGCCACCTCCCCGGAAGGAACCCCCTGATCATGGCGCACCCCACCCCGCTCGACCGCATCCGGGTCGGCTCGGCCCCGGACTCCTGGGGCGTCTGGTTCCCCGACGACCCACGGCAGGTGCCCTGGGAACGCTTCCTGGACGAGGTCGCCGAGGCCGGCTACGAGTGGATCGAACTGGGCCCCTACGGCTACCTGCCCACCGACCCGGCACGGCTCACCGACGAGGTGGCCAGGCGGAACCTGAAGGTCTCGGCGGGCACGGTCTTCACCGGCATGCACCGCGGCCCCGCCGTCTGGGAGAAGACCTGGGCGCACGTCAGCCAGGTCGCCGCGCTCACCCAGGCGATGGGCGCCCGGCACCTCGTGGTCATCCCCTCCTTCTGGCGGGACGACAAGACCGCCGAGATCCTGGAGCCCCCCGAGCTGACCGCCGGGCAGTGGGCGCACCTGACCAAGGGCATGGAGCGGCTCGGCCACGAGGTCAAGGAGACCTACGGCCTGGACATCGTGGTGCACCCGCACGCCGACACCCACATCGACACCGAGGAACACGTCGAGCGCTTCCTGGACTCGACCGACTCCGAGCTGGTCAACCTCTGCCTGGACACCGGGCACTACGCCTACTGCGGCGGGGACAGCGTCAAGCTGATCGAGACCTACGGCGAGCGCGTCGGATACCTGCACCTCAAGCAGGTCGACCCGGACATCCTCGCCGAGGTCGTCGCGGGCGGGGTGCCGTTCGGGCCGGCGGTGCAGCGCGGGGTGATGTGCGAACCGCCGTCCGGCGTCCCGGAGCTGGGGCCGGTGCTGGAGGCGGCGCAGAAGCTGGGCGTGGAGCTGTTCGCGATCGTCGAGCAGGACATGTACCCGTGCGAGCCGGACAAGCCCCTGCCCATCGCGGTACGCACCCGGCGCTTCCTGCGGTCCTGCGGGGCCTGAGAGACCCGGGGGGCGGGCAGTCGCACCGGACCGGGCCGCGGTGTCGCGCCACCGCGGCCCGGTTCCTGCGCTGTCCCGATGGATTCGGTCAGCGAGTGGCCGGGAACCAACGGGGGCACGCGGCCGTTCAGACTTTCAACGGGGAACGCCCGCGCGGGACGGGAGGACGAGATGACACACCGTACGGAAGCCCCCACCACGCCCCAGGACCCGGCCGACGCCGCGGCCCTGCGCCGCGACCGCTTCGGCACGCTGCCCGAGCGGATACGTCCGCAGGACACGGTCGAGACCAGGCCGGCGACCGTGCCGGACCCGGCGCGGGACACCTACAACCCCGACGAGTGGCTGATCCGGTACTGCGGCTGACGCGGAACGGAGCGAGGCGGCGCCGGGCGGTAGCCCGGCGCCGCCCCCGCGGGGTTGCGGCCCGCCCAGGGGGGCTCAGCCCCGCCGCACCTCGGCGAGCGTCACCGGCCGGTGCTCGCGCAGGGACAGCGTGCACGCCTCGGCGATCCAGCCGGCCTCCAAGGCGTCCTCGACGGTGCACGGGGAGGGCCGGGCGCCGGCCACGACCTCGGTGAACGCGGCCAGTTCGGCGCGGTAGGCGGCGGCGAAGCGGTCCATGAAGAAGTCGTGCGGCGTCCCGGACGGGAAGGTCGCACCGGGCTCGACCGAGCGCAGCGGCAGCTTGTCGTCCAGGCCGACGGCGAGGGAGTCGGCGAAGCCGTGAAGCTCCATGCGCACGTCGTAACCGCGCCCGTTGTGCCGGGAGTTGGACACCACCGCGATCGTACCGTCGTCCAGGGTCAGCACCGCGCCGGTGGTGTCGGCGTCACCCGCCGCCGCGATGTAGTCGGCGCCCCGGTTGCCGCCCACCGCGTACACCTCGGTGACCTCACGGCCCGTCACCCAGCGGATGACGTCGAAGTCGTGCACGGAGCAGTCGCGGAAGATACCGCCGGACGCGGCGACGTAGGCGGCCGGCGGCGGCGCCGGGTCCAGGGTCGTGGAGCGGACCGTGTGCAGCGGACCCAGCTCGCCGGCCCGTACGGCGGCCCGCGCGGCGGCGAAGCCCGCGTCGAAGCGCCGGTTGAAGCCGATCTGGACCGGCACGCCGCTGCCCTGGACGCCCCGGAGGACCTCGACGCCCTCACCCATCGTCCGGGCCACGGGCTTCTCGCAGAAGACCGGGACACCGGCCTCGACACCGGCCAGGATCAGGGCGGGGTGGGCGTCGGTGGCCGCCGCGACGACGAGGCCGTCCACGCCGGCCGCCAGCAGCGCCTCGGGCGAGTCCGCGACCTCGGCACCGAACCGCTCGGCGGCGGCCTTGGCCGCGTCCGCGAACGGGTCGGCGACGACGAGCGACTCGACGGCGTCGAGTCCGAAGAGGGTCTCGGCGTGGAAGGCGCCGATACGGCCGAGGCCGAGGATTCCGATACGCATGGTGCTCCTGGAGTGCGAAAGGGCCGCGGGGAAGGCCGGTTGCGGGGCAGGCCGGTCGAGTCCGCAGTCGGCCGCGGCTCTGTCATTCTTGTCAGTACAAACCCCTCGAACAACCAGCAGAGATCCATCAAAAACCCCTCAAGGAGCCGGTCCATGGGCCACCCGTTCCCGATCCGGGAGATCGCACTTCAGGCCGGGCTGAGCGAGGCCACCGTGGACCGCGTGCTGAACGGCAGGGGAGGGGTGCGGGAGAGCACCGCCCGGGAGGTGCACCGGGCCATCGCCGACCTCGACCGGCAGCGCACTCAGGTCCGGCTGGTCGGCCGTACCTTCATGGTCGACATCGTGGCGCAGGCCCCCGAGCGGTTCACCACCGCCGTACGCGCCGCCCTGGAGGCCGAACTGCCCGCGCTGCACCCGGCCGTCGTCCGCTCCCGCTTCCACTTCCGCGAGACCGGCCCGGCCCGGGAACTGGCCGGCACGCTGGACCGGATCGCCCGGCGCGGCTCGCAGGGCGTGATCCTCAAGGCACCGGACGTCCCCGAGGTCACCGCCGCGGTCGGCCGGCTCGCCGCCGCCGGCGTCCCGGTCGTCACCCTCGTCACCGACCTCCCCGCGAGCGGCCGCGTCGGCTACGTCGGCATCGACAACCGGGCGGCCGGCGCGACCGCCGCCTACCTGATGGGCCAGTGGCTCGGCGACCGGCCCGGCAACGTCCTCACCAGCCTCAGCAGCGGCTTCTTCCGCAACGAGGAGGAACGCGAGATGGGGTTCCGGAGCGTGATGCGGGCCCGGCAGCCGCGGCGCGCGCTGGTGGAGATCACCGAGGGGCAGGGCCTGGACGCCACCCAGTACGACCTGGTCCGCGCCGCCCTGGACCGCGACCCGGAGATCCGGGCGGTGTACTCCATCGGCGGCGGCAACATCGCCACCCTGCGGGCCTTCGCCGACCTCGGCCGCGACTGCGCCGTGTTCGTCGCGCACGACCTGGACCACGACAACACCCGCCTGCTGCGTGAGCACCGCCTGTCCGCCGTGCTCCACCACGACCTGCGGCACGACCTGCGCGAGGCCTGTCACGAGGTCATGCGCTTCCACGGCGCGCTGCCGCCCGCCGGGCCGGTGCCGCCGTCGGCGATACAGGTGGTCACCCCGTACAACATGCCTACAGTCCGACCCACCGGCCGCTGAGCGCCGACTCCGCCATGGCGTCCAGCACGGTCGCGCTGCGCACCGCGTCCGCGAGGGTGGCGCCGTACGGCCTGCCCTCGGCGATGGAGCGGACGAAGCGGTACGCCTCGATCACCTTCAGGTCGTCGTAGCCCATCGCGTTGGCCGCGCCCGGCTGGAACGCGGCGAACTCGCCGGCGCCCGGGCCGACGTACACCGTGCTCACCGGCTGGTCCTGGTAGCTCGTACCGCGGCTGACCCTCAGCTCGTTCATCCGGCGGAAGTCCCAGAAGACCGCGCCCCGGGTGCCGTGCACCTCGAAGCCGTAGTTGTTCTGCTCGCCGACCGACACCCGGCAGGCCTCCAGGACCCCGCGGGCGCCGGAGGCGAAACGCAGCAGGCAGCCGACGTAGTCCTCGTTCTCCACCGGGCCGCGCTCGCCGCCGGCGGCCAGGGCGTGACCGGCCGTCGCACCGCTCGGACGGGCCCGTTCCGGCACGAAGACCGCCGTGTCCGCGGTGAGCGCGGCGATGTCGCCGAGCAGGAAGCGGGCCAGGTCGGCGCCGTGCGAGGCCAGGTCGCCGAGCACCCCGCTGCCGCCGCGCGCCCGCTCGTACCGCCAGGTCAGGGCGCCGTCCGGGTGGGCCGCGTAGTCGCTGAGGAAGCGGACGCGGACATGGGTGACCGCGCCGAGCTCGCCGGACGCGATCAGCTCGCGGGCCGCCTCCACGGCGGGCGCGTTGCGGTAGTTGAAGCCGACCGTGCCCTGGACGCCGGCCCCGGCGACGGCGTCGGCGACCGCGCGGGCGTCCCCGGCGGTCAGGCCCACCGGCTTCTCGATCCACAGGTGCTTGCCGGCCTCGGCCATCGCCACGCCGATCTCCCGGTGCAGGAAGTTCGGCGCGGTGACGCTCACCGCCTGCACCCGCGGGTCGGCCGCCACCTCCCGCCAGTCCCTGGTCGCCGAGGCGAACCCGAACCGCTCGGCGGCCTCCTCGGCCCGCCCCGGCACCTCCTCGGCGACCGCGACCAGCCGGGGCCGCAGCGGGAGCCGGGGGTAGTGGTGCGGGAGGCGGGCGTACGCCTGGGTGTGCACCCGGCCCATCCAGCCGAACCCGACGACGGCGACACCGAGCGCGTCCACCATGACAGCCAGCCTCCCTTTGTTGGACCGGTCCACACGCGACCCACGCCACCTTTGTTCGGACATGGCCAGCGTGTCAACCCTTTGACAGCACGGTGGGCCGCATGGAACGGTCCATGCCATGAGACCGCCGACGATCCGCGACGTGGCCGAACGGGCCGGCGTGTCGAAGTCGCTGGTCTCGCTGGTGCTGCGCGGCTCGGGACCGGTGCGCCCGGAGAAACGGGACGCGGTCCTGCGGGCCGCGCGCGAGCTGGGCTACCGGCCGAACGCGGCGGCCCGCAGCCTGAGCGAGCAGCGCACCCGCACGGTCGGCGTCCTCCTCGACGACCTGCGCAATCCCTGGTTCGTCGACCTGCTCGACGGCCTGAACCCTCCGCTGCACGCGGCCGGCCTGCGCATGCTCCTCGCCGACGCGCGCCTGAACCGGCGCATCGGCCACGACCTCGCCGAACCCTTCCTGGACCTGGGTGTCGACGGCCTGGTGGTGGTCGGCACGGTGCCGGACGCGGGCGGCCTCGGGGCGCTCGCGCGGCGGATGCCGGTCGTCGTGGCGGGCGCGCGCGAGGCGCCGCCGCCGGGCGTGGACCTGGTCGCCGGCGACGACGAGCGGGGCGCCCGGCTCGCCACCGAGCACCTGCTCGGGCTCGGCCACCGCCGGATCGCGCACCTCGCGGGCCACGGCGCCGTCGGCGCGCTGCGCCGGCGCGGCTTCGAGGCGGCGATGCGGGAGCACGGCGCCGAGCCGCTGGTCGAACCCGGCGACCTCACCGAGGAGGGCGGCTACCGCGGGACCGTACGGCTGCTCAGCCGCCCGGAACCGCCCACCGCGCTCTTCGCCGTCAACGACATGGCCGCGGTGGGCGCCCTGTCGGCGGCCGGGGAACTGGGCCGGCGAGTGCCCCACGACCTGTCGGTGGCCGGGTACGACAACACCAGCGTCTCCCGGCTGCGGCACCTCTGGCTGACCACCGTCGACGCCGCCCCGCACGAGGTGGGCCGGCGCGCCGCCCACTGCCTGCTGGACCGCTTCGAACGACCGGGGCAGGAGGGCCGGGTGCGGCTGGCCGTGCCGGCACTGGAGATCCGGGGGACGACGGGCCCGCCCGCAGCCGGTCTCACAGGCTGATCGCGTACGCCTTGCGCAGCGTCTCGTGCACCGTCCAGGTCGTACGGTCGCCCGCGCGGAGCACCGCCATGTCGCCGGGCCCCACCGTCAGCGTCGGCCCGCCGGCCACCTCGATCGTCGCGGATCCGCTGACCACCACGAACAGCTCGTCCGCCTCCGTGTCGGTGACCACGCCCGGGGTGATCTGCCAGATGCCGCGGACCTGCCGGCCGTCCGCCGACTCCCAGACCACCTTCCCGGTGACCTCCGGGTTCCCGGAGACGATCTGCTCCGGGTCCAGGGGCTCGGGTTCGAGGTCGGCGTCGGGGATGTGGAGCGCGAAGCTGGGCGTCATACGGCCGACCCTAGTCGGCGCCGGGGCCGGGCAGCCGTCGACAGACTGTGTGGGATCGGGTCCGGTCAGCGGACACTTCGTCGGCCGCGCGGTGGCGGGGGCGCCCGCCGCGCGTGATCGTGGGGACATGGCTGACTCCACGGCGGTCGGCACGGCACCGCCGCCCCGGCACCAGGGCACCCGCGAGATCGTCCTGTTCGGCGGGGTGTACGGCGCCGTCCTCGCCAGTTCGATGGTGGCGGCGCTCACCCAGTACGGGCACACCTCCGCCGACGTCCGCGGCTACGACGCCGCATGGGTGCTGGTGACCGCGTGCGCCTCCGCCCTCGCCCACGGCTACGCCCACTACATCGCCGAGCGCACCCCGCACCGCCGCTGGGACATCCTGCGCGCCCTGCGCGACGAGTGGCCGCTCGTCACGGCCGTCCTGCCCACGGTCCTGCTGCTGGCGGGCGCGCGCTGGGGCTGGTGGCCCGCGAAGGGGGTCGAGTACGCGGCGTTCGCCCTCAACATCGCGATCCTGTTCGCCCTCGGTCTCGTCACCGCCCGCTGGTCCGCCCGCAGCTGGCCGATCGCCGTCCTGATGGGCCTGGGCGACGCGCTGCTGGGCCTGGTCGTGGTGGGGGCGAACGCGCTGATCAAGTAGGGGCCGGGCCCGCCGTGCGCCCGCCGCCGCCCCCACGCCCGGGTCTCCTCCGTCCGACCCGGACCCGACCTGGGCACCCGCGCGCGTGCGGTAGGGTTGACGTGCGTGATCACGCGGGAAACCCGCGGGGGATCGCGGCGGGACGTGGCGCAGCTTGGTAGCGCACTTGACTGGGGGTCAAGGGGTCGCAGGTTCAAATCCTGTCGTCCCGACTGGAGACAGTCGCAAGGCAAGGGCCGGTTTCGGAGGCATCCGAAACCGGCCCTTGGTCCATTCCGGGTGCGCGGAGCCGGACTCCCGTCGCTTTCCCGGGAAGTCGCCGGCACCGGGATTCCTTGTCAAGCGACGGCAGTTGCGTGATCATGTCACGATGAGGATTCTCGTCATAGGCGGCTCGGTATTCCTGGGACAAGCCTTTGTGCAGGAGGCAATCGGCCGTGGTCATGCCTTAACCGTCTTCAACCGGGGAAAATCCGGACCGGACACAGAGGGAGCGGACAACCTTCGCGGCGACCGGGAGAATTCCGCCGATCTGGAGGCGTTGGCCGCGAAGGGCCCCTGGGACGCGGTCATCGACACCAGCGGTTTCCATCCCCGTACCGTCGGACGATCGGCCAAGGCGCTCAGCGCGCACGCGGAGACCTATCTGTTCGTATCGTCCTTCCACGCCTATCTCGACTGGCCCGCCGGGCCCGTCAGCGAGGATTCGACGCGCCATGCGTGTCCGCCGGACGCGGCCGTGGACGACGTACCGGGCAATGCGCTGAAGGCGGGGTGTGAGCGGGCCGTCGAGAAGTACTTCGAGGGCGACGTCCTCATCCTCAACCCCGGGCTGATCGTGGGCCCGCGCGAGACTCCCGGACGGCTGCTGTGGTGGCTGGAGCGCATGGCGCGCGGCGGTGAGGTCCTCGCGCCGGGTCGGCCCGACCAGACGATCCAGCTCATCGACGCCCGGGACATCGCGGCGTTCGGTCTGGACCTGCTGGAGGCGGGCGCCGCCGGGCGTTACCTGGTCGCCGGCCCCAAGGACACCACGACACTCGGCGAACTGCTGGACCTGTGCGCCCAGGTGACCGGGGCCGGAGCCCAACCCGTCTGGGTCGACGAGGAGTTCCTCGCCGACCACGAGGTGGGAGCCTGGACCGAGCTGCCGTTCTGGGCGACCGAGCAGCCCGCCATGGCGGGCGCCTGGGCCGCTTACCCCGCCAAGGCGACCGGCGCCGGACTGCGCTGCCGCCCGCTCGGCAGGACGGTCGCGGACACCTGGCAGTGGCTGCGCGAGCGCGGTCCGTCCGAGACGCCCTACCGGCAGGGCGACATCGTGCTCGGCATCGATCCGGAGAAGGAGCGCGAAGTACTTCGCGCGTGGCAGACGAAGGCGGGCAGCCGATGACCGGACGAGAGCACGACACGCCGCGCGCCCTGTACGACTGGTTCGCCGCGTCGGCACGCGAACACGGCGGTCTCGTCGCCCTGGAGGCCGGCGGCGAGCGGCTCACCTACCGGGAACTGGAGGACCTGGCCACGGCCCTGGCCGGAGAGATCCTCACCCTGTGCGGCGGCTCCGCCCCGCGCCGGGTGGGCCTGACGACCGCGCCGAACGTGCTGACGTACGCGGGAGTTCTGGCGGTGCTGCGCCTGGGCGCGGCCGTGGTCCCGCTCCACACGTCCTTCCCCCCGGCCCGGCGGGCCACCATCGCACGGACCGCCGGTCTGGAGCTGCACCTGACCGACCGCGCCCCGGTTCCCGGGGATCCCGAGATCCCGGCCCTGCTGCTGTCCGAGGACCTCCTGGCCCGGCTGCGCGCCGGGAACACGGCGCCGGCCCCGCTGCCCGCGGCCGAGGTGCAGGCAGGGGACATCGCCTACGTGCTGTTCACCTCGGGCTCCACCGGAACCCCCAAGGGCGTACCGATCGCGCACCGCGGCATGGACGCCTTCCTGCGGTACGTCATCGACCGCTACGCGCTCGGGCCGGGCTGCCGGATGGCCCAGAACAGCGGACTGGCCTTCGACGCGTCCGTCCTCGAGATGTTCGGCGCCTGGGGCTCGGGTGCCACGCTGGTCGTGCCGCCACGGTCCGAACTCCCCAAGCCCGCACGGTTCGTGACGCGCGAACAGATCACGCACTGGTTCTCGGTACCGTCCGTGATCACGATGGCCGACCTGACCGGAGGGCTCGTCCCGGGTGCGATGCCGTCGCTGCGCTGGACCCTCTTCGGCGGCGAGCAGCTCACGGTGCAGCAGGCGAGAGCCTGGCGTGCCGCCGCACCGCACAGCGTCATCGAGAACGTGTACGGGCCGACCGAGCTGACCATCCTCTCGTCGCAGTACCGGCTGCCGGAACGGACCGAGGACTGGCCGGACACGGCCAACGGCACCCTTCCCATCGGCGAGGTCTACCCCCACCTCGACCATCAGGTGGTGGACGAGGAGGGCCGGCCCTCCGACGTGGGCGAGCTGTGGCTGCGCGGTGTCCAGCGGTTCGCCGGTTACCTCGACGAGAAGGACAACCGGGGGCGGTTCCTGGACGCCTCGGGGCGCCCGGTGGAGACCGCCGGGCGGTACGTGCCGGACGAGAAGCACTGGTACCGCACCGGTGACCTGGTCCAGGTGCTGGAGGGCGGGACCCTGGTGCACCTCGGGCGGCTCGACCATCAGGTCAAGATCATGGGTCAGCGGGTGGAGATCGGCGAGACCGAGGCGGTGCTGCGGGAACAGGAGGACATCGGCCAGGTGGCGGTCGTGGCCCTGCGCGACGAGGACGGGCAGACCCGTCTGGAGGCCGCGTACACCGGTACGGTCCGGCCGGCCGCGGACCTTAGGCAGGCGCTCTCGGCACGCCTGCCGCGGTACATGGTGCCGCACCGGTTCACGCACCGGCCCGAGCTGCCGCTGAACCACAACGGAAAGCTGGACCGCCGGGTGCTGGCCGAGCAACTGGCCGCGATCCGGGACTGAACCGGGCGGCACACGGAAAGAGCCGATGGGAACCCGGACGGGACCCATCGGCTCTTCCGCTTGTCGCGGACCGTCACTCGGGGGCGGCCAGCAGTGTGCCGAGCGTCTTCCACAGCAGCGGCCAGTCCTCGGTGAAGTACATGTGACCGCCCGGCATGTCCACCACCCGCGCTCCCCGGGAGGCGTACGCCACCCAGCGGGCCGCGTCCTCGTGACGCACCAGGTCGTCCCGCGTGCCGCGCAGGACCGTCACCGGCATCGGCAACGGGGGCCCGGGAACGGGTACGTAGGCGTCCTGGACCGCCAGGTCGGCACGGAGCGCGGGCAGCAGCAGTTCCCTCAACTCCGGTTCGTGCCAGGCCTCGTGGTCGTATCCGACCAGCTCACGCAGGCGGGCGACGAACGCGTCGTCGTCCAGCAGGGCGCCGTCCATGCGGGGACGGTCGACGTCGGGCGCCGCCGCCCCGCTGACCACCAGGTGTTCCGGCAGCGGTGCACCGTCGGAGGCGAGCAACCGGACCGTCTCGTAGGCGAGCAGTGCGCCGAAGCTGTGCCCGAAGACGGCGAACGGACCGGTCCCAGCCGCCTCGCGGATCTGGTCGGCGCAGACGCGGGCGGCGTCCGCCATGGTGGTGCAGGGTTCCTGGACGAACCATTCGTCGCGTCCGGGAAGCTGTACCGGGACGACGCGGAACGGCAGGTCGGGCTGGTTCTGCCAGGGGCGGAAGACTCCCGCCCCGCCTCCGGCGTAGGGCAGGCACATGAGGGAGAGCGTCATCGTGGCCTCCAGGGGCGCGGAACGGGGGCGGGGGTCACCGGCGGGCCCAGCGGCGCAGCGCCTGCGCGCGGCGCGCACCGCGCTGCGCACCGGCCGGCACCTCGGCCGGGGCCGGGGGCCGGGCCGCGCCGGCGGGGGCCGGGGCGTCGTCCGGGCCGGCGTGGTCGAGGGTGTCGAGGAACCCGGCCAGCCCGCGTGCGGTCGTGTGCCGGAACAGGTCCGCCGCGTGCAGCCGGGGATGGCGTTCCCGCAGCAGGGCCAGCACCCGCAGGATGCCGGAGGACGTGCCGCCGAGTTCGAAGAAGGTGGCCCCGGTGTCGGTGACGGGTTCGCCCAGGACGCGCTCCCACACGTCCACGACCGCGGCGGCCGCCGTCCCGGGCAGCGACGGCGCCGCGGACGTCCCCGCCTCGGCGCTCGCGGCGGCCCAGTCGGCGAGAACCCGCCGGTCCAGCTTGCCGTTGGGGGAGCGGGGCAGGCCGGCCACCCGGTACCACGCGGTGGGCAGCATGGCCCCGGTGAGCCAGTCGGCCGTGCCGCGCCGCAGTTCCGCCGCGACGGCGGCGGGCAGTGGGGAGGGCTGGGGGCCCGCCGCGGGGTCGTCGTCCCGTACCAGGAAGGCGACGACTCCGGTGCGGTCCGGCAGGGGGGCGACGGCGGCGTCCTGGATGCCGGGACGCCGGCGCAGCGTGGTCTCGATCTCCCCGGCCTCGATGCGCTGGCCGAGCACCTTGACCTGCTCGTCCGCCCGGTGCAGGAACCTGAGCCCGACGCCGGGGGTGAAGGACACCACGTCGCCGCTGCGGTAGCCGGTGGTACCACCGGCCCGGGGCAGCGCGGGGAAGCGCTCGGCGGTCAGGTCCGGACGCTGCCAGTAGCCGTCGCCCACGCCGGTACCGGAGATCAGCAGCTCGCCGGGGCAACCCGGGGGCAGATCGCGGCCGTGCGCGTCCACGACGTGGCAGCGCACGCCCGGCAGGGGCAGGCCGATGTGCACGCGGGCGCCCGGGGTGACCCGCCACAGCGTGGTGTACACCGTGGCCTCGGTCGGGCCGTACCCGTTCAGGACCGGACCGGGGACGAGACCGGCGAGGTCGTCGGCGAGGTCGGAGGCGAGCGGCTCGCCCCCGACCAGGAGGGCGCCGAGCCGGCCGAGGAACGCGCGGCCCTCCGGGGAGGCGGTGTGCAGCCGGGCGGCGGACGGGGTGCACTGGTAGAACGCGCCGTCGGGGTCCGGCACGTCCTGGAGCACCGTGCGGTGGCTGGTCAGGTGCAGGGTGCGGCCGCCGGTCAGGGGCCAGACCAGCTCGATGAGGCTGATGTCGAAGGACGAGCTGGTGCCCGCCAGGACGACTGCCGGGCCCTCGGCGAACTCGGCGTCGAAGGCCGCGAACAGGGCGCACAGGTTGTCGTGGCGGATGACGGCGCCCTTGGGGTGGCCGGTGGAGCCGGAGGTGTACATGACGTACGCGGGGGCGTCGGCGGCGACCTCCGGCCAGCTCGCCGGTGCGGGTGCGGCGGAGTCCGGGGCCAGCGTCGGCAGGTCCGGCAGCAGGGGCGCCCGGGCGATCAACGCGGCGGGTTCGGCGTCCCGCAGGACGTAGCGCAGCCGTTCGGCCGGGTGGTCGGGGTCGAGCGGCACGTACGCGGCGCCCGCCCACCAGGTGGCCAGGACGGCGGTGACCAGGTCCGGTGACCGGTCCAGGTGGATGGCGACCCGGTCGCCCGGGCCCACACCCGCCGCGAGGAGGGCCGCCCCCAGGTCCCGGGCGCGGCTGGTCACGGTGGCGTAGTCCAGCTCGGCTCCGCCGGCGCGGACGGCCGGGGCCGCCGGGGCCTGGTCCGCCCGGCTCTGGATGACGCGGTGCACCGGATCGGCGGCGACGCCGACCGGAGTGCCGGTGAGCGCCGCGAGTTCGGCGCGTTCGGGCGCGCTCAGGAGGTCGCACGAGGTCAGTGGCCGGGCATCCGACGCGGTCAGGGCGCCGAGGGCGGTGACGAGGTGGTCGAGGAAGCGTTGCGCGGTGCCCGCGTCGAGGGCCGTGCGGGGATGGGCCACGACCAGGTGCTCGCCGCCGTCGGGAGCGTGCAGCAGGGTGACGCTCAGGTCGTACTCGACCTGCTCGGAGCCGGGCGGGTCCATCCGCCAGCGCAGGCCCGACGCGTCGACCGTCTCGGTGAACAACTCGCCCTGTGTGCACATCAGTTGGGTGAAGGGCTTGCGGTCGGGGTGCCGTGGCGCACCGGTCACGGCCAGGATCTCCTCCAGCGGCAGTTCCGCGTGCTCGACCGCGTCGAGGAGGGCTTCCAGGGTCCGGTCGAGCAGGCTCTCGGTGGTGGCGCCGGCCAGGTCGACGCGGACCGGGATGGTGTTCTGCAGACAGCCGACGGCCGAGATGCCCTGGGTGTCCCGCTCGGCCCCGCTCACCGTGGCGACCACCATGTCGTCGGTGTCGCCGTACCACCCCGCGACCCAGGCCAGCGCGCTCATCACCTGGGTGAAGGGGCTCGCCCCGGTCTCCGCCGCGCGTCGGCGCATGCCGTCCACGAGGGCGTCGGGCAAGCGTGCGGCGACCGACGCGCGGGCCCGGTCCGCGCCGGGCGCGAGCTGCGGAAGGGTGCAGTTCTCCGGTGCCTGTCCGAGCGTGGTGGCCCAGAACTTCCGCAGGACGTCCAGCCGTTCGGGGGAGAGGGCGCCCCCCGGTGCCTCGGCGTCGGCGAGGCTGTCCGGGCCCGTCCCGTGGGCGGTGGTCAGCGAGGCCAGCAGGGCCGGGGCGGAACCGTCGTCGAAGACGCCGTGGTGCACCGAGAAGAGCAGGTGGGCCCGGTCGGCGCGGTGCAGCACGGTGACACGGCACAGCGGCGCGCCATCGTGGTCGAACGGCACGGCGAGCGCGGCCAGATGGCGTTCGAGGGTCGCGCGTGCCGCCTCCTCGTCCTCCGGCAGGGCATGCACGTCGACCGGCACCTCGGACACCGGGTGGAGGCGCTGGACCAGACCCTCGGGCTCCATGTGCAGGGAGACGCGCAGGGCCGGTTGCGCGCGCAGAACGGCTCTCACCGCCGCGAGCAACCGGTCGACGTCCACCGCGCCGGAAACGGTCAGGGGATGCACGATGGCCGGCCGCGGCTGCTGCATGTCGAGTACGAAGAAACGGAGTTGCCCGGGAGTCGCAGGATTCTGCATTCGGCGTCCTTATTCGGTCGACTGCAAGAAATTCCGGATCGTAGGTGGGGCCGCCGGAGTCGTCAAGATCGATCAGGGCGCAATTGGTCGATTCGGGCGGCATATGCAGCAGAAGGCGCGGCGATTTTAGTTGAAGATGCCACCAAACCTGTGATGTGACCCGGCCGCAATGTCGAAAAAATACGGGCGGAGCCTGCGGGAATGTTCGATTTTCGCCCCCTTTATCCGCGTTACCCGTCCGGGCCGACAAAAACACCTGTGGAATCCGGACGATGGCCGGTTCTCGTCGTTTTGTTTCCTGAAGATCTTGGTTGACAGCTCCGTTCTGATACGGCAATGATCTTTTTCGTTCTCGCGGCCTCCGGGCTGCAGTCACCGTCGAGAGTCATTGGTTGGTGATGTTCCGTGTCGGGAGAAGCGCTATTCGAGGACGCAACGGGAGGATCTGCGATGCGCGTATCAACGGAAGAGCTCGCCGCACTCTGGAAAGAAATGCTCGGTGATGAAGCCGACATGGACACAGGGTTTATAGCCAATGGCGGTGACTCGCTGAAGGCGGTGCTGTTCGCCGACCGGGTATTCAGGTTGACCGGGCGGGAGCTCGACTACCTGGAAATCCTGGAAGCCCCGGACGCGGACACCCTCTTCCGGGCCGTCGGCGGCCGTGACTAGAGGGGCGGTGGTGCTGCCCCTCACCCCGGGACAGTGCGACCTGTACGCGGCGGACCGCAGTGCGCAGGACCCGGCCACGTACAACTCCGCGCTGTTTCTGCGTGTCGACGGCACCCTCGACCAGGACGCCCTCCAGGCCCGGTTCGCGGCGCTGCTCGCCGCCCACCCGCTCCTGGGCTCACGGGTGACGGAGGACCAAGGCCGGCTGGTGTTCGCCCCGAGCCGCCGCCCCCCGAAGCTGTTCCTCGCCGACGCACCCGTCGACCCCGACGGACCGCTCGCCCGGGCCCGCCTGCGCCGGGAAGCGCTGCGCCCCTTCGACCTCGACGACGGCCCCCTGCTGCGCGTCGTCCTGGTCCGCCACGGCCCTCGTACCGCCCACCTCTGCCTGACGGCCCACCACCTGGTCGTGGACGAGACGTCCATGGCGGTGCTCGCCCAGTGGCTGCTCGGTGACGCGCCCGGCCTCCCGGCCGAATCCTTCGCCCAGTGGTCCCTCGACCAGCACGAACTGCCGCCCGAGCGGCGGGAGCGGGCCGCCGAACTCGCCCGCCGGCTCCAGCCCGGTGTGTCCGCCGCACTGGACTGGGCCCGCACCACCGGACCGGGCACCGAAGGACGTTTGGGCGCGGTGCCCCTGCTGGTCCGCGACGCCGTGTGGGACGCCGCGGGCACACTGGCGGCCGAACTCGGCATCACCCGGCACTCGATGATCCTCGCCGTCGCCGGCCTGGTCCTGGGCCGGAACAGCGGCACCGGCCGCCCCGTGCTCGGCACCACCGTCTCCCGCCGCACCCCGCGCCACGCGACCGCCGTCGGCTACTTCAGTGCCACGGTGCCGGTGCCGCTGGAGACCGACGGCGACCAGAGCGTGAGCGACTACCTGCGCCGCTCCCACCGCCGGGCCATGACCGCCTACCGGGACGCCGACCTGCCCCTGTCGACGGTACTGCCGGCCGCGGACCGCGCCGGTTTCTCCCTGGTCGTCGTCC
This sequence comes from Streptomyces sp. NPDC023481, assembly GCF_055560195.1. Lineage (NCBI taxonomy): Bacteria > Bacillati > Actinomycetota > Actinomycetes > Kitasatosporales > Streptomycetaceae > Streptomyces > Streptomyces sp. NPDC023481. The sequence continues at coordinate 421,420 of NZ_JBVHJE010000004.1, forward strand.
CCTGCCGCACCCTGCCCGACATCGTCACGCCCGAGTCGACGGCGACCCCGCTGCCGGACCCCGGCTTCGGCCCGGCCCAGTTCCCCCTCGCCCTCTACGTCCGGCAGGACCTCGGCGGTGAGCGGCGCGGCCTGCTGCGCCACCGGGCGACCGAGGTGGACGCCGCGGCGGCCACCCTCTTCTGCCGCCAGCTGGAGACCACCCTCGCTGCCATGACCGAGAACCCGAACACCCCCCTCGCCCGCCTCTCCACCGTCCCCGCGACCGAACCGGCGGAGCCCGCCGTGCCGTCGACCGCCGAAACCGAACCGGCCGAAACCGAAGCGGCCGAGCCCGCCGTGCCGTCGTCCACCGGCACCGGTCCCACCGAACCCGCCGCGCCGTCGTCCGCCGACGCCGTTCCGGCAGGTGCCGACCTCGTCTCGCTCTTCGCCAGGCAGGCCGACCGGCTGCCGGACCACGTCGCCGTCGGTTGCGACAAGCAGCGCCTGACCTATCGCGAGCTGGACGACCGCGCCACCGCTCTCGCCCGGTCCCTGGCCGAAGCGGGCGTGCGCGAGGGGGACCGGGTCGGCGTGTGCCTGCACCGCGGCACGGACCTGGTCGTCGCCCTGCTCGCGGTGCTCAAGGCCGGCGCCGCCTACGTCCCCCTCAACCCGGACTATCCGCGCGAACGGCTCGCCTTCGTGGCCGAGGACACCGGCCTCACCACGGCGGTGACCGACGCCGACCCGGAACTGCTGCCACCGCACCTCACCCTGCTGCCCGCCGACGCCACGCCCGCCCGGGCCGACACCCCGCTGCCCGGACCCGACCCGGAACGGGTGGCCTACGTCATCCACACCTCCGGCTCGACCGGCACGCCCAAGGGGGTCCTGGTACGGCACCGCAACGTCGCCGCTCTGCTGGCCGCGACGGCCGGTCCGGAAGGATTCGGATTCGGCGCCGAGGACGTCTGGTCCCTCTTCCACTCCTTCGCGTTCGACTTCTCCGTCTGGGAGATCTGGGGCTGCCTGCTGACCGGCGGCCGCCTGGTCGTCGTACCGCACTGGATCGCCCGCGACCCGGACGGCTTCCACGCCCTCCTCGCCGCCGAACGCGTCACGGTGCTCAACCAGACCCCGTCGGCGTTCGCCCAGCTCCTGGCCGCGGACGCGGCCTCGGCAGACGACCTGTCCGTCCGTCTGCTGATCTTCGGCGGTGAACCGCTCGACCCGCGGATGCTGCTGCCCTGGATGGACCGCTACCCGGAGCGGACCTGCCGGGTGGTCAACATGTACGGCATCACCGAGACCACGGTGCACTGCACGTGGCGCGACCTGACCCGGGCCGACGCCCTCTCCGGGACGCGCTCGGTGGGGCCCGCCCTGCCCGGGTGGCGGCTGTACGTGCTGGACGAGGAGGGCCGCCCGGTGGCTCCCGGGGTCCCCGGCGAGATCCACGTCGCGGGCAGCGGCGTCAGCGCCGGGTACCTCAACCGGCCCGAACTGACCGCCGAACGCTTCGTGCCCGGCAGCACGGCCGGCCTCCCGGAGGAGGTGCTCTACCGGTCGGGCGACCGGGGCCGGCTCCTGCCGGACGGCCAACTGGAGCACCTGGGACGGCTCGACGGGCAGGTCAAGATCCGGGGCCACCGCATCGAGCTCGGCGAGATCAGCGGAGCGCTCCTGGCGCACCCCGCCGTCACCGGAGCCGCAGCCGTCGTCCGGGACGCCCACGACGCGGCCACGGCGCGGATCGACGCCTACCTCGTCGGCACCGACGCCGCGCCGGACCTCGCCGAGCTGCGCCAGTGGCTCGCCGCCAGGCTGCCCTCGCACATGCTGCCCGCGACCCTCACCCCGGTGCCGTCGCTGCCGCTGACCGTCAACGGGAAACTCGACACGAGCCGGTTGCCCGAACCGGCGCGCGGCAACGACACCGCCGCGCCACGGGAGACCCGGGGCACCGGCCGGCCGGCCGCCCCCGGCGGGTCCACGGCCGCCGACCGGCTCGCCCGGGTGTGGCAGGAGCTCTTCGGTATCCCGGTGGGAGTCGACGACAACTTCTTCGAGCTGGGCGGCAACTCACTGCTCGCGGTCCGGCTCAACACCCTTCAGCGCACGACCGGGTTCCCGGGCTCCCAGCTCAAGCACATATTCCGTAACCCGACCCCGCGCCGCCTCGCGGCGATCATCGGCCCGCCCGCCGGCGGCCGGGCCAACCAGGAGGAAGCGTGAGCGAGTACAGCCAGGACCACGACCCCGGTACGGTCCCGGAGGGCGCGGACGCCGTGGCCGTCATCGGCATGTCCCTGCGCGTGCCCGGCAGCACCGATCCCGACGGCTTCTGGAAGTCGATCACCGACGGTGTCGTCTCCCTGCCGGCCGCCGGGCCCGCGAGTGGTCTGCGCGCGGGACAGATCGACCGGTTCGACCGGTTCGACGCCGACCTGTTCGGCATGCTGCCGGCCCAGGCGGCGGCGACCGACCCGCAGCACCGCGTCCTCACCGAAGTGGCCTGGCAGGCCCTGGAGGACGCCGGCATCGACCCCGAGCGCACCACGGGCCGCATCGGAGTGTTCGTCGGGTGCGGCAGCGAGACCTACTACCGCGAGCACGTGCTCAAGGACGAGAAGACGGTCCGCGTCCTCGGCACCGAACAGCTCGCCCTGGGCAACTCACGCGACTTCCTCGCCACCGGCCTGGCGTACCGGCTCGGCCTGACCGGGCCCGCCGTCACGGTGCAGACCGCCTGCTCCACGTCCCTCGTCGCCGTCCACCAGGCGATCCGCAGCCTGCTCACCTACGAGTGCGACATCGTGATCGCGGGCGGGGCCACGGTCCACCTCGACGAGGAACAGGGCTACGTCCACACCGAGGGCGGCATCACCTCGCCCGACGGCCGGTGCCGTGCCTTCACCGAGGGCGCGGCCGGGACCGTACCCTCCAGCGGCGCCGGGATCGTGGTGCTGCGCCGGGCCTCCGACCTGCCCGGAACCGGGGAGAACGCCCGCGCCTACCTGCTGGGCAGCGCCGTCAACAACGACGGTGCCGCCCGCATGAGCCCCACCGCGCCCAGCCCGCAGGGCCAGGCCGACGTCCTGCGCGAGGCCCTCGCCGTCGCGGGGCTGGAACCCGCCGACGTCGCCTACGTCGAGACGCACGGCACCGGCACGACCCTGGGCGACCAGGTCGAACTCGCCGCCCTGGCCGAGGTGTACGGCCGACGGCCCGCGGACTCGGGGCTGGCCCTGGGCTCGGTGAAGCCGAACATCGGGCACTGCGACTCGGCGGCCGGCGTCATCGGCCTGATCAAGGCGGTCCTCGCGGTCGAGTCGGGCGTGGTGCCGCCGACCCCGTCCCAGCCCGGCGACGGCCCCGATGTGGACCTGGGCTCCGCGTCCTTCGCACTGCCCCGTGTCTCCCGTCCCTGGCCCGCCGGCCGGCCCCGCACCGCGGGCGTCAGCTCGTTCGGCCTCGGCGGCGCCAACTGCCACGTCCTGCTGACCGCCGCGCCCCGGCCCGCCGGCCCCGACGAGCAGGCGCCGGCGACACGCCGGGAGCCCCACCTCGCCGCGCTGTCCGCGGCCACCCCCGAAGCCCTCCGGCGCAAGGCCCGCGACCTGGCCGCATGGCTCGCCGGCGAGGGCGCCGACATCCCCGTGGGCGAGGTCACCGGAACGCTGTGGCACCACCGCAGGGCGCTGCCCGAGCGGTGGGCGGCCCCCCTGCCCGCCGACCCCGTCGAGGCCCGCGACCGCCTCGTCACCGCACTGACCGCGCTGTCCGGCCCGACCGCCCCGGCCGGGAACAGCCGACGCGCCCTGACCGCGCCGCGGCTCGCCGTCGTACTGCCCGGCCAGGGCGTCCCGCTCGCCGGCGCCGGAGCCGGGCTCGCCTCCACGGACGACGGCTTCGCGGCGGACCTGGCCGAACTCGCCGCCGAGGTGAGCCGGGCCGGCGGCCCCGACCTCTCCGACGCCCGGAACTGGCCGGCCGACGACCCCCGCCTGCTCGACACCGCCGTGGTCCAGCCGCTGCTGCTGATCCTCGGCCTCGCGGGCCTGCGCCACGCCGAGCGGCACGGCCTCGTCCCGGGGCTGCTGCTCGGACACAGCGTCGGAGAGCTGACCGCGGCCGCGCACGCGGGTGTCTTCTCCGTGCCCGACGCGGTGGCCGCCGCCGTGCTGCGCGGGAGGCTGATGGCCTCGGCGGAGCCCGGCAGCATGACCGCCGTGCGCGCCGGAGAGGAGACCGCCGTACGGCTCGCCGCCGGGCTGGAGGTCGACGTCTGCGTGCTCAACGGGCCGGACAACACCGTCTGCGGCGGCCCCGACGAGGCGCTCGCCGCCTTCGAGGAACGCTGCGCCGACGCGGGTGTCCGTACCACGCGCCTGCCGGTCACCCGCGCCGGTCACTCGCGTGCGATGGCCGGTGCGGCCAAGGAGTTCGAGGCGTTCGTCGCCACCCTGACGCTGTCGGCACCCGCCGTGCCCCTCGTCTCCGGACTCACCGGCGCGCTGCTCACCGACGCCCAGGCGGTCGACCCGGCCTACTGGGGAAGCCAGTTGAGCAGACCGGTCCGCTTCGCCGACGCGGTCACCGCACTGCTCGAAGCCGCCCCGGACAGCGTCCTCGGGCTGCACCGGTCGCACGCGGCCACCGCGGAGGTCCGCCGGGCGGCCCTCGCCGCACGGCGCGACATCCAGGTCGTCGACGCGGCGGACCGTACCGGCTCGGACGAGACCACCGCCTGGTACGGCGCCCTGGCCGCGCTGTGGACCGCGGGTCACACCCTGACCGGCCCCGCACGGCCCGCCCGTGTCGTGCCGGTGCCGGCCTACCCCTTCGCCGACGACCGCCACTGGATCGCGGCCCCGGAACCCGAGCCCCTCGACGCCCGCCGCCCGGCCGACACGCCCGCACCGGGCGCGGCCTCCGCGGCCGGCCCCGTCACCGCGGCCGCCGGGGAACCCGGCACCGAGGCACCGGCCCCGGAGGCACCGGCCACGGTGGAACCGGTCGAGGAGGCGGGGACGGCCGAAGCCGTCCGAGCCCTCTGGCAGGACACCTTCGGCATCGCCGAACTGCGGCCCGAGGACAACTTCTTCGACCTCGGCGGCACGTCCCTGCACGCCGCCCACCTGGTCAGCGTCATCAACGACGCCCTCCTCGTGGAGATCCGGCTCCAGGACCTGTACGAGAACTCCTCCCTCGCCGCGTTCATCGCACGGGCCGAGCAACTCGCCGCCGAACGCGACGACGTCGCCCTGCTGCGACTGCTGGAGGAGATCGAGAGCGAGGAGGGGCGGACCAGCCATGAGTGATCTCTCCGCGCGCCTCGACGCGCTGACCCCCGAGCAGCGACGCCAGCTGAGCGCGGGCCTGCGCGCCCGGCGAGCCGGACAGCGGCGGGGCCCGGTGGAACTGTCCGGGAAACTGCGCCGCAGTCTCTACTTCTTCGCCAGCGCCGACCACGCCGACGCCGCCGCCTACTACGCGTTCGTCCTGGAGGCGGCGGCCGCCGCCGACGCCGCGGGCCAGCACGCCGTCTGGTTCCCGGAGCGGCACTTCGTCGAGTTCGGCGGCTTCTCACCGAACCCGTCGGTCCTGGCCGCCGCGGTCGCCGCCCGCACCAGCACCATCCGCATCCGCGCCGGCAGCGTGGCCGCCCCGCTGCACCACGCCGCCCGCGTGGCCGAGGAGTGGGCGGTCGTGGACGGCCTCTCCGGCGGACGCGTCGGCCTCTCCTTCGGCAGCGGCTGGCACCCGGACGACTTCGCCTTGGCCCGCGAGGACTACCAGGACCGGCGCGAGGTCACCGGCCGCACCATCGAGGACATCCGCGCCCTCTGGCGCGGTGAGACCGTGCCGTACCCGTCCACCGCGGGCACCACCACCCAGGTGCTGACCCGCCCCCGGCCCGTCCAGCCCGAACTGCCCGTCTGGCTCACCGCCACCGGCACCCCCCAGACGTTCGTCACCGCAGCCCAGGCCGGATACGGGGTGGCGACCGCGCTCCTCGGGCAGACGATGCCCGCCCTGCGCGAGAACATCGCCCGCTACCGACAGGCCTGGAAGGACGCCGGTCATCCCGGCGACGGCGACGTCGTCGTCATGACACACGCGTACGTCAGCGACCGGCCGGACCTGGAGGACTTCCTCCGCCCGGCCATGCACTCCTACCTGCGCTCCTTCCGCAACCAGACCCGCAGCAGCGACGAACTCGTCCTGCTGGAGAGCGCCTACCTCGACTTCCTGACCGGCCCCTCGCTCCTCGGCAGCCCGGCCAAGGCCCGCGCCGTCCTCGCCGACCTGGCCGAGGCGGGCGCCGACGAGGTGGGCTGCCTGGTCGACTTCGGGCTGCCGGCCTCCGACGTCCTGGAGGCACTGCCCACCCTCTTCCACCTCGGTGCCCCGGCCGTCGAGAGGACCGCATGAGCATCCCCGCAGACCAGCGGCTGACGGCCCGGCTCGCCCGGCTCAGCCCCGCCCAGCGCGCCGCGCTCACCAGCCGGCTCGCCGCCCGCAACGGCCCCGTACTGCGCCCGAGGCCGGGCCCCCGGGACCGGTTCCCGCTCGGCATGGACCAGGAACGCCTCTGGATCCTCGACCAGCTCCACCCGGGAACCACCACCTACACCCTCGGCTACGGGCTCCGCGTGCGCGGCGCCTTCGACCCGGACCTCTTCCGGCGCGCCGCGGACGGCCTGGTGAGCCGTCACGAGCTGCTGCGCTCCGGTGCCGAGGCCGAGGACGGCCGCCCCTTCCTGCGGGTGCACCCCGACCGGCGGGCGGACCTGAGCTTCACCGACCTGACCCGTGACGACACCACCGAGATACCGGCCGACGAGATCGAGGCGCGCCGGCAGAGGTTCATCGCGGAGCAGGTCCGCCGCCCCTTCGACCTGGCCGCCGACCCGGTCCTGCGGCTCGCGGTCGCCAAGGTGGCCGAGGACGACCACCAGATCGTCGAGACCATGCCGCACTCCTTCGTCGACCAGTGGTCGTACGTGCGTCTCAACGAGGAACTCCTCGAACACTACCGGGCGCTGGCCGAGGGACGGCCGCCGCGCCTGGCCGCGATGCCGGTCCAGTTCGGCGACTGGGCGCACTGGCAGCGGGAACGCTTCGCGGGCCCGCACGGAGACCGCCACCGGGAGTTCTGGCGGACCTTCTTGGACGGCGTGCCCCAGCGCCTCGCCCTGCCCTACGACCACAGCCCCGACACCACCGACCACAGCGGCGAGCACTACAACTTCACGCTCGACGGCACGGTCGCCGAGGCGTTCTTCCGGCACGCGAGGGAGGCACGCACCACCCCCGCCACGGCGATGACCGCCGTCTACGCCGCGCTGCTGTACGAGGTCACCGGCCAGCGCGACCTCATCATCGGCATCCCCACCTCGACCCGGAACGAGCCGGAGGCGGAACCGCTGATCGGATTCCTGCTGACCAGCGTCCCCCTGCGGATCAGGCTGCCGGAGAACCCGGCGCCCAAGGACGTGCTCGCGGCCGTCGCGGCCTCCGCCGCGGCCGTGGCCGACCACCGCGAAGTGCCCTTCGGGGAGATCGTCGAGGCCGTCGCCCCGGACCGCTCCACCAACCAGTACCCGCTGCTGCAGACCATGCTGGTGCAACTCGACCTGGACGACTCGCAGACCCTCGAACTCCCGGGCGCCGAGGTGTACGCCAACGCCGTGCCCGAGGGCATCTCCACCATGGACCTGACGACGGCCTGGTGGCGGGTCGGGGCGACCGTCTACGGACGCATCGAGTACCGCACGGCACTGTTCGAGCACGCCACCGTCGCCGCCATGGCCGACCGCCTGCTCCAGCTCATCGAGCAGTTCACGCGGCACCCCGACGCGCCGCTGCGACGGCCCGCCCCGGCCCTGCCCGTGCCGCCCGCACCCCTGCTCGGCGCCGGCACCGCGCCCGGCGAGGCCGCGGCCGGCCCGGTCGCCGCCGAGACCCTCGCCCGGGTCCACGAGGCCTGGCGCGAGGTGCTGGGCGCCGAACCGGCCGGTCCCGAGGCGGTGTTCTTCACGAGCGGCGGGACCTCGCTGCTCGCCGTCCGGCTCGCGCACAAACTGCGCGGCGACGGCTTCACCGTCACCCTCAAGGACGTCTTCGCCCACCCCACCCCGGCCGGCATCGCCCAGGTCCTCGCCTCCCGCCGCGACACTCCCGCGGACCGTGCGCCGCTCCCGCCCCTCGGGCCGCTCGGCCCGGAGCAGGAGATGCTCCTCAGCCGGGGCCTGTCCCGGGTGGAGGACCTCTCGCACAGCCACGTGCTCACCGCGGCCGGCCCGCTGGACCCCGAGCGGCTGCGACGGGCGGCCGAGGACGTGGTGCGCTCCCATCCGGCGCTGACCACCGCCGTGCGCCCCGACGACACCCTCGGCGCCCGGCTCGTGCCCGGCGCGGACTGGCACTGGTCGGTGGAACCCGCCGGCACCGACCCGCGGGAGGTGGTGGCCGCGCAGCGGGCCCGCTTCGACCGCGCCACCGGACCGCTGTTCGCCGTCAGCCACCTGCCCGGCGCCCCCGGCGAGGCCGACCGCGTCATCGTCGGCGCGAGCCACCTCGTCATCGACGGGATGTCCTGGGGCATCGTCATCGCCGACCTGGCCGCCGCCTACCGCGGTGAGCCGCCGGCCGCCGAACGCGCCGGCTACGCCGAACACGCGGCCGTCGTCAGGGGTCTGGACCCGGCACCGCACGCCGCGTACTGGCGGGCGCAGTCGGGCGGCGCGGGACCGTACCGCTGGCGCCTGGACGGCCCCAACACCTACGCCGGTGAGCAGTCGTTCGAGGTGTCGCTGCCCCTGCCCCCGGACGGTTACGGCACCCTGCAGGCGGCGGCCCTCACCGCCGTGGCCCGGGCGCTGCGCCCCTGGGCGCCCCACGACCAGCCGTCGGTGTGGCTGATCGGCCTGGGCCGCGACCCGCTGGCCGCGCTGCCCGACTGGGATCCGGACCGGGCCGTCGGGTTCTACTCGGCCGCCCACCCCTTCCGGGTGCCCCTCACCGGCGGCCCGGCCGAGGACGACCTGCGCGCCACGGTCACCGCGCTGCGCGGCATCCCCGACTCCGGCAAGACGTTCGGGCTGCTGGCCTGCGCCGCCGACCCCGGCCTGCGCGCGGAGTTCGCGGCCCTGCCACGGCCGCGGGTCATCGTGAACCACCTCGGTGAGCTGACGGATCCGGTCGACGGCTCGGCCGGCCCGTTCGTCGCCTCGGCGCAGACCGCCGCCACCGGCAACGCCGAGGCCGAGCGCGAGGTGGACGTGGACATCGCGGTCGGCGTGCGCGACGGCCACGCCGTCCTGCGCTGGCTGTTCAACCCCGACGCGGTGGACGGCGGCGCCGTCCGCGAGGCCGCCGGGGCCGCGGTCCGTGAACTGCGCGACCTGCTCGCGGGGGAGCGGCGGAACCGACTCCCGGACGGCCTGCCAGGGGTGACCGGAGTGACGGAGGAAAGCATGGAACGTCTCTTCGCGCGGCTCAGCCGGGAGCGCCGGGACCGGCAGGGGGAACAGTCATGACCGAGCCCGCCACCACGGCCCCGCCGCGCCGCAGGCCCCTCGTGGCCCTGCTGACGGCCCAGTACCTCTCGGCCTTCGGCAACGCCATCACGATCGTGACGGTGCCGCTGTTCGTCCTGCACACCACCGGTTCGACCGCCACCACCGGTCTCGCCGGGTTCATCGGCGCACTGCCGCTGATCTTCGCCGGCGCCGTCGGCGGTGTCCTGGTCGACCGGTTCGGAGGACGCAGGCTGAGCGTGCTGTCCGACCTCGCGGCCGGAATCCTGGTCCTGCTCGTACCGCTGCTGGACGCCACGACCGGGCTGCCCATTGCGCTGCTGCTCGGCCTGCTGTTCGCCCGCACGGTCGTGGCGACCCCCGCCACCGCCGCCCGGATGACGCTGCTCAAGCCCGTCATCGAAGGCGCCGGGGCGCGGCTGGAGAGCGTGAACTCCTGGTACCAGGCGGCCCCCCGGCTCGGCCTGGTGGCCGGCGCGCCCCTGGCCGGCGTGCTGATCGCGGCGACCGGTTCGGCCGTCGGCATGTACGTCGACGCCGCGACGTTCCTCGCCGCCGCCGCGCTCGTCGCCTTCGCGGTGCCGGCCGCCGAGCCCAGGAGGCCCCGGGGCGACGCGGCGGCCGGGCCCGGCTTCCTCGGCCAGCTCCGCGAGGGCGCGGCACTGGTCAGGACGATGCCGGTGATCGGCGCGATGACCGCCTTCGTCGTCGTCACCAACTTCCTCGACGACGCCTTCACCCCGCTCTTCCTGCCCGTGTACGCCCAGGAGGTGCTGCACAGCAGCGCCGCCATGGGCTGGTTCCTCGGCGCGGTCGGCACCGGTGCCATCGTCGGCACCCTCCTGTACGGCCCCGCCAGCCGGAGCGTCCTGTCCAACCGCCGCTACACCCTGTTCGGCTGTTTCGCGGTGGTCGCCGTACTGCGCATGGCGCTCTACCTCGAACCCGGCGCCATCGGCGTGACGGTGATCTGCTTCCTGGTCGGTGTGGCCGGCGGACCGCTCAACCCGATGCTCTCGACGGTCATGCTGGAGCGGGTTCCCGAGGACCTGCGCGGCCGCGTCTTCGGCCTCACCGGCGCCATGGCCCTCACCTCCGCCCCGCTCGGCGTGCTGACCGCCGGATGGCTCGTGGACCTGGCCGGCCTGCGCGTCCCGATGCTCTGCTTCTGCCTCGTCTACCTCGTCCTGATCGCCGTCAGCTGGCGGTGGCCCGCGCTGCGCGCCATGGACGAGCGGCCCGGCACCGGCGACGCGGCGGACGAGGCCGCGCCCGGCACGGACCCGGGGCCCCGGATGGACGAGGAGGCGAACGCCCGATGACCACGGCACACCCGGACGACGGCACCCTCGAAGGGCGCACGGCCGTGATCACGGGCGCCGCGCGCGGTGTCGGACGGGCCTGTGCGCTGGCCTTCGCCGCCCAGGGCGCCGACCTGGTCCTGCTCGACGTGGCTGCCCCGATTCCCGGCGTCCCCTACCCGATGGGCTCCGAGAGCCAGCTCGCCCACACCGCCGACGCCTGCCGCCGCCTGGGGGCCGACGTGCTCACCGCCGCCGTCGACGTCCGGGACCTCGCGGCCCTGACCGAGCTGCGCGAGCGGACGCACGACCGCTTCGGCGCGCCGCACGTGCTCGTCAACAACGCGGGCGTCGTGGCGCCTTCCGGGCTGCCGGTGCACGAGACGGCGGAAGGGGACTGGCAGCTCATGGTGGACATCGACCTGGGGGGCGCCTGGCGCGCCACCAAGGTGTTCGCTCCCGCCATGGTCGAACGCCGCTCCGGTTCGATCGTCAACATCGCCTCCACCGCGGGCCTGGTGGGTTACCGCAACTTCGCCGGATACGTCGCGGCCAAGCACGGACTGGTCGGCCTCACCAAGGCCAGCGCCCTCGACTACGCCTCGTACGGCGTGCGCGTCAACGCGGTGTGCCCCGGCAACATCCGGGACGAACCCGCCATGGACGGCCGGATGCTCTCCGAGGTGGCCCGGGCGCTCGACGTACCGGCGGCCGAGCACGAGGACCTGTTCACCGCCGACCAGCCGATGAACACCCTGGTCGACCCGGCCGACGTGGCGGCCGCCGCGCTCTGGCTCGCCGGTGACGGCTCCCGCCGCGTCACCGGCACCACCCTGAGCGTCGACGCCGGCTACTCGGCCCGGTGACGCCCATGGACACCTCCACCGCGCAGCACGCCGGACGGCGCCGCGCCTCCGCGACCGAGCGCCAGTTCTGGTTCGCCGAGCGGATCGCCCCGGGCTCACCCGCCTGGCGCGTGCTCAGCACCGTGCGCGTCGAAGGCCCTCCGGACCGGGCGGCCCTCGCCGCAGCGGCGGCGCGGGTCGTCGCCCGGCACCCCGCGCTCCGGTCGGTCTTCGCCCCGGCGGACGGCGAGCTGTGGTGCGCGACGGTACCGCCCGTCGCTCCGCCGCTGCTCGAACTCCCCCCGGGCACCGCCTTCACCGGCGCCGCCCGCGAACTGGCCCGCAGCGAGCTCCTCGACCCCGCCACCGGCCGGCACGTGGTCCTCGCGCTCGCCGAGGACACCGGTGACGAGCCCGGCGCCACCCTGTACGTCCTCACCCACCACCTCGTGTACGACGGCCTGTCCCACGAGGTGTTCACCGCAGACCTCGCCCGGGCCCACGCCCGCGTCGTCGCCGGGGAACCCGAACCCGCCCCGCTCACCTCCACCGTGCCACGGCCGCCGGACGCCGAACGCCGCGCCGAACTCTCCGCCTACTGGCGGACGGCGCTCGACGGCATGCCCGATCTGCCGGGTGACAGCGACGGCCCGACCCAGCGGGAGCTGGCCCGGACCGAGCCGCACGGCCACCCCGTCCGGTTCCCCGGCCAGGCGGGCGCCGTGGTGCGGGAGGCGGCCCGGCGCCTGGCCTGCCCGCCGTTCGCCGTGCTGCTCACGGCGTACGCCCAGGCCCTGTACGACCTGTGCGGCGCCGAGGACTTCTGCATCGGCACCCCGGTGTCGACCCGGACCCCGGACCTCGCGGACGCGATCGGCTGCCTGCTGACCACCCTGCCGGTGCGCGTCCGGCTGCCCGACGCGGCGGACGCCTGCGAGCGCACGTGGGCGACGTTCACCGACGGCCTGTTCCACATGGACCTCCCGCAGGACGACCTGATCCGTGCCGTACGCACCCGCCCCGGCCGCCGTATGCCCCTCTACCAGGCCCTGTTCGCGTACGAGAGCTGGCCGCGTCCCGTGCACGACGCGGGCACGGTCCGGATGCGCACCGAGCCCGTGACCCCGCTCGGCACCCAGGCCGAGGTCCTGCTCCAGGTGAACGAGCTGCCCGGCCACCGCCTGGAGGGCATGCTCCAGGCCCCCGCCGGCGGGCTCTGGGCGGGACGCCTCGCGAAGCTGTCGGACGCCGTCGGGCGCCGGCTCGCCCTGCTCACGAACACCACCGAGGAGATCGCCAGATGGCACTAGTGATGTGTCTGCCGTACGCGGGTGCCGGTGCCGGTGTCTACCGCTCCTGGAAGACCATGGCCACCGACCGCGCCCGCGCCGTGCCCATTCAACTCCCCGGCCGCGAGGAGGAGTTCTCCCGGCCCCGGTACACCTCGTTCCCCGAGTGCGTCACCGACGTCACCCGCCGCATCACCGAGGCCGCGGCCGGCGAACCCTTCGCCGTCTTCGGCCACAGTTTCGGCGGACTGATCGCCTACGAGGTCACGCGCCACCTGTACGAGACCGGCGGACCGCTGCCCGAGCGGCTGATCGTCAGCGGCACGCGCAGCCCCCGCTACCGCGGCTACGCGGCCCTCAGCGACGACGACGACGAGGCCGTCGACCGGCTGAAGCAGGACAGCCTGCGCGGCTTCGAGGCACTCGACCACCCGGAACTGCGCGCCATCCTGCTGCCCACGCTCCGCTCCGACGCCCGGCTGCTGGAGCAGTACGGCGACTACCGGCCCGGGGAGTGCGACCCGCTGCCCATCCCGCTCACCGCGCTGCGCGGCGCGTCGGACACGCTGGCCACCCCCGAGGGGGTCGCCGACTGGAAGACCTTCACCACCAGGGACTACGCGGAGTACGAGATGCCCGGCGGCCATCTCTACCTGCTGGACTGCATGCCGGAACTGTGGCACCTGATCGAGGAGCAGCTATGACCGTCGCACCCCTGCCCCCGCTTCCGGCCGCGCAGGAGTACGGGCAGGCCGAACTCGCCGACGCGGGGCTTGCCGAACTGCGCCGGGAGGACCCGGAACTCGCGGACCTGCTCGACGCGGAGGTGCGCGACCAGGACACCACCCTGGCGATGGTCGCGTCGGCCAGTATCGCCGCCCCGTCGGTCCTCGCCACGAGTGGCTCCGCGCTGTCCAACGTCACCGCCGAGGGCTATCCCGGCGCCCGGTACCACCCCGGCGCGGCCAACTTCGACGAGGTCGAACGGCTGGCGGTGCGCCGTGCCAAGGACCTGTTCGGGGCGCGGTATGCCAACGTCCAGCCGCACTCGTGCTCCTCCGCCAACCTCGCCGTGCTCGCCGCCCTCATGCCGCCCGGCGGCACCCTGCTGGGACTCGGCCTCGACGCCGGCGGTCACCTCACGCACGGCTCCCCGGCCTCGGTGACCGGACGGCACTACCGGGCCGTGTCCTACGGCCTCGACGCCAACGGCCTGATCGACTTCGAGCAGGTCGCCGAACTCGCCCGGGAACACCGCCCCACCGTGCTGATCGCGGGTGCCAGCGCCTACCCCCGGATCCTGGACTTCGCCCGCTTCCGGGAGATCGCCGACTCGGTCGGCGCCTATCTGCTGGCCGACATCTCGCACATCGCGGGCCTGGTCGTGGCCGGTGAGCACCCCAGCCCCATCGACCACGCGCACATCACCACGACCAGCACCTACAAGCAGCTCGGCGGCCCGCGCGGCGGAATCATCCTCAGCGGTCGCGACCACCGCGCCCCGGGGGCCGACGGGCGCACTCCGCTGGAGCGGCTGATGCAGCGGGCCGTCTTCCCGCAGACCCAGGGCACCCCCGCTCCCGCGTCGATCGCCGCCAAGGCCCGCGCGCTCGCGCTCGCCGCCGAACCCCTGTTCACCCGCACCGCGCGGCTGACCGTCTCCGGGGCCCGCGCGCTCGCCGCCGAACTGGCACGCCTGGGCCACCGGGTGCTCACCGGCGGCACCGACAACCACATGGTCCTGCTCGACCTCCGCGACAGCCGGCTCACCGGAGTGGTCGCCGAACGGGCCCTGGAGGAGTGCGGCATCCTCGTCAACCGCAACCGCATACCGGACGACACCCGGCCGCCCCTGGTCACCAGCGGCGTCCGGCTGGGCTGCAACATCCTCGCCCAGCGCGGTATGGGGCCGGAACACATGCGGGAGTGCGCGGAACTCATGCACGCCGTCCTGGCCGCCACCACACCGCTGAGCGACACCGAGTACCGCCTCGACCCGCACCAGCGCGTCCAACTCCGCGAGCGAGTGCGGGCGTTGTGCGCTCGCCACCCCCTGCCGCACGCGATCGCCCGGACCGGCGGCGCCGGTGCCCTTCCGACAGGAGACTCCCTGTGAGCCCCGACATCGTGACCGCCGACGCCCCGGCCGCCTGGCCCGCCATGCTCGTCCCGGCCGACCGGCCGCGCCGCGCCGGTGCCGAGCCCCGCGCGACCGGCCTGGTCCGGGAAGCCCTCGCCGTGCGGGGAGACGCGGCGGCGGACCACGACCTGCTCGTCGCCTGCTTCGCGGCACTGCTGCACCGCCTCACCGGCCAGGACCGGATCGCGCTCGCCACCCCCGAGGGCATCACCGGACACGCCGTCGCCGCGGACTCCACCACGGCCGACCTGGTGGCCGGCCGCACCCCCTTGACCCCCACCGCCGACGAGGGCACACCCGCGGTGGCGGTCGCCCACGGCGCCGGACCGCAGGACGCCCCGCCGTACGAGCTGCACCTCGCCCTGGACCGGCGGGACGGCGCATGGACCGCCGAACTGCGGTACGACGAGGGGCTGTTCCTCGCCGACACGGCCCGTCGCGTCCTCTCCCACCTGCGCACCCTCACGCAGAGCGCCCTCCAGGAACCGCACACACCGGTTTCCCGGCTCGCCCTGCTCACCGCCGAGGAGACGCACCGGGTCCTGACCGAGTGGAACGACACCGCGGCCGACCTGCCCCACGGCACCTGCCTGCACACGGCGTTCGAGGAGCGGGCCGCGGCCGACCCCGGTGCGCCCGCCGTCGTCCACGACGCCCGCACCTGGTCCTACGGGGAGGTCAACGCCGCCGCCAACCGGCTGGCCCACCGTCTCCGGCAGGCCGGGGTGGGTCCCGACGTCCGCGTCGGACTGTGCCTGGAGCGCTCCGCCACCCTGCTCTGCGCCGTCCTGGGCATCCTCAAGGCCGGCGGCGCCTATGTGCCCCTCGACCCGGACTACCCCGGCCGACGGCTGGCCACCATGCTGGAGGGCACCTCCTGCCACGTCGTCGTCACCGACCGGCTGAGGGCCACGGTGCTGCCCGCACCGGCGCCCGGCACCGAACGGCTGGTCGTCCTGACCGACGGACTCCTCGACGGCACGGCGTCGGACCTCGCCGGCCTTCCGGAGACCGACCCCGGTGCCACCGCGGGCCCGGACGACCTGTGCTACGTCATCCACACCTCCGGCTCGACGGGCCTGCCCAAGCCCATCGCGCTGCGCCACCGCGGAGTCGTGAACAACCTGGCCGACCTCAACTCCCGCTATTCCGTCGGCCCTTCGGACAGGGTCCTCGCCCTGTCCTCGCCGAGCTTCGACATGTCGGTCTACGAGTTCCTCGGCATCACCGCGGCAGGCGGGACGGTGGTCGTACCCGAGGCGGACCGGGCCAAGGACGTGGCGTACTGGGCCCAGCTCTTCGCCGAGCACGACGTCACCGTCTGGAATTCCGCCCCGGCCCTGCTGGAACTGCTCACGGAGCACCTGGAGCACACCGGTGGCGCGGACCTGGCCCGGCTGCGGCTGGTCATGCTCGGCGGCGACTGGGTCCCGGTGTCCCTGCCCGACCGGGTCCGGGCGCTCGCCCCCGACGTCCGCTTCATCGTCCTCGGCGGCGCCACCGAGGCATCGATCCACTCCACCCTCTACGAGGTCGTGGAGACCGACCCCACCTGGACGAGCATCCCCTACGGCCGGCCGATGGCCAACCAGCGCGCCTACGTCCTCGATGACGCGGGGCAGCCGGTTCCGCCCGGCGTCGTCGGCGAACTCCACCTGGCCGGAACCGGGTTGGCCCGCGGATACCTGGAACGCCCGGACCTGACGGCCGAACGGTTCCTGGACTGGTCGTACGGCGAGGTGCGCGACCGCGTCTACCGGACCGGGGACCTCGCCCGCTGGCGCGCGGACGGTGTCCTGGAACTCCTCGGCCGCAAGGACTTCCAGGTCAAGCTGCACGGGTTGCGGGTCGAACTGGGCGAGATCGAGGCCGTGTTGCGGGCTCACCCCGCGGTGCGGGAGGCCGTCGTCACGGCCCGGGAGGACGCCGGCGGCGGCCGGCAACTGGTCGGGCACGCCGTCGCCCACCCCGGTACGGCGCCGCGCCCCGACGAACTGCGCGCGCACCTGGCCAAGGCGCTGCCCTCGTACATGGTGCCCGCCGCGGTGCTCGTCCTGGACGAGCTGCCCCTCAACGTCAACGGCAAGCTCGACCGCAAGGCCCTCGGCTACCTCGCCCCGAACCCGGACGAACCGGGCCCCGGCGCCGCGGCCACCGAGGCTCCGGTCGGTGCCTGGGAGGAGTACATAGCCGCGGTGTGGCGGGACGTCCTGCGCACCGACGCGGTCGGCCGCGACGACGACTTCTTCGCACTGGGGGGTGACTCCATGTCCGCCCTGCGCTGCCTGACCCGGATCGGCAACGGCCTGCGCTGGCCCGACCTGTTCCGTCACCCGACGGTCCGCGGCCTCGCCGGCCACCTCACCGCCACCGGTTCCACACCGCCGCCCGCCTGACGCGTACCGGCCCGGTTCCCGCCCCGGGATCCGGGCCGGTACGCGTCCGCGTCCCCGCACCCGCCCCTGGAGGAGCAATGGAGGCACAACCGTGAGGGTTCACACCGGCACCGACGCGCTGCCGGTCACCGCCGAGGCGTTCCGGTCCGTCTTCCGCCACCACGCGGCGGGTGTCGCCGTGGTGACGGCGCACGTCGGCAGGCCGGCCGGCTTCACCGCCACCTCGCTCTCGTCCGTGGCCGCCGTCCCGCCCACCGTCTCGTTCTCCATGAGCACGTCCTCGTCGAGCTGGCCCGTCTTCCGGGACGCCTCCCACGTCGGGGTGCACATCCTCGCCGAGAGCCAGCGGGACCTCGCGGCGACCTTCGCCGCCACCGGACCGGACCGCTTCGCCGCGCCGACCCGCTGGCGGAGGGGTCCGCACGGCGTCCCGGTGCTCGACGGGGTGCTGGCGTGGCTGGTGTGCCGGGTCGAGGCGACCGTACCCGCGGGCGAGCACCGGCTGATCGTCGCACGTGCCGTCGCGGTGGAGCCCCGCTCCGGCGGCCGCCCCCTGCTGTACCACGATCGCGCCTACGCCCGGCTCGGCGACGAGTGACCCGAGCGGCCGCGGACCCTGTCGCTCCCGTTTTCCGGTGCGTACACTCCACTGCGACGTGTGATCATCGCGGTCGGAGGACGCGGCATGAGTGCACCCGGGGCTCCCCGTCGTGAAGTGGTCACGGGGGTTCCGCGCGTGGCCCGCGCGGGCCGGGGCGCGCACGGGACCGCGCGGCCCGGCCCGGCCGTCGACTCCCTTGCCCTCCGTGACCTGATGCGCCGTCAACTCAGGCTGGGGCTCACCGGGTTCGGGATGCTCGTCGTCCTGCTGGGGCTGCTGCCCCTCGTCTTCGCGGCCCTGCCGGACCCCGCGGCGCGGCCGGGCAGCGCACTGCTCGTGTGGGCCGTCCTCGGGGTCGCCGCCTACCCCGCGCTCGTCCTCATCGGCCGGTGGTACGTCGTACGCGCCGAGCGCAACGAACGGGACGCCGCGGACCGCGCCGAAGGGGTCTGACGGTGAGCGACGCCCAGCCGCACCCGTCCGGCCGTGCGCCCGGAGCCGCCGGGTGAACCAGACGTACGGCATCGTGGCCGTGTCCGCGGCGGTCGTCGTGACCCTGGTGATCGGCGCGACGGGACTGCGCATCTCCCGCACCACGTCCGACTTCTACGTCGCCTCACGCACCGTACCGCCGTACCTCAACGCCATGGCCATCAGCGGCGAGTACCTCTCGGCGGCCTCGTTCCTCGGCATCGCCGGACTCGTCGCCGCCCAGGGCGTGGAGATGCTCTGGTTCCCCGTCGGCTACGCCGCCGGCCACCTCGTCCTGCTCCTGTTCGTCGCCGCCCCGCTGCGCCGCTCCGGCGCCTACACGCTGCCCGACTTCGCCGAGTCGCGGCTGGAGTCCCGGGCCGCCCGGCGCGTCGCCGGCGTGCTCGTCGTCGGCGTCGGCTGGCTCTACCTGCTGCCCCAGCTCCAGGGCGCGGGCCTCACCCTCGGCCTGGTCACCGGCGCGCCGCACTGGTTCGGCGGGCTGCTCGTCGCCGTCGTCGTCACCCTGGCCGTGGCCGCCGGCGGCATGCGCGGCATCACCTTCGTCCAGGCCTTCCAGTACTGCCTGAAGCTGACCGCGCTCCTCGTGCCCGCCGTCTTCCTGCTCCTCGCCTGGCACGGCGACCCGCGCCCCGCCGACGCCCTGGACGAGCCGCCCGCCTTCCGCCGGCACACCCAGGTCACCGTCGAGACCACCGTCCGCATCCGGATCGAGGCGCCGCTGCCGGCCGTCGTGACCGGCGCCGTGGACGGCCGCGACCACGACCGCGACCGGCTGCTGCTGGACCCCGGCGTGCACGAGGTCCGGGCCGGTACGACCCTCCGCTTCCCGCCGGGGGCCCCGGTGCCCCGACGGGAGCCGGACGACGGCCGGCGCGCCGGAGCCTCCAGCTGGGCGGCGCCGCTGTCCGGCGGCCGGGACGAACACCCGCTGTACACGACGTACGGGCTGATCTTCGCCACCTTCCTCGGCACCATGGGGCTGCCCCACGTCCTCGTCCGCTTCTACACCAACCCCGACGGCCGGGCCGCCCGGCGCACCACCGTGATCGTGCTCGCCCTGGTCGGCGGCTTCTACCTGCTGCCTCCGCTGTACGGCCTGCTCGGCCGGATCTACGCCCCCGACCTGCTGCTCACCGGCACCACGGACGCCGCCGTCCTCGTCCTGCCGGAACGCCTCGTCGGCGGCGCGGGCGGCGATCTGCTCGGCGCCCTGATCGCCGCCGGCGCCTGCGCCGCGTTCCTGTCCACCGCCTCCGGGCTCACCCTGTCCGTCGCCGGCGTGCTCAGCCAGGACGTGCTGCCCTCGCTCGGCGTCCGCCACTTCCGGGCGGCCACCCTCCTGGCGGTCGCCGTACCGGTCACGGTGAGTGTGGCCGCGGGCAAACTGCCCGTCGCCAACGCCGTCGGGCTCGCCTTCGCGGTGGCCGCCTCCTCATTCTGCCCGCTGCTGCTGCTCGGCATCTGGTGGCGCGGCCTCACCGCGCCCGGCGCGGTCGCGGGGCTCCTCACCGGCGGCGGCAGTGCCCTCACCGCGGTCGCCCTGACCATCGCCGGGCCGCTCACCGACGGCTGGGCGCACACCCTGCTGGCCTGGCCGGCCGTGTGGTCCGTACCGCTCGGCTTCCTGACCATGATCCTGGTGTCCCTGGCCACCCGGGACCGGGTCCCGGCCGGAACCGAGGCCGCCATGGCCCGCCTCCACCTGCCCGAACGCCCGGCCGGCCAGGACGCACCCGCCACCCGCCGAGGAGTGCCCACGCCATGACGATCCGCCGGACCGGTGTCCGCCCATGACCGGGCTCGCCCTGCTCGCCGCCGCGTCCCCCGTGCTGTTCGCCGCCGGCCTCACCGCGGGACACCTGCTGGCCCGCCGGCCCGGCCGGGACGGTACGGACCACGGCGGCCCCGTGGAACGCGCCACCTTCCACACCCTGCACACCGCGGCCGCCGCCGCGCCCCCGCTGCGCGCCGGACTCACCGAGGACGCGGCCCGCAAGGCGGTACGACGGCTGCGACCGCTGTTCGGCACGGCCGCGCTCGGTCTCACCGCCGAGGACCGGCTGCTGGCCTGGGACGGGCCGGGCCGGCACCACGCGGACACCGCCCTGGAGCGGGTCCGCCACGCCCTGGGGAGCGGTCGTACCCAGACCTTCACCGTCCGCTGCCCGGACCCCGGCTGCCCCGTGCGCCGGGGCGCCGTCTCACCGCTCACCGTCGACGGGCGGGTGCTCGGCACCCTCGTCGTGCTGGGCGCCGGGGGGTCGGCGTCCGCGGTCCGGGCCACCGAGGAGGTGGCGCGCTGGGTCTCCGTCCAGCTCGAACTCGCCGAACTCGACCGCACCCGCACGGGCCTCGTCGAGGCGGAGATCCGGGCCCTGCGCGCCCAGATCTCCCCGCACTTCGTCTACAACTCCCTCGCCGCGATCGCCTCGTTCGTCCGCACCGACCCGGAACGGGCCCGTGACCTGCTGCTGGAGTTCGCCGACTTCACCCGCTACTCGTTCCGCCGGCACGGCGAGTACACCACTCTGGCCGAGGAGCTGCGCTCCGTCGAGCAGTTCCTCGAACTGGTCCGCGCCCGGTTCGGGCAGCGCCTTCAGGTGACCCTGCAGATCGCCCCCGAGGTGCTGCCCGTGGCGGTGCCGTTCCTGTGTCTGCAGCCCCTGGTGGAGAACGCCGTCAAGCACGGGCTGGAGGAGGGCGTCGAGCGCGGCCGTATCGGCATCACCGCGCAGGACGAGGGGGCGACGGCCCGGATCGTCATCGAGGACGACGGGGTCGGCATGGAACCGGACAGGCTCCGCCGGATCCTGCGCGGCGAGGACGACCCCTCGGCGGGCATCGGGCTGCGCAACGTGGACGAGCGCCTGCGCCAGGTCTACGGCGACGACCACGGGCTGGTGATCGAGACCGGCGTCGCGGCCGGGATGAAGGTCACGATCCGCGTCCCCAAATACCGCCCCGGAGTGCACAGCACGCCCCCGCGCACCGCGTCCGGACCCGGAGGGGGGTCCGGGTCCGGGAGCGTCTGACGGGTCCCCGCCGTACGGCGTCCTCCCTCAGGCCGCCGCCGTGCCCTGCTTCCGCTGCCGGCGGGCCGCCATGATCGCGTAGACGATGACCCCGGCGAACAGGAACAGCGCGCCCTGGTAGACCGCCGCGTAGCCGGCGCCCGCCATCAGCCAGAGCGAGAAGACGGCGGCCACCGCGGTGACCACGCAGTCCCGCACCAGCCGGGCCCGGTCGACCTGCTCCGGCCGGCCGGCCACGAGGTGGAAGATCTGCGCGGCGGCGGCCAGCAGGTACGGCACGGTCGCGGTGAACGTGGTGACCAGGACCAGCACGTCGAAGACCCGGCCCGAACCCGAGAGGTAGTTGTAGACGGTGAGCAGCGAGGCGAGGACGACCGTCACACCGACCCCGACCGTGGGCACGCCTCGCCGGCGGCGCGCGAAGGCGCTCGGGAACAGGCCGTCGCGGGCCGCCGCGTACGGCGTCTGGGCACTCAGCAGGGTCCAGCCGTTGAGGCAGCCGGTCATCGACACCAGGGCGGCGAGCGCCACGGCCGTACCGCCCCAGCTGCCCCCGAACATCGTGTTCACGGCGTCCGAGAACGGCGCGGTGGAGGTCACCAGGCGGTCGTGCGCGACCGTGCCGAACACGGACAGCGTGCCCAGCAGGTACACCAGCGCGGCGCCCGCGGTGCCGATGACGGTCGCGCGCCCCACGTTGCGCCGGGGGTTGTCGACCTCGCCCGCGCTGACGGCGGCGGACTCCACCCCGAGGTAGGAGAAGAGCAGCAGGGCGGCGGAGGCGGACACCGCGCCGACCGCGCCGTGGCCGCTGGCGTTGAACGGCCCGAGCCGGTCGGGGTCGAAGAAGAACAGTCCGCCGACCGCGACGAGCAGCAGCGGGACGAACTTCAGCACCGTGGACACCAGCTGGACGGCGCCCACGTACCGGGTGCCGGCGAAGTTGGCGAGGGCGGGCAGCCACTGCAGGGCCAGCGCGGCCAGGCAGGCGGTCCAGCGGTGGCCGCCGACCGGGACCAGCACGTCCAGGTATCCGACGGCGGCGACGGCGAGCGCGGCGTTCGACACCCAGGTGGTGATCCAGTACGACCAGGCCGCGAGGAACCCCGCGAAGTCGCCGAACGCCTCGCGGGCGTAGACGTAGGGGCCGCCGGTGCGCGGGTCGCGTGCGGAGAGCCGGCCGAAGACCAGGGCGAGCGCGATCGCGCCGACGGTCAGCACACCGAAGGCGACCAGGCTGACCGTGCCGTACGGGGCGATGGAGGCGGGGAGCAGGAAGATGCCGCCGCCGATGATGTTGCCCATGACCAGCGCGGTGGCGACGGGCAGGCCGAACCGGCGGGCGTGCCGGCCGGAGTCGCCGTGCCGGTCCCCGGTCGGAGCCGTGGGGGACTCGGCGGGGACCCCCGCGGGGGCCGGAGCCGGGACGGTTCCGGTGCTGTGCATGGGTGGTGCGCCTCTCATGGACCTGACGTTCCCGGGATCGCCGGGGACCGGGCCATGGTCGGGGATGCGCCGTTCTGACTCAAAATCGCCGTTTGTTGTCCCGTGCGGGCCCCCCGAGCGCGGAAAATACGTCGTGGCGGGGACCCTGCACCGTCAGATGTCCGTCGCCGCCCACAGGCCGCGCACATGCCCGAGGTGCCGGGTCATGATCGCGTGTACGGCCTTCTCGTCGCGCTCCAGCAGGGCGTCCAGCAGTTCCAGGTGCTCCTCGGCGGAGGCGAGCAGCCGGCCCGCCTCCACCAGCGCGGTCAGCCCGTACAGACGGGAACGTTTGCGCAGGTCGGCCACGACCTCGACCAGGTGGGCGTTGCCCGCCAGGGCGAGCAGACCGAGATGGAAGCGGGTGTCGGCCTCGACGTAGGCGATCAGGTCGCCCGCCACCGCCGCGGTGACGATCTCCCGGGCCGCCGGGCGCAGCGCCTCCAGCGAGACCCGGTCGGCCGTGCGGGCCAGCCCCGCCACGGTGGGGATCTCGATGAGCGCCCGGATGTGCGTGTACTCGTCCAGCTGGCGGTCGGAGACGGCGGTGACCCGGAAGCCCTTGTTCGGCACGGTGTCGACCAGCCCCTCCTTGGCCAGGTCGAGCATGGCCTCCCGCACCGGTGTCGCCGAGACACCGAACCGGGTGGCCAGCGAGGGCGCCGAATAGATCTCCCCGGGCCGCAGCTCGCCCGCGATCAGTGCGGCGCGCAGGGCGTCCGCGACCCGCTCGCGGTAGCTGCTCCGCCGGCCGCCCAGCCGGGGGAGCGCGGGCATCTCGGTGCCGGCGGGATTCTGTGGACCCTGTGCCATGTCACGCATCACCGGGCCGAGTGTAGAGGACTAGAGCACGAAGCCCTCCGGGAACGGGTCGGTCGGGTCCAGCAGGTACTGCGCGGTGCCCGTGATCCAGGCGCGGCCGGTGAAGCTGGGCAGCACGGCCGGTACCCTGGCGACCTCCGTGGCCCCGAGCAGCCGGCCGGTGAACCGGGTGCCGATGAAGGACTCGTTCACGAACTCGGCGTGCAGCGGGAGTTCGCCGCGCGCGTGCAGTTGCGCCATGCGCGCGCTGGTGCCCGTGCCGCACGGCGAGCGGTCGAACCAACCCGGATGGATGACCATGGCGTGCCGGGAGTGCCGGGCCGTGGCACCGGGCGCGTACAGGTGGACGTGGTGGCAGCCCCGGATGGACGGGTCCTCGGGGTGCACCGGCTCCGCCTCCGCGTTGACCGCCGCCATCAGGGACAGGCCGGCCGTCAGGATGTCGTCCTTGCGGGCGCGGTCGAAGGGCAGCCCGAACGCGTCCAGCGGCAGGATCGCGTAGAAGTTGCCGCCGTAGGCCAGGTCGTAGGCGACGGTACGGCCGTCCGGCAGGGTGATCTCGCGGTCCAGGGCGGCCGCGAACGACGGCACGTTCCTGAGCGTGACGTTCCGGGCGGCGCCGTCCTCCACGGCGACCTCGGCGACCACCAGGCCCGCCGGGGTGTCGAGCCGGATGGTGGTCACCGGCTCCGTGACCTCCACCATGCCGGTCTCCACCAGCACGGTGGCCACCCCGATCGTGCCGTGCCCGCACATCGGCAGATAGCCGGAGACCTCGATGTAGAGGACGCCCCAGTCGCAGTCGGGGCGGGTCGGCGGCTGCAGGATCGCGCCGCTCATCGCGGAGTGGCCCCGCGGCTCGTTCATCAGCAACTGCTTGACGGCGTCGCGGTGTTCACGGAACCACAGCCGCCGTTCGTTCATGGTCGCGCCCGGGACGGTACCGATCCCGCCGGTGACGACGCGGGTCGGCATGCCCTCGGTGTGCGAGTCGACGGCGTGCAGGACGAGCTTGCTGCGCATGGGACGGCTCCTTCACGCGAGGCCGGCGGCGACGGCCTTCTCGGTGGCCGCGCGCACCGCGGCCTCCTGCTCGGGCGGCAGCGGGACCCGCGGCGGGCGCACCGGTCCGCCGTACCGTCCGACGACGTCCATCGAGAGCTTGATCGCCTGGACGAACTCCGTCCGCGAGTCCCAGCGCAGCAGCGGGTGCAGCTGCCGGTACAGGGGGAGTGCGGTGGTGAGGTCTCCGGCGAGCGCGGCGCGGTACAGCTCCGCCGAGGCGCGGGGCAGCGCGTTGGGGTAGCCGGCCACCCAGCCCTTGGCGCCGGCCACCGCCAGCTCCAGCAGCACGTCGTCGGCGCCGATCAACAGGTCAAGATCCGGCGCGAGTTCGGCGATGCGGTAGGCGCGGCGGACATCGCCGGAGAACTCCTTGACGGCGTGCACGAGCCCCTCGCCGTGCAGCCGGGCGAGGAGCTCGGGCTGCAGGTCGACCTTCGTGTCGATCGGGTTGTTGTACGCCACCACCGGCAGGCCGGCCTTCGCGACCTCGGCGTAGTGGGCGAGTACGGACCGCTCGTCGGCGCGGTAGGCGTTGGGCGGCAGCAGCATCACCGAGGCGCAGCCGGCCTCACCCGCCTGCTCGGCCCACCGGCGGGCCTCGGCGGAGCCGTACGCGGAGACGCCCGGCATCACCCGCTCACCGCCGACCGCGGCCACGGCGGTCTCCACCACCCGGGCCCGCTCCTCGGGGGTCAGCACCTGGTACTCGCCGAGCGATCCGTTCGGCACGACGCCGTCACACCCGCTCGCGACCAGCCAGGCGCAGTGCTCGGCGTACCGATCGTGATCGACGGAGAGATCGTCACGCAGGGGGAGGGCGGTGGCGACGAGGATGCCGCGCCAGGGGCGGTGCTGGGGCTCGACGGTCATGGGATCTCCCGGTGAGTAGGGTGTGACATGGTACTGCGGGGGAGGGGCGGTGGGGGTGGAGGAGGGGCGGTTGAGGCCTTGTCCGGCGGGGCGGGGGCGGGGGCGGTCGGGTGTGGCGGGACGGATGCCGCCCGGCTACGGCGGTGACGACTCGGGCCGTCCCGGCGGGTCGACTCGGGCCGGTTCTGGCGGGTCCGAGTCGGCCGGTTCCGGCGGGGCGGGCTCGGCCCGGCTACTGCGCCCGCGGGGCGGGTCCGGTCCGGTCCCTGCTCCGGCGGACGGATCCAGCCCGGCTACGGCGGTGACGACTCTGGCCGTCCCGGCGGGCTCGCTTCGACCGGCTCCGGCGGGGCCGGCTCGGCCGGTTCTGGCCGGGGCGACCCGATCGGCTCCGTCGGCGACGACTCGGCCCGTCCCGGCGGGGCCGGCTCGGGCGGCCCCGTCGGCGATGCCCCCGCCGGGTCCGGCAGCGCGGCCAGCACTCCGAGCGGTACCGGCCGGGCGAACGGGCGGCGGCCGGGGGTGAGCGGGCAGCCGGTCAGGCCCGCTACCGCGGGGGCGCACATCCGGCCCTGGCACCAGCCCATTCCGGCCCGGGTGAGCAGCTTCACGGTGCGCAGGTCGCCGGCGCCCAGCGTGTCGACCGACGCGCGCACCTGACCGGCGGTGACCTCCTCGCAGCGGCACACCACCGTGCCGTCCGGGACCCGGTCCGCCCAGCCCGGCGGCGGGGCGTACACCGCCTCCAGGGTCGCCGCGAACCCCCGCAGCCGGGTCCGGGACCGGGCGGCGACGGCCCAGCGGCGCGGATCGGGGGCGGTGCCGTGCAGCCGGGCGGCGGCCGAGCGGCCGGCGATGTGCCCCTCGGCGAGTGCGAGCGCCGCGCCGCCGATCCCGGTGGCCTCCCCGGCGGCCCAGACACCGGGCACGTCCGTGCGCTGCTCCTCGTCGACCTGTACGGCGGTGCCGGCCAGGGTGCAGCCGAGGGTCTCGGCGAGGTCGGTGTGCGGCAGCATGCCGTGGCCGACGGCGAGGGTGTCGCAGGGGATGCGGCGGGCGCTGCCGGGCCGGAGGTGTCCGTCCGGGTCGAGCGCGGCCACCGTCACCGCCTCCAGCCGCCCGGTGCCGTGCGCCGCCACGACCGTGTGCCGGGACAGCGCGCGCACCCCGTGCCGCAGCAGCCGGGCCGCGTATCCGGCGCCCTCGGCGAGTTTGCCGGGCTGTGCGGCCAGGGCGGGCGCCCGGCGCAGCAGCGCGGCGGGACCGGCGGACTCGACCAGCGCGGCGACCCGGGCACCGGCCGCGGCGAGCCCGGTGGCCACCGGCAGCAGCAGCGGCCCGGTCCCGGCGACCACGGCCGTCCGGCCGGGCAGCACCAGGCCGCCCTTGAGCATGGCCTGCGCGCCGCCCGCCGTGACGACCCCGGGCAGCGTCCAGCCCGGGAAGGGCAGCACCTGCTCGTACCCGCCGGTGGCGAGCAGGACGGCATCGGCGCGGACGGCGACGCCCTCCTCTTCGGGCCCGCGCAGCGCGTGCACGACGAACGCTCCGGACGCGGTGGCGGAGTCCCGTTCCACACACCACACATGATGATCCGTCAGATGCGTGACGCGGCCGGCCGATCGGTGCCGGTCCAGACCGTCCCGCAGCCGTTCCCAGGTGCGCCACTGGTGGTGCAGGGCCTGCGGCCGACGGGTGCCGAGGGCCGGGGCGGGCTGCCGGTAGAACTGGCCGCCGGCCTGCTCGGCCGCGTCGACGAGGATCACCCGGACGCCTCGTGCGGCCGCCGCCAGTGCCCCGGCGAGTCCGGCCGGCCCCGCGCCGACGACGGCGAGTCGCGGTCGTTCAGTCATCGTCCCGGCCCGTCCCCTCCTGCGTGCGGATCACGTCTCCCGGTCGTACCGGCACCAGGCAGGCCCGCTGGTTGGGGCGGTCGTTGACCGTCACCAGGCAGTCGAAGCACACCCCGATCCCGCAGAACACCCCGCGGGGCCGGCCGGTGCCGCGCGTGCCGCGCCAGGCCGTCACGCCCGCCGCCCACAGGGCCGCCGCGACCGTCTGGCCCGGCAGCACCGTCAGAGGCCGCCCGTCGAACGTGGCGGTGAGGGCCTCGCCCGGCCGGGCCCGGGCCAACTCCAGCGGATTCACCGGGCGTCGCCTCCCTCGGTGTCGAACCGCTCCGGACGGAACGGTGTGGGATCCAGTCCGGGTGTCCTCCCGGTGAGCGCCTGCGCGACCAGCCACCCGGTGCCGGGGGCGAGTCCGATGCCGGCGCCCTCGTGCCCGCAGGCGTGGAACAGGCCGGGCGCGCGCGGGTCGGCGCCGATGGCCGGCAGGTGGTCGGGCAGGTACGGCCGGAAGCCCGCGTACGTCCGCAGGGCGCGGACCCGCTCCAGGAACGGGAACAGCGCGATCGCCCCGGCGGCCAGCGCCCGTACCGCGGGCAGCGACAGCGAACGGTCGAAGCCCACCCGTTCCCGGGTGGCGCCGATCAGCACCGGACCGGCCGCCGTGCCCTCCACGACCGGCGAAGCGCGCAGCGCGGCCGAGTCGCTGGCCACGTCGGCCACGTAGTCCGCGGCGTACACCTTGTGCCGGACCCGCCGCGGCAGCGGCTCGGTGACCAGCACGAAGCCGCGCCGCGGGAGCACCGGCAGCCGGACGCCGGCGAGCGCCGCGACCTCGCCGCCCCAGGTGCCCGCCGCGTTCACCACGGCCGGGGCGTGGATGTCGCCCCGGCCGGTGCGGACGCCGTACACCGTGCCGTCCGCCGCGCGCAGCACCCCGGTCACGGCCCACCCGGTGTGCAGGGCGGCACCGGAGGCGCGGACCAGGTGGGCGGCGGCCAGCGCGGGCATGACCTGGGCGTCCTGCGGATAGTGCACCCCGCCCGCCATTCCGGGCGCCAAGTGCGGTTCCAGTTCGGCCAGTTGCCCGGCCTCGACCGGTACGGCGGTGACGCCGGCCTCGGCCTGCCCCCCTGCGAACTCCCGCAGCGCGGCCAGTGTCTCGGGCGTCGAGGCGACCACCAGGCCGCCCTTGGGCTCGTACTCGACGGCGCTGCCGTGCTCCTGGGCCAGCTCGGCCCACAACCGCGCCGACAGCAGGGCGAGGGCGAGTTCGGGGCCCGGCTCCTTGTCGGAGACGAGCAGGTTGCCCTCGCCGGAGCCGGTGGTGCCGGCGGACACCGGGCCCCGGTCCACCAGCCGCACGTCGAGGCCGGCCCGTGCGGCGTACAGGGCGCAGGCCGCGCCCACCATCCCGGCCCCGACGACCACGACATCACAGGTCAGTCGCTTCGTCACGGGCAGTACTATGTCACATGTTCCAGATCCTGAGGAGTACTTGGCGCCGGCCCGCGTCCCCAGGCGTGGACGCCCCCTTGACGTCGTGCGGAGCCCGATCGACACTCCAGGGAGGAAATCCTAGTGAACAGGTAGGGAATCATGACGCGCCTCAGGACGGGTACCGGCTGCACGAGCCGGACGCCGTTGCGCGCCCCCCTGCTCACCTCCCGCCGCCACATCGACCTGCAGCGCGTCTGCAGCGCGATCGGCCGCCTTCGCTGAACCGGGCCCCGCCCGCCACCACCGACCGGCCGTGCCCGCGCCGGCGCGCCCTCCGCACGCCCACCACCCGGGGAGACCCATGTCCATCACTCCGCTGGCCGCCGTCCCGCCCACCCGCCGTACCGCCCCCGTCTTCCGCGGCCGCATCGGCCGGGACGCGCGCAGCGGCCACTACGCCGTGCCGCACCGCTACCGGCTCCATCTGTCCACCGCCGGCCCCGACGGACTGCGGCTCGCCGTCGGCCACAGCCTGCTCGGCCTGGACGCGAGTTGTCCGGTCACCCTCCTGCCCCCCGTCCCGGACTGTCCCGGCGGCGGCCACTCGGCGCTGCGCCCGCTGTACGAGGCCAGCGCCCACCACTACACCGGCCCGGCGCTCGCCCCCGTGCTGAGCGACGACTGGTCCGGACGCATCGTCAGCACCCACGCCCCCGACATCCTGCGCGACCTGGACCGCTTCGGACCGTCCGGCCGCACCCGGCTGTACCCCAGCGGGCTGGAGTCCGTGATCGAGGCCGTCGAGCGGATGTGCGCCGAGGGCATCGAGGAGGCCGCGCAGCGCGCCGGACGGGCCGGCGCCGACCCGGCCGAGCGGGCCGCCGCCCTCGACGTGCTGCTCGACACGCTGGGCCGACTGGAACGGCGGCTGAGCGCGGAGGAGTACCTGGCCGACGACCGGCTCACCGCCGCCGACGTCGAACTGTGGGTGACCCTGGTGCAGTTGGACACCGTCCACCGCTGCCACCTCGACGCCTCCGCCGTGCACCGCATCGCCGGCCACCGCGCCCTGTGGGCCTACGCCCGCCGCCTGGCCGCGCGTCCCCCGTTCGGCCGCCACCTCGACCTCGACGGCATCGCCCGCCGCCACCACGGCCGCTGCCAGGGCCTGGAGGCCGCCGGAGCCGCCGTCCAGATCCTGGACTGGGCAGGTCACGCCGCCGACGGCTCGGAGGCTTCCCGCAGGTGAGAGCGGTTGCCCGACGTCCAAGTAACGGACAGCCGTTGACATTCGAACGGGCAACTGCCTTACTTACGGCTCAGAACGGTCATGAGCGTCAGCGCCAAGCCCTGGCTCGCTGACCGGCAACCCTCGCATCGCGGTGGGGTGCCCCAGGTGACGACCGGACCGGACGACGTTGTCGGTAAGCGCGAGGCCCCCCGGGGCCGGAACAGTGACAGGTGACGCCATGGACGCAGCTCCCAGGACGGCCGCGAGCCGCCCCCAGGGCTGCGTACCGTCGTACGCCGGTCTCCTCGTCGCGGACCGTGCCGTCGATCTGCTCCGCGTGAACAGCGCACTGTGTACCGCACCGGGCTCCGCCCGCCGTCAGGGCTGACGTCTCCTCCCAGCCCCCGCGTTCCCGCCGCACGCCCACCGCCCGGTGTGCCGTTGTCCGCCCAGCCCCCGGTTCCGCGCCCGCCCGTGCGCCGCCCTCCGCCCCCGTGCCGACGGCAGCCCACGCCCGCCCGTGCGCGGACCCCGGGTGTCCGACTCCGCCGGAGCCCGCCATGAGCCAACCCCCAGGCGCCGCCGTCTCGACCGCCGAGCCGCCCACACGCGCCGACACACCGTCAAAACCTGTCAGCCCCCAGCGGGTTCAGCCGCTGCCCCGGCCCGGCCGGTGGATCGTCACCGCCGTCGTCCTCGTGCTCGTCGCGCAGATCCTGCACGGACTGGTCACGAACCCCTTCTACCAGTGGGACCGCTTCCGCTACTGGTTCCTGCGCCCCACCGTCCTCGACGGCCTCCTCGTCACCCTCGAAGTCACCGCTCTCAGCGCGGTGCTGGGACTTCTCGGCGGGATCCTGCTCGCCGTCGCCCGGCTCTCCCGGAGCCCGGTGCTGCGCGCGGCCAGCTGGACGTACACCTGGCTGTTCCGCTCCGTACCGCTCATCGTGGTGCTGATCTTCCTGTACAACTTCAGCGCCCTGTACAAGACGTTGAGCCTCGGAGTGCCCTTCGGCCCCGCCTTCGTCACCTTCGACGAGTCACGACTGGCCACCGACATGACGATCGCCGTCATCGGCCTCAGCCTCAACGAGGCGGCGTACGCGGCCGAGGTGGTCCGCGGCGGCATCCTCTCCGTGGACCAGGGACAGCACGAGGCGTCCGCCGCGCTCGGTCTGCCCAAGGGCTACCAGTTCCGCCGGATCGTCTTCCCGCAGGCCCTCAGGTCCATCACCCCGAACTACGTCAACCAGCTGATCGGCCTGATCAAGAGCACGTCCCTGGTGTTCTACGTGTCCCTGCTCGACCTGTTCGGCACCGTGCAGTCGATGGGCAGCACCTACCCCGGCGACGTCGTACCGCTGCTGGTGGTCGCCACCGTCTGGTACCTGATCCTGACCAGCGCCGTGTCCGTCGTCCAGTTCTACGTCGAGCGGTACTACGCCCGGGGCGCCACGCGCACCCTGCCGCCGACCCCGTTGCAGAAGGCCCGGGCCGGCCTGGCCGGGCTCCGCGACCGGCTGCGCAGGGAGGCCGCCGTATGACCACCGCACCGACCCTCACGAAGCCCGCACCCGCCGCGCTCGACATCCACGGCGTCCACAAGTGGTACGGCGCCCACCGCGTCCTCGACGGCATCGACCTGACCGTCCGTCCCGGCGAGGTCACGGTGATCATCGGGCCGTCCGGCTCCGGCAAGTCGACGCTGCTCAGAGTCGTCAACCACCTGGAGAAGCCCGAGATCGGCCACGTCAGCGTGGGCGGCGAGCTGATCGGGGTGAAGCGGCACGGGGAACGGCTGAGGGAACTGAGCGAGCGGGCCATCCTCGCCCAGCGGAGCCGGATCGGCTTCGTCTTCCAGAGCTTCCACCTCTTCCCGCACCTGACCGTCCTCGACAACGTCGCCGCCGCCCCCGCCGCCACCGGCAGGCTGGCCCGGACGGCGGCCCGGGAACTCGCCCGCGAACTGCTCGACCGCGTGGGCCTCGGCGACAAGACGGACGCCTACCCGCGGCAGTTGTCCGGCGGCCAGCAGCAGCGCGTCGCCATCGCCCGCGCCCTCGCCCTGCGGCCCGGGATCATCCTCTTCGACGAGCCGACCTCGGCGCTCGACCCCGAACTCGTCGGCGAGGTGCTGGCCGTCATCAAGGACCTGGCCACCAGCGGCACCACCCTGCTCATCGTCACCCACGAGATCGGCTTCGCCCGCGAGGTCGCCGACCGGGTCGTCTTCCTCGACGCCGGCCGGATCGTCGAACAGGGGCCGCCCGGCCAGGTCTTGGACCAGCCCCGGCACGAGCGGACCCGGGACTTCCTCGCCAACGTGCTCTGACCGCGTACCCGTTGCCGTACACCTCCCTCCGAGTCTGTTGCACCAGCCTTCCGAACGACAAGGACAGCCATGCCCAGCCAGTTCTCCCGACGCAGCCTGATACACGGCCTCACCGCGGCGGCCGTGACCCTCTCCCTGGCCGGCGGGCTCGCCGCCTGCGGAGGGGACAGCGACGCGGCCACCACCACCGACACGGCCGGCACGGTGACCGTGGGCCGGCTGTCCAACGGCGCCGCCAGGGAGACCGCGCTGAAGGTCTCCGAGGTGAAGTCCATCCGCGCCCACCTGCCCGCGGCCGTCCGCAAGAGAGGCACGCTCGTCATCGGTGTCGGAGGCCTGCCCTCGGGGACCGCGCCGCTGGACTTCGTGGGCAGCGACCAGAAGACCCTCACCGGCTCCGAACCCGACCTCGGCCGCCTGGTGGCCGCGGTGCTCGGCCTCAAGCCCGAGATCCGCAACTCCACCTGGGAGAACCTGTTCGTCGGCGTCGACAGCGGCAAGGTCGACGTGGCCTTCTCCAACGTCACCGTCACCGAGGAGCGAAAGAGGAAGTACGAGTTCGCCTCCTACCGCAAGGACAACCTGGCCTTCGAGGTGCTGAAGAAGAACTCCTGGGACTTCAACGGCGATTACGAGAACCTCGCCGGGAAGACGGTCAGCGTGGGCGCCGGCACCAACCAGGAGAAGATCCTCCTGGAGTGGAAGGACAAGCTGGCCAAGGAGGGCAAGAAGCTCACCGTCAAGTACTTCCCGGACCAGAACGCCATCAACCTGGCGCTGAACAGCGGGAAGATCGACGCCTACTTCGGGCCCAACCCCACCATCGCCTACCGGGCCCGGCAGACCGCGCACACTCCCGACCCGACCCGCAACGCGGGCACCTTCTCCGGGGCCGGCGCGACGCTCCAGGGGCTGATCGCGGCCACCGCCAAGAAGGACACCGGGCTGGCCCGGCCGCTCGCCGAGGCCATCAACTACCTTATCGGACACGGGCAGTACACCACCTGGCTGGCCGCCTACAACCTCTCCAACGAGTCCGTGGCGAAGTCCGAGGTCAACCCGCCCGGGCTGCCCGTCACCAATTCCTGACTACCCGTCACCCGACCGGTCAGCGCCCCGCACCCGCAGAGAGGACTCCGCTTCCGTGGCCCACCCGACCGACGTCCGCGGCGGCCAAGTCCCGCTCCTGCCCGGCCTGCCCGGTGCCCCCGCCCTCGACAACGCCGTCTGGGCCGCCCTCGACGGCCCGCACGCCCACCTCGCCGACCGGTACGGCCGGGCGGCCCGCTACCTGCCGGAGACGTACGCCTTCGCGGCGCTCGCCGACCCGGCCGACCCGGCGGCCTGGGCCGACCTGCACACGCTCGTCGGGCCCGCGGCCACCGTACGGGTCAAGCCCGTCGAGCGGCTCCCCGACGGCTGGGAGCCGCTCGGCGAGGGCGAGGGTGTCCAGCTCGTCGACACCGCGCTGCGGGCCGAACCGGCGCCGGAGGCGGTGCGCCTGGGCCCGGACGACGTCCCCGAGATCCTCGGCCTGGTCGCCCGCGCCCGGCCGGGCCCGTTCCTGGAGCGGACCGTCGAGATGGGCACCTACCTCGGCATCCGGCACCACGGCTCACTGGTCGCCATGGCGGGGGAGAGGCTGCGGCTGCCCGGCTGGACCGAGATCAGCGCCGTGTGCACCGACCCCGCCCACCGCGGTCGGGGACTGGCGACCCGGCTGGTGCGCGCGGTCGCGGCGGGCATCCGGGACCGCGGGGACACCCCGTTCCTGCACGCCGCCGCTGACAACACACCCGCGATCCGGCTGTACGAGTCCCTCGGGTTCACGCTGCGCCGCCGCCACCGCATCGTGCAGCTGCGCAGCCCGGGAACAAGCGGCGCCGGCCGGGCGTTGGACGTCGTGACGAGAACCGCCGCGCGGACGCCGATCCGGCCCGCCGCGGCCGACGGAGGGAGGTGACGGCCGTGACCCGAGTGCCCCCGCAGGCACGCCCGCCGCACGCCCCGCACCCGTACCGCTCCGTCCGTCTGCACTCCCGGCCGCACATAGACCTCCAGCGCGTGTCCGCCGCGCTCTGTCGCCGCTGACCCCTCCCCGGCCCGCTTCCCGGCCCGGGTCCTGCCCTGCCGCGCTCGCCCGTGGCCGCCGCCGCCCGCCCCGGCCGCCGCCGGCACCGCGAGCCGGTGTTCTCGTACGGACATCAAGGAAGGCACCGACGTGTCCTCAGCCTCCCCCGCCCCCCTGCACCTCGCCGTCGCCCTGGACGGCACCGGCTGGCACCCCGCGTCCTGGCGCGAGCCCGTCGCCCGCCCCCGGGAGCTGTTCACCGCCCGCTACTGGGCCGACCTGATCACCGAGGCCGAACGCGGCCTGCTCGACTTCGTCACCCTGGAGGACGACCTCGGCCCGCAGTCCTCCCGGCTCCTCGCGCCCGACGAGCGCACCGACCAGGTCCGCGGCCGGCTCGACGCGGTCCTCATCGCCTCCCGGGTCGCCCCGCTCACCCGCCACATAGGCCTGGTCCCGACCGTGGTGGCCACACACACGGAGCCGTTCCACATCTCCAAGGCGATCGCCACCCTCGACTACGTCAGCACCGGACGCGCGGGCCTGCGCGTGCGGACCACCTTCCGCCCCGACGAAGCCGCGCACTTCGGCCGGCGCACCATCCCCCGGATCGACGGCTTCGACGCCCCCGAGGCCCCGGAGCTGATCACGGAACTGTTCGAGGAGGCCGGCGACTACGTGGAGGTGGTCCGCCGGCTCTGGGACAGCTGGGAGGACGACGCCGAGATCCGGGACGCGGCGACCGGCCGCTTCGTCGACCGGGACAAGCTGCACTACATCGACTTCGAGGGCCGCTTCTTCAGCGTCAAGGGCCCCTCCATCACCCCCCGCCCGCCGCAGGGCCAGCCGCCGGTCACCGCGCTCGCCCACCGGACGGTCCCGTACCGGCTGCTGGCCCGCCAGGCCGACGTCGGCTACGTCACCCCCCGGGACGCGGACGACGCCCGGGCGATCGTCGCCGAGATTTGCGCCGAACAGCAGGCGGCGGGCCGCGCCGACCGCACCCTGCACGTCTTCGGCGACCTCGTCGTCCTGCTGGACGACAGCCGGGCCGAGGCGGAGGCCCGCCGCGACCGTCTCGACACGCTCGCGGGGGAGCCGTACACCAGCGACGCCCGGATCTTCACCGGCACGGCCGCCCAACTGGCCGACCTGCTGGAGGAGTGGGCGGACAGCGGACTGAGCGGCTTCCGGCTGCGGCCCGCGGTCGCCGGCCACGACCTGCCCCGGATCACCCGGGACCTGGTGCCCGAGCTGCAGCGCCGCCGGCGCTTCCGGGACGCCTACGAGGCCGGCACCCTGCGCGGCCTCCTCGGCCTCGGCCGCCCCGCCAACCGCTACGCAGCAGTCTGAACGCCGGAGAGGACGACCGTACGCCATGAGCAAGCCGCTGAAGCAGATCCACCTGGCCGCCCACTTCCCCGGGGTCAACAACACCACCGTGTGGAGCGACCCGGCCGCCGGCAGCCACATCGAGTTCAGCTCCTTCGCGCACTTCGCGCGGACCGCCGAACGCGCCAAGTTCGACTTCCTGTTCCTCGCCGAGGGACTGAGGCTGCGCGAACAGGGCGGCCGGATCTACGACCTCGACGTGGTCGGCCGCCCCGACACCTTCACCGTGCTGGCCGCGCTGGCCGCCGTCACCGACCGGCTCGGCCTGACCGGCACCATCAACTCCACGTTCAACGAGCCGTACGAGGTGGCCCGCCAGTTCGCCAGCCTCGACCACCTCTCCGACGGCCGGTCCGCGTGGAACGTGGTCACCTCCTGGGACGCCTTCACCGGCGAGAACTTCCGGCGCGGCGGCTTCCTGCCGCAGGAGGAGCGCTACTCCCGCGCCAAGGAGTTCCTCGCCACCGCCCACGAGCTGTTCGACTCCTGGCACGGCGACGAGATCCTCGCCGACCAGGCCACCGGCACCTTCCTCCGGGACGCCAGGGCCGGCGCCTTCGTGCACCGGGGGCAGCACTTCGACATCCACGGCCGGTTCAACGTCCCGCGCTCCCCGCAGGGCCGTCCCGTCGTCTTCCAGGCCGGCGACTCCGAGGAGGGCCGCGAGTTCGCCGCCTCCGACGCGGACGCCATCTTCAGCCGGTACTCCACGCTGAAGGAGGGCCAGGCCTTCTACACGGACGTCAAGTCCCGCCTCGCCAGGTACGGCCGCCGCCCCGACCAGCTGCTCATCCTGCCCGCCGCGACCTTCGTCCTCGGCGACACCGACCAGGAGGCCGCCGAACTCGCCCGCGAGGTCCGCCGGCAGCAGGTCAGCGGCGCCACCGCCATCAAGCACCTGGAGTTCGTCTGGAACCGTGACCTGTCGGGATACGACCCGGAGGGCCCGCTGCCCGACGTCGACCCGGTCGTCGCCGAGGAGCACATCTCCCGGGGCCGCGCCCAGGTGCGGATGTACCGGGACCCGGTCGCCATCGCCCGCGAGTGGCGGCAGCTCGCCGAGGCCAACAAGTGGTCCATCCGCGACCTGGTCATCAACACCGGCAACCGGCAGACGTTCGTCGGCTCCCCGGCCACCGTCGCGCGGACCATCAACGACTTCGTGCAGGCCGACGCCTCCGACGGTTTCATCCTCGTCCCGCACATCACCCCCGGCGGACTCGACCCGTTCGCCGACAAGGTCGTCCCGATCCTCCAGGAACAGGGCGTCTTCCGCGCCGACTACGAGGGCACCACCCTGCGCGACCACCTCGGCCTCGCCCACCCCGACGCGGCCGCCCCGGCCGACCGGGCCGCGTCGTGAGGCCCCTCGCCGCGCGCAGCGGCGCGTGCCCCTCCACGACGGCAGGCCGGCGGGGTGGGCGAAGGACCCGGGCCGCCCGCCGGAGGTGGGCAGCTGGCCGGTGCGGGTATGGACGTCACCTCCCCCGTGGGTGACGTCCATACCCCTTCCCCCGGCGCCGGTCCGTGGCCCGCCGTCGTCCGTGTGCCGTCACCAGCACATGACCGCCGTGTCCCCCGACCCCCACGCGGAGTACAGGCGGACCCGGACGACGTAGCGGCGGCCCTTGACGAGCCGGACGCGGACGGCGGCGTTGCCCGGTGTGCCGCCGTCGTCGTGGCCCGCGAGGAAGCGCGGTTCCCCGTCGCGTTCCTCGAAGACCACCAGAACGGTGTCGGCGTCGCCGAAGGTGCCCACGGTGTACGCGCGGGTCTGCGGCGGCGCGACGGTGAAGTCGGCCTGCCCGCCCGGCCCCAGACCGAGCGGAGCCGACCGGAACGGCACCAGCGCGGCCGGCCCGGCGGAACCGGCGGGCGGATACCAGCGCAGCACGAACTCCCTGTCCGCCGGCGACGGTGTGCCGGGCGGACGCAGGCCCGCGCGGTACCGCTCCGGCTCCAGCACCAGCCCCGGCCCGAACGGCAGCGTCATCACCGACCGCGGGTCCCACACCGGGCCGCCCGCCTCGCAGGCGTCCAGCCGGCCCAGCACGTTGCGGTACGTCGTCTCCCGGCTGAAGAAGTTCGGCGGGCCCGCCAGTTCGGCGTACACGGCCTCGTCGTCCCAGTGCAGCCCGGCGAACGGACTCTGGTGCTCGTGCACCATGCCGAGCGCGTGCCCGATCTGGTGCAGGACCGTCCCGCGCTCCGCGGGCGCGGTCACGTCCCAGCCGAAGTTCATGGTGCGCTCGGCCCGGCCCACCGACAGGGCGTCCCGGCCCACCGCCGACCAGGACCCGGCACCGGCCTGGAACCCGATCCGCAGCTCCGCCTCACCGCGGTCACCGACCTCGGCGAAGCCGACGCCGATGCCGAGGTCCCGCCACTCGTCGAAGCACGCCCGGACCACGTCCCGCTGTTCCTCGCCGCCCGCCCACGGCACCCGGCGCAGCTCCCCGGTCCCGGGGACCGGGATGACCGAGGCGTCGGCAGGGGCGTCCAGGAAGCAGTAGTGCAGCACCGTGCCGCCGGCCCACATCCGCCGCCCCGCGAGCAGCGCGCCCAGCCGCTCGGCCGTCAGCCCCGGGGCGAACGCCGGGGCCGGCTGCCGCGGAAGCGAGCAGAGGCGTCGGGTCATGCGGCCAGCGTGCCGCCCGCCCCGCCCGGGCGCCTGAGTCGGGGGCTACTCAAGTCACCCTGTATCAAACCTGAGTAGGCGCGCTCAGGATGATGTGACGACCTACGAACAGGATGCGAAGACCCTCCGGCTGCCGTGGCCGTTCACCGGCCGGGTGGACGAACTGGAGCTGGTGCGCGGCGCGTTGTCCGCCGGACGGACCGGCATCGTGGTGACCGGCCCGGCGGGCCGCGGCAAGACCCGGCTGATCACCGAGGCGGTGCGGGGCGCCGACCACGCCCGGGTGACCGGCACGCCCGAGGCCCGGGACCTGCCCCTCGCCGCGTTCGCGCACCTGCTCCCCGACACCGTCTCGCTGCACCGCGCGGTCCGCGCGCTGTCCGGCGTACGCCTCCTCGTCGTGGACGACGCCCAGTTGCTGGACGAGACCTCCGCCGCCCTGGTCCACCAGCTGGCCGTGCGGGGCCGCACCCGCCTGGTCGTGGCCGCGGCGGACGGCCCGCCCGCGCCCGCGGCGGTCTCCCGGCTGTGGACCGGGGAACTGCTGCCCCGGCTGCCCCTCGACCCGCTGCCCCCCGAGGACACCGCCCGGCTGCTGGCCGGTGCCGGCCTGGAACCGCTCACCGTGCGCCGGCTGCACCAGGCCTGCCAGGGGGACCTGCGGCTGCTGCGCGACCTGGTGACCGCGCTCGCCGGCTCCGGCCGGCTGACGCCCGTGCCGGACACCGGCGAGCGGGCCTGGCGGGGCGCCCTGCCGGTCACCCCGGCGCTCCGCGAGCGGCTCGCCCCCGCCCTGGAGCGGCCCGGGCCCGGCGAGCGGGACGCCCTGGAACGCCTCGCGTTCGCCGAACCCCTGCCGCTGCCGGCGGACGAGCTGGACCTGGCCGCGCTCGAACACCTGGAGGCGGACGGCCTGGTCGGCGTCGACGAGCGGGGCGCCGTCACCCTCGCCCACCCCCTGCACGGCCCCGCGCTGCGTGCCACGGCTGGCCGGCTGCGGGCCCGGCGGCTCGGCCGCCCGCCCTTCGCGTACGGCCCCGCGCTGGCAGCCGAACAGCGCACGCTGGCGTGCCGGATGGAGCGGTACGACGTCCGGCCGGTGCCCACGCCGGTGGGGGAGTGGCTGGTGGCGGAGGGTGACCCGCTGCCCGCCGGGTACGCCGCGGTCCGCGCCCGGTTCGCCCGCCTGCGGGGCGAGCTGCGGGAGGCGGCGGCCTGGGCCCGCGAAGGGCTGCGGGAGAACGCGTCCCACCGCGGATGCCTGGACGAACTCGCCCTCGCCGACGGCCGGTCGGGCGAGGGGACCGACCCGGACCCCGTCCACGCGCGCTACGACGCCGTACGCCTCGGCGAACCCGGGCGGGCGGTGGAGCGGTTGCCGGCCGGGAGCGTGTTCGCCCGCCACGCGGACGCGCTCGCGCGCGGGGACGGGGCCGCGCTGGACCGGGCCGCGCAGGCGCTGGCCGAGCGGGGGTTCCTGCTGTACGCGGCCGAGGCGCACGCCCAGGCGGCACGGGCGCACCGGGACCCACGGGCCGCGCGGCTGTCCCGTACCCGGGCCGTCGCCCTGGCCCGGCGCTGCCAGGGAGCGCGCACGCCCGCGCTGGCCGGACTGGTCCTCGGCGAACTCACCGCCCGGCAACGGCAGATCGTCACCTTGGCCGCGGCGGGGCTGAGCAACCGGGAGATCGCCGAGCGGCTGACGCTGTCCGTGCGGACGGTGGGGAACCACCTGTACAGCGCGTACACCCGACTCGGCACGGGGGACCGCGACGCGCTGCCCTGGCTGGTGGAGACCCGGGAGACGGCCTGAGCGGACGCGGGAATCCCCTCGCTCACGCCGGCCGTGCGAGGAGGTGGGAGGCGGCCATGGAGCGCCGGGGGGCGTCGGTCATGCCGCGCCGAACGCGGCGAAGGCCCAGCCCGTGGCCTGGTGGACCGGGTCGGCGGGGAGGGTCGTGCGGGCGTCGCGCAGGGCTTCGGCCAGGGACAGGCCCGCGTCGAGGCCCTTGTGCAGTGCCAGCATCAGCGGCACCACCGCCGCGTCGTTGACCGGCGCGCTGCTCGCCACCACCCCGGCCGTGCCCAGCGGCAGCAACGCCGTGACCAGTCCGAGGAGTTCGTCGGCGCCGACCGAGGCGAGGCGGGCGGTGTCGCAGCTGGAGAGGATGATCCGGTACGGGCTGCGGGCCAGGCGCTCGAAGTCGTGGACGATCAGCGGGCCGTCGGCCATCCGGAGCGCGGAGAACAGTGGACTGTCGGCGCGGAACGTGCCGTGCGCCGCGAGGTGGGCGAGGCCCGCGCCGTCGAGTTCCGCCAGCACCCGCGGCACCTGCGCGGCCTCGCCCTCCAGGACCGTCGCCGTGCCGTACCGGTCCGCCAGCTCGGACACCTCCGCGCCGCCCGTCGCCAGGCCGGGGCCGCGCACCAGCACCGGCCGGCTCTCCGCCGGCGGCGCCGTCTCCCGGGCGCGCAGCCAACTGGCCGCCGACGGCGACACGCTCAGCACCCGCTCCCGCAGCGCGGGCAGCAGCGCCCAGGGCACCCGGTGCAGCGCGCCCGGCGGTACGACCACCACCGGGCCCGGGCCGAGGCACGGCACCGCACCGGCCAGCAGCAGCTCCTGGAGGCGCCGGCCGGCGGCCTCGACGACCGGCAGCCGGGCCTCGCCCCCGGGGTGCGCGAGCCGTCGCAGGGCCGCCTGCACATGCTCGGCCTCGGCCACCGCCTCCGCCAGCGAGCCCGCGGCGAACCGCCGTACCCGGCCCTGCCCGCACAGCAGGACGTGCACCCGGCCGTCCACCACGGCCAGTTCGACCAGCCGGCCGTCGCCCAGCCGGTCCAGCAGCCGGCCCACGTCGAGCCGGTCGCCCGCACCGGCGGCGGCCCCGCCCATGTGCCGGGTGCGCGAGCGGATCTCCCGTTCCAGGCGCCGCTGTTCGCGCTCCAGCGCCGGCACCGGGCGGCCCGCCATCCGCGCGCCCTCCGCACGGGCCGCGATCTCCCGGTAGGCGGTCAGCCCGCTCAGCAGCGCCGGATCGTCGGGCGGCCGGGTCGGCGGCGCGGACAGCACCGTCGCCCGCCACCGCTCGCTCCACCCCAGCAGCCGGCGCGCACCACCCTGCGCGAGGCTCACCTCCTGGGCCAGTGCGGCCAGTTCGGCACCCTGCGCGGTCGCGTGGGCGCGCAACTCCGAGGCGCCCAGCGTCATCCGGTGGTCGTCCAGCACGTCCAGGCCGCGCCGGCACGCCTCCAGCACCCCGCGCCGGGAACCGGCCGCCCGCGCCCGCAGCGCCTGCGCCACCCAGCCCGTCATCCGGGCCGTCGCCGGCCCGCCGTGCCGGCTGCGCGCGGCCACCGACAGGTGCCGTTCCGCGTCCGCCGTCCAGCCGAGCGCCAGCGCGATCCGGCCCGCGAGCAGCGACGCCTCCGGCGCGGCGGGCGACCCGAAGGCGGCCAGCCGCCCGGCGACCGCCGCCGCGTCCGCGACCATCCGCCCCGACCGCCGCCCGGCCGCCACCCGCGCCTCCAGCAGCACCAGCCGGGCGTGCGTCTCCCACCAGGCCCGGCGCTGCGCCGCGAACAGCCGTACGGCGACGGCGGCGCGTGCCGTGGCCGTGTGTGCGTCCCCCGCCGACCGGGCGGCCCACGAGGCGGCGAGCAGCAGCTCGGCCTTGCGGGTGGACTGCCCGCCGATCCGATCGAGCAGCGCGATCGCCGCGTCCGCCTCGGCCAGCGCCTCCGGGGCCAGCCC
This sequence comes from Streptomyces sp. NPDC023481, assembly GCF_055560195.1. NCBI lineage: Bacteria > Bacillati > Actinomycetota > Actinomycetes > Kitasatosporales > Streptomycetaceae > Streptomyces > Streptomyces sp. NPDC023481. Next base: position 463,998 of record NZ_JBVHJE010000004.1, read on the forward strand.
CGCCGCCATCAGCACCTCGCAGCGCCGGATCGACAGGTTGTACGTGGGCGTGCCCAGCCTGGCGTAGCGCTCCTCGGCCTCGTCCAGCAGCCGCAGCGCCACCGGGACGTCCCCGGACCGGAACGCGGCGAGCCCCCGGCTCTCCACCGCGTCCGCCTTGTCGTGCTCCTGGCCGGTGGTGTCCCACAGCCGCTCCGCCGCCGTGAAGTCCGCGACGGCCCGGTCCACCGCGCCCAGCGCCAGATGCACGGTGGCCCGCAGGGTCAGCGCCCGCGCGGTCCAGATGTCGTCGGCGGCCTGCCGCAGGACGGGCAGGGCCCGCCGTACGTCCTCCAGGGCCTCCCGGTGACGCCCCAGCACCCACCACACGTAGGCCCGCCGGTACAGCACCCGGGCCCGGGTGTGACCGCTGCCCCGGGCGACCCCCCGCTCGAAGGACGCGAGCCCCTGCCGTGTGCGCCCCGCGTGCACCAGTGCGACCCCCAGCGTGGCCAGCACATCGGCCTCCCGGTCGGCCGACTCGGCGCGCGCGGCCAGGTCCCGGGCCCGCCGCAGATGCCGTAGCGCGATCCGCAGATCGCCGAAGTCCCGCTGCCAGATACCGAGGACCTGGTGGGCGACGCTGGCGTGGACCGGTGACGGAGCGGCGCGCAGCACGTGTTCGGCGCGTGCCCGGGCCTCGCCCGGATCGGCGAACACCAAGGGCAGCAGTTCGAGAACCGACTCGCTTCCCGCTGTCACGTCCCGCATGGTAGTGGCCCGCTGTATCAGACGGTGACCCCGCGACTCTCACTGTCGGACACCGTCTTGAGGGGGAGGACACCACATGGCACCACACCGCTTCCACGAGCAGTTCGCGCACATCCAGCGCTCGCTGCCGGACGTACCACTGACCCTGGGGTCGGACGACTCGGCCGGATTCCTTTACGAGAAGGGCGTCCTGCTGGTCCGGGACGGCGAGGAGGCCCGGTTCGTCGAGGACGCCGTGCGCACCCACTTCACCGAGACCCCGGGCCTCGTCCCCGACCACGTGCGCCGCGCCGGGCCGCCGGCCGGTCGTACCGGCGTCACCCGGATCCGGGTCGGCGACCCGGCCGGCGGCGAGGACACCGTGCCGCACGCGCTGCGCGCGGTGCGCGAGGCCGGGGCCCGCCGGGGCCGCCGGCTGGCCGGCCGCAACCATGTGGTGCACATCGCCGTCAACGCCTGCCCCGGCGACGAGCCGGTGCCCGTGGCGCGCACCGAGTCCGCCAACCCGGGCCCCGCCGAGGGACGTTACGACCCCGCCACCGCGGTCGGCGTGCTCGTGGTCGACACCGGCCTGGTCCACGACCACCGCGCCTACCCGCCGCTCGCGCACACCATGGGCGACGCCCAGCCGGCCGAGACCGACGGTGACGGCGTGCTGCGCCAGTACGTCGGCCACGGCACGTTCATCGCCGGTATCCTCGCCGCCGTCGCGCCCGACACCGACATCACCGTGCGCGCCACCCTCAACGCCGCCGGTGCCGTGCTGGAGTCGGAGTTCGGGGCGCTGCTGTTCGAGGCCGTCGACCGGGACGGCTGGCCGGACATCATCAGCCTCTCCGCGGGCACCCCGAGCGACGACGCCGACGGACTGATCGGTCTGGAGGGTTTCCTGCGGGAGCTGCGCGACCAGCGCACGCTGCTGGTCGCCGCCGCCGGCAACAACGGCAGCGACTCCCCGTTCTGGCCCGCCGCCTACGCCGCCCTGCCCGAGTACGCCGACTGCGTCCTGTCGGTCGGCGCCCTGCGCGCGGACGGCGAGGCCGGGGCCTGCTTCACCAACCACGGGCCCTGGGTGCGCGTCCACGCCCCCGGCGAGCGCCTCACCAGCGCCCTCACCGGCTTCACCGCACCCGTGCCGTACGTCTACCAGCACTCCACCTACGACGCCTGCCGGTTCGGCGCCGCATACGCCTGCACCTGCCGGTTCCCGCGCCACACCGGCGTGCTCAGCGAGGGCCGGGAGAGCACCGGGGGCAAGCCGGACCAGGTGATGTTCGACGGCCTCGCCCAGTGGAGCGGTACCTCCTTCGCCACCCCGGTGGCCGCCGGACTCGTCGCCGCCCGCATGTCGGCGTACCGGGAGCGCGACCCGCGGGTGGCCGCCGCCCGGCTGCTGGCGGCCACCACCGAGCGGGCCGAGGTGCGCGGGGCGCGGGTCCCGGCGCTTCGGCCGCCCACCTGGCGCCCCGCCCCGGTCGCGGCCCAGGCCGTGCCCGCATGAGGTCCGGAACCCTCCGCTCCGCGGCGTACGATGACAGGCCGTACACAAGGGGTGGAGCCGTGGACCGAGCAGAGGTCGGCGCGTTGGTCCAGTCCGCCGTCGACGGGGACGCCGCGGCCTGGAAGGCGCTGGTGGAAGGGATGAGTCCGCTGGTGTGGTCGGTGGTGCGCGCGCACCGGCTGTCGGACGCCGACGGACACGAGGTCTTCCAGACCACGTGGTTCCGCTTCGCCCAGTACCTGGGCCGTATCCGGGAACCCGAGAAGGCCGGTGCCTGGCTGGCCAGTACGGCCCGGCACGAGTGCCTGAAGGTGCTCAAGGGACTGGCCCGGCTCACCCTGACCGACGATCCCCGGGTGCTGGACCGGGCCAGCGAGGAGCGCACGCCGGAGGAGTCGCTGATCGACTCGGAGGACGCGGCGGACCGGGCCGAGCGGGTCCGCCGGCTGTGGCAGGAGCTGGACGGACTGGGCGAGCGCTGCCGGCAGTTGCTGCGCGTGCTGATGGCCTCGCCGCCGCCCGGCTACGCGGAGATCTCGGCCGCGCTCGGCATCGCGGTCGGCAGCATCGGTCCGCTGCGCCAGCGCTGCCTGCGCCGGCTGCGGGCCCGGATGAACGCACGGGGTGCGGTGTGAACGGCGACGACGAGGACGAGTTCGCTGACGCGCCGGACGGGTTCGGGGACGCGCCGGACGAGTTCGCGGACGCCCTGCTGGAGGAGGAGCTGCGTCAGGCGGCCGCCGTCCTGGACCCGGTGCCGGCCGAGCTGGTGCAGGCGGCCCTGGACGCGTTCGCGCTGCACGACCTCGACGCCCGGCTCGCCGACCTGACCTTCGACTCGCTCGTGGACGCGCTGCCGGTCAGGGGCGTCACGGACGCGCCGCGGATGCTGACCTTCCGCGCGGGCGAGGTGAGCGTCGACGTGGAGGTCACCGAGGACGGTCTGATCGGTCAGGTACTGCCGCCGCAGCCGGCCCGGATCGAGGTCCTCGGCGGCCCGGTGACCACCCAGGGCTCGCTCACCGCGGACGCCCTCGGCCGGTTCACCGGCACCACCCCGCCGTCCGGCCCCTTCGCCCTGCGGTTGCGCACCGACACGGAGGTGATCGTCACGCAGTGGCTGCGGGCCTAACCCGGCCAGGCCATGGCCCCTACGGCGTCGACGAGGGCGGCCAGGGCGGTGGCGAGCCGGTCCAGGCCCGGTCCGGCGGGGCCGCCCGGCTCGCTCATGTAGGTGTCCCGGCGGATCTCCACCATCAGGGCGCCGACGCGGGCGTCGGTGCCGTAGAAGTCCAGCGGCACGTACGTCCCGGCGAACGGGCTGTCCAGCCCCGTCCCACCGCAGCCGGCGAACGCCTCGCGGGCGGCCTCGGTCAGCTCCGGCGGGGTGTGGAAGGCGTCCGTGCCCAGGCACACCGGCGGGCGCGGCCCGGCGCCGTGCAGCTCGTAGGGCAGCGGCGCGCTCGGATACGAGTGCACGTCGATGATCACGGCCCGCCCGGTCGCGGCCAGCCGGCCGGCCACCGCCTCCGTCATGGCTGCGGCGTACGGCCGGAAGAAGCGGGCGAGCAGCGGCTCCGGGTCGGTGTCCGCGGGCCGCAGCACGCCCCGGTGCGTGGTCCGCGTGTACACGGCGCCCATGCCGACGGCCGCCATCTCCTCCCGCTCGTCCGGGAACCGCTCCGGGTCCACCACCAGCCGCGACAGCCGGTTCACGAACCGCCAGGGCCGCACCCCGGTCCGTTCGGCGGCCCGCTCGGCGATCTCGGCGGTGTACGCGTCCGTGATCCGGTCCAGTTCCCGCTCCAGCTCCCCGTCGTCCAGCACGATCCCGGCGCGCACGTCCCCGGGTATCGCCCGCGCCGAGTGCGGCACGTGCAGCAGCACGGGGGAGTCCGCGTCGCCGGGCAGGAGGTCGAAGGAGGTCACGGGCTGCTCCAGGGCGAGGTCGGCGGCGGGGTGTGCGACGCGTGGCCGGTACGACCGCGCCCCGGCCGGGCGGTGCCGGCCGGGGCGCGATCGTCAGGACGTGGGCTCGTACAGACGTACGATCATACGGGCGTCGCGGGTGTCAGCTCAGGGACGCCAGGGCCTCGTTCCAGGTGGCCGACGGGCGCATGGCCGCGTCCGCCTTGGCCTTGTCGACCTGGTAGTAGCCGCCGATGTCGGCCGGAGAGCCCTGAACGGCGTTCAGCTCGTCCACGATCTTCGCCTCGTTCGCGGCGAGGGTCTCGGCCAGCGGCGCGAAGGCCTTGGCCAGGTCGGCGTCGTCGGTCTGCCGGGCCAGCTCCTGCGCCCAGTACAGGGACAGGTAGAAGTGGCTGCCGCGGTTGTCGATGCCGCCGACGCGACGGGTCGGGGACTTGTCCTCGTTGAGGAAGGTCGCCGTGGCGCGGTCCAGGGTGTCGGCGAGGACCTTGGCGCGGGTGTTGCCGGTGGCCGTCGCGTACTGCTCGAAGGACGGCACCAGGGCGAAGAACTCACCGAGGGAGTCCCAGCGCAGGTAGTTCTCCTTGACCAGCTGCTGGACGTGCTTCGGCGCGGAACCGCCGGCGCCCGTCTCGAACAGGCCGCCGCCCGCCATCAGCGGGACGACCGACAGCATCTTGGCGCTGGTGCCCAGCTCCAGGATGGGGAAGAGGTCGGTCAGGTAGTCGCGCAGCACGTTGCCGGTGACCGAGATGGTGTTCTCACCCCGGCGGATGCGCTCCACCGACAGCTTGGTGGCCTCGACCGGGGACAGGATGCGGATGTCCAGGCCCTCGGTGTCGTGCTCGGGCAGGTACTGCCGGACCTTGGCGATCAGCTGCGCGTCGTGGGCGCGCGTCTCGTCCAGCCAGAACACCGCCGGGTCGCCGGTGGCGCGGGCGCGGGTGACGGCCAGCTTGACCCAGTCGCGGATCGGGTCGTCCTTGGTCTGGCAGGCGCGGAAGATGTCGCCCTGCGCGACCGGCTGCTCGATCAGCACGTTGCCGTTGTGGTCGGTCACCCGGACCGTGCCGGCGGCCGGGAGCTCGAAGGTCTTGTCGTGGGAGCCGTACTCCTCGGCCTTCTGCGCCATCAGGCCGACGTTCGGGACCGAGCCCATGGTGGACGGGTCGTAGGCGCCGTTGGCCCGGCAGTCGTCGATGACGGCCTGGTAGACACCGGCGTAGGAGGAGTCCGGGATCACGGCGAGGGCGTCGTGCTCCTGGCCGTCCGGGCCCCACATGTGGCCGGAGGTGCGGATCATCGCCGGCATCGAGGCGTCGATGATGACGTCGGAGGGCACGTGCAGGTTGGTGATGCCCTTGTCGGAGTCGACCATGGCCAGCTCGGGGCCGTCGGCGATCTCGGCGTCGAAGGAGGCCTTGATCTCGGCGCCCTCGGGCAGGTTCTCCAGGCCCTTGAGGATGCCGCCGAGGCCGTCGTTCGGGGAGAGGCCGGCCGCCTTGAGGGTCTCGCCGTACTTCGCGAACGTCTTCGGGAAGAAGGCGCGCACCACGTGACCGAAGATGATCGGGTCGGAGACCTTCATCATCGTGGCCTTCAGGTGCACGGAGAACAGGACGCCCTCCTGCTTGGCGCGGGCGACCTGCGCGGCGAGGAACCGCTCCAGCTCGGCGACGTGCAGCACGGAGGCGTCGACGACCTCGCCGTCGCGGACCGGTACGGAGTCCTTCAGGACGGTGGTGGTGCCGTCCTCGCCGACCAGCTCGATCTTCAGGGTGCCGGCCTCGGAGATCACGACGGACTTCTCGGTGGAGCGGAAGTCGTGCTCGCCCATGGTCGCCACGTTGGTCTTGGACTCGGGGGTCCAGGCGCCCATGCGGTGCGGGTGGGTCTTGGCGTAGTTCTTCACCGAGGCGGGGGCGCGGCGGTCGGAGTTGCCCTCGCGCAGCACCGGGTTGACGGCGGAGCCCTTGATCCTGTCGTAGCGGGCGCGGATCTCGCGCTCCTCGTCGGTCTTCGGGTCGTCCGGGTAGTCCGGCAGCGCGTAGCCCTTGGCCTGCAGCTCGGCGACGGCGGCCTTGAGCTGCGGGATGGACGCCGAGATGTTCGGCAGCTTGATGATGTTGGCCGCCGGGGTCTTGGCCAGCTCGCCCAGCTCGCTCAGCGCGTCGGGGATGCGCTGGTCCTCGTTCAGGTACTCCGGGAAGACGGCGATGATGCGCCCGGCCAGCGAGATGTCACGCGTCTCCACGGGCACACCGGCCTGCGAGGCGTACGCCTGGATCACCGGCAGGAACGAATGCGTCGCCAGGGCCGGGGCCTCGTCTGTGTAGGTGTAGATGATGGTCGAGTCAGTCACCGGGTGCTCCGCTCCACGTCTGCAACATTGCTCGACATCAAGATATCTCGTGATCGGGGTCGGTTCGACAGGGGTCCTGGCCGGAAAAAGCGTCGCCCGCCATCTCGCGCGCGATCCAGTGGCAGATCACGTTCACCACGTACACGTGTTCGTCCCGGGTCAGTGTCCGGCCCTTCGGGATCCCGTGCCAGCGCAGGAGGCAGCTCCGGCAGCAGGTCGCGGTCGCGTGCTGGGCCACGAACACCGGATGCCCGCGGTACGGCGTCTGCTTGCCGTCCTTGTACGGCTCGGCCGGCGCCAGCCGCTTCGCGACCAGGTCGTACGCGTGCCACCGCAGGGTCGCCGGGCCCTTCAACCGAGCGGTCGCCCGGTCCCGCCCCCGCAGGTGGAACTTCGCCCGGAACGGCTGCCGGGCGAGAGCGTCCAGCAGCTGGTCGAGCGAACGGGGAGCGGGGGAGGAGTCCATCTCCTGCGAGGATATCCCGCCCCCGGACGTCGACCGCGGACAGCCGTGGGCCTGAACGGCCCCCGCACCGGCCCGGCCGGAAGCCCCTCCGCACCGGCCCGGCCGCGAGGACCCGCGCGCCGGTCCGGGCGGGAGGTCTCCGCGTCCCCCCGGGCCGGAGGCCGGCGCGGCGCTCAGTCTGTGAGGTCGGGGAGGTCCCAGGGGGTGGGGCCGGTGCCCTCCTGCCAGGAGCGCAGGGCGGTGCCGTTGACGCAGGTGATGCCGCACTGGTGGGCGTACTCCAGGGCCGGTGTCGTGAAGTCGCTCGTGGTGACGACCGCGGCGATGTCGGCCTCGTGGATGGTGAAGCAGGTTCCGCCGAAGCGCTGCATGTCCTGGGAGCCGACCTTGTTGTCGTCGCAGTACTGCTTGCACTGGATGACCAGACGGCGCCCGTCCGGGGTGAGGGCGACGACGTCCGCGCCGAGGTCGCCGGCCCCTCCCACCACCTCCACCTCGCGGCAGTCGCCGAGGGCGCACAGTTCGGCTATCGCCTGCTCGAAACCGTCGGGGTCGAGCGCGGCGAAGTCCGGCACGGGGACGGGCGCGGCGGCGGGCTCGGCCACCGAGATGGCGGGCTCGGCCACCAGGGTGGCGGGCTCGGCCACCAGGGTGGCGGGCTCGGCCACCGGGGCGGCGGGCTCGGCCACCGGGGCGGCGGCGAGACTTCCGGAGGCCCTGTCGGCGGCCTCCTCCAGCGCCCGGGCGGCCCGGCGCGCGTACCGGCCGGCGGACAGCCGGCGCCGCCCGTCGCGCAGCCTGAGCGCGGCGGCCACGGCGAGCACCACCAGGACGGCGGCCCACAGCGGGCGGCGTTCGAGCATGCCCGCCGCCGTGCGCGCCAGGAACGCGAGGACGCACAGGATGATCGCCAGCAGCACGAAGAACATCGCGGTGCTGCGCAGATCGAAGCGCCCACGGCGCTCCACCCCTCGGAACTGGCGCACGGGTACGGTCATGCCGGCTTCCTCCTCACAGCGACGAAGATCTTCTGGCTACGCATGCCCAAGATCCACGCCCGCTCCCAGGAACGGCCCGGCCGGTATGGCCCGGCCGGCGGGGCTCAGTCCGCCACGGCCGCCCCGTCGGTGACGTTCTCCCCGGTGCGCTGGTGCGGGATGACCGCCGAGCCCGGCTGGAGGGACACCGTGCGGGTGGGCGCCGGGATACGGATGCCCTCCGCGCGGTAGCGGCGGTGCAGGCGCTTGATGAACTCGTGCTTGATCCGGTACTGGTCGCTGAACTCGCCCACGCCGAGGATCACCGTGAAGCCGATCCGGGAGTCGCCGAAGGTGTGGAAGCGGATCGCGGGTTCGTGGTCGGGCACCGCGCCGGCGACGTCCGCCATGGTCTGCGCGACCACCTCCGCGGTCACCCGCTCCACGTGCTCCAGGTCGGCGTCGTAGCCCACCCCCACCTGCACCAGCACGGTCAACTGCTGCTCGGGGCGGGTGAAGTTGGTCATGTTGGCCTTGGCGAGCTGGCCGTTGGGGATGACCACCAGGTTGTTGGAGAGCTGGCGTACCGTCGTCTGGCGCCAGTTGATGTCGACGACGTAGCCCTCCTCGCCGCTGCTCAGCCGGATGTAGTCGCCCGGCTGGACGGTCTTGGAGGCGAGGATGTGGATGCCCGCGAAGAGGTTGGCGAGCGTGTCCTGGAGGGCCAGGGCGACCGCCAGTCCGCCGACACCCAGGGCGGTCAGCAGGGGCGCTATGGAGATGCCGAGGGTCTGCAGCACCACCAGGAAGCCGATGGCGAGGACCAGGATCCGGGTGATGTTGACGAAGATGGTCGCCGAGCCCGCGACCCCCGAGCGGGACTGGGTGACCGTACGGACCAGGCCGGCGATCACCCGGGCCGCGGAGAACGTCACCACGACGATCACCCAGACCTGGAGCACCTGGTACACGTGGTGCTGGACGGTCCTGGTGCACGGCAGGACGGCCGTGGCCGCCGCCGCCCCGCCCGCGATCGCAGCCCAGGGCACGACCGAGCGCAGCGCGTCCACGATGACGTCGTCACCGCTCCAGCGGGTGCGCTTGGCGTGTTTCGCGAGCCAGCGCAACAGGGTGCGCGACGCGAAGGCGAGTACCAGGCCCGCCCCCAGGGCGATGCCGGCGAGGACGAGGTCGTCCAGGGTCAGCGCGCGGTTCACCGGTCACCTCCGGGGCGCGAAGCCGCCGCGGGAGGCCGGTTGTGAAGTCTCGTCACGTTGTCACCTGCTCGATGTCCGGGATGTGCGACCGCGCCGGCCGGTGGAACTCGGCTGGCCGGCGCGCTCGTTCATCCTGCCGTATCCGGCACACCGGTTCGCACCGGGACCGGCGGTCCTCGGACAGCCTCAGACGATGCCCTCCGCGAGTTCCGCCTGGTCGCGGTCGCTGCCGTACGCCGCGGTGGTGGGCGTGCCGTACGACCTGCGGGCGACGTACCACCAGACGCTGGCGAGGACCAGGACCACGGCGAGGGCGACGGAGGCGTAGTTCATCGTGTCGACCGTGACCGGCGACGCCTGCGGCAGACAGAACAGGACGGTCACGCACGCCACCCAGCCGACCGCGATCCAGCCGACCGGCCTGCTCCAGCGGCCCAGGTGCCACGGCCCCCGCTGGAACCGGTCGCCCGCGCGCAGCCTCAGGTACACCGGGATCGCGTAGGCCGGGGTGATCCCGATGACGTTGATGGCGGTCACCGCGTTGTACGCCGTCGCCGAGTACAGCGACGGCAGGGCGAGGAAGCCGGCCACGACGACCGACAGCCAGACGGCGGCGACCGGGGTCTGGGTACGGCCGCTCACCTTGCGCCAGAGGTGCGAGCCGGGCAGCGCACCGTCCCGGCTGAACGCGAACACCATCCGGCTGGCCGCGGCGACCTCGGCGTTCCCGCAGAACAGCTGGGCGATGATCACCACGAGGAGCAGCGCGCTGGCACCGTCGGTGCCGAGGCCGTCGAGCAGGATCTGGGCGGGCGGCACCCCGGTGCCGGTCGTGCGCGTGGCGTCGTAGTCCTGGATGGCGAAGGTCAGACCGGCCAGCAGCGCGAAACCCGCGAGCCAGGACACCCAGATGGCGCGGACGATGCCCCGGGACGCGGCCACGGAGGCGTGCGAGGTCTCCTCGGACAGGTGCGCCGAGGCGTCGTAGCCGGAGAAGGTGTACTGCGCGAGGAGCAGGCCGATCGCGGCCACGTACAGCGGGTTGTCCCAGCCGGTCTCGTTGACGAACCTGGTGAACACGAACGACGGCGACTGGTGGTGGTCGGGGACGATCGCCAGCGCGCCCACGATCAGCGCGACGCCCGCCAGGTGCCACCACACGCTGACCGAGTTGAGGACGCTGACCAGGCGCACGCCGAACAGGTTCAGCACGGCGTGCAGCAGCAGAATGGCGCAGAAGACGAGCATGGTCCGGCCGGGCGTCGGCTCGAAGCCCCACTGGAGGTTGGCGAACGCGCCGGTGAACAGGGCGGCGCCGTAGTCGATGCCGGCGATCGCGCCGAGCAGCCCGAGCAGGTTCAGCCAGCCCGTGTACCAGCCCCAGCGCCGGCCGCCGAGCCGGTCGGCCATGTAGTACAGCGCCCCCGAGGTCGGGTACGCGCTGGTGACCTCGGCGAGCGCGAGCCCGACGCACAGCACGAACAGGCCGACGCCCGCCCAGCCCCACAGCATCACGGCGGGGCCGCCGGTGTTCATGCCGAAGCCGTACAGGGTCATGCAGCCGGACAGGATCGAGATCACCGAGAAGCTGATCGCGAAGTTGCCGAAGCCGCCCATGCGGCGGGCCAGCACGGGCCGGTAGCCGAGTTCACGCAGCCGCTGCTCCTCGTCCTGCTGCGGCAGACCCGGCGAGGGCACGGGGGCGGGCGTGGGATCGGGGGTGGGGGACACGCGGGGGACCTCCGGAGGTGAACAGGTGTCGAACGGGGACGTTCAGGGGTGGTGCGGAGGACGTTCAGGGGTGGTGCGGAGGACGTTCAGCGGTGGAGCGGGAGTGCCTTCGGTCGGTGGTGCGTCGGGGGTGGCGCGGTGGTGCGTTCAGGGGCGGGGGCCGTCCGCGGCCCGGCAGCGGTCCCGGGCCTGCACGAAGATCTCCACGGCCCGGTCCCGGTCCGGGGTGCGGTACATCCACGGCGGGGGCGTGAAGTACGGGCCGATCGCATCGAACACCCGGGCCGCCTCCGGGAACTGGAGGGAGCCCCACAGGGCGTGGGCCAGGTGGTTGAGGTCCGGCAGCGTGCGCTCGGCGGGCGCTGTCCGCTCGAACCAGGCGTCCAGGGCGTGCCGCGCCTCACGGGCCGCCTCCTCCACCACCCAGTGCAGGTCCAGCGCCGCGTCGTGCCCGCTGTCCCGGCGGTAGCGCTCGACCCGGACGTACAGCGGCAGCAGGTGCAGCGCGGAACCCGGCGGGGCCTGTCCGGCGGCCCACTGCGCGTACCCGGCGGCCTCCGCGAGCCGGCCCGAACCGCCGCGCACGTACAGGAACTGCAGCATCCGGTGGTGGGCCTCGCGGTTGAACGGGTCGCGCCCGCCGGCCTCGGCCAGCAGCCCCCACGGGCCGGGCGGCAGCATCGGCTCCGGCGCGGCGGCCCGGTGCTCCTCCCAGCGCTGCTCCGGATCGAGCTGGGCCAGCGCCAGCAGGCACACCCAGGGCACCGGGTCCCGCGGGGCGGCCTGGGTGGCCGACTGGGCCGCGTCCCACGCCTCGATCCACAACTCGTGGGTACGGCGGTGCCGTTCGCGCCGGGCCCGCAGGGCGCGCTCCACGCCGACCCGGGCGTGCATCACCACCGCGTGGGCGCTGTCCGGCTCCTCGGCGAGCCAGGCCCGCACCACGTCGGTGCCGGCCGCGGCCGCCGCGAGGACCTGGGTCCGCCGCGTCCACTGTCCCCACTGCGTGGTCTCCGCGAGCAGGGTGCGCATGGCCATCCAGCGGCCGGTGCGCATCTCCTGCAGGGCGGCGCGCAGCGCGTGGTCGGGGCCGGCGGGATCGTAGGAGGGGCGGGCTGCGTCTCTGGCCATCAGCGGACCCGCGGCCACTGGCGCACGGGCGAGGTGGCGGGGTGACGTTGCAACAGCCCTCCCCTGGGCGGTGATGAGATGCCTCGTCTGGTCGGCGGTCACTATAGAGGCGGAGGTTCCGCCGTACCATTGTTACCAAGTCAACCAACCGGTAAGCCAAGTTGACCTGGAGGGCAGGCCTTGACGCCGGGGCCGGGGCGACGGCAGGCTGGCGGCGTGATCTTCACGGCCGGAGCGGAGGACGCGCGATGACCGGGCCGGTGCTGGCCGTCGACCAGGGCACGTCCGGCACCAAGGCGCTCGTGGTGTGCCCCGAACGCGGGATCCTCGGCGCCGCCTTCGCCGAGGTGCGCCCCCGCCATCTGCCCGGCGGCCTGGTCGAGGTGGACCCGGAGCGGCTGTACGACTCGGTGGTGGACGCCGGCCGGCGGGCGCTCGCCGAGGCCGGTGAGGACGTCGTCGCGTTCGGTCTCGCCAACCAGGGTGAGACCGTCCTCGCCTGGGATCCGGCCACCGGCCGCCCGCTGACCGACGCCCTGGTCTGGCAGGACCGGCGCGCCGAGAGCGTGTGTGCCGAACTCGCCGAACATGCCGACGAGTTGCGGGAGCTGACCGGGCTGCCCCTCGACCCGTACTTCGCCGCGCCGAAGATGGCCTGGATCCGCCGCCACCTCACCCGCGAGGGCGTCGTCACCACCTCCGACGCCTGGCTGGTCCACCGCCTCACCGGCGCCTTCGCCACCGACGCGGCCACCGCCGGCCGTACCCAACTGCTCGACCTGGACCGCGCCGAGTGGTCGCCGCGCGCCCTCGACCTGTACGGCCTGGCCGGCGAACGCCTGCCCGAGGTGACCGACGCCGCCCAACCGGTCGGTACCACCCGGGCGTTCGGCCGCGAGATCCCGCTCACCGGGTTGATCGTCGACCAGCAGGCGGCGCTGCTCGCCCAGCGTGTCACCGGTCCCGGCGCCGCCAAGTGCACCTACGGCACCGGCGCGTTCCTGCTCGCGCACACCGGCGACCGGCCCCGGCGCGGCGACTCGGGCCTGGTCAGCTGCGTGGCCTGGCGGCTCGACGGACACACCGGCTACTGCCTGGACGGCCAGGTGTACACGGCCGCCTCCGCCGTCCGCTGGCTCACCGGGCTCGGTGTCATCTCCTCGGCCGCCGACCTCGATCCGGTCGGCGGGAGCGTCCCCGACAGCGGCGGGGTCACCTTCGTACCGGCCCTCGCCGGACTCGCCGCCCCCTGGTGGCGCGGCGACGTACGCGGCTCGCTCACCGGCCTCGGGCTCGACACCACCCCGGGGCACCTGGTCCGCGCCCTGTGCGAGGGCATCGCCGCCCAGGTCGCGGAACTCGCCGACGCGGCCGCAGCCGACCTGGCCGCGCCGCTGGACACGCTCCGCGTCGACGGCGGCCTCACCCGCTCCGCGCTCCTCATGCAGACCCAGGCCGACCTGCTGCAACGCCCCGTGGAGGTGTCCGCGCTGCCCGACGCCACCGCGCTCGGCGCCGCCACCCTCGCCCGGCTCGGCGCACACCCCGGGCTGAGCGTCGAGGACGTCCTGCCCGGCTGGGAGCCCGCCGCGGTGTACGAGCCCCGGATCGGCGCGGATCGGGCCGCCGAGCGCCGTGCGGGGTTCCGTGGTGCCGTCGCGGGCCTCGTCGGCTCGTGACGGTCACCGCGGCCGGTCCGCTGCCTCCGACGGCGTACGACGTGGCGGTCGTCGGCGCCGGTGTCGTGGGCTGCGCCATCGCCCGCGAACCGGCCCGCCACCCCTGCCTGCGCGCCGCGCACCCCGGGTCGGGCGTCGAGGACGTCCTGCCCGGCTGGGAGCCGGCCGCGGTGTACGGGCCCAGGATCGGCGCGGATCGGGCCGCCGAGCGCCGTGCGGGGTTCCGTGGTGCCGTCGCGGGCCTCGTCGGCTCGTGACGGTCACCGCGGCCGGTCCGCTGCCTCCGACGGCGTACGACGTGGCGGTCGTCGGCGCCGGTGTCGTGGGCTGCGCCATCGCCCGCGAACTGGCCCGCCACCCCTGCCTGCGCGTCGCCCTGCTCGAAGCCCAGGACGACGTCGGCCAGGGCACCTCCAAAGCCAACACCGCGATCCTGCACACCGGTTTCGACGCCACCCCCGGCACCCTGGAGGCCCGGCTGGTCCGCGAGGGCTACGCGCGGCTCGGCGCCTACGCGGCCGCGACCGGCATCCCCGTCGAACGGGTCGGCGCGCTGCTGGTCGCCTGGGACGAGGAGCAGCTCGCCGCGCTGCCCCGGCTGGCCGGCAAGGCCGAGCGCAACGCGTACCCCGACACCGTCCTGCTGGGCCCCGAGGAGCTGTACGCCCGTGAGCCGCACCTCGGCCCGGGCGCGCTCGGCGCCCTGCACATCCCCGGCGAGAGCATCATCTGCCCCTGGACGACGACCCTCGCCTACGCCACCGAGGCCGTGCGCGCCGGAGTCGACCTGCACCTGAACACACCCGTCCGCGCGGTGCACCGGGTCGACGGGCACCTGCTGACCACCGACCGGGGCACCCTGCGCGCCCGCCACCTGGTCAACGCGGCCGGGCTGCACGCCGACACCCTGGACCGCGCCCTCGGCCACGCGGACTTCACCGTCACCCCGCGCCGCGGCCAGCTCCTGGTGTACGACAAGCTCGCCCGCCCCCTCGTCCGGCACATCCTGCTGCCCGTGCCGACCGCCCTCGGCAAGGGCGTCCTGGTCGCCCCCACCGTCTACGGCAACGTCCTGCTCGGCCCCACCGCGGAGGACCTGCACGACAGACTGGCCACCGGCTCCACCGCCGACGGGACGGCCGCGCTACGGGAACAGGGCCGGCGCATCCTGCCCGCCCTGCCGCAGGAGGAGGTCACCGCCGTCTACGCCGGGCTGCGCGCGGCCACCGGCCACGAGGACTACCGGATCACCGCCCACCCCGGGCAGGCGTACGTCACCGTCGGCGGTATCCGCTCCACCGGCCTGACCGCGTCCCTGGCCATCGCCGCCCACGTCACCGGCCTGCTGGCCGAGACGGGCCTCGACCTCGGACCGGTCCGGGAGCCGGAGCCGCCGGCCATGCCCAACCTCGGCGAGGCCTTCCCGCGCCCCTACCAGCGCGCCGACCTCATCGCCGCCGACCCCGAGTACGGCACCCTCGTCTGCCACTGCGAGCGGGTCTCCCGCGGGGAGATCCGCGACGCCCTCGCCAGTACGGTCCCGCCCCGCAGCCTGGAGGGCCTGCGCCGCCGCACCCGCGCCCGGGCCGGCCGCTGCCAGGGGTTCTACTGCGGGGCCGCCGTCCGCGACCTGTTCGAGAGGGGCCCGGCATGACAGTCGACGTGCTCGTCGTCGGCGCCGGCCCCGCCGGGCTCGCCGCCGCCGCACGGCTGGCCGCCGCCGGCGCCGGACGCGTGGAGGTGCTGGAGCGGGAGGCGCGGCCCGGCGGGGTGCCCCGGCACTGCGCGCACGGCGGCTTCGGCACCTGGACCCGCCCGCTCACCGGCCCGGGCTACGCCGGTCTGCTCACGGAGGCCGCCGAACGGGCCGGCGCCACGCTCCGCACCGGGGTGACGGCACTGGACTGGGCGCCGTCGGGCCCCGCCCTCACCACCGTGGGGCCCGGCGGACCGGAGACGATCGAGGCACGGGCGGTCGTCCTCGCCACCGGCGCCCGCGAACGCCCGCGCGCCGCACGCCTGGTGCCCGGCACCCGCCCCGCCGGTGTCTACACCACCGGCGAACTCCAGCAGGCCGTCCACCTGTTCGGGCAGCACATCGGCACCCGTGCGGTCATCTGCGGCGCGACGGACGTCTCCTACGCGGCGGCGGCCACCGTCCGCGCGGCGGGCGCCGAGGTCGTCGCCCTGGTCACCGGGCACCCGCGCGCCCAGACCGGCCGGGCCCGCGCCCGGGTCGCCCGGCTGGGCCACGGCAT
Source organism: Streptomyces sp. NPDC023481 (assembly GCF_055560195.1). NCBI lineage: Bacteria > Bacillati > Actinomycetota > Actinomycetes > Kitasatosporales > Streptomycetaceae > Streptomyces > Streptomyces sp. NPDC023481. The sequence continues at coordinate 479,999 of NZ_JBVHJE010000004.1, forward strand.
CCCGCTGGCGACCGGCACCACGATCACCGAACTCCTCGGCCGGGGACGGCTGTCCGGCGTCCGCGTCCGCCACCTCGACGGCCGTACCGCCGTACTGCCCTGCGACATCGTGGTGTTCACCGGCGACTTCGTGCCCGAGCACGAACTGGCCCGGCGCGGCGGCCTCACCCTGGACCCCGGCACCCGTGGCCCCGCCGTCGGCGCCGGCCCGCACACCTCCCGCCCCGGTGTGTTCGCCGCCGGCAACCTGCTGCACGCCGTGGAGCCCGCCGGCACCGCGGCCCGCGAGGGCGCCCGCGCCGCCGGCGCCGTCCTGGACTTCCTGGCGGGCGCGCCCTGGCCGGACCCGGGCGTCCCGGTGACCGTCGAGGCGCCGCTGCGCTGGATCGCGCCGAACCTCGTCACCCCGGGCACCGCACCCGACCGCCACATCCTGCGCACCGGCGTCCCGCTGCCCCGGCCGGTCCTGTCCGTCCACCAGGACGGCCGCCTCCTCCATCGCGGGCGGCCCACGCTCGGCACCGCGCTGCCCGACCGCACCCTGACCCTCACCGCCCGCTGGCACGACCGCGTCGACCCGGACGGGGGGCCGGTACGGGTGAGCGCCGGCTGAGCGTTCCCCATGCCGGGGACGGCGGCTCAGGGCGTGTCGAACGCGCCGTGCCGGCCGGCACCCGAGGCGAACCGGGCGGCTCCCTCCGCGCTCTCGGCCAGCACGCCCCTGCCGTGCCGGAGTTCGCCGAGCATCGCCGTCCGCTCGTCCAGGCCCTCCTGGTCCAGGACCGAGGCGCGGTCGGCGCGCAGACAGGCCTGCGGGAAGCGGGCGATGGCCGCCGCGAGGGCCTCGGCCTCGGCGCGGGCGCGTCCGGCCGGGACCAGGCGGTTCACGAGCCCCATCTCCCAGGCCTCACGGGCCGGCACCGGACGGCCGGTCAGGATCAGGTCCAGGGCCCGGCCGGTGCCGATCAGCCGGGGCAGCCGTACCGTGCCGCCGTCGATCAGCGGTACGCCCCAGCGCCGGCAGAACACCCCGAACACCGCGTCCTCCTCCGCCACCCTGAGGTCGCACCACAGGGCGAGTTCGAGGCCGCCCGCGACCGCGTGCCCGGACACCGCAGCGATCACCGGCTTGGACAGCCGCATCCGGGTCGGCCCCATCGGCCCGTCGCCGTCCTCCGCGACCCGGTTGCCGCGCCCGGTGCCGATCGCCTTCAGGTCCGCGCCCGCGCAGAAGGTGCCGCCCTCACCCCACAGCACCGCCACCCGGGCCGCGTCGTCCGCCTCGAACGCACGGAAGGCGGCGGCGAGTTCCGCGGCCGTGGGACCGTCCACCGCGTTGCGGGCCGCCGGCCGGGACAGGACGACCGTGGTGACGTACTCCTCGCGTTCCACGCGGACCGGCACGATGGGTGCTCCTTCTCGGCGGGCGGTTCGAAGGCCCCACTGTGCCTCAGATGACCTTCAGCCGCACCAGTGCCCCCAGCGTCAGCGCGCCCGGCAGCAGCGGCAGCCACACCGTGATGATCCGGTAGGCCGGCACCACCGCCGTGGCCACCGCCGCCGGACCGCCCACCGCGACCAGCGCCACGATCAGCGCCGCCTCCACGGAGCCCAGCCCGCCGGGCGGGGGCACCGGGGCCACCGCGACCGTCGCGGCCAGGTGGGCCGGCGCCATGTGCGCGCCGGCACCGGCGGCCGCAGCGCCTGCCCGACCGCGGCCGGCCCGGCCGCCTGGAGCGCGGGGAAGGCCGGCGAGCCGTCCCACAGCGCCAGCGCGCGGACCGGCCGGGCGTGCACCGACCGCGCCTCGCCGAGGGCGTCCCGCGCGAACGCGCACACACGCGTGCGCAACGGTCGTACGCACGCCAGGGCGGCCCCCGCGACCAGCAGCAGGCCCGCGGCGCCCAGCAGCAGCGGGAGCCCCGCGCCGTGCGGCAGCAGGGCGCCGGGCCGCAGCGCGTCCGGGAACGCCAGCAGCAGTGCGGCCAGCAGACCGAGCCGGCCCACGCTCTCGGCCAGCAGGTACAGGGCGAGCGCCGCCGAGGAACGGGCCAGGGGCACCCCGCACACCGTCATGAAGCGCAGGCCTGCCGGGTGAGGGCGGCGGCCACCCAGGACAGGCAGGTGGCCGCGGCCGCCGCGAGCAGCCACGGCCAGGAGGCGGTCCGCAGGTGCCCGAAGCCCTCGGCGAGCACCGAGCGGTGCCGGGCGGCGGCCACGGCGACGAGCGCGAGCGGCACCAGGCACAGTGCCTGGCGGACGGGGACGCGCCGGGGGAGTCGCCCCCGGGAGTACGGAACGGCGGTCACATCCGCACAGGGTGTCCGGGCCGCCCGAACAGCGGGTGAAGAACCCGGGACATTGACCTCAACGACGCTTGAGGTCCTACCTTCTCTCCCATGAGCATGGAAACCACGGCCTGGACGCAACTGCACAGCGTGATGAACGCGCAGTCCGAACGCCGCCCCTTCGCCCGCGCCACGCTGCGCCGCATCGCCGCCTTCGCCCGCCCGCACCGTGCCGGCATCGTCCGCTTCGTCCTGCTCGGAGTGGTGACGGCCCTGCTCGCCGTGGCGACGCCCGTGCTCGCCGGCCGTGTCGTCGACGCGATCGTGGCGCGGCACGACTCCGGCACGGTGGTCAGGCTCGCCCTGCTCATCGCGCTCGTCGCGCTCGCGGAGGCGGGGCTCGGCATCCTCGGCCGCCGGCTGTCGGCGACGCTCGGGGAGGGACTCATCCTCGACCTCCGGACGGCTGTGTTCGATCATGTGCAGCGCATGCCTGTCGCGTTCTTCACACGTACGCGTACGGGCGCGCTGGTCAGCCGTCTCAACAACGACGTCATCGGCGCCCAGCGGGCCTTCGCCAACACCCTCTCCGGCGTCGTCAGCAACCTCGTCACCCTGCTGCTCACGCTGGCGGTCATGCTCACCCTGTCCTGGCAGATCACCCTGCTCGCGCTGGTGCTGCTGCCGGTGTTCGTGCTGCCCGCGCGCCGCATGGGCCGCCGGATGGCGCTGATGCAGCGGGAGGCGGCGGCGCTGAACGCGGCCATGGGCACCCGGATGACGGAACGGTTCTCCGCGCCCGGCGCCACCCTGGTCAAGCTGTTCGGGCGCCCGGAGGAGGAGTCCGTGCAGTTCGCGGCGCGGGCCGCGCGGGTCCGGGACATCGGGGTGCGCACGGCCACGGCCCAGTCGGTCTTCATCACCTCCCTCACCCTCGTCTCCGCGCTCGCCCTGGCCCTCGTCTACGGCCTCGGCGGCTGGTTCGCGCTGCGCGGCACCCTGGAGCCCGGGGCGGTGGTCTCCCTAGCCCTGCTGCTGACCCGGCTGTACGCCCCGCTGACCGCGCTCGCCGGGGCCCGGGTGGAGGTGATGAGCGCCCTGGTCAGCTTCGAGCGGGTCTTCGAGGTGCTGGACCTGAAGCCGCTCATCGCGGAGAAGCCGGACGCCCGAGAGGTCCCCGAGGGACCGGTCGCCGTCGAGTTCGAGGACGTCCGCTTCTCGTACCCGTCCGCCGACCAGGTCTCCCTCGCGTCCCTGGAGGAGGTCGCCGCGCTCGACACCCGCGGCGGCGCGGAGGTGCTCCACGGGATCTCCTTCCGCGCCGAGCCCGGACAGACCGTCGCGCTGGTCGGCTCCTCCGGCGCCGGCAAGTCGACCGTCGCCCAGCTGCTGCCGCGCCTGTACGACGTCGACTCGGGCGCGGTGCGCATCGGCGGGGTCGACGTACGGGACCTGACCGCCGCGTCCCTGCGGGCAACCCTCGGCATGGTCACCCAGGACGGCCACCTCTTCCACGACACCGTCCGCGCCAACCTGCTGCTCGCCCGGCCGGACGCGGGGGACGACGAGCTGTGGGACGCCCTCGGCCGCGCCCGCCTCGCCGAGGTCGTACGGTCCCTGCCCGACGGCCTGGACACGGTCGTCGGCGAGCGCGGCTACCGGCTCTCCGGCGGCGAGCGCCAGCGCATGACCATCGCCCGGCTGCTGCTCGCCCGCCAGCGCGTGGTCATCCTGGACGAGGCCACCGCCCACCTGGACAACACCTCCGAGGCGGCCGTCCAGGAGGCCCTCACCGAGGCCCTGTCCGGCCGCACCGCCGTGATCATCGCCCACCGCCTGTCCACGATCCGCACCGCCGACCAGATCCTGGTCGTGGAGTCCGGCCACATCGTGGAACGAGGCACACACGAGGACCTCTTGGCGGCGAAGGGCCGCTACGCGGAACTCCACCACGCCCAGTCCACCCGCCGCCGTGGCGTCACGGACGCGACGGCGCCGGTGGTCTGACGGGGTGTGCGTCCGGGTTCCCGCCCGGCCGCTCGACGTTCTCGGACGATGGACGACGGCACCGCCGCCCGGCGCTTCACCGTCTCCCCGGTCGGCACCGGCACCATCGGCCACGTCGTCAACAGCACCGGAGGACCCTCCCACGCGACGGCCGACGGCGCCGGCCTCCTCGGCTACCGGACCCCAGGCGATGCCCTCCGGCACGTGTGACCCGGCGTGACCTGGATACGCGGTCTGCACGGCAGCACCGACCGTCCGGAAGGTCACTCCCCGCCATGACCAGCACATCCCACCACTCCGATGTCACACTCCGGGTCAACGGCAAACCCCACACCCTGCGCGTCGACCACCGGCGCGTCCTGCTCGACCTGCTGCGCGAGGACCTCGACCTCACCGGCTCCAAGAAGGGCTGCGACCACGGCCAGTGCGGTGCCTGCACCGTGCTGGTCGACGGCCGCCGCCTCACCAGCTGTCTGCTGCTCGCCGTGACCCTCGACGGCAGCGAGATCACCACCGTCGAGGGCCTGGGCGGCGACGGCGAGGAGCCGCACCCGCTGCAACAGGCCTTCCTGGACCGCGACGCCTTCCAGTGCGGCTACTGCACCCCCGGCCAGCTCTGCTCCGCCGTGGGCATGCTCGCCGAGGCCGCCGCCGGCCACCCCTCCCACGTCACCGGCCCCGACACCCCCGCCGGCCGGCCCGTACCGCTGGACCGGACCGAGATCCGCGAGCGGATGAGCGGCAACCTGTGCCGCTGCGGCGCCTACCCGCGCATCGTCGAGGCCATCGAGGACGTGATCTGAGTGGACGGCCTCGGATACGTCAGGCCCCGCAGCGTCCAGGAGGCCGTCGAGGCGTACGCCGCCCACCCCGGCGCCCGCTACCTCGCCGGCGGCACCAACCTGGTCGACCTGATGAAACTCGGCGTGGAACGGCCCACCGCCCTCATCGACGTCGGCCGGCTCCCCCTGGGCGGCATCGAGGAGCTGCCCGACGGCTCCCTCCGGGTCGGCGCCACCGTCCGCAACAGCGACCTGGCCGCCGACCCGCGGGTCCGCGAACGCTGGCCCGCCCTGTCCCAGGCCCTCCTCGCCGGCGCCTCCGCGCAACTGCGCAACGCCGCCACCACCGGCGGCAACCTGCTCCAGCGCACCCGCTGCCCCTACTTCCAGGACCTGGACAAACCCTGCAACAAACGGGAGCCGGGCACCGGCTGCGGCGCCCGGGACGGAGTCCACCGCGACCACGCCGTCCTCGGCCACTCCGCGCACTGCATCGCCACGAACCCCTCCGACATGTCCGTCGCCCTCGCCGCCCTGGACGCCGGAATCGAGCTGTACGGCACCGACGGCCCCCGGCGCCTGCCCGTGGCCGACTTCCACCGGCTGCCCGGCGAGCACCCCGAGCGGGACACCTGGATCCGTCCCGGCGAACTGATCACCGGCATCGTCCTCCCGGCCGCCACCGCCGGCGTCCCGTCCGCCTACCGCAAGGCCCGGGACCGGGCGTCGTACGCCTTCGCACTCGCCTCCGTGGCCGTCCTGCTGCGGGTCACGGACGGCGTCGTCGACCAGGTGGGCATCGCCTTCGGCGGGCTCGCCCACCGGCCCTGGCGGGCCCGGCACACAGAGCTGGCCCTGCTGGGCGCCCCCGCCACCCCCGCCGCCTTCGAGGGCGCCGTGAGCCTCGAACTCGCCCACGCCGAGCCGCTGCGCGACAACGCCTACAAGGTGCCCCTCGCCCACAACCTCGCCATGGACGTCCTGAACCGTCTCGCCCCGGCGCCCGCCCCGGCCTGAGCCGCCCCCGCAGAAGCAGGAGGACCCCCATGACCGGCACGACCGGTACGACCGGCACCGCCCTGGGCGCCCCCGCCGAGCGGCGCGAGGGACGCCAGAAGGTCACCGGCGCCGCCCGCTACGCCGCCGAGTACCCTCTGCCCGGCCGCGCCCACGCCTGGCCCGTGCCCGCCGTGGTGGCCCGCGGCCGGGTCCGCGCCGTCGACACCTCGGCCGCTCTCGCCCTGCCCGGCGTCCTCGCCGTCCTCACCCCCGGCAACGCGCCCCGGCTCGCCGAGCCCGACGACCACACCCTCGCCGTGCTGCAGAGCCCGGACGTGCCGCACCGCGGCTGGTGCGTCGCCCTGGCCGTCGCCGAGACCCTCGAGGCCGCCCGCGCCGCCGCCCGGGCCGTCCGGGTCACCTACGACATCGCGTCCCACGACGCCGGATTCACCGAGACCCACCGGGACGGCTACCCACCGCAGGAGGCCGGCGGCGAGCCCGGCCGGGTCGAGCACGGCGACCCCGAGGCCGCCTTCGCCCGGGCCGAGGTCCGCGTCGACGTCACCTACCGGGTGCCGCCCCTGCACAACCACCCCATGGAGCCGCACGCCACCACCGCCCACTGGGACGGCGACCGGCTCACCGTGTACACCTCCAGCCAGGGCGGTACGACCGCGCGGTCCGTGCTCGCCGGGCTGTTCCGGCTGCCCGAGGAACGGATCACCGTCGTCGCCGAACACGTCGGCGGCGGCTTCGGCTCCAAGGGCACCCCGCGCCCGGACGTCGTCCTCGCCGCCATGGCCGCCCGGCACACCGGCCGGCCCGTCACCCTCGCCTACCCCCGCCGGCACCTGCCGACCGTCGTCGGTCACCGGGCCCCCACGGTGCAACGGCTGCGGCTCGGCGCCGGCCGGGACGGCCGGCTCACCGCGCTGCTGCACGAGACCACCAGCCCCACCTCCCGGGTGAAGGAGTTCGTGGAATACGCCGCCGTCCCCTCCCGCGTCATGTACGCCACCCCCGCCCTGCTCAGCGCGCACCGGGTGGTCCCGCTCGACATGCCCAGCCCGTCCTGGATGCGCGCACCCGGCGAGGCACCCGGCATGTACGCCCTGGAGTCCGCCGTCGACGAACTCGCCGACGTGCTCGGCCTGGACCCGGTGGAGCTGCGCGTCCGCAACGAACCGGACCGCGAGCCCGGCAGCGGCGACCCGTTCAGCAGCCGCCACCTCGTGGACTGCCTGCGCGAGGGCGCCCGACGCTTCGGCTGGGCCGGCCGCGACCCGCGCCCCGGCGTCCGCCGCGAGGGCCCCTTCCTGCTCGGCACCGGCGTCGCCGCCGCCACCTACCCCGCCCAGGCGTCCCCGTCCACCGCCGCCGCCCTCGCCCGGCCCGACGGCACCTTCCTCGTCCGCGTCAACGCCGCCGACATCGGCACCGGGGCCCGTACCGTCCTCGCCCAGGTCGCCGCCGACGCCCTCGGCGTGCCCCTGGACCGGGTGCGCACCGAGGTCGGCCACAGCGACCTGCCCCCGGCCCCGCTGGCCGGCGGCTCCATGGGCACCGCCTCCTGGGGCTGGGCCGTCCACGAGGCCTGCACCGCACTCGCGGCCCGGCTGGCCGCGCACCCCGGGCCCCTGCCCGCCGAGGGGATCGAGACCCGCGCGGACACCACCGGGAAGGCCGATGCCGACAGCCCCTGGGCGCGGCACGCGTTCGGCGCGCACTTCGCCGAGGCCGCCGTCGACACCGTCACCGGCGAGCTGCGGGTACGCCGGCTGCTCGGCGTCTTCGCCGCCGGACGGATCCTCAACGCCCGCACCGGGCGTTCCCAGTTCATCGGCGGCATGATCATGGGCCTCGGCATGGCCCTCACCGAACACAGCACCCTGGACCCGGTGTTCGGCGACTTCCCCGAGGCCGACCTCGCCTCCTACCACGTGCCCGTGCACGCCGACATCGGCGACGTCGAGGCACACTGGATCGACGAGGACGACCCCCACCTCAACCCCATGGGCAGCAAGGGCATCGGCGAGATCGGCATCGTCGGCACCGCGGCCGCCATCGGCAACGCCGTCCACCACGCCACCGGCATCCGCTTCCGCGAACTCCCCCTCACTCCCGACCGGATCCTGGCCGGCCTGCTGTCCGAGGGGTGACGGTGGACGGCCCCACCTGGGAGTACGAGGGCTATCGGCCCGCGGAGGAACGCCTGCGGGAATCGCTGTGCACCCTGGGGAACGGCTACTTCGCCACGCGCGGCGCCCTGCCCGAGTGCACCGCCGACGACGTCCACTACCCCGGCACCTACGCGGCCGGCTGCTACAACCGGCTCACCTCCGAGATCGCCGGGCGCCGCGTCGAGAACGAGGACATGGTCAACCTGCCCAACTGGCTGCCGCTGCGGTTCCGGCCGGCCGGCGGGGACTGGCTCACCCCGGACACCATCCCCGTCGCCGAACACCACCAGATGCTCGTCCTCGACCCCGGCCTGCTGGAACGCCGTACCCGCTACCCGCTCGGCGCCGACGCGAGCCTCGTGGTCCGCCAGGAACGTCTGGTCCACCTCGCCGACCCCCATCTCGCCGCGCTGCGCACCGAGTTCACCGCCGAGGGCCGCACCGTCGAACTGGACGTCGAGGCCGCGCTGGACGGCGGCGTCACCAACTCCGGGGTCGCCCGCTACCGGGAACTGGACGGCCGGCACCTCAGCCACGTCACCGTGGGCACCGCGGCCCCCGGCACGGTCTGGCTGCGCTGCCGTACCCGCACCTCCGACACCGGCTTCGGACTGGCCGCCCGGCTGACCGTCCGGGCCCCGGTCACCCACGCCAACGAGGCCCACCGCGCGGTACAGCGGCTGCGGTTGCGGCTGCCGCCCGGCCGGACCGCCACCGTCGACAAGACCGTCGCCCTGCACACCTCCCACGACCCGGCGATCAGCGACCCGCTGCGCGCGGCCGTCGACCGCGTCGGTGCCGCGCCCGGCTTCGACGAACTGCGCGAGTCGCACCGCCAGGCGTGGGAGCAGCTGTGGCGGCGCACCGCGCTCGACGTGCCCGGCGAGGCCGGCAGCATCCTGCGCCTGCACCTGTTCCACGTGCTGCAGACCCTCTCCCCGCACACCGCGGACCTGGACGTCGGCGTGCCCGCCCGCGGACTGCACGGCGAGGCCTACCGCGGACACGTCTTCTGGGACGAACTCTTCGTCCTGCCCTACCTCAACCTCCACCTGCCCGAGGTCTCCCGCGCCCTGCTGCGCTACCGCCACCGCCGCCTGGACGCGGCCTGCCGCGCGGCCCGCGAGCTGGGCCGGTGCGGCGCCCTGTACCCGTGGCAGAGCGGCAGCGACGGCCGCGAGGAGACCCAGCAGCTGCACCTCAACCCGCGCTCGGGCCGCTGGCTGCCGGACCACTCCCGGCTCCAGCACCACGTCGGCTCCGCCGTGGCCTACAACATCTGGCAGTACTGCGAGGCCACCGGCGACAGCGAGTTCCGGCACGGCGAGGGCGCCGAGATGCTCCTGCAGATCGCCCGCTTCTGGGCGCGGTCGGCCGACTGGGACGACCACCTCGGCCGGTACCGCATCCGGGGGGTGGTCGGCCCCGACGAGTACCACGACGCCTACCCCGGCGCGGACGGGCCCGGCCTGGACGACAACACGTACACCAACGTCACCGCCGCCTGGGTGCTCACCCGCGCCCTGGAGCTGCTGGACGGTCTGCCCGAGCCGCGCCGACGGGAACTCACCGAGCACATCGGGCTGGCCGCGGACGAACCCGCCCGCTGGAGCGAGCTCTCCCGCGGGCTGCACATCCCCTTCCACGACGGGGTGATCAGCCAGTTCGACGGCTACGGCGACCTCGCCGAACTGGACTGGGACGGCTACCGCGGGCGGTACCACGACATCCGGCGGCTGGACCGGATCCTGGAGGCGGAGGGCGACACCGTCAACCGCTACAAGGCGTCCAAGCAGGCCGACGTGCTGATGCTCGGCTACCTCTTCTCACCGCCCGAACTCCGCTCCCTCTTCCAGCAGTTGGGCTGTCACCTGGACGAGCGCGGCTGGCTCGCCACCGTCGACCACTACCTGCACCGCACCAGCCACGGCTCGACCCTGAGCGGCCTGGTCCACGGCTGGATCCTGGCCCGCGCCCGCCGCGCCGATGCCTGGACCTTCGTCCAGGAGGCGCTGCGCGGCGACATCGCCGACCTCCAGGGCGGCACCACCGGCGAGGGTATCCACCTCGGCGCCATGGCCGGCACCCTCGACCTCGTGCAACGCGGCCTGACCGGCCTGGAGACCCGCGCCGGCGGCCTGTCCCTCGACCCCGTCCCGCTGCCCGAGCTGTCCTCCTACGGCTTCGCCCTCCGCTACCACGGCCACTGGGGCGTACGGCTGAAACTGCGCAGCGGTCTGCTGGAGATCGCCGTACCGGAGTCCGACCAGTCGCCCATCGACATCCGCCTGCACGACCGGGTGGTCCCGGTCGGCCCGGGCGAGACGGCCCGCCTGGTCCTCCCCGACTGAGCCCGCACCCCTCGGGGGCCGTGGCCGGGGGTGGGCTCCTTCGGGTCGGCGGTGGTCGGGGCTGCGGGGGGAGCCGGGTGCCGACCGCTACGGCCTCACCCGCGCCCGGGTCACCGTGGTCCCGTCGGGCGCGGGTGCGGCAGGGGGTCACGCCGGGCCGGGCGGCAGGTGGACGGTCATGATCAGGTGGCAGGTCTCGGTGCCCGCACCGCGGTAGGTGTGGGGGACGTGGGCCTCGAACGCGGCGGTCTGGCCGGCTTCGACGGCGTGCTCGGTGCCGTCGACGACGAGCGTCATCCGGCCGACGGTGACGCTGACGGTCTCGGTCACGCCCGCCTGGTGCGGGTGGCTGGGGTACTCCTCGCCGGGCTCCAGCGTCCAGCGCCAGACCTCGGTGGCCGCCGGGCCGGCGGTGGTCAGCATGAGCCGGGCCTCGCCGCCGCGCTCGCCCTTCCACAGGGGCATGACGCCGTCGGCGCTCACCACCCGGACGCTTTCCCCGCCGCGCCCTTCCAGCAGCGCCGAGACGGAGACGCCGAGGGTGTCGGCGAGACGGACCAGCGTGGCGAAGTTCGGATTGCCCTGGGCCTTCTCCAGTCCCACCAGCGCACCCTTGCTGACCTTGGCCCGGCGGCCGAGTTCGTCCAGGGACAGTCCGGCACGCGTGCGGGCCGCCCGGACGTTCTGCGCCAGCGTCCGCAGGGCCGCCTCGGTCTCCGTCATCGCTTCACCCTCCCGGGCGGTTCAGTGAAATGTGTCTCACGGTCATTCTGTTGTACCCGTGTCGGTCGATGCGCTGTACGGTGTAGTCGTTCCATTGATAGTACGGGATAGGTAAGGAATCGCCCGTGATCGCTCTGCTGCTGGCCCTGAGCAGCTCCTTGGCCTACGGATGCGCAGACTTCCTGGGCGGCCTCGGCGCCCGCAGGGCCCACGTCCTGCGCACCGTCATGATCGCCGCCCCCGCCTCGCTCACCGTCGAGCTGCTGCTGTGGCCCGTCCTCGGCGCCTCCTTCGCCCCCGCCACCCTCGCGTGGGGCGCCGCGTCCGGTGTGGCGTCGGCGGCCGCGTTCGCCCTGCTCTACCGCACGCTCGCGATCGGCCCCATGAACGTCCTGTCCCCGGTCACCGCGGTGGTCTCGGCGATGCTGCCGGTCGGCGTCGGCCTGGTGCAGGGCGAGGACCTGGGGTGGCAGGGCCTGACCGGCCTGCCGCTGGCGCTGGCGGCGGTCGTGCTGGTCAGCGCCGGACACGGCGCGAAGTCGGCCCGCCCGTCGCGCACCGCGCTGCTCCTCGCCCTCGGGGCCGGAGCCGCCATCGCCCTCCAGCTCGTCTTCCTGCACCAGGCCCCCTCCGGCAGCGGCGTGGGCCCGCTCATCGTCGGCCGCGCCGTCTCCTCCGCCGTCACCCTGGCCGCCGCCGGGCTCATGCACCGCCGGCTCGGCCCCGAGAAGCCCGCGTACGCGGGCTCGGCGACGGCCGGCGTGCTGGACTCGGTGGCCAACCTGCTGTTCCTGCTCGCCGCCCGCAGCGGCGACCTGGCCGTCGTCGCCGTGATCACCGCCCTGTACCCGGCCGGCACCGTCCTGCTCGCCCGCGGCGTCCTCGCCGAGCGCATCCACCGCGGCCAGCTGATCGGCCTGGGCACCGCGGCCGTCGCCGTCGGCCTGCTCGCCCTCGCCTGACCGCCCGCGCCCTCCGGGAGGCAACCCGCACCTGTTCATCCAGCCCTGGGATGCCGCCCTGGACGACACAGGATGGCGGACCTGGATCTCGACGGACACGACGTCGGCATCCTCGGCGTCAACGGCCCCCCGGCCGGCCGCCGATCACCGTGCCCACCCGTTTCACCGCCGACGGCGACACCCTCCTCGTCCACCCGGCCCGCCCCCACCCCGCCCGGAAGGCGGCCTGCGCCCGGACCTCACCGAGGTGCGGGCGAGGTTCACGTACGACGACCACAAGCCCGTCCAACACCGCACCGCGGGCGTCGACCACCTCACGCACCGCGGTCAGGGCCTCGACCTGCCCACCGCGCGGCAGCAGCGCCGCCGCCTGGACCGCACCGGCCCCTGGAAACCCCGAACCGGCCCGCACGCAGCAACGGAGACCCCCATGACCGGCTTCCACCTCACCCCCGCCGTCGCGGACGCCTTCCCCGACACCCTCATCGCCGTCGTCACCGCAACCGGCCTGCGCGGCCGCGCACCCTGGCCCGGCACCGCCGCCGCCGTCGAGGAACTCGAACGGCGACTCGCCGACGGCACCTGGCGCCCCGCCGACGAGACCGACCCGCGCGTCGACGCCTGGCACAGCGTCTACCGTTCCTTCGGCACCAACCCCCGGCGCGTCCGCCCCAGCGTCGACGCGCTCGGCCGCCGCCTCACCAAGAAGGGCGCCCTGCCCCGCATCAACCCCGCCGTCGACTCCTACAACGCCGTCTCCGTCCGGCACGCCCTGCCCGCCGGCGCCTTCGACCTGGATCACGTCACCGGCGACGTCGAGATCCGCCCGGCGGACGGCACGGAGTCCTTCACCCCGCTCGGCGCACCCGGCACCGTCGAACACCCCGCACCCGGCGAGATCGTCTACGTCGACACCACCGACGTCCTGACCCGCCACTGGAACCACCGCGACGCAAACCGCACCCGCGTCACCGAGGACTCCACCCGCGTCGCCTTCCTCCTCGAAACCGTCCGGGCCACGCGCGACGGCCACCTCCTCGAGACCGCGGCCGAAGAGCTCGACGCACTGCTCACCCCGCACGCCGGGCACACAGCCGTGAGCTACCTCAGCCCGTCACAGCCCCACGCCACCGTCTGAACGCCACCCCGAAGCGCCCTTCGGACGGCGAGCCCACCGACCTCGCGGCCGGGTCACGGCACGGACACACCGTCCTCGGTGATCTCGACGCCGCCCGGCCTGCCGGACCACCATGGGGGAGCGGCCGAGAGCGGAGGGAGCTGCCGGACATGGGGGTGACCGACGTGCCCTTGCGCGTCCTGGCCGTGGACGACGAGGAACCCGCGCTCGCGGAGCTGGTGTACCTGCTGGGGGAGGACCCCCGGGTCGGTGCCGTCGTCCCCGCCCTCACGGCCGACGAGGCGCTGCGCCGGCTGGGCGGGGTGCGGGCGGCGGACTCCGGTGGCCCGGGCGGGTCTTACGGCTCCGGCGGGGTGCGCGGTGCCGAGGCGTTCGACGTCGTCTTCCTCGACATCGGCATGCCCGGCCTGAGCGGACTCGAACTGGCCCGGCTGCTGGGCGCGTCGGCTGCCCCGCCGCTGATCGTCTTCGTCACCGCGTACGAGGACTTCGCCGTGCGCGCCTTCGACCTCAAGGCCGTCGACTACCTGCTCAAGCCGCTCCGCAAGGAGCGCTTCGCCGAGGCGGTACGGCGGGTCGCCGAACTGGTCCGGGCCGGGCAGGGCCCCCGCCCGGCGGCCCCCGCGGCGCCCGGGCCGGCCGCACCGGCCCTCGGCGACCAGGTGCCCGTGGAGCTGGGCGGGGTGACCCGGTTCGTGCCCCTCGCCGACATCACCGACGTGGAGGCGCAGGGCGACTACGCACGGCTGCACACCGGCCGGGGCAGCCATCTGGTGCGGATCCCGCTGTCCACCCTGGAGGAGCAGTGGCGCTCGCGCGGCTTCGTGCGCATCCACCGCAGCCGGCTCGTCGCCCTCGGCCGGATCGAGGAACTCCGGGTCGACGGCGGTAACCTGACCGTCCGCATCGGCGACCGGGTGCTCGCCGTGAGCCGGCGCAACGCCCGGGAACTGCGGGACCTGCTGGCCGGCCGCGCGGCCGGCCGGGTGCGCTGAGCGGCCCCGCTCGGCCGACGGACGGGGTGCGACCGCGGCACCGGCGGCGTCCTTCGGCCACGGTGGCCGAACTCGCACGCACCGCCACCGGGCCAACCGCCCCTGTTCTCCGTGGCGTTGGTCACGTTCACGAAGCCGCCGGAAGGGGCAGGGCTAGTCCCCGGGACGCGCCGGGCGGCGAGCCGCCTTGCCGCGCGGGCAGCGACGGTACTTGTGTGGGGGAATGGTGAACGCGGGCTGTGGCCGTGCGCGCCCGGGGTCAGTCGTCGAGGAGCGTTAACGGCAGCGTCACAGCGATTCGTGGTGCTTCACCGAACGAATACGTATCGTTGTGCGAAGGGATCGACGAGTAGGTGGCGGGAGCGTAATTTCCCGCCAGCCTTGTGACGTTCGTGCACGACTGCGTTTCACCACAGGTGTAGGCAACACGGACAACCGGGTCACAGGCCAGGGGGGTAGTTGATGTCCTTCAACACATCGGGCTGTGCCAGGCCGCACGAGCGGTGAGGCGCGCAGTCGTGCCAAAGGGCAGGTCACCACCGGCATCCGGCAGCGGCCGGACCGCATGCGCGACGGGCGGGACGACGGGAGCAGCGTGCGTGCGATTCCGGAGGAAACGGTCCACGGGTCAGAGCGACACCCCACGAGTTCAGAACGCCACCCGATTACACGTCAGAGGTTTGTAGTGCCCCCGCGATATTCAGTCATCACCGAGCAAACTCTTCTGCAATCTTCTTCCGAGCCAGGCCGTTCCGTCGCACAATCAGCGCTCTTCTGGCTCGACGGACGACTTGGCAAAAGCATGGAGTTAGCCGCCGCCGCGTCGCAGCCGGCCGGGGCGGACCGCCCCGTCCGCGAGGCGCCGCTGGAGGCGCGCATCTGGTACGCCACGCTGCTGACCCGTGTCCGCGGCCTGGGACCGGCCGAACGCCTCCTCGCCGCCGAGGGGCCCTGCGCGGAGCCCTGTCCGGAGCCCGGCGCGCGCCCCTGCGACCACGGACCGCACCGCCCCGAGGCGCAGGCCGCGCTGCGGCTGTGCGAGGCGGAGATCCATCTCGCCGGGGGCAGGCTGACCGAGGCCACGGCGGCGGCCGAAGCCGGACTCCGGCTCGCCGCCCAGGCCGGGAACCGCGGACTCCCCCCACGGGGTCACGTGGTCATGGCCCTGTGCTCCGTGCGCTGCCTGGACCTGACGACCGGCCTCCTCTACGCCAACCGGCTGCGGGACGCGGCGCTGCTCGGGCAGGAGAACCTCATGCCGGGACAGTGCGTGTGGGCCGCCGCCCAGGCCCTGGAGGCGCGCGACGGCATGGAGAGCGTCGCGCACCTGCTGAAGGGCATCGTCCACGACGAGGTGCTCATCCGCGACCTGCTGGTCTCCCAGCCGGCGGCGGCCCCCTGGCTGGTCCGGGCCGGCCAGCGCCTCGGCGACGCCGACCTCGCCGAGCGCACCGTCCGCACGATGGGCCGGCTCGCCCTGATGAACCGCAGCTTCCGCAGCGTACAGGCGGCCGCCGAGCACGCCACGGGGCTGTACGCCCGCGACGCGGACGCCCTGGAGGCCGCCTCGGAGCGGCACCTGGACCCCTGGGCGCGCGCGTCCGCGCTGGAGGACGCGAGCCGGGTGCGCTCCACGCGCGTCGCGGAACGCGACCGGGCGGTGGGCCTGTTGCGCCGCTCGGCGGACGCCTACCTGGGCGCCGGGGCGTCCCGGGACCTCGCGCGGGTGCAGAGCAGACTGCGCGAACTCGACGACCACGGCGGCCGGACCGCCCGGAGCCGGACGCGGGTCAGCCGGCTCACCGACACCGAGTTCGCGGTGGCCGAACTGGTCAGCCAGGGGCTCACCAACGGCAGGGTGGGCAGCCAGCTCTACATCTCCCCGCACACGGTGGCGTTCCACCTGAAGAAGATCTTCCGCAAGCTCGACGTGACCTCCCGGGTGGAACTGGCCCGCTCCTGGAACCGGATCCTGGTGGAGGAACGCGGCGACCATCCCCGCGAGTCGGGGCCCGAGTTCGTGGGCCGCCCCGCCGTCGCCGCCCGGCAGGCCGGGTAGCCGGCGGCCGGCGCGGGACCGTCGGCGCAGGTGACGGCTTCGCGCCGCGACCACCACCCCGCCCCACCCACCTGCCCTACCAACCTGAGGGATGCCGCCGGCGCGGTCCCCCCGCGTAGCCTCCAGCAAGTAGAGCCTTTCCTCACCGTGTTGTGCCGTCCCGCCGGCGTGCGCCGGCCGGGTGGGACCGGGCGGGTTGCCCAACAGCCGTACCGACTGGCCAGGAGTCATGCGATGACCCATCTTCTGCACATCGACGCGAGCATCCGCTCCGGCGAGTCCGTGACGCGCCGGCTCACCGCCGAGTTCGTCACCCAGTGGCGGCAGAACCACCCGGACGCCGGCTACACCTACCGCGACCTCGGCGCGGAACCGATCCCGCACATCACGCACGAGGTCCGGGAGTGGCTCTTCGACCCGACCGGCGACCTGCACGGCGTCGGCCCCGAGGACCAGGCCCTCACCGAGGCGCTGCACGCCGAGGTCCGCGAGGCGACCACGATCGTCCTCGGCGTCCCGATGTACAACTACACGATCCCCTCCTCCATCAAGGCCTGGATCGACCGGCTGGTCACCCCGGCCCACATGGTGCCCCCGGGAGCCGAGTCCGGCGCGCTGAGCGGCAAGAACGTCATCGTCGTCACCGCACGCGGCGGCTCCTACGCCCCCGGCACCCCGCGCGAGGGCTGGGACTACCAGGAGCCGTACCTGCGGGCCGTGCTGAGCGCCATCGGCCTCGCCGACAACCTCAGGTTCGTCCACGCCGAGCTGACCTTCGCGGCGATCGTGCCCGCCATGGAGCAGCTGAAGCCGCTGGGCGAGAAGTCCCTCGCCGACGCCCGCGAGACCCTGCGCAAGCTGGCCGTCTGACCCGGGCCCTGCGAGAGGGTCCGACGGCACCACCGACGCGGGCGGGCGCACCCAGGGCGCGGGTGCGGGTTTTCCCGGACGGATACGTTCGCACACACTGTGGGGAAGGTGCTTCATGAGCGAGATGCTGTCCTACGAAGACGTCTGGTCACGCACCCATCACTTCGACCCTCCCGCGATCTTCGACAAGCTGCGGGAGGAACGCCCGCTCGCGCGGATGGCCTACCCGGACGGCCACATCGGCTGGTTCGCCACCAGCCACCGGATCGTCCGGGAGGTGCTGAGCGACCCCCGGTTCAGCCACAGCCTGGAGATCGGGCACTTCCCCGTCACCAAGTACGGTGCCCCCGTACCGCAGTTCCCGGCGATGCCCGGCATGTTCATCCACATGGACCCGCCCGACCACACCCGGTTCCGCCGGATGCTGGCACGCGAGTTCACCGTGCGGCGCATCGCCGAACTCGCCCCGCACGTCGAGTCGGTGGCCGTCGAGCAGATCGAGGCCATGCGCGAACACGGCGCCCCCGCCGACCTGCTCACCGCCTTCGCCAAGCCGTTCGTGCTGCGGATCCTGTCCGACCTGGTCGGCCTGCCCTACGAGGAGCGCGACCGGTACGCCGACGCGCCCGCCATCACCCACGACCCCGACGGCGACGCCGAGGAGTCGATGGCGGTCTTCCAGCAGGTCGGCGCGCTCATCGGGGAGACCATCGCCCGCAAGCGCGAGCAGCCCGGCGACGACATCATCAGCCGGCTGCTGGCCGCCGGCGAGCTGACCGACGAGGAACTCGGCAACATCGTCGCCCTGTTGCTCTTCGCGGGCTACGAGACCACCGAGAGCGCTCTCACCGTCGGCGTCATGGCGCTGCTCCACCACCCCGAGCAACTCGCCGCGCTGCGCGCCGACCCGTCCCGCGTCGACGCGGCGGTGGAGGAGATCCTGCGCTATGTCACCGTCAACCAGTACGAGATCTTCCGCACCGCGCTGGAGGACGTCGAACTGGACGGGCAGCTGGTGAAGAAGGGGGAGACCGTCACGGTGTCCCTGCCGGCCGCCAACCGCGACCCCGCCAAGTACGGCTGCCCCGCCCACCTCGACCTCGACCGGGACACCGCCGGACACCTGGCGTTCGGCCACGGCATCCACCAGTGCGTCGGCCAGAACCTGGCCCGCCTCGAACTCCGCACCGGCCTGCGCGCGTTGCTGCGGGCCTTCCCCGACCTGCGGGCGGCCACGCCGGCCGACGAAGTCCCGCTGCGCACCCGCGGGTCCGTGTTCGGCCTGAAGAGCCTCCCGGTCACCTGGTGAGCCTCCCGGTGCCCTGACCGTACGTCCGCCCCTCCGGCCACACCGGCGGTACGGCGGGTCCTCCGCGCGAGCCCGCGCGGGCCGGCCCCGACCGCCCGCTCCGCCCGCCCCGGGCGGCCCCCCGGCCGTCCGCGGCGGTGGGAACGGCCCCCGCCCGCCCCGGCGGCGGGACCGGCCGCTCCCGCCCCTTCCGGGCGCCTGACCGCCGCGGGCACCGCCCCGCCGGCGCAGGGATGTCTGCTTCCGTCGTTCCGGACGACGGCCGGCCGTACAGCGCCGTACGGCCGTCCGTCCCCGGAGACCACCCCGACCTGCTGCTCCCGGTACCCGCTGCCGCCCTGTGGAAGGAGTCGAGCGTTGCGTTCCGACCTGGTCACACCGCTTGCGGTCACGCTGCACGAGCACGCTCTCCGCATCCCGGAGAAGGTCGCCTTCGCCGACGGCCGGCGCGCGGTCACCTACGCCGGTCTCGAAGCGCGCACGCGGCGGCTCGCCGGACACCTCGTCCGCCTCGGGCTGCGCCGCGGTGACCGAGTGGCGCTCTGCCTCGGCAACTCCGTCGCCATGGTGGAGGGGTATCTGGCGGTCGTACGGGCCGGCGGCGTCGGCGTACCGGTGAACCCGCGGTCCGCGGCCGCCGAACTGGAGTACCTCCTGGCCGACAGCGGGGCGCGGTTCGTCCTCGCCGGGGCAAGCAGTGCAGTGACGTTTCTTCAGGTGGTGTCGGACACCGCCCCGGACACCACCGTCCTGGTGGCCGGCACCACCGACGTGCCGCCGGGCGCCCATGCCTACGACGATCTCGCGACCACCGACCCCGCCACCCCCGCCCCCGACGACCTCGGCCTGGACGAGGTGGCCTGGATGTTCTACACCTCCGGCACCACCGGGCGGCCCAAGGGCGTGCTGTCCACCCAGCGCAACTGCCTCTGGTCGGTCGCCGCCAGCTACGTCCCCATCCCGGACCTGCGCCCGGACGACCGGGTGCTGTGGCCGCTGCCGCTGTTCCACAGCCTCTCCCACATCGCCTGCGTGCTGTCCGTGACCTCCGTCGGCGCCACCGCCCGCCTCACGGACGGCAGTTCCGCCGACGACGTCCTCGACCTGCTGCGCACCGAGCGCGCCACCTTCCTCGCCGGCGTCCCCACCACCTACCACCACCTCGTCGCCACCGCCCGCCGCACCGGCCTGTCCCTGCCCGACCTGCGCATCGGACTCGTCGGCGGCGCCGTCACCGGCTCCGAGCTGCGCCGCTCCTTCGAGGAGACCTTCGGCGTCCCGCTGGTCGACGCCTACGGCTCCACCGAGACCTGCGGCGCGATCACCATGAACCCGCCCGACGGCGCCCGCGTCGACGGCTCCTGCGGACTGCCCGTACCCGGCGTCGACGTCCGGATCGTGGACCCCGGCACCGGACGCGACGTGCCCGCCGGGCAGGAGGGCGAGGTCTGGGTCAGCGGCCCCAACGTCATGGTCGGCTACCACAACAGCCCCGAGGAGACCCGGGCCGCGCTGCTCGACGGCTGGTTCCGCACCGGAGACCTGGCCCGCCGGGACGAGGCCGGCTACTTCACCGTCTGCGGCCGGCTCAAGGACCTGATCATCCGCGGCGGCGAGAACATCCACCCCGACGAGGTCGAGGCGGTCCTGCGCAGCGCACCCGGCGTCGCCGACGCCGGTGTGGCCGGGGCGGCCCACGACAGCCTGGGCGAGGTGCCGGTGGCCTGGCTGGTCCCCGGACCGGACGGCCTCGACGTCACCGCCGTCCTCGCCCACTGCCGCGCCCGGCTCTCCGCCTACAAGATCCCCGAGCGGATCCACGAGGTCGCCACCGTCCCGCGCACGGCCTCCGGCAAGATCGTCCGCCGCCTGCTCGCGGCCCAGCCGTACTGGCCGCGCCATACGGCGGACGGGCACCAGGACGCTGTGCTGACGTCCGCGTGGGTCCCGGCAGCGGGCGGCACGGGCGCGGCCGCCGCGCCCGGGGCGGCGGGGGAGGGTGGGGGAGAGGAGGCTGCTGCCCGCCCGGCTGCGCGGGCCGTGGCGGGTGACGGTGCCGGACCGGGTGCGCGGGCCGTGGCCGGTGAGGATGCCCGCTCCGACATGCGGGCCGGTGCGGCTGCGGGTGACGGTGCCGGACCGCGCGTGTGGGCCGTGGCCGGTGAGGGCGCCGGCGGGCTCGTCGCCGCGCTGCGTGCCGTCGGGGTGCCGGCCGAGCCTCACCCCGACCTGGCGTCGGCCGCCGCTACGGCCCCCGGGCTCACCGTCCTGATGCCGCCGCCCGCTTCCGCCGACCCCCTCGCCCCGACCCGCCTCCTCACCGAGCAGATGACCGGCGGGCACGCGCCCGGACCGCTGGTGGTCCTCACCCGGCACGCCACACCCGCCGGTGACACCGCGCCCGAACCCGCCGGTGCCGCGCTGTGGGCGGTCGTACGGTCGCTCCAGGCGGACGGACACCAGGACCTGACCGTCGTCGACCTCGACACCGACGGCCCGGACCCGCAGCCCCTGCTCGCCGCCGTCGCCTCCGGTGAACCCCAACTCGCGGTCCGGCACGGCCAACTGCTGGTGCCCCGGTTGCTGCGCACTCCCGTGGACGGCCGGCCCCGCCCCGCCGCCGCCTTCACCGGGACCGGAACCGTCGTCGTCACCGGCACGGACACGCCCGCCGGCGCCGCGCTCGCCCACCACCTCGCCGACGTGCACGGGGCCACCCGCCTGGTCCTCGTCCACGCGCCCGGTACGACCGACCGCACCGACCCGGACGCCTGGCCCCCCGGCACAGCGCCCCGCAGCGTCGCCGCCGACGCGCCCGCCCTGGCCGACGCCCATCCGATCGGCGCCGTGGTGCACACCGCCGACGACCCGGAACTGGCCCGCTCCCTGACCGAACTCCTCGGTGACACCGGCGTGTTCATCACCGTCACCGACGGCTCCGCGACCCTGGGCGCGCCCGGCGACCCGGACCGGGCGGTGCGCGGCGCCCTCACCGAGGCCGTCACCCACGGCCGCCGACTGCGCGGTCAGGCCGCCGCCACCCTGACCTGGGCCCCCGAAGAAGACGAGCCCCGACTACCCGACCTGCTTGCCGCGTTCGACGTGCTCCTCGCCGACCGGGCCCCGGCCCTCTTCGCCCCCCGCCCGGCCCTGCCCGGCCCCTCCCGGCCGGTCCCCGCGCTCCTCCGCGCCCTGGCCGAACCACCGGCCCGGCAGGCACGCCCCGACGCCACCGTCACCGCCGCCCTGCGCGCCCGCCTCGCCGACCTGGACGTACGCGCCCAACTGGCGCTGCTCGAACGGCTGGTCGGCGAACAGGCCGCCGCCGTCCTGCCCGGCCCGGGCCCGGCCCACCTGCCGGCCGACCGCGCCTTCCGCGACCTGGGCCTGACCTCGGTCGCCGTCGTCGCCCTGCGCGACCGGCTGACCGAGCACACCGGGCTGCGCCTGCCCACGACCGTGACCTTCGACCACCCGACCCCACGGGAACTGGCCGCCCACCTGCGCCACGCCGTCCTCGGCCTGACCGGCACCGACGCCGTCCCCGAACGGGCCGTCGACACGGACCCGCAGGAGCCCATCGCCATCGTCGGCATGGCCTGCCGACTCCCCGGCGGTGTCAACACACCGGACGAGCTGTGGCAGTTGCTGGCAGCGGGCCGTGACGCCGTCTCGGTGTTCCCGACCGACCGGGGCTGGGACCTCGACGGCCTGTTCGACCCGGACCCGGAGAAGCCCGGCACCTCCTACGTCGACCAGGGCGGATTCCTGCCGGACGCGGGCCGCTTCGACGCCGGCTTCTTCGGCATCGCGCCCCGCGAGGCGCTGGCCATGGACCCGCAGCAGCGACTGCTCCTCGAAACCTCCTGGGAGGCCCTGGAGCGCGCGGGCGTCGACCCCCATGCGCTGAAGGGCACGGACGTCGGCGTCTTCGCCGGAGTCATGGGACAGGGCTACGGCACCGGAGGCCGGCTTCCCGCGGAACTCGAAGGTTTCGTCACCACGGGCACCGCCTCCAGCGTGGCCTCCGGGCGGATCTCCTACGTCTTCGGCCTCGAAGGCCCCGCGGTGACCGTGGACACCGCCTGCTCCTCCTCCCTGGTCGCACTCCATCTGGCCGCGCAGGCGCTGCGGCGCGGCGAGTGCTCGATGGCCCTGGCCGGCGGCGCCACCGTCATGGCCACCCCGGGCACGTTCGTGGAGTTCTCCCGGCAGCGGGCGCTGGCCGCCGACGGCCGCTGCAAGTCGTACGCCGACGCGGCCGACGGCACCGGCTGGGCCGAGGGCGCGGGCGTACTCGTCCTGGAACGCCTGTCCGACGCCCGGCGCCACGGCCACCGGGTGCTGGCGGTCGTCCGGGGCAGCGCGGTGAACCAGGACGGCGCCTCCAACGGCCTCACCGCCCCGAGCGGCCCCTCCCAACAGCGGGTCATCCGCAAGGCGCTGTCCGACGCCGGGCTGACCCCGGCGGACGTGGACGCGGTCGAGGGCCACGGCACGGGCACGGTCCTCGGCGACCCGATCGAGGCGCAGGCCCTGCTGGCCACCTACGGCCGCGACCGCGAACGGCCGCTGTGGCTGGGCTCGGTGAAGTCCAACATCGGACACACGCAGGCGGCCGCCGGGGTCGCCGGTGTCATCAAGATGGTGCAGGCGATGCGGTACGGCGCCCTGCCCGCCACCCTCCACGTCGACGCCCCCTCCTCCCAGGTCGACTGGTCCGTGGGCGCCGTCGAACTGCTCACGGAGTCCCGGGGCTGGCCCGACACCGGCCGCCCGCGCCGCGCCGGCGTCTCCTCCTTCGGTCTGAGCGGCACCAACGCCCACGTGATCCTGGAACAGGTGCCGGAGGAGCCGGTCACCGCGTCCGAGGAGTACGACGGTGTGGTGCCGCTGGTGGTGTCGGCGGCGTCGCCGGGCTCGCTGTCGGCCCAGGCGGCGCG